>NZ_LIFX01000005.1 GCF_001297775.1 Trabulsiella odontotermitis | reverse complement strand
GTGTACGGCAGGAAACCGCCGTGCAGCGCAATGCCGTTGGCAATGGCGGTCATACCGAATTCGCGCACACCGTAGTGAATGTAGTTGCCTGCCGCGTCTTCATTGATGGCTTTCGAACCGGACCACAGGGTCAGGTTGGACGGCGCCAGGTCCGCAGAGCCGCCGAGGAATTCCGGCAGCCACGGGCCGAAAGCTTCGATGGCATTCTGTGACGCCTTACGGCTGGCGATTTTCGCCGGATTCGCCTGCAGGCTTTCAATCCACGCCTGCGCTTTCGCCGCGAAGTCCGCAGGCATGTCACCCTTCATACGGCGGGTGAACTCAGCAGCTTCCTGCGGGAAGGCTTTCGCATACGCGGCAAATTTGTCATTCCAGGCAGACTCTTTCGCCTGGCCGGCTTCTTTTGCATCCCACTGTGCATAGATTTCAGACGGGATTTCAAACGGCGCGTATTTCCAGCCCAGCTGTTCGCGGGTGGCGGCCACTTCCGCATCACCCAGCGGCGCACCGTGGGAATCATGCGTACCGGCCTTGTTCGGCGAGCCGAAACCGATGATGGTTTTGCACATCAGCAGCGACGGTTTGTCTGTCACCGCACGGGCTTCTTCCACCGCACGTTTGATGGAAGCCGCGTCGTGACCGTCCACACCACGTACCACGTGCCAGCCGTAGGCTTCAAAGCGTTTCGCGGTGTCGTCAGTAAACCAGCCTTCCACATGACCGTCGATGGAGATGCCGTTATCGTCATAGAACGCCACCAGTTTGCCCAGCTTCAGGGTTCCCGCCAGGGAGCACACTTCGTGGGAAATCCCTTCCATCATGCAGCCGTCGCCCATAAAGGCATACGTGAAGTGGTCAACGATGTCATGACCCGGACGGTTGAACTGTGCCGCCAGGGTTTTCTCGGCAATCGCCATACCGACTGCGTTGGCAATGCCCTGACCCAGCGGACCGGTGGTGGTTTCAACACCAGCGGTGTAACCCACTTCCGGGTGGCCCGGCGTTTTCGAGTGCAGCTGACGGAAGTTTTTCAGCTCTTCCATCGGCAGGTCGTAGCCGGTGAGGTGCAGCAGGCTGTAAATCAGCATGGAGCCGTGGCCGTTAGACAGTACGAAACGGTCGCGGTCTGCCCAGGACGGATTCTGCGGGTTGTGGTTCAGGAAATCACGCCACAGGACTTCGGCAATGTCAGCCATACCCATCGGGGCACCAGGGTGACCGGATTTCGCTTTCTGTACTGCGTCCATGCTTAGCGCACGAATAGCATTGGCAAGCTCTTTACGTGAGGACATTTTGACTCCAGATCGGACTGTTGAAGGCCATGCCCGAAACGACTTGACGACAGCGCGTTTTGGGCTACGCCGGAAAAAAGTGTGAACAATGTAACCCAAGCGACAAAGCATGTACATGGAGCATCCTTTTGCCGCTTCAGAAATCTCTGGATCATGCTCGCAAGTTGCGCAATCTGCTCACGCCATTGTCGTTATTTTCTTTATACTTCCGGCACGATCCGCATTGTCTGTCTGCGGACCGCTTTTCAGATTGATATGACTACACCGTGCGGAAGATAAACCGATGAAAATACGCTCAGCATTACTCGCCTTAGGGATCGCAACCGCGCTAACCGGTTGCCAGAACATGGATTCAAACGGATTGTTAAGCTCCGGTGCGGAAGCTTTTCAGGCATATTCACTCACTGATGCGCAAGTCAAAACGTTAAGCGACCAGTCCTGTAAAGAGCTGGACAGCAAAGCTACCATCGCGCCTGCCAGCAGCGAATACACCAAACGCCTCAATAAGATTGCCGCGGCACTTGGCGACAACATTAATGGTCAGCCGGTGAACTATAAGGTCTATGTGACTAAAGACGTCAACGCCTTTGCGATGGCAAACGGCTGTATCCGCGTCTACAGCGGTCTGATGGACATGATGAACGATAACGAAGTCGAAGCGGTTATCGGTCATGAAATGGGCCACGTTGCGCTGGGCCATGTGAAGAAAGGCATGCAGGTGGCGCTGGGGACTAATGCCCTGCGTGTCGCGGCCGCCTCTGCTGGTGGCGTCGTGGGCAGCCTGTCACAGTCGCAACTGGGCGATCTGGGCGAGAAACTGGTGAACGCACAGTTCTCGCAGACGCAGGAAGCCGAAGCGGATGACTACTCTTATGATCTGCTGCGCAAACGCAACATCAACCCGACGGGTCTTGCCACCAGCTTCGAAAAACTGGCGAAACTGGATGCCGGTCGCCAGAGCTCCATGTTTGACGACCACCCGGCCTCCGCTGAGCGTGCACAACACGTACGTGACCGTATGAAGGCGGACGGGATTAAATAATCACATATCTAATGGCATCGGACGTTATTGGCGAAGCCAGTTTGAGCCCGGACAGCGCACAGCCACCGGAGCGTACACGTAGTACGTGAGGATGGCGAGCACTGCCCGGGTTCAAAATGGCGAGTAAAATAGTCCGATTACTCGCCTTTTTTGGCTGCCTGGATATAAAGCATTTCCAGTGCCAGCGTGGCTGCGGCAAGTGCCGTGATTTCAGATTGATCGTAGGCTGGCGCCACTTCCACCACATCCATCCCGACGATGTTCAGATCTTTCAGGCCGCGCACCAGTTTGATGGCGCGATCCGACGTCAGGCCGCCGATCACCGGCGTCCCGGTACCTGGCGCAAAAGCCGGATCCAGGCAATCGATGTCAAAGGTCAGATAGACCGGCATATCGCCGACGATCTGTTTCACCTGCGCGATGATGTCGTCCACGGTGCGATCGTTGACCTGACCGGCATCAAGCACGGTGAAGCCGTTGTCTTTATCGAACTCGGTACGGATGCCGATCTGCACGGAATGGTTCGGATCGATCAGCCCTTCGTTCGGCGCGGTAAAGAACATCGTGCCGTGGTCGAACTCGCAGCCGTTAGCGTAGGTATCGGTGTGCGCATCAAAATGTACCAGCGCCATTTTGCCGAAGTGTTTCGCGTGAGCGCGCAGCAGCGGCAGCGTCACAAAGTGGTCGCCACCAAAGGACAGCATGCGCTTACCGGCCGCCAGCAGTTTTTCCGCGTGCGCCTGCAGTTTTTCACTCATTTCGCGGGCATCGCCGAAGGCGTAAACCAGATCGCCGCAGTCCACCACATTCAGACGCTCGCGCATATCGAAGTTCCACGGGAAGCGATTGTGCTCCCAGGCCAGGTTGGTGGAAACCTGACGGATCGCCGCCGGACCGTGGCGGCCACCAGCACGACCAGAGGTCGCCATATCAAACGGGACGCCGGTGATAACCCAGTCAGCGTCACTGTCATACGGCTGGAAATTCAGCGGAAGGCGTAAAAAACCAAACGCGTTAGATACCAGAGAGTTGTCGTACTGATTTCCTAAGGTACTCATGGCTATGACCTCTTCTAAAGTCGGTAAAAAAAATCCCCTCCGCGTCGTTAGGCCCGACGAGGAAGGGATTGATTTGGGTTACTGCTTATAGAGCGAATTATCGCCGTTATTTTGTACGGGTTCAAGTAAGATCCACAGGCCCGGTAAGCGCAGCGCCACCGGGCATCAACCGTTACTCGTCTTCCAGATAAGTATAGCCGTACAGACCAGCCTCAAACTCTTCGAGGAACTGTTGTTGCAGCGCAGCATCGAGATCGGTGTTTTTCACCTGATCACGGAACTGCGTCAGCAGGGTGTTGGGATCAAGCTGCACGTACTCCAGCATATCCGCCACGGTATCCCCTTCGTCAGACAACTCAACTTCCACGCTGCCGTCAGGGAAGACAAACACGTCAACCGCTTCGGTATCACCGAACAGGTTATGCATGTTGCCGAGGATCTCCTGATAGGCGCCGACCATAAAGAAGCCCAGCATCGGCGGGTTTTCCGGATCATATGGCGGCATCGGCATGGTGGTGGCGATCCCGTCGCCATCGACGTAATGATCGATAGCGCCATCGGAATCACAGGTGATATCCAGCAGCACCGCACGGCGTTCCGGCGCGTGGTTCAGCCCTTCCAGCGGCAGCACCGGGAACAACTGATCGATACCCCAGGCATCCGGCATCGACTGGAACAGCGAGAAGTTGACGTAAATCTTGTCCGCCATACGTTCCTGCAGTTCATCGATGATCGGGCGATGTGCACGGTTGCTTGGATCGAGTTGCTTCTGCACTTCGTGGCACATATTCAGATACAACTGTTCCGCCCAGGCGCGCTCCTGCAGGCTGAAGGTACCGGAAGAATAACCGATGTGAATGTCATGCAGGTCCATCTGGCTGTCGTGCAGCCATTCACGCAGCGAACGGCGGTTGCCCGGCTCGTGCATCTCCTGCCAGGTTTCCCACATGCTTTGCAGCGCGCGGGAGGCGTCCGCTTCCGGTGCGGCAGGCACGGTATATTCGTTGCGCTCAACACCAATGATATTTGAGACCAGCACCGTGTGGTGCGCGGTCACCGCACGACCGGATTCGGTGATCACCGTCGGGTGCGGCAGGTCGTTCTCTTCACAGGCATCGCCAATCGCCCAGATGATGTTGTTGGCGTATTCATTCAGGCCGTAGTTCACCGAGCAGTCGGACTGCGAACGGGTGCCTTCGTAATCCACACCCAGACCGCCGCCGACGTCGAAACACTGAATGTTAACGCCCAGCTTATGCAGTTCGACGTAGAAACGCGCGGATTCACGTACGCCAGTCGCGATATCGCGAATGTTCGCCATCTGTGAACCGAGGTGGAAGTGCAGCAATTGCAGGCTTTCCAGATGCCCTGCGTCACGCAGGATCTCCACCAGTTGCAACACCTGCGTCGCCGCCAGGCCAAATTTGGATTTTTCACCACCGGAAGACTGCCATTTACCGGAACCCTGAGAGGCCAGACGCGCACGCACGCCAAGGCGCGGCACCACATTCAGACGCTCGGCTTCTTCCAGCACGATGGCAATTTCGGACATCTTTTCGATGACCAGATAGACCTTGTGGCCCATCTTTTCACCTACCAGCGCGAGACGAATATATTCACGGTCTTTATAACCGTTACAGACGATCACGCTGCGGGTCATCCCGGCATGCGCCAGTACCGCCATCAGTTCCGCTTTAGAACCGGCTTCCAGACCCAGCGGTTCGCCGGAGTGGATCAGCGACTCAATGACGCGACGATGCTGGTTTACCTTGATCGGATAAACCAGGAAGTAATCACCGTGATAGCCGTAGGATTCGCGCGCACGTTTGAACGCGGCGTTAATCGAACGCAGACGGTGTTGCAGGATCTGCGGGAAGCAGAAAAGTGCAGGCAGACGTTGCCCCTGCGCTTCACGGGCTTTCACCAGCTCGGCGAGATCGACACGCCCCTGCGGCACATCAGGATCCGGGCAGACGGAGATGTGTCCCAGTTCGTTGACGTCGTAGTAGTTATTGCCCCACCAGGCAATGTTGTAAGTACGTAGCATCTTGCTGGCTTCCTGGGAGCTCATCGCAACCTCCTGCATGGAACGTAGTACACCCTGTTCGCCTGCTGACGAAGGCGAAACCATAGAAATGTCGTCAGACATAGCGAACCTCAAATTGTCTTATTAAGTGTAAAACAGTTGACTACTATCGCAGTGTAATATTGCGATAACAACCCATTAACGACGCGTTTTCCCAGCACAGTGTGCTGAGTCTGCGGCCGTGCGACCGGTTTCATGTTCATATCATTGTAAAACACAGACCCGGACTAATTATGACCGTCCGGAGAAACCACGAGAAAACTCTTGTCGGAACAAGAGCGCCCTTGTTCAGTCTTCACAACGCCTTACCGGCCCTGGAATCCTGAGAAGCGCCGAGATGGGTAGAACATCGGCAGGTTTGCAAATTAGAGATGCAGGTTGCGGGAATTAAAGGCATGCCAGAACGGCATGACTGATTCAGCGGAAAACGACGGTTCATTCTTTCGTATCACCTCCACGCCAACCCTCTGAGGCCAGCGACAAGCCAAAGCTAATAGTTCACTGCTTAACCCGGCTGGAAGTGGCATCACGATGATTTTCACCGTGCGCTTTTTTGCATAAGCCGCGCGCGGCGTTTTATACCGATAACCGGGGCAAAATGCAAAATAAAAATGCACACTCTGCCACCGCTGTCAGGAAAAATTTCCAGCGCGTTTTTGTCATCGATTGCGACCTGCATCAAAAAAAACTGGCAATCCGATGAATAAATCACCTAAAATAGCCATCCAGATGTTAATCCATCTATACTGATTAACACTCAGACTTCTTGTGACTATTTACCGCAGTGCTAGCGGAATCATCCAGAAAAGTTAACGGATACAAAAGTTTGAGCTTAACGTACTCTCCTTAGGTGAAATAAAACATGGCAAAACACCTCTTTACGTCCGAGTCCGTATCTGAAGGGCATCCAGACAAAATTGCTGACCAAATCTCCGACGCCGTCCTGGACGCGATCCTCGAGCAGGATCCAAAAGCACGCGTTGCCTGTGAAACCTACGTCAAAACCGGCATGGTGCTGGTCGGTGGTGAAATCACTACCAGCGCATGGGTTGATATCGAAGAGATCACCCGTAACACCGTCCGCGAAATTGGCTATGTGCATTCCGATATGGGCTTTGACGCCAATTCCTGCGCGGTTCTGAGCGCGATTGGTAAACAGTCTCCGGACATCAACCAGGGTGTTGACCGTGCTGATCCGCTGGAACAGGGCGCGGGCGACCAGGGCCTGATGTTTGGCTACGCCACCAACGAAACCGACGTACTGATGCCAGCGCCGATCACCTACGCGCACCGTCTGGTGCAGCGTCAGGCTGAAGTGCGTAAAAACGGCACGCTGCCGTGGCTGCGCCCGGATGCGAAAAGCCAGGTCACCTTCCAGTATGACGACGGCAAAATCGCCGGTATTGATGCGGTCGTGCTGTCCACTCAGCACGCGGAAAATATCGATCAGAAATCGCTGCAGGAAGCGGTGATGGAAGAGATCATCAAACCGGTTCTGCCAGCAGAGTGGCTGAACGCGTCGACCAAATTCTTCATCAACCCGACCGGCCGTTTTGTTATCGGTGGGCCGATGGGCGACTGTGGTCTGACAGGCCGTAAAATCATCGTTGATACCTACGGCGGCATGGCACGCCATGGCGGTGGGGCATTCTCCGGTAAAGATCCGTCTAAAGTTGACCGTTCTGCAGCGTACGCGGCGCGTTATGTCGCGAAAAACATCGTTGCGGCAGGCCTGGCAGATCGTTGTGAAATTCAGGTTTCCTACGCCATTGGCGTGGCAGAACCGACCTCCATCATGGTGGAAACATTCGGTACTGAGAAAGTACCGAGCGAGCAACTGACATTGCTGGTCCGCGAATTCTTCGATCTGCGTCCGTACGGTCTGATCCAGATGCTGGATCTGCTGCACCCGATCTACAAAGAAACCGCTGCATACGGTCACTTTGGTCGCGAACATTTCCCATGGGAAAAAACCGACAAAGCCGCACTGCTGCGTGACGCTGCCGGTCTGAAATAATTCACCTGCTTTATGCGTTAAGAGGCCAGCATTATGCTGGCCTTTTTTATTGCTGCTATTATTAAATACGCACCGCGTTTTTCGCTTCGCCTGCCGTTTCGCTGAAGCAAGTGAAAACGATTACACCACGCGTTATCACCAGCTATTCTCGCTTTCATTCCCTTCTCAATGCTTTTATTGCGTTGTTACACAATTTTTAAGTTAACTCCGAAAAATGGCATTTTCCGCGCTTTCAATACATTATATATCACTGATTTATTTATCTATTTTTACAATCACTTTATGCATTGTAATGTAACCGATTACACCATTGTGATGCTCATCACACTATTAAGCGTCATCCTGACCTACCCTTAAAATCGACAAAACTGATAATTCAACCGGAGGGCATAATGCCTGGCAATCAGAAACAGGGGCGTTCTAACAAGGCGATGACGTTTTTTGTCTGTTTTCTCGCAGCCCTGGCGGGATTACTGTTTGGCCTTGATATTGGTGTCATCGCAGGGGCGTTACCCTTTATCACCGATGAGTTCCAGATCAACGCGCACACGCAAGAGTGGGTAGTCAGTTCAATGATGTTTGGTGCCGCCGTCGGCGCCGTGGGCAGCGGCTGGCTCTCTTACCGCCTCGGGCGTAAAAAGAGCCTGATGATTGGCGCAATTCTGTTTGTGGCAGGTTCGCTGTTTTCAGCCGCCGCGCCAAACGTTGAAGTGCTGCTTCTCTCCCGCGTATTACTGGGTCTGGCTGTGGGGGTGGCGTCTTACACCGCACCGCTCTACCTCTCCGAAATCGCGCCGGAAAAAATCCGCGGCAGTATGATTTCGATGTACCAGTTGATGATCACCATCGGGATCCTCGGCGCCTATTTATCCGATACCGCGTTCAGCTACAGCGGAGCCTGGCGCTGGATGCTCGGCGTCATTATCATCCCGGCCATCCTGCTGCTGATTGGCGTCTTTTTTCTGCCGGACAGTCCGCGCTGGTTTGCGGCGAAACGGCGCTTCCACGATGCCGAAAGGGTACTGTTGCGTCTGCGCGACACCAGTGCCGAAGCGCGTAACGAGCTCGAAGAGATCCGCGAAAGCCTGAAAGTGAAACAGACCGGCTGGGCACTGTTCAAAGAGAACACCAACTTCCGTCGTGCGGTGTTCCTCGGCGTGTTGCTGCAGGTGATGCAGCAGTTCACCGGGATGAACGTCATCATGTACTACGCGCCAAAAATCTTTGAACTGGCGGGGTATACCAATACCAACGAACAGATGTGGGGCACCGTGATCGTCGGCCTGACCAACGTGCTGGCGACGTTCATCGCAATCGGTCTCGTTGACCGCTGGGGGCGTAAACCCACGCTGATCCTCGGTTTCCTGGTGATGGCGGCAGGTATGGGCGTGCTCGGTACGATGATGCATATCGGCATCCACTCCACCACTGCGCAGTACTTTGCCGTGGCGATGCTGCTGATGTTCATCATCGGTTTTGCGATGAGTGCCGGTCCGCTGATTTGGGTACTGTGTTCTGAGATCCAGCCGCTGAAAGGCCGCGATTTCGGTATCACCTGCTCTACCGCCACTAACTGGATCGCCAACATGATTGTCGGCGCGACCTTCCTGACGATGCTCAACTCGCTCGGCAACGCCAACACCTTCTGGGTGTACGGTGGCCTGAACCTGTTGTTCATTGTTCTGACGCTGTGGCTGGTGCCGGAAACCAAACACGTGTCGCTGGAGCACATCGAACGCAACCTGATGCGTGGTCGCCCTTTACGTGAAATTGGCGCCCACGACTAACCTCCCCCCGCTTCCTCCCGTATGGGGGGAAGCTTCTTATTGCACTCCCCCCTGCATCGAATTATTCTCTGGCGTTATGAAAACCCAGCGTATCCCTATCGCAACTCAGCAAGCCGTTATGCGCTGTCTGCGCGATAAACTGGCCCAGGCCAACCTGAAGCTTGGCCGCAACTACCCGGAGCCGAAACTGGTGTACCATCAGCGCGGCACGTCGGCCGGTACCGCGTGGCTGGAAACCTACGAAATTCGCCTCAACCCGGTACTGCTGATGGAAAATGAGCAGGAATTCATCGACGAAGTCGTTCCCCATGAACTGGCGCATTTGCTGGTGTGGAAAACCTTTGGCCGCGTGGCGCCGCACGGCAAAGAGTGGAAATGGATGATGGAGAGCGTGCTCGGCGTCCCGGCCCGACGCACACACCAGTTTGAGCTTGGTTCAGTACGTACCAATACCTTCCCCTACCGCTGCAAATGCCAGCAACATCAACTCACCGTCCGGCGGCATAATCGGGTGGTGCGTGGCGAGGCTGTCTATCGCTGCGCGCAGTGCGGCGAAACGCTGATGTCGGAATAACCGCCAGAATTATCAAGAACTTTCATGATCTAACTGATTGCATCCCTGAACATCTTTCGTTACGTTGCAGACTCGCTTTAAAACGGAGTTTGTGATGTCCCGTACTGTGTTTTTTGCCGTTGCCTGCCTGGCGACAGCGTTTTCTGGTCCTCTTCTGGCCGCAGGCATTCATAGTTTTTCGCAGGCTAAAGCTGCAGGGGTAAAGGTAAATGCCGATGCGCCGGGCGATTTTTACTGCGGCTGCAAAATTAACTGGCAGGGAAAGAAAGGGATCGTCGACCTCGACTCCTGCGGCTATAAAGTGCGTAAAAATGAAAACCGCGCCAGCCGCATTGAGTGGGAACACGTGGTTCCCGCGTGGCAGTTCGGTCACCAGCGCCAGTGCTGGCAGGACGGTGGACGTAAAAACTGCGCGAAAGACCCCGTCTACCGGCAGATGGAAAGCGACATGCATAACCTGCAGCCCGCCGTCGGCGAGGTGAATGGCGATCGCGGAAACTTCATGTACAGCCAGTGGAACGGCGGCGAAGGCCAGTACGGTCAGTGCGCCATGAAGGTCGATTTTAAAAACAAACGCGCCGAGCCACCACCGCGCGCCCGTGGCAGTATCGCCCGGACGTGGTTCTATATGCGTGATCGCTATCAGCTCACGCTCTCCCGCCAGCAGACGCAGTTATTCACCGCCTGGGCGAAACAGAATCCGGTAACGGAATGGGAGTGCCAGCGCGATGCGCGCATCGCAAAAATGCAGGGCAACCATAACCCATACGTCCAGCGCGCTTGCCAGCCGCAAAAGAGCTAACCTACACTAGCGGCCATTGTAAATTCAGAGTCCGGATATCTACAGCTATGCGCATCCCCCGCATTTATCACCCTGAAAGCATCACTGTGGGCAGTCAGATTGCCCTTTCCGATGATGCGGCAAACCACGTTGGCCGCGTGCTGCGCATGACCACCGGTCAGCAGGTACAACTCTTTGACGGCAGTAATCAGGTGTTTGATGCCGATATCATTCAGGCGGATAAAAAAAGCGTCCGGGTCAGCGTTCAACATGCCACCCTGGACGATCGCGAGTCGCCGCTCCATATTCATTTAGGTCAGGTGATGTCGCGCGGTGAAAAAATGGAATTCACTATCCAGAAATCGATCGAACTCGGTGTAAGCCTCATTACGCCACTGTTTTCTGAACGCTGCGGCGTTAAACTGGATGCTGAACGCCTGAATAAGAAGATCCAGCAGTGGCAGAAAATCGCCATTGCGGCATGCGAGCAGTGCGGCCGCAACCAGGTGCCGGAAATTCGCCCGGCGATGGATCTGGAAGCCTGGTGCGCCGAGCAGGACGACGGCCTGAAGCTGAACCTGCACCCGCGCGCCAGCCAGAGCATCAACACGCTGCCGTTGCCGGTTGAACGTGTGCGTTTGCTGATCGGCCCGGAAGGCGGGCTGTCGGCGGATGAAATCGCCATGACCGCGCGTTATCAGTTTACTGATATCCTGCTGGGACCTCGCGTTCTGCGTACAGAAACCACCGCGCTCACCGCCATTACCGCGCTGCAAGTGCGTTTTGGCGACCTGGGCTGATGCTTTAATGGAGAACGATAATGATTAAGCTAGGCATCGTGATGGATCCCATTGCGAACATCAACATCAAGAAAGACTCCAGCTTCGCTATGCTGCTGGAGGCACAGCGTCGTGGTTATGAACTCCATTATATGGAGATGAACGATCTGTATCTGATCAACGGTGAAGCCCGCGCGCGTACGCGCACATTCAGCGTTGAGCACAACTATGACAAGTGGTACGAATTCAACAACGAGCAGGATCTGGCGCTTGCCGATCTCGACGTGATCCTGATGCGTAAGGATCCGCCGTTTGACACCGAATACATCTACGCGACCTACATCTTAGAGCGCGCGGAAGAGAAAGGGACGCTTATCGTCAACAAGCCGCAGAGCCTGCGCGACTGTAACGAAAAACTGTACACCGCCTGGTTTGCTGATCTGACGCCGGAAACGCTGGTCACCCGCAGCAAAACTCAACTGAAAGCCTTCTGGCAGAAGCATGGCGATATCATCATGAAACCGCTGGACGGCATGGGCGGTTCGTCCATTTTCCGCGTTAAAGAGGGCGACCCGAACATCGCGGTGATTGCTGAGACACTGACAGAACTGGGTACCCGCTACTGCATGGCGCAAAACTATCTGCCAGCTATCAAAGACGGTGACAAGCGCGTGCTGGTGGTTGATGGTGAACCGGTGCCTTACTGCCTGGCGCGCATCCCGCAGGGCGGCGAAACGCGTGGCAACCTGGCAGCCGGTGGTCGCGGCGAACCGCGTCCGCTGACGGAAAGCGACTGGGAAATTGCCCGAAAAGTAGGCCCAACGCTGAAAGCGAAGGGACTTATCTTCGTTGGTCTTGATATCATCGGTGACCGTTTGACCGAAATCAACGTCACCAGCCCGACCTGCATTCGCGAAATCGAAGCAGAATTTCCGATCTCCATCACCGGTATGCTGATGGATGCTATCGAAAAGCGTCTGGCGAAGTAAACTACGCGGGCAAAAGGAAACCGCCCGCGCTCGACAGCACCCTGGCTTATCCAGCATACTGGGTGCTGCTTTTTTAAACAGGACACAGAACCTCTGACAATGAATTTACAGCACCACTTTCTTATTGCCATGCCTGCGCTTCAGGATCCGATCTTCCGTCGCTCTGTCGTTTATATCTGTGAATACAATGATGATGGCGCCATGGGAATTATCATCAATAAACCGCTGGAAAATCTTCAGGTTGAAGGCATTCTGGAAAAACTGAAGATTGTTCCTGAACCGCGCGATCCCGCCGTCCGCCTGGATAAGCCGGTGATGCTCGGGGGTCCGCTGGCTGAAGATCGTGGTTTTATCCTTCATACGCCGCCCTCTGATTTCTCCTCCAGCATCCGTATTTCTGACAATACTGTGATCACCACGTCCCGCGATGTGCTTGAAACGCTCGGCACCGCGGAACAGCCGACTCAGGTACTGGTGGCGCTCGGTTATTCTTCCTGGGAGAAGGGACAACTGGAACAGGAAATCCTCGACAACGCCTGGCTGACCGCCCCGGCGGACCTGAATATTCTGTTCAAAACGCCCATCGCTGACCGCTGGCGAGAGGCCGCAAAACTGATTGGCATCGATATTCTGACCATGCCGGGCGTGGCGGGACATGCATAATGAGTGGAACATTCCTGGCTTTTGATTTTGGCACAAGAAGCATCGGCGTGGCGGTAGGCCAGCGAATTACGGGCACTGCACGTCCGCTGAATGCGCTCAAAGCGCAGGACGGTACGCCTGACTGGAACAGCATTGAACGCCTGCTGAAAGAGTGGCAACCAGAAAACGTGATTGTCGGCTTGCCGCTGAATATGGACGGAACGGAACAACCGCTGACCGCCCGTGCGCGCAATTTCGCCAACAAAATTCATGGCCGCTTTGGCGTAAAGGTCACGCTGCATGACGAACGCCTGAGCACCGTGGAAGCAAAATCCGGGCTGTTTGAACGCGGCGGCTTCCGGGCGCTTAACAAAGGCAGCGTTGATTCCGCCTCCGCGGTGATCATCCTGGAAAGCTTTTTTGAGCAGGGCTACTAAGTCTTTCCGGGTGCGCCCATGGCACCCGGTAACCATCACAGTCAGTGACGTAAATGCTCATTCGCCCAGCTCACCGCCTGGGTTCTGTTCTTCACGCTTAGCTTACGAAAAACATTATACAAATGGGTGCGTACGGTGTTTTCGCTGATAAACAAGGCCCGGGCGATATCCATGTTCGTCGCGCCGTGACGTAATTCATTGAGGATCTCGCACTCGCGTTCGGTCAGCGGAACATTATCATCGGCATCAGCATGATTATCCGCGGCATACATCGCCGGATGCATCACGCTCAGTTCTGCCGTCTGCTCACCATTTAACACTGCGCGAATTCCTTCAAATAAGCGCGATTCATCGTCGTCGTGGCGGAATACACCATACAGCGAAGGCCATTGTGTCATTTCGTATAACTCATACTTCTGCGCGCTATTGATAATTAACAGACGAGGCGCATCAGCCTGAGTACGAATAAGATCCCGCCAGATGCCATTCAGCTTTTTGTTGGATATTGCGATATCAAATAACACCACCACACCTTTTGGCAGACGGTGTGTCAGGGGCTTATTAATATTGTGAACTTCGACGGAAATCTGTAGTAAATCAGAAAGGTATGAAGCAAACGTATTTGCCTGCACGGAAGGATGGGTAATAAGTAACAGGTGCCGCACGGCTTGTATTTTGTTAGACATATCAATCATTTAAACTCTCCTTAGTTAACGATCACCTTCATGGTGGCTAAATGAAACAAAGTAATAAAAAATAACAGTAAAAATGAAACAATATTTTATAGGAAACATCCTATTTCCATACTTAGAATAGAACGAACGCATGAGAATAGTCAAAAGATATCACGCTTTCTTTTTCACTAATCACAACGCAATCTAATGGATTGCTCGTAATTTGTTCATCACCATCTCATCAGCCATCATTCGACAAACCAGCAGCCCGAGGGATATTGCCGGAAAGACGGAATATCCCATGACATGAAAAATTCGCCACAACAACATTTCAACATCAATATTTTTTATGTTTCATTCCATTTCATTACGTATATATATTTATATCAATAATGATTTACTGCAATTAATAATATAAAAATATAATTTATGAAATTGATGACCATCAAATTCACGGATTAAATTCGTCCTGCGGCGACCCGTTGTTGGTAACTCTGGGTAAAGGTCTGCATGCCGGACTGCTGCCCGGTTTGCATTACGCCTGGCAACTGATGCCCCTTCCCTTCACGAATCAGGTTGGCGACAGCGGGTGTATTGACCAGCAGTTCATACAGCGCCACCCGGCCATCTTGTTTATCTGCCACCAGTTTTTGCGCCAGCACCGCGCAAAGACTCCCGGCCAGCTGGCTGCGCACCTGCTCCTTTTCTTGTGCCGGGAAAACATCCACCAGTCTTTCTACCGCCGAGGCGGCGCTTCGGGTGTGCAGGGTCGCCAGCACCAGATGCCCCGTTTCCGCCGCCGTCAGTGCCAGTTTGATGGTTTCGCGATCGCGAAGCTCGCCAAGCAGGATTACATCGGGATCCTGACGCAGCGCGGCGCGTAGCCCGTCAGCAAAAGACAGGCAGTGTGTTCCCAGTTCCCGCTGTTGGATCAGACAACGCTCGCTGTGATGAATAAATTCCACCGGATCTTCCAGCGTCAGAATATGCCCGTCCAGATGATGATTGAGGTGATTCACCATCGCCGCGAGAGTGGTGGATTTTCCGCTACCGGTCGCCCCTGTCACAAGGATCAACCCACTCTCTTCATGCAACAGATTTTCCAGCGCGGGCGGCGCAGCGAGCGTTGTCAGCTGCGGGCACTGCTCCGGCAACAGTCGCAACGCCAGCGACACACCCAGCGTATTGACAAATGCGCTGGCGCGCAGGCGTTTGCCGTCAGCCAGCGCGACAGCGAAATCCGTCTGCTGATGAGCCTGCCACGCTGTGCGTTGTTCCTGCGAAAGCCAGCCTGCAAGCAGTGATTCGACATCAGGCGCTGGGATCGGCGCGGGTTCCAGCCGCCCCTGCCGACGCCAGCGCGGCGGTCTGCTACTGCACAGGTGTAGATCCGAGACATTATGCTTTACACTAAGCTCCACGATTTCTTGTATATCCATATACCCACCAGCAAAAATGAACGACATTGCGCATAACCTGGCACAGGTCCGGGACAAAATCCTGACCGCCGCGGCACGATGCGGCCGCGATTCAGAAGAAGTTACGCTGCTTGCAGTCAGTAAAACAAAACCTGCGAGCGCCATCGAAGACGCCATCGCTGCAGGTCAGCGTGCATTTGGTGAAAACTACGTTCAGGAAGGGGTAGATAAGATCCGCTACTTTCAGGACGCCGGTCACAGCGATCTGCAGTGGCACTTTATCGGTCCGTTGCAGTCCAACAAAAGTCGTCTGGTGGCTGAGCATTTTGACTGGTGCCATACCGTCGATCGTCTGAAGATTGCCACCCGCTTAAGCGAACAGCGGCCTGCGCATCTGCCGCCGCTCAACGTGCTGATTCAGATTAATATCAGCGATGAGCAGAGCAAATCCGGTATTCCGCTGGCATCACTGGACGCGCTGGCGGCAGAGATCGTTGAATTACCTGGCATCCGGCTTCGCGGTCTGATGGCCATTCCGGCGCCAGAAGCTGAATACGAAAGGCAGTTTGCCGTTGCCCGACAAATGGCTGTAGCATTTGCCGAACTGAAAACACGCTACCCGACAGTCGATACGCTCTCACTGGGCATGTCGGATGATATGGACGCTGCTATCGCGGCAGGTAGCACAATGGTACGCATCGGCACCGCCATTTTTGGTGCGCGTGATTACACAAAAAAATAAAGGAAACTGAGGAACGCCATGATTACCTTGTCCACTTTGTTAGCTCTGGTTCTCCAGATTTACACGATGGTGCTGTTGCTTCGTATCTGGATGCAGTGGGCACGGTGTGATTTTTACAATCCCTTTTCCCAGTTCATCGTGAAGGTCACCCAACCTGTCGTCGGGCCATTGCGCCGCATTCTGCCGTCGATGGGGCCGATTGACAGCGCCTCGTTGCTGATTGCGCTGATCCTCTGCGCCATTAAAGGTTATTTCTGTCCGTACGTTTCCGTTGGCGGTGCCGCCATTGCGATTGCCGCGCTGCTGGTGCTGGTCAAAACGCTGGGCTCGCTGATCTTCTGGGTGCTGCTGGCGATGGCAATCATGAGCTGGGTCAGCCAGGGGCGCAGCCCGGTGGAATATGTGCTGATGCAACTGGCCGATCCGCTGCTGCGACCTATCCGCAACTTCCTGCCGTCCATGGGTGGCATCGATTTTTCACCGATGATCCTCGTGCTGCTGATGTATGTCATCAATATGGGCGCTGGCGAACTGCTGACCAACATTTCCATGCCGCTGGCGATCATCTGGAGTTGGGCTTGAGTGCAGTCACCCCCTGCAGCGACGGGCTGGTGCTTCGGCTGTACATTCAGCCGAAAGCCAGCCGGGACAGCATTGTGGGCGTGCATGGCGACGAGTTAAAAGTCGCCATCACCGCCCCGCCTGTCGACGGTCAGGCTAACGCGCATCTGGTAAAATTCCTCGCCAAACAGTTTCGGGTAGCAAAAAGCCAGGTCATTATTGAAAAAGGCGAACTTGGCCGTCATAAGCACGTTAAAATTATCGATCCGCAAAACATCCCGACTGACGTCGCGGCGCTGATAAATTAGGATATCCCATGCAAAAAGTTGTCCTCGCCACCGGTAACGCCGGTAAAGTGCGTGAACTGGCTACGCTGCTTAGCGATTTTGGCCTCAATATTGTCGCTCAGACGGAGCTCGGCGTAGACTCGGCGGAAGAGACGGGTCTGACGTTTATCGAAAATGCGATTCTGAAAGCGCGTCATGCGGCACAGATTACCGGCCTGCCCGCGATTGCCGATGATTCTGGTCTGGCGGTTGATGCGCTTGGCGGCGCACCAGGCATTTACTCCGCTCGTTACGCAGGCGTGGACGCGACCGACCGTGAGAATCTGGAAAAACTGCTGGCAACACTGAAGGATGTCCCGGATGGGCAGCGTCAGGCGCAGTTTCACTGTGTGCTGGTCTACCTGCGCCATGCTGAGGATCCCACTCCGCTGGTATGCCACGGACGCTGGCCGGGCGTGATCACCCGTGAGCCTGCCGGTCAGGGCGGTTTTGGCTACGATCCCATCTTCTTTGTGCCGTCAGAAGGCAAAACTGCCGCTGAACTGACTCACGAAGAAAAAATTGCCATTTCCCACCGTGGTCAGGCACTGAAAACGTTACTGGAAACATTACGCAATGGCTGATTTACCGCCGCTGAGTCTTTACATTCACATTCCGTGGTGCGTGCAGAAATGCCCGTACTGCGACTTTAACTCGCACGCGCTCAAGGGCGAGGTGCCGCACGACGACTACGTTCAGCATCTGTTACGTGATCTGGATACAGATGTCGCCCTGGCGCAGGGCCGCGAAGTAAAGACGATTTTCATCGGTGGCGGTACGCCGAGCCTGCTTTCCGGTGAAGCGATGCAGACCCTGCTTGATGGCGTTCGCGCGCGCCTGAATCTTGCTGCGGATGCGGAAATCACCATGGAAGCAAACCCCGGCACGGTTGAGGCAGATCGTTTTACCGATTACCAGCGTGCCGGAGTCAACCGTATTTCCATCGGCGTGCAGAGCTTTAGCGAGGCAAAATTGCAGCGTCTGGGGCGTATTCACGGGCCGAAAGAGGCAAAGCGTGCTGCACGGCTGGCGAGTGGCCTCGGGCTGCGCAGTTTTAACCTCGATCTGATGCACGGCTTGCCGGATCAAACGCTCGACGAGGCGCTGGATGATTTGCGCCAGGCCATCGAACTGGATCCGCCGCACCTCTCCTGGTATCAGCTCACCATTGAGCCGAACACATTGTTTGGTTCGCGCCCGCCGGTACTGCCTGACGACGATGCGTTGTGGGACATCTTCGAGCAGGGTCATCAGTTGCTGACGGCGGCCGGGTATCAGCAATACGAAACCTCGGCCTATGCGAAACCGGGCTACCAGTGTCAGCACAACCTCAACTACTGGCGCTTCGGCGACTATCTGGGGATTGGCTGCGGTGCGCACGGCAAAGTGACCTTCCCGGATGGGCGTATTCTGCGCACGGCCAAAACCCGCCACCCGCGTGGCTATATGGAAGGCCGTTATCTTGAGCGCCAGCACGACGTGGCAACGGAAGACAAACCGTTCGAATTCTTCATGAACCGTTTCCGTCTGCTGGAGCCCGCTCCCCGCGCCGAATTCGCACGCTACACCGGTTTAACGGAGGCGTCGATTCGCCCGCAACTCGACGCGGCGCTGGCGCAGGGGTATATCACCGAGAACGCGCAATTCTGGAAAATCACCGAACACGGTAAGCTGTTCCTCAATTCGCTGCTGGAGCTGTTCCTCGCCGACGAGGCGTGAGAACAGCGCACCCGCTAGTGAATAACGCCGTTGCGGCGCAGATAAGCGATATCGCGGTCCCAGCGCTCTAAACGGCGCTGCATCTCGTCGCTACTGGTATTCAGTTTCATCAGCTCGGTGCGCAATTCGCCCTGTTTAAGCCGCAACGGCTGGAGCGTGTCATCCCGCGCCGCCATTTCGTCCTTGATCTTGTCGCTCATGATTTTGAACTGCACCGAATACTTGCGCTGCTGGTCGCTCAGCGCGAGATCCCGCGCTTTTCGCAACGGCGTCGCATCACAGTCTGGTTTTTTCTGGCAGGCTTCCAGCGCGGGTTCGTAGACGGTGGCGTTGTAGTGGTTTTCAAATTTCAGCGGATCGTTGTCTTTGCCAAACTGATACAACTCCTGCAGCAACGCGCTTTGCACGTCGCCCCGGCTCAGTGGTTTACCGTTTTTATCTTCTCCCCAGCTGGCATTGATTTGCTTTTCGAGCGTGGCGATCTCGTCCTCCAGCTCTTTTTGCCGGGTCAGCGACACCTGTTGTCTGGCTTTCAGCGATGCATAGTCGGCATTAATTTTCGCCAGCCGCGCATCGAAACCAAAGTCATTGACGATAAGGTACTTATCCTGATTATCCACGTCTTCCAGCGGATGACCGACGTTTTTCGCCGCCGCTTGCATGGAGAGGAAGGAGGTCGTCCAGCCGGATTCAGGTGTACCGGTCGCGGTCATCATGGCGGAAAACTTCACCGGCTTGCCTTTGGTCCAGGTTTTTTCCACCAGTTGATAATCTGCCGCCATCCCGACGATAGCGTACAAATCTTCCGTCGCCGACATATCGCCTTTTACCGAATACGTCGCCTGATTGCCCAGGGCATCGAGGCGTTCGAGGTTGATGGCGTCAAGATGAAAGAGACCGTTGTACTGTTCACTGAACTGCTGGCTCATCACCGGATAAGTGGGGGCATTACTGTTTGCAAACGCCGTCAGCGAGGCAAAGAAGAGTAATGAAGCGGTAACGATTCCCTGTATTCTCATGAAAATATCCTTGTGGGGTATGAATGACGCCACACAGGATAAAAGAGATGCCCCTTCGCGAAGGATAAATGAATTCCGAATTACCGGCTTTCTGTCCGAAAACGGAAAGCCGGATAATTGACTACTTCAGCGTTCCTACCAGCGCCTTACGGCTGTCTTCCAGGGAGACCACGCGCCCGCAGACGTCTTTACCGAACTTCTGGAAATCATCTTCCTGCGTTTTCCATTCGTTCTGGATCGCGGTTTGCAGCCCGCCGAGACTACCTAAAACGCCCTGCAGCGGGTTACCGCCACCTTTGAGCACCGCTTTTGCCCCGACTTCATTGATGCTGTCCTGCAGGATGCCGCCCATCGCCTGATTCACCAGTTGCTGGCCGTCGGCGCGCACCTGATCGATGGCTTTATAGTGGAACGTCAGGCCATCGCTACGATGCTCAATGATGCGGTTCATCTGTTCTTTCAACTGGGCGTCCAGTTTGGTCAGGCGGCCACGCATGCTGCTGCTTTCACCGACCTGCTCAGAGATGATTTTATCCAGCGCCACGCGGCTTTTTTCGACGCGGGAGCGGGCGCCTTCGTCGATCCACGGCAGCGCACTGCGTAAATCGGTCTGATAATCTTTGGCCTGCTCACGTTGAGCCGCAGAGAGGTTGTACTGTTTTCCGTTGTACATCACGTTGCCGTCGGGCGTGATGACCAGGTTGCCGTTCTCCCCTTTCACCTGGACGGTTTGCGGGCTCAAAATCACATCGTCACGTGGGGTGACGCTGCACTGATAGTCGGCCTGAGCGGCGAACGCCGTCAGCGTTAGCGCCGCAGCCAGCAGCGTATTGCGCATCATAATCTTCCCTCAAGACAAAACGGGCCGGCATTTGCCGGCCCTTTCGTTAACTTAGTCCCACCAGACGTCGAAAAGTTCGCTGATGCGTACATCTTCGAATTTGCGGTCTTCCAGCCATTTGCGGACGATGGCCTGATGCTCTTCGGTGCATTTACCGATTTCCTGCATGCAGATAAGCCCTTCCCAGGCCAGGTAGCCGCTACCGTCAAACGCCAGTTTGTTCGGCTCAATCACGTCGTTGATGAAGTCATCGACGGTTTTATCGATCACGTCTTCGCTGGTGCCTTCCGGAAAACGCCACGCAATCGAAAAGCCTAATTCCTGGAATTCGTCGATATGCATTTTCTTACGCAGACGACGGCTACGGTTCTTTGCCATTATTTCACCCTCTCGAACATTAAGTCCCATACGCCGTGACCAAGACGATGGCCACGTTGTTCAAATTTGGTCACCGGACGTGATTCCGGGCGCGGTACATAGTCATTGCTTGCTGACAGGTTTTTGTAGCCATCAAGCGAGGACATCACTTCCAGCATATGCTCCGCATAAGGCTGCCAGTCGGTCGCCATATGGAATACCCCGCCGAGCTTCAGCTTACTTTTGACCAGTTCAGCAAACGGCCCCTGAACGATACGGCGTTTATTATGACGTGCTTTGTGCCACGGGTCAGGGAAAAAGAGCTGTACCATGTTCAGAGAATTGTCAGGAATCATTTTATGCAGCACTTCCACCGCGTCGTGACACATCACACGCAGGTTCTCAACGCCTTCTTCATGGGCGGAGCTGAGACAGGCGCCCACGCCCGGCGAATGCACTTCAATGCCGAGAAAATTCTGTTCCGGCTTCGCTTTCGCCATCGCGACCAGCGACGCGCCCATGCCAAAACCGATCTCCAGCGTGACCGGCGCGCAGCGACCAAACAGGGTATCGAAATCGACCGGCTGTTCGCTAAATTCGACGCCCATCACCGGCCAGTAGTTATCCAGCGCATGCTGTTGCCCTTTCGTCAGGCGCCCCTGGCGGCGGACGAAGCTACGAATACGGCGCAGCGGGCGACCGTTTTCATCAAATTCCGGTGAGATGACGTCGTTATTCATAAAAATTATGTCTGCTTGTGAGAATGTTCGGGAAACGGGCATTATCCAAAGTTAGGGAGAGTATGCAAGCATGGGAAAGATCCTGTTTACACCGCCGGAGCGCTGTGCTGGAATTTGCCTCCCTGATAATGCGAATCGATAACCATGCAAGCCTCTCAATTTTCAGCCCAGGTGCTGGACTGGTACGACAAATACGGGCGTAAAACCCTGCCCTGGCAAATTGAAAAAACGCCTTACAAAGTCTGGCTGTCTGAGGTCATGCTGCAACAAACGCAGGTGACAACGGTTATCCCTTACTTTGAGCGCTTTATGGCGCGATTCCCGACCGTTACCGATCTGGCCAATGCGCCGTTAGATGAAGTGCTGCACCTGTGGACCGGGCTCGGCTACTACGCCCGCGCGCGCAATCTGCATAAAGCCGCGCAGCAGGTCGCCACGCTGCATAACGGTAAATTTCCGGAAACATTTGAAGAGGTTGCCGCGCTGCCGGGCGTCGGGCGTTCAACGGCGGGCGCTATTCTGTCGCTCTCGCTCGGCAAACACTTTCCGATCCTCGACGGCAACGTAAAACGCGTGCTGGCGCGCTGCTACGCCGTCAGTGGCTGGCCGGGGAAGAAAGGGGTGGAAAATCGCCTGTGGGAAATCAGCGAGCAGGTCACACCCGCCAGCGGCGTTGAGCGCTTTAACCAGGCGATGATGGATCTCGGTGCGATGGTCTGCACCCGCTCAAAACCAAAGTGCGAGCTGTGTCCGGTAAATACGATTTGCGTCGCGCATGCCAACAACAGCTGGGCGCAGTATCCGGGTAAAAAGCCGAAACAGACGTTGCCGGAACGCACCGGTTATTTCCTGATCATGCAGCACGACAACGAGGTGTTTCTCCAGCAGCGCCCGCCGGTTGGGTTATGGGGCGGCCTGTTCTGTTTCCCGCAGTTTGAGAGCGAAACCGCGCTTCGCGAGTGGCTGGCGCAGCGGCGCATAAAATCAGATAATCTTACGCAACGTAATGCGTTCCGCCATACATTCAGTCACTTCCATCTGGATATTGTGCCGATGTGGCTTGACGTGCACTCCATCGCCGCGTGCATGGATGAAGGCAGCGCTCTCTGGTATAACTTAGCCCTGCCGCCGTCCGTCGGGCTGGCGGCACCCGTGGAGCGCCTGTTACAGCAGTTACGCGCCGGGGCACTGGTGTAGTCCCCTGGCCGAAAGAAGAGGATTTATCATGAGCAGAACCATTTTTTGTACTTTCCTGCAGCGTGACGCTGAAGGTCAGGACTTTCAGCTTTATCCGGGCGAGATCGGCAAACGGATCTACAACGAGATCTCCAAAGAAGCCTGGGCTCAGTGGCAGCATAAGCAGACCATGCTCATCAACGAGAAAAAGCTCAACATGATGAACCCGGAGCACCGCAAGCTGCTTGAACAGGAGATGGTCAACTTCCTGTTTGAGGGCAAAGAGGTGCATATCGAAGGCTATACGCCACCGGAAAAATAAGAAGCCCCGCGGGGCTTTAAACCCAACAACACGCACTCCCGGAATGATGAAAAAACTTTTAGCGCTAGCCCTGATTGCGCCGTTGCTTGTGTCGTGTTCCGGCTCGAAGAAAGGCGATTCTTATAACGAAGCCTGGGTCAAGGACACCAACGGATTTGACATTCTGATGGGGCAGTTTGCCCATAACATTGAAAATATCTGGGGATACAACGAAGTTCTGGTGGCAGGCCCCAAGGACTACGTGAAGTATACCGACCAGTATCAGACCCGCAGCCACATCAACTTTGATGCGGGTACCATCACTGTCGAAACCATTGCCGGTACCGAACCTGCCGCGCGCCTGCGTCAGACGATCATCAAAACCTTGCTGATGGGCGACGATCCGGGATCGATCGACCTCTATTCCGATACCGACGATATCCAGATTTCGAAAGAGCCGTTCCTGTACGGACAGGTCGTGGATAACAATGGCGAGGCGATCCGCTGGGAGTGGCGCGCCGCGCGCTTTGCTGACTGGCTGCTGCAAAACCGCATGAAGAGCCGCAGCAATGGCCTGCATGTGATCTACAGCATCACCATTAACCTTGTGCCAAACCACCTGGATAAGCGTGCGCATAAATATATCGGCATGGTGCGTCAGTCGGCGCGTAAATACGGCATTGATGAGTCGCTGATTCTGGCGATTATGCAGACTGAATCCTCCTTTAACCCCTATGCGGTCAGTCGTTCTGATGCACTGGGCCTGATGCAGGTAGTTCAGCACAGTGCGGGGAAAGATGTGTTCCGTGCGCAGGGGAAATCAGGCACGCCGAGCCGCAGCTATCTGTTTGATCCGGCAAGCAACATTGATACCGGCACTGCGTATCTGGCGATGCTGAATAACGTCTATCTTTCCGGAATCGACAACCCGACGTCGCGCCGCTATGCGGTGATCACCGCCTATAATGGCGGCGCAGGCAGCGTGCTGCGTGTCTTCTCTGACGATAAAATTCGTGCCGCGAGCATTATTAACAGCATGGCGCCGGGTGATGTCTACCAGACGCTGACGACCCGCCACCCGTCGGCGGAATCCCGTCGCTACCTGTACAAAGTGAATACCGCGCAGAAAGGTTATCGCCGGAAATAGCGGTTAACACGATGTCCCCTCTCCGCGCCGGAGAGGGGAATACATATCAGGCGTCAGCCGCTTTCAGTACGTAACCATACAGCCGCTTGATGCCATCAGCGTCTTTTTCGCTATAGACGCCCTGCAGTTCCGGTGAGAAGCCTGGCAGCAGGTTGACACCCTCTTCCAGCGCCAGAAAATAACGCAACACCGCCCCGCCCCAGATTTCACCGGGAACCACGCAAAGTACACCTGGCGGATACGGCAACGCGCCTTCGGCGGCAATTCGCCCTTCTGCTTCGCTCAGACGCACCAGCTCAACATTGCCGCGAATGAACTCGCGGTTGGCGTCCTGCGGGTTCATCACCACCGCTGGCAAACTGGCTTTGCGGAACATCGCTTTTTGCAGATCCTTCACGGCAAAGCTGACGTAGAGATCGTGCATCTCCTGACACAGCTGGCGAAGAGTGTAATCGCGATAACGCACCGGATATTTGTGATAGATGGTCGGCAGCACCACTGACAATGGTGTGTCGTCTTCGATGTGTTGCTCAAACTGTGCCAGCATGGCGACCAGTTGCGCCAGCTTTTCCGGGCTTTCGGCAGGCGTCAGCAGGAAGAGGATCGAGTTCAGATCGCACTTTTCCGGCACAATGCCGTTTTCACGCAGGTAATTGGCAAGAATGGTCGCCGGGATGCCAAACCCGGTATATTCGCCGGTTTCCGCGTCAATGCCGGGCGTCGTCAGTAGTAACTTGCAGGGATCAACAAAATACTGATCCTGGGCGTAACCTTCAAAACCATGCCAGCGCTCACCGGGGCCGAAACTGAAGAAACGACGCTCCCGGGCGATGGTTTCCGTGGGGTGATCCTGCCATGGCCGACCGGCGACGACTGGCGGTATAAACGGTTTGATCATCTTGCAGTTAGCGACGATCGCCTTGCGTGCTTCGATCCCCATCTCGACACATTCCGCCCACAACCGACGCCCGCTCTCCCCTTCATGGATCTTCGCGTTGACATCCAGCGCGGCAAACAACGGGTAAAACGGACTGGTTGAGGCGTGCAACATGTAAGCATTATTCAACCGCTTATAAGGACAGAACCGCGCCTGACCGCGGATATGGTTATCTTTTTTGTGGATCTGCGAGGTTTGCGAGAATCCCGCCTGCTGTTTATGCACCGATTGCGTAACGAAAATCCCTGGATCATTTTCGTTAAGATCCAGCAACAGCGGCGAACAGTCAGCCATCATCGGGATGAATTGCTCGTAACCCACCCATGCAGAGTCAAACAGAATGTAGTCGCAGAGATGACCAATTTTGTCGACCACCTGGCGGGCGTTATAAACGGTGCCATCGTACGTACCGAGCTGGATCACCGCCAGGCGGAATGGCCGGGCTTCACCGGCTTTCTCTGGCGCGACCTCGTTAATGAGTTCACGCAGATACGCATCATCAAAACAGTGCTCATCAATGCCGCCAATAAAACCGAACGGATTGCG
The DNA here is from genome assembly GCF_001297775.1 of Trabulsiella odontotermitis. Lineage (GTDB taxonomy): Bacteria > Pseudomonadota > Gammaproteobacteria > Enterobacterales > Enterobacteriaceae > Trabulsiella > Trabulsiella odontotermitis. The sequence goes on along the minus strand of NZ_LIFX01000005.1, from coordinate 331,141 downwards.
CGCCGCTTCGAGATAGACAGGCGTCGCACCGGCCTGGATCAGCGCGCCATGGTGATTCGATTTGTGGTTGTTGCGGTCGAACAACACCAGATCGCCGCGTGTCAGCAGCGCGTTAGTGACCACTTTGTTGGCCGCCGAAGTGCCGTTCAGCACGAACCAGGTCTTGTCGGCATTAAAGACTTTCGCTGCGTATTTCTGCGCGTGCTTTGCCGCACCTTCGTGGATCAGCAAATCGCCGAGTTTGACGTCGGCATTGCACATATCGGCGCGAAAGATGTTCTCGCCGAAGAAATCATAAAACTGACGCCCGGCGGGATGTTTTTTGAAAAACGCGCCATGCTGATGCCCCGGACAGGCAAAGGTACTGTTACCCATTTCAACGTACTGTTTCAGGGTGTCGAAAAACGGCGGCAGCAGGTTTTCTTCATAGCTGACAGCCGCAGCTTCCAGCTCCAGCCACTGCTGATCTCTTCCCTGTAACACGCCACTGACGCCCGCGGGCACAACCGTCCCTTCCTCACTCAGCAAAAATACCGGCAGTTGAAAGCCGCTGCGTTTGAGTAACGCCAGAATACCGCTGCGGCTGTCCGCCTCGCTAACCACGACGGCTGCCACATCGGTGAAATCGGTATTGTCCAGTGCCACCACCTCCCGGTGCGTGGAGAGTCGGGAGACCAGCGTATGGCTGGCAGCTATTTTCATTGATTTCATAAGCAAATAGACCCGGTTCGGGGGAATGAAAAAGGATTAATTAACGGTGGTACTTCGTTAGCTTCACCGCATGGTGATCATAGAAAGCGGTGCGGAAGTATGGGATAACCTACGCTGGCGCGCGCATGGGTGCTGGCAAATTCGTAATGAAGTGGTCATCACTGTCGGCCCCATCTCAGGAAAGGAGGAAATTCGCGCAATCATGGCACCTTTCCTGTGTGCGTGCAAGATGCATTGATTATGCAAATCCGCTGTGAATGGTTCCCCATTCTCCGGGATATTCATTCAATAATCATGCAGTTATTGCGAGTAATTAGCAGGAGTTACTTTTGGTTATTGGTCCTTTTATTAATGCGGGTGCCGTCCTTCTGGGCGGCGTGCTGGGCGCTGTACTGAGTCAGCGCCTGCCGGAACGTATTCGCGTTTCCATGACGTCTATTTTTGGCCTTGCATCGCTGGGCATTGGTATTCTGCTGGTCGTTAAATGTGCAAATTTACCCGTGATGGTGCTCGCAACGCTGGTGGGCGCGCTGATTGGCGAGTTTTGCTATCTCGAAAAAGGCATCAACACCGCTGTGGGCAAAATGCAGCAGCTGATGATGAAATCTGGCGGGAAACGCAGCGGCACTCATGAAACGTTTATCCAGAGTTATGTCGCCATCATTATTCTCTTCTGCGCCAGCGGTACCGGGATTTTCGGCGCCATGCGCGAAGGAATGACCGGCGACCCCAGCATTCTGATTGCGAAGTCATTTCTTGATTTCTTCACTGCCACGATCTTCGCCTGTACGTTGGGTATCGCTGTCGCAGCGATCAGTGTACCGATGCTGGCGATTCAGCTGTCGCTGGCGGTTTGCGCATCAATGATCCTGCCGATGACCACGCCAATGATGATGGCGGATTTCACCTCCGTGGGTGGCCTGCTCCTGGTGGCGACCGGCTTGCGCATCTGCGGAATCAAGATGTTCGCGGTGGTAAATATGCTGCCTGCGCTGGTGCTGGCAATGCCGCTTTCCGCCGCCTGGACGGCCTTTTTTGCCTGAGCCTCCGTGCAAACCGGCGAAAGTGGTGATAGATTGTGCAGTCTGCAATGAAAATCGCAAATTTCATTGACGAAGCGGAGCGAATCAGGTTTAATGCGCCCCGTTGCCCGGATAGCTCAGTCGGTAGAGCAGGGGATTGAAAATCCCCGTGTCCTTGGTTCGATTCCGAGTCCGGGCACCACTTCTTTAAAGAACCCGCCTCTGGCGGGTTTTTGCTTTTAAATCTCAGAGTGTTTTTCCTGACTCAACATTATTATTCAATAAATCCATTCCATTTATATTTAATCAAATAACATCACTCCAATAAATATAAAAGTTATGTTCCCGACAGAATATCAGCGGTATATAATTGCGCAAAACATGCGTCAAATTACAAAATACTATTGAAGGATCATAAAGTATGCATTCTCGATTAACGCTCTTCTTATGTGCAGTCGCCTTTCTCTCAGGCTGTTCATATTCCCCTATTGATGCAAAAAAAACGGGAGCGCCCCGCACGGAAAATCGCATCAGCAAGGCTGCCACCGTGCAACTAACAGACAGAGACGTTTTCGGAAGTGAAGCCACCCTGGCCGTTTCGGAAGAAGATATTCAGGACGCGCTGGATGGAGAAAAATTCCATATTCCGATGAATGCTTCCGTCATACTGGTGCAATCGGGCAGTCGCGCGCCAGAAATGATGATGCAGCAGGAAATGAGTAAATATTATTTAATTTCGACCTTCTCAGGCATCCCGGATCTGCAGAAATCACTCTCCTGTAATAAAAACGCAGATACAGCTGAAAGTGAAAATATGAATTATATGCAGGCCTTACGTTATATTGCGGCAAAAGGTCGGCAAAAAGCGGTAATTGTTTACTGGGATGAACTTCAGACGGGGAAATACGATACCGTCAGCAAAAACACTGTATGGGCAGGCTACAAAAATGAAAAACTCACAGACACTACCCTGCTCCGCTATCTGGTACGCTTCGCGCTGGTGGATGTCGCAACGGGTGAATGGGCGAGCTGGTCGCCCGTCAATTATGAATATAGTGTACTGTCGCCGACCGGAGCCACGCCAGAGTTACAGGAACAACAAATCGCCCAGTTGAAACAAAAAACGTATGCGGCTGTTGTAAAGGATCTTGTCAGCCGCTACGAATAACTATTCTGCTGCCGCTGTTGGCTCGTTTGTGAGTAGCCACCAGCGGCTTATTACACCATCCAGTCGTTCGTTAATTTGCTTTTCCAGTAGATCTGTATTTTCACCATGAGAACGACGTTCTTCGTATTGCGTCAGCAGATACTCCAGAGGGGCCTCCTGATTCAGCATCCTCTCGGCCTGATAGATCACGGTTTTAATATGCGAGAGCGTGAGACCTTCTTTATTCTGCTCCCGTTGCAGCAACAATTCGGCGAATGCCCGCAAATCGGTCCGCGTTTGCTGCCAGCCATGTAGCGACGGGCTACCTGTCGCTCGAGTTTTCAGCGCCTCATTCCACGTGTTAGTGGCTTGTTGTTGCTGCAGGCTTTCCGGCCAATGACTATCAGCCACACGTGTCATTTGCTTGCCTGTATCCAGTTGCTGTAAAGGGGAAGCATTGAGCTGTTTTCTGAGTAGTGCGTCATAGTCAGAAAGCGTCGGCGACGCCAGCCAGATGGCTGTCATTCCTGATATGGTATCCCGCACCCGACTGTTCTGTTGCTGTATGGGATAGACCCACCACCACCAGAGAGCAGTAGCGACGGCCACGGAACAGATCACCCCGGCCAAAAAACCTTTCAGGAGGCCGACAGGATGTGTCTCAGAAGTGGCCTCCATCACGCCGCGATGCACAGTAACTTTCATTTCCGGAAGTTCTGGCAAAGAAATCACCGAATCAGTTTCTACGCTTTCCGGCTTGTAGATCAACGTGCGTACAGTCGGCATTTCCGTTTTATCTGTCACGGTCGCTTTCGGCTGTGGCTCGTAGCGTTTTCGTGTGTTCTGAATAAAGTAAAGCAGATTTTCCACGCGCGGGACGCGCTTTAGTTCCACTTGCTGAAGCTTATCGCAAATCACCTGCAGTGCCCGTTCTACACGATACATCAGGGGAAGATCAGCGTCGGAAAAGGACAGTTGTTGGCGCAGGATATTACCGGTGCGGGTGTTAAACCAGTCGAGCATTTCTGTTCGCGCCGCGCCGCCTTGTGGCCAGAACTTCTCCCATTCATGGCTTATCATCGCCGCCATCAGTTCTACACCTTCACAAAACCCTGCCAGACCCTGCGTACGGGTCCGTGCCAGCGTGTACCAGGCAGCCGTATGTAAATCCACTCCATTAGATTTAAATATGCTCAGCGCCAGGGATTCGACAAGTTTCCAGTTCATTTCCGGTTGCGCGGGATGACTGGCTTTGTTGATCTCCTCGCGAATAGCACTAAATTCCGGCAAATCGCGAGGATCACGACCAGTACTAATTGTCTGAGTATCGGCAGATATATTCATTTTTTCTTTACTCAACAGACTATTGAAGGATTGAAAGCGTTTATTTTCTGAAGTGATACCCAAATTGTTCATACATTACTGACGACTTTACAAAATGGAGCCGGTCTTAATACCCCTTCATTTCAGTATTTCTTTTGGATACAGCATTTAGAATATACGTTCACTCCACAGGCTATAAGCACTTGTACCCGCAATACAATGCTCCCAGCTAATGGATTCATAAGTTAGATCTATTGATTCTTCCGGCTGCCCCTCACTGTCATGGATAGTATGAGGATTGTGTAGTTGAATACTGGAGATTCTGGCATTTGTTAATTTAAGCTTATAATAACATTCATTCAGGCCGGTCCGATTTGTTCGATAAAAACTAAAATCGCAGCTTAATACCTCGTTTTCATTAATTGCCTTCCCCAGTAATGGGGATGATTTGTCAACCGGTTTAACCAGTCTCAACGTTTGATGATTCACATTTTGCTGGCGAGTTAATCCATGGGTAAGTGCCAGTACCATGATTTGATCACGATGACTAAGTTGCGCTTTATTACCAATTGAATCCACAGAGGAGCAACCTGCAGAAATTAACCCCTGCATTTGACCATTAAGTGTCAGATAAATAATATTCGCCATGACAATTCCTCATTATCACAAATAATTAATATAAAATAAGAACCGCACCGGATTGCTCTTCCGGCGCAGATTTTTTTGTTCAGTACAACGTATCCGGGAGATGGAACTGGCTGAATAACCCTCCGGTAAATGGATTGTCTTCTGTATCCGTATGTACACGGTAAACCATGTAGCCGCCATCGATATTAAAGCGAACCGTAAATGTTCCCTCCTGTACGCCCGTTAACTGCCCCGCGCCAAGCAATCTGAACTGTGCCCATGGGCCGCTAAAAGCGATGCTGCGGGGTGAGTTGCTATTACCGGCACTTATCAGTGTCAACTTACTCTCGTTTCCTTCACGCATATTATTCGGCCAGACCAGATGCGCGGTATAATTACGCCCTTGCGCATAATCCACCAGTTGACCATCAAGGTTAAGTACGCTGCGTCGCTTGTTACCCGACAACGACACCGTTTCAACTGCGAATTGCGCGCCTAATCCATTCTGGCGACTAAAGAAAATGTCACGAATTTTCTGCGCTGCATCTAGCTGGCTGAGGATATCTTCACGAATAATCACGTTATCGTCGTCATCCCGGCTCAGATCGTTTTCAATAAACAGCTTCAGGTTCTGCTGATAAAACGTATCCAGAACACCATCCGGCTTAAAGAACCGTTCAAACGCATCAAGCGAGGCATCTTCTTTGGCTTGTGGATTAAAAGGATACTTATCAGCCAGTTGGGTATTAAAGGTTTCGACTACATTGTCACGCCAGTCCAGTTCCATATAATGAACGGCTTCCACCATCACAACGTGCCAGGCTTGATCTGCCAGTTTACCAACCCATCGGTTTAGCGGAGCGGGCAGGTTTTTAGCCAGTTGCCGGGTTGCAAAAATCGGATCGCTGCTGTTTTGATCCAACCGCAACTGCACGGCTTTTAACGCTGATTTCCCTGGTACCGGCGCATTTTGGATTGCCAGTAGATACCGGTGCAGTTCTGTCAGTTGCTGATAGACAGCCTGTAAAGTACTGGTTTTTTCCTTCTGCTCTGCCAACGTACTATTTTCTGCCGAAAACTCCTGCCCGAGGCGAGTCAGCAGGCGGTAATCCGGCTCTGCCAGTAATGCGTCTCTGGCTTTTTCATCGAGTTTCTCCGAAAGTCTGGTTGGTTGCGTATTGTCACGAAGCGTCACCAGTACCCGCTGGAAAGGCTGATCACCGCTAATGATTTGCTCCAGCGCGCCGGTCATCTCTGCGACAGACTCATAGTCACGGACATTCAGGTTATCCATACCGGCTCGCCAGGTGGCGGTGTAATCACTCAAATACTGTTCTGTCAGTTGCCGTTGGATCTCCTCTCTGTCTGCGTCGCTATAACTGACGCTGCGTGTCAGATTGAGCACCCATGAATCCATTGCCGTGAGTTCAATAAGCTCATCCCGCTGTTTCACAAAGTAATTTTGCAGACCGTAGCGGGTAAGAAATTGCGGGATGATAAGTTTTTCGTCATCCCCGGCGACAAAAATCCGATCGAACGCGGCGCCAGTCTGATCCCGAAGGTTAAGATCGGCGGGTAACACACCCTGAGCGCGGGTTTTCAGACTTTGATAAACCCGCTGATAGACCGGCAGCTTGCTCAGTTCTTTCTGAGCTGCAACAACCGGCTTCTCATAAGGCGCCCAGCGGCTGATCGCATCGCCATCCCCCACCAGTCGCTGTGCATGCCAGTCCGTACGATTAAGCGCATAGTCCAGATGCGACATAAGTTGCACCTGAACATCACGCTGCCCATGAAATTTTTCGCTCCAGCGCTTCGCCATGTACTGTTTCACCACGGCGTTATTACGCCCGCTTTTGTCCTCCAGCATGCGAATAACGCGCAATACGGCAAGCTTCTCTTCACTTTCTGGTGGAGCGTTATTCAGATCATTCATCAGACCATTCAGAACGGCGGGCATATAACGCTGCGCCAGCAGTTGCAGATACGTCTGTTCAACATAGGGACCAATGCGCGTTCCCTGATACAGCCCCATATCCGCTAACCGGTTATGATCACCCCAGTCACCATAAGCAAGCGTCGCATCGCGTAACGGATTTAACAGTGGAAGCTGCAGGTCGCCATTCTCGTCCTTGCCCTGTGGCGGCGGGATTGCCATAAAAGATTTTGCCTGCCTGAGCACAGTGACACCCGCGTCATAGTTACTGTTGTAGTAATGATGCCAGCCACCAATTAGCGACAGCATCACTACACCACCAGCGGCCGAGAACCAGGAGAGACGGCGGCGGGACTCAGCTAGCCAGACGCTGTTTTCACCCGCAAGATTAGGCTCTGCCAGCAATACCTGAGGAAACAGCATGCGTGTAAAATATGGCGAGCTTTCCACCAGCGGCCAGGCCGTAAGGGAACGGCTGCCAAGGCCATATTGCCGGGCAGCAGACTGCATAAAGATATCATCCACCTGTCCGCGCTGCGCCGAAGAAGTGAGATAAACACCACGCAGCATGACATCGTTACCTTCACCATCGAGTAAACCGTCAATGAGCGTTGTCAGCTGAGTGCCTGCCCCCTGCATTTGGCGTGAGAAACTGAACAGAGAACTGCGCGGTGCTGCACTACTCTGCGCAAGCATGCGATCCGCCAGAGCATGGTTCATTCGCTGCCCCCATTCCTGCCAGAATACATTCAGTTCTGTTCGCCACTCATCTTTTTCATGGGCATTCCGGGTAAACGTCACGCCAAGAACGGTATCGCGATCTTTTTTCTCCAGTGAATGAAATAGCGCGGAAAACCCCGACAGCAAATCCAGTTTTGTCAGCACGAGGTAGACGGGCAACCGACAATGAAGTTGTTGGCGAACCTCCTGGAAACGACTGCGAAGCAATTGTAAAAGCTGCTCACGCCGGGTTTTATTCGCCGTGAGCAAATCCGGGAGGTCGAGTGTCAGAATAACGCCGTTGAGCGGCTGACGTGCTCGTTTCTGCGACAACCAGCCCAGCCAGTGTTCCCGCAATCGACGGTGTAACAGATCATCATCTCCGCTCGCGATTAGCGCACCGTCAATATCAAAGATGACAGCCTGTTTGCCAACATGCGGCGTAACAGTCACTCGTTGTTCTACACCGCGTGAACTCTCCGGGGTATAGAGAATATCGGACGGGAACCCTTCCCTTACCAGCGTGGTTTTACCACTCTGCCGCGGGCCGATAACCATATACCACGGCAGTTGCCACAGATAATGTCGGCTATCAAGATGGCGTTGAAAACGCAGCAGCCAGCGATCCAGATAACGTTGTTGATAGTTAATCTCCTGGAACAGCGGATCCTGAATTTCCTGACGCTGTTCCTTCTGCTGCTTTTCTATCTGTTGCAGTCGCTTCATGACTCTTACCGTGAGCCACACCAGCACAATCAGCCCCCATACCGCTGTCGCAAGCCAGCGATTCGTCAGCGGCTTAAGCCATGACTCGCCATACAGCGTCCACGCTGGGCCCTTCCACCAAATCCATACCAGTAGAAAAATCCATGCCAGTGCCAATAACCAGGCGGCGGACACCGTCAGCCGGGGCATTGCGGGCCTGAGCAATGATTTCAACCCGGCAAAAATGCGGGGTGTCGGTATTCTGAACACAAAAGCTCCTTGTTATTCTTTTATCTGTTCTTCCAGATGCTGCAGCAGCGCAGGTTCCCACTCCGCCAGCGAAATGTGGCAAGCTGACTGGTGTAATGTGCCGTAATGCTGACGTGCCAGCTGTTTCAGTCCGGTGGCTTCAAGCATTTGAGCCCCAAGCCATTCACGATAAAACCGCGTACGTAGTTCCCCCTCGGGCTGCTGTTCAAGCAAATGCAAGGCTGCTTCCAGCCCCTGTTCTTCAAAACATTGCCAGACCAGACGGGTATCTTCGCTCGCTGAAAGATCGGCTGTTACTGGTGTTGAAACAGCCGTGTTTTCCAGCCATTGCCGGGTGGTATCGTTAATAAAAGAGGTGCGATCGCTGAATTTCAACAGGGTCAAACCCGGCAGGCGTTGCAGGAAGCGGCTCGCTTCATCACGGATTGCGTCTGCAATATCGGTATGTCCAAGTTGTTGTGCGATACGAGCAGAGAGATGGTGGCCGTCCAGCCAATACGGTGCCCGCAACAGGCTTTGTTCCACCTGCTGCCAGAGCGTGATATCGGCATTATTCAATCGATTCTGGTAGTCTGCGACCATGTCTGCAGAAACCGCTGCCAGCGGGGTGCGTCCATCAGCTTCAGACTGCGGTGTGCTGGAAATGGATTGCCATAGCGCATGGCGGCGCAAGCGATACCCCAGTGGTGACTCCGGATGACGTTCGCAAAGAATTTCTGCCACCTTCAGCAAGGTCTCGCGCCAGGCTTTATCATCGTGGCTATTAACACTCACAGTCGGAGCGGGTGCTATGGGAGCACCAGGCTGTGCTGCAACAGGAGTCGCAACTGCTGGACTTGTTACTGTCGCCGGTGCAGCATCCTGAAAAGCATGTCGATACAATATCGCCAGCTCATCAGTTGCTTGCGCCAGAGCTGACGCTTCATGCGCTTTCCAGAGTTGCGCCAGCCTGGCAAGCTCACCCAGTAATGCATCCCGCTGTGTTGCATTTGCAGCCGTAGTGAACCCGTCAATCCCCTTCTCAAAACGTTTCAGTATCTGATCGGCAAACCGCTTCTTCTGCGTAGCATTCTGCGGCCAGGCAGTCAGCCAGAAATGCTCGACATACAACGCCAGAAGCCGGACGGCCAGAAGATGGTCGCCAGTATGCTGTAGGGTGCGCAACAGATGTGCCAGAAGACGTACATCCTTACTTTCTGAAGCTAAAAGCTGGAGTCCACGGCGTTGAAGTTCAGGTAAATCAAGCTGATTATGCGCGAGTGACCCCAGCTTAACGATTTCACTCTCAATAAATTCCCAGTGAGGATTGTCGTCACTCAACGCGCAAGATTGTTTCTCTTCCGGCAGTGTTTCAAGGAGGTGTGAAATCCAGGTATCAGGATTACGTAAATCCATAGGTGCGCTCCTTATTCCCCGGTCCAGTGGCAGGTTTCCCGCAGCGGCTCAATCGCCTGCGCCAGCCCGTCTATCGTAAAAACCAGCTTACCGGCGGCACCTTCTGTCCCCAGATCCACGGTGAGTACCTTCGCGCCGAAAAGTTGTTTGATCTCATCAATTCCGGCTAAGCCACGACTGGATTCCAGGAGCATACCGTTTTCACGGATAAACCAGCGGCTGCGGAATTGCCGTCCATCGACATTCAGTACCACGGGAATATCGTTTTCTTTTCGTGCCTGCATCAGCGCTACCTGCATACGGGTAATGTTGTCGACGCAACTGAACATCAGCACAGGGCGAGGTGGCAGGTTACCAATGGCTGGCGTGGTGATCACCACAACAGGGCGCTCCCCTCCCGTTTGCTTAACCAGTAGCGTGGTGGTATCGCCAGTTCGTTGTTTCTCCTGTTCGACTGCTCGCTGCCATGTTTCGCCTGAGTAACGAGCTTTAACCAGTGCGCCATCGAACCCCTTCTCGTGTTCTGGAGTGAGAACATGGTCGTAACAATCAAGACGCTCCAGCGCAGCAGCTTCTCTCCGGCAGATGCTCATGGCTTGTAACAGCGCCAGCCCGTCAGATTCAACGGGTGGTGCATCCCCGGCAAACACCGGGGTCGTTATTAACAACATGCTGAGCAACCAGCGAATGGCATTACTCATAACGCGCCTTCACTCACCGGGTCTGGCATGTCAGCATCTTCAATCTGAGCCGTGAACGTACCGTCTTCTGCAGATACCCGAATTCGGGCAATTGCCGTATTGGCTGCCATTTTCTGTAATAGCAAAAGCGATAGCGGAGGTAACATTTCACCGTCGATGATCGACTCCAGCATACGGGCACCATTCTCGCCACGAGTGACACGCTGCATGATTTCATCTGTTACTGCCTGTGTTATTTCGACTTCGGCGCCAAAACGGGAGCGCAATACGCTATCCAGGCGATCCAGCTTCGCCGCGATGATGATGGCGAGCGTCTCCTTCGATAGTGGCAGCCAGGGGATTACCTCCATACGTGCCAACAGCGCAGGTTTAAAGAAATCAGCCAGAACCGGATACAACACCTCCTGCATGACCGCAGGATCCTCCGCATATTCAGCGATGACCTGATACCCGAGATTAGAGGTGAGGAAAAAAAGGATATTTTTACAGTCAATGAGACGGCCTTCACCATCCGCCATTTCGCCTTTGTCGAATGCCTGATAAAACAGATTGAGCACATCCGGATGCGCTTTTTCTACTTCATCAAGCAACACCACCGAATACGGTTTCTGCCGGATGGCCTCGGTCAGTACGCCCCCCTCACCGTAGCCCACATAGCCTGGCGGAGAACCAATCAGCCGCGAGACAGTATGCTTCTCCTGAAATTCCGACATGTTAATAGTGGTAAGGTACTGTCGACCACCATAGAGTAAATCCGCCAGTTGCAGCACAGTTTCGGTTTTTCCCACACCGCTTGGCCCTACCAGCAAAAATGCACCCAGCGGGCGACCTGGCCGACGTAAATCAGCCCGGGCAGTCAGCAGGTGTTTATGGAGATGGCTAATCGCCAGTGTCTGGCCTTTGATCGTTTCGCCCAGCCACTGGGGCAGGTCGGTAATCATCGACATTTCGTTTTGCGACAGGCGATTGAGCGGCACGCCAGTCCATTCAGCGATCACGGCGGCAATCTGCTTTTTGTCCACATGCGGCGAGACCAGGCGTTGTTCATTATGTAACGCATCAAGTTGCGCGGTGAGCGTTGTCAATTGCCCGGTGGTAACGGTACTGGACACGCTTTCTGTATCACTCAATAGCGTCTGGCGTAGTTCAATGATTTCCTGCACCAGCGACTGCTGCTGATGCCAGGCATCTTCCAGCGTCTGTAACGCTATTTGTGTCGATTCATACTGCTCGTGAATCTCTTTCAGGCGTGATGCATCGGTACGTAATCCGATACGCATCTCACGTTCAAGCTGACGAATTTCCGCTTCGAATTGATGGCATTCTGTAGTCAGTGCTGAAATTTGCTTCGGTGGTGAAGAGAGATTAATTGCGACACGGGCGCAGGCTGTATCCAGCACGTCAATCGCTTTGTCCGGTAACTGACGGCCGGAAAGATAACGTTCACTCAACGCTGCGGCGGCTTGCAAAGCATCATCATCGATTAGCACTCCGTGGGACTGTTCATAAACAGCCGAAAGACCGCGCAGAATGATGGTTGCCTCCGCTGCGTTCGGTTCACTCACCTTCACTAGCTGGAAACGGCGTGACAAAGCGGCATCTTTCTCGAAATACTTTTTGTATTCACTCCATGTCGTGGCAGCAATGGTTTTCAGTTCACCGCGAGCCAGCGCCGGTTTCAGCAGATTCGAAACATCCAGACCGCCCTGTTGATTACCCGCGCCAATCAGCGTATGTGCTTCATCGATAAATAAAATGATGGGTTTGGGTGACTGAACCACCTCTGCCATCAGTCCCTTAAAACGCTTTTCGAACTCGCCTTTCACCGATGCACCGGCCTGTAATGCGCCTAAGTCCAGGGTCATAATGTCAGTGTCACGCAGTTTATCCGGCACCCTCCCCGCGATAATACGCAAAGCAAGCCCTTCAATTAACGCACTTTTCCCTACGCCAGCCTCGCCGACTACCACAGGATTATTTTTACGGCGACGACAGAGAATATCGATCATCAGGTCGATTTCGTTATCACGGCACAAAACCGGATCAAGCCTGCCATGGCGGGCATCGGCAGTCATATTTTTCGCATAGCGGGCAAGCAGACTGTCATCACCATTCATATTCGCCGTGGTGGAATGCTCGCTCTCATTCAGCACAACAGATTCTGCCGATGTCTCTGTCCATTGGCTAAAATCCTGCTGCAGGCGATCACGGTTAATGGCTGTCAGAAGTCTTGCCGCCTGCACAGATACATAACGCTGCGGAGTGTGCAGAAGCGCCAACAGCAGGACGCCCCCTCGGAGATCCGTCATCTGCATTTCAGCTGAAGCCAGTAGCCACGCGTCTTTCAGCCATTCGACCAACAGAGGGGAAAACGCCGGGTAAGCGTCCACCTGACGGGTGGTGGCATAGTTTTCTACCGTCAGCGCCTGGCGCAACACATCTGTAGTGATATCCGCCTGCTCAGTAATGACACGAAGATCACTACGCGGAATAGCAAGCATCTGTAGTAACACATGGCTTACGGTGATTTCGCTTGCCTGCTGACTCATGCACTCTGAAGCTGCCATCTCCAGCGCCTGTTTCGTGAAGGTATTAAGGCGTTTAACCAGCGTCGGCAAATCAATTTGAATCATGGGGTGTCCTTACCTGGCGAGAAGCCGGTTTAACTGGTGGAGAATGTCCTGGGTTTGAGCATCAAGGCGCAATAAATAAAAGAAATAAATCAGCGCCAGCAGTGTGAGCCCGCCTGACAGGATGTGTTTGATCGTCAGACGTTTTATTAGCTGATAACGTCCGCCCTGCCTTTTTTGATCGAGATGCAATAGCGGAAATGGTGCCTCGCCGCGAAGCGGATACAGTACATGGTGCAAACGACGGTAAATCTGTTCAAATTCATCCTGACTATGTTGCGCGACTTTGTAGCGACCGCGAAAACCAATGGAAAAACAAAGAAACAGAAATTCCAGCAGATCCTGATAGCGTTTTGGTTCGCGCATCAGACGTTCGAGCAGGATGAAAACCTTTTCGCCTCCCCATGCCTCATTGTGGAAATGCACCAGTAACGACTGCTTTATCCATTCGTTTTTGTTCGACCAGCCATTACCCAATGCTGCCTCGTCGATAAATGTGCAAAGAATGTAGCGAAACGAGACGATGACACCGGGCTCATACCCCTGCTCCTGGAGAAGCTGCTCCACTGCCTGCACATCAGTCACGACCTGCGCAAAAAGATGTTCCGGCATAGCATGACTGTTCATGGTAGTCAGCCGCATCACCATGCCCAACAGCGGCGTAGCAGCATCAATCATTGGATTCAGACTATTGCCGCGAAGCGCCAGGCGATACTGGCGACGGACGCTCTCCTCTACCATTTCAGGTGAAAAAGCACCTGACAGTTCCGGTGAGTCTTCTGTTACCGGAACGCGGTTTCCGCCATGGGAAAAGACAAACTGCTCGCTCATGGTGTTAACCTCTGATCGCCCACAGTTGCATATCCAGATCCGGGAAGGTGCCAGAAATATGCATCGCCAGCGCTCCGGCCTTTACAACGTCCTGCCAGGTCGCAGCGCCTTTTTCGAGCTCGAAATAGACATAGCCATCGTGATACGGCAACTGGCGCGGGGCAGCAGGAAGCGGCCGCAGCGGAATTCCCGGTACCTGCACGCTGACCATATTGCGGATTTTGTCGGTCGCCGCGATCTTTGACTGCTGGGTAAATTGAAGGATTAGCTGGTTATGCTGCATCCGCGCACGTACAGCCAGAACAAACACCCCGGATTGCAGGAGTTCCGGATCGTTGACCGTCGCCAGGTAAACGCCTTCTGTGAAAATCAGCGGCAGGTTTTGCGCGCGTGGGCGCAGAACGATATTTAACGCCCGGCGCAGTTCCGGAATAACGGTTTTGAATGACTGAGTGAGATCACGATGATCATAAGGTTCAACAGTACAAGGGAGACGACTGGTTTCTGTAAAGGTCATCAATTCACCCAGCACACGGATTAAATCGAGGTAAAACGCTTGTGGATGCAGCACGTGCAGACAGGCCAGATGCGAAAAATGCATCTGATAGCGATTAAGCATCTGCAACATCATAAATTCTGCTACATCTGCAATACCGCTTTGCTCCGGGGAACCAATACGTTTTGCCAGATCAGCCGCACGGGTGGCAATGAGCCCCTGGACTTCGCCAACAAATCGCTCCAGTGCAGTGCTGACGCGAACAGTCTGGCAAGTTGGAATGAAACTTTCGTCCAGTGCCAACGCGCCGCCGGACAACCGGCTGCGAATACGGCACAACGGTAATACCGCCATCGCGCTGAGATCGTCTGCACCGCTGACAATTTTCGGTGCCAGTTGGCCGAGCGACAGCGGTTGCACGTCCCCTCCATCCGTGTGCAAATCACGGACGTCAGTCAGGGTAAGTTGGTAGCGTTCGGAGCTTTGCCCTGCACTGCGTAACCCTTTAATTTCATTAATGACGTCGCTAATGACTGGCAGTGCGAGATAAATATCATGGCTTTCCGGCGTTGCCAGATCATCAGGTTGAAAAGGCGCTGGTAGTAAATCCTGATCAGGAATACGGAACACGGTCCCGTCTGGCATGCAGCCCGATGCCCGGTTAATCATGATTTTACCCTGCGCGAGCAGCTCATCGTTGATCGACAATTCGGTAAATCCCCAGGCAAAATTCGCCAGCGCACCCAACCGCTCACTCAGGATGTAGTCACTATGGCGCTGCTGTTGCTGAAAATGCTGCGGCAGAGCAAACAGGCCTTCCTGCCAAATCACTCTGTTTTTCATTGTTGCCATGGTCAGTCGTCCTCTTTTTTTATCTCAATGCTGTTCTGCCGCACATGAACCAACAGACGGTAACGATGTCCCGTACCTTCTACCGATTCTGTCTGTTTCCATTCACTGGTCTGGTCGTCAGAAAAATAAGCCACGACACCGATAAACTGTGTTTTTGCGTCCAGTTTTACTGGCGGTTGGGTTTTGATGGTGTCCGGGAGCAGGGTAAAATCCTGATGTTCGATATAGTTTTTCCCGAGGACATCCGGCAGTGGCGTGGTGGCTATCTGGTCATAATCAGCAGACTGCAGTTTTGAGTCATCGCTCAGATAAACCAGTTGAACATCAATGGGGGCGGGGTCTCCGTCGCTATTGATATTGGTATCCTGCTCAGTGAGCAGGGTGACGGTGAGTTCCGAAGGTTGCTCCGCCAGCGCGCCCACCTGAATGTTTGGATCGCTAATAACCTGGCCAATTTTTTTCGCCGTTTCGCAGCCGGTTAACATGACCATCATCAGGATGCTGACCAGAAACATCTTCAACGTCATGCTTCCTGCTCCCGCTGTTTCTCACGCAATACCCGGTCATACACCTGGGCATACACTTCATTAAACAGCATGGCGAAACCCTGCTGACGATCGGACGCCAGCTCTTCGTAATAATGGCTGTACATCCGCCATGCACCTGCGTCATCCAGTTCGCGTCGCAATTCATGGCTACGACGATACTGTACAAACCGACGCATCAGGTTCTGCGGCGAGAAGGCATCAAGCATCACCCTCAATGCTTCGGCAATAGCGGCGCGGTTAGCTTCTTCATGATGGCGTACATTGCGCAGGCTCTCGCGAATAGCCGCAGGTGCTGCCAGATGCACCGGACTTTTACCCTCTGCAAACATCACTTCCAGCGCTGTGGAGTAATCAAGGTTCAGGCGTAATGGGTTATCCTCCAGCGGGCGCAGATGCTTATCCGACAGGCTGTTCTGGCTGTGCTGGAGATCGAGCAGCCCTTGAATGGCGGCCTGAAGCGCGCGTCCTGATTCCTCCAGAAAGGCATCTGCGTCCTGAGTATTTTGTACACTGAGCGAACTGCCTAAGCCACGCAGCAACGGTGTTACCGCAAGGTGTTTATGCGCCATGTCTGCCAGCGAGGTCTCGTCGTCCTGCGGATCGGCGTACACCGGTGGCAGATCCATAAATGGGTTGTCGATTCCCCCGTTCGCCTTTAGATCGGACAACGGCACCGTGCGCTGTTGTAGAGAGGCCGCAGAAAACTGTGTCAGGCTCTCGGTCTGAAGTACCTGAAGAGGGTCAGCCGAGAAACCATTGACCACGGTAGGCGTCAGTTGATGACGGTGCTGCATGCCAGGATATTCAGGTTGACCGTCTGTGGATATCAGCGCCTCTGCCAGGCTATCACGACGTATAACAATGCTTTCTGGTGTCGCCATCTGCTCGTCATAGCTGATGCGTTTTCCTTCATGCAGAAAGACTTTTAGCGCCAGCGCGCCAAGGCTGATCTCATCACCCTGGCACAAGCGTACCAACCCGGCGTCGGTGGTGACGGGGGCCAGATTGATCATTAATCCAGGCATCAGGCTACGTAAACAGAATGCACCGTCATGCTGAACAATCGTGCAGGCGCGACCCGTGATGGAGCCTGCACGATCCTGTACCGGCCAGTGACACTCCCCCGCGTGGCCAATATCTCCTCCGTCAGCGGAGAAAAGGCATTTCGCAGCACGACCACTTTCCAGTTCGTTGCCATTCATCACCTGTAACGTCAGTGATACATTGTTATGTTGTTGTTTTTCTTCAACCACGGACTGCTCCATAAAATTATTCCCTGATGTGGAGGGTGACGGAAGGCGGCACCTTCGGCTGACCAATGAAGCTGGTTCTTCCCAGGCAGGTGCTGGACCTGTCTCCGAGCAGCATTCCTTTTGCCTCATCTGCTGCCAGACACAGCTGTAAATCCCAGGCAAACTGGTCGCGCAACAAAAAAGAGATAAACATCTTCAGAGCCTGATGATTTTCACCATCCGGCAAAAATGAGAGATAACGCGCCATCGACAAGTCACCAATCTGCAGCAGGAATTTACCGCTACGATCCGGCACCCGTGCGCCAAGCGTAAAATTGACGCCCAGCACCGACTTGCCCGGGATATGCCCCGCAGTTTTCTTTTTTGGTGTGCGCTCACCAAGCCGGTTCTGTTCAGACGGCGTAATTGCAACCCAGCGTAGTTGCCAGCTTTTGATAGCCACCACCGGTAGGTCAAAACAGTGGGAGACGAGGTTACAAATCACTTCCGGCGCGCGCCCCGGCGTTGCCAGCACGCCAGCGTAGGCCAGCATTTTGCTGTGATTGATAGCAAGCCTGTTGCGAATGCTTTGGCTACCCAGCCCTACAAGGGCATACATCCGCTGCGAAAAGTGATCCGTGCCCCCGTTGCGAAAACAGATGTAATAGCGGTACTTACGCCAGGCGTGGTATGCAAATTGCGTCCAACGGTGGCTGAACAGATCGAGGAAATCCTTTAATCCTTCTTCATTCTGAGCGGACTCCAGCGCCATCTGGTCCAGGTAATAACCTGGCAACGGAGACTGACTGCCGGATAAACCGAGAAATTTTGTAGTCAGTGAAAATTGCCCGGAATCGTTGCGTTCAAGCACGCTTAAGTCACTACCAGGAAAGGCGATACCAGCGTCAGATTTGAAAAGCACTACTTCCTTTCCCGGCTCAGTTCGCAGCGAGGGCTCACACCCTGACTTGTCATAGCGGCGATACAGCGACTCCAGCAACATGTAAAAATTCATACCGCGAACATCTGCCGATAGCGGTCTCTGTAACGCTACATCAGGGCGTGTTGGCCACTGCTTTGCCATTCCCAAGCCTCCTGACTTTCCGTGTTAATGATTTTGAGACAGTGGAACGAGTTGATGCTGGCATACAGAGAAAAAAACGCTGACAACACGGCCCCCAGCAGATATACCTCACCCTCACAAACAAACGGCGCGGGATTGATCCATAGCGTTGTGGCAAGTCCTCTGACGGGGATACCCTTAAATAATCTGTCCACAGGCCGGGTTTCCATTTTCTCAATGGCATCCAGCTTTTGCCGTGAAAGTCTGGCCTGTTGAGGGTGGTGAACACCTGGCAGATCGAAGGTGCGAAGGATCTGTACCAGCACATCCCTGTCCAGCAAGGAGAGATAATTCAGATTCATGCTGGAAATAAGCGACCAGTGCATATCTCCATCTGTAACGGGGTACAACGGTCGTGTTGGACGAGTGACGTTACTAAAAGAGGCGACGGCCGGATTTTTACCAATGGCGACACAGATGTCGCCCGTATGTAGCTCAGCAGGTAACATCTGGTTGGTACAAATCAGCGATGCGGTGATCACTTCCCCTTTCAACCGGGAAATCCCAGGAATGCTGCCATCGGCATGGACAAAAGCAATTGCGTGATCAAGCCCTTGATGAAACAGGGATGTTTTTGTCCGGTGATGCCAGTACACCACCTCGCGCTGGCGACTGTATTCAATCTGGTGATTGAAACTTTCGAATTCCGCCCATACCCGGGTTTTATTGCCACGCCCTGACGGGCTGTCTGCATTCTGAAGATTGCTGGATACTGATTCCACCCGGAAAATGTCATAAGCATCCGGATACTTATGGCTGGCACGCAGCGGATACTGCGTCATGCCACCATCCGGTCTGACAGGTTCTGCGTGATGGACAAACAGATTGACGGCGGGTGTACAGTAAAGCCGCAATGAATTCTGGCGCAGCTTAATATCAACCGGCAGAGGCTGGTTAAAACGCAGACGCAACGTGAAGGCATTGACCGGAAAATCCTCCGGTAACGTGGCAACATCCTTCAGATGAAAGAAAAAGAAACTCTCCGGATAACAAAAATACTCCTGGAGAACACGGTAACCATTGTGGACGTTTTTCGGCCACGGTAACAATGCATCTCCCCGTTCAAACCCGGCGGCCTCCAGCCATAAATTGGGTAACGGTACCTTAAATTCCCCGGCAATGAGTTCAGCGTCGATCAGCCGTTCACTGAACCACAAATACAATTGATGGCGGGTATAGTCATCTTCATTTCCCAGCCAGAAAGTGAGCTTGTTGAGATCCAGAGCGCGAGGGGAAATACCAGCTGCTGCGGCAAAATCGACATCAATGATGCCTTCTTTGAGGGAACTACTATTGCATACATCCTGTATTTGTACTGGCTGTAACCAGACGTCCCGCGCGAGAGTGAAATGGCAAACGGGAGGCAAGGCCTCTTCACTTTCAGCCAGTGCTCCTTTCCCAGGCGAGAGTGACCCATGTACAGTTCGGGATCTGACCAGCTCATTACGACAAACCTGAACAGGCGCATTAAGTCGGTTTTTAGGTTGGTATTCAATCACCGTCATGGCAGGTACCGGACGGAGATAATTAGGCCAGAGCATCCGAATAATACCGTGCGTAAACTCCGGAAACTCATCTTCCAGCTTTTGCCGGAGCCCACCAGAAAGGAAAGCAAATGCCTCCATCAGACGTTCTACATCAGGATCCCCCGCCTTTTCAGACAGAAAACGGGCAAGGTGTGGCTTTTCCTCAGCCAGTAACTTGCCTAACTGACGAAGGTAATCCAGCTCCTCACGATAGTAACGTTCCTCAAATGCCATGATGTTCACTCCACCTGAAAGCGCTGATGGCTATCCAGCAGAATGTCAAATTCCAGGACATCGACTGCATCTTCAAAATCCACCTGAGCCATAATGTGAAAACGTAACTCCAGCGGGGAGTAGCCATCCGATGCAGCGGCAGTCACGGCAGCATCCGCGATACGTGGTTCGTACCGCAGGATGCAATCATGAAGCCCTTGTCCGATTTCACGGCGAAAATCGCGGGAAACGAGAGCTTCGTCGTTTAAATCAGCAATCCCTAACTCAGGAGAGCCATAACAACTGCCGGAACGGGTATTGAGGATGTTTTGCAGGTTCTGCATGATGGAACGCAGCAACGCCATTTTGGGTTTCCGGCGCGGCGACAACATAGCCGCCTCGCTAATACGTTCAAATAAGCTCCCACCAATGCCCCGTTCCACCACAATGGTTACTCCCTGTCCAGACGACCGACCAGAGACAAGTCGAAGCTGGCACCCATGTATTTGAAGTGGGGTCGAACGGAGAGTGCAACTTGATACCAACCCGGTTCACCTTCAACGTCCAGTACCTCAATCTTCGCCTGACGCAGCGGTTTACGGCTGCGAACTTCAGCTGGTGGGTTTTCCTGATCGGCGACATACTGACGGATCCAGGCATTCAGTTCTCGTTCGAGATCGCCACGCTCTTTCCATGAGCCAATCTGCTCGCGTTGCAATACTTTGATGTAATGCGCCAGACGGCTAATGATGAAGAGGTAAGGCAGTTGCGTCCCCAATTTGTAGTTGGTTTCGGCCTCTTTTCCTTCCGGCGTGTTCGGAAATACTTTGGGCTTTTGTACAGAGTTGGCAGAAAAGAAGGCGGCGTTATCACTGCCCTTACGCATAGTGAGCGTGATGAAACCTTCTTCAGCCAGTTCGAACTCACGGCGATCAGTAATCAGCACTTCTGTTGGAATTTTCGCCTGCAACTGCCCCATTGCTTCGTACAGATGTACGGGCAGATCCTTAACTGCTCCGCCGTTTTGCGGACCAACAATATTTGGACACCAGCGGTATTTCGCAAAACTTTCCGCCATATTTGAAGCCAACAGAAATGCCGTGTTACCCCAGAGATAATCTTCGTGATTGCGGCTGACATCTTCACGGTAGTTAAAACTTTTCACCGGATTTTCACCAGGCGCATAAGGTTGGCGCAACAGAAAACGAGGTGCGGTAAGGCCAAGGTAACGAGAGTCTTCAGCATCGCGAAGAGCACGCCATTTACTGTAAGCCGGGCCTTCAAAGATAGCCGCGGGATCTTTTATCCCCGGCAGTTCAGCCCAGGTATCCAGACCGAAAAATTCTGCAGAGACAGATGACAGGAAGGGAGCGTGCGCCATCGCACTGACCGTGCTGATATATTTCAGCAGTTTCATATCCGCGGCAGTGTTTTTAAACGCATAGTTACCAATAATCGCCGCGACCGGTTCTCCACCAAACTGGCCGTAGCCGCTGGAGTAAACGTGCTTATAAAAACCGGACTGAGTAATTTCAGGTGCGAACTCGAAATCGTCGAGCAGTTCCTCTTGAGTCGCATGCACGACATAGATTTTGATATTTTCTCGCGTATCTGCTCGTTCCACCAGCAGTTTCAGCGAACGCAAAAATGATTCCAGTTCCTGAAATTCGGGGGAGTGAACGATGAGATCCATCTGCCGCCCCATGCGCTCGTCGATGTCTGCAATCATGGTATTAACAGCGAGAATATCGATCGGCTCAGCATCGTTGTCGCTTTGCAGCAGGGCTGAAATAAAGGCAGTGACGCCATGACGCGCAATATCGTAACTTTCGGAATCGGGTTGAAACCGGGTTTGCGACATAATTTCATCCAGCAGGGATGAGGTAGCCGCTGGTGTGGCGCTGACCGGAGCAAGTTCTTCCTGTTGAGACATACTGAAATCCTTGTACAAAGTTATTTCTGACTGGCGAGACCCAGCTCCTGAATCAGCTGCTCGCGGGTTTCTTCGTTATCCAGCAGCGCCTGAAGTTGGGCGCGGAAAGACGGAATATTGCCCATTGGCCCTTTCAGCGCGACCAGCGCTTCACGCAGCTCCAGCAGTTTTTTCAACTCCGGTACCTGAGCGGCAATATTATCTGGTGAAAGATCGGTCATGGATTTCACTTTCAGATTGATATCCATCCGCGCACCAGGGGTTTCATTAAGCACCGACGGCGTGGTGAAATCCCGGCGGATATCCGATTCGGCAATGACAGCATCGAAATTGTTTTTGTTAATGGAAACAGGCTGGCGTTCGTCCAGTGGAGTATCGTCCGCTTTACCTTTCAGATTTCCCGTCACCAGCAAATTAAGCGGTAGTTCCACTTCTGCTGTCTGGCCATCCGTTTTGGGGACGTAGCGGATATTAATTCGTTCTTTCGGGGCGATACTGCCTTGTTTATTGCTGCTCATGAGTTTAATCCGTCAGGTTATCCAGGTGCATTCCGTTCAGCCATCTAAAGAAATACCGTCACAGACAAAAAGCATGAGTATTGCTTTAATGGCAGTAGAAAAATAACGCAGGGCTATTTTTTACCGGACACTATACGCACATGTAAAACGACTTAATAATCCGATCCCGGACTTTCTCTGACATTGTCAATTTGGTTAAATATAAAACAAATAAAAATCAACAAAATACACAAAGATGATTACATATTTAGATGACGAGGCACTTTCTGAACAATAAAATATATATAAAATAGTTGATGTTTAAACCAACCAACACTCGTTATGAGAATGTTTGCAACGCTATAATTATGCCAGCCGCCGCTAATTTATTCATATAAGTAATAAAGTGATGCGATATTACTTACCTCATCCGATTTCGAACCTTTATAAACATGAATTAATCAGCTATTCATGTGAACATATAAATATCCTGGCCCCCAGGAACTCATGAAGAACTATTGTTAAATAATGACGCATCAATTAAGAAAAGGAGTTAATCATGCCAACACCCTGTTATATATCGATCCAGGGCCAAACTCAGGGGTTAATCACCGATCGGGCATTCACAGCGGAATCCGTGGGCAATATCTACGTTCAGGGACATGAAGATGAAATGCTGGTGCAGGAATTCCAGCATAACGTCACCGTACCGACCGATCCGCAGTCCGGTCAACCAAGCGGTCAACGCGCACATAAGCCATTCATTTTTACCGTCGCACTGAACAAAGCGGTACCGCTGCTGTACAACGCACTGGCGTCCGGTGAAATGCTACCGACCACAGAATTGCACTGGTATCGTACGTCTATTGAAGGCAAACAAGAGCACTTCTTCACGACTCGCCTGACGGACTCCACCATTGTGGATATCGACTGCCATATGCCGCACTGTCAGGACGACACGAAACGTGAGTTTACGCAGCTGATTCAGGTGTCTCTGGCTTACCGTAAGATCGAGTGGGAACACGTATCAGCAGGTACATCAGGTGCCGATGACTGGCGTGCACCGCTGGAAGCGTAACCCCCTACAGCATTTTGCCCGTCCGGCAGAATGCTGTTTTTCTTATTTATTATCTTTCGCCACCACACACTGCTGCGGGTAATGCGCCTGAAAGTAACTTCGAAGAAACTCGACGGTGGTACGGATTTTTGCCGATGTCGCCAGCCGGGAAACATACACGGCCCAGATGTTTGCGGGTTGATAGCAGTCCGGCAGGATATGCACCAGATGGCCGCTGGCAATGTTGTCACTCACATCCCACCAGGAACGCAGCGCGATCCCCTGCCCGTCCAGACACCACTGATGCACAATTTCGCCGTGATTCGATGACAGCGCGCCGGTCACCTTTATAGAATGTACGCCCTCTTTACTGTGCAGTTGCCACACGCCGAACGGATGATCGCGTTCTTTGATCACCAGACAGGGCAGCGCCGCGAGATCGCTCAGTTGCTTTGGCATACCATGACGGGCAACGAAATCCGGTGAAGCGCAGAGAATGCGATGATTATTTGCCAGCTTGCGGGCGATGAGATTAGGCGCGATATCGTCACCCACGCGAATATCCAGATCGACGCCTTCATTCACCAGATCCACCAGCCGGTCTTCCACATCAAAACGTAATTCCAGTTGGGGATACTGTCGGGCTAGTGCCGATAATGCCGGAGCCACCACGCGGCGACCAAACCCAAAACTGCTGATGATGCGCAGCGTTCCCTGCGGGATTTGCCGTACATCGGACAGTTCATCCATCATCTGATCCACATCCTGAAGTATGCGCTGCGCCCATTCGTAGATGCGCTCCCCTTCTTCCGTGATGGTGACACGACGCGTTGTCCGGTGCAGCAGCACCACATTCAGCGTCTGTTCCAGCAGTGAGACCCGCTTACTGATGAAGGCCGGTGAAACGCCTAACTCTCCTGCCGCTGTGGCAAATCCTGCCCGGCGGGCTACCAGCATAAATACACGTAAATCATTCAGCAGCGGAAGATTATTCATGATCTGTGTTTTATGTTTCACCAGTTAGCAGGATTAATTATGAATCAGTCAATTATAGGATAAAGGGGAAGTCAATTTTTATCGCTGATAAGTGAGAGCTGGTATGAAGAAAACCTTTCGTATTGCTGCCATTCCCGGGGATGGTATTGGTAAAGAAGTTCTGCCAGAAGGCATTCGCGTGTTGCAGGCGGCTGCCGAACGCTGGGATTTGTCGCTCAGTTTTGAGCAGATCGAATGGGCCAGCTGTGAGTATTATTTGCACCACGGCAAAATGATGCCCGACGACTGGCATGCGCAGCTTAAGGATTTTGACGCCATCTATTTCGGCGCCGTCGGCTGGCCGGACACCGTACCTGATCATGTTTCCCTGTGGGGATCACTGTTGAAGTTTCGTCGCGAGTTCGATCAGTACGTCAACCTCCGTCCGGTGCGTCTGTTCCCCGGCGTGCCCTGCCCGCTGGCAGGCAAACAGGCGGGTGATATTGATTTCTACGTCGTACGTGAAAATACCGAAGGGGAATACTCGTCTCTCGGTGGGCGTGTTAATCCTGGTACCGAGCATGAAGTGGTGATTCAGGAATCCGTATTTACCCGCCGTGGTGTGGATCGCATCCTGCGCTACGCCTTCGAACTGGCACAGAGTCGCCCTCGCAAGACACTGACTTCAGCCACGAAATCTAATGGACTGGCAATCAGCATGCCTTTCTGGGATGAACGTGTTGAAGCCATGGCAAGCCATTACCCGGACATTCGCTGGGATAAACAGCATATCGATGTATTATGCGCGCGTTTTGTCCTGCAGCCGGAACGTTTTGACGTGGTTGTCGCGTCGAATCTGTTTGGCGATATTCTTTCCGATCTCGGCCCGGCCTGTACGGGAACGATTGGCATCGCGCCGTCTGCCAACCTCAACCCACAGCGCACCTTTCCGTCGTTGTTCGAACCGGTTCATGGTTCCGCACCGGACATCTATGGCAAGAATATTGCCAACCCTATCGCCACGATCTGGGCCGGTGCGATGATGCTCGACTTCCTTGGTGAAGGTGATGAACGCTACCACACGGCCCACAACGGTATTTTAACTGCCATTGAGCAGACCATTGCCAGTGGCCCCAAAACCCCGGATATGAAAGGCCAGGCCTCCACACAACAGGTCGGGGAAGCCATTTGCCAGGCCATTCAAGGCTAACGACGGGTACTGGATTGCTAATCTTATGAGGGCAGAGCAGACAGGTATGCGACGCCCTCAAAAACAACACATAGTTAACATTTCATCAAACAAAATTTGACATACCCCCCGCCTTTCCGGATGTATATACAGGCAAATACAAGAAAACATAACAACCATTCTGTAAACATCCACTTCAGGCAGGGGAGATCCATATGACCGTATCCGGCGGCATGAACATTCAACACGCTATCGACGACAGCCGCTTTTCGTGGTTCCACTGGACGATCATTATTCTTGGTTTTCTGGTGCTGGCGATTGACGGTTTTGACACGGCAGCGATGGGCTACATCGCGCCTGCACTCTCCAGCGACTGGGGGATCAAAAAACAAGATCTCGGCCCGGTGCTCAGCGCCGCCCTGCTCGGCCTGTCACTGGGCGCGTTGATTGCAGGTCCGATTTCAGACAGCATTGGCCGCAAACGCGTGCTGGTCTTTTCCTGCCTGTTCTTCGGGCTCGCCAGTCTGGGGACAGCGTATGCGCAGTCGATCAACACCCTGACGCTGTGGCGCTTCCTGACCGGGCTTGGGCTCGGCGCCGCCATGCCGAACGCCATTACGCTGATGTCGGAGTATGCGCCGCAGCGCTGCCGCTCCCTGACCATCAACACTATGTACTGCGGCTTTCCGCTTGGTGCGGCAGGCGGTGGGGCTATATCTTCCTGGCTCATTCCGGCGCATGGCTGGCACAGCGTCTTGTTGCTTGGCGCCGCCGCGCCGTTAGTGCTGACAGTATTGCTGGTCTGGCTGCTGCCGGAGTCGGTGAAATACCTGGTGAATCGCGGCAATAACGTGGTGAAAATCAAACGGATCCTGCGCCGTTTTGTTGATCAGGATCTTGCGCAGGTGAGCCGCTTTTCGCTCCACGAAGAGCAAACAACGCAGAAGAAAGGCAGCGTGACGCAACTGTTCAGCGCGGCGTATCTGCCCGGCACGCTGATGTTGTGGATGAGCTATTTTATGGGGCTGGTGATCTATTACGTGCTGCTGAGCTGGATGCCCACCCTGATGCAGGGTATGGGTTATGAGATGGAACAGTCCGCGCTGCTCACCTCGCTGTTCACCTTTGGCGGCACCGCGGGCATTCTGCTGGCCGGCTGGCTGATGGACCGTTGGGAAGCGCATAAAGTGGTCTCGGTGGGGTTCATCGTTACCACGTTGTTCATCATCCTGATGGCGCAGGAAAACAGCCATATCTGGCTGTTTGGCGGGCTGATTTTCCTGATGGGGATCACCATGAACGGCGCGCAGTCCGGCATGCAGACACTGGCGGCTACGTTCTACCCGACGCAGTGTCGCGCAACGGGCATTGCATGGATGCAGGGCGTAGGTCGCTTTGGTGGCGTGGCGGGTACGATGATGAGCGCTCAGTTGCTGTCGATGCAGTGGCAGGCCGACAGCATCCTGATGTTCCTCGGCGCTCCGGCACTGATCGCCGCCTGCGCCACGCTGTACAAAATGTGGCGTTGCCAGCCTGTTGCGCAACCTGCGCTGTAACTCAGTTGCCGCGCTTCACTCACGAAGCGCGGCTCTTCTCACAGAAAATCCTTATCCTTCAGCACAATCAGCGGTTCGATGTCGCTCTCTTTTTTAATCACCAGTGACTCATCGCCGCGCAGGCAGGAACCGCCGTAGTTACCGCCCACGGTGAAGGTACAAACCTGAATGTATTTACCCTCCACTTTCGGCAGACACCACAGTTGCTGGTAGATATTTTTACGGTCGGCAAACTTACCGGAACTTTGATCGAGCAGACGATCGTCGTGGCTGACCAGATCGATATTGCTGCCGCAGCGGCCAGAGATCGGTTTCACGGCATAACCGGTTTTCGCCAGGTCTTCCGTAACGGTGAAATCGGTATCCAGCAAATAGCGATGGCCGGGGAACAGAGACCAGAGCACCGGTAAAATCGCTTTGTTGCCGGGGATCACCGTCCACAGCGGTTCGAACACCAGCACTTCCGGGCGCAACAGAACATCGATCAAGCGCACCTCATTTTGCGGATGACCAGTACGAATCGGCACCGCCGCGTATTCCGTTTCACTGACTTCCCGCACCTGCTCAAGGGCGGTTTCCCACGCCCAGGTTTTCCAGACGCAGTTCACGTGCCGCCCGTCGTCATCGATGAGCTGCCCGGCGTCGTCCCAGCGCAGTTCGCCCAGACCATGCAGAATTTTGCTTTCAAAACCGGCTTTCGTCAGCGCGCGTTGCATAAACTGCGCGTGATAATCTTCTTCAAGATCCTTGTCCTGCATGATGTGCACGAACGGACGCGCCTGGCTGTGGCTCCACGCGCCGGTCAGTTCATCAAGCAGATCTTCCGCCGGATTATAGCCTTTACCCGAAAGGCCCAGTTTCGCCCACTCTTCGAGGATCACGCCCCCTTCGGTATGGCAGGAGGCGGAATCGGCGTTGTATTCGTACACCTTCAGCCCGCGCTCATCCATGCAGAAATCCATACGACCAGTGATCATATGGTGGCGCCGGAGCTGCCAGGAGAGGCGCAGTCGCGGCCAGAGAATTTTCGGGATGTCGAACAACGCCAGCAGGTTGTCATCTTTCAGCACCTTATCGGTGGCGTGCAGATACATCAGGTGCAGTTCGTTGGTAGCCTTAATCAGTTCCTGCTCGCCAGTCTCGGAGATGGTGAAATACTGGTACGGATCTTTGTTGATTACATGTCCGTTGGCTCGCACATAAGCGCGCTGGAGCGAATCCTGTTCGTTGAGCCATTTGCCATCAAACTGACCGTGGTTTTCCAGTCGCGCGCTGTGGATAGCCATGAGTCCGGCCGGGCTTGCCGGTTGCGGCAGGCTGTACTGCGCATCGTCTGTCTGGATCATCCAGCCAAGAATGGTGGTGTCGTCGAAAGTATCGTGAATGGTGTAGTCACCGTCTTTCACCTCAAGCGTCAGCTCGCGGGTCCACTGTTGCCCCGGTGGCAACGGCTGGTGCGCCACGTTCTGCTCGGCGATACGCACTTTATTCCCCACCAGTTGCGTCACCACCGCGACATGACCGGTCTGATGAAATTCGCCGCCTTTTTGCCAGATCAGCAAGGAACCCGCCACCGGCGGGCGTCGGGAACCGTTGGCAAACGCCTTCAACGGATGGAGATTGTCATTCACCACTTCGCGCAGGAAACGTAACGAGAAGATCTCATACGCCATGCCAACGTCAGTAAACACGAAACCGTAGGTCAGATATAAAAAGCGGCGCGCAAACTCAACGCACT
The DNA here is from genome assembly GCF_001297775.1 of Trabulsiella odontotermitis. Taxonomy (GTDB): domain Bacteria; phylum Pseudomonadota; class Gammaproteobacteria; order Enterobacterales; family Enterobacteriaceae; genus Trabulsiella; species Trabulsiella odontotermitis. Next base: position 302,188 of record NZ_LIFX01000005.1, on the reverse strand, counting down.
GCCATTTGTGGCCCATATATTCGTTGCCGATATAGCTACGAAAAGAGGGATCATCGTGGGAAAAATCGGGGTCTAAACTGCTGTAATTGGAAGAGTAAATTGCAACGCCACCTGGCGCATACCCCAACAGCGTTCCGAATGGGGCATCGCTACTCTGTGTTCCTGTACTCATGTTTAAACCTTAGGAAAAGACCACCTGAGCATATTCCTTCTGTGAACAGTGCGCAGGCATGACCGATCAGAAGTGAGGCTATAATAGCACCGCTGTGACATGTGCGCATTAACGCCTCAGTTCGTTAAACCCTTCCCATAACTCCTGCTACACTGCCTCAACAACCCAGGAAAAAGGCAGGCCAACATGTCAGACAACACGTACCAACCTCCAAAAGTATGGGAATGGAAACAGAACAACGGCGGCGCGTTCGCGAACATCAACCGCCCGATCTCCGGCCCCACGCACGAAAAAGAACTCCCTGTAGGTAAGCACCCACTTCAGCTTTATTCGCTCGGTACGCCGAACGGTCAGAAAGTGACGATCATGCTGGAAGAATTGCTGGCACTGGGCGTCACTGGCGCAGAATACGATGCCTGGCTGATTCGCATCGGCGAAGGCGATCAGTTCTCCAGCGGCTTCGTGGACGTCAACCCGAACTCGAAAATCCCGGCGCTCCTCGACCATTCCACCACACCGCCGACGCGGGTATTTGAATCCGGCAACATCCTGCTCTATCTGGCAGAAAAATTCGGTCACTTCTTACCGAAAGATCCTGCCGCCCGCACCGAAACGCTTAACTGGCTGTTCTGGCTGCAGGGTTCAGCGCCCTTCCTCGGCGGTGGCTTTGGTCACTTCTACAGCTATGCGCCAGAGAAAATTGAATATGCGATCAACCGCTTTGCGATGGAAGCGAAACGTCAGTTAGATGTGCTGGATAAACAGCTGGCGCGCGGGCGCTATGTGGCGGGGGAAGAGTACACCATCGCCGATATGGCTATCTGGCCATGGTATGGCAACGTGCTGCTCGGCAACGTTTACAATGCGGCGGAATTCCTTGATGCGCAGAGCTACAAAAACATTCTGCGCTGGGCGAACGATGTCGGTAACCGACCGGCCGTGAAACGTGGGCGCATCGTCAATCGAACCAATGGCCCGCTGGACGAGCAACTGCATGAACGCCATGACGCCAGCGATTTTGACACCCGTACGGAAGATAAGCGTCAGGCTTAATCGACATTTCAGCCGGGCGGCTCTCGCCCGGTTGTTCCCTCCCCAGCCAGTTTCCCGTCATACGTCTCACCGGGTTGTGATCAACGCAACGTGATCGCCGTCGCAAACAGAGTAGGATAGAAACAGTGTTTCGAAAATAACAATCAGTGAAGGAGACATCATGGCCTGGTTAGCCAATCCTGCCCGTTACGAGCAGATGCAGTATCGTTACTGTGGCAACAGCGGCTTGCAGTTACCCGCCTTGTCGCTCGGCCTGTGGCATAGTTTCGGCCACATCAATGCGCTGGACTCTCAGCGTGCCCTGCTGCGTAAAGCCTTCGATCTGGGGATTACGCATTTTGATCTGGCAAATAACTATGGCCCACCGCCGGGTAGCGCTGAAGAAAACTTTGGCCGCCTGTTGCGTGATGATTTTGCCGGTTATCGCGACGAATTGATCATCTCCACGAAAGCGGGTTATGACATGTGGCCTGGTCCGTACGGTTCCGGCGGCTCGCGTAAATATCTGCTGGCGAGTCTCGACCAGAGCCTGAAACGAATGGGGCTGGAATATGTCGATATCTTCTACTCACATCGTGTTGATGAAAAAACGCCAATGGAGGAAACCGCATCCGCACTAGCACAGGCGGTGCAGAGCGGTAAAGCGCTGTATGTCGGCATCTCGTCCTACTCGCCAGAGCGGACGCAGAAAATGGTGGAGTTACTGCGCGAGTGGAAGATCCCGGTGCTTATCCACCAGCCATCCTACAACCTGTTAAACCGTTGGGTGGACAGCAGCGGACTGCTCGACACGCTGCAGGATAACGGCATCGGTTGCATCGCCTTCACGCCGCTGGCGCAGGGCTTGCTGACCGGGAAATACCTTAACGGCATCCCGGACGGTTCCCGTATGCAGGTGGAAGGAAAAAGGGCGCGCGGCCTGACCGAAAACATGCTGAGCGAAAGCAACCTCAGAAGCCTGCGTCTGCTGCACGACATGGCGCAGCAGCGCGGTCAGTCAATGGCGCAAATGGCGCTGAGCTGGCTGTTGAAGGATAACCGCGTAACGTCGGTGCTGATTGGCGCGAGCCGCCCGGAGCAACTGGAAGAGAACGTTCAGGCGCTGAATAATCTGTCGTTCAGCGCTGAGGAACTGGCGCAGATCGATAAACACGTCGCCGACGGGCAGTTGAATCTGTGGCAGGCGTCATCTGATAAGTAACTGACGACCCCCTCTCTGCGGAGAGGGGTTATTTCAGATATCCTGCGGATTGATCCACGGGCGCTGAAACTCAGGCCAGACCAGCGCCACCAGCGCGGGCCAGGCATCAAGGCTGAATTCGCGGAAACATTGCTGCAGGTTCAGCACGTCGAGATCGGCACGTGAAACCTGCTCGCCATTCAGACAGCGTTTTTTTAACGTGTCGTAATATTTATATACCGCTGAATTGAGATCACTACAGCGCCGCTGGGCATCAAATAAACCCGGCACGGCATTTATATCCGCCATACTCATCTGTTTAATTGTCGCGTGCAGAAAATCGATATATTCGTGATTCACCCGCCAGTACCACACCGGCGTGATGGCATTCATGAGCACCGAAAAGTGATCTTCGCCCTCTTCTTTACTCATCGGATACACGGATTCCGGGCCTGACTGGCCCTCGCCACGCGGCTTTTTATTGATCCCGGGCATTAAGAAAAGAATTACCGCTGTGAGCAATAACAGTGCTATCACAAAATAAATTATGCTATTCATGGCTTGCTCCATTTTTTTTGATTTTAAAATTACACCATGATATTGTCAACGAACCTCAATTCTGCATCCCCTCTATTCTGTTGAATAAAAAGGACATCATCGATGATACCCGAGACGCTTATCCCGGCTCGTTTCCACTTATCCGCAATGGAAAAGGAAACCGGGGAGGCAGATAAAAATGCTAATCTAACGCAAAATACAAGCACGCTGGCCAGTCATGAAAAACATATTTTAGCGACCGTGGCGCATAACGGTCAGTCGCGAAATATGTTGCTGGAAGAGCGTGACCGCCATATTAAAGACCGTCTGTTTCGCGTGATTAAAATTGAAGCTTTTGCCCGGGCATTGAATGATTTACAAGTGGAAGGTGAAATTGATGCTCAGGAATTAAGTCAAATTATTACTGAGAAAACGACATTTATTAATGAATCCGGTAATGAAATTTGGCTTAATTTAATAACCCGCGAGACTGACTCACCCATTTTTTATAAATTTCTCGACGAGTCATCAACATGAAAGATGTTGAAGATAATAACGTCTATTTGACTTTAGACGACAGAAACAGCGATGACATTATTCGCCATCAGAACCTGACGGTGCTGATTAACGAAAAGAACGCCGCCATTGAACAAACAGCACAGGCGGCGGTGTCCATTCCCGCCGCGCTGGTCAAGATGAAATGGCAAAACCGCCGCGATATCTACGCCTGGCAGGTGAAAGAAGAGATTTACGGCGCCGCCATTGAGGAGATTATTGCGCGCAAGCCGGAACTGAAAGAGAAGTTGCTGGCGCGTATTGAAGCCAATTATCAGCATCTTCTGGCGCGTGAGACCGCGACGCTGCGTCTGTCGCGCAGGCTGGCAGAAGGTCAGTTGCGCACCTCGAACGTCAATAATGTGGCGCTGGACGACACACCGAAGAAGAAGAAGAAATAAAAAAGGCTGGCAACCGGCCAGCCTTCTCATCACCTTGCGTCACGCGAAATTACTTCGCTTGCGTGACTTCCTGCCCTACCAGACCAATCTTCAGATAACCCGCCTGATGGAGCGTATCCATCACTTTCATCATCGTTTCATAATCGACGGTTTTATCCGCGCGGAAGAAGATAGTGGTGTCTTTCTTGCCTTCCGTCGCCGTGTTCAGCGCGGTGATCATATCCGCTTCCGTCACCGGATCGTTGCCGAGGAACATCGACTTATCCGCTTTAACCGACAGGTAAATCGGTTTTTCCGGGCGCGGCTGCGGCTGACTGGAAGACGCAGGCAGATTGACTTTAACGTCCACGGTGGCGAGCGGCGCAGCCACCATGAAGATGATCAGCAGTACCAGCATAACGTCGATAAACGGCGTTACGTTGATTTCATGCATTTCACCGTTATCGTCCAGATTTTCGTTAAGACGCATTGCCATAAAACATCAACCTACACGTAATTTCTGAGCCGTACGAACCGGGTGTGCGACGCCGCTGGCGTTGAGATCCAAATCGCGACTCTGCAACAGCAGCACCTGCGCCGCCACATCGCCGAGGGTCGCTTTGTAGCTGCCAATCATACGGGCAAAAATGTTGTAGATAACCACCGCCGGGATCGCCGCAAACAGACCGATCGCCGTCGCCAGCAGCGCTTCCGCAATACCGGGTGCGACGACGGCGAGGTTGGTGGTCTGCGTCTGGGCGATACCGATGAAGCTGTTCATGATCCCCCAGACGGTACCAAACAGACCGACGAACGGGGAAATGGCGCCTATGGTCGCCAGATAGCCATTGCCGCGCCCCATATGGCGGCTGACAGCGGCGACGCGACGCTCAAGGCGGAACCCAGTGCGCTCTTTAATGCCTTCGTTATCTTCCGAACCGGCGGACAGCTCAAGCTCGTTCTGCGCTTCATTCAGCAGCAGCGTACTCAGGCTTTTACCGTGGAAGGTCGCGGCAATGTCGCTGGCCTGATCGAGGGAACGGGCTTCGCTCAGCTGTTTTTGTTCGCGCTTGAGGCGACGCTTATGAGACAGGAGCTCGGCACTTTTACTAAAGAAAATGGCCCAGGTGATGACCGACGCCAGCACCAGACCGATCATCACGACCTTAACCACGATGTCGGCATGATGATACATACCCCAAACGGAGAGATCCGCCTGCATCAAATTATTACCCACTCTGCATCTCCAGGATGTCTGTCACAAAAAAAACTGAGCTAATAATATCAAAACGTCGTCGAATTGATAGTCGTTCTCATTAGTATTTACATAGTGCCGTAAATCACACTTCTTTTCCTTGCGCTCACGCAGTAAAAAAGGCGCATTTTTCCGTTACGAAAAATATTCTGCTTTATCTGTTAACCACTGGTGCAGCTTTTATCAGTCATGGTAGTCTGGACGTCCAGACGTATAAAAACAGGCAGATTAACATGGCAGACAAACATCTCGACACCGCGCTGGTTAATGCAGGGCGTAGCAAAAAATACACGCTGGGCGCGGTGAACAGCGTAATTCAGCGCGCCTCTTCGCTGGTTTTTGACACGGTTGAAGCCAAAAAACAGGCGACCCGCAACCGCGCGAAAGGCGAGCTGTTCTATGGCCGTCGCGGCACACTGACCCATTTCTCATTGCAGGAAGCGATGTGCGAACTGGAAGGCGGCGCCGGTTGCGCCCTCTTCCCCTGCGGCGCGGCCGCGGTCGCGAATGCCATTCTGGCGTTTGTTGAGCAGGGTGATGAGGCGCTGATGACCAACACCGCCTACGAACCCAGCCAGGATTTCTGCAGCAAAATACTTGCCCGGCTCGGCGTCAGCACCAGTTGGTTCGATCCGCTGATCGGCGCCGACATCGCGCAACTGGTGAAGCCGAACACCAAAGTGGTGTTTCTCGAATCACCGGGGTCGATCACCATGGAAGTTCACGACGTTCCGGCGATCGTACAGGCCGTCCGTCGCGTGGCCCCTGAGGCGATCATCATGATCGACAACACCTGGGCGGCCGGTATCCTCTTTAAGGCGCTGGAATTCGGCATCGATATTTCTATTCAGGCCGCCACCAAATACCTGATCGGCCACTCCGATGGCATGATCGGCACCGCGGTCGCCAACGCCCGCTGTTGGGATCGTCTGCGGGAAAATGCCTACCTGATGGGGCAGATGGTGGATGCCGATACCGCCTACATGACCAGCCGCGGATTACGTACGCTGGGCTTACGTCTGCGCCAGCATCATGAAAGCAGTCTAAAAATTGCCGAATGGCTCTCAAACCACCCGCAGGTTGAACGAGTAAACCACCCTGCACTCCCCGGCAGCAAAGGCCACGAATACTGGAAACGGGATTTTACGGGCAGCAGCGGTTTATTCTCATTCGTTCTGAAAAAACGCCTCACCGACGCCGAGCTTTCCGCCTATCTCGACCCGTTTGAGCTGTTCAGCATGGCCTTTTCCTGGGGCGGCTTCGAGTCGTTGATCCTCGCCAATCAGCCCGAGCAGATCGCCCATATGCGCCCCGGTGGCGAGGTCGATTTCAGCGGTACGTTGGTGCGAGTGCATATCGGTTTAGAGAATGTTGACGATCTGATCGCGGATTTAGCGGCGGGGTTCAGTCGCATCGTGTAAAGTAGCGCAGGCTGTGCACCTGAATGAACACATTTACAGATAATTTCTTCAGAATTGTCTGTATTTGTTGCGCCCGCGATCAAGGTGTTTGGGGAACATCAGGAGTACAATAGCAAAATAAGCGCGGTTCTTTAGGAAAGTTCATGGTAGTCATTCAAGATATAGTCGCCGCTCTCTGGCAGCACGACTTTGCTGCACTGGCGAATCCTCACGTTGTGGGTGTTGTTTATCTGGTTATGTTTGCGACGTTGTTTCTGGAAAACGGTTTGCTACCTGCCTCTTTTTTACCGGGCGACAGTTTATTGTTACTGGCAGGGGCGCTTGTCGCAAAAGGCGTCATGGACTTTGTACCTACCCTTGTGATCCTGACGACCGCGGCCAGTCTTGGCTGCTGGCTGAGCTATATTCAGGGACGCTGGCTCGGCAATACGCAGATCGTGAAAAGCTGGCTGGCGCAGCTTCCGGCGAAATATCATCAGCGTGCGACCTGCATGTTTGACCGTCATGGTCTGCTGGCGCTGCTTGCCGGGCGTTTTCTGGCGTTTGTGCGTACGCTGCTGCCGACCATGGCCGGTATTTCCGGGCTGTCGACCCGCCGCTTCCAGTTCTTCAACTGGTTGAGCGCCCTGCTGTGGGTGGGCGTGGTGACCAGTCTGGGCTACGCGCTCAGCATGATCCCGTTCGTGAAACGCCATGAAGAGCAGGTGATGACGTTCCTGATGATCCTGCCGATTTTCCTGTTAGTGGCCGGGCTGCTCGGCACACTGATTGTGGTCATTAAGAAGAAGTACTACAACGCCTGATCACTGCTGACGCCGGGCAACGCCTTATGCCCGGCGAATACGCGCCGCATCCTCGCCTGGCGTCATGCCAAAATAACGCTTAAATTCCCGACTGAACTGCGAAGCACTTTCATAGCCCACGCGCATCGCCGCCGCGCTGGCTTTCATGCCATCGTGGATGATCAGCATTCGCGCCCGGTGCAGGCGATAGGTTTTCAGGTACTGCAGGGGCGACGTGCTGGTGACTGATTTGAAATTATGGTGAAAGGCCGAGACGCTCATGTTGGCTTCCGCCGCCAGTTGATCGACGCTTAAGTTCTCGGTGTACTGGCTTTCAATGCGCTTCAGCACCCGGCTTATCAGGCTGAAATGGGTCTGACGGCTGACCACCGCCAGCAACGCGCCGCCGCAGGGGCCTGTCAACACATGGTAAAGGATCTCGCGGATAATCTGCTTACCGAGAATGCGCGCGTCCAGGGGTCTTTCCATCACATCCAGCAACCGCTCAGCCGCGCAGAGAATATCGTCGGACAGTTTGGCGGAGTTGATGCCACTGGCGGCCATTGCCGGGCGAAAAAGATCGTCTTCGCCGATGTCCATCAGCAGCTCCTGGAGCTGCAAAATATCGACGTTGAGGCGGAAACCCGCCAGCGGCACGTCAGGTGTGGCGAAGGTTTCGCACTCAAAAGGCAGCGGAACGGTCAGCAGCAGATATTCATTGGTGTCGTAGCGAAAAGTTCGCTCATTGATATAGCCAATCTTATGACCTGAAAAGAGAAATACAATGCCGGGCTGATACATCACCGGCGTACGCGTACCGGGCTGCGTACCGTACAGCAGACGGACGTCAGGCAGCAGATCGTTCAGCTTTTCCTGATGAGATATCAGTTGTTTAACCTGTTCCGTCAGTTGCAGACAGATGGCTTCACGATTCATTGCAGATCACTCCAGGCAGATTTATCGACCGTTACATTGTGCGCATTCTTGTACGGTTTCTCCAGCGCTCTGGAGAAATGGGCAAGACATCGGCAGAAATGTGCATTGAGGGTCCGGGGGGACAAGACCACAATGTTCACCATCAGGCAGAGACCCTGCGCTGCCACTTTTCACTCTCTGTTAAGGGAACGAGCAATGAATAATTTTAACCTTCATACCCCCACCCGCATTCTGTTTGGTAAAGGCGTGATTACCGATCTTCGCGCTCAAATCCCGGCTGACGCTCGCGTGTTGATCACTTACGGCGGCGGCAGTGTGAAAAAAACCGGTGTGCTGGATCAGGTACTGAGCGCGCTGAAAGGTCTGGACGTGCTGGAGTTTGGCGGCATCGAACCTAACCCGTCTTACGAAACGCTGATGAAAGCGGTGAAAATCGCCCGCGATGAGAAAGTCACCTTCCTGCTGGCTGTCGGCGGCGGTTCCGTTCTTGATGGCACCAAATTTATCGCCGCGGCGGCGCATTACACTGACGGCGTTGATCCATGGCAGATCCTCGAAACCCGCGGTAGCGAAATCCACAGCGCGATCCCGATGGGTTCTGTGCTGACGCTGCCCGCCACCGGTTCTGAATCAAACAATGGCGCGGTGATCTCGCGTAAAACCACCGGCGACAAGCAGGCGTTTAAAAACCCGCACGTGCAACCGGTGTTTGCGATCCTCGATCCAGTTTATACCTACACCCTGCCGCCGCGTCAGGTTGCTAACGGCGTGGTTGATGCCTTCGTCCATACCGTTGAGCAGTATGTGACGTATCCGGTGAACGCCAAAATTCAGGATCGTTTTGCCGAAGGCATTCTGCAGACGCTGGTTGAAGAAGGCCCGAAAGCCCTCGCCGAACCGGAAAACTACGATGTCCGCGCTAACGTGATGTGGGCAGCCACTCAGGCATTGAACGGGTTGATCGGTGCTGGCGTGCCGCAGGACTGGGCGACGCACATGCTCGGTCACGAACTGACCGCGATGCACGGGCTGGATCACGCTCAGACGCTGGCGATTGTTCTGCCTGCGCTGTGGAATGAAAAGCGTGACGCCAAACGCGCCAAACTGCTGCAGTATGGCGAACGCGTATGGAATATCACCGAAGGTTCTGAAGAAGAACGCATCGACGCCGCTATCGCCGCGACGCGTAATTTCTTCGAGCAACTTGGCGTGCCGACGCATCTGTCCGACTACGGTCTGGACGGCAGTTCTATCCCGGCGCTGCTGGTTAAACTGGAAGCGCACCACATGACCCGACTGGGCGAAAAACAAGATATTACCCTCGACGTCAGCCGCCGTATTTACGAGGCCGCGCGCTAAGGTTTACCGCTTTTCCTTTCGTTTTTGCATATTTCGTCCAGACTTAATCCTATACCTCTCCGGGGCATTGCTCCGGGGAGACACATAAAAGGAGGAATGCATGACACATCCAACCGTAATCAAACTACAGGACGGCAACGTAATGCCGCAGCTGGGTCTCGGCGTGTGGAAAGCAGGTAACGAGGAGGTCGTCAGCGCCATTCATAAGGCGCTGGAAGTGGGCTATCGTTCTATTGATACCGCCGCGGCATATCAAAACGAGGATGGCGTAGGCAAAGCGTTAAAGACCGCGAGCGTGCCGCGCGACGAGTTGTTCATCACGACTAAACTGTGGAATGACGACCAGAAACGCCCCCGCGAAGCGCTGCAGGAAAGCCTGAAGAAACTGCAGCTTGAGCATGTCGACTTATACCTGATGCACTGGCCGGTACCGGCTATCGACCATTACGTTGAGGCCTGGGAAGGCATGATTGAGCTGCAAAAATCAGGGCTGGTGAAAAGCATTGGTGTCTGCAATTTCCAGATCAACCATCTGCAACGGCTGATCGACGAAACCGGCGTCACGCCGGTGATCAACCAGATCGAACTGCATCCACTGTTGCAGCAGCGTCAGTTGCATTCATGGAACGCCACGCACAAGATCCAGACCGAATCCTGGAGCCCGCTGGCACAAGGGGGGAAAGGCGTGTTTGATCAGAAGATCATTCGCGACCTGGCCGATAAATACGGCAAAACCCCGGCGCAAATCGTCATTCGCTGGCATCTCGACAGTGGCCTGGTGGTGATCCCGAAATCGGTCACGCCATCGCGCATTGCGGAAAACTTTGACGTCTGGGATTTCCGTCTTGATAAAGACGAACTCGGCGAAATTGCGAAGCTGGATCAAGGGAAACGGCTGGGGCCGGATCCGGACCAGTTTGGCGGTTAGTGCGTAAAAAAGCCGGATGGCGCTGACGCGTATCCGGCCTTCAGGGCTAAAGAAGCATCAGCGCCGCTGATGCTTCATCGGCGTATGTTTGGTCAGCGCCGGGCGCGTGTTGCGATTCTGACGGCGCGCCTCGCGCATCTCTTCAATCGTCGGTGCCGGAACCAGACAATCACGGCGACCGCCAATCAGATGCTTTTTGCCCATCGCTTCCAGCGCCTGACGGATCAGCGGCCAGTTGGCCGGATCGTGATAGCGCAGCAACGCTTTGTGCAGACGACGCTGTTTGTCGCCCTTCGGCACCACGACTTCTTCACTCTTGTAACCCACCTTCGCCAGCGGGTTTTTGCCGGTGTGATACATGGTGGTTGAGTTCGCCAGCGGCGACGGATAGAAGTTCTGCACCTGATCGAGACGGAAGCGGTGCTTCTTCAGCCACAGCGCCAAGTTCACCATGTCTTCATCACGGGTCCCCGGGTGCGCGGAAATAAAATACGGGATCAGATACTGCTCTTTGCCTGCCTGCTTCGAGTACATGTCGAACAGTTCTTTAAAGCGATCGTAGCTGCCCATTCCCGGCTTCATCATCTTCGAAAGCGGCCCCTCTTCGGTGTGCTCCGGGGCAATCTTCAGATAACCACCCACGTGATGGGTCGCCAGCTCTTTGATGTAGCGCGGATCTTCCACGGCGATGTCATAACGCACGCCGGAGGCGATGAGGATTTTTTTGATCCCTTTCAGATCACGGGCGCGGCGATAGAGGTTGATCGTCGGTTCGTGATTGGTGTCCATATGCTGGCAGATGTCCGGGTAGACGCACGACAGGCGGCGACAGGTCTGCTCTGCACGCGGCGACTTACAGCGCAACATATACATGTTGGCGGTCGGGCCACCAAGATCGGAGATCACACCGGTAAAACCCGGTACAGAGTCGCGAATGGCTTCGATCTCGTTGATGATCGAATCTTCTGAGCGACTCTGGATGATGCGCCCTTCGTGTTCGGTGATCGAACAGAACGAGCAGCCACCGAAGCAGCCACGCATGATGTTGATCGAGAAACGGATCATCTCGTACGCCGGAATGCGGCTGTTGCCGTATGCCGGATGCGGCACACGTTTGTACGGCAGGGCAAACACGCTGTCCATCTCTTCGGTCGACAGCGGAATGGCGGGCGGGTTGATCCAGATGTAGCGATCGCCGTGCTTTTGCATCAGCGCACGGGCGCAACCCGGGTTGGTTTCATGATGCAGAATACGGGAGGCGTGGGCATACAGCACTTTGTCGCTTTTAACTTTTTCAAACGATGGCAGCAGCACGTAGGTTTTCTCCCACGGCTTCGGGCGCGGCGGCTGAACGACAATGGCTTTCGCTTCGGCTTTCTTCGGTTCGACCGGTTTGTTATCCGCACACGGCAGGTCTTCACCGTACGGATGCGGGATCGGGTCGATTTTGCCCGGCATATCAATAATACGGGAGTCCACTCCGCTCCAGCCCGGCAGCGCCTCTTTCACCATAATCGCGGTGTTGCGTACGTCGCGGATCTCAGCGACCGGTTCCCCCTGCGCCAGACGGTGCGCCACTTCCACCAGCGGACGTTCGCCGTTGCCAAAAATCAGCATGTCGGCTTTGGAATCCACCAGCACGGAACGACGCACGGTATCAGACCAGTAATCATAATGCGCAGTACGGCGCAGACTAGCTTCGATGCCGCCGAGGATCACCGGCACATCTTTCCATGCCTCTTTACAGCGCTGGGTATAGACCAGCGTCGCGCGGTCCGGGCGTTTGCCCGCCACGTTATCCGGCGTATAGGCGTCATCATGGCGCAGCTTGCGGTCAGCGGTGTAGCGGTTGATCATCGAATCCATGTTGCCGGCGGTCACGCCGAAGAACAGGTTCGGTTTGCCGAGACGCATGAAGTCTTCTTTGCTGTTCCAGTCCGGTTGCGCAATGATGCCGACGCGAAAGCCCTGCGCTTCCAGCATACGGCCGCAGATCGCCATGCCGAAGCTCGGATGGTCGACGTAGGCGTCGCCAGTCACCAGTATGATGTCGCAACTGTCCCAGCCAAGCAGATCCATCTCCTCCCGTGACATCGGCATAAAGGGCGCGGGGCCAAAACAGGCCGCCCAGTACTGGGGCCAGGAAAAGAGGTCGCGATCCGGCTGGATCAGGGAAATAGCGCTCATAGTGCTTCCGAAGAAAAAACAAACAAAAGGGCGGGGATTATACGCCGGATCATTGTGGGAAATGAAGGAGTATTGTGCGGGGCCAGGTAATGCCCGGTGGCGCTGCGCTTACCGGGCCTGTGTGACTGGCGGGCGATTTACGGCGCCGGATTCACCAGCATCTGCCCAATCGAACCGCGATCGGCCATTTCCAGCGTCTGGCTGACAAACTGGAACGGGAAATGCGGCCATGACGGCTGACCATAGTAGACCAGCAGTTCAACCTGACCATCGATCCACACCGTATCCTTCCAGCCGCGATCTTCCGGGAACGGCATCGCGCCGTTAACGTTGCGGATCTGGAACATCACGCCTTCAATGTGGAACGACTGTGGCAGATCGGCGCGTACCGTCCAGCGCTCCCAGGTTCCCTGCTGCGCGGTGATATCAATGCGTTTCGGATCCCACAACTGGCCGTTAATGCCCGGATCTTCGCCAAGCGTAATATCGCGACTGCGAATCGGCGTACCGGACATGATCTCCGTTGGCAGCAGCCGCATCGGCAGGCTGTCAGTGACCAGCGGCAGCAGCCCAGTCGGGCGCAAGGTCAGCACTAAGGTGGAAATCAGAATGCTCGACGGCTCAAAGAAGCCGCGAATACGATCGACAATACTGGCGGCTTCACCACAGGTAATCGACACTTCATCGCCGTTGGTCATATCCACCAGCACTTCACGGCGTTCGCCAGGTGCCAGCGACAACTGCTTCACGGACACCGGTGCCGGTAAAAAACCCTGATCGCCGGAAATCACATGCAGCGGGCGTCCGTCACTCATTTGCAACTGATAGCGGCGGGCGTTCGACGCATTCAGCAGACGCAAACGCACCCAGCCACGGGACACCTCGACATACGGGCTTTGCACGCCGTTCACCAACAACGTATCGCCGACAAAACCGCCGTTACCGGGCTCGCTGTATTCCGGTGTGCCAAAGTTGTCGAGGCGTTTGTCCTGGATAATCACCGGGAAATCATCAACGCCGTAGTGGTTCGGAATGGGTAAGGACTTACTCACCTCGTCTTCCACCAGCCACATGCCCGCAAGACCGTTGTAGACCTGCTGTGCCATGTGGTTCGGCGTGTTGGCGTGATACCACAACGTCGCCGCGCTCTGGCGAATCGGCAGCACCGGCGCCCAGTCAGCATTAGGCGACATCATACGCGCCGCACCGCCGATGAGCGGCCCCGGCACCTGTAGCCCGCTGATGGTCATCGCCACGTTTTCTGACAGGCGGTTGCTGTAAATCAGCTTGGCGTCATCACCGTTCCAGACGCGAATCGTCGGCCCGAGATAACGGCCATTGATGCCCCAGACCGGCGCGCGCGTGCCCTGGGTAAACGACCAGTGCGCACGTTGCAGGGTTAAGAAGATCGGCTGACCATGGCGGGACTCCACCAACGGCGGGATCGGCAATGCCTGTTGCTGACCCGCGGCGTTTGCCCTCAGCGGCACGGCACCGGCACACAGTGCCAGCCCCGAGGCCTGAATAAACTGACGCCGACTGAGTGACATAGAGACTCCATGAAATACTGACAAAACAGAAGGCAGGAATTCGTTTCCCGCCGATTAGCGTTTTCCGCTCGCTTCCCGCTGCGCGACTTCCTGATCGAGCTCGGCAATCTTCGCCGCCATTACCTCACGGCAATGAGTGGACAGAGCGCGAACCTGATCTTTGCCCCATTTGCTGGTATCGATGGGTGGGAGCATCTCCACAATCACCAGACCATTATTCAGGCGGTTGAGGTTAATTTTATTAGACGTATTGGAAACGCACACAGGAATAATCGGCACACCCGCCGCCAGTGCAGCGTGAAAAGCGCCGGTTTTAAACGGCAGCAGGCCACGGCCGCGGCTACGCGTTCCTTCCGGGAACATCCAGAAGGAAATCCTGCGTTTTTTGAAGTTTTTGACCACTTCAGCAATGGTGCCGTGCGCTTTCGCCCGGTTGTTGCGGTCAATCAGCAGGTTGCCCGTCAACCAGTACAACTGACCAAAAAACGGGATCCACAGCAGGCTTTTCTTGCCGACGGTGACCGTTGGCGGCTGAACAATGCTTGATGCCGTCACCATGTCGTAGTTGTTCTGGTGGTTAGCAATGTAAATGGCATTACCGTAGCTTTCCGCATCAGCAGGTTTACGCAGCTCCACCTTCAGGCCAAAAAGCGGCGCAAGTCGGCCAAACATATGGCCAAACGTCGCAACGTGTTTGGGATTGCGTGGACTGAACAGACAGTAAATGCAGCCAAAAATGCATACCAGAATGCAGTAGATCACGACGATGATTAATCGAAAAATTAATAACATAACATCCTCTGAAACCCAGGCCCTTGGGTCTTACCGCAAATTCTAACACGCCCCTCAAAAGTCGGGGCGTTTGTTTTTACTCTTCGCTATCGCCAGCGTCAGGGCGCTTCGGTGAGTCGATGTCAATGCGATCGATTTTTTGCAGACCGCGCATCAGCGTACCGCGGCGTCCGCGTTCGCCAGTGACTTTCTGCAACTCTTCCGGACGCAGCTTAATCTTACGCTTACCGACATGAATGGTCAGCGTGCTTTGCGGCGGCACTAAATAAAGGTGCGCCAGGCTGTCGAGACCTTTGGCGGCATCTGCCGAGGCGATGTTGATGATTTTATTGCCCTTGCCTTTCGACAGCTCAGGAAGGTCGCTGACCGGGAACATCAGCATACGACCGGCCGTGGTGATTGCCAGCAGCATGTCGGCGTCATTTTCGATGACCACCGGCGGCATCACCTGTGCGTTTTCCGGCAGAGAAATCACCGCTTTACCGGCACGGTTACGCGCCACCAGATCATTAAAGGTGCAGACAAAACCATAGCCCGCGTCAGACGCCATCAGCAGTTTTTGATCGTCCCCTTCCATCAGCATATGCTCGACGGTCGCACCCGGCGGCAGCGTCAGCTTACCGGTCAGCGGCTCGCCCTGACCGCGCGCCGACGGCAGCGTGATCGGGTCAATCGCGTAGCTACGGCCGGTAGTATCAATAAACACCACGGGCTGGCTGCTCTTGCCTTTCGCCGAGGCTTTCCAGTTGTCGCCGGATTTGTAACTCAGCCCCTGCGCGTCGATGTCGTGCCCTTTCGCGCTACGTACCCAGCCCATCTGCGACAGAACGATGGTCACCGGCTCGGACGGCAGCATGTCGTGCTCGTTCATCGCCTTCGCTTCTTCGCGCTCGTGCAGCGGAGAACGACGCTCGTCGCCGTAGGCTTCGGCATCCGCCTGCAGCTCTTTCTTCAGCAGGGTATTCATTTTGCGTTCAGAGGCGAGAATCGCCTGGATCTGATCGCGCTCTTTTTCCAGATCGCTCTGCTCGCCGCGGATTTTCATCTCTTCCAGTTTAGCGAGATGGCGCAGTTTCAGTTCGAGGATGGCTTCGGCCTGGGTTTCGCTAATGCCGAACCGCGACATCAGCACCGGCTTCGGCTCGTCTTCGCTGCGAATGATGTGGATCACTTCGTCGATGTTGAGGAAGGCTATCAACAAACCTTCAAGAATATGCAGACGACGCAGCACGCGTTCCAGACGATAGTTGAGGCGGCGGGTCACGGTATCGCGACGGAACGCCAGCCACTCTGTCAGGATCTCCAGCAGGTTTTTCACCGCCGGGCGACCATCCAGACCGATCATGTTCAGGTTGATGCGGTAGCTTTTTTCCAGATCCGTCGTGGCAAACAGGTGGTTCATCACCTGCTCCATGTCGACACGGTTGGAGCGCGGCACAATCACCAGACGCGTCGGGTTTTCGTGGTCTGATTCATCGCGCAGGTCGTCAACCATCGGCAGCTTTTTATTGCGCATCTGGCTGGCGATTTGCTCCAGCACACGGGCGCCGGACACCTGGTGTGGCAGCGCGGTAATCACCACGGCGCCGTCTTCTTTTTTCCACACCGCGCGCATGCGTACGGAGCCACGACCATTCTGGTAGATTTTGCGGATTTCGGCGCGCGGGGTAATGATTTCCGCTTCCGTCGGGAAGTCCGGCCCGTGCACGATATCCAGCAGCTCATCCAGCGAGGTTTTCGGTTTTTCGATCAGGGCAATCGCCGCGCTGGCGACTTCGCGCAGGTTATGCGGCGGAATGTCCGTCGCCATCCCGACGGCAATACCGGTGGTGCCGTTCAGCAGGATGTTGGGCAGACGCGCAGGCAGCATTTTCGGCTCCTGCAACGTGCCGTCAAAGTTCGGCACCCAGTCAACGGTTCCCTGCCCCAGCTCGCCCAGCAGCACTTCGGCATATTTCGACAGGCGGGATTCGGTATAACGCATGGCGGCGAAGGATTTCGGATCATCCGGCGCCCCCCAGTTCCCCTGCCCGTCAACCAGCGGGTAGCGGTAGGAGAACGGCTGCGCCATCAGCACCATCGCTTCATAACAGGCGCTGTCGCCGTGCGGATGGTATTTACCGAGGACGTCACCGACAGTACGGGCGGATTTTTTAAACTTGGCGCTGGCGCTCAAACCCAGCTCAGACATCGCATACACGATGCGACGTTGAACCGGCTTCAGGCCATCACCAATGAACGGCAACGCGCGATCCATGATGACGTACATGGAGTAATTGAGGTAGGCGTTTTCCGTAAATTCATGCAGCGCAAGGCGCTCTGCCATATCGCTCATTAACTGTGATTCCTTAATATATGCGCCGGTCTGGTGCAGGCGGCAAAACTACCCGCGATAATACCCTATCTGGCGCGCCGAGTCACAGGGGCGTCTGGCGTGAAAATAACAGACATCCGGGCGATCTCTCGCCCGGATGGAAAAGGGTGCTGCGTTAACGAAAAAACTTAGTTCGTTTTGCTGATCTGTTTGACGTCGATTTCCACCGAGTTCCAGTCTTTATCGACTTCGCCGCGGATCTCAACCTTGTCCTGCGGGGTGACGGTCACGCCGTTCCAGCGCTTGTGATCGATATCGACGTTAATCGTCCCGCTGGCGTCTTTGAAGACGTACAGATCGTCAGAAATACGCTCAACAATGTTGCCGCGCAGCGTCACCCAGGTGTCATCGCGCAGGGTTTTAGCGTTTTCAACAGTGGTGACGGAGCCGTCCGGCCCCTGGAATCCGCCGCTCTGCGTTTGTGTTGCGCCCGGACCGGTAAAGCCGCCCTGATTTGCCGCAAATACCGGGGCAGACATCAGCGCCAGAATGGCTGTCATAGCCGCTAATTTTTTCATTTTTTACTCTCCTTTTTCATCTCTGTGGCGTCCATTACACAGAATAAAACTTAACAACTTCTTAAGGCAAAAAAAGAAATTTTTTTGCTGTACAGCATCGGTTGCGCCGGGTTTACTGGGGGAAGAAACGCTTTACAAGGACGATCTTATGCGCATTTTACTGGTAGAAGACGACAAGCTTATTGGCGATGGACTGAAAACGGGCCTGAGCAAAATGGGCTTTAGCCTCGACTGGTTCACCCGCGGCGACGAAGGCAAAGCTGCGTTGTACGCCGCGCCGTACGATGCGGTCATTCTCGATCTCTCCCTGCCCGGCATTGACGGGCTGGATATTCTGCGCGAATGGCGCGACAAGGGCCGCAGCGAACCGGTGTTGATCCTCACCGCCCGCGATGCGCTGTCACAGCGTGTGGAGGGGCTGCGCCTCGGCGCGGATGACTATCTGTGCAAACCTTTTGCGTTGATTGAAGTGGCGGCGCGTCTCGAAGCGTTGATTCGCCGTTCGCACGGTCAGTCGAGCAATGAACTGCGTCACGGCGCGGTCACGCTCGATCCGGGCAAACTGACAGCGACGCTTTCCGGCGAGCCGCTGGCGCTCAAACCGAAAGAATTTGCCCTGCTGGAGCTGTTGCTGCGCAACGCCGGGCGCGTGCTGCCGCGTAAACTCATTGAAGAGAAACTCTATAACTGGGACGACGATGTCTCCAGTAACGCCGTGGAAGTGCATGTCCACCATCTGCGCCGCAAGCTCGGCACTGATTTTATCCGCACGGTGCACGGCATCGGCTACACCTTAGGTGATGTATGACGCTAATTCGCCAGCTCAGCCTCCGTCTGCGGCTGACCCTGCTGTTTTTCCTGCTGACGCTTGTCGCGTGGGGATGCGCCAGTTTTTTCGCCTGGCAGCAGACCTCGGAGAAACTCGACAAACTGTTCGACACCCAGCAGATGCTGTTCGCCAAACGCCTCAGCGCGATGGATTTTGCGAGTGTGCATTCACTTACCCCGATGGTGGCGGAGCGGAAAAAGATCAAGCACGGCCATCTTGATGATGACGCGCTGGCTTTTGCCATTTTCACCGCCGACGGCAAACGCCTGCTTGATGATGGCGAAAACGGTCGCGACATTCTTTATGACTATCGCCGCGATGGTTTCGACGATGGTCAACTGAAGGACGATGACGATGCATGGCGTTTTCTCTGGCTGACGACGCGCGACGGGCAATACCGCATCGCGGTCGGTCAGGAGTGGGATTACCGCCAGGAGATGGCGCTGGACATCATTACCTCGCAACTGACACCCTGGCTGATCGCGCTGCCGCTGATGCTCATTCTGCTGTTCGTGCTGTTGAGCCGTGAACTGTCGCCGCTGAAAAAGATCGCTCGTTCGCTACAACTGCGTTCGCCGGAATCCGCGGAGCCGCTCGGCACAGAAGGTGTGCCCAGCGAGGTGCGTCCGTTAGTGGATGCGCTGAATCAGTTGTTTCAGCGAACGCATGACATGGTGGTGCGCGAGCGCCGTTTTACCTCCGATGCGGCGCATGAACTGCGCAGTCCGCTGACGGCGCTGAAAGTCCAGACCGAAGTGGCACAACTTTCGGTGGATGATCCTGACGCCCGGGAAAAGGCGCTCGCCCAGTTGCACACCGGCATCGATCGCGCATCAAGGCTGGTCGAACAGTTGCTGACGCTGTCGCGCCTGGATTCGCTGTCGCAGCCTGATGACATCACGCCAATCCCGATGGAAGATCTGTTGCAGTCGGCAGTGATTGATATTTACGCTTCCGCGCAGTCCGCTGGCATCGACGTGCGTCTGCACACTGAAGCGCAGGGCGTTATGCATGCCGGGCAGCCGCTGCTGCTCAGCCTGCTGGTGCGCAATCTGCTCGACAATGCCATTCGTTACAGCCCCCGCGGCAGCCAGGTTGATGTCACCCTCAGCGCCCGTCAGTTTACCGTTCGCGATAACGGCCCCGGCGTGAGTGAAGAGGCGCTGGCGCGCATCGGCGAGCGCTTTTATCGGCCGCCGGGTCAGGATCAAACCGGTAGCGGGCTCGGGCTGTCTATCGTTCGCCGCATTGCCGCGCTGCACCAGATGTCGGTCACCTTTGGCAACGCGCCGGACGGGGGGTTCATCGCGCGTGTGTGCTGGTAAAACGTTTAATTATTGCGCCGGGAGCAAAAGACTTTGCACATTTTGCTCATTTTCCCCTTTCGTTAGTTCGCGTATTATCACTGCCAAACTCGTTACACTGGGAACAAAACATGAGCAACATTTTGATTATCAACGGTGCGAAAAAATTCGCCCATTCCAACGGCCAGTTAAATGACACCCTGACCGAGGTCGCGGACGGCGCGCTGCGCGACGCCGGGCATGATGTTAAAGTCGTTCGCGCGGACAGCGACTACGACATCAAAGAAGAAGTGCAAAAATTCCTCTGGGCTGACGTCATTATCTGGCAGATGCCGGGATGGTGGATGGGTGCGCCGTGGACCGTCAAAAAGTACATCGATGATGTCTTTACCGAAGGTCATGGTTCTCTGTATGCCAGCGATGGCCGCACTCGTTCCGACGCCAGCAAAAAATACGGTTCCGGTGGCCTGATTCAGGGCAAAAAATACATGCTGTCGCTCACCTGGAACGCGCCTGCAGAAGCATTTTCTGACGAAGCGCAGTTCTTCCACGGCGTTGGCGTTGACGGTGTTTACCTGCCGTTCCACAAAGCCAACCAATTCCTGGGAATGGAAGCATTGCCGACGTTTATCGTTCACGACGTGATCAAAATGCCGGATGTCCCCACGTATATCGCAGAATATCGCAAGCATCTGGCTGAAATTTTTGGTTAACTAGACGCAGGTAAAACAAAGGAGTTGAGTTAACCATGTTGACAGTGATTGCAGAAATTCGCACCCGTCCAGGGCAACACCACCGTCAGGCGGTGCTGGATGAGTTCGCGAAAATTATTCCGACCGTGCTAAAAGAAGAAGGCTGCCACGGCTATGCGCCGATGGTCGATCACGCGGCGGGCGTCAGTTTCCAGGCGACAGCGCCGGATTCCATCGTGATGGTGGAGCTGTGGGAAACCGTGGCGCACCTTGAAGCACATCTGCAGACCCCGCACATGAAAGCGTGGAGCGAAGCAGTAAAAGCGAACGTACTCGAAAGCCATATTCGCATTCTGGAGAGCGGGGTTTAATCCCTGCGGTATTGGTTTTACAGGCCCGGTAAGCGTCAGCGCTACCGGGCCTTTTGTTACGCTTCGATATCCGCCATATCGCCTTTTTCCTGCAGCCAGTTACGGCGATCTTCCGACCGTTTTTTAGCCAGCAGCATATCCATCATGGCGGTAGTCTGTTGCTCATCTTCATCGGTGATGATCAACTGCACCAGACGGCGGGTGTTCGGATCAAGCGTGGTTTCGCGCAACTGCATCGGGTTCATCTCGCCCAGCCCTTTAAAGCGCTGCACGTTCGGTTTGCCCTTTTTACGTTTGAGCTGTTCGAGCACACCGGCTTTCTCTTCTTCCGTCAGGGCGTAATAGACCTCTTTGCCGAGATCGATACGGTAAAGCGGCGGCAGTGCGACGTAAACGTGGCCTTCTTTTACCAGCGTGCGGAAGTGCCGTACAAACAGCGCGCACAGCAGCGTGGCGATGTGCAGACCGTCGGAATCCGCATCCGCGAGGATACAAATTTTACCGTAGCGCAACTGGCTGAGATCATCGCTGTCCGGATCGATGCCGATCGCCACAGAGATGTCGTGCACCTCCTGCGAGGCCAGCACTTCGTCAGACGAGACTTCCCATGTATTCAGGATTTTACCTTTGAGCGGCATGATCGCCTGATATTCACGATCGCGCGCCTGCTTGGCGGATCCGCCTGCGGAATCCCCTTCCACGAGGAACAGTTCGGTGCGGTTGAGATCCTGCGCGGTGCAATCCGCCAGTTTGCCTGGCAGCGCCGGGCCACTGGTCAGTTTTTTGCGCACCACTTTCTTCGCCGCGCGCAGACGGCGCTGGGCGCTGGAAATCGCCATTTCGGCCAGCAGCTCTGCGGCCTGGACGTTCTGGTTCAGCCACAGGCTGAAGGCATCTTTCACCACACCTGACACAAACGCCGCGCACTGACGCGAAGAGAGACGCTCTTTCGTCTGCCCGGCGAACTGCGGATCCTGCATTTTCACTGACAGCACGTAAGCGCAGCGATCCCAGATATCTTCCGCCGACAGTTTCACGCCGCGCGGCAGAATATTGCGGTATTCGCAGAATTCACGCATCGCATCCAGCAGCCCCTGACGCAGACCGTTGACGTGCGTACCACCCTGCAGGGTCGGGATCAGGTTGACGTAGCTTTCGGTCAGTAACTCGCCGCCTTCTGGCAGCCACAGCAGCGCCCAGTCCACCGCTTCGGTGTCGCCTTCAAAATTACCGACGAACGGCTTTTCAGGCAGCAACGGCAGACCGTTGACCGCTTCGCTCAGATAGTCGTTCAGACCATCTTCGTAGCGCCAGGTTTGCTCGGTGTTGTTGACGTTATCTTTAAAAACGATTTCGACGCCCGGGCACAGCACCGCTTTAGCTTTCAGCAGATGGGTGAGGCGGGAAACGGAAAAACGCGGGCTGTCGAAGAAGCTTTCGTCCGGCCAGAAATGCACGCTGGTACCGGTGTTGCGTTTGCCGCAGGTACCGGTGATATGGAGATCTTCCACCTTCTCGCCGTTTTCAAAAGCGATGCTGTAGACCTGCGCGTCACGGCGCACGTTCACTTCAACGCGTTTTGACAGGGCGTTCACTACGGAGATCCCCACGCCGTGAAGGCCGCCGGAGAACTGGTAGTTTTTGTTGGAGAACTTACCGCCCGCATGCAGCCGACAGAGGATCAGTTCCACCGCCGGAACACCTTCTTCCGGGTGGATATCCACCGGCATGCCGCGACCGTCGTCGATCACTTCCAGCGACTGATCGGCATGCAGAATAACTTCCACGCGTTTTGCGTGGCCCGCCAGCGCTTCGTCCACGCTGTTATCAATGACTTCCTGCCCCAGATGGTTAGGGCGAGTGGTGTCGGTATACATCCCCGGGCGGCGGCGGACCGGCTCTAGCCCGGTGAGTACCTCAATGGCATCAGCGTTATATGAAGATTGCGTCATGATCTGTTCGTAGATAGTTCAGTTTGCTCAGTGCAAACCCAGGAAATCGATAATCTGTGTGAAATGATCTTCGAAGCCAATAAATGCGTGGTTACCGCCCTCCTCCACCGTCTGACGGCAGGAGGCGTAATACTCTACAGCCTGGCGGTAATCAAGCACTTCGTCACCCGTCTGTTGTAGCAGCCAGATAAGATCCGGCGCCTCCAGCGGGTCGATCTGCATCACCTTGAGATCGTAAATATGGCGTGACTCTAGCACATATTGTTCACCGGTGTAGGGATTCTCATTCTGACCGAGATAGTTTAGCAGCAGTTCAAAGGGTTTAATCGCCGGATTAACGACCACTGCCGGTAACATAAAGCATTGCGACAGCCAGGTGGCATAGTAGCCGCCGAGCGACGAGCCGACCACGCCCAGCGGTTCGCCGCCGAGCTCCAGCACTAACCCTTCCAGCAGTTCAGCCGCTTCCGCCGGAAACGCGGGCAACTGCGGGACCACCATATTGATGTCAGGGTGCGCCTGCGCCAGCCAGTGTTTCATGGCCGTCGCTTTCTCTGAGCGAGGCGAACTGTTGAAACCGTGCAAGTAGAGAAGCGTAGACATGCGTAACCTTAATACCCTTCCGACGCGGTATCGGGACTGAACTGCGCCGCTTCGAGTCGACAAACTTCCGTGGTCAATGTGCCGTCAGGGTACAGCTCGATCCAACGCCAGCCCGGCGCGATGGTATCCAGCGTGAAATTGGCACAGTGCGGTTTAAACTGCACGCAGGTGGATGGCGTTGCCATCATTCGCCGCCCGTTCCAGTCAACGTCCATTTCCTGATGAATATGCCCGCAGAGCAGATTTTTGACCCGCGGATACGCACTCAGCACCTGATCCAGCGCCCCGGCATTACGCAGGCTATGTTGATCAAGCCAGCTGCAACCCGACGGCAGCGGATGATGATGCAACAGCAGTAATGTGTAGCGATCGGCAGAGTCCGCGAGCTTCTGCTCCAGCCATTCAAGCTGGAAGTCACTCAGTTCACCATGCGGGACGCCAAAAACCTGGCTGTCGAGCATGAGGATCTGCCAGTGGTCGCCCACCAGTACGCGCTTTGCGGGAGAGATTCCGGCATCCTGTAAGGTGCTGTACATCGCCGGCTGGAAATCATGATTCCCCGGCAACCAGACACAAGGTGCGGCAAAGCCCGCGATGCCTTCAGCAAAAAGCTGGTAGGCCGCGGAAGAGTGATCCTGTGCCAAATCCCCTGTTGCTACAATCAGGTCACACTCACGCTGTGAGGCGCGGATAGCCTCCAGTACCGCCTGGTAACTTTCCCAGGTGTTCACTCCCAACAGCGTTTCATGTTTCTCAGCAAACAGGTGAGTATCTGTAATTTGTAATATCCTGACCCTGGCCCCACCAGCCAGAGGAAGGTTTAACAGGCTTTCCAAATGGTGTCCTTAGGTTTCACGACGCTTAGTAAACCGGAATCGCCATCGCTCCATGTGCTAAACAATATCGCAGCCAATCAGCGAGAAACTGATTGATTTGATGCTTTTCGTCGCGTTGATGCAACTTCTTATTCGGGTAATCATACCGTGCTTTGAAGCGAAAGATCTGCTGGCTTGAACACACTTCAGCCACCATCGCATCATGATAAAGCCGCACGGTCATTGACGGCAGGCTCCAGTAGCTGATCGCGGGTGCCGTCTGTTCAATTTCCACCAGTGTAGTGTAGCGGGTGGTCTCGGTTATCGTTAACCGATATTGCGCATTCGCCACCTGATAGCTCACCGTTTCGCCGGGTGCGTCTGTACGAGGCAGCAGGCGGCGCAAATGTGCAAAATTAGTCTCGCACAGGCGCATCATTTCTGGAAAGTCAGGTGTATAACGCTTCATTATTTCCACTCGTTTCGTAAAGCCTGATAATGCAGTTGCAGCCATTGCAGAGCGATGACAGACGCTGCGTTGTCGATTTTCCCCTCTTCTACCCATTGATAAGCCTGTTCCCGACTTACCACATGAACCCGAATGTCTTCGTTTTCATCAGCCAGACCGTGAATGCCACTCGCGGTTGAGGCGTCCACTTCGCCCACTAAAATAGACAGGCGCTCGCTGGTTCCCCCCGGACTTGCCAGATAACTCAGCACCGGGCAGGTACGACCGACGATAAGGCCAGCCTCTTCGACCGCTTCGCGGCGGGCGACATCTTCTACCGTTTCGCCCTCTTCTATCATACCGGCAACCATCTCGAGCAACCACGGCGTCTCACTGGAGTCATACGCGGCAATACGGATTTGCTCAACCAGCACGACTTCATCACGTACTGGGTCAAAGGGTAGCAAGACTGCCGCATGACCGCGCTCAAAAATTTCTCGCGTCACTTCGCCGCTCATTTCGCCATTAAACAGACGATGGCGAAAGCGGTAAAGATCAAGCGAAAAAAAACCGCGGTAAAGCGATTCACGTGCAATAATTTCTACATCTTTTTTGGAGAAGGTAACGGCCTGTTCATGAGGCTGAGTCATTATTCGGTCCTGCCAGTGATTGTGGTGAAATTATGGATTTAAAGTCAGTTTGGCTACTGTTTTACTGACCATATGATAGATTGGTGCAAATTAACGCCAGATGGCACATTACGCCAACTTTTTCGAATGGCAGACTCTGGTACAATCGGCGAACATTTTTTTTGAATTAGATCAGCGCTAAATGCTTCACAACAAGGAATGCAAATGAAGAAATTGCTCCCTATCCTTATCGGCCTGAGCCTGTCTGGTTTCAGCGTCATGAGCCAGGCGGAAAACCTGCTTCAAGTGTATCAGCAAGCTCGTGTCAGCAACCCTGACCTGCGTAAATCAGCAGCCGATCGCGATGCCGCATTCGAGAAGATTAACGAAGCGCGCAGCCCACTGCTTCCTCAACTGGGCCTTGGTGCGGACTATGAGTACAGCAACGGTTACCGTGATCAAAACGGTGTTAACTCTAACGCTACCAGTGCGTCTCTGTCACTGACCCAGACGCTGTTTGATATGTCGAAATGGCGTGAGCTCTCGCTACAGGAAAAATCAGCAGGTATTCAGGATGTCACTTATCAGACTGACCAGCAAACACTGATCCTGAACACCGCGACGGCCTACTTCAACGTACTGAGCGCCATTGATTCCCTCTCCTACACTGAAGCGCAGAAACAGGCGATTTACCGCCAGTTGGATCAAACCACTCAGCGCTTTAACGTGGGCCTGGTTGCCATCACTGACGTGCAGAACGCCCGTTCGCAGTACGATAACGTACTGGCCAACGAAGTCACTGCCCGTAACAACCTCGACAACGCCGTTGAATCGCTGCGTCAGGTGACCGGTAATTACTACCCGGAACTGGCATCCCTGAACGTCGACAGCTTCAAAACCGACAAGCCGAACGCGGTCAACGCGCTGCTGAAGGAAGCGGAAAACCGCAACCTGTCGCTGCTGCAGGCGCGTTTAAGCCAGGATCTGGCGCGTGAGCAAATTCGCCTCGCCCAGGACGGCCATCTGCCAACCCTGAGCTTAAGTGCGTCTACCGCCGTGTCTGACACCTCCTACAGCGGTTCCAGCACTGGCGGCGCTAACGCTTCCCGTTATGACGACAGCAACATCGGTCAGAATAAAATCGGCCTGAACTTCTCTCTGCCGCTGTATCAGGGCGGAATGGTTAACTCTCAGGTGAAACAGGCGCAGTACAACTTCGTCGGCGCCAGTGAACAACTGGAAAGCGCGCATCGCAGCGTCGTGCAGACCGTACGTTCTTCCTTTAATAACATCAACGCCTCTATCAGCAGCATCAACGCCTACAAACAGGCCGTGGTGTCTGCCCAGAGTTCGTTAGATGCGATGGAAGCCGGTTACTCGGTGGGTACGCGTACCATTGTTGATGTGCTGGACGCCACCACCACGCTGTATAACGCCAAGCAGCAACTGTCCAGCGCGCGTTATAACTACCTGATTAACCAGCTGAATATCAAATCCGCGCTCGGTACACTGAATGAGCAGGATCTGGTCTCGCTGAACAGTGCACTGGGTAAACCGATCTCCACCACCCCGGAATCGGTGGCGCCGGAAAACCCGCAGCAGGACGCCAGCGCTGATGGCTACAGTGCCAACAACGCAGCGCCAGCGGCGCAGCCTGCCGCGACGCGCACAACGTCCAGCAGCAAGACGGCAAACCCGTTCCGCAATTAATCTTGCCTGTACCCGGCGCCGCCTGTGCGCCGGGTATATGTAAGGCAACGTAAAGATCCCCTCTCTGCCATCCCTGTCGCTTCAATTTCAACCACTCATCCTCTATCCTTGACCACTACCACTGGGTCCTGGAAGACAAAAATGAAACGGACAAAAACTATCAATCATGCGTCATTCCGCAAAAGCTGGGGCGCACGTCATCTGACTCCCGTCGCGCTGGCTGTTACGGCTGTTTTTATGCTGGCAGGCTGCGAAAAAACCGACGAGACGGTTTCTCTGTACCAGAACGCGGACGACTGCTCGGCAGCAAACCCGGGCAAGAGCGCGGAATGCACCACGGCGTACACTAACGCGCTGAAAGAAGCGGAGCGTACGGCACCGAAATACGCCACTCGCGAAGACTGCGTCGCTGAATTCGGCGAAGGTCAGTGCCAGCAAACGCCTGCACAGGCAGGTATGGCACCGGAAAACCAGGCGCAGGCGCAAAGCAGCGGCAGCTTCTGGATGCCGCTGATGGCGGGTTACATGATGGGTCGTCTGATGAGCGGCGGCGCAGGTTTCCAGCAGCAGCCACTGTTCAGCTCACGCAACCCGGCCAGCCCGGCGTACGGTAAATACACCGACGCAGGCGGCAGAAACTACGGCGCCGCACAGCCAGGCCGTACGATGACCGTGCCGAAAACCGCCATGGCGCCGAAACCGGCCACCACATCCACGGTCACCCGTGGCGGGTTTGGCGAATCCGTCGCTAAACAGGCCACCATGCAGCGCAGCGCGTCCGGTACGTCCTCACGTTCGATGGGCGGCTAAGCGACATGGAAAGAGTCAGTATCATCGAGCGCCCGGACTGGCGTGAGAAAGCCACCGAGTTCGGCTTCAATTTCCACACCATGTACGGCGAGCCGTACTGGTGTGAAGAGGCCTATTACAAACTCACCCTGGCGCAGGTGGAAAAACTTGAAGACGTGACCGCCGAACTGCACCAGATGTGTTTGCAGGTAGTCGATAAAGTGATCGCCAGCGACGCGCTGATGGCAAAGTTCCGCATTCCCAAACATACCTGGGGGTTTGTCCGTCAGTCGTGGCAAACCCATCAGCCTTCGCTCTATTCGCGTCTGGATCTGGCGTGGGATGGCGTGGGCGAACCAAAGCTGCTTGAGAATAACGCTGACACCCCTACCTCGCTGTATGAAGCGGCATTTTTCCAGTGGATCTGGCTGGAAGACCAAATCAATGCCGGGAATCTGCCTGACGGGAGCGATCAGTTCAACAGCCTGCAGGAAAAGCTCATCGAACGTTTTGCCGAACTGCGTGAACAGTTTGGCTTCCAGTTGCTGCACATGACCTGCTGCCGCGATACGGTCGAAGATCGCGGTACCGTGCAATATCTGCAGGATTGCGCCGACGAAGCGGGCGTCGCAACCGAATTCCTCTACGTTGATGACATCGGACTGGGTGAAAAAGGCCAGTTTACCGATCTGCAGGATCAGGTGATTGGCAACCTGTTCAAGCTCTATCCGTGGGAATTTATGCTGCGCGAGATGTTCTCCACCAAGCTGGAAGACGCTGGCGTGCGCTGGCTGGAACCCGCATGGAAGAGCATCATCTCCAACAAAGCGTTATTGCCGCTGCTGTGGGAGATGTTCCCCGACCACCCGAATTTGCTGCCTGCCTATTTTGCCGAAGATGATCATCCGCCGATGGACAAATACGTTGTGAAACCCATCTTCTCTCGCGAAGGGGCCAACGTATCGATCGTCGAAAACGGCAAAGTACTTGAAGAAGTGGAAGGCCCGTACGGTGAAGAGGGGATGATCGTCCAGCAGTTCTGGCAGTTACCGAAATTTGGCGACAGCTATACGCTGATTGGCAGCTGGCTTATCAATGATCAGCCCGCCGGGATCGGCATTCGTGAGGACAGAGCGCTGATCACACAGGATCTTTCACGCTTCTATCCTCACATTTTTGTCGAGTAACGATCAGCCGATTTGTACTGACAACATGCTCAATGAGCCCATCTCGAGACCGTCCACCGGGATCGTGATGGGTTCTTCACCATCCCACGCGCCCAGCACATACAGCAGCGGCAGGAAGTGATCCGGCGTCGGGTTAGAGAGAGAACCGCCTTCATGCGCCATGTAATTGACCAATGGATGCTGTTCCACCGGCCCTTTCCAGTCGAGGTTGGCTTTCACGTAGTCGTTAAACGACGTTGCCCACGGGTACGGCGTGTTGTCGCCATGCCAGCGTGCCGTGCGCAGGTTATGCACCACGTTGCCGCTTGCCACCAGCATGATGCCCTCATCACGCAGCGTCGCCAGTTTACGCCCCATTTCCATATGCCAGGCGGCGGGTTTAGTGCTGTCGACACTGAGTTGTACCATCGGAATGTCGGCGTTCGGGTACATCTTGATCAGCACACCCCAGGAGCCGTGGTCAAAGCCCCAGGCTTCTTTATCGAGCGCGACGGGAACGGGTGCCAGCAGCGACACCAGTCGTTCGGCCAGTTCGGGCGATCCCGGTGCCGGATAATGCGTGTCGTACAGCGCCTGCGGGAACCCGCCGAAATCGTGGATCGTTTTCGGGGTCTCCATCGCCGTAACGCCAGTCCCGCGCGTAAACCAGTGCGCAGAGACCACAACGATCGCTTTCGGACGCGGCAATTCCTCGCCCAGACGTTGCCAGGCGCGGGTATAGCGGTTATCTTCCAGCACGTTCATCGGGCTGCCGTGACCAAGAAACAGCGCTGGCATTCGGGTACGAGACATGATGTTATCCTTTGCAGGGAGTTTAAGGTAATGACTCCACATTACCCCTTTTTGGGGAAGGATAAACTCAGATAAGCGTGATGATCTTCATCAAATAGTTTGAATGAACGGATGTTGTCGCAGGAGAATGAAATGTCAGTACCTCTCATCCTGACCCTTTTAGCCGGTGCCGCCACCTTTATTGGCGCCCTGTTGGGTGTGCTCGGCCAGAAGCCGTCCAATCGCCTGCTGGCATTTTCCCTGGGTTTTGCCGCGGGGATCATGCTGCTTATCTCGTTGATGGAAATGCTCCCGGCAGCGCTGGCGACTGAAAATATGTCGCCGATGCTGGGCTACAGCATGTTTATCATTGGCCTGCTGGGTTATTTCGGCCTTGACCGCATTCTGCCGCACGCCCATCCGCAGGATCTCATGCATGGCGATAAAGCCGTGATGCCGCGTAACCTCCGGCGCACCGCCGTGTTGCTGACGCTGGGCATCAGTTTGCACAACTTCCCGGAAGGGATTGCCACTTTCGTCACCGCCAGCAACAACCTCGAACTGGGTATTGGTATTGCGTTTGCCGTGGCATTGCACAATATTCCTGAAGGTCTTGCCGTCGCCGGGCCGGTATATGCCGCGACCGGCTCCCGACGTAAAGCCATACTCTGGGCAGGCGTTTCCGGAATGGCGGAAATTCTCGGCGGCGTGCTGGCCTGGCTTATCCTCGGAAGTCTGGTCTCACCGGTGGTGATGGCCGCCATCATGGCCGCGGTGGCAGGCATTATGGTGGCGCTTTCGGTTGATGAACTGATGCCGCTGGCGAAAGAGATCGATCCCCACAACAACCCGAGCTACGGCGTGTTATGTGGGATGTCAGTGATGGGAATGAGCCTCGTGGCGCTGCAGGCGATGGGTATTGGCTAAACGTCGTGGCGCTGCGAAACGCCCCCGCAGCGCCTTTTGCATGTCATTTGATATAAAAGTGTTTAATTTAATTTCGCCTTAGCGATTTATTTATCATTATGAGAGCATAGCAAGCCAGGAATATTAACGTTATAAATACCTTCAACCTATAACCCAAACAATATACTGTCATATATATCTGCTGACATTTTTTATTTAACGCTCATGACAGAGGAAGTGAATAATAACTTACCCGCGATTTCTCACTGCGACTGCAACCGCGTTCATTCACATCAAATATAATATTAACATTACTACACCTTTTGCTTAGAAAAACTAAAAAGACAACTTTTTCAGCAGTGCTATTCTTCGCCGGAATAACGTTATCGTGTCTCGTTTAGCGACGTCGTTATTACTGCTTTCCTTATTAACAGACAAAGGATTACTCAGAATGTTCAGGAAAATATTAGCCGTAGCATTAACATCGGCGCTCCTCTCCGGTACCGCTTTTGCTGCACCCGACGTTCCGGAGCAAGGTTCAGGTCAGGTGACGTTTTCTGGATGGGTTATCGAATCCCCGTGTTCCATTCAACCCGGTGATGAAGATCTGCAGGTGGATCTCGGCGAAGTCGCCACCAGCGTGCTCAACAGCGAAAAAATGTCATTAGCCACCGACTTCACCATTCATCTTCAGGACTGCATCCTGTCAAAAGAGGTCGACGGGCAAACCGTCACGACCAACAAAGTTGACGTCACGTTTTCCTCCGCCAATGTCAACGCCACCGACTCCAGCCTGATGAAAAACAGCGCAGAAGATAACGAAGGCGGCGCGACCAACGTTGGCGTTCGTATTCTTGATGACGGTAATGAAAAAGTGACACTCGGCGATGCTGTTGCCATTACTTTCCCCAATCTGAATTCCTATCAGGAATTAAACTTCAAAGCCCGCATGGAAAAAACGCCGGATGCTACCGGGGATGCAACACCGGGTAACGTGAATGCCATCGCTAATTATATTCTTAATTATGAATAATACATTTTAGCGTTACCGGAATGGCCGGCGACCCGTTTGCCGGCTTTCAGGATACCCTCTCAAAAGAATGGACTCATGCGCAGATTCCTTTTTTCGCTGATCATCAGATTAGCGGCTTTTGCCAGAAACAGATTATTCATCCTGTTTATTTTCTCGGGTATGCCTGCCGTTTCCCTTGCTGTGGAATTTAATACTGACGCCCTTGATGCCGACGATCGCCAGAACGTCGATCTCAGCCAGTTCGAAAAGAAAAACTACATCTCTCCCGGGCACTATCTGGTACAAATCACCCTGAATAAAAACACCTTACCGGGCGACTGGAACGTCGAATGGCGGGCCACAAACGCGGAAAACGGTACTCAGCTTTGTCTCACCGCCGACCTGCTGTTGCAGTGGGGTTTTGACGACGCTTTTGTCCGTCAACTCAACAGCCGCGGTCAGACGGAATGTCTGGATATCATTGATAAACCTGAATTTAGCGCCAGACTCGATAAATCCACAATGCGCCTGACGTTGACCGCGCCACAATCCTGGATGAAATATCACGCCAAAAACTGGACCCCACCGGAATACTGGGACGAAGGGGTTAACGGCGCGCTTCTCGATTACAACATTTATGCCAGTCAGTACTCGCCTCACGACGGCGACAGCACACAAAGCCTCAGCGCGTACGGCACAGCGGGCATCAACCTGGGCGCGTGGCGTCTGCGTTCTGACTATCAATACAACCAGAACTTTATTAGCGGAAACAGCACCGACACCGACAGCCGTCTGGCGCGTACGTACCTCTTTCGCCCGTTACCGTCGCTGGCGTCAAAATTCACCCTCGGCCAGTACGATCTCAGTTCCGATATTTTCGATACCTTTCACTTCACCGGGACGACGCTTGAAAGCGATGAGAGCATGTTGCCGCCTGATTTACAGGGCTATGCGCCGCAGATCACCGGCATCGCACAGACCAACGCCAAAGTCACTGTTTCGCAGAATGGCCGCGTGCTCTACCAGACCACCGTTACGCCGGGGCCGTTTACCATTTCTGATATGGTCGACACACTGCAGGGGCAAATGGACGTCACCATTGAAGAGGAAGATGGCCGAACCAGCACGTTCCAGGTCGGCTCAGCGTCTGTGCCGTTTCTTACCCGTCAGGGTCAGTTGCGGTACAAAACTTCCGCCGGGAAACCCACCTCAAACAGCCATAACGATGTGCATAATCCGCTGTTCTGGACCGGGGAATTCTCATGGGGCTGGCTGAGCACCACTTCACTGTATGGCGGTGCCATCCTGACCGCCGATGACTATCAGGCGTTCACGTCGGGTATCGGTTTTAACCTCAACGTGCTGGGCGCAGTTTCCTTTGACGTCACGCGTTCGCAGGCCAACCTGACGCAGGAGACGGGCAATGATAGTCAGCATGGTTACAGCTATCGCATGAACTACGCCCGCCGTTTTGACTCCACCGACAGCCAGATAACCTTCGCCGGATACCGCTTCTCTGACAAAAACTATGTGTCGATGAACGAATATCTCGACTACCGTGAAGGCGATGACGGTAGCGATAACGAAAAAGAGAGCTACGTGCTGTCGTTCAGTCAGACCATCGCCCCCTGGGACATGAGCGCCTGGCTGAACATCAGCCGTAATACCTACTGGAATGCGTCAAGTAACACCAGCTACTCGCTTTCCCTCAACCACAGTTTTTCCATTGGCGAGCTGAAAGGGCTCTCCGCGTCGCTGGCCGTCACACGTACCCGCTGGGATGATACCGACGAAAATCAGTACTATTTCTCTCTCTCCGTGCCGTTAAGTACGGGACGCAATCTGGCCTACAACCAGCAGCGCTACGGCGATAACACCACACAGTCGCTGTCGTATTACGACGCTTCTGACCGTGATAACACCTGGAACCTCTCCGTTTCTGCCGATAGCGACCAAATCAGTGAAGGCGAACCGGCATTACGGGGAAGCTATCAGCATTACGCGCCTCCGGGCCGTCTCAGTCTTGCTGCCAGCATGCAACCCAATCACTACTCCTCAATGAATCTGGGCTGGAACAGCGCGATCACCGCCACCCGTTATGGTGTGGCAATGCATGACCGCCCCAGCGGGAATAATGCCCGCATGATGGTCGACGCCAACGGCGTGTCTGGCGTTGAACTGAACCGCGGGCGCACCGTTACTAACGCCTTTGGCATTGCGGTGATCCCGTCGCTCAGTAATTACCAGACCACCACCGTACAGGTTAACAGCAATACACTGCCGGAAGGCGTAGACATCAGCAGCCCGGTGTTCCGGACCACGCTGACGGAAGGCGCCATCGGCTACAAAGCGCTTAACGCCAGTCAGGGGTATCAGATTATGGGCGTGGTCAGGCTGGAAAACGGCACGTTTCCACCGCTGGGCGTTTCCGTTATCGATAGCAAAACTCGCAAAGACGTCGGCCTGATTGCGGACGACGGTTTTGTGTACCTCAGTGGCATCCAGGACAATAGCGTGCTCAGTGTAAGCTGGGGCGAACACACCTGCGAAATGATCCCACCCAACCACAGCAATCTCGACAGCGCACTCATTCTGCCGTGTCGATACACTCACCAGGCCAGAGTAAACCATGAAAGCGACTGATATCGCGAAAGGAATGATCCTTTTTTTGTCAGCCACCAGCCTGACGTACGCGGCCATTTTGCCCGATCGCACCCGGCTTATCCTCAACCAGGGTGATAAAAGCATCTCCCTGCGTCTCAGCAATAAAAGCCCGACGCTACCCTATCTCGCGCAATCCTGGATTGAAGACCAGACCGGGGTGAAAGATCGCGATTATATTTCCACCGTTCCACCGCTGGTCCGGCTTGAGCCGGGCGAGCAGACGCAGGTCAGGCTGATGGGATTGCCCGCGCTTGCCAGACTGCCGTCTGACCGGGAATCGCTGTTTTATTACAACGTCAGAGAGATCCCACCGCGCAGCGAAGGGCAGAACGTCGTGCAGATTGCGATGCAAAGCCGTCTGAAGCTGTTCTGGCGACCAAAAGCCATCCGCCTCAATACCGGACAGTCGCTACCCTGGAAGTCCATCAAACTCTCACGAACCGAAAACGGGTTGCACTTCATGAACAGCACGCCCTACCACATGACCATCGGCTACGTTGGCATTGACGGAAAAACACTGCTGAAAGGCACCACCAGCCTCATGCTTATTCCCTTCAGTGAGCAAACCTTGCCGGTGAAGGATCTGCCCTCGCAGTTTCAGATAGGCTACATCGGTGATTTTGGCGGGCTGAATTTATACAAAGTCAGTTGTAACGCCGTTCAGCGCGAATGCGACAGCCAGCCTGCACAGAAGGGATAAACATGCGTACGTTAGCGCTTTTGTTCACATTGCTGGTGACGTTATTCGCCGCTCCCACCTGGGCTGTTGATTGCTACCAGCGCGTACACGGCGGCCCAACCAACTACACCGTCACATTGCCGCCCTTCATGGTGCCGATCGATGCTCCGCTGGGCAGTAAGATCTGGGAGAGCCGGGATATTAACATCACAGTGTATTGTGATAACGCCCAGAGCTGGTCTTCCGTTAAACCCTCTGAGTCTCTCTTCGCCTGGCTTATGCTGGCCGCGACGAATAACGCTGATGTTCTTGATAATCCTTATTTTACCTTTGGCGTGACCTACAACGGTGTGGATTATACGGGGTCCGATATCGGCATTCCGGCCGGAGCCTGTCTCGACAAGCGACACGATGGCATATATGACACAAACTGTAACGGGGTGACGCCGCAGGAAAACACCACGTTCAACGCGCGCTTTCGCTTGTTCATTCAGCTTAAAGCCACACCCGCTAACACGGACGAACATTTTGACTTCGGCGTGATTAACGTCGTGCAGTTTGACGGTGAAGGCGGGGCGAACCTGATGAGCGACGCGAAAAACCTGCGTTTTAACATTGATGGCCTCGACAACATCACCTTCCTGGATTGCAGTGTCGACATCAGCCTCGAGCCGCAGAATCAGGTTGTCGACTTTGGTGTCCTTTCGCGAAGCGCACTACAGACCACACCAGCAACGCAGTCATTCAGTTTATCCGCCACCAAAGATCTGGCCGCGGGCTGTACACAGTCCTTTGAAGTCGAAACCAGTTTTTACGACAACGACGGCGCGCTGTATGACGCCACGCATCTGAATATGGGAAATGGTCTTTTGCTGCGCATCGCGGACGATACCACGCACACTGATACCCGTTTTAACGTATACCAGCCGTTTGAAACCTTCATTGCGGGGATGGAAGAACGTTTTACCCATGACTATACCGCCGAGCTGACGAAAAACCCGTCGCAGGACATTGCCGTCGGGCCATTCAGTAAAACGGTCACCATCAAGATCAACTATCACTAGAGGCAAAAAAGCCGGGAAATCTCCCGGCTTCTCATCTTCGCAGCAGCGTTAATTTCAGCTGGCTTTACGTTCGTGCTTTTGGCGGTAAGCCACCAGATCTTCGATAGTCACGACGGCCATATTGTGCTCACCAGCAAACTTGATGCACTCCGGCGCGCGCGCCATTGAGCCATCATCATTGGTCAGTTCACACAGCACACCTGCTGGTTTGAAACCTGCCAGCGTCACCAGATCGATAGTGGCTTCCGTGTGACCGCCGCGGGTCAGCACGCCGCCCGGCTGCGCACGCAGCGGGAACACGTGACCAGGACGGTTCAGGTCGGACGGCTTAGCGCCATCCGCAATCGCCGCGCGCACGGTAGTCACGCGATCAGCGGCAGAAACCCCAGTCGTTACGCCTTCAGCGGCTTCGATGGTAACGGTAAAGCCGGTGCCGTAGGCACTGGTGTTGTTCTCAACCATCATCGGCAGATCGAGCTGTTTGCGGCGATCTTCGGTCAGGCACAGACAAACAATGCCGCTGCCGTGACGAATGGTCAGCGCCATTTGTTCAACAGTCATGGTTTCGGCGGCGAAAATCATGTCACCTTCGTTTTCACGATCTTCATCATCCAGCACCATTACACCGCGGCCTTCGCGCAGTGCGGCCAGTGCGTTTTCCACACGTTCGAATGGCGTGCCAAAAGAGGAAAGTAGCGTCTGATTCATGGTAATAAAAACCTCATTAAATTTGTGGTTACCAGAATCAGGGCAGTCTTAGGAGTACCGTACAAGCGGCAAAAAAATAACGTGAGCGGGCGCAAACCCGACTGGATCGTTACTCTCTCCCATCCGGACTTTAACCGTCGGCCCCGGAATTACACCGGATCTGCTGACCTCCTGAAAATTCAGGAGCGCTCGCGGGCTTTCAGCGTAAGCTGATTTACCGCCGGTGGGGAATTTCGCCCCGCCCTGAGAATAAGCGGGTTAACTATAACGCGATTGACTATCCCGGGCAATGCATTGAGTTCAAACATTTGTATTTCTGGTTTATCGACTTCCGTTCAGGCACTACAATGAACATCAGAACAGAGACGATCAGGGAAACTACGATGATTGACCCGAAGAAAATTGAGCAAATCGCCCGCCAGGTACACGAATCGATGCCGAAAGGTCTGCGTGACTTTGGTGACGATGTGGAGAAAAAAATCCGTCAGGTGCTGCAGTCGCAGTTAACCCGGCTGGATCTGGTGAGCCGCGAAGAATTTGATGTGCAAACGCAGGTGCTGCTGCGCACACGCGAGAAACTGGCGCTGCTGGAACAACGCCTCAGTGAGCTGGAAAATCGCGCCAGCGCACCCGCAGCCGTCACACCGCCAGTAGAACAACAGGACTGAAAACAATAACGGGCCTTTCGGCCCGTTGTTACTTAGTGCTCTACCTCAGGGGATCTCACTCTCAGCGCCTGTTGACAGTAAAACTCATAGCGAAAGTAGAACCACTCTCGTTGCGCTTCATCCATATTCCCTGTGACTGCCTCGAGATCAACCGATTGGCCAAGCGAGTGCATTCTGGCAAAGCTACGGGCGATAAAATCGAAATTGTTCAAAATGTAGAGTTCGTGTTGGTTCATCGGCATACTCCTTCAGTCAATGCGTTTCTGAGTCGGCTATATGCTTTTTCCTGCTTCCAGTATTTATCTTACTTTAGGCTAAATGCACGCAAAACGTGCTCATTCATTCGCTAATTTATGCGCTGTGTCATAAACCCACACATTTGTCACGTTTTCTCGACGACGGGCACTGCGCGCCCGGTAAAGAACCGGGCGCGCAGTGTGGTATAGCGGGAGGTTTTTTCAGGAAAGCCTGTGGCGTTACTTGCCGCTGTCTTTCTGAATTTTCTTGATGATATTGGTGGTGGAGCAGCCATCTTCGAAGTTCAGCACCATTACGTCGCCGCCGTTGGCCCAGACTTCTTCGCTACCGGCGATCTCATCCGGCTTGTAATCACCGCCTTTCACCAGTAGGTCCGGCAGGATCCCGGCAATCAGGCGCTGCGGCGTGTCTTCTTCGAAAGAGACCACCCAGTCGACCGATTCCAGCGCGCCCAGCACGATCATCCGCTGTTCCAGCGGGTTAACCGGGCGGCTTTCACCTTTCAGGCGTTTGGTGGAAGCGTCGCTGTTCACTGCCACAATCAGGCGATCACCCAGCTTACGCGCGTTCGCCAGATAAGAGACGTGACCGGCATGCAGAATGTCGAAGACGCCGTTGGTCATCACCACTTTCTCGCCGCGTTTGCGCGCCGCGATAACCGCCTGCTTCAGCTCATCTTCGGTCATCACGCCAAAACCGGTATCGGCACGGCCACGCACCGCGTTTTCCAGTTCGACTGGCGAAACGGTCGAGGTACCGAGTTTGCCAACGACCACGCCCGCCGCCGCATTGGCGAAGTAGCACGCTTCTTCAAGCGTTTTTCCGGCCGCCAGCGTCGCCGCCAGCACGCCAATCACCGTGTCGCCTGCGCCGGTGACGTCATACACTTCCTGCGCCTGCGTCGGCATATGCAGTGCGTCTTTGCCCGGCTGCAGCAGCGTCATGCCCTGCTCAGAACGGGTCACCAGCAGCGCGGACAGCTCAAAATCGGCAATCAGCTTCATGCCGCGCTCAACGATCTGCGCTTCGTCTTTGCACTTACCAACCACGGCTTCGAACTCGGACAGGTTCGGCGTCAGCAAGGTCGCACCGCGATAACGTTCAAATTCCGCGCCTTTCGGGTCGATCAGCACCGGAACACCCGCTTTACGCGCCAGTTGGATCATCGACTGAACGCTGCTCAGCGCGCCTTTGGCGTAGTCGGAAAGCACCAGAGCGCCAATGTTACCCAGCGCCTGCTGAATACGCTCGTGCATTGGTTGCGGGTCAACATCCGCAAACCCTTCTTCGAAATCGAGACGGATCAGTTGCTGGTTGCGCGACAGGACACGCAGTTTGGTAATGGTAGGATGCGTCGGAACAGTAACGAAATCACACTTCACGTTGACGTCCGCCAGCGCTTTACTGAGCGCGCGAGCCGCATCGTCAATCCCGGTCAGCCCGACCAGACGTGCACCAGCACCGAGCGAAGCGATGTTCATCGCCACGTTCGCCGCGCCGCCCGGGCGCTCTTCGATAGTGTCGACTTTCACGACCGGAACCGGCGCTTCTGGTGATATACGGCTGGTCGGCCCATACCAGTAGCGATCCAGCATCACATCCCCGACGACCATGACGCCTGCACGTTCGAACTCTGGCAGCGTTACTTTCATTCCTGACTCCTGAAAGATTCACAATTTGCGCGCGATGATACCACCACTTACTTTGAACCGCACGACTCCACCAGCCACTTCTGCCAGCTGGCACTGACCCGCGCGCGTTCTTCACCGAAGGCATCCTGCGCCACGTGGCCCGCGGATTCCTGCAGCGCCAGATGATGCAGTTCATCACGCAACGTGGTGTAGGCCCGCGTGAGCGCCATCGCTTCGTCTTCATCCATAATGTCGTTCTGCGCCAGCAGTTCGAGGATGCGGACGTTATCGGACCAGCGTGTCAGCTTCGGTTTCAGATGAGCATAGCGCAGCACCAGGTACTGCGTAATAAACTCGATATCGGTAATGCCACCGGCATCGGCTTTAATATCAAAGCGATCGCGGTGTTTATTACCGAGATGAGCGCGCATTTTCTCGCGCATTTCGCGAACATCTGTTTGCAGCTTTTCGCCATCACGCTCAGTGGTGAGCACTTCTTTACGAATCGCATCGAACTGTGCGTGTAACCCCGGATCGCCATATACCACGCGGGCGCGAACCAGCGCCTGATGTTCCCAGGTCCAGGCTTCATTTTTCTGATAATCGGCAAAGGCGTCGGTGGTCGTCACCAGCATGCCTGCCTCGCCGGACGGACGTAAGCGAGCGTCCACTTCGTACAGAATGCCTGACGACGTGCGGGTACTGAAAAGATGCATGATGCGTTGCGCCAGTCGCAGGTAGAACTGACGACCGTCGATTTCCCGCTCGCCATCGGTCATCACGTCCGCCGGGCAATCATGCAGGAATACCAGATCGAGATCAGAGCTGTAACCCAGCTCCCAGCCGCCCAGCTTGCCGTAACCGACCACGGCAAAACCGCGGCCTTCGCGATCGTGCAGGTGTGTCGGTTGCCCGTAACGCGCCACCATTTGTATCCAGGCCTGATGCACAACGGCGTCGATCATCGCTTCCGCCAGCCAGGTTAAGTGATCGCTCACTTTCATTACCGGCAGCGTCCCGGCGATATCGGCTGCCGCTACACGCAATAGTTGCGCCTGTTTGAACTGGCGTAGCGCCTCCAGCTGTTGTTCTTCATCTTCTTCAGGCACCCGCAACAGATACTGGCGCAGATCGTCGCGGTAGGCGTCGGTGGCGGTCGGCTGATACAGCGTGCCGGGATCGAGCAGTTCGTCCAACAGCAGCGGATAACGCGCCAGTTGGCTGGCGACCATCGGTGAGGCGGCGCAGAGTGAAATCAGATGCTTGAGCGCGCCGGGGAACTCGCTCAGCAGCTCAAGATAGGTGGTACGGGTGACAATGCTGGTCAGCAGCGGCGTAATGCGCACCAGCGGCACCGGTGCGTCGTCACGGCTGCAAATTTCGCTCAGCAGATTCGGCATCAGTTGATCCAGCACCTGCCGCCCGCGCGGGCCAATAGAACGCCGATCAAGCTCTTTACGGAAATCAGCGATCAATGCCACCACCTGATGGCGATCGCTGTCGGACAGATGCGCCAGCACTGGCGTGGTGTCCTCTTCCTGCAACGCATCCTGCCACAGCTCGCGCCACAGTTCTGAAATCGCCTCCTCCTGCGACGGCGTTTCGTCATCGCCAATCAGCTCGTTAAAGATACGGCGAACGGCGGTCATATGGGCGGTCAGTTGCGCTTCGAGCGCGGCCCAGTCAGGGAAATGCATCCCCCACGCCAGGCGCGAGCGGTTCAGTTCATCGACCGGTAGCGTCTGGGTTTGTTCGTCATTAATGCTTTGCAGCAGGTTTTCCAGGCGGCGCAGGAACAGATAGGCCACGCGCAGCTGGTCTGCATCACCCTCCGGCAGCAGATGCAGCGCCTCAATGGCTTCCAGCGTCGCCAGTAGCGAGCGCGACTGCAACGACGGCTCGCGACCACCGCGGATCAACTGGAACACCTGCACGACAAACTCGATTTCGCGGATCCCGCCCGCACCCAGCTTGATGTTGTCTTTCAGGCCGCGACGGCGCACCTCACGGGCAATCATCCCTTTCATATTGCGCAGCGACTGGATCACGCTGAAATCGATGTAGCGGCGGAAGACAAACGGTCGCAGCATTGCCCGTAACTCGCTGGCATTGACGTCATCGGCGTCCCCCATCGGGCGCGCTTTGACCATCGCGTAGCGCTCCCAGTCGCGCCCCTGCTCCTGATAGTAATCTTCAAACGCGGCAAAACTCAGCACCAGCGGGCCGCTGTCGCCAAACGGACGCAACCGCATATCAACACGGTAGACAAAGCCGTCCTGCGTCGGCTGGTCGAGCACTTTGATCAGCCGTTGTCCGAGGCGGGTGAAAAACTGTGCGTTATCCAGTTCACGCCGCCCGCCGCGGGTCGAGCCGTGCTCAGGCCAGACAAAAATCAGATCGATATCCGAGGAAAAATTCAGCTCGCCGCCCCCGAGTTTGCCCATCCCGAGGATCAGCAGCGGCTGCGGCACGCCGTCGGCATTACAGGGCGTTCCCCAGTCGCGGCAGCAGGCGTCGTACAGCCAGTCGCGCGAGGCGACGATCAGCGTTTCGGCAAGCGTGCTCAGTTGCTGCAACGTATTTTCTTCGCTCACCAGCGACAGCGTCTGCATCCAGGCGATGCGCACCATAATACGGCGGCGAAACAGCCGCAGCTCGCGCATCAGCGCGGTTTCATCCTGCACGGCAGCCAGCGCCTCGCGCAGCCAGGTGGCGTAATGCGCCTCTTCGCCCGCCTGCGGCGGCGTGCTTTCCAGACTGGAAAGCCAGTCGGGATGTGCCGCCAGACTGTCCTGTACAAAATCACTGAACACCAGTACGGCCTGCGCCTGCAGGCTGAGCGTGGCGACGGGGAAATCTTCCGGCAACCTGTCCACAACGGTCTGCCAGTGTTGCTGTAACGGCGAAGAGAGCGGCATCATAAAAGGTATCCTGCCTGAGTTATCGTTTTCCGCTGTGCAGCCAGAACGGTTCTGCGTTTAACGCTTCATTGCGGAAGAGTTCAATGTCATTACGCTGGCGATGAGCAATCGACTGGCTCAGTCCCTGCCAGGGCTCCAGCCACGCCTGTACGGCGGCCTCAGGGTAATAGCCCGCCAGCAGCATCACACTGTCGAGATCCCGGGCGAGGCGCGGCAACTGATCGGCATAACGATCGCCAAGCGGGTGCGCGAAGGCTTTTTTGAGCTCTGCCGCCACGCGCGAAAGCTGTATGTCGGCAAAACGTTTACAGGAATCAGCCAGCTTTGGCTGCGTTTTTTCGTCGATGAACGGCTGCCAGCCGCGCATCACCAGCCATTCGGTGAGCGTCAGCTTCGCCTGGGCGGTTTGCACGTCATAAACCGCCGTCTGCGCCGACACCGCAGAGGTCAGCGTCGCTTCCGCCAGGGTGAGCTGATCACGCAGGCGCGCGCTGGCTTTGCGGGGCACCAGACCGCCGAACAGCATCAGCGCGTGACGAATACGGGCAATGGCGTTCATGATTTCCGGGCGCGCGCTGTCGTTGCCGCGGATCCACAATTCTTCGTGATACTGCCAGTGCGCCAGCGCATTCTCCAGC
Organism: Trabulsiella odontotermitis; assembly: GCF_001297775.1. Lineage (GTDB taxonomy): Bacteria > Pseudomonadota > Gammaproteobacteria > Enterobacterales > Enterobacteriaceae > Trabulsiella > Trabulsiella odontotermitis. Next base: position 258,960 of record NZ_LIFX01000005.1, on the reverse strand, counting down.
GCGGCGGCCATCCCCTGCTCAACACTTGCTTTAGCGACCAGCGGCAGCACGCTCAGCGGTTTGACTTCGCGTTCTGCATTACCCTGCGCCAGATGATAGCCGCGCGCCGCTTTGCTCAGGCTTCCCTGACGCAGCACCGCCAGTCCCACCAGCTGATGCGACAGCTTCAGGACATCTTCCGTCCGCCCGGAGAGTAACTCCAGCTCCAGTTCGCAAATCGGTTCGTGATGCTCACCCGCTTTCACTTCACCGCGATCGAGCGCAATTTCAATACGGCTGTCGCCTTCGTTAACCAGCCATTTTTCGCGTTCGAAATTGGTGCTGAACAGTGGCTGGACGCGGCTCGCCAGATCGGCAGGCAGTTCTCCGTCAGGCCAGACGTCCACCGGGAAGCGGTCAAGCGCCAGCTCGGGCTTGTCGAGTTCAATGTTGTATTCCGGGCGCTGATGCAGCCCGCCTACCACGCGTCCGGCGATCTTCATGGTCATTTCATAACGACCCTGAACGCCACGAATACGCAGGCCCATGTCATGGCGGCGCAGCCAGGTATCGGCGGTTTCGTAGTAGATATTGAGCAACTCCCCGGCGGGATGATGCTCCGTGGTCAGGGTGTTGAGGTGCTGACGCAGCGTTTCCACGCCCTCGTCACAAACAATAAACTTTAATTCGATTTCTTGAGCCATGACTAAACTTCTTATGGTTGCGTTGTCCGAAGTGCCACTGCGGCGAACTTCCCGCGTTCTTTTTTGTCAGTAGATAGTATTTTGCGTCAAATTGCCATGCAACGCGCAGTTTGACCGGGATAAAAGTTTGGCGATGCGGCTGGCGCGACCTGGATGATTCCGATTGATGCAGAATGCTTTGCGTCGTCAGACTGTTGCCACTACTATCGTTCCACTTTTATGACAAAAACGATGACCTGATGCGAAAATTACGCCTGATTGGATTAACTTTACTCGCGCTTAACGTTTCTGTGATGGCTCACGCCGAGGAAAAACGTTACGTCTCTGATGAACTGAACACCTGGGTACGCAGCGGTCCGGGTGATAATTATCGCCTCGTCGGCACGATTAACGCTGGCGAAGAAGTGGCGTTGCTGCAGACCAACAGTGACACGAATTATGGTCAGATTCGTGACAACAGCGGCCGCACCGCGTGGATCCCGCTGAAAGAACTGAGCAACGACCCCAGCCTGCGCACCCGCGTGCCGGATCTCGAAAACCAGGTCCAGACCCTGACTGACAAGCTGAACAACATCGACGCGACCTGGAATCAGCGCACCGCTGAAATGCAGAAAAAAGTCTCTCAGAGCGACAGCGTGATCAACGGCCTGCAACAGGAAAACCAGACGCTGAAAAACCAGCTGATTGTCGCACAGAAGAAAGTGAATGCCGCCAATCTGCAACTGGATGACAAGCAGCGTACCATCATCATGCAATGGTTCATGTATGGCGGCGGCGTGCTGGGTGTTGGTCTGCTGTTAGGCCTCATCCTGCCGCACCTGATCCCCAGCCGCAGACGAAAAGATCGCTGGATGAACTAAGCCCGATTGGTCTTCTCCCCTACACTTACGTATTATCGTAATCTTGCGAGAGCGTTGGGGAGAAGTACGGGTGAAGAGTTATCTGGTCGGTGGTGCGGTTCGTGATGCGTTATTAGGGCTACCGGTCAAAGACAAAGATTGGGTTGTTGTCGGCGCGACGCCGCAGGAGATGCTGGACGCGGGCTATCAACAGGTTGGCCGCGATTTTCCGGTATTCCTGCACCCTGAAACGCATGAAGAGTATGCGCTGGCGCGTACTGAGCGTAAGTCCGGTTCCGGTTATACCGGCTTTACCTGCTATGCCGCGCCCGACGTCACGCTTGAGCAGGATCTGCTGCGCCGTGATTTGACCGTCAACGCGCTGGCCCAGGACGCCGACGGCAACATTATTGACCCTTACCACGGTCAGTCGGATTTACGCCAGCGTCTCCTGCGTCACGTCTCCCCCGCGTTTAGTGAAGATCCGCTGCGTGTATTGCGCGTGGCGCGTTTTGCTGCCCGTTACGCCCATCTCAGTTTTCGTATCGCCGATGAGACCATGGCGCTGATGCGCGACATGACCGACGCGGGCGAACTGGCGCACCTGACGCCGGAACGCGTCTGGAAAGAAACCGAAGGCGCGCTCGGCACCCGCAACCCGCAGGTCTTTTTCCAGACGCTGCGCGACTGCGGCGCATTAAACGTGCTGTTCCCGGAACTGGATGCGCTGTACGGCGTACCGGCACCGGCGAAATGGCACCCGGAAATCGACACCGGCATCCACACCATGATGACGCTCACCATGGCGGCGATGCTCTCTCCTGACATCGATATTCGTTTTGCCACGCTGTGCCACGATCTCGGCAAAGGGCTCACGCCAAAAGCGCTGTGGCCGCGTCATCACGGGCATGGCCCGGCAGGTGTCAAACTGGTTGAACAGCTTTGCGCCCGGTTGCGCGTGCCGAATGAGATGCGTGATCTGGCAAAAGTGGTCGCTGAGTTCCACGATCTCATCCACACCTTCCCCATCCTGAAACCGGCGACCATCGTGAAGCTGTTCGACTCCCTCGACGCCTGGCGCAAGCCGCAGCGTGTGGAGCAACTCACCCTGACCAGCGAAGCAGACGTCCGTGGCCGTACCGGGTTTGAAGCCTGTGATTACCCGCAAGGGCGGTTGCTGCGCGAAGCCTGGGAAGTGGCGAAAAGCGTCGCCAATAAAGCGGTGATTGATGCGGGATTCAAAGGCCCGGAGATTCGGGAAGAGTTAACGCGACGACGCGTTGAGGCCGTCGCGTTATGGAAAGCGTCGCGTTGTCCGCAACCTAAGGCATGATTTACATAAAGACCGCGTACACCGCTGCCGCCACGATAAAACGGTAGATGGCGAACGGGATAAACGAAATCCGTTTAATCAGTTGCAGGAAGGTTTTAATCGCGATCAGCGCCACGATAAACGCCGTCACGAAACCGACCGCAAACATCGGGATATCGCCTGTGGTCAGAAAACCGATGCTTTTGTAGAGATCGAGCGCAGTGGCGCCCATCATCATCGGTACCGCCAGCAGGAAAGAAAATTCAGACGCGGCGTAGCGGCTGACGCCCATCAGCATACCGCCGGAAATGGTCGCGCCAGAGCGGGAGAAACCCGGCCACAGCGCCAGACACTGGAAGCAGCCAATCATAAACGCCTGGCGATAGGTCATGTCATCCAGCCCCTGCGCACGCGGCTCCTTTGGCTTCAGACACTCTGCGGCAATCAGCAGTAAGCCCCCCACCACCAGCGCGTACATCACGTTAACCGGGTTGAACAACGATTTGATGGTGTCGTGAAACACCAGACCGAGCACCACCGCCGGGATCATCCCGAGCAGGATATGAATCAGCGACAAACGCCCTTTCCCGAAGCCTTCATGCGGTTGTCGACCGAAATGAATGCCGATCAGACCAAACAGACGACGCCAGAACATCACCACTACAGCGAGAATGGAGCCTAACTGGATCACCACTTCAAATGTTTTTGCCGTATCACCTTCAAACCCCAGCAGATGACCAACGATGATCATATGGCCGGTACTGGAAACGGGCAAAAATTCTGTCAATCCTTCGACCACACCCAGTATTGCCGCCACCAGCAGCGAGTGCATATCGCTCATTCAATAAACCCTTTTAAAAGACATAAAAAAACGGCGCATGATTCACCGCAGCCGCCAAATTCCCAGTCTTATGACCAGCAAAATTGATTATGGTTTAGCAATGTTGAATTTATATGTTTTCTTTCAGATTTTGGCTACGCTCGATGACCACGCCGACGTTCTTCGCACGCGCCACCGCACCGGGTTTACTGACTTTGATGCGCACCCACGGCGAGTTAAAACGGCTCAACAGCAGCGACGCCACTTCTTCCGCTACGCGCTCCACCAGCGCAAACCGGTTGCCTTCGACATGGCCAACCACCGCCTCGCTGACATCAGCATAGCTCAGGCAGTCCTGAACATCGTCGCTCGCCGCGGCTTTGCGGTTGTCCCACGCCATTTCGATATCGAACACCAGTTGCTGTTCGATGGTCTGTTCCCAGTCGTAAACGCCAATGGTGGTGATTACCGAAAGTTGCTCTATAAATACAATATCCATCACGCCCCGCCTGCTTTTTGCCCAAACCGGATACCACTTCCGGCGAATTATGCGTATTATCCACAGATGCAGAGATTAAAACGATACTTTCAATACGGAACAGCGTTATGAGTGCAATCGCGCCTGGAATGGTTATCCTCGCCTACCTTTGCGGCTCAATCTCCAGCGCCATCCTGGTTTGCCGTATCGCTGGATTGCCGGATCCCCGCGTGAGCGGGTCGGGTAATCCCGGAGCAACCAACGTTTTACGTATGGGCGGCAAAGGAGCAGCCGTAGCAGTTCTGATTTTCGATGTCCTGAAAGGGATGTTGCCGGTCTGGGGCGCGTACATGCTGGGCGTCACCCCGTTCTGGCTCGGCATGATTGCGATTGCCGCCTGCCTCGGCCATATCTGGCCGGTATTCTTCGGTTTTCGCGGCGGAAAAGGCGTTGCCACCGCCTTCGGCGCCATTGCGCCTATCGGCTGGGATCTCACCGGCGTGATGGCAGGCACCTGGTTGCTCACCGTGCTGCTGAGCGGCTATTCATCGCTCGGCGCCATCGTCAGCGCGTTAATCGCGCCGTTCTATGTCTGGTGGTTTAAACCGCAATTCACATTTCCCGTTTCGATGCTCTCCTGCCTGATTTTGCTGCGCCACCACGACAACATTCAGCGTCTGTGGCGGCGTCAGGAACCCAAAATCTGGTCAAAGCTGAAACGCAAGAAAGCGCAAGAAGAAGACCAGGAACAGTAGGCCGGGTAAGCGTAGCGCCCCCGGCAACACATTACGCGGCGGGTAACTCCGCCAGCGGCCAGCGCGGACGCACGGTGACACCGAGATCAGCCCGCGTACCGGCTTTCAGACGCACCATGCCCGCGTAAGCGATCATCGCGCCGTTGTCGGTGCAAAATTCCGGGCGTGCGTAAAACACCTCGCCATGACGCTTTTGCATCATTTCCGCCAGTTTCGCCCGCAATGTGCGGTTGGCGCTGACACCCCCCGCCATCACCAGCCGCTTGAAGCCAGTTTGATCCAGCGCGCGGCGGCACTTGATCATCAGCGTATCGACAACCGCATCCTCAAAAGCACGGGCGATATCCGCGCGCGTTTGATCGTCGTTATCGTTGTCGCGAATGGTATTCGCCGCAAAGGTTTTGAGGCCGGAGAAGCTGAAATCCAGCCCCGGACGGTCAGTCATCGGGCGCGGGAAGACAAAACGCCCTTCCGTACCCTGCGACGCCAGTTTCGACAGCATCGGGCCGCCCGGGTAATCCAGCCCCAGCAGCTTGGCGGTTTTATCAAACGCTTCACCGGCCGCATCGTCAATGGACTCGCCGAGCAGCGTGTACTCGCCAATCCCGGTGACGCTGATCAATTGCGTGTGACCGCCGGACACCAGCAGCGCGACAAACGGGTACTCTGGCGGATTTTCTTCCAGCATCGGCGCCAGCAGGTGCCCTTCCATATGGTGTACCGGAATGGCCGGTACGTTCCAGGCAAACGCCAGCGAACGCCCGACGGTCGCGCCGACCAGCAACGCGCCAACCAGCCCCGGACCGGCGGTATACGCAACCGCATCGATATCTTTCGCTGTCAGGTTCGCTTCTTTCAGCGCGGCCTGAATCAGCGGCACGGTTTTCCGCACGTGATCGCGCGAGGCCAGTTCAGGCACCACGCCGCCGTAATCGGCATGCAATTTCACCTGACTATACAATTGGTTGGCTAACAGCCCGTTAACATCGTCGTAAATGGCGATGCCGGTTTCATCGCAGGATGTTTCAATTCCCAGTACACGCATGACTTGTTTTTACCTCATTTCTGTACCGCGCAGTGTAGGGCGAATGCGGGTCGATGTATACCCTGGGGCGTGAGTTCGTGTATACTCTGCCCCCTTACAAAGGTCCCGTTCAAAAACGGCATTGGTGCTTTACAAAGCAGCGGCAGTTGCAGTAAAATTCCGCACCATTTTGAAATAAGCTGGCGTTGATGCCAGCGGCAAACCGAATTTATTAAAGGTGAGAGTTACATGCCGGTAATTAAAGTACGTGAAAACGAGCCGTTCGACGTAGCACTGCGTCGCTTCAAGCGTTCCTGCGAGAAAGCAGGTGTTCTGGCGGAAGTCCGTCGTCGTGAGTTCTATGAAAAACCGACTACAGAACGCAAACGCGCTAAAGCTTCTGCTGTGAAACGTCACGCGAAGAAACTGGCTCGCGAAAACGCACGCCGTACTCGTCTGTACTAATCTGTAGAGGGCAAGCGCTCTCAATTCAGAACGAGTTGTAGTTGCAAGGCCGTGCTTCCGGAAGGAAAGCGCGGCTTATTTTCGTTTATACCCTTTATAATTCGCGCCTGTCGCGGATCCTGAATGGTATTAATTGAAGGGGCATATGGCCGGACGCATCCCACGTGTTTTTATCAATGACCTGCTGGCGCGAACCGACATCGTCGATCTCATCGACGCGCGGGTAAAGCTGAAAAAGCAGGGCAAAAATTTTCACGCGTGTTGCCCGTTCCATAACGAAAAAACCCCCTCATTCACCGTTAACGGTGAGAAACAGTTTTACCACTGCTTTGGCTGTGGTGCGCACGGCAACGCTATCGACTTTCTAATGAACTACGACAAGCTCGAGTTCGTGGAAACCGTCGAAGAACTGGCGGCCATGCATAACCTCGAAGTGCCTTATGAAGCGGGAAACGGGCCAAGCCAGATAGAGCGCCATCAGCGGCAAAATCTCTATCAACTGATGGACGGCCTGAATACGTTTTACCAACAGTCCCTGACAAACCCTGCCGCAGTCACGGCGCGCCAGTATCTGGAAAAGCGCGGTCTGAGCAGCGACGTGATTAGCCGTTTTGCTATCGGTTATGCGCCGCCCGGCTGGGATAACGTCTTAAAACGTTTCGGTGCGCATGGCGAAAACCGTCAATCATTGATTGATGCGGGCATGTTAGTCACTAACGATCAGGGGCGCAGTTACGACCGTTTCCGCGACCGGGTGATGTTCCCGATCCGCGATAAGCGTGGGCGGGTGATTGGCTTTGGCGGGCGCGTGCTCGGCAACGATACACCCAAATACCTGAACTCGCCGGAAACTGATATTTTCCATAAGGGCCGCCAGTTGTATGGCCTTTATGAAGCGCAGCAGACGGAAGCGGAACCTCAGCGTCTTCTTGTCGTCGAAGGGTATATGGACGTGGTCGCGCTGGCGCAGTATGGCATTAACTATGCCGTCGCGTCGCTGGGCACCTCGACCACTGCCGACCACATTCAATTGCTGTTCCGGGTGACCAACAACGTCATCTGCTGTTATGACGGCGACCGCGCAGGCCGCGATGCCGCCTGGCGTGCGCTGGAAACCGCGCTGCCGTATATGTCAGACGGTCGTCAGTTACGCTTTATGTTTCTGCCTGACGGTGAAGACCCGGATACGCTGGTGCGTAAAGAGGGTAAAGCGGCGTTCGAAGCGCGGATGGAGCAGGCTCAACCGCTCTCCACGTTTTTGTTTAACAGCCTGTTACCGCAGGTCGATTTGAGCACACCGGACGGGCGCGCTCAGCTGAGTACGCTGGCGCTGCCGTTAATCAGCCAGGTGCCGGGTGAAACGCTGCGCATCTATTTGCGCCAGGAGTTGGGTAACAAGCTGGGTATTCTCGATGACGCCCAGCTTGAACGTTTAATGCCGAAACAGGCGGAAAATGGCTCCGCCCGCCCGGCTCCACAGCTAAAACGCACGACCATGCGTATACTTATAGGGTTGCTGGTGCAAAATCCGGATCTGGCGCCGCAGGTTCCCCCGCTGGCGGGGTTGAATCAGGAAAAACTGCCCGGACTTGGCTTATTTGCAGAACTGGTCAACACTTGTCTGTCGCAGCCTGGCCTGACCACCGGACAGCTGCTGGAGCAGTATCGCGGCACAAAAGAGGCCGCAACCCTTGAAAAATTGTCGATGTGGGACGATATAGCTGATAAGGACATTGCAGAAAAAACGTTCACCGACTCGCTCAACCACATGCTGGATTCGTTGCTTGAGCTGCGACAGGAAGAGTTGATAGCTCGTGATCGCACACACGGTTTAAGCAGCGAAGAACGCCGGGAACTCTGGACGATAAGCCAGGAACTGGCGAAAAAATGAATTGCACGGCTTAAGTGCCGATTATCGATCGGGTTGACCCCGACAGCCGCGCTGAGGCGCAGCGGCAATAATATAAGTGGCCCTCGCTTTAAAAGTTGGCGGTTTTTGATTTTCGCCGACCGACACCAACCCAATGAAATAAGTGTGGATACCGTCTTATGGAGCAAAACCCGCAGTCACAGCTGAAGCTGCTTGTCACCCGTGGTAAGGAGCAAGGCTATCTGACCTATGCTGAGGTCAATGACCATCTGCCGGAAGATATCGTCGACTCCGATCAGATCGAAGACATCATCCAAATGATCAACGACATGGGCATCCAGGTGATGGAAGAAGCACCGGATGCCGATGATCTGATGCTGGCTGAAAACACCGCGGACGAAGATGCAGCCGAAGCCGCCGCGCAGGTGCTTTCCAGCGTGGAATCTGAAATCGGCCGGACGACCGATCCGGTGCGCATGTACATGCGTGAAATGGGTACCGTTGAACTGCTGACCCGCGAAGGCGAAATCGACATCGCGAAACGCATCGAAGACGGGATCAACCAGGTTCAGTGCTCCGTTGCAGAATACCCGGAAGCGATCACCTATCTGCTTGAGCAGTACGATCGCGTTGAAGCTGCTGAAGCTCGTCTGTCCGATCTGATCACCGGTTTTGTCGATCCGAACGCCGAAGAAGACATGGCGCCTACCGCGACGCACGTCGGTTCCGAACTCTCTCAGGAAGAGATGGACGACGATGACGACGAAGAAGAGGAAGACGACGACAGCGATTCCAGCGACGACGACAACAGCATCGATCCGGAACTGGCGCGTGAGAAATTCGCCGAGCTGCGCACGCAGTACGAAGTGACGCGCGACACTATCAAAGCCAAAGGCCGCAGCCACGCTGCCGCTCAGGAAGAGATCCTGAAGCTGTCTGAAGTGTTCAAACAGTTCCGCCTGGTACCGAAACAGTTCGACTATCTGGTCAACAGCATGCGCGTCATGATGGACCGCGTTCGTACTCAGGAACGCATCATCATGAAACTGTGTGTTGAACAGTGCAAAATGCCGAAGAAGAACTTCATCACCCTGTTCACCGGCAACGAAACCAGCGAAACCTGGTTCAACGCCGCCATCGCGATGAACAAGCCGTGGTCTGAAAAACTGCACGACGTCGCGGAAGACGTTCAGCGTGGTTTGCAGAAGCTGCACCAGATTGAAGAAGAGACCGGCCTGACCATCGAGCAGGTAAAAGACATCAACCGTCGTATGTCCATCGGTGAAGCGAAAGCCCGCCGTGCGAAGAAAGAGATGGTGGAAGCGAACCTGCGTCTGGTTATTTCTATCGCCAAAAAATACACCAACCGCGGTCTGCAGTTCCTCGACCTGATTCAGGAAGGCAACATCGGCCTGATGAAAGCGGTGGATAAGTTCGAATATCGTCGTGGTTACAAGTTCTCCACCTACGCAACCTGGTGGATCCGTCAGGCGATCACCCGTTCCATCGCCGATCAGGCGCGCACCATCCGTATTCCGGTGCATATGATTGAGACCATCAACAAACTCAACCGTATCTCCCGCCAGATGTTGCAGGAAATGGGTCGCGAACCGACGCCGGAAGAGCTGGCCGAACGCATGCTGATGCCGGAAGACAAAATCCGTAAAGTGCTGAAGATCGCCAAAGAGCCTATCTCCATGGAAACGCCGATCGGCGACGATGAAGATTCGCATCTGGGTGATTTCATCGAGGATACCACCCTCGAGCTGCCGCTGGATTCTGCGACCACCGAGAGCCTGCGTGCTGCCACCCACGACGTACTGGCGGGTCTCACCGCCCGTGAAGCGAAAGTCCTGCGTATGCGTTTCGGTATCGATATGAACACCGACCACACGCTGGAAGAAGTGGGTAAACAGTTTGACGTTACCCGCGAACGTATCCGTCAGATCGAAGCGAAGGCGCTGCGTAAACTGCGTCATCCGAGCCGCTCTGAAGTGCTGCGTAGCTTCCTGGACGATTAATCGGTTCCGGAAAAACAAAAAGCTCCCGACCGGGAGCTTTTTTTTGTGCTGAATTCAGAGCCCGCGCAACACCAGCGCCTCGTCCAGCTCGCGATAGGCCTCAACCAGCTTATCCAGTGTTGCCCGGTTCAGGCCACTCGGATTTGGCAGCACCCATATCTGCGTCGCGCCGATGGAGTTTTGTTGCTTCCCCCACTGTACACCGCGTACGCTGAAGGTCTTTTCGTACGCCTGCTTGCCGAGTATCGCCAGCGCCGCAGGCTGATAGTCTTCTATCTTCTTTACCAGTTCGCGGCCACCGCTACGCAGCTCATGTAGCCCGACGTCGCTCGCCTGCACTGTCGGACGCTCCACCAGCATGGTGATCCCGCAGCGCGTATCCAGCAAGTGATGTTCCTCTTCTGGCGTCAACAGCCGATCCGTAAACCCGGCCTGGTGGATCACTTTCCAGAAGCGATTGCCCGGATGCGCAAAATGAAACCCTTTGTGCGCCGACGACTTGCCGGGGTTGATACCGCAGAACACCACCCGCAATCCTGGCGCCAGAATGTCGTGAATCATACTTACCCCAAACCGACAGAATGAGATCTCAGTATAAAGGATTGAAAAGGCGTTGTTTATAAAAGCACCATGCAAAAGTTTTACGCTGGATCGCCTGCGGGAGTTACTTTATAATCCACCGCCACGGCCCCTTAGCTCAGTGGTTAGAGCAGGCGACTCATAATCGCTTGGTCGCTGGTTCAAGTCCAGCAGGGGCCACCATACCTGATGGGCAGTTGTTACACGTACTATGGCATACATTTGCAAGCCACTTTATGATGCGTGGGGCAACATTCTTGTACTGCAGCGAATCCCAGGACATACTGAGATTAAGGTTACGATGCGCTACGCACATTTTGCCCCAGCCTATCTCAACGAAGCCATACTGTTGAATCCTCTAAACAACATGGATTGAATGATGTTATGGAAAATAAATATAAACATGACTTATACGAAATTCTTTGTTTGAAAACGTTTGGTGAAGCTTTCGAAACTTATCGCGTCGATGATTACGACAAAATGATCATTGAATGGGCAGAAAGAGAGCTAATTTCCGGCAATAGTTCTGAAACATTGTTAATTTTAGCCTCCCTCAATTTAGATAAATATCCTGATTCAAATGAAATTGAGCGCTACCTTCGTGAATATATGCTTGAAACAAACATGGTCATGCCTAGCATCAGCGCTAGTTCAATTATATGGCTAAGGATCAAAGCTTGGTTTCTGATGCATGCCGATACTTCCAAAGAAATAGAGTTACGGCTGCATCAAATCCCGACATTTCACCTATCTCCAAATTCCCGTATCGTCAGCAACATCTGCTGGCAGTTTTACGGCATATACAACGAACTCTATGATGACTGGGGACCTGAATATCCCGCTAAGGCCTCAGCGATGAGCGAAGCAGACATTCTTGATTTTGTGAAATGTCGCGTGAAGCCCTTCTATCGCATTCTCAGCAGTTCAGATTGGGCTGCGGTTCTTGCCCGAGCAGTTTAAGCAATCTAATGCCAGCAGGCCTATTTACTATGCTTTCATATTCCCCACTATTTGACTTACCAAGGCGTTGAAATTGAAGTAACTTATTGTTTTATAATATTTAAATTTGGGACTCATAATCGCTTGGTCGCTGGTTCAAGTCCAGCAGGGGCCACCAGATTTTATCTTTAAAATCATATTTTTATGAAAAACCTTTCATTCTTCTTGTCACTAGCTTCAGCATAAGTGCCGCTGAAGTTTCCTGCCCTGCGATTTACTGCCAGCAATATGGATGCTTCCGTTCTCCTTTCAAGTCGTCGACTTGAATGGTCATCAACGTAAGGCTGAATAGATGAACGTACCAGAAAGCGAGCGATAATATCCCGATAAATGGATAAAGAGATGGCTAACACCAGGCAGGGATAAAATGTTATAAAAACCCGCTTACGTAGGTCAGACAAACAAGAGGATGAGATCAGTAAAAGGCCAGGAATAAAGTTTCCCATTTCGCTTAAGATTACAACTGACTCTCAACTATTTCAGTAGTTTTTCTGGTATAAACACGGCAATTGTCTGGTAGGTTTTTATTCACAAAACTCATCGCACCGACAGTAACGTTATCACCAATTTTCAGCTTGTCACCAATAACGCAGCTATTCGAACCCAGAAAGAAATTATTCCCTATTTCAATTTTCCCGGACTCACCCTTACCGCTATTGCCGATCACTGAGTTCTGCGTAAGCTTCATATTTCGGCCTGCTACAACACGCTTGGACACTACGACACCAACGTGGTGCGCGATGGTTAATCCTTCACCAATATTTGCTCCCAACATAATGTCGCAGGCAAACTGACTCTTTATTCGCGAGTGTACACGGTATGCCATGCGACGGTGGCCATTCTCATACAGATAACTCGCCAGCCGCCACCAAAATACATATTTCAAGCCAGGTTTGTTTCGCAGGCGCGACATAAGACGCAGTACCGAAAATTTCTTATCCAGACCGATAACCTCTACATGCCAGAATCGCTTTAGCTGGGAAAATTTCATCTCTCAAAATCTCTTTTCTTATAATTTCGCATCATGCATGGCCCAGAATGTTCGGACGTCAGAGTAAAATCAAGCAATTATATCCTGATACTTCCTACGGGTCTGCACCGTCTGGTCACCAGCCTGCTCTCCTTCTGAAAGGGTAAGAAGCTTCAGAAGTGCCAGGGCATTTTCCCGTTCCTGGTAATGCTCGTAAGATTCAATAACATACGCTGGGGCACCCTTTCTAATCACCAGAATTGGCTCAGACAAATCGAGAGATGCCGCATTTTTCCTGATGAAATTGATGGTTTCGACTCTCACTGAGCTCTCCTCAAACTGTCATTTTGTGGCCTTAATGTTGACTCCAACAAGGCCACTTACAGGTATCGTCTTTCTGAACACCGCGATTTCTGATTATCGGGTTAATGCACCTGCTCCATCACCACTCGTGGCTCCTTGATATACCCCTCGATCGCATGCACCAGATCGTGCAACAACCCGGTCATTGTGACAGTCAGCGAGTCCGCCAGCGTGCCGCTCAACAGTACCTGCGTCACTCCATGGGCATAAGACACCAGCGTGTCGGTGTCACCCCAGTAGTCGGGAAATACAGAGGGAGAGGCTTCACTCGCCATCAGTTGTTCAATACGGTGCGGGGGTAAATCAGCGTTGCACAGGCGATGCAGCAAAACCAGTGCGTGGGACAGGCGACCACACAGTGCCTGAGACTGCGCAGTGTCATGGCATTCGATCAGCTCATTGACGAAGGCGGAACAGATTTCTGCGACGTCGAACAGATCCGCCGTGGCGGGAATGGGCGTGGATAACAAGCGCTCGATGATGCTATCGGTATAGCGAGTACAATAATTAACAGGACGTGAAGCCATAAGAAAATCTCCGTTGAGTGATGCCGTCACCACCAGAGTTCCTACGCTCTGTAGGTGGTGACACTGGCGGGGGTAGGAATACCGACCTCAACGACATCGGCCAGCCTTTCGGCTGCCCCGCCAGCGCCACCTAATCTTACGATGTACGCCGACCAGACACAAAAAGTTATCTCTGTGCCTTCGTTGAGCTATTCAGGTTCCTACGCCCGGTTACGGATTTTGCCGCAACGCGCACACTCTATATCAGCAATATGCCGCCGAAAAGTGTATTTCACAGAGATAATTTGCTTTTGCGAGCATGCTTCCAGATTATTTGTACAGCGGTGAAACGCATTCACAAAGCATATAATTCTTTCTTATTTTATAGATTTCTCAATATTCCCTTCCGTCGTTATCTCATATCGTACTTCGCCGGATTCCATCTCAAAACTCTGAATTTCCCCTTTACCGTAATTGATCCTCAGGAAGACGTTTTTATCGATACAGCGTGCACTTGCTTTCATGCCATCAAAGCAGTAAAGATCACCGTCTTCATCATCAGCAACGAACCCGCGCCCCACGTCCCAGATAACGATCCCACTCAGGAAGGAGGGATCAATATTATACTTTTTGTACAAGCTATCTTTGTGTTTCATAAACCACTTTATCTTTCCCTGATCTGTAAGGGGGAAATGATCAACAACGATATCCCGGTGCCCGTAATAGAGTTTGCTGACATAAACAATCTGAACAGGCCGCATAGTCCATACTAGTAAAAAACACATCAGCATCAGAAAGAACAGCAGGTATATTTTCTTTTTGTTTTTCATCATTGAAACTCCTGTAATTTCTGTATCGATGAAAAGTTAGTGAAAAAGGGTTTAAACGCATATTGGCAATGTCTTTGAAGGAAAAACCAGATACGAAAAAATCGAAACTGTCTGAAAACCGGATCGAGAATATCATTTTTATCAAGACCGAAATGGTCCTGAGCCTTAAAGTAAACGGTGGAATCCCAACCAAGCTGATGTTTTCTAAATGATAACAGTCTTATCTCCTGCGCATAAATATCATGAATTGAGATACCTAAACCGTTGGTACGATCCTCTCTTCGGGTAAATTTTGGCAATCTTCTATTGTTGATTTCTATTTTCATGTCGAAAAATAGTGAACTATAAGATTCAAAAGCAGCCTGTTTCCCGTATTTTCTGTTAAGCGCAACCTTAATACCTTCAAGGGAATTATTGTATCTTTCAGCAGCAATAAGATCTGAATATGCCATATCTAATTCAGTACTACAGAAGTTTTGCCCATTGCTATATCAAAAATGCTCAATCATGCCGATAACAAGTTTTGCATAGCTACTATTGTAGAATAATTTTGCAAGGTCTTTCATTTCGTTAAATAAAATATCAATACATTCTTCTTTGGTGATTGATGTTCCCGAAATATTAGGAGGAAAGTATCCAACTTCAGAAATATAAGTATCAGGATAATTGTTGTCATATTTAATCAACCGATAGGGATCTACTCGAGAAGAAATATCAGACACACCAAGTGTTTTTAACTCATGTTCATCCATATCTCCGTATTGCATATCATCCGCTGACTTATCATTAAACTGATGTATGGTATGAAAAACAACATGCGGTAACTGCATTATGAGTGACTGTTCATTGTTCATATTCATTCCTTTGATACAAGTTAATTATATATACAAAAATATAATCATTAATGCCTTTGTTTGCGCAGACATTATCCACCAGAAAAAGAATAAATATATTGATTACCTCAAAAAAAAGAAACCGGCGCATCGGCCGGTTTCTCATTCGTGAGGGAAAAACAAAATCAATTATTAACCGGGATCACCGCGCCTTTATACTTAGTCCGGATCCAGTCCTGAATCGCTTTTGAGTGCAGCACATCCACCAGCGCAACGATGTCTTTTTTCTTCTCATCGCCACTGTGGACGGTAATGATGTTGGCGTACGGGTTGTTCTCGCCGCTTTCAACCGCAATCGGATCGTGAACCGGGTCGAGACCAGCGTCGATGGCGTAGTTGGCGTTAATCACCACCGCAGCGCCTTCGTCGTTGTTGTACATCTGCGGCAGCAGAGACGCTTCGACGTTCGGCAGGAACTGCAGTTTTTTCGGGTTATCCACGATGTCGCTGATGCGCGCGTTCACTTTATCCACGCCGGGTTTCAGCTTGATCACACCCTCTTTCTCGAAGATGGAGAGAATACGGCCTTCTTCGGAAACCGCATCACGCATGATGATTTTGCCGCCTTCCGGCAAGTCTTTCAGCGATTTGAATTTTTTCGAGTAAATGCCGATCGGCTCGATGTGGATCGCCCCGGCGCTGACGAAATCGTAATCTTTTTCGCCCGCATGATCTTTCAGCACGCTGTTCAGATACGGAATGTGCTGGAAGTAGTTCGCGTCGATGTCGCGGCTGGCCAGTGCGGTGTTCGGCAGGATGTAGTCCTGGAACGGTCTGATTTCCAGATCGATTCCCTGCTTCGCCAGAATCGGTTTCGCCTGCTCAAGGATTTCCGCGTGCGGCGTGTTGGACGCGCCCACGGTCAGCGTATCGGCCCAGGAGGTAAAGCTCAGGGCGCTCAGGGTAGCGGCGGCGATCAGTGTCAGTGTCTTTTTCATGATGATGGTTCCTGTGTGTAATTAGCGTTTATCTAACAGAGAGGTAATCACGTCGCCGCAGAACTGGATGATGAATACGATGATCAAAATGGTCACCGTCGCCACCAGCGTGACGTCGTTGTGGTTGCGCTGGAATCCTTCCAGATAAGCCAGATTTCCAAGACCACCCGCGCCAATGACGCCCGCCATGGCGCTGTAGCTCACTAAAGCAATCAGCGTCACGGTGATGCCGGACACCAGCGCGGGGGAAGACTCCGGTAACAGCACGCGGAAAATCAGCGTGGAGAGGCGCGCGCCCATCGAGCGCGTGGCTTCGATGACGCCTTTATCCACTTCACGCAGGGCAATTTCGACCAGCCTCGCATAGAATGGCGCGGCGCCGACAATCAGTGCCGGTAAGGCGGCGTTGGCACCGAGAATGGTGCCGATCAGCGTTTTGGTAAACGGGATCAACAGTACAATCAGGATGATGAACGGAATGGAACGAAAGACGTTCACTATCACCGAAATCACGCTGTAAACGGTGCGGTTGTGGAACAGGCCGCCCTTCGCGGTCAGAAACAGCGCCAGCCCGAGCACGATGCCTAATACAAAGGTCGCCACACCGGAGAGCGCGGTCATGTACAGCGTCTCCTGGGTCGCCGCCCACAATTGTTCCCACTTCAGATGCGGGAAAAATGACTCACCCATGTTTGATCACCTCGCTCTCAATGCCGCTTTGCTGCAGATCCGCAAGGATATTGCTGAGCTGATCCTGGGTTGCATTCACATGAACCCACAACTGTCCGAAAACGCCGTGTGCCGTCTGATTCATCTTGCCGTGCAGAATGTTGAACGGCAGGCCGTAACGCAGCGTCAGCTCACCGACCACCGGCTTATGCGTGCTGTGCCCGGTAAAGGTCAGCCTGATGACGTAACCGGTCAGGTCGCTCGCCAGTTCCTGATTGAACGCCTCTTCTTCAGCGTACTGGCTCACCTGACGCACAAACTGGCGGGTGATCGGCTGCTGCGGATGAGTAAACACGCTCAGCACGTCGCCCTCTTCCACCACGCGCCCGTCCTCCATTACCGCCACGCGGTCGCAGATTTTGCGCACCACATGCATCTCATGGGTGATGAGGACGATGGTCAGCGAAAAGCGGCGGTTGATATCCAGCAGTAAGTCGAGGATCTGATCGGTGGTTTGCGGGTCGAGCGCCGAAGTCGCTTCGTCGCACAGCAGCACGTCCGGGCTGTTCGCCAGCGCCCGGGCAATACCCACGCGCTGTTTTTGTCCGCCAGAAAGCTGTGACGGATAGGCGTTCTCACGCCCGGTCAGCCCGACCAGCTCAATCAGTTCCGCCACGCGGCTACGAATCTCCGCTTTTGGCGTCCCGGCGATTTGCATAGAAAAGGCGATGTTTTCGCTGACGGTGCGCGACCACAGCAAATTGAAGTGCTGAAACACCATGCTGATTTTGAGGCGTGCCTGGCGCAGCGCTTCGCCCTTCGCGGCGGAAATGTCGTGACCGTTGACCGTCACGCTGCCCGAGGACGGTTTTTCCAGCCCGTTGAGCAGGCGGATCAGGGTGCTTTTCCCCGCACCGCTGTAACCAATGATGCCGTAAATCTGCCCCTGTTCGATCGACAGACTCACGTTATCGACGGCGGTAATCGGTGCCTTCCCGTGGTCAAAAATTTTCGAAATATTCCTGAGAACAATCATATGGCTGCTTATCCGCTGCTGCGTGTTATTGGTTTTTACTGTGCTTCCGCAAATGGCGGTTTAGCAGTATGGACGTCCAGACGATATAGCGAGTGATGAAGATGTTTCAACAAACAAATCGGTCTTTCTTATAACCAGAAGCAATAACAACAGGAGAGATGCGGGGAAAACCCCTTAGATGAAGTTCAGCAATGGATATCCGAAAAGTGGCAAAGTCTGCGGCGGAGAAGGCAATTTATGGCGAAAAAAAGCGCAAATCTGCCTTCATTCAGACGTCGATACATCTGCACTACTACACGGCCTGCCTTCCACACCGCTGAAACAGCAGGTCATATTCCTTTTAATACTAAAGCGCAGAGAAACGTTCTTTATCAGCCCATTTTCGCAGTCCTACACTCTGCCCATCTTTCTTCACTCAGGGTGAAATGGCATGGCGATTTATCATTCCGTGACCGACCTTATCGGTCATACACCGGTTCTGCAGCTTCACAAACTGGAAGCGGGCGTCTGTGATTTGTTCCTTAAACTGGAAAACCAGAACCCAGGCGGGTCGATTAAAGATCGCGTCGCGCTGTCGATGATTCAGGAAGCGGAAAAACAGGGGCGGTTACAGCCTGGCGGAACCATCGTTGAAGCCACGGCGGGCAACACTGGCCTGGGGCTGGCGCTGATAGCTGCGCAAAAAGGCTACAAGCTGATCCTCGTGGTGCCGGACAAAATGAGTCGCGAGAAGATTTTCCATCTGCGCGCGCTGGGCGTTCAGGTGGTGCTCACCCGCTCCGACGTGGGCAAAGGGCATCCGGCGTACTATCAGGACTACGCGCAGCGGCTGTCGAAGGAGATCCCCGGCGCGTTTTATATTGACCAGTTCAATAACCACGCCAATCCGCTGGCGCACAGCACCACCACCGCGCCGGAATTGTACACGCAGCTCGACGGGCGCATTGATGCCATTGTGGTCGGCGTTGGCTCCGGCGGCACGCTCGGTGGTTTACAGGCGTGGTTTGCCGAACATTCTCCACACACCGAGTTTGTGCTGGCCGATCCGGCAGGTTCGATCCTTGCCGATCAGGTCGAAACCGGCCATTACGACGAGGCGGGATCCTGGCTGGTCGAAGGGATCGGCGAAGATTTTGTCCCGCCGCTGGCGAAGATCGACGGCGTGCAAAAAGCGCTGCGCATCAGTGATCGCGAGGCGTTCACCACCGCCCGCGAACTGCTGAAAGTTGAAGGTATTCTCGCCGGATCATCCACCGGCACGCTGCTGGCGGCGGCGCTGCGCTACTGCCGCGCCCAGACCTCGCCGAAGCGGGTGGTGACCTTTGCCTGCGACAGCGGCAACAAATATCTGTCGAAAATGTTTAACGACGACTGGATGCGCCAGCAGGGGCTGATCTCACGCCCGGAAAACGGCGACTTACGCGATTTTATCGCCCTGCGTCACGATGAAGGCGCGACGGTCACCGCTGCGCCGGATGACACCCTTTCCACCGTGCTGGCGCGCATGCGCTTGTACGACATCTCCCAGTTGCCGGTGCTGGAAAATGATCGCCTCGTCGGCATCGTCGACGAATGGGATCTCATCAGCCACGTCCAGGGCGACAGCCAGCGCTTCGGCCTGCCGGTACGCGACGCGATGACCCGCAACGTGGAACAGCTCGACAAAAGCGCGCCGGAAAGCGCCCTCAAACCGATCTTCGATCGCGGCCTGGTGGCGGTGGTGATGGATAACGAACGTTTTCTTGGCCTCATCACCCGCACCGACGTCTTAACCCACTGGCGTAACCGTTTAGAACAGTAAGGAATCACAATGAAATCTCTCGATACGCTCAGCGTACACAGCGGCACTTTCAGCGACAGCCATGGCGCGGTGATGCCGCCGATTTATGCGACCTCCACCTACGCGCAACCGGCGCCGGGTCAGCACACCGGTTATGAATACTCCCGCAGCGGCAACCCGACGCGCCACGCGCTGGAAAGCGCCATTGCCGAACTGGAAGGCGGCACCCGCGGCTATGCGTTCGCCTCCGGGCTGGCGGGCATTTCAACGGTACTGGAACTGCTGGATAAAGACAGCCATATCGTGGCGGTGGATGACGTCTACGGCGGCACCTACCGGCTGATTGAAAACGTTCGCCGCCGCAGCGCCGGGTTGCAGGTGAGCTGGGTGAAACCGGACGATCTGGCGGCGCTGGAAGCAGCCATTCGCCCGGACACCCGCATGATCTGGGTGGAAACGCCGACCAACCCGCTGCTGAAACTGGCGGATCTGGAAGCGATCGCGGCGATCGCCCGTCGCCATAAACTCATCAGCGTGGCTGACAATACGTTCGCCTCGCCGGTGATCCAGCGCCCGCTGGCGCAGGGGTTTGATATCGTCGTTCATTCGGCCACTAAATATCTTAACGGCCATTCTGATGTGGTGGCCGGGCTGGCGGTGGTGGGCGATAACCCGGAACTGGCCGAGAAATTGGGTTATCTGCAAAACGCGGTCGGTGGCGTACTCGATCCGTTCAGCAGTTTCCTGACGCTGCGCGGCATCCGCACGCTGTCGTTACGCATGGAGCGCCACAGCAGCAACGCACTGGCGCTGGCGCAGTGGCTGGAACAGCAGCCGCAGGTGGAAAAAGTCTGGTTCCCGTGGCTCGAATCACATCCGCACTACGCGCTGGCGCGCCGCCAGATGTCGCAGCCGGGCGGGATGATCTCTGTGGTTATCAAAGGTGATGAACAACAGGCGGCGGCGGTGATCAAAAAGCTGAAGCTGTTTACCCTCGCGGAAAGTCTCGGCGGCGTGGAGAGTCTGGTCAGCCAGCCGTTCAGCATGACCCATGCGTCGATCCCGCTCGAACAGCGACTGGCAAACGGCATCACGCCGCAACTCATCCGCCTCTCGGTCGGCATTGAAGGGCTGGAGGATCTGAAAGCGGACCTGCAACAGGCATTGTCGCAGGCCTGATAACGCCCCCGTCGCAACACAGGTTTGCGGCGGGGAAAATTCCGCGCTGTTCACGACATTGCTCTGACAGTCTGTGTTAAGTCCTGATTTCCTGTCGAATATGTAAACCGCTGAAATAACGTCACTTATATTATGGTATACCGACTAGTGGCACCCGGTTCCGGGTGTTAATCTGCCACACATTCCGACGGTCAGGACGCTGAGCAAACGCCTCATGAGTAAACCCATTAAGCGGCTGGAGATCATCAAAAACGCCATTGAACTGGAAGATGATGACATTATCGCCAGCCAGTTACCGCACCTGAAAAACGAGACTGACGATCCCGTTATTGATGACATCGTGCTGGCGCTGGAGGAAAAGCGCTACGGTGAGGCTGTGGCGGCGATCATGGCCTGGCTGCAAAATCAGCGGGCGATCGTCCACTGGCAGGATCCGCGCATCGCGGCCTGCAAGCTGGAGCTGAAGGCACTGGAAGAGCAGTTGCGTGATCTTATCGACAAGCGCAACGCCCGCATTGCCCGGCTGGATGAGTTTAACGATTTCTACATGTCGCGCCTCGGCCCGCTGATGACCGAAGTGTTGCGGCTGCGCAAGGTGCTGGCGGAAGCCTCGCTACGTAAGCGCGAAGCCGAGATGAATCTGGACGATGATGACATTGTCGCGCGGCGGGCGCGGGATGAGGCGCGCGAGCAATACGAAACCTATCGCGAGCAGCAGCAAAAAGCGCAGAACCGCCGCGATCGTCAGGAAAACATGAGCGAATCCGATCGCCACGAGCTGAAACGGCTGTGGCGGCAGGCCAGCAAATTGTGCCACCCGGATCTGGTGGACGATGCGCTGAAAGCGGAAGCCAACGACATGATGGCGCAGCTCAACCAGGCGCGGCAGCGTGGCGATCTGACCACCATCCGCAGCCTGCTGGCCCGTCTGCAACACGGTCATCAGCCGATGCTCGCCAGCGACCGGCTTAACGATCTGTCGCTGTTGCAGCGTAAAGTCGCGTCGATCCAACAGCAGATCGCCAGCCTGAACACCGAAATGCTGAAACTGGCGAAAGAGAAGTCCTGGCTGCTGGTCTCCACGCTCACCAACCCGGAAGCTTATTTCCGTCAGCAGGAAAAAGCGCTGTCGAACACCATCGCCACACTGCAAAAACAGATCCTCGAATCCGGCTTTGACGAAGTGGCGTAATGCATGCCCTCTCCCCGCCGGGAGAGGGATTATTTCTGATGCCAGTAAGCCTGATAGCGCAGCAGTTGCGGGTCGATTTCCTCAGTTTCAAAGCGGCTGACCAGTGATTTGGTCACCGCCCCTTCGCCAGTCACCCAGATAAAATAATCTTCCGCCGGGACCTGCAACGCCGCCAGCTTTTCGGCCACCGCCTGTTCGCTGTGCCCCACCACCCAGTCGATGTCAAAACCGTCGAGGTAATCCTGATATTCAGCATCCGCCACGGTGACAATTGCTTTCACCTGCGGCGGTTGCGGCAGTTTTTGCAAATCGAGCAATCGGCGGCGCAGCGCGGGCATGCCGGATTCGTCACAGACGTACAGTTGCCAGTGATACTCTTCCGGCACCACCAGCGAGCCACGCGGCCCGCCGATGGTCAGCGTGTCGCCAGCTTTTGCTGTCATTGCCCAACGGCTGGCGATACCGCCGTCGTGAATAAAGAAATCGTACGCCAGTTCGTGACGCGCGGCGTCGTACAGCGGTGTGTAGTCGCGGGTGGCCGGGCGAATATCATCAACCCAGACGATGCCTTCGTCAGTCACCGTTGGCGGGGTAAAAGTATGGCCTGGCTCGGGGAAAAAGAGTTTGGTGTGATCGTCAAAACCGCGCGAGGTAAATCCGTCCAGCGCTTCGCCGCCGAACACAATACGCTGAAAACAGCGACTCACGCGCTCAACGCGCAGTACGGTCAGCTCGCGAAAGCGCAGTTCATTGCGAACGCGCTGCGGGTACTTTTTTGCTTTGTTTGTTGTGGTCATCGTCGCCTTCATGAACGTGAAACAGATATATCTAAAATGGGTGTAAATGATAATGATTGGCAACTGGAAAGAATGCAAGACGTTTTTTGATATAGCCAGAAATAAGCGCAAGAAACGTCAAAGCATAAAAATAAACCGTTTATTATCAATAAATTAAATTTTTATTCGTTTTCTGTATTGCGAAAACGAAAAGTTTAGATATAAATTAGATATATCAAAAACACGATGGAGAACGATCATGCGACACCCTCATGACCACGAACATGAACATGAACATCACGGTATGCGCGGCGGGCGCGGTGGCTGTGGTGGTGGCGGCCGACGTCAGCGCTTTTTCGGTCACGGTGAATTGCGAATGGTGATCCTGGATATCCTGAGCCGCAACGCCAGCCACGGCTATGAACTGATCAAAGCCATCGAAGCGCTGACCCAGGGCCACTACAGCCCGAGTCCGGGCGTGATTTACCCGACGCTCGACCTGCTACAGGATCAGGGTCTTATCACGATTGATGTGGAAGACGGCGGGCGCAAACGTATTGCGATCACCGACGAAGGCTCGCGATGGCTGGCGGAAAATCACGAGCATCTCGGCCATATCCAGATGCGGATGAACGCCAGAATGGTTGGCCACGAGCTGCGCAAAGATCCGCAAATGAAACGGGCGCTGGAGAATTTCAAAGCCGTGCTGGATCTGAAAGTGAATCAGCAGGAACTCAGCGCCGCGCAGTTAAAACAGGTGATTGGCGTGATTGACCGCGCAGCGCTGGAAATCTCTCAGTTAGACTGACGCCTCTGCCGCCGCATCGCGAACGCGGAACACTTTCACCAGTTCGCGTAAATGCAGCGCCTGTTCGTTCAGCGACGTCGCCGCCGCAACAGACTCCTCAACCAGGCAGGAGTTCTGTTGGGTGGTGGAGTCGATAAGCCCGATGGCGCTGTTCACCTGCGAAATGCCTTCCGTCTGTTCCCGGCTGGCCTCGCCGATTTCGCGCAGAATAGTGTTCATCTCTTCGACGTTGTTCACCATGCCAAGCATCAGCACTTCCGCTTTTTCCACCATCGCCATCCCTTCCTGCGCCTGCTGAGTCGAACTTTCGATCAGGCTGCGGATATCGCTCGCCGACGAAGCACTTTTCTGCGCCAGCTGACGCACTTCTCCCGCCACAACCGCAAAGCCGCGACCGTGTTCCCCGGCGCGAGCCGCTTCGACTGCCGCGTTCAGCGCCAGAATGTTGGTCTGGAAAGCGATGGAATCGATCAGGTTGATGATGTCGGACATGCGATTCGACGTCTCGTTAATCGCCCGCATTTTACCGGTCACGTTCTTCATCATCTCGCCGTTGTTGTTAACCACCGTCGCCGCGTTGGCGGAGAGGTCAGCGGCTTCCGCTGTATGCCCGGCGGTGTTTTTCACCGTGGCGGTGATCTGCTCCATTGAGGCGGCGGTCTGTTCCACGGAACTGGCCTGCTCTTCGGTACGCGCTGCCAGATCCTGGTTTCCGGCGACAATCTGCGCCGCCGCGCTGGAGATGCTTTCCGCGCTGTGCTGCACATCCTGCACGATGGTCAGCAGCCGGGATTTCATCTCCATCAGCGCCTGTAACATAACGCCGGTTTCGTCTCTATGGCTGGCGGTGATATTGCGCGTCAGATCGCCATCGGCAATCGAACGGGCAAACGACACCGCCTCGCCCAGCGGACGGGTAATGGCGCGCACGATATACAGGCCGAAGAAGCTACCGACCACAATGCTGAAAATAGCCAGCGCCAGCAGCAGCGCGCGGTTGGTTTTGAAATTGTTCGCCACCTGATCGCCCGACGCCCGCATCTGCTTATCTTCAATAGCGATAAGCTCCATCACTTTCTCTTTATACGCCTGCTGAATACCCAGCGTGGTGGTCATCATTTCCTGAAGCGCCGCCTGGCGATTGCCGTTTTGGATCTCCTGCAAAATGCGAAAGCGAGATTCCAGGAACTGCTGGCGAACCGCGCGGATGCTGGCAAAAATTCGCTGTGATTCGGCGTCCTGCCGTGATTTTGTCAGCTCATCAAGCAGTCGCGTAACGTTAGCGCTGTAGGCATTCAGATCTTTTTGCCGGTCCTGCGTCCAGCGGCCTTGTTCATCCAGCAGGATCAGTTGCTGTGTATTCACGAAGTCGTTGAAGTTGTTGATCAGCAGGTTAGCTTTAACCGTGGTGGGATAATCACTGGTAATGATTGATTGCATTCCATTATTTGCCTGGTTCAGGCTCAACAGCGAAAGCGTTGAACTGGCGATCAGCAGAACGATAAAGAAGCCGAAGGCCAGAAATAATTTTGTGCTGATTTTCACGTTATGTAAGAACATATTTTCTCCGTGGACAGGTTTATATATCCGACGAAGAACGCTATCGGCAGAAAATCATCTAACTTTATGAATTTGATCGTTTTTTCATTAAAAGCACTTTTTGCAAATAGCCAGCAACTATCAATATTCGAGGATCGATCGTTATATAACCTTGTTTCACAGAAAATTGAATATAAGCTAAACAAAACCGTCATATTCCGCAGAATAAATGCAGGACATCATTGCGCGCAATTTAATATAAAATTAACAAATTACTTTCATAACAATTACAAACAAAAACGCCGCTGTCGGAAACCGATAAGCGGCGTTGATACGTTGATATAAAGAACAAGAATGGTGATCAGTGCAGAACGGTAACCGCATCCTGCAAACGACTGGCGCGGTGTTTGACCATCGCCGACACCTGGGCGCTCTCTTCGACCAGCCCGGCGTTTTGTTGGGTGATGGCATCCAGTTCCGCGACCGCGCGGGTCAGATCGTTCAGCCCCGCCGCCTGCTCTGATGTCGAAAGGCTGATCTGGCCAATCAGTTGCGTGACGTTCTGCACCTGCTCAACAATGTCATCCATCGTCCGCCCTGCGGCGTGTACCTGCTCAGCCCCGGACTGCACTTTGCTGGCGCTGGCATCAATCAACTTGCGAATGTCGTTGGCCGCCGTGGCGCTGCGGCTCGCCAGATGACGCACCTCGCCTGCCACCACCGCAAAACCTTTACCCTGCTCGCCCGCCCGCGCTGCCTCGACTGCCGCGTTCAGCGCCAGAATATTGGTCTGGAAGGCGATGTCGTTAATCAGTTTGGTGATCGAACCGATGCGCTGCGTGCTGTCGGCAATCTCATCCATGGTTTTCACCACCGTCTGCATCGCCTGCCCACCCTGGGTGGCGGCACTGCTCGCCGAACTGGAGAGTTTATCCGCCGCCACTGCGGTTTCGGAGTTGCTTTGCACTGACGCCGCCATCTGGCTCATGGTGGCGACCGTCTGCTGCACGTTGACCACCGTCTGCCGCGTGCGGGTGTTGAGATCATCATTCCCTTTCGCCAGCGTATCGCTGCCCTGATGAACGCTGGCGACCTGGCCGGAGACATCGTGGATCAGCCAGCGGCACATCAGCCCCAGTTGACCGACCGCGCGCAGCGTCAGCCCGAGCTCGTCGCTGCGGTTCAGGTGCTCAACGTTGTTACGCTCGCCGGTGGCGATGTTCAGCGCCTGACGGGCGACATTCTCCACCGGGCGAACAATCTGCCACTCCAGAAACAGATCTCCGGCGAGCATCACCAGCATCCCCGCCAGCAGCGTCAACCCGTGGGCATGAGTCAACAGCAGCGCGCCGGTCATCACCAGCCACAGCGCGGCCATCAGACTGCGTACCCGCCAGCGCAGCGGCATGGCAGGCAGTTTTCCCCACCAGCGTTTGTGCACCACCAGTCCTTTATGAATGCGCAAATGACTGCGCCCGGCATTAAGCGCCGCATACAACGGTTCGACGGCAGCGATCTCCTGCTCTGTCGCCCGGGTGCGGATCGACATATAGCCAGTGGTTTTACCGTCGCGCACCATTGGCACCGCATTAGCGCGCACCCAGTAATGGTCGCCATTCTTGCGGCGATTTTTGACAATGCCCGACCACGGTTCCCCTTGTTGCAGGGTGTACCACATATCAGCAAACGCCGCTTTTGGCATGTCGGGATGGCGAACCATATTGTGCGGCTGTCCCGTCAGTTCCTCCAGACGGTAACCGCTGACGTTCACAAAGGTATCATTGGCGTGGGTGATGTAACTTTGCAAATCCGTGGTGGACATGAGGGTGGTGTCATCATCCAGAGGAGTGTTCCGCTGGCTGACGTAAGGCTGGGAAGACATGAGCGCATCCTTTGCAGGTTAGAAGACAATAAAATTTTGTGTAAATGTTATGTCGGCGCTAAAAACTTTAACTTTAGTTGTTAAATTTGATGTAGATCGCAATTTGCCTTTAAACCGTAAACTTTATGCGTATTTTATATTATTGATTCTGAATAATTTCTGTCAGAAACGACTTTTGTGACCGAATTTTATGCGCCCTGTTTTAGTTCAAATTTTGCACTAAATTGATGCAACTGCATGAAAAATAGCTTCTTTCCATCACATCCCGTTTCAGCCATAAACACCGTTTAAATGTTAATGAAATGATAAAATCTTGCGCCTTCACGCTTATCCCTGGTGTTTATCCCGATTTTTGCCGCTTCCCCTGGAATGGCGTAATCCCTGCAATACTTAAATCGGTATCATGTGATACGCGACTCCCCTGGAGCACATTTTGAACAGATTACCTTCCAGCGCATCGGCTCTGGCCTGTACAGCGCACGCACTGAATCTCATCGAAAAGCGAACGCTTGATCATGAGGAAATGAAAGCCCTTAACCGAGAGGTGATTGAAAACTTTAAAGAGCATGTGAACCCGGGGTTTTTAGAGTACCGAAAATCTGTTACTGCCGGCGGGGATTACGGAGCCGTAGAGTGGCAAGCGGGGAGTCTTAATACGCTTGTCGACACCCAGGGTCAGGAATTTATCGACTGCCTGGGAGGTTTTGGAATTTTCAACGTGGGGCACCGTAATCCAGTAGTGGTCTCCGCCGTACAGAATCAACTCGCGAAACAACCGCTTCATAGTCAGGAACTCCTCGATCCGCTACGCTCGATGCTGGCCAAAACGCTGGCCACGCTGACACCGGGCAAACTGAAATACAGCTTCTTCTGCAACAGCGGGACGGAATCGGTTGAGGCGGCGATCAAGCTCGCCAAAGCGTACCAGTCGCCACGCGGCAAATTTACCTTTGTGGCGACCAGCGGCGCTTTCCACGGGAAATCGCTCGGTGCGCTCTCCGCGACGGCGAAATCCACCTTCCGTAAGCCGTTTATGCCGTTACTGCCGGGCTTCCGTCATATTCCGTTTGGCGATATCTCCGCCATGCGCTCAGTCCTCAGCGAGTGTAAAAAGACGGGTGACGACGTAGCGGCGGTTATTCTGGAGCCTATCCAGGGTGAAGGCGGCGTGATCCTGCCACCGCAGGGCTATCTGCCTGCGGTACGTAAGCTGTGCGACGAGTTTGGCGCGCTGTTGATTCTGGACGAAGTGCAGACCGGGATGGGCCGTACCGGCAAGATGTTTGCCTGTGAGCATGAGAACGTGCAACCGGATATCCTCTGTCTGGCGAAGGCGCTGGGCGGCGGCGTGATGCCGATTGGCGCCACGATCGCCACGGAAGAGGTGTTCTCGGTGTTGTTCGACAACCCGTTCCTGCACACCACCACGTTCGGCGGCAACCCGCTGGCCTGTGCGGCGGCGCTGGCGACCATCAACGTGTTGCTGGAGCAAAACCTGCCTGCGCAGGCGGAGCAAAAAGGCGACATGCTGCTGGATGGCTTCCGCTGCCTGGCGCGTGAATACCCGGATCTGGTGCAGGAAGCGCGCGGTAAAGGCATGCTGATGGCGATTGAGTTTGTGGATAACGAAACGGGCTACAGCTTCGCGAGCGAGATGTTCCGCCAGCGGGTGCTTGTTGCCGGTACGCTCAACAACTCGAAAACCATTCGCGTTGAACCGCCGTTGACGCTGACCATCGAGCAGTGCGAGCAGGTGTTGAGATCAGCCCGCAAAGCGCTGGCCGCTATCCGCGTGGCAGTGGAGCAAGAGTAAAGACACTGACAACGCTGAACGTTAACGGGTGGTTGCTCCGGCACCACCCGTTTTTTATTGGCGCAGATCACACTCTGACGCCCCGCCTGAAAAGTACCTGTCGTTGACCCAAAAGTCTCTTCACGAAGTTCCCTCCAGACGCTTCAATTAAACAACAAAAACAAAACATAAAATTAACAATTATTCCGATAATCGTGAAGAGGCCCCTATGAAACCTGAAGCATTCCGCGCTGACGCAACGCGTCCGCTAAACGGCGAAGAGTACCTGAAGAGTCTGCAGGACGGGCGTGAGATCTACATTTACGGCGAACGCGTGAAAGACGTCACGACGCATCCGGCCTTCCGCAACGCCGCCGCCTCGGTGGCGCAACTGTACGATGCGCTGCATACGCCAGCCCTTCAGGATACGCTGTGCTGGAACACCGATACCGGCAGCGGCGGTTACACGCACAAATTCTTCCGCGTGGCGAAAAGTGCCGACGACCTGCGCCAGCAGCGCGACGCCATCGCCGAATGGTCACGCCTGAGCTACGGCTGGATGGGCCGCACGCCGGATTACAAAGCCGCGTTCGGCTGCGCGCTTGGCGCCAACCCGGCTTTCTACGGCCAGTTCGAGCAGAACGCCCGCCACTGGTACAGCCGCATTCAGGAAACCGGCTTGTATTTCAACCACGCCATCGTTAACCCGCCGATCGATCGCCATAAACCTGCCGACGAAGTGAAAGACGTATACGTCAAACTGGAGAAAGAGACCGACGCCGGGATCATCGTCAGCGGGGCGAAAGTGGTGGCGACTAACTCGGCGCTGACCCATTACAACATGATCGGCTTTGGCTCCGCGCAGGTGATGGGCGAAGATCCGGATTTCGCGCTGATGTTCGTCGCGCCGATGGACGCCGATGGCGTGAAACTGATCTCCCGCGCCTCGTATGAAATGGTGGCCGGTGCCACCGGGTCGCCGTTTGACTATCCGCTTTCCAGCCGTTTCGATGAAAACGATGCGATTCTGGTGATGGATAACGTGCTGATCCCGTGGGAAAACGTGCTGATCTACCGCGATTTCGATCGCTGCCGTCGCTGGACGATGGAAGGCGGTTTCGCCCGCATGTACCCGCTACAGGCCTGCGTGCGTCTGGCGGTCAAACTCGATTTCATCACCGCGCTGCTGAAAAAATCCCTCGAATGTACCGGCACCCTGGAATTCCGCGGCGTACAGGCGGATCTCGGCGAAGTGGTGGCGTGGCGCAACATGTTCTGGGCGCTGAGCGACTCGATGTGCGCAGAAGCAACGCCGTGGGTGAACGGCGCCTGGCTGCCGGATCACGCCGCGCTACAGACTTACCGCGTGATGGCACCAATGGCCTACGCCAAAATCAAAAACATCATTGAACGTAACGTGACCAGCGGTCTCATCTACCTGCCGTCCAGTGCCCGCGACCTGAACAACCCGCAGATCGACCAGTATCTGGCGAAATACGTGCGCGGTTCGAACGGTATGGATCATGTCGAACGCATCAAGATCCTCAAGCTGATGTGGGACGCCATTGGCAGCGAGTTCGGCGGTCGTCATGAGCTGTATGAAATCAACTATTCCGGCAGCCAGGACGAAATCCGTCTGCAGTGTCTGCGCCAGGCACAGAGCTCCGGCAACATGGACAAGATGATGGCGATGGTGGACCGCTGCCTGTCTGAGTACGACCAGAATGGCTGGACGGTACCGCATCTGCACAACAACACCGATATCAACATGCTGGATAAGCTGCTCAAACAGTAGCGGGAGGTAAAGATGCACCAGGATGAACAACGACTGCGTTTTCGTGACGCGATGGCAAGCCTGTCGGCGGCGGTGAATATCATCACCACCGAAGGCGACGCCGGTTGCTGCGGGATCACCGCCACGGCGGTCTGTTCGGTGACCGACACGCCGCCGTCGCTGATGGTGTGCATTAACGCCAACAGCGCCATGAACCCGGTGTTTCAGGGCAACGGCAAATTGTGCGTCAATGTACTGAACCATGAGCAGGAACTGATGGCGCGCCACTTCGCGGGCATGACCGGCATGGCGATGGAAGAACGCTTTAAGCTCGGTTGCTGGCAAAAAGGCCTGCTGGCGCAGCCAGTGCTGAAAGGAGCGCTGGCCAGCCTCGAAGGGGAAATCAGCCAGGTGCAGACCATCGGCACCCATCTGGTTTATCTGGTGGAGATCAAGAACATCATCTTACGCGGCGAGGAAGGTCACGGGCTGATTTACTTCAAACGCCGCTTCCACCCGGTAATGCTGGCGCTGGAAGCCGCCGTATAAGCTAAAAACGTGCCCGGCAGCCGTCTGTTGCCGGGCACGTTCACCTCATGCCAGATCCGCTTTCGTCAGCCCGAACGCGGTATCCATCGAGCCCGGTACCGCCCGCGCCGTGATTTGCAGGCGGTTCCATGTGTTGATCACCGCAATCATGAAATTCAGCTCGGCAATCTCGGTTTCGGAAAAATGCTCCGTCAGGTTGCGGTACAGCGCATCGCTGACGCCATGCTCGTTGATGCGTGTCAGCGCTTCGGCAAAGGCGAGCGCCGCTTTTTCACGGGCACTGAACAGCGGCGACTCACGCCAGACCGGCAGATGGTGGATCCGCAGTTCACGCTCGCCGTCGATTTTCGCCTCTTTAACATGCATGTCCAGACAGAAAGCACAGCCGTTCAGTTGCGAAACGCGAATGTCGATCAGGTGTTTCAGCGTCGGCGCGACAGAAACATTACCCGTCGCCATGCTCAGTTCTGACAGCGATTTAACCAGGGCGGGCGTGGCTTTGAAATGGTTTACGCGGGTGCTCATAGACTTTCCTCATTTTGTGCGGCAGGTGAAATTCAATGGGGTAAATGTACGCCGTTGATGACATAGTAAAAAGGTACAAAAACAGCAAAAAGAGGTAGGACATGAAACCGGGATTTCAGGAGATCTATCACCGCTACCGTGACAACATTACGCGCGGCGTGCTGAAGCCAGGCGACAAAGTGCCTGCCATCCGCGTACTGGCGGAAGAACTGAAGGTGGCGCGCAAAACCGTGGAAACGGCTTACGCGATTCTCGTCGGCGAAGGTTATCTGATAAGCCAGGGCGCGCGCGGTACAAGAGTAAACCCCGATTTAAACATTCCGCAGGCACCGCCCTCGCCTGCTGAACAAACCATGGGCGTCTCGCAGGAATCACCCGCCAGCCTGCGCCGACGCTCCGGCTTTTTACGCCCCGGTATTCCGGCGCTGGACAACTTTCCTTATAAGAAATGGCTGCTGCTGGCAGGCCAGGCGGTACGGGCGATGCGACAGGATGAGATGCTCAACCCGCCCGTGCCGGGCTGGTATCCGCTGCGTCAGGCCATCGCCAGTTATCTGAATATTTCCCGCGGGCTCTCCTGCACCGCCGAACAGGTGCTGATCACCAGCGGCTACATCGGCAGCCTGCGCCTGATCATCGATACCCTCGCCAGCCGTAATGACAAAGTGCTGTTTGAAGATCCAGGCTATTTTATGGGGCAGCAATTGCTGAAACGTATTGCGCCGCGCCTCTTTCCTGTTCCGGTAGACAGACAGGGAATTGATACAGACTATCTGCTGCGCCATCACCACGACGCCCGTTTCGCCGTCGTCACGCCGTCGCATCAGAGTCCGCTGGCGGTCACCCTGTCGCTGCCGCGCAAACAGCAGTTGCTCGACTGGGCCGCGCAAAACGACGCATGGATCATTGAAGATGATTACGATGGCGAGTTTCACTACACCCGCAAAGTGCTGCCGTCGCTGAAAAGTCTCGACCAGCATGATCGGGTGATTTTCATCGGTTCCTTCAGCAAAACCATTATGCCGTCGGTGCGCATTGGCTACGTGGTGATGCCCGCCAGCACTATTCCGGCCTTTATTCACAGCGCGGAAATCCTCACCAGCGGCCAGCCGGTACTGATGCAAAAAATCCTTACCGCGTTTCTCAACGAAGGCCACTTTTTCCGGCATCTGAAAAAGATGCGCGCACTGTATCAGACGCGGCGTGAATGGATGATCGCCGCGTTGCAGGCGGTGTATGGCGATCTGTTTTATACCGAGCAAAACGACGGCGGGATGAACATTGTGGCGTTTCTCGCCAAAGGCACCTGCGACCAGGAAATCGTGGCGTGCTGGCAGCAGTACCAGTTGCACGTCAACGCGCTCTCAGACTGGTACAGCGGCACCAGCAAGCGTTACGGGCTGATGATTGGCTACAACAATATTCGCTCTTACGAGGAAGCCTGCGCCCAGTTGCAACAAGCCAGAGCGCAGACGCTGGCGTTGTTGCAGGCGAGCGCAGACTGATTTACGCGCTGACCAGCGATTTCGGCTCCATAAAGGCGCTGATGCCCCATTCGCCCATTTCGCGGCCGACGCCGGAGTGCTTGAAGCCGCCGAACGGCGCTTTCGGTTCATGGGCGAGGGTGTTGATCAGCACCCGACCGGATTCAATCTGTTGCGCCACGTTCTGCGCCCGCACCACATCACTGCCCAGCACCAGCGCGCTCAGGCCATAATGGGTATCGTTGGCGATGGCGATCGCCTCGGCTTCATCGCGGTAGGTAATCACCGACAGCACCGGGCCGAAGATTTCGTCACGGCCGATGGTCATCTGACTCGTCACATCGGTAAACAGCGTCGGGCGGACAAACCAGCCGTCCTGCATGCCGGCCGGACGCCCCTCGCCGCCCGCCAGCAGCCGCGCGCCTTCGTCGATGCCCTTGCGGATATACCCCTGTACGCGCTGCCACTGTTTTTCGCTGACCATCGGCCCGACCTCAGTGGCGGGATCGCGCGGATCGCCGGATCTTACCGCCGCCACGGCCTGCGCCAGCGCGGCTTCGCACTCCGCTTTACGCGATTGCGGCACCAGGATCCGCGTCCCGGCGACACACGCCTGCCCGCTGTTCATAAACCCGGCGGCAATGACCAGCGGCACCGCCTGCGCTAAGTCGGCGTCGTCGAGAATAAGGGTCGGCGATTTACCGCCCAGCTCCAGCGTGACGCGCTTAAAGCTCTCCGCGGCATTGCGCAGGATCGCTTTGCCGGTGTTGGTCGAGCCGGTAAACGAGATTTTCGCTACATCAGAGTGGCGGCTGATGGTCTCGCCCACCGTTTCACCGCGCCCGGTCACGATGTTAAACACGCCTGGCGGCAACCCGGCTTCGCTCAACGCTCTGGTGATCACCTGCGTTTGCAGGGCGCTCATTTCGCTCGGTTTGATCACTGCTGTGCAGCCTGCCGCCAGCGCCGCCGCCAGCTTGCCGCAGATGAATCCGGCGTCGCTGTTCCACGGCGTGATAAGCCCGGCCACGCCCAGCGGCGTCATCTGTACGGTAGCGATACCCGCCCGGGTGGTGAATTCAAACGCGTCCAGCGCTGCCATCGCCTGGGTGATGACGTCAGCCGGGTAACTTGCCATCCACGACGATCGTGAGGCGGGCGCACCATACTCTTCAATAATGGCTTCCAGCAACTCGTCGTGGTGCGCGACCACGGCGGCATGCATCCGTTCAAGCGCCGCAATACGCTGCGCTTTGCTGGTTTTCGACCATTCCGGGAACGCGGCTTTTGCGGCGGCAATCGCCCGTTCAGCGTCCTGTTCATCCGCAAGGCGCACCCGGCCTGTCACCTGTGCCGTCGCCGGGTTGTATAAATCAAAATATTCGCTGCCGTGCGGGGTGACAAATTCGCCGTTGATAAAGATCTGTTCGATAGTACGCATAGTGCCTCCTCAGGCTGTATAGCGTCAGTCTGGCACAGCTTTATCGTGGCGATAATCTGCGCTATGCTGCAAGCGGTGTTTCGATTTTCGGGATAATCTTTATGCATCGTTCAGGACTGACAGAGCTCGAAGTGGTAATGGCGGTCGTGCGCCGGGGCAGTTTTCGCGGCGCGGCACAGGAGCTGGGCATGTCGGCCACGGCGGTCAGCAATGCCATCGCCGGGCTGGAGAGCCGCTTGCAGACGCGGCTGTTTAATCGCACGACCCGCAGCGTAGCGCTGACCGACGCCGGGCAGCGTTTCGTCACACGCATCGGCCCGGCGCTGCAGGAGATCCGCCAGGCGAGCGAAGAGATCTACAGCGATAACGACGAACCGGCCGGAACACTGCGCCTGAACGTGCCGAATAACATCGGCGCGCTGTTCCTTGATGCGTTGCTGATCGACTACATGCGCCGCTATCCGAAAATGCGCGTTGAAACGGTCAGCGAAGCGCGAATGATCGACATCGTGGCGGAAGGTTATGACGCCGGGATCCGCCTCGCCGAATCCGTACCGCAGGATATGATCGCCATCCCGCTGACGCAGGATCTTCGCCAGCGAGTGGTGGCCACGCCGGATTACTTTGCCCGTTATGGCACCCCGGAAACGCCGGACGATCTGCTGCATCATCAGGGCATCGGCATGCGCATGTCGCACGGCGGGATCTACCGCTGGGAGCTGGAGCGGCGGGGAGAACGCTATGAACTGGCGGTGCCGCCACGCTTTGCCACCTCAGATCTTCATGCGTCGATCCAGGTGGTGAAAGCCGGGTTGGGGGTAGGATTTTTACCGGAGCTGTATATTCAGCAGGAACTGGCAAGCGGGGAACTGGTCAGCGTGCTCGATGAATGGGCGCAGCCCTTCGGCGGGCTGCGCCTGTATTATCCTGGCCATCGTCACGTCCCACCCGGATTGCGGGCGCTGGTGGCGCTGGTCAGGGAGCGCGGCGTGTATCCGCACGCGCCCTTAGCCGATATCATGGCGTGATATCCCGATATCTTTGAGTTGCGCTTCGCTCAGGCGGTCGAGCGCCCGACGGGTTTTGTGGATCCGCCACCATTTTGCGATCGCTTTTCCAATCAACGTCAGCCCTAAAAACGGCGCTCTGGGCCGGTTTTCATAAAACTCCATGATGCACCTCTCGTTTCTGTGAGTGAGGGCCTTATCTTCATGGATTGAGGGTGTACGATACAGATTCAGAATACACTTTTCTTTAACATACAGATGCTATAAAACGATATCTGAACTGCTTTTTTTCGCTCGATCTGTACTGGTTTATCTATCTGTATGGTTGAAAGAAGGATACAGCATGACGCGTTACCAACATCTGGCTAATCTGCTTGCCGAACGTATCGAACAGGGGCTGTACCGCCACGGGGAAAAGTTGCCCTCGGTGCGGGCGCTGAGCCAGGAGCATGGCGTCAGCATCAGTACCGTACAGCAGGCCTATCAGAAGCTGGAAGATTTACAGCTCATCACCCCGCAGCCGCGCTCCGGCTATTTTATCGCCCCGCGAAAAGCCCAGCCGCCGGTACCGGCGATGTCGCGCCCGGTACAGCGCCCGGTGGATGTCACCCAATGGGAGCAGGTGCTCACGTTGCTCGATGGGCGTGGCGATAAGTCCATGGCCGCGTTTGGCGGCGGTTCACCGGACGTGTCGCAACCGAGCCTGAAACCGCTGTGGCGCGAGATGAGCCGCATCGTGCAGCATCATCCTGGCGATATTCTGAATTACGACGAACTGGCTGGCCGCCGCGACCTGCGCGAACAGATTGCCCGCCTGATGCTTGATGGCGGTACTGTAGCCACCGCAGATGACATTATCATTACCCAGGGCTGCCATGCGGCGCTCTCCATCGCGCTGTTTTCTGTCTGCAAGCCAGGCGATATCGTTGCCGTCGAATCCCCCTGCTATTACGGCACCATGCAGTTGCTGCGCGGCTTTAACATCAAAGCCATTGAAATTCCGACCGATTCGCAAACCGGGATCAGCATTGAAGCTCTTGAACTGGCGCTGGAGCAGTGGCCGATCAAAGGCGTGATCCTGGTACCTAACTGCAACAATCCGCTGGGCTTTATCATGCCGGATGATCGTAAGCGGGCGATCCTGGCGCTCGCCCAGCGTCATGATCTCGCTATTTTCGAGGATGATATTTACGGCGAGCTGGCAAACGAGTATCCGCGCCCGCGAACGATCAAATCCTGGGATATCGACGGTCGCGTGCTGCTGTGCAGTTCGTTTACCAAAACCATCGCCCCGGGTCTGCGCGTGGGCTGGATTGTGCCGGGCCGCTATCGCGACCGCGTGCTGCATATGAAGTACGCCACCAGCGGCACCACGGTGCCCACCACGCAGATGGCGGTGGCGTCGTTTATTCGCGAAGGCCACTATCACCGCCATGTGCGGCGGATGCGGCAGATCTATCAACAGAACATGGAAACCTACACCTGCTGGGTGCGGCAATATTTTCCCTGTGGCATCTGCGTGACGCGCCCGCAGGGCGGCTTCCTGCTGTGGGTAGAATTGCCAGAGCATGTTGATATGGTCTGCGTCGGCCAGCAACTCGCCCGGCTGAAGATCCAGATCGCCCCCGGTTCGCTGTTTTCCGCCTCCGGGAAATACCGCAACTGCCTGCGACTAAACTGCGGCCTGCCGCCGACGGAACAGCATCAGCGGGTGGTGGCGCAACTGGGGGAAGCCATCCGCGTCGCCATTGAATGGAATAATGCGAGATAAGCATATCGTCTCACAACTCCATGACGGGTCGCTTTCACCGACGGCCATTTGGTGTATGTTCTGAATTATTCAACAATTCAAACCGGTAAAGCGATGAGACGTATTGAAGTAGTGTTGCGGGAACTGGAGCGGCTTACGCGCACCCTGGACGTCAGTGATTTGCAACAGGAGGTGGCATTCACGGCGGAAAGCATCGGGTTTAACCTCGGGCTGGCGCGCAACTCGGTCAGTAAAGATCTTAACCAGCTGTGCAATGACGGGCTGGCGGTGAAAACCCGTGGTCGCCCGGTGTTCTTTTTGCATCGCCAGGCGCTGGAAGATGTGCTCGGCAGAGGGTTATCCGCAACGGAACGGGAACTGCCGTCAGTGTCAGCGCTGCTGCCGCCCTCTGACGAACAGGATGACGATCCCTTCACTGCGCTGGTCGGCCACGACCGCAGCCTGCGCGATGCCGTCGAAAAAGGCAAAGCCGCCGTGCTCTACCCGCAGGGGCTGCACGTACTGCTCACCGGGCCGTCCGGTGTCGGCAAAACGTTTTTCGCCGAACTGATGCACCGTTACGCTTGCGAGCACACCACCGGTAACCTGCCACCGCTGGTCTATTTCAACTGCGCCGAGTACGCCAATAACCCGGAACTGCTCTCCTCGCATCTCTTTGGTCATCGTCAGGGGGCGTTTACCGGCGCCACCAACGATAAAACCGGGTTAGTCGAACAGGCGGACGGCGGCTATCTGCTGCTCGATGAAGTCCATCGCCTGCCGTATGAAGGCCAGGAAAAACTCTTCTCCCTGCTGGATAAAGGCGAGTATCGCCCGCTGGGCTCCAGCGCCAGCGCCCGTAAGATCTCCTTACGCCTGATTTGCGCCACCACCGAACCGG
Organism: Trabulsiella odontotermitis; assembly: GCF_001297775.1. Taxonomy (GTDB): domain Bacteria; phylum Pseudomonadota; class Gammaproteobacteria; order Enterobacterales; family Enterobacteriaceae; genus Trabulsiella; species Trabulsiella odontotermitis. The sequence goes on along the minus strand of NZ_LIFX01000005.1, from coordinate 220,531 downwards.
TGAATTCATCGCTGCTGCGCACCTTCCAGCGCCGGTTGCAGGTCAGTATTGATCTGCCCGGCATTCGCGAGCGCTCCGTGGAAGAGCAGGTGGAGCTGATCGTCGGTTTTCTGCAACGGGAAAGCCGCAAGATCGAACGCACGATTGGCATCGATAAAACGCTGTTGCTGTGGCTGCTCAATAAGCCGCTGGAAGGCAATATCGGCCAGCTCAAAAGCGACATTCAGTTTCTCTGCGCGCAGGCGTGGGCCTCGGAAATGGCGACGCACAGCGACATCCTGTGGCTTGATAAAAAACTGGTCGACACGCCGTTTAATGCCACGCCGGAACAACGGCTGCTGGTGGATGCGCTGTTCAGTGGCCGCGCGCAACTGCACATCGACGCCCGCACGCTGCCGCAACTGAAAAGTTCGCTCTCGCCGGGAAGCGATCCGCAGGAAAGCGATCTGTTTTACAGCTTCCTGACCCGTGAATACGTCAATCTGCGCAACAGCAACGTGCCGCCCGCCGAGACGCTGGCGATCCTGAAAAACAAGCTGAGTTCGATTTTTGAATACGGCCTCTACAGCCGTGACAGCGGCACCAATCCGCCGCGCTATGGCGATCAATTTGAAGAACGCGTGACACTGCTGATCGGCTGTGTTGAGCAGGTGCTGGGCTTTGCCCTGCCGGAAAACCTGGTTAATCCGTTGCGAAAACACTTTCTGGCGCTGATCGGTTACGTCCAGCGCGGGCTGATCCCTCAGCTTTACTCCTCGAGCCTGATTCTTGATCGCTGCAAGGACGAATATGAAAATGCGACCCTGCTGTGCCGCAAGATCAATGAGCTGCTGCATATTCAGTGCCCGGCGACGGAAGTGGTCTGGCTGTGCCTGTTCCTGAAAGAGTGCCGTCATTATCGCCAGCGCATCAGCGACAGCCCGGACTGTGGCGCTATCCTGATAGCCCACGGCGCGACGACCGCCACCAGCATGGCGCAGTACGCCAACCGCGTGCTGGAGCGCGAACTGTTCAGTGCCATCGACATGCCCTTCGAGCAGTCGGTACATGACACACTGGAAAAACTGACGCAGATGATCCGCGCCCGCGGCTGGCAGCGGCTGATCCTGATGGTTGATATCGGGTCGCTGGTGCATTTTGGCAGTACCATCAGCAAACTGTTCCAGATAGACGTACTGCTGATGCCCAACATCAGCCTGACCAGCCTGCTGGAGATCGGCCTCGATCTGAACTACGAAACCCGCGACTTGCCACAACTGAACGAGCTGATGCAGAACAAAGGCATTCCGTGCCAGCTCTGTACGCCGCAGCAGGAAAACGTCGGCAACGTGCTGGTGGTCTCCTGCATTACCGGCATGGGCACTGCCGAGAAAATCAAGAAAGTGCTGGAGGAGAGTTTCGGCGAGCTGATGTCGCAGGATACGCGAATGGTGATCCTCGACTACAACGAGGTGCGCAGCCCGGAACGCGTACAGCAGGCGCTGAACCCGCACGAACGGCTGGCGGGGATCGTCGGCACCTTTCAGCCAGGCCTGCCGGATATCCCGTTTATTTCGCTGGAAGAGCTGTTCTCCGAACAGGGGCCGGAACTGGTGCTGAGCCTGCTGACGCCGGATCTGTCCAGCGCCGAGCGTCGTCTTGAAATGGAGCGCAGCGCGTCGCGCTTTATCAGCGCGCTGACCATGGAGAGCATCATCAACCATATTTCGGTGCTCAACCCGCAGCGCATTCTGAAAGAGATGGAAGGCGTGCTGAGCCAGTTACGCACCACGCTTGCCATCAAACCGAGCCGTCAGGTGACACTACGTTTCCTGATCCACTGCTGTTGCATGGTTGAGCGTATCGTCATTAACCGCAAACCGTTACAGATGGCGCTGGAAATGAAGCCCGGGATGGACGCGCGGGCGTTTAGTGGCATCAAATCGGCGTTTCAGCCGGTGGAAGAGGCCTATGCCATCCGCCTTTCTGATGCGGAGTACGTTTATATTTACGAACTGTTGTTCGGTTAAATCACTGTCATACCGCCGGGTAGCGCCCTGCCGCCCGGTTTTTATCCCCTTCCCTTTCCCTGCGTGACACTAACTCTGGCACAACGCTTGCTCTTACCACGGGTGTAAACGAAACCGTGCCAGGAGGCCATTTTGACACCCACTACATCCACTCCGTCCCTGTCCCAAATTCTGCTGCTGACGCATGGCGGCTGGGGGCAACAGCTATGCAACAGTCTGCGCATGGTGATGGGCGAAATCGAAGGCGTGAAGGAGGTTGCGCTGATGCCGGTCGACACGCTGGGGGAGTATTACCAGCGCGTTGAAGCGGTCGTGAAAACGCTGCCCGAAGGCTCGCTGATCCTGACTGATTTTATTGGTGGCACCACCTCCAACGTGGCGGCACGGCTGAGTGCGGATTATCCGGTGGCGGTGATCTCCGGGCTTAACGCCACGCTGTTGCTGGAAGCGCTCGACAAGCGCGAGCACGGACGGTTATCCGATTGCGTCGCAGCGCTGGTGGATGCCGGGCGCAGCAGCTGTCGCGATGTCGTCGCCCATGTTCGTCAATTACAACAACCCTAAACACCACAACAAGGAAAACATTATGGCAAACATCGTCTTATGCCGTATCGACAGCCGCCTCATCCACGGTCAGGTGGTCACAAAGTGGGTCGGCCAGTCTCAGGCGAACCGCATTGTGGTGGTCAGCGATGAACTGGATGCCGATCCGTTTATGAAGAACATCTACCTGATGGCGGCACCGCCGAACATCAAAGTGGATTGCTATGGCAACGACAGTTTCGCGGCAACGTGGAAAGAAAACCGGCTGGGTGATGGCAACGTGCTGGTGCTGTTCCCGTCACTGGCCGCGATTCAACAGGTAGTACAGAACGGTTTTGACGTCGGCACCATTCAGGTGGGCGGACTGGGCGGCGGGCCAAACCGCAAAGCCGTCTTCCAGAACATCACCCTGGATGAGAAAGACGTGGGCATTCTCAAAGATTTGAAAAGTCGTGGAATTCAGGTGTTTTTCCAGACGATCCCGGAAGATAAACCGCAGTCGCTGGACGATATTCTGAAAAAATTCTAACCCTCTAAAATGAGAGAATATTATGGACACTTTGCTTTTTGCGAGCCTGATGGGGTTGTATTACTGGTTCGCCCGTTTACGCCTGGGCTACACCTTCTCAGCGATGCTTCTCCAGCCAGTGGTGGTGGCGGTGTTTGTCGGTCTGCTGCTCGGCAATATGCAGACTGCGATGATCATTGGCGCCGGGATGCAGCTGGTTTACCTCGGGGTCACGTCAACGCCTGGCGGTAACGTGCCTTCCGACCCGGCGCTGGCGGCCTGTATCTCCATTCCGATTGCTGTTCAGGCGGGCATGGAGCCCAACATGGCGATTGCGCTGGCGATCCCGTTCGGCGTGATTGGCGTGTTCCTCGATCAGCTTCGCCGCACGCTGAACGCCGCCTGGGTACACATGGCGGACAAGCATGCCGAAACCGCCAACATGGCGGGGATCATGCGCTGCGCCTTTATCTACCCGGCGCTGCTGGGGCTGGTACTGCGCTTCCCGGTGGTGTTCGCCGCCAACTATTACGGCCAGAGCGTGGTCGAGAAATTCCTCAAACTGATGCCGCAGTGGCTCACCCACTCGTTTGAAATCATGGGCGGGATCCTGCCAGCGCTGGGCTTCGCGATCACCATCATGGTTATCGGTAAACGCAGCCTGCTGCCGTGGTTTATCGGCGGATTCTTCGCGGTGCTCTACCTCAAGGTAGACATCATGGCGATGGCGATTTTCGGCACCTGCGTGGCTTTCCTGATTAAAGGCCTGGCGAAAAATGAAGGAGCAGCATGATGAGCAGCGACGTAATGCAGCATGAACTTGTTGAGCGTGCGCGCGAAAGCCACGCGCTGACGAAAGCGGACATCACCAAAGCCTGGTTTATTTACTGGCTGGGGGCGGAAGTGTCCAACTCCTATGAACGTTTGCAGAGCCTGATTTTCTGCGCCTCGATGACGCCGATTATCAAGAAACTCTATCCGCAAAAAGAGGAACAGGTTGAAGCCCTCAAACGCCACCTGAACTTTTTCAACTCGGAACAGACCTTCGGGGCGGTGATCCAGGGGATCTCCATCGCCATGGAAGAGCAAAAAACCCGTGGCGAGCCAATCAGCGATGCGTCGATCACCGGGATCAAAACCGGTCTGATGGGACCGCTGGCCGGGATGGGCGACTCGATCGTCTGGGCGGCAGTAATGCCGTTGCTGATCGCCATCTTCATTCCGTTTGCCGCCAGCGGTAGCGCTTTTGGCGGGATCGCGCCGCTGATCCTCTACCCGGCAGTGACGCTGGCGATTAGCTACGGATTGATCCACAAAGGCTACACGCTGGGGCGCGACTCCATCGTCGGGCTGTTACAGGGCGGGAGGATAAAAGAGCTTATCTACGGCGCGAACGTGCTCGGCCTCATCATGATGGGCGCACTGTCGGCAAGCTACGTGAAGATCACCACGCCGCTGAAAATCAGCGCCCTGAAAGGCTCGGAAGTGGTGGTTCAGCAGATCCTCGACTCCATCGCCCCCGGTCTGCTGCCGCTGGCGGCGGTGTTTGCCATCTACTTCTATCTGGTGAAAAAAGGACCGCGTTACACCACGATCCTGCTGTCGATTGTGGCGATAAGCGTCGCCTGCTCGCTGCTGGGAGTGTTGTAAGCCATGAGCCAGAACATCTACCAGCAACTGGGGCTGAAACGGGTGATTAACGCCTGCGGTAAAATGACGATCCTCGGCGTCTCCAGTGTGGCGTCCGGGGTGATGCAGGCCACCGCCGAAGCCGCGGGCGCGTTCGTGGAAATCGACAAACTGGTGGATTGTGCGGGAGAACGAGTCTCCCGCCACACCGGCGCAGAAGACAGCTACGTCACCTCCTGCGCCTCTGCCGGTATCGCAATCGCTGTCGCTGCCGCCATTACCCAGGGCGAACCTGACCGCGTGGCGCAAATGCCGGACAGCAGCGGTCTGGCGAACGAAATCCTGATGCTGCGGGGCCATAACGTGGATTATGGCGCGCCGATCACCAGCGCCATCCGCCTCGGCGGCGGACGCGTGGTGGAAGTCGGCGCCAGCAATCTTGCCGCCCGCTGGCAACTGGAACGTGCCGTCAGCGAGCGCACCGCCGCGCTGCTGTTTGTGAAATCACACCACTGCGTGCAGAAAGGGATGCTGACCATCAATGATTTCGTGCAGGTCGCGCGTGCACATAACCTGCCGCTGATCGTCGATGCCGCCGCCGAAGAGGATTTACGTCACTGGGTCGCCAGCGGCGCCGACATGGTGATTTACAGCGGAGCAAAAGCGTTTAACGCGCCGACCTCCGGGTTTATCACCGGCAAACAACGGTGGATCGACGCCTGTAAAGCGCAGCATCACGGCATTGCCCGTGCCATGAAAATCGGCAAGGAGAATATGGTCGGGCTGCTGTTCGCCCTCGACCGTTATCATCTGACGCCGCAAGGCCCCACCGAAGCACAACTGCGCCCCGTCGCGGAGGCGATTTCCGCCCTGCGCGGCATGCAGGCGGATATCGAACAGGACGAAGCCGGACGTGCGATCTGGCGTGTCCGCATCCGTATCTCGCAAAGCGAACTCGGGCTGGATGCCCGCGCGGTCGAAGCGCAACTGCGGGAAGGCGAGATTGCGATTTATACCCGCCGTTATTTCCTGCATGAAGGGGTTTTCAGCATCGACCCACGCACGCTCGCGCCAGGCGAAATGGACATTATCGTCACGCGGCTGAAGGAGATTGCTCAACATGCAACACATTAATTTTTATCGTCAGCGTGTGGCGATCAATGTGCTGGCAAAAGATATTGCCAACGCCCGGGAAATCTATGACGCCGCGGAAGGTCATGCGGTGATCGGCGTCCTTTCGGCGCAGTTTGCCACCCCTGAGGACGGTATTCACGACGTACAACGCTGGATGGATGCCATCCCGTCCATTTCTGTCGGACTGGGCGCGGGCGATCCGGCGCAGTTTTATAAAGCGGCGATGATTGCCGCCCGTGTCCATCCGGCACACGTCAACCAGACCTTTACCGGATGCGGGTTTGCCGCGGGCGCACTGGCCGCCACTGGCGGCATCACCACGCGGATCAACGCGCTGGTAAGCCCTACCGGCGTGCCTGGCGAGGTGATTATTTCCACTGGCGTCAGCAGCAGCCAGGGAAATCCGGCGCGCGTCTCCTGCGATACCGCCGTGCGCATGATGGTGGATATGGGCGCTCATGCGGCGAAATTTTTCCCGATGGGGGGCGAAAAATCGTTGCCGGAACTGAAAGCGCTGACGGAAGCGGCGGTGAACAATGGCATGACGCTGATCGAGCCGACGGGCGGCATCGACCTTGATAATTTTGGCATTATTCTGCAAACCTGTCTGGAGACGGGGATCGCGCAGGCGATGCCGCATGTTTACAGTTCTATCATTGATCCAAACACCGGCAATACACGCCCGGAAGATGTGGCGAAGTTGCTGAGCATCATCAAATCACTGGTATAGCCCGTTTCTCAGGCAGCCCGCAGGGGCTGCTTTTTCTATCATAATGAGTTTACGAATGCTCAATATGATATTCACCACACTGCTGTTTTCCGCCTTCTCCCCCTCTTTGGCCGGACATTTTTTAAGCGCATCACAAATTGACGTCTCATCCACACGTTCTCACGTTTCTGGCGTACTTCTTGCCTCTTTCCTAGATGCTTAAAAGATCACAAGGGGAATATTATGGATGAGCGGGAAGCCACTGCCATCGGCGAGTCGTGTCTGCGTGTGGACGCCATCGCGAAAGTGACCGGACGCGCACGATACACAGATGATTACGTCATGGCAGGGATGTGTTACGCAAAGTATGTTCGCAGTCCCATCGCCCATGGCTACGCAAGCCAGATAGACAGCACCGAAGCTCGCGCCCTGCCCGGCGTGCTGGCGGTGTTCACCTGGGAAGACGTCCCTGAGCTGCCTTTCCCGACGGCAGGCCACGCCTGGACGTTAGATCCTGAAAAACGGGATATCGCCGATCGTTATCTGTTAACTCGCCACGTGCGCCATCACGGCGATGCTGTCGCCATTGTGGTGGCCCGCGACGAACTGACAGCCGAGCGCGCCGCGCATAAGGTGAAAGTGGAGTGGGAAGAGTTGCCGGTGATCACCACGCCAGAAGCGGCAATGGCCGAGGGTGCGGTCGAGATCCACGACGGCGGCAACGTGCTGAAATCGAGCGAGATCAGTGCTGGTGATCCACAACGCGCGATTACCTCTGCGGAATACCAGTTTCAGAACCATTTTCAGACGCCCGTCGTGCAACACTGCCATATGGAAGGCGTCACCAGTTTTGCGTGGATGGAAGAAGATCAGCGCATCACCATCGTCTCCAGTACGCAAATCCCGCATCTCGTGCGACGCATTGTCGCTCAGGCGCTGGGCATGTCGTGGTCAGCGATCCGCGTCATCAAACCCTATGTCGGCGGTGGCTTTGGCAACAAGCAGGATGTGCTGGAAGAGCCGATGGCGGCGTTCCTGACTTCCCGGCTCGGCGGCATTCCGGTCAAAGTGTCGCTCAGCCGTGAAGAGTGCTTTATGGCGACCCGCACCCGCCACGCGTTTACCATTGATGCACAACTGGGCATTGAGCGTGACGGTACGCTGAAAGGCTATTGCATGGACGTGCTCTCTAACACCGGCGCCTACGCCTCGCACGGCCACTCCATCGCCGCGGCAGGCGGCAATAAAATCAGCTATCTCTACCCGCGCAGCGCCTTTGGCTATCGCGCCACCACCTGCTACACCAACCTGCCGACTGCCGGAGCGATGCGTGGCTACGGCGCGCCACAGCTCATTTTCGCGCTGGAATCACTGCTTGATGATGCTGCCACCGCACTGAAACTCGATCCGCTTGATATTCGTCTGCGCAATGCCGCACAGGAAGGCGATATTAACCCGGTCAATAAGAAAACCATCTACAGCGCCGGGCTGCCGGAATGCCTGCGCAAAGGCCGCGAGTTGTTTGAGTGGGATAAACGACGTGCCGAATGCGCTGCGCAGCACGGCAATCTGCGGCGCGGTGTGGGCGTCGCCTGTTTCAGCTATGGCTCCAACACCTGGCCGGTAGGCGTGGAAATTGCCGGGGCGAGGGTGCTGCTGAATCAGGACGGGTTTATTCACGTGCAGAGCGGTGCGACGGAAATCGGCCAGGGCGCCGACACCGTTTTCAGCCAGATGGTGGCGGAAACCGTGGGTGTTCCGGTCAACCAGGTGCGCGTGATTTCCGTGCAGGACACCGACGTAACGCCGTTTGACCCTGGCGCCTTTGGCTCCCGCCAGAGCTATGTCGCCGCCCCGGCGTTGCGCGAGGCCGCACGCCAGTTGCGGGAGAAAATCATTCTTCATGCCGCGGAGATGCTGCACCAGTCGGCGCTGAGCCTGACACTGCGCCACGGCATGATTGCGATGACCGAACGCCCGGAGATGGCGCTGATTTCCGTTGCAGAAGTGGCGATGGACGCGTTCTATCACCCGGAACGCGGCGCGCAGCTCACGGCGGAAGCGTCTGTTAAAACGATCACCAACCCGCCCGCGTTCGGCTGTACGTTTGTCGATCTCACGGTGGACGTGGCGCTGTGCAAAATCACCATCAACCGCATTCTTAACGTCCATGATTCGGGCCGCATTCTCAATCCATTGCTGGCGGAAGGTCAGGTGCATGGCGGCATGGGGATGGGGATTGGCTGGTCGGTGTTTGAAGAGATGATCATCGACGAAACCAGTGGTCTGGTGCGCAATCCGAATCTGCTGGATTACAAAATGCCCACCATGATGGATCTGCCGACGCTGGAAAGCGCCTTTGTCGACAGCTGCGAACCGCAGTCCGCCTACGGGCATAAATCGCTGGGCGAGCCGCCGCTGATTTCCGTTGCCGCCGCCATACGTAACGCGGTGCTGATGGCGACGGGTGTCGGGATCAACACCCTGCCACTCACGCCGAAACGCCTGTTTACCGCGTTTCGTCAGGCCGGATTGATTGAGGGATAATCGCTATGTTTGATATCGAAACGTACCACCGCGCCGCGAACCTGCAGGATGCCGTTACCCTCGCCGCCGGGCATCCGGAAGCCCGGCTCATCGCAGGCGGCACGGATGTACTTATTCAGCTTCACCATCTGAACGACAAATACCGCCACGTGGTCGACATTCACGGGCTGGATGAACTGCGCGGCATTACCCGCAACGACCACGGCGACATCCGCATTGGCTCCGGGACAACCTTTACCGAACTGATTGAAAGCCCGCTGATCCAGCAGTACCTGCCAGCGCTGGCGGCTGCGGCCACGTCGATTGCCGGGCCGCAAATCCGTAATGTCGCGACCTACGGCGGCAACATCTGTAACGGCGCCACCAGCGCGGATTCCGCCACACCATCGCTTATCTACAATGCCTCGCTGGAGATTATCTCAACCCAGGGGACACGCTTTACCCCGGTGCGCGGCTTCCACACCGGTCCGGGCAAAGTGGCGTTGTCGCCAGGCGAGATCGCCGTCGCCTTTCATTTTCCGGCGCAACCCACGACGGGCACCGGCAGCGCCCATTTTAAATACGCGATGCGCGATGCGATGGACATCGCCACGATTGGCTGCGCGGCCTGGTGCCACATTGCCGACGGCGTTTTCCGCGAACTGCGGCTGGCCTTTGGCGTCGCCGCGCCGACGCCGATCCGCTGCGAACAGGCTGAACTCGCCGCACAGAATGCGCCCGTCAATGCGCAAACACTGAGCGCAGTCTGCGAAGCGCTGTTACAGGATGTCTCTCCGCGTTCGTCGTGGCGCGCAGCAAAAGATTTCCGTTTACACCTGATCAAAACCATGGCACAGCGCGTGATAAGCGACGCGGTGGCCCACGCGGGAGGCGTATTATGAATCATGCATCATGGGTGACCGTGGAATGTGCCATTAACGGCGCGCCGTATCAGTTCACGTTGTCTCCGGCGACGCCGCTGTCAGAATTGCTGCGTTCGCATGGGCTGCTCAGCGTCAAACAGGGCTGCTGCGTCGGTGAGTGTGGCGCCTGTACCGTACTGGTTGACGGCATTGCGGTAGACAGTTGTCTCTATCTGGCGGCATGGATTGACGGTAAGCAGATCCGCACGCTGGAGGGGGAAGCCGTGGGCGGGAAACTGTCGCGGGTGCAGGAAGCATTCACGCAATCTGGCGCCGTGCAGTGCGGTTTTTGCACGCCAGGGCTGGTGATGGCGACCACCGCGCTGCTGGCAAAACCTCACGTCAAACCCTTCACGGTGCAGGAAATTCGCCGCGGGCTGGCGGGAAATCTGTGCCGCTGCACCGGCTATCAAATGATTGTTGAGACCGTTCAGGCCTGTGAAGAAGAGCAATAACGAAAACCGGGCAGGTGCAAACCGCACACCTGCCCGATCCTCAGGCGCTCATTAGCTCGTACTTCTTTATTTTGCGATACAGTGTGGCGATGCCGATCCCCAGCTCATCCGCCGCCTGTTTTTTATTGCTGTAGCGGGATAACGCCTCGCGGATCATCTGTTTTTCCATCTCTTCCAGCGGCGTCACGCCCTCTTCCTCTTTCTGGTTGTAGAGCACCGTCACGCTTGCCGTCTCCTGCTCGGGCAGCCTGCCGCTGTTCACCAGGTTTGGCGGCAGGAAGGAGAGATCGATAACCTCACCGGACGGCACCACGTTCACCAGATACTCAATCAGATTGCTCAGCTCACGCAGGTTGCCCGGCCAGCGATACCGCTTGAGCAGCGCAATCACTTCCGGCGCAATACCGGGGTAAACCAGATCCAGCCGCCGGGTGTGCAGATGGAGGAAATAGTGGATCAGCAGTTCGATATCTTCCTGCCGCTCACGCAGCGGTGGCAGCCGCAAAGGAATGACGTTCAGACGATAGTAGAGATCTTCACGGAATTTACCGTCGGCAATGAATTGCTCAAGGTTCTGATTGGTGGCGGAAATAATACGGATATCCACCGATACCGGGTTACTGGAACCTACGGGCTGGATCTCGCGTGCTTCGATGGCGCGCAGCAGTTTGGCCTGCAAGGTGAGCGGCATATCGCCGATTTCATCGAGAAACAGCGTGCCGTGGTTGGCGGCCTGCACCAGGCCGGTTTTACCGTTCGCTGAAGCGCCGGTAAACGCGCCTTTCACGTAGCCAAACAATTCGCTTTCCAGCAGTTGTTCCGGGATGGCGGCGCAGTTGATGGCGATAAAGGGTTTTGATTTACGGTCGCTCAGCTTATGAATGGCTCTCGCCACCACCTCTTTCCCGGTTCCGCTTTCGCCGACGATCAGCACGCTGGAGGGGCTGGGGGCGATGCGACTAATCAGGTTTTTCAGGATCCGCATCGGGCGGCATTCACCGACCAGATGTTCAATCTGCGGTTCGTCCTGCACCGGCGCCAGCGTGGATGAGGAGTGTGACTGATGAAAGGCCATTAAAAACAGCTGCTGATCCTGAATGGAATGCAGCTGACCAATAATCAGCTCGCTATTATCATCAAATGACACCACATGCTGCATATGGCCGCTGGTAAAATTACGTTCAAAGGTCAGCGGGCGAAAATGGACATTTTTACCGAGAATATTCGCCTGCGTAACGCCAAGCACCTTTAATGCCGCCTGATTGACCATTTTCACCTGATTATCCTGGCCGACCACCAGCACACCCTGATCCATATTTTCAATCATGGTGAGAAATACTTTACGGATATTATCGTTGCCGCTTTGGTCATCAAGAAGTCGTGATACAAATATTGACGAAACATGACGAACATAATCAGAAAACGCATGAAGATTATCAGTAATACGTTCCTGTTGCTCATGGGTCACGGCGATGAGACTAATCACCCCGACGCAGGTGTCCTGATAAATCACTGGCGTGCCGAGAAACGCTTTCTCTTTACAGTTATCTTTATTGACACACCCTTCGCAAAGCGGATCAAACCGCGAGTGCGTCACCACTTTTTCTTTCTTCGTTTCAAGAACATAACGAAGTAAACGCGAATCCGCATTCAGCTTGCGCCCGATCGATTTGCCGTATGCGCCGGTACCGGCAACACGGCACAGCGCTTCGTCGACAATCTCGACGTCCAGTTGTAATACACTGGAAAGCATGCGGGCAAAGCGCTGGATCGTGGGCTGGATCTGCATTAGAACTGATAATGTGTTTGAGGGCATCATAGCGTAACCTTTAATATCAATAACTCACTGATATTTATAGAAGTGCGATAATTGTATTTTTATGATTCCATGATACTAACTTAGCGCCAGGCAATATTGATAAAGATGCCCCTTCTTTATCATTCGTTGATAAAAATATGGAAGAAGCATCACATTTTCATATCAATATGAGAATCTTCCCGCCGTTTTTATCAATTTGGCGGAATTTATAGTTTTTGCCGATTTTATTTCCGTAACTATTCAAGAAACGAAGTTTCAGCCGAAAAAAGCCAAACGTTTTCGTTCACGAAATATAAAACAGAACCCCAGGATTTTGTGACAGACATCGCATAAACAGCCTCGTTTATTCTTCAAAAAGCCCGATTCCAGGGAACTGGCACACTTATTGTTAAGCAGTGAATATCGCTGGCAGTCGTTTCCTGGAACGTTCGTTCTTCGACTGCGCAGCCACAAGGTCATAACGCCAGTCATTCACTACCAGGACTTTACGATGAAAACAGTTAACGAGCTGATTAAGGATATCAACACACGCAACTCCCACCTGCACGAGAAAGACTTTCTCCTGACGTGGGAACAAACCCCGGATGAACTGAAGCAGGTACTGGATGTCGCGGCGGCTTTAAAAACGCTGCGGGCCGAGAACATTGCAACCAAAGTGTTCAACAGCGGCCTGGGCATTTCCGTCTTCCGTGATAACTCCACCCGCACCCGCTTCTCTTACGCCTCGGCGCTGAACCTGTTAGGTCTGGCGCAGCAGGATCTCGACGAAGGGAAATCACAGATCGCGCACGGTGAAACGGTGCGTGAAACCGCCAATATGATCTCGTTCTGCGCTGATGCCATCGGTATTCGCGACGACATGTACCTCGGCGCCGGTAACGCCTACATGCGTGAAGTGGGGGCCGCGCTCGACGATGGCTTCAAGCATGGCGTGCTGCCGCAGCGCCCGGCGCTGATCAACCTGCAATGCGACATCGACCACCCGACGCAGTCAATGGCTGACCTCGCCTGGTTACGTGAGCATTTTGGCTCGCTGGAAAACCTGAAAGGCAAGAAAATCGCCATGACCTGGGCTTACTCCCCAAGCTACGGCAAACCGCTCTCGGTACCGCAGGGGATCATCGGTCTGATGACGCGCTTCGGCATGGACGTCACGCTGGCGCACCCGGAAGGCTACGACCTGATCCCGGACGTCATTGAAGTGGCGAAAAATAACGCTAAAGCCTCCGGCGGTAGCTTCACTCAGGTCACCAACATGGCCGAGGCCTTCAAAGATGCCGACATCGTTTATCCGAAATCCTGGGCGCCTTACAAGGTCATGGAAAAACGCACCGAACTGTTGCGCGCCAGCGATCACGATGGCCTGAAAACGCTGGAAAAAGCCTGTCTGGCGCAGAATGCCAACCACAAAGACTGGCACTGCACTGAAGAGATGATGAAGCTGACCCGCAACGGCAACGCTCTCTACATGCACTGTCTGCCCGCGGATATCACCGGCGTGTCCTGTGCCGAAGGGGAAGTGACCGAAGCGGTCTTCGAAAAATACCGCATCGCGACCTACAAAGAGGCGAGCTGGAAGCCGTACATCATCGCCGCCATGATCCTCGCCCGTAAATACGCCCGCCCCGGCGTTCTGCTGGACCAGTTGCTCAAGGAAGCGCAAGCGCGCCTCAAATAACACGTCAGGCCGGCCTGCGGGTCGGTCTGTCACTCACTGTTATGAAGGATAAGGACAGAATATGTCTGCTTTCTCTCTCAAAATTGATATTGCCGACAATCGCTATTTTAACGGCGAGACGTCACCGCTCTTTTCACGCAGGCAGGCGCAACAGGCGCGGCATTTCCATCAGAAAATTACCGGCTATCAGCCGACGCCGCTGTATGCGCTGAAAGACTTGTCAGCCTTGCTGGGCGTAAAAAATATTCTCGTCAAAGACGAGTCGCAACGCTTTGGTCTTAACGCCTTCAAGATGCTTGGCGGCTCTTACGCGATCGCACGGTTGTTGTGTGAAAAATACCAGTTAAACATCAACGATTTTTCCTTCGACACCATCAAAACCACGATCAAAGAAAAAATGACCTTCGCCACCACCACTGACGGTAACCACGGTCGTGGCGTGGCATGGGCGGCCAAACAGCTTGGGCAGAACGCCGTGGTGTACATGCCGAAAGGCTCTGCGCAGGAGCGTGTCGACGCAATCCTGAAACTCGGTGCCGAATGCATCGTCACCGACATGAACTACGACGACACCGTGCGCTACACCATGAAAGTGGCGCAGGAGAATGGCTGGGAAGTGGTGCAGGACACGGCCTGGGAAGGCTACACCAAAATCCCGACCTGGATTATGCAAGGCTACGCCACCCTCGCTGACGAAGCGGTGGAGCAGATGACGTCAATGGGCATCAGCCGCCCCACTCACGTCTTCCTGCAGGCAGGCGTCGGCGCGATGGCGGGCGGCGTGCTGGGTTATCTGGTGGATGTCTACGGCGCCAGCAACCTCCACTCGGTTGTCGTGGAGCCGGAACTGGCCGACTGCATCTACCGTTCCGGCGTGAAGGGGCAAATCGTTAACGTCGGCGGCGACATGGCGACCATCATGGCCGGTCTGGCCTGTGGCGAACCTAACCCGCTCGGCTGGGAAGTGCTGCGTAATTGCGCGACGCAATTTATCTCCTGCCAGGACGCCGTAGCGGCGCTCGGCATGCGCGTGCTCGGCAACCCGTTGGGCCACGATCCGCGGGTGATTTCCGGTGAATCCGGCGCCGTTGGCACCGGCATTCTCGCCGCCATTCATTACCACCCGCAGCGCGACGCCCTGATGCAAAAACTGGGGCTGGACCGCGACTCCGTGGTGCTGGTGATCAGCACCGAAGGCGATACCGACGCGAAACATTATCGGGAAGTGGTCTGGGAAGGCAAACATCCGGCAACACGTTAATCCCACCACATTGATACATATTCGCCCCGTCAGGCGGGGCAGAAAGGACTGGAGAAATTACCGATGGCTAAGCACATTCCATTCAAACTGATTCTGGAAAAAGCAAATCACTATCAGGAAGACATGACCCGTTTTTTACGCGACATGATCGCCATTCCCAGCGAAAGCTGCGATGAAAAACGCGTGATTCACCGCATCAAAGAAGAGATGGAAAAAGTCGGCTTCGATAAAGTGGTTATCGATCCGATGGGCAACATTTTAGGTTATATCGGCCACGGTCCGCGCCTGGTGGCGATGGACGCGCACATCGATACCGTGGGAATCGGCAACATTAAAAACTGGAATTTCGATCCCTACGAAGGGATGGAAACCGATGAGCTGATCGGCGGACGCGGCGCGTCTGACCAGGAAGGTGGCATGGCATCCATGGTGTATGCCGGGAAGATCATCAAAGATCTGGGGCTGGAAGATGAATATACCCTGCTGGTGACCGGTACTGTGCAGGAAGAAGACTGCGACGGCCTGTGCTGGCAGTACATCATTGAACAATCCGGCATCCGCCCGGAGTTTGTTGTCAGTACCGAACCGACCGACTGCCAGATCTACCGTGGCCAGCGCGGTCGCATGGAGATCCGCATTGACGTGCAGGGCGTCAGCTGCCACGGCTCTGCGCCAGAGCGCGGTGATAACGCCATCTTTAAAATGGGCCCCATTCTCAACGACCTGCAGGAGCTTTCCGCGCGTCTCGGTTATGACGAGTTCCTCGGCAAGGGCACACTGACCGTCTCCGAAATCTTCTTCACTTCACCGAGCCGTTGCGCCGTCGCTGACAGCTGCGCGGTCTCCATTGACCGTCGTCTGACCTGGGGCGAAACCTGGGAAGGCGCGCTGGAAGAGATCCGCGCGCTGCCAGCCGTGAAGAAAGCGAATGCCGTGGTGTCAATGTACAACTATGACCGTCCGTCCTGGACCGGCCTGGTTTACCCGACTGAGTGCTATTTCCCGACCTGGAAAGTCGAAGAAGATCACTTCACCGTCAGAGCGCTGAGCAACGCCTATGAAGGGCTGTTTGGACAGTCGCCGGTCGTCGATAAGTGGACCTTCTCCACCAATGGCGTCTCCATTATGGGCCGCCACGGTATTCCGGTGATCGGCTTTGGTCCGGGTAAAGAGCCGGAAGCCCATGCGCCGAACGAGAAAACCTGGAAAGCACATCTGGTGACCTGCGCCGCGATGTACGCTGCCATCCCACTGAGCTGGCTGGCAACAGCGTAATCATCACCTGTAATGCCTCCCGCCACTGTCCTGGCGGGAGGCCGGAGTTTGCAGCTATGCGTGTACTGATTAAAAACGGAACGGTGGTTAACGCTGACGGAAAAGCGAAACAGGATCTGCTCATCGAAAGCGGCATTATTCGCCAGATTGCCGACCACATTTCGCCTGAACTTCCCTGTGAGGTGATCGATGCCGACGGCTGTTATGTGATGCCGGGTGGTGTCGATGTGCATACCCACTTCAATATTGATACGGGCATGGCCCGCAGCTGTGATGATTTTTTTACCGGCACCCGCGCCGCCGCGTGTGGCGGTACAACAACCATCATTGATCACATGGGGTTTGGTCCCGCCGGATGCAAACTGCATCACCAGCTGGAGGTGTATCACGGTTATGCCGCACACAAAGCGGTGATCGACTACAGCTTCCACGGCGTGATCCAACATATCAACCACGCCATTCTGGATGAGATTCCAATGATGGTGGAAGCCGGGATCAGCAGCTTTAAGCTCTACCTGACTTACCAGTACAAACTGAATGATGACGAGGTGCTGCAGGCGCTGCGACATCTTCATCAGGCGGGCGCGCTGACCACCGTTCACCCTGAAAATGACGCGGCTATCCACCGCAAACGCCTCGAATTTCTTGCTGCCGGGAAAACCGCGCCGAAGTATCACGCCCTGAGTCGCCCGGAAGAGTGCGAAGCCGAAGCCATCGCCCGCATGATCAACCTGGCGAAACTGTCAGGCAACGCGCCGCTGTATATCGTCCATCTGTCTAACGGGCTGGGGCTGGATTACCTGCGTCTGGCGCAGGCACGTCACCAGCCAGTGTGGGTGGAAACCTGCCCACAATACCTGTTGCTGGACGACCGCTGCTACGAACGCGAAGACGCGCTGAACTATCTTCTCAGCCCACCGCTGCGCAATGCGCGTAACAACGACGCGCTGTGGTGCGGCATCAGCGACGGCGCAGTCGATGTCGTGGCTACCGACCATTGCACGTTCTCGCATACGCAGCGCCAGCAACTGTCCGGCGGCGATTTCAGCCGTTGTCCGAACGGTTTACCCGGCGTGGAAAACCGCCTGCTGCTGCTGTTCTCCCACGGCGTGATGAGCGGCCGTATTTCGCCCGAACGTTTCGTGGCGCTGACCAGTGCCACACCGGCGAAGCTGTTTGGCCTGTGGCCGCAAAAAGGGCTGCTCGCGCCGGGCGCCGATGGCGACATTGTGATTATCGATCCGCGCCAGCGCACCACCATTCGCCACGCCGAACTGCATGACAACGCGGACTACTCTCCCTGGGAAGGTTTCGAATGCCAGGGCGCCATCCGGCAGACGCTCTCCCACGGCAGAGTCATTTACCACGATGGCGTCTTTTCCGGCGTTGCCGGGCAGGGCCGCTTCCTGCGCCGAAAACCGTTTACCGCACCAACATCACCCGTGGACGGGAGCGTTTCCCTGCCGGGTCAATAACCATAAAGAGAGGAATGGATGAGTAAGAAAATTGTTCTCGCCCTGGGCGGGAATGCCTTAGGCGACGACCTTGCCGGGCAGATGAAAGCGGTCAAACTCACCGCTCAGGCGATTGTGGATCTTATCGCTCAGGGACATCAGGTTGTTGTCACGCACGGTAACGGCCCGCAGGTCGGGATGATCAATCTGGCGTTTGAAGCGGCTGCGAAAACCGAAACGCACACTCCGATGCTGCCGATGTCAGTCTGCGTGGCGCTGAGCCAGGGCTACATTGGTTATGATCTGCAAAACGCGCTGCGTGAAGAGCTACTGTCCCGTGGGATGAACGTCCCGGTGGCGACGCTCATCACGCAGGTTGAAGTCGACGCTAATGATCCGGCATTCCAGAACCCGACGAAGCCGATTGGCTCCTTCTTCAGCAAAGACGACGCGGAGCAGTTGAGCCGCCAGGGCTACACCATGAAAGAGGATGCAGGTCGCGGATATCGCCGCGTCGTGGCTTCGCCGAAGCCCGTCGATATCATCGAAAAAGAATCCGTTAAAGCAATGATGGCCGCCGGTCAGGTGGTGATCACTGTGGGTGGCGGCGGTATTCCGGTAACCCGTGAAGGAAACCATCTGCGCGGCGCCAGCGCGGTGATTGATAAAGACTGGGCCAGCGCGACGCTGGCGGCGATGATTGATGCCGACATGCTGATCATCCTCACCGCCGTGGAAAAAGTGGCGATCAACTTCGGCAAACCGAACGAACAATGGCTTGATCGACTGTCGCTCAGCGATGCTGAACGTTTCATTGCCGAAGGGCATTTTGCGAAAGGATCGATGCTGCCGAAAGTGGAAGCCGCCGCGTCGTTTGCCCGTTCCCGTCCGGGGCGCGAGGCGTTAATTACAGTGCTCAGTAAAGCCAAAGAAGGGATTGAAGGTAAGACCGGCACGGTCATCAGCCAGTAACAACCGGCCCCGGAGCACCGCTACCGGGGCCATTTTTTTATGCCACCGTCACCAGTTCGCGGGTGGATTTCACGCCCTGATGCATCAGCGTCATCAGCGCTTCCAGTACCCCGCCGCCAATCGCTCTGGCTTTGTCAGAAACGCTGGTAAAATCAGCAGACGCCCCGCGCGGATCGATATCACCAATTTTAAAGCCGCTGTTCACCACCAGCCCGTCATTCAACAGCCCGCGCACCATACCCGACAGTGGCGCCAGAATGTCGGTTTCACCGATACGGGCAATCAACTCCCCTTCACTGACGATGTCGCCGAGCTGAACGCAGGCATTCATCACTCCCGCCACCGGCGCGCGGATCACGCGGCGAGACGTGTGACCCTGAATATTGCCGGGAATGCCGGTGTTTTCCTGCGCCGCGCCCTGGTAAATCACCTGCCCTAACCAGTGACCACGGTTGGTTTCGATCACCGCATGGCAGTCTTTTCCGGCGCTGAAACCTGGCCCGAGCGCAATGGTGATCGGCGCCATCTCGCGGCGTGTGCCCATGTTTTCTTTCGCCAGAATGGCATCGACCACACACCCCGGTTTCAGCAGTTCGAGCGACTGGCACAGCGGATCAATCAGTACCGGCACCACTCCGTTGTCGGCAGCACTAATGGCTTCTTCCGCTGACGCAACCCGTCGCGCCGTCACCCCTTCGACCTGCGTTTCACCCTGAAAAACCGCCTGCGCGAATGCGACGCTGCGGCGGATCACGGTCGGTTTTTCCACTTCCAGCATGATGACTTTGAACCCCGCATGCCAGAGACGCAGCGCCACACCGGTGGCGATATCGCCCGCGCCACGGATCACCACGCGCTGATGTTGTGACGGATGCGGCGCCGCCATCATCAACCCGCCTGCGGCGTGATTTTTTACCTGTAAGATCTCCGCCAGCACGCTGATGGCGATTTCATGCGGCGTTTCGGCGCCAATGTTAAACCCCACCGGCGCATGCAAACGCGCGATGTCGTTTTCATCCACACCGTTTTCCCGCATCTGCCGCAGAAAGACCTGCACCTTACGGCGGCTGGCCAGCAACCCGAGCCACGCCACCGGCTGAACAATCAGTTTATCCAGCGCTTCACGGTCTTTATTGTTGGTCGCGATCAGGACGAAGTTGTCGGGTTTGATGTCCAGTTGCTCCACCGCCGCGGAGAAGGAATCGGCATGCAGTAATTCGGCAGAAGGCGGGAAATAGTCAGGATTGAGGCTCTCCGGGTAGATATCGGCGACAGCGATTTCAAAGCCGAGCAGCGCGGCGCCTTGCGCAATCGCGCGATTAACGTGCCCGGCGCCAATCAGCACCAGACGCGGCCGTAAACCGTGAACGCTGATGTAGACCGACATCGCGCCACCGCAGTCGGAACCCACGGCATCGGCGCCATTTCGCGCCATGCGGCCATGAAACATACGCGGTTTCTTTTCTCTCAGCGCGTCGAGCGCTTCATCAATGACTTTGCGCTCCACCATTCCGCCACCGATAGTCCCGCTGATCGTCCCGTCTTCACGCACCAGCATCTGTGCGGAATGGCGCGGCGTGGAGCCCCGGCTGTCAACAATCTGCGCCAGGGCGAACGGTCGGTTTTGTTCTTCGAGTTTTGCAGCTTCTGAGAAAATATTCATAAAAACCTCAATGGATATCCCTTCAATAACGCCGGATGCCCGGCGTCGTTATCTCACCAGTCTGCGTGTAATTGCCGGGGTTTCCTGCACGGCGCCCAACCAGACGACATCGGTCTCGCCGTTATCCAGTACGGCGGAAAACAGCGGCGTGGAGAATTTCTCATTTTGAGAAATCTGGTTCAGCAGCCAGACCCGACGACAGCCTGACGGCGTGCCCTTGAACGCGCCCTGTGGGTGTTTGACCAGCCGACATAACGCCGGGAGATCCAGCGTATTCCCCGGCGCCATGCCGGTGATACGGGAAAACACCGGCCAGCGATGGACATTGTCTGGCCCCACCGGTTGCCCGAGCATTCCCCCGCCCGTGACCGCAATTACGCAATGACTGGTTTGAGGTATGCAAGGTTCGTGCTCATCTGGCGCTTTAATGGCAAAACCGTGAGCACCGTCAGCTTCGACCAGAATAACGTCGCATTCAGCACGCGCCGCCAGCGCATCGAGGGTTTCCGGGGTAAACCCGCGCACTTTGCCGACCTCCGGCAACCAGCGGGAGAAGCAGGCCATCAGCGGTTGTTGCAAGCATGCGGCAGGCAGTTGGGCGGGATCGCGACACAGCATAACGGGGCACCGTTCAGCGGGAAGGAACATATTGGTAGTGGTGGTGATCAGCACGCGTCTGCCCGCCTGACGGAAAAGATCTGCCAGCCAGAACAGCGTGCTGGTTTTTCCCCCTGCGCCGACGGCGGATATCACCAGCGGGCGAACAAATGCGCCCAAATCACAAAACAGGGTTTCACGTTGAGGTATATTTTCCATTCGCTAAACGGCTTCTGGTTATATTGAGTACGCTATGCAACAGATCGACTGTATTATTACCGCTGCGGGATTATCTTCTCGTATGGGACAGTGGAAAATGATGTTACCCTGGCAACAGGGAACAATTCTTGATGCAAGTATTAAAAATGCGATGCAGTTTTGCTCGCGTATTATTTTAGTCACCGGTTTTCGTCGCGATGAGTTACATCAGCGCTATGTGCAAAACGATAATCTTCTGCTGGTAGATAATCCTGATTATGCCGACGGGCTCTTCTCTTCCATCGCCGCAGGCGCCCGCCGGGTGGAGAGTGAATACTGCTTTATTACCCACGGCGACATCCCCTGCCTCAATGAAAAAATCTTCAGTAAACTCTGGGCGTTACGCGGTGATTACGCCCTTATTCCGCACCACAACCATACGCCAGGACACCCGGTGCTGCTCAACCAGTCCACGCTGCAAACCGCCGTGACTCAACGGCAAACCCACTCGATGCGCCACGCCTTGCTGGCCGGGAAACATCGCTGTATCGACATGGAAGAACCGGAAATCATTTTTGATATCGATACGCCGCAAGATTTTATCAACCTGCAAGATAATTATCAGGATTAATTTATCCAGTTAATCGTTTGCGCGCCCGTAAATAAACTCTTCGCAGGCGAATTTATCATTATGATAGTTAAAAATGATATTTGAGAAATATAACCCTCGCGGTGAAATGAGTGAGTGTAATTCTCATTTAACCGACGTGAGATAATTCACAAACCGACCTTAACTTTCGAGACGCTTCACATTTTTTCATTCTTCCTTCCCTCCACGGTAATAACTGGTGCGAATGTTGCTCTGACTAACCCAATCCGCCGGAGTGACTGCCATTCCGGCCATGTTGATTCCACCTGATACACCGCTGTGTATATGAAACTAAGGAGAGGGTTATGGGGGATATCATGCGTCCCATTCCGTTTGAGGAACTTTTGACGCGCATTTTTGATGAATACCAGAACCACCATTCAATTTTCGGTATTCCTGAAGAGCAGTTCTATTCACCGGTGAAAGAGCATCAGCTCAGTGTGTTTGGTGAAACCTGCGCGACGCCGATTGGCCCGGCCGCCGGGCCGCATACCCAGCTCGCGCAAAACATCATTACCTCATGGCTGACGGGTGGGCGATTCATCGAACTGAAAACGGTGCAGATCCTCGACAGGCTGGAGCTGGAAAAGCCCTGTATCGACGCCGAAGACGAGTGCTTCAACACCGAATGGTCCACTGAATTTACGCTGCTGAAAGCCTGGGACGAATACCTGAAAGCCTGGTTTGTGCTGCATCTGCTGGAAACCATCTTCCCGCTCACCCCGACCCGCGCCGGGAAATCCTTCATCTTCAACATGAGCGTGGGCTATAACCTCGACGGTATTAAACAGCCGCCGATGCAGCAGTTCATCGACAACATGATGAACGCCGCCGCGCATCCGAAATTCGCGCTCTATCGCGACACGCTGGACCGCTGGCTGCGCGATGACGCATTCCTCCGCCGCCACCAGCTTGAAGATATTCGCTTCCAGCTCGCCACACTGACGGAGCACATTCCGGCAACAATGGTTCATGGCGTCACCCTGTCGACCATGCACGGCTGCCCGCCGGACGAAATCGAAGCCATCTGCCGCTACATGCTGGAAGAGAAAGGGCTTAACACCTTTGTGAAGCTCAACCCGACGTTGCTGGGCTATCAGCGCGTGCGTGAAATCCTCGATACCTGCGGCTTTGATTATGTCGGCCTGAAAGAAGAGTCTTTCGAGCATGATCTGAAAATCGGCCAGGCGCTGGAGATGCTGCAACGTCTGATGGCGTTGGCGAAAGAGAAAGGACTCGGCTTTGGCGTGAAGCTGACCAACACACTCGGTACCATCAACAACAAAGGCGCGTTGCCGGGCGATGAAATGTACATGTCAGGCCGCGCGCTGTTCCCGCTCTCCATCAACGTCGCCGCCCTGCTCTCCCGCGCGTTCGACGGCAAACTGCCGATCTCCTATTCCGGCGGCGCCAGCCAGCTCACGATCAAAGATATTTTTGAAACCGGCATTCGCCCCATCACCATGGCGACCGATCTGCTGAAACCCGGTGGCTATCTGCGCCTGAGCGAATGCATGCGCGAGCTGGAGCAGGCCGACGGTTGGGAAATGAACCACGTTAATGTCGCCCGCCTGAATGACCTCGCGGAACGTGCCGTCAGCATGGAGTACACACAGAAACACTGGAAACCAGAAGAGCGTATTGATGTCGGCGAAAAACTGCCAATGACGGACTGCTATGTGGCACCGTGCGTCACAGCCTGCGCCATCAAACAAGATATCCCGGAATACATCCGCCTGATGGGCGAGCACCGTTACGCCGATGCGCTGGAACTGATTTACCAGCGTAACGCGCTGCCCGCCATCACTGGCCATATTTGCGATCACCAGTGCCAGTACAACTGCACGCGTCTCGACTACGACAGCGCGCTGAACATTCGCGAACTGAAAAAGGTCGCGCTGGAAAAAGGCTGGAACGAGTATCAGCAGCGCTGGCATAAACCGGCGGGCTCCGGTTCGCTGAACCCGGTCGCGGTGATTGGCGCAGGCCCGGCGGGGCTGGCGGCGGGTTATTTCCTTGCCCGTGCCGGGCACCCGGTGACGCTGTTCGAACGCGAAGAAAATGCGGGTGGCGTGGTCAGAAATATCATTCCGCAATTCCGTATTCCTGGCGAACTCATCCAGCACGACATTGATTTCGTGGTCGCCCACGGCGTTAACATCGTTTACGGCTGCGATCCGCACCTGACGGTGGATCAGCTAAAACAGGAAGGCTTCAGATATGTGCTGGTCGGCACCGGTACCGCGAAAAACAGCGGCGTGAAGCTGGCGGGCGATAACCAGAACGTCTGGAAATCGCTGCAGTTCCTGCGTGATTACAATCTCGGCACATCCTTACAGCTCGGCAAACATGTTGTCGTGGTGGGCGCAGGGAACACCGCAATGGACTGCGCGCGCACCGCACTTCGCATTCCGGGCGTGGAAAAAGCGACGGTCGTCTATCGCCGTTCGCTGCAGGAAATGCCTGCCTGGCGCGAAGAGTACGAAGAGGCGCTGCATGACGGCGTTGAATTCCAGTTCCTCAGTAACCCGGAAAAATTCGATCGCGACGGCACGCTGACTGTACGGGTGATGAAACTGGGCGAGGCCGATGAAAAAGGTCGCCGCCGCCCGGTAGAGACCGACGAAACCCGCACTATGCAGGTTGATACGCTGATCACCGCCATCGGCGAACAACAGGATGCCGACGCGCTGGGCGCGATGGGCGTCCCGCTGGATGCGCGCGGCTGGCCGGAAGTCAACGCCGACGGCGAAACCCGCAAGCCAGACGTGTTCCTGATCGGCGACGTGCAACGCGGCCCGTCTTCGATCGTCTCTGCCATCGGTAACGCCCGTAAAGCCACCGATGTCATTCTTGCGCGGGAAAACATCCGTTCGCATCACGGCGACAAACGCTGGAACAACGTCGATCCGGCAGATATCTATCGCCGCAAAGGATCTATCTCCATCGCGCTGGTGGATAAAGACGACCGCGACGCCTTCGTGGCGCAGGAAGCCTCCCGCTGTCTGGAATGTAACTACGTGTGCAGCAAATGCGTGGATGTGTGCCCAAACCGCGCCAACGTCTCCATTGCCGTGCCGGGGTTCCAGAACCGTTTTCAGACGCTGCATCTCGATGCCTATTGCAACGAATGCGGCAACTGCGCGCAGTTCTGCCCGTGGCAGGGTAAGCCCTACAAAGACAAGCTCACCATTTTCAGCCTGCCTCAGGATTTCGCCAACAGCACCAACCCCGGCTTCCTGGTCGAGGACGCGCGCGTACACGTCCGCCAGGACAACCAGACCTGGGTGCTGAACATCGATGAACAGGGCAGCTTTGAGCAGGTACCGCCGCAGCTTGACGCCACCTGCCGCATCATCAGCCATGTGCATCAGCACCATCACTATCTGCTCGGCAGCGTGGAGGTATAAGCATGTTAATTTTGAAAAATGTCACCGCCGCACAACTCTATCCGGCGATGGTGATGGAAAACGTCGATATCGCCATTGAGGGCGATATCCTCCACGACATCGGCCCCGGACTCAGCCAGCGCTATCCGCAAGCCCAGGTGAAAGAGATGCATGGCCGTCTGGTGATGCCGGGCATCGTCTGCTCGCATAACCATTTTTACTCTGGCCTGTCACGCGGTATTCAGGCCAACATCGCCCCTTGCCCGGACTTCATCTCGACGCTCAAAAATCTGTGGTGGAAACTCGATCGCGCGCTGGATGAAGAATCTCTGTATTACAGCGGGCTGGTGTGCTCGATGGAAGCCATCCGTAGCGGCTGTACCGCAGTTATCGATCACCACGCCTCGCCCAATTACATTGCGGGCTCGCTGAGCCAGTTGCGTAACGCGTTCCTCAAAGTGGGACTGCGCGGCATGACCTGCTTCGAGACCACTGATCGTAACGGCGGTCTGAAAGAGCAACAGGCAGGCGTGGAAGAGAATATCCGCTTCGCCCGTGAAATTGACAGCGCGCGTGAAAAAGGCACGGAACCCTGGCTGGTGGAAGCGCATATCGGCGCCCATGCGCCGTTCACCGTTTCCGACGAAGGGCTGTCGATGCTGCGTGAAGCGGTTAAAGCGACGGATCGCGGGTTACATATCCATGCGGCGGAAGACCGCTATGACGTCTCGCACAGCCACCATCATTACGGCAAAGATCTGCTGGAAAGGCTGGCCGACTATGACCTGATCACCAGTAAAACGCTGGTCGCGCACGGTCTTTATCTTTCTGAAACCGACATTCGTCTGCTCAATGACCACGACGGTTTCCTGGTGCATAACGCCCGTTCCAACATGAACAACCAGGTCGGTTACAACCATCATCTGACGCAAATCCGTAACCTCGCGCTGGGGACGGACGGCATCGGTTCGGACATGTTTGAAGAGATGAAATTCGCCTTCTTCAAACACCGCGACGCTGGCGGCCCGTTATGGCCAGACAGCTTTGCCCGCGCGCTAAGTAACGGCAACGCCCTGCTGAGCCGCAACTTCCACGCCAAATTTGGCCGACTGGAAGCAGGTTACAAGGCTGATCTGACAATCTGCGATTACGCCTCCCCGACGCCGCTCATCGCGGAAAACATTGCCGGTCATATCGCGTTTGGCCTCGGCGCCAGCAGCGTGAACAGCGTGATGGTCAACGGCGTCATGGTCTACGAGGACCGGCAGTTCACCTTTGATTGTGAACCTATCTTTGCCGAAGCCAGGAAGGTTGCCGCCCGGCTATGGCAACGCATGGATGCGCTGAACTAACCCTGTCCCTCCCCGCCCGCCGCGGGGAGGAGCCGAAGAGGATGAATCATGTTAGAGCAATTTTTCCGACCAGACTCCATCGAACAGGCACTGGAGTTGAAACGCCACTACAAAGAGCAGGCCGTCTGGTTTGCCGGTGGCAGCAAGCTCAACGCAGCGCCGGGCCGCACGGATAAACGCATCGCGATTGCCCTCGAAGACCTGTCGCTCGACTGGGCAGACTGGGATAACGGCTGCCTGCGTATTGGCCTCATGACCCGGCTCCAGACGCTGCGAGAGCTGCATTTTATTCCTGACGCCCTGCACGACGCGCTGGGATTCATCGACTCCCGCCATTTGCGAAATCAGTCGACCCTCGGCGGTGAAATCGCCGCGCGGCAGGAGGAATCTGTGCTGCTGCCGGTTTTGCTGGCGTTGGATGCGTTACTGGTTTTTGCCAATGGCGACACCCTGCCGCTGGAAGCCTGGCTTGCCTCGCCCGACGACCAGCTGTTAACGGAAATCATCATTCACGATCCTTTCCGCGCCTGCGCGACCCGCAGGATCAGCCGTTCACATGCCGGGCTCTCCGTGATCACGGCAGCCGTGGCCCTTACCGATGAGGGCGAAACGCGTATCGCGCTGGATGGCGTTGCCGATATCCCGATCCGATTGCGTGACGTCGAAGCCCAGCAACTGGAAGGCGACGCCCTGGAAATGGCCGTTCGCGCCGCCGTATTCCCGCGAGAGGATCTTCGCGGCAGCGTCGCTTACAAACGCTATATCGCTGGCGTTGTCGTGGCGGATCTCTACGCCGACTGCCAGCAGATGGGAGAACAATTAGCATGATCATTCATTTCACTCTGAATGGCGGCGCACGAGAGTTGAAAGTGGCGCCTGGCGAAAACGTCCAGCGCCTGTTGTTCTCGCTCGGTATGCACTCCGTGCGCAACAGCGACGACGGGTTTGGTTTCGCCGGTTCCGATGCCATCCTGTTTAATGGCCGCATCGTTAACGCCTCGCTGCTGATCGCCGCGCAACTGGACCGCGCGACGGTGATCACCGCCGAATCGCTGGGAAGCTGGAATCAGCTGAGCCTGGTGCAGCAGGCGATGGTCGATGTGGGCGTAGTGCAGTCCGGCTTCAACGATCCCGCGGCGGCGCTGATCATCACTGATCTGCTGGAGAGGATCGCCAACCCGACCCGCGAAGAGATTGACGATGCGCTTTCCGGGCTGTTCAGCCGCGATGCGGGCTATCAGCAGTTTTATCAGGTCATCGAACTGGCCGTGGCACGCAAGGAAAACCCGCAGCTTGCCGCCCACTATGCGCCGACGTTCCGTGACGATCTGACCCTGATTGGCAAAGTGCACCCGAAATCCGACGCCGCCAAAATGGTACAGGCGAAACCTTGCTACGTTGAAGACCGGATCACCCCGGACGCCTGCGTGATTAAAATGCTGCGCAGCCCGCACCCGCACGCCATCATCACCCGTCTCGACGTCAGTAAAGCCGAGGCCATGCCCGGCGTCGTTCACGTCATTACACACCTTAACTGCCCGGATATTTACTACACTCCTGGCGGGCAAAGCGCGCCAGAGCCGTCACCGCTCGACAGACGCATGTTCAGCAAAAAGCTGCGCCATGTCGGGGATCGCATCGCCGCCGTGGTAGCAGAAAGTGAAGAAATTGCCCTCGCCGCGCTGAAACTTATCGAGGTGGAATACGAGCTGCTGAAACCAGTGATCTCCATTGATGAGGCGATGGCAGAAGATGCGCCAGTGGTGCATGACGAACCGGTCATTTATGTGGCGGGTGCGCCTGATACGCTGGAAGAGGACAACCGCCACGCGGCACAGCGCGGCGAGCACATGATCATCAACTTCCCGATCGGCTCCCGTCCGCACAAAAACATCGCTGCCAGCCTGCACGGCCACATCGGCGATATGGAACGCGGCTTCGCGGAAGCGGACGTGATTATTGAGCGCACCTACCGTTCCACACAGGCGCAACAATGCCCGACGGAACCGCACATCTGCTTTACCCGCATGGATGGTGATCGGCTGGTGATCCACGCATCCACCCAGGTGCCGTGGCACGTCCGCCGTCAGGTGGCGCGCATCGTCGGCATGAAGCAGAACAAAGTCCACGTGATTAAAGAGCGCGTCGGCGGCGGCTTTGGCTCGAAACAGGACATCCTGCTGGAAGAGGTCTGCGCCTGGGCCACCTGCGTGACCGGTCGCCCGGTCTATTTCCGCTATACCCGCGAAGAGGAGTTTATTGCCAACACCTCGCGTCACGTGGCGAAAGTGACGGTCAAACTGGGTGCCAAAAAAGATGGTCGTCTGACCGCGATCAGCATGGATTTCCGCGCCAATACGGGGCCGTTTGGCAACCACTCACTCACCGTGCCGTCCAATGGCCCGGCATTATCGCTGCCGCTGTACCCCTGCGATAACGTAGATTTCCAGGTCACTACCTACTACAGCAACATGTGCCCGGCGGGGGCGTATCAGGGGTATGGCGCGCCGAAAGGCAACTTTGCCATCACCATGGCGCTGGCGGAGCTGGCCGAACAACTGAATATCGATCAACTGGAGATCATCGAGCGCAACCGCGTGCATGAAGGTCAGCCGCTGAAAATCCTCGGGGCGATCGGTGAAGGTAAAGCGCCGACGTCGGTGCCTACCGCCGCCAGTTGTGCGCTGGAGGAGATCCTCCGTCAGGGGCGTGATCTGATCCAGTGGGATTCCCCAAAACCGCACGACGGCGACTGGCGCATCGGTCGCGGCGTCGCGATCATCATGCAGAAATCAGGGATCCCGGATATCGATCAGGCCAACTGCATGATCAAGCTGGAATCAGATGGCACCTTTATCGTCCATTCCGGCGGAGCGGACATCGGTACCGGACTGGATACCGTGGTCGCCAAGCTGTCCGCGGAAGTGCTGCACTGCCCGTTGGCGGATGTGCATGTTATCTCTGGCGATACCGACCACGGGTTGTTTGATAAAGGTGCGTATGCTTCGTCCGGCACCTGCTTCTCCGGTAACGCGGCGCGAATAGCGGCAGAAAATCTGCGCGAGAAAATTCTGTTCCACGGCGCGCAGATGATCGGCGAACCGCTGGAAGATGTGGTGCTGGTGGCACCGGGTATCGTGCGCGGTCAACGCGGCGAAGTCAGTTTTGCCGAGATCGCCCATAAAGGCGAAACCGGCACTGGCTTTGGCTCGCTGGTGGCGTCGGCCTGCTACATCACGCCCGATTTCGCCTTCCCGTATGGCGCTAACTTCGCAGAAGTGGCGGTGAACCTGCGCAGCGGCGAAATCCGCCTTGAGAAGTTCTATGCCCTGCTCGACTGCGGAACGCCGGTCAACCCGGACCTGGCGCTCGGGCAAATCTACGGCGCCTCTCTGCGCGCCATCGGTCACAGCCTGTCGGAAGAGATCCTCTACGACGACGAAGGCCACCCGATTACCCGCGATCTGCGCAGCTACGGCGCACCGAAAATCGGCGATATACCGCGCGATTTCCGTGCCGTGCTGGTGCCGAGCGATGACAAGGTCGGCCCGTTTGGCGCCAAGTCCATCTCTGAAATTGGCGTCAACGGCGCTGCGCCGTCGATTGCGACCGCCATCCATGACGCCTGCGGCGTGTGGCTGCGCGAATGGCATTTCACTCCGGAGAAAATACTCACCGCACTTGGAAAACTGTAACCACGCGGGGCCGCGCTGCGGCCCCAACACAACCACCGTCAGCCCATGGCTGATGACCACATGACATGAATTCACAGGGCTGTCTGCCCTCGGTATGACGCTGTTACTGGCTAGCAGATAGTTATCAGTTGAATCAGATAATCAAATTTACCAGGAAGGAGTAAAGGGATGTCTGATATTACCCGAACTGATTCAGATCTTATTTATCAGCTGGAAGATAAGCCGCCCGTAAACCAGAGCCTGATTGGCGCAATTACTCATTTGCTCGCCATCTTTGTGCCCATGGTCACCCCGGCGCTTATTGTCGGTACCGCATTACAACTCTCGACCGATACCACTGCTTATCTGGTGTCGATGGCGATGATTGCCTCCGGTGTGGGCACCTGGCTACAGGTCCATCGCTACGGCTGCATCGGCTCCGGATTGCTGTCGATCCAGTCGGTCAATTTTTCTTTTGTTACCGTGATGATTGCGCTCGGTAGCAGCATGAAAAGCGATGGATTACATGAAGAGTTAATCATGTCGTCCCTGCTGGGCGTCTCGTTCGTCGGGGCGTTTCTGGTGGTCGGCTCGTCGTTTATTCTCCCCTACCTCCGGCGCGTCATTACGCCCACGGTCAGCGGCATCGTGGTGCTGATGATCGGCCTGAGCCTGATCAAAGTCGGCATTATCGATTTCGGCGGTGGCTTTGCGGCAAAAAGCAGCGGCACCTTTGGCAACTATCAGAATATCGGTGTCGGTCTGCTGGTTCTGCTGGTGGTCATCGGTTTCAACTGCATGCGCAGCCCGTTACTGCGCATGAGCGGGATCGCCATCGGTTTGCTGGTGGGCTATGTCGTCTCGTTTTTCCTCGGGATGGTGGATTTCAGCAGCCTGAATAATTTGCCGATCATTACCGTACCGCAGCCGTTCAAATATGGTTTTTCCTTTAATTTTCATCACTTCCTGGTGGTCGGCACCATCTATTTGCTGAGCGTGCTGGAAGCGGTGGGCGATATCACCGCCACCGC
The DNA here is from genome assembly GCF_001297775.1 of Trabulsiella odontotermitis. Taxonomy (GTDB): domain Bacteria; phylum Pseudomonadota; class Gammaproteobacteria; order Enterobacterales; family Enterobacteriaceae; genus Trabulsiella; species Trabulsiella odontotermitis. Next base: position 189,083 of record NZ_LIFX01000005.1, on the reverse strand, counting down.
GATGGTGTCGCAGCGGCCGATCAAAGGCGAAGAGTATGAATCACGGCTGAAAGGCGGCGTGCTGGCAGATGGACTGGTTTCCGTCATTGCCTCTGCGCTTGGCTCCTTACCGCTCACCACCTTTGCGCAAAACAACGGGGTGATCCAGATGACCGGCGTCGCGTCGCGCTACGTCGGGCGCTTTATCGCCATCATGCTGATCGTGCTCGGCCTGTTCCCCGGCTTCGGGCGATTTTTCACAACGATCCCATCGCCGGTGCTTGGCGGCGCCATGACGCTGATGTTCTCGATGATCGCCATCGCCGGGATCCGCATCATCATCTCCAACGGGCTACGGCGCCGGGAAACACTGATCGTTGCCACCTCGTTAGGCCTGGGCCTGGGCGTCTCTTACGATCCCGCTATCTTCCAGGTGCTGCCCGCATCACTTTACGTGCTGGTTGAAAATCCCATCTGTGCCGGAGGGCTGACCGCGATTGCGCTCAACCTGCTCATCCCCCTCAGACGCGACGAGCGCAAAACCGCCGCCACCAGCATCAATGAACTGGAATAACTAAGGAATTATGTATGTCAGGAGAACACACCATTAAAGCCATTCGCGGCGCGTTTCTTGATGTCACCCGCGCGGTGGATCATCCCGAAGAGATCGAATCCGCGCTGCGTTTTGTTGAGGATGGCTTACTACTGGTTCGCAACGGAAAAGTAGAATGGTTTGGTGAGTGGCAGGACGGAAAATCCCGCGTGCCCGCCAGCGTTCGCATTCGTGACTACCGCGGTAAGCTGATTGTGCCGGGCTTCGTCGATACCCACATCCATTATCCGCAGTGCGAAATGGTCGGGGCTTACGGCGAACAGTTGCTGGAATGGCTGAGCAAACACACCTTCCCGACGGAACAGCGCTATGCCGATCTCGATTACGCCCGGGAAATGTCCGCGTTTTTCCTCAAACAACTGCTGCGCAACGGCACCACCACGGCGCTGGTGTTTGGCACTGTACACCCGCAGTCGGTGGATGCGCTGTTCGAGGCGGCCAGCCACATCAATATGCGGCTGATCGCCGGCAAGGTGATGATGGACCGCAACGCGCCGGAATATCTGCTGGATGACGCCGAATCAAGCTATCTACAAAGCAAAGCACTGATTGAACGCTGGCACAAAAATGGCCGTTTGCTCTACGCCATTACGCCGCGCTTCGCTCCTACTTCTACGCCAGAACAGCTGGAAATGGCCCGCAAACTGCGCGAAGAATTTCCCGATACCTGGGTGCATACGCATCTCAGTGAAAACGTGGAAGAAATCGCCTGGGTCAAAGAACTGTTCCCGGAGCGGGAGAGCTACCTTGATGTTTACCACCACTACGGGCTCACGGGGAAAAGATCCGTGTTCGCCCACTGCGTGCATCTGGAAGAGAAAGAGTGGGACTGCCTGAGCCATACGCATTCCGCTATCGCGTTCTGCCCGACCTCTAACCTGTATCTCGGCAGCGGCTTGTTCAATCTGCAAAAAGCCTGGCACAAGAACGTCGCCGTGGGCGTCGGGACCGATATCGGCGCTGGCACCACCTTCAATATGCTGCAAACGCTGAACGAAGCCTACAAAGTCATGCAACTGCAGGGATGCCGGTTGTCAGCGTATGAAGCGTTTTATCTGGCGACGCTGGGCGGTGCCCACTCGCTGGGTCTCGATGACTGTATTGGCAATTTCCATCCAGGCAAAGAGGCCGATTTTGTCGTGCTGGAGCCGACCGCAACGCCGCTTCAACAGCTGCGCTACGACAACTCGGCGTCTCTCATCGATAAGCTGTTCGTCATGATTACCCTGGGCGACGATCGCTCGATTTATCGCACGTATGTCGATGGCCGTCTGGTTTATGAACGTACCTGATAAAAACACTTTCTGCAGGGGATACCACTATGGCAGACGATTCACTACGCACTCCCGGCGCCGCTAACCCGCGCGGTGGCCTGGATGCTTATTTTAAGATTTCCGCACGTGGCAGTTCGGTACGCCAGGAGATTCTGGCGGGCCTGACCACCTTCCTGGCGATGGTTTACTCGGTGATTGTGGTTCCCGGGATGCTGGGCAAAGCCGGGTTTTCACCGGGCGCGGTGTTTGTCGCGACCTGTCTGGTCGCAGGGTTTGGCTCATTGCTGATGGGGCTGTGGGCGAACCTGCCGATGGCGATCGGCTGCGCCATTTCACTGACCGCGTTTACCGCGTTCAGCCTGGTGCTGGGCCAGCACATTTCCATTCCCGTGGCGCTCGGCGCGGTATTCCTGATGGGGGTAATTTTTACCGCCATCTCAGTGACCGGCGTGCGCTCATGGATCTTACGTAATCTGCCGATGGGGATCGCCCACGGCACCGGGATCGGCATCGGTTTGTTCCTGCTGCTGATTGCCGCCAACGGCGTCGGTCTGGTGATCAAAAACCCGCTCGACGGCCTGCCGGTAGCGCTTGGCGCCTTTACCTCCTTCCCGGTGATGATGAGTCTGCTGGGTCTGGCGATGATCTTTGGTCTGGAGAAAAGCAAAATTCCCGGCGGGATCCTGCTGACGATCATCGGGATTTCGATCATCGGCCTGATTTTTGATCCGGCGGTGAAATACCACGGGCTGGTGGCGATGCCGTCGCTGACCGATGACAAAGGCAATTCGCTGATCTTCACCCTCGATATTATGGGCGCGCTGAATCCGTATGTGCTGCCGAGCGTGCTGGCGCTGGTGATGACCGCCGTCTTTGACGCCACCGGCACCATCCGCGCTGTCGCCGGGCAGGCGAACCTGCTGGATGAAAACAATCAGATCATCAACGGCGGCAAAGCGCTGACCAGCGACTCGGTCAGTTCTATCTTCTCCGGGTTGGTCGGCGCGGCACCGGCGGCGGTGTATATCGAATCCGCAGCAGGAACCGCCGCGGGCGGCAAAACCGGTCTCACTGCGGTGGTGGTCGGTGTGCTGTTCCTGCTGGTGCTTTTCCTGTCACCGCTCTCGTACCTGATCCCCGGTTACGCCACCGCACCTGCGCTGATGTACGTCGGGTTGCTGATGCTGAGCAACGTTTCGAAACTCGACTTTAACGACTTCATTGATGCGATGTCGGGTCTGGTGTGCGCGGTGTTTATCGTGCTGACCTGTAATATCGTAACCGGCATCATGCTCGGATTTGTGACGCTGGTGGTCGGGCGCGTGTTTGCGCGGGAATGGCAGAAACTGAATATCGGGACGATCGCTATCGCGGTGGTGCTGGTTGTCTTCTACGCGGGTGGCTGGGCCATCTGACAAACTGCCCGGCGGCAACGCCGGGCATCTCATTACTACAGCCGGTATAACAGGCTGGCATGCTTCACTAACTGCTGCTTTTGCAGCGCCGCTAACGCGTCATCCGTCATGATACGCAACGCGCTCGTCGGGCAGACTTCCACGCAGGCAGGCCCGGCGTCACGTTGACCGCACACATCACACTTCACGATCCGTGGATGACGGTTTTCAGACGTCACGATAGTAATTGCCCCGAACGGGCAGGCCACCGCACAGCTCTGACAACCGATACAGCGCGAATCATCGGCGTCGACGGACTCCTCGCCCATCGTCAGCGCCGCCACCGGACACGCCGCCACACACGGCGCGTTCTCGCACTGGTGACACATCACCGGGACGCTAAGCTGGCTCAGGCGCATCACTGTCAGCCGTGGCAACAGCTGAGCAATGCCCGGCTCATGCTCCAGCGCACAGGCCAGTTCACAAGTACGGCAGCCGATGCAGTCGTCGGCGCTGGCAACGATAAAACGGGTCATACGGCCTCCTTCAGGCGAAAACTCGCCAGCATATCCCGGGCAGCCTGTCGGCCCGCAGCCATCGCGGTCACGACCAGATCCGCGCCATGTACCGCGTCGCCCCCGGCATAAATTCTGGCGTGAGTGGTTTGCGTACTCGTCCGGCCTTTACCGCCGGTGATGATCTGCCCCCAGCGATCCAGCTCAACGCCATGCCCCTGTAACCACGGCATCTCGTGCGCCTGGAACCCGAACGCCATCACCAGCACGTCGGCAGGAAGTTCAAATTCAGAACCTGCTACCGGACGCGGACGCCGCCGCCCGTCAGGCCCCGGCTCGCCCATTTCAGTGCGGATAAGCCCGATGGCGGTCACCTGCCCTTTCCGGTCACGGCTGATGTATTTCGGCTGCACATTGAAGAGGAACTCGACACCCTCTTCACGGGCGTTCACCACCTCTTTTTTCGAGCCGGGCATGCTCAGTTCATCGCGGCGATAGGCACAGGTGACGCTGGCCGCGCCACGGCGAACAGAGGTGCGCAGGCAGTCCATCGCGGTATCGCCGCCGCCCAGTACCACCACCCGCTTGCCGTTAATTTCGGTCAGCGGATATTCCTGACTCTCTTCCAGCCCCATCACCTCGCGGGTACTGGCGATAAGATAAGGCAGCGCCTGAATCACGCCGGTGGCGTCTTCGCCGTCAAGCCCGGCGGCCATCAGCCCATACGTGCCAACGCCGAGGAAAACAGCGTCGTAATTCGCCAGCAAATCGCTGAAGGACACGTCGCGCCCGACCTCATGGTTGAGATGAAAGCGGATCCCCATGTCACTGAAAATCTCGCGCCGCTGGCTCAGTACGGACTTATCGAGCTTGAAAGGCGGAATGCCGAAAGTCAGCAAACCGCCAATTTCCGGGTGGCGATCAAAGACATCCACCTGTACGCCTGCGCGGGCGAGAATATCAGCGCAACCCAGCCCCGCGGGTCCGGCACCAATCACCGCCACCCGTTCGGCGCGCGGAGATACGGCGCTCATGTCCGGCCGCCAGCCCATGGTCAGCGCCGTATCGGTGATGTAGCGCTCCAGGTTGCCGACGGTGACGGCGCCGTGATGATTTTTGAGCGTACAGGCGCCTTCGCAGAGCCTGTCCTGCGGGCACACCCGACCGCAGATCTCCGGCAGTGAACTGCTCTGGTGACACAGTTCGGCGGCCTCAATGATTTTTCCGTCCTTCACCAGACGGATAAAATCCGGGATGTGGTTATGCAGCGGGCAGGTCCAGTTGCACCACGCTTTTTGTGAGCAATACAGGCAGCGCGAACTCTCATAGTTGGCCTCGCTGCAATCCAGCCCGCGGTAGATCTCGGCAAAATGGGTTTTGCGCAATTCTGCCGCTATTTTTTCCGCGCCTTTACGCGGTGGTTTTTTCAGGAATTCACGGCTGTTGGCGGCGGTTGGCTGTTGCGTATTCTGCCCCTGCGCCGCGCGCCGTTGCCTTTCGCGTTGCAACGTCTGCAGCCCGTTTTCATCCATCAGACGCAGTGCCTTCGTCGGGCATACCGCGACGCACTGCTGTTGCCCGGACGGGTGCTGCTGGCAGAGGTCGCATTTCTGCACCAGCGGCGCATCGCCTGCGGTTGCGACCATTTCAATGGCGCCAAACGGACAGGCGATCGCGCAGTTTTTACAGCCGATGCATTTTGCCCTGTCAAGCTGGACGCTGTGGTTATCAAAACGCAGCGCGTTGGTCGGGCAGGAGGTCACGCAGGGCGCGTCGTTGCAATGCCGACAGGTGGTGGTATTGCTCGCGGTCTGTTGCGTGACAACGTGGATGCGGGGGGTAAACTCGTGGCGCGCCAGCGGCCAGCTATCCTGACGGTGCGATGTGACGCAGGCCACTTCACAAACATGACAACCGATGCACTCTGCCGCATCGGCAACAATGAACTTATTCATTCGTGTCCCTTTTCTTGTTTTTGATATCAGCAGGGAACGCAATGCAATAATCAGACGCGTTTTGTTCAGTGCACAAACCATGCAGCGATTTTGCGATGCACCTCAAAAATACGCACAAAAGGCCTGCCGCACGGCTACGCTGACGTGTCGCAAGTGAATCACTGAGAGAGTCAGAATGATTGATTTTCTCTCAATTTGAGAAAAGGTAACGCCCTGCGCTGGCGTGCGGTGCTGTCGCCTTCCTGAGCGACGACGCTTTTCTGTGATAGTCGCCGCATTTCAATGACTTTCCCGCCGTTGTACAAAAAACTGGCACTCCCTAAGCATGCTTTCTCCCGGATTTGTATTGTCACTATTTCGCACTCTGCTCAGCCGATCTCTCAGGATCGCGCTGTTGGATAACAAGGAGATTTAGTTATGAGCGCCATTGATTCTCAGCCACCATCGGTCTCTGGCAGCCCCAACGCAACTGATGAGGTGGATCGTATTTTGTCACCAGGGAAGTTGATCATTCTGGGGTTGCAACATGTTCTGGTTATGTATGCGGGCGCCGTCGCCGTTCCGCTAATGATTGGCGACAGGTTTGGATTGAGTAAAGAGACGATCGCCCTGCTGATCAGTTCCGATCTCTTCTGCTGCGGTATCGTCACGCTGCTGCAGTGTATCGGCGTCGGCCGCTTTATGGGCATCCGACTGCCGGTGATCATGTCGGTCACGTTCGCCGCTGTCACGCCGATGCTGGCCATCGGGATTAACCCCGACATTGGTCTGATGGGGATTTTCGGTGCAACCATTGCCGCGGGGTGTATCACCACGCTGCTCGCCCCGCTCATTGGCCGGTTGATGCCACTGTTTCCGCCGTTAGTGACCGGGGTGGTGATCACCTCCATCGGGCTCAGCATTATTCAGGTGGGGATCGACTGGGCGGCAGGCGGCAAAGGCAACCCGGAATATGGCAACCCGGTTTACCTCGGCATTTCGTTTGCCGTACTGCTGTTTATTTTGCTGGTGACGCGTTTTGCCAAAGGTTTTATGTCCAACGTCGCCGTACTGCTGGGGATCGTCTTTGGTTTCGTGCTGTCGATGCTGATGAACGAAGTGAACCTCACCGGCCTGCATGACGCCAAATGGTTTGCTATCGTCACGCCGCTGGCGCTCGGTACGCCGGTCTTTGACCCGGTGTCGATCCTCACCATGACCGCGGTGATGATCATCGTGTTTATCGAATCCATGGGGATGTTTCTGGCGCTTGGCGAGATCGTCGGACGCAAGCTGACCCCGCAGGATATCATTCGCGGCCTGCGTGTGGACGGTGTCGGCAGTATCTTCGGCGGCATCTTTAACAGCTTCCCGCACACCTCGTTTTCGCAGAACATCGGGCTGGTCAGCGTCACCCGGGTGTACAGCCGCTGGGTGTGTATCGCCTCGGGCGTGATCCTGATTACATTCGGCATGGTGCCCAAAATGGGCGTGCTGGTGGCGTCCATTCCGCAGTTCGTGCTGGGCGGCGCGGGGCTGGTGATGTTCGGGATGGTGCTGGCTACGGGGATCCGCATTCTGGCGAGGATCAACTACACCACCAACCGTTACAACCTGTACATTGTCGCCATCAGCCTCGGGGTGGGCATGACACCAACCCTGTCGCAGAATTTCTTCTCTAAATTCCCATCAGAGCTGCAACCGCTGCTGCACAGCGGGATCATGCTGGCAACGATCAGCGCCGTGCTGCTGAATCTGTTTTTCAATGGCTACCACAAACACAACACCGGGCTGGTGCCTGAAAACCCGAACGCGCCTCATCGTTCGCCGCGTACGGTGCGCATGTGGTTGCTGATGCGGAAGGTGAAAAAAAGCCAGCAGGAGGAGTAACCCCCACGCTGCTGACGGCCCCGGGTCGTCAGCAGATCACATTTCTGGCAGCAAATAATGACCGCGTGAAAAGTCATGTTATCATTCAGCCAGTAAATATCTTTTCATCTCACTCTGAGGCTTTGATGCTGGAGATTGTAACCATCAGATAATCAGCTTCCCGACCCGCCAGGGCCGGACTGGTTATCGCTGCGCTTAAACCTTACGCGAACACCTGCGGGTGTTGGCTCGTTTTTGCACATGATGATTACAGGTATTTTTCAGCATGAATATTTCCCGTCAGGAACAACGTACCCTGCACGTTCTCGCCAAGGGTGGTCGTATCATCCATACCCGCGACGCCTCTGGCCGCGTCACCGCCGTTGAGTGCTATTCCCGCGAAGGGCTGCTGCTCAGCGACTGCACGCTCGCCGTTTTCAAAAAACTCAGAACCAAAAAACTGATCCGTTCGGTGAACGGACAGCCTTACCGCATCAATACCACGGGTCTGAACCACGTGCGTTCCCAACTGGATAACCGCTAAGGAGCGTGAAATGAACACGATGATTTCTCACGAATTTCTCAACGACAACATGATGGGGCCGAATGCCCTGATGCTGGCTGACGAAGTGGCCGGTTCGCTTAACCTGCAGCCCGGCATGCGCGTGCTCGATCTCGCCTGCGGCACCGGGCTGACGTCAATTCACCTCGCCCGGCGCTACGGCGTTGAGATCGTGGCGATGGATTTATGGATTGCCGCCGAAGACAACCGCCAGCGTTTCGCTCAGTTCGGGCTTGAGCAGCAGATCACGGCGTTGCATCAGGACGTCAACGACCTGCCATGTGATCGTCCTTTCCCGAAAGATCACTTTGACGCGCTGATCAGCATCGACGCCTGGCATTATTTCGGCGCCAGCTCGTCGTTTTTCGATACTCACCTCGTGCCGTTTCTCAAACCCGGCGCGCGCGTGGCGGTGGTCGTTCCGGGCCTGAAAGCGCCCTTTAACGACGGCGTTCCGCCTGAGATGGCGCCGTACTGGCAGTCGGGCATGAACTTTTTCACCGTCGACTGGTGGCGACAGTTATGGCAGCAGAGCGCGTTTCTCAGGATGGATCTCTGCACTGAGAGCGAGGTAAACGACGCGGCCTGGCAATCGTGGCTCGGCTGTAATCACCCCTACGCGATCCGTGATCGGGAAATGATGGCCGCGGAAGCGGGTCGCTATTTTAACTTTACCCGCATGACCGGATGGATCGACAAGTAAATCAGTACCCCGTCGGGAGGCGGGGTTTTCAGGGAGAATATATGGATATCAGCGATATCATTTTTATCCGGCGCCCCACGCCGCTCGCTCCTGGCGAGGGCAAAATTCCGTGGGATCATGCCGCCTTCAGCCAGCGCATGCTGGATAACCATTTGTCACAGGATCATGACTGGGCAAGCCGCAAGTTACCGGTGATTGAACAGCAGGTGGCATGGATTGCCCGCCAGCTTCCGGACGTCGGGCAGATTCTGGATCTCGGCTGCGGCCCGGGTCTGTATACCCTGCGTCTGGCACAGCGGGGTTATACCTGTACTGGCGTCGATTTTTCGCCCGCGGCGATCCACTGGGCGCGGCAACAGGCCCACCAGCACGGCCTTGCCATCGACTATCAGCAGCAGGATGTCCGGCATTTTGCCCCGGCGCAGTCATTCGATCTGATCATGATGACCTTCGGTGAAATCAACGTGTTCAGCGCAGAGGATACCCGCGCCCTGCTCCGCCGTTGCGCATCGTGGCTCAAACCCGGCGGAAAGCTGCTGATCGAAGTTCATACGTTTGCGGAAGTGAAACGCCAGGGCGAGGCGGAGCGGAGCTGGCAGCCGTGCCCGGTCGGGTTGTTTGTGGATCGTCCGCATGTGTTGCTCACAGAAAACCAGTGGGATGAGGCCGCGCAGATCAGCACGACGCTCTTCTGGGTGCTTGAGGATAATGGCGTTGTCACACGATTCAGTAGCCAGACGAGAGCATGGCATGACGAACAGTATCAGCAGTTGCTGGCGGACTGCGGCTTCAGCAATATCAGTAAAATCGCAGGCGACGAATGGCCGGTCAGTGATACCTTTGAGGGTAAATTGTTCGCCCTTATGGCGGTTATGACAGGAGACAAACAATGAAAATTGCCCACGTTGCGCTATGGACCCGCAATCTCGACGCGCAGGCCGCATTCTGGCAAACCTTTTTTGGCGGCACGGCGAATGCGAAATACCAGAGCCGTAACAATCCCGGCTTTGAATCGTATTTCATCACCCTCGATGAAGGCCCGACCATTGAGCTGATGACGCTGCCGACGCTGACCGATGCCCCGGACAACAAAGCGATAACCGGCTGGGCGCACGTCGCGCTGAACGTGGGCAGCAAAGCCAGTGTGGATGCGCTTGCCGATCGCGCTCGTCAGCAGGGGATCCTGAAAAGTCCGCCGCGGGTCACCGGCGACGGCTATTACGAAGCTGTGCTGACCGATCCGGACGGCAATCTGATTGAAATTGTGGGAGAGTAACTGACCGGCACGGCGCCGTCAGACGCCGTGCCAACGGTGAAACTTATTCGTCGAAGAACCAGTAACCCTGATTCACCAGTTCGGTCAGTTCAGCCACGAACGCCGGGTTTTGCAGCGCATCGCCCAGTTCGTTCTGGCCGATCATGGTGTAACGGCACAGCGCATCCGCCGCCGTGGCGTCAACCGTTTCGAGGCGTTCGCTGTTGATGAAGAAACTGTCGCCAATGTGCAGCACCCGCAATCCGCTCAGGCGCACCAGCGTTTCACCGCCTATCAGCGCATCGTAGATCTCCTCCGGCGCATACGGCGGTTCCGCCGGTGCGATATCCAGCTCATGACGCGGCGTGGTGGCAAAGCGGCCAAACCACTGAATGAAATCTTCGCGCTGGTTGATCATGTCGATCATCATGTCGCGCAGACGGTCAAGTTCGTACTCTTCCACCCGTCCCGGATGTTCGCGGCAGGTTAAATCGGGATCGCAGTAGTGCTCGCCGCCAAGATCGTTTTCCAGCGCGTAATCGGCAAAGCTGCTGATCAGATCCCGGCCATTTGGCCCGCGGAAGCCCACCGAATAGTTCATTGCGGTTTCATGAGTGAAACCATCGTGCGGGAAGCCTGGCGGAATATAGAGGATATCGCCCGGCTCGAGATCTTCATCAATGATCGGCGTGAACGGATCAACATGCAGCAGCGCCGGATGCGGGCAGAACTGACGCATCGGCAGTTTATCCCCCACGCGCCAGCGACGGCTGCCCATCCCCTGAATGATAAACACATCGTACTGATCGATGTGCGGCCCAACGCCACCACCCGGTACGGAGAAGGAGATCATCAGATCATCCAGACGCCAGTCCGGCAGCACACGGAACGGACGCACCAGTTCAGCGGACGGTGCATGCCAGTGGTTTACGGCCTGCGCCAGCAGCGACCAGCCGGTTTCACCCAGGCCGTCAAAATGTTCAAAAGGACCATTACTGGCCTGCCATTTACCGTCGACGTGACTGACCAGACGGCTGTCGACTTCCGGCTCCATCGCCAGACCGGCCAGCTCATCTGGCGTGATCGGATCGACAAAACCCGGAAAGGCATTTTTCAGAACAACAGGTTGTTTTTGCCAGTACTTTTCTAAAAATTCCGGCCAGTTCAGATTCAGTTGATACGCCATTGATGAATACCCGTAAGAAGAAGACGGGGGATTATAGAGAGAGCCGCCGCGATACCGCTTTGTCATTGGTCAAGGAACGGTTTACCTGATCACTCCGTTTTTCGAAAAATATCGACCGTAACAATATCTTTAAGATTAATCGCACTGATTTGCGAGATATAAATCTCGCCCCAAATTATCTGCGAGTTATAAATGCGTATATATCCCCACATGGAATGTAGTGCTTTGAAGGCAATTTTTGATTTGTTAGCATCCGAATCAGTTCAACGGAGGATAAATAATTAAATAGTGAATGATTCACTCTTTTAATTATTAAATGAACTTTGCTGAAACACCACCAAGAGTTTTTAACACAGAGCGAATTAATGATCGCGAAGTTATGACTCTTTATTTCTCAGGAAATTTGTACAAACAGGATATTGTTATGAATATGAATAAAGTCGCTATGGCTGTTGCTTTCTCTGCTGCTCTGGGTTCTGTGTCAGTTCTCGCAGCTGATACAACGAACGGTATGATTGAATTCCAGGGTGAACTGGTTAATACCGCTTGTGGTCTGGCACCAAACTCAAGCCCGGTCGTCGTTGATTTCGGCCAGATTCCTGTTTCAGCTCTGGCTAATGGCGCGCGCGCTGGCAACGTTCATCAAAACATCGAACTGCAACACTGTGATACCACTGTGGCGCAATCCGCTGTCGTTTCTTACACCCCGACCAGCCTCAACCCGGTTGATGGCACGCTGGCAGCCTTCACTTCTGGCACCGCGTCTGGCGCCGGTATCGGTCTGCGTGACAGTGCCAGCCAGGATGTTACCTGGAGCCAGCCGACCACTGCTGTACAGCTGGTTGATGGTACCAACACCATTCCGTTCGTGGCTTACGTGAAAGCGGAAAGTGCAACGGCAACCGTGATGGCGGGTACGTTCCAGTCCACCATCAACTTCCAGATCGATTATCAGTAATCCTTCAGAAAGACAGAGTGCGGGAGCCTTTCCCGCACTTTATTAAGCATGATGACCGCGTCAGGGAGGGACAGAATGACGATAAGCAAGGCACTCTTTTTGCCCGTTTTTTCATGTGCGCTGCTGGCGTCGCCTGATACTGTCGCCGCAACCGTGACGCCGGGTACGTTAGCGATGAGCGGTGAAATCATCGAAGCGGCCTGCGCGTTTGCCCCCTCGTATCATGACGTTCTGGTGGAATTCGGCGAGATCTCCGCCGGTCATATCAACCAGAGTAAAGAAGTGAGTATCACGCGTCCTTTTCTTATCCAGCTTGCGGGTTGCAGGGTAGTGAAAAGAGAAAATGGCAGCACGCTTTTCCCCTATGCCACCGTGACATTCATGGGTGAAGCCCTGAACTCCGATCCCACCACGCTATTAATTACCGGCGAGGCAGATGGTTTTGGTATTCGTCTGCATGGCCGACACAGCGAAATATTAACGATCGGCAAACCCTCAATGGGATATGAACTCAGTGACGATGATAATACATTGCAATTTACTGCATCACTGGTTCCGGTCCAGGAGCAAAATATTAAAGCTGGTGAGTTCTATGCTGTTGCCCAGGTTTTTATGGATTACAACTAATAAATAAAATTAATAATTCCAGGACGGGACGCAGTATTTTTTCAACAGATTTTTTTGGGACGAAAAATCATGTCGGTTACATTAAAAACAAAAATAACGATAATTGCCCTACAGATAATGAGTATCTGTTATGCCGCAACCACCTACGCCGAAGAGAACGTTGAGTTTAATACCGACGTGCTGGATGCGGCAGACCGCACTCGTATCGATTTGTCCCGTTTTTCAACGGATAACTACGTCACGCCTGGCGATTACCTGCTGGATATCCGTATCAATGGCCAGCCGGTGGGTCAGGAGAAAATTCGTTACGTCGACGCGCCTGAAGGCAAAAGCACCCTGCCGTGTATCACCGGCGATCTGCTGAGCAAACTGGCGTTAAAAGAAGAAGCGCGACTGAAAGTCGAACAACGCTTTGAAAATTGTTACTCCCTGCAAAGCCTGCCGGGCGCCACCGTCAGTAACTATGCCGGCGTGCTGGATATCACCGTCCCGCAGGCATGGATGAAATATAACGATCCGGACTGGACGCCGCCCGAGCGCTGGGATCAGGGCATTGCCGGTTTCATTTTCGACTACAGCCTGAACGGGCAGTTGACCCGGCAATTTGATAACAGCGACAACTACAGTTCACTGTCAGGTTACGGTCAGGCGGGCGTGAATATCGGCGCCTGGCGTTTCCGTGGCGAGTACCAGACCAGTTATTACAGCGACAACCACCAGTTCGATTTCGACTGGAATCAGCTCTATGCCTATCGTCCGCTGCCAATGATGGCCGCCAAACTGACGATGGGTGAAATCTACCTGAACTCGCAGGTTTTCGACACGGTACGTTTTACCGGGGTCAACCTTGCCAGTGACGAGCGCATGTTGCCGCCTGCATTGCAGGGCTATGCGCCTGAAATTCACGGCCTCGCCCGCAGCAACGCCAAAGTCACCGTCAGCCAGAGCGGCCGGGTGATTTATGAGACCACCGTGCCTGCCGGTCCGTTTAACATTCAGGATTTACGCAGTTCAGTGCGTGGCGTGCTGGACGTTCGCGTCGAAGAGCAGGATGGCTCGGTCTCCACCTTCCAGGTGAACACCGCCAACATTCCTTATCTCACGCGTCCGGGCTATGTGCGCTACAACGTCTCCGGCGGTGCGCCGTCTCGATACAACCATAAAATCCAGGGACCGTCGTTCCTGTCCGGTGATTTTTCCTGGGGGATCAGCAACGCCTGGTCGCTGTATGGCGGTTTGCAGTCCTCCGGCAGAGAGTACACCGCAACCTCGCTCGGTATTGGTCGTGACCTCAGCATTCTCGGCGCGATCTCCCTCGATGCCACCGAGTCCTGGAGCCGCAGGCCCGACGGCAAGCGTCTCAAAGGAACCTCGTACAAGCTGAGCTACGCGAAAACGTTTGAAGAGTACGACAGCTCGATCACCTTCGCCGGTTACCGCTTCTCGCAGGAAGATTTCCGTACCATGGCGCAATACCTTGATGAGCGCTATCAGGACTATGGCCATCTGGGGCGTGAAAAAGAGCTCTATACCATCACCGGCAACAAGACCTTCTGGGCTGACGAGCCGGGCAAAGCGACCACCGTGTTTCTCACCTATACGCATCAGAACTACTGGGACAGGCGCAGCCAGGATCGCTACGGTTTCTCGATAGGGCGCTCCTTCCGCATTGGCGATATCAACGGCATTTCCACCAATGTGTCCGCGTATCGCACCGAGTACAAAGGGCGCAGAGACGACTCCATCGCCTTCTCCGTGTCGGTGCCGATTGGCGACAACAAATGGGCAGGTCTCGATATTCAGACCAACAACGGCAAGACCAGCCCGATGGCGTCTTACACCGACAACAGCGATTACAACAATCTGTGGCGTATTCGCGCCGGGGCCAACCAGAACGGTGACGCGAGTGCCGATGGTTACTATCAGCACCGTTCGCAACTGGCTGAAATCAATACCAATGCCAGCTATCAGCATAACCAGTATATGGCGATAGGCACCACCCTGCGCGGCGGCTTTACCGCCACACGCCACGGTGCCGCGCTGCATAACAGCGGCGCCACCATGAACACCGCCCGTGTGATGGTGGATACCAACGGCATCGGCGGCGTACCGCTCAACGGCGAGCGTTCACGCACTAACAGCGCCGGGATTGCCGTGGTACCGGATGTGGTGAGTTACAACAGCTTTGACACCCGCGTGGATGTCGATGCGATGGACGGCAATATCGAACCGTCGAAGGCCATCAGCACCACAACGCTCACCGAAGGCGCAATTGGTTACCAGGCGTTCGGCATGGCGAAAGGGATGAAGATGATGGGCACCCTGCGTCTTGCAGACGGCAGCGAACCGCCCTTCGGCGCGGAAGTGTATAACGGCGATGGCGTCAGCGTGGCGATGGTGATGGAAAACGGGCAGGCCTGGCTTGCCGGGGTGAATCCTGACGAAACGCTGAACGTGATGTGGGGCGGCAAGAAACAGTGTCAGGTCACGATACCGTCTGGCACGACCGGTCAGCAGGCAGACACGCTGCTGCCGTGCCGCCGCTAAGTCGTCATGTAACGAGTTATCTTACTGTAATAAAAGGTCAAAAATGAGCAATAAAAGACATCACGGACGCTGGATTGCCGCTCTCGTACTGAGTGCGATCGGCATCGACGCTCAGGCGGGCGTTTCCCTCGATCGCACCCGCGTCATTATTACGGAAAAAGAGGCGTCATCGAGCGCGAATCTCTCCAATACCAGCCCGGATGTTCCCTTCCTCGCCCAGTCGTGGGTGGAAGATGAACATGGCAAAAAAATCACCGGGCCGCTGATCGTCTTACCCCCGCTGCAGCGCATTAACGGCGGGCAGAAAGGGATTGCCCGCGTCACCAAAACCGCGGGCATTGAAAACCTGCCGAAGGACAGAGAGAGCCTGTTTTATCTCAACGTCCGGGAGATCCCACCCAAGCCGGATAAACCCAACACGCTGCAACTGGCGATGCAGTCACGCATCAAGCTGTTTTACCGGCCAGCGGCGGTGATCCCGAAAAACAGAAGCGATGTCTGGCAGGACCAGGTGATTTTCCAGAAAAACGGCAGCCAGATGACCGCCCAGAACCCGACGCCCTACTACGTGACCATCATTGGCCTGTCGAAAGCGTCGGGAAGCAAAATCACCCGTTTCCCGGGGATCATGATCGCGCCGAAATCCAGCCAGCAGTTCGAGATTACCGAGGCGGGCGTCAGCGATTTTTCGATGATGTATGTGAACGACTACGGCGGTCACCCGGAACTGAAATACCGCTGCGATGGCAACACCTGTAAAGCGCTGCCGTCTGCACAGCAGGGTTAATAAAGAAGGAACCTGACGATGCCAAATAAACTTCCCTTACTCGCCCTGCTGGCAGTGGGCGTGACGTTTCAGACCTGTGCCGACTCGCCGTTGCTGCCCTCGCCCACTACTCAGGATCGTGTCGGCGAAGAGAGCGGCATTGTCCGGTTTCATGGTTCTGTGTATGCCTCGACCTGTGTCCTGACGACGAAAAGCCGTATTCAGGATATTGAGCTCGGCGAGATCAGCGCCCGGCAATTCCATCAGGCAGGCGACCGCAGCCAGCCTGTGCGCTTCACGTTATATCTGAAAGATTGTCTGAAAGGCGCCAGCGAGGCGCGCACCAGCCTCGGCCCGAAAAGCACTGGCGATGACTGGCGGGCTTACAGCACCAGCGAGCAGGCGGTTCAGGTGACCTTCATTGGCGAATCCGATATCAACAACCGCCAGCTGATCCGCACCACAGGGACAACCCAGGGCGCGGGCGTGCGCCTGATGGACATGAAAGGCAACGCGCTGGAGGTAAATCAGACGCACAGACCGTATCTGGTGAATCCTGGCGACAGCGAACTGAATTTCCTCGCGGCGCTGGAATCCACCGGGACAAACGTTCTTGCTGGCGAATTTAGTGGTCTGGTTCGTCTGAAGATGGAGTACCTGTAATGAAACCTTCAGTGAAGCTGCTGCTTTGCGCATTACTGTTCCCCTCCGCCGCCTGTCTGGCGGTGGACGGTGAAATCGTCCCGGTGAACGGAACGTATGATTATTTCATCGACATTGGAAACCAGGATATTACCAATAACCAGGCCGGGGCGACCGTCGTTGATGAATTCGATCTGGCGGGGATGTTTCAGGGGCGGGCCTATTGCTCGCAACCGATGGCTGATCAGCCGGTCTATTTTATGTCACAGGCGACGTTAAACCAGTCTGGCTCGACGCCCGGTTATCTCAAGCTCAATGACTATATGGACGTCAAAATTGAGATCTACATCGGAGGCAACCTGCAGCAATACGTCACGGTTCCGTTCGAAAACGTCTCTAACAACGTCAACCAGAACTACTGCAACGTGCCCGACACGATTCTGACTAACCAGTTCGCGTCCGGCGCCCGGGGCCGTGTGACTTTTATGATCACCAAACCGATTATCAACGGCCTGAATTTACAGGGCTCGGAGATTGCCAGGCTGTTTGGTCGCCTGGGGCCAGGGCCGATGGGGCAAACCGCGCTGTCGCGGATCACCATCGCCTCCGGCGTGCTGACCGTACCGGATAAATGCACCGTCAACCAGGGCTCACCCATCGTGGTGGATTTCGGCACCATTCCCGGATCGGGAAACCTGCTGGATGGCACCCGTTACAGCCAGAACGTTCCTATTCACGTGAAATGCGAGGGCGGCAGTTTCTCGCAGGGCGCGCTGAACATCAAACTCGGTATTCAGCAGCCCAACCCGGCGTTTGTCGATGGCAAATACCTGAGCACCACCGGCACCGTGGACCGTTCGGATCTGGGGATCGCTTTGAAAGATCGTCAGGGAACGCCCGTCTCACCGAACACGTTTTATAACGTGCCGGGCTTCGCCAATAACGAAGGTGACTGGAACCTCACTGCGGCACCGATCGCCAGAAGCGCCACTTCCGTGATCCCGGAAGGCGAATTCCGGGCATCCGCAACGATCGTGGCTGAATTCCAGTAAGGAGGGAATATGAAACGACTGATGACCCTCGCTGTCCTGCTGTTGACCGCATCGCTCCCGGCGCCGGTACTGGCGCTGGGGGAACTGATTGGCGGCGATCTCAGTTTTAAAGGGCTGGTGATCGCCTATCCGTGCAGCATTGCGCCGGAGTCTGAGCGCGTGCCGGTGGATTTCGGCAAGATCTCGATTAAGTCGCTGTATGGCACCGGGAGAACAACGCCGGTCCCGTTCTCCATCAAATTGCAGGACTGTAACCCGACGACATTCGACTCGGTCACCGTGACGTTTAACGGCATCACCAATACGATGATGGCGGATCGGCTGGCAATCCAGCCTACCGCGCCGGACAACGCCAGCGGTGTCGGCATCGGCTTACTGGAGGCGGACGACACGCCGGTGCGTTTAGGGATCGCCACCAGCCCGACGGCGATCACTGACACCGTAATGCAGCTTAATTTTCAGGCTTTTGTCGAAGCGGAACCCGATGCGCTGGCAAACGGGACAATAGCCACCGGGCCGTTTACCGCCACGGCGAATTACACATTGAATTATCAATAGCGCGGATCCGGGACATGACGTACCAGTGTTTCATTTACGATCAGAATCGCTTTTTTTCGCAGGGGATTGTCACGTTAACCCTGCGTTTGTTCGCCAGGGAAAACCTGTCTGGTTGCGCCGCCAGTTATGATTTTTCACAGATGCTGGCGCTGATACGAGAAAACAGCAGTATTGAACGTCAATTGTGGTTGTTGTGCGATCTGGACAGTCTGCCGCGCGAGCGGTTTCAGGTACTGCATTTAATGAGAAGCTTTTGTCAGCATAAAAACAGAAAGCTGATCATTTTATTGAGTGAACACAACATGCCGCTGTTTATTACGCTCTATTCGCTGCTGCCGAATGCACACTGGTTGCACAAACAAGAGAGCATTGAATATGCCTGGCGCTTTTTTCAGGATTTATTACACAAACGGCACAATGGAAACTGTTTCAGCGATTCACTGACAAAATACACCGGCAACAGGCTGCGTAACCGAACCGATGACGCCATCTCGGGAAATGAGTGGTGGCTGATGGAAGAAATTATCAAAGGAAAATCACTTTCACAAATTTCCGGTGAGGTGAACGTTGATGTGCGCCGGTTGAGCTATATAAAACGCCACTTAATGAAAAGGCTGAATATAAGAAACAATATCGATTTGTTTGCTGCCATAAAAGGCATCATTCCCTGAGCAATTTTACTGGTGCAGTCCATCACCGGTAATTCGTTGCAATTCACTACCTATAAACCACAACCTGGATAAGGAAAACTAGATGAAAAAACTGACTGCATTTGAAGCCGCGGGAATCGTTGGCGGCTGCTGCAAGACCTGTGAAAGCGTATACCAGAACGTAACCGTGGGCGGTGTGACCTCCTGTAAACTGGTCACTACCTGCAAAGACAAACACGGCACCACCACCACCATGCAGAATGCTGACGCCAGCAAGTGTGGTGGCATTCCGAACCGTTTTCGTTAATCAGTAATTGCCCGGAGAGCCTCTGCTCTCCGGGTATTTTTCTTTCCTGTTGCGAGATGATTATGGCTATTCAATTTAAGCGCGCTGGTTTTATTAGCTATTCCCTGTTTCTTATTATTGTCTCGTCGCTGATGACGGTACTCTGCTATCACGTTTTTGTATTTAATACCTTTGCAACGGATGAAACGCAGACTCAGGCGTTTCGTGAAGTCAGTGCTGAACAGATTAAAAACAGCCCTATTAAAGACGACAACAGCATTATCGAAGTGATGTCCTACGGCTGCCATTATTGCGCCGCCAATGAAGAAAATCTGACAGAATTTGCCCGTACGTTGCCAGCGGGCAGCGTATTTAAAACGATCCATATTACCAGCGACAGTAATGGCCTTGCGGTTTACGCGCCGATATTTGCCACGCTCGAAGAAATGGGCATTGAAGAAGAAGTCCGCGACAGCGCCTATAACGCCATTATTACGCGCAGCCTGAATCTGGCCGATGAACCCACCCTGCTGGAGTGGCTGGTCAAAAATAATATCGACGTGAAACACTTTCAGGCCACCCGCCAGAGCGACGCCGTGAAAGCACGGCTGGCAGAAATGGCGGACATTACCCGGCATTACGCCATCACCGCCACACCGATGTTTATTATCAACAAACGCTATGTCGTGGCGCAGGATCGCGATTTCCCTGAATTTGCCCAACGGATGCAGCAGTTGCTGACAGGGGAAAAATAAGCGCCGTGGTCAGGTTTATTATCCTCTGGAGTGTCTTTAGCGTTAAACACAGCCTGGGGCGGGTGCACCACCTGCGCGGTGAGATGGCGCGCGTCAGACTCGCCATGCTGCGCAGGATCGTGCGCTATGTGCCGATCACCGTGGTGCTGGGCGTGGCGCGGGGTCTGTGCGCGCTGGGTCTGGCCGGGCGCGCTTTCCGCTTGCAGAACGCGGTGGCAACGGAGAATTTCCGCTGTCTGACCGGACAGCCGACGCCGATTAACGCGGTGTGGATTGCCGTTCGCCGCCGTCTGCTGGAAGAAGCGGCGACCTGGGGACAAAACCCGACGCTGCTGCGCCAGCTTCGCCATTGCGCCGACCAACTGGACGCGGTGGTGGCACCGCTGCATCACCAGAAAATCCCGGTCATCCTGGCGCCGTTGCATGCGGTGTCGGATGTGCTGGCGGCCATCGTCGGTGCCAGCGTCACGCCGGGCAAGGCGAGCGTGGTGGTCTCTGCCAGCGCCGAACTCTATAACCAGCATGCCCGTACGCTCGGCGGTATTCAGCTCGCCTATTGCTCCATTCATCAGGAGAACAAGGCGCTCGCCAGCAATCTGATGTCGCTGATCGCCGATGTCGCCGCGGGCGAGCAGAACATGATCATCTTCCCGGATATCTCCCCGGACTACACCCTGCAGGCGGAAGGCGCACTGGAAGCGAAACTGCCGTGCCGCTTATTTGGCCGGGCGGCGAAATTACACCATGGCGTGGTGCGGCTCTCCGGCGTGATTACCGCGCAGGTGGTGTTTTATCACCTCTGTTACGACGGCGGTTTGCAGATCCGCATTCACCCGCCAGTAGCCGCGAAGGCAGTGGCAGGCACGATGCCCGGCATTATCGAACAGACATTGCGGGAAACCCCGCAGGACTGGCTGCTCTGGCACAGCCACTCTCTCTATTTCATTAATCATTAGAACGCATCATGAAAACCACGCTCCCCGACATGATTTATCAGGAAGAGACCAATGAGTGCGGCCTTGCCTGCGTGGCGATGCTGGCGCAAACCCAGGGGCAAACCGTCTCGCTGGATACGCTGCGCGAGATGTTTCCGGCCTCCGATCACGGCACGTCGCTGGATTCGCTGATGGCCATTCTGGCGCGGCTGGGCATTGCCACCACGCCGGTGCTGTTTGAACACCATGAACTGAGTACGCTGCCGCTGCCCGCCATTCTGCACTACGGCGCGAGCCATTACGTGTTGCTCACCTGGCGCAAGGGGAATCACGTCTGCGTGATGAACCCGGCGGTGGGCGAACAGTGGCTGCCGTTTGCGGCGCTGAAGCAGGAGATCAGTGGTTATGCGCTGATTGTCGAGCCGGACACCGTCCTGCCCGCACCAGCCGATCTGCCGCCCTCATCAACCGCAAAAACGGTGCCGCGGGCGATGAGCCTGAAGGAAACCGCCGTCGTGCCGGGCATTTATCGCCTGATGCTGCTGACCTTCCTCGTGTCGCTCACCCTGTTCCTGATGCCCACCATGGTGAGCAACGCCATCAACCAGGCCTTCTCCAGCACGGAGAACAGCGACTTCCCCTACGGCTGGTTTATCGTGGCGTTTATCGTCGCCACCTTCATGGCGCTGGGCGTGCGGGTCATCAGCGAGCGGTTTATCAAACGCTTTGTGCTGGTCAACAGCGGCCTCGGGTTTTCCCGCCTGCTCAGCAACCCGCTGCGTTTTTTTGAAAAGCGCGCGCCGGGGGAGATTTACAGTCGCTTCACCGCCTGGCAGGTGGGGCTGTTGCAGAAAATCGAACTGGACAACGGTCTGCGCTCCGACTGGGTGATCTGCGCCATCGCGCTTGCCATCATGTTCTGGATAGCACCCGTGCTGGCGGCGATTTCGGCGGTGGGCGTCACCATCATGGGGCTTATCAGCGTCTGGGCGGTGTTTCGCGACCGCTGGTACACCCAGCAACTGCAACTGAAAAGCGCGGCGCTCAACGACTTTTTTATGGAGACGTTGCAGGGCATTCTGACCATCAAAACCGCCGGGCTGGAAAACCGCCGTCAGGCGCAGTTTGCCTGGTTCAGCCGCGATCTTTTCTCCTGCCTGCAGAAGCAGAAAGTCTATGAACAGGTAAAAGAAGGGCTTTATCAGCTGACCGGCAGCCTGGAGATGGTGGTGTTTATGCTGCTGGTGCTGCCGATGGTGCACGGCAAGCTCATCTCGTTTGGCGACTTTTTTGCCTACAGTTTTCTGCGGCAGATTTTTACCTCGTACGTCACGCGGATCTTCTTCTCCATTATTCAGAAATCCCAGTTAAACGTGATTGATACCCGCGCGCACAGCCTGTTCCCGCAACACGCAGAGGCCAGCGCCCCGCTGCTGGCGGAGCCTGCATCCACCGTCCCGGATCTGCGTTTTGATGACGTCTGCTATTACTACGATCCGCAAAAACCCATTCTGGATTCGGTGTCGCTCTCGTTACCGGCGGGCGAACAGATTGCGATTGTCGGCGAATCCGGCGCGGGCAAGAGCACGCTGCTGCGGTTGATTGCCGGGTTGTTTTCTCCGCAGCGCGGCACCTGCTACGCCGGAGAAACGCCGATCCCCCGTCAGCAACTGGCGCAAACCGTCTGCCTGCAAAGCCAGGAAGATATTCTGTTTAACGCCTCGGTTCGCGAAAACATCACCCTGTTCGACGCGCAGTACCGCGAGCGGGATCGCCCACGGATCGAGTCGCTGCTGGCGTCGCTGGCGCTGGGCGATGTGGTGCAGGCGCTGCCTGGCGGTATCGATGCGTTGATCCGCGAAAGCCATGCCGCGCTCTCGCTCGGTCAGCGTCAGCGCCTGTTGCTGGCGCGGGCACTGTACAGCGCACGCCCGGTGTTGTTGCTTGATGAACCCACCGCCAACCTCGACGACGACACCGCGGCGATTGTGATGGATGCCATTCATACCCACTGCCGTCAGACCGGAAAATCATTGATTGTCGTGACCCACAGCGACCAGGTACTGGCCGGGTTTCAGCGCATCTACCAGCTGGCGGAGGGGCAACTCACCCGTCTGAACAGCCCCTTAACTTCCCTGGACTTTAAGAAGGAACTTACCGCATGAAGCTATGGCGTCTCAAACCCCGTTGGTTATTCGCAGGCGCTGGCATCGTGGCGACAGCAGCGTTGATCAGTGTGGCGATCGCCTCCCTCACCTCACCGTCACCACAGGAAAACCTGCACGTTGAAACGGTCGACAAAGGCGATATCGAAAAAGTGGTGCTGGTGACCGGCATCCTCAAACCCGCCGTGCAGGTTAACGTCGGGGCGCAGGTGAACGGACAACTGCGCAAGCTGTATGTGCGACTCGGCGACAAGGTGAAAAAAGGCCAGTTGCTGGCGGAGATCGATCCGACTATCCAGGAATCCGAACTGAATAACGCCGAGGCGCAACTGGCGAGCGCCCGGGCGCAGAAACGCGCCGAAGAGACCGCGCTCAAGCGTTATCGTCTGGAATACGCACGCCAGCAGGCGATGATGCGCGACGGCTCCGGCGTACGCAGCGATTTAGAGCAGGCCAGTGCGGATTATGAAGCGCAGATCCAGCAGATTGAGGTCAGCGATTCGCAGATTGTGCAGGCGGAGATGGCGGTAAAAACCGCCAACGCCAATCTCGGCTATACCCGCATCGTCGCGCCGATTGACGGCGAAGTGCTCGGTATCGTCACCCATGAAGGGCAAACGATTGTGTCGTCGCAAATGGCGCCAACCATTCTGGTGCTGGCGGATCTCGACACCATGCTGGTGCAGACGCGGATCTCCGAAGCCGATATCCAAAAAATCCACCCCGGTCAGCCGCTGCGCTTTTACGTGATTGCCAACCCCGACAAGCACTACACCAGCACGATGGGATTTGTACAACCGGCACCACAGGAGGCGCTGGAAGAACAGCAACCCGGCATCACCGGCAATAACCAGCAGGCCACCGCCGTGTATTACAACGGCACCTTTGATATCCCGAATACGCAGCGCGAACTCAAAACCGCCATGACAGCGCAGGTGTTTATTCAGATTGCCGAAGCCAAAGGCGTGCTGCGCATTCCGGTGGCGGCGCTCGGTCAGGCGCTGGATACCGACAGCTACCGGGTTACCACGGTTGAGAACGGCAAAACCCAGCAGCGCACGATCCGGATCGGGATTAACGATCGCCAGTACGCGGAAGTACTGGAAGGGTTGCAGATGGGCGATCGCGTTGTCGTGGCGCAGGACACGGTGCAGGGATAAGCCATGGAACCGATCATCGCCTTGCGCCATGTGTATCGTGAATTTTCTGCCGGAGCGCAAAAAATCCCGGTACTGACCGACATTTCGCTGTCGATCGCCGCCGGAGAAATGGTGGCGATTGTCGGCGCGTCCGGCTCGGGAAAATCCACGCTGATGAATATCATCGGCTGCCTGGACAAGCCCACTGCCGGTGAAGTCATTATTAACGGCACGGCGGTACACAACGCCAGCAGCCTGCGGCTTGCCGAGCTGCGCAGCCGCTATCTGGGCTTTATTTTCCAGCGCTACCACCTGATGCCTTATCTGACGGCAGAAGAAAACATCGCCATTCCGGCGCTGTATACCGCCATGCCGGAAGCGCAACGCGTTTCCCGCACCCAGGCACTGGCGCAAAAACTCGGTCTGGAAGACCGTCTCCAGCATCGCCCGGCACAACTTTCCGGCGGGCAGCAGCAGCGGGTGAGCATCTGCCGGGCACTGATCAACGGCGCGCAGGTGATTCTGGCGGATGAACCCACCGGGGCGCTCGACAGCGTCAACGGCAAAGCGCTGATGGCGGTGCTCCACCAGCTCCACGCCTCAGGCCATACGGTGATCATCGTGACGCATGATCGCGACATCGCCTCGCAGGCGCAACGCATTGTTGAGATCAGCGATGGCCGCATCGTGGCGGATATCCGGCAAACAGAGGAAGTGAACAACGCGGTTACGCTGCCTGAACAGGATAACGGGCGCGCCTCGCTGGGGCGCAGCATCCACGAGTCAGTTCGCATGGCATGGCGTTCTCTGCTCGGTCACCGGATGCGCGCGTTTCTCTCGATGCTGGGGATCATCATCGGCATCTCGTCCGTGGTGTCGTCGATGGCGGTGGGCGAAGGCGCGCGGCAGGCGATCATGAGCGAGATCGGTAAACTCGGCAACACCACGCTTGAGATCCGCCCCGGCACCGGCTGGGGGAACAAGCGCCCGGACATGGAGCGCGCGCTGTCGATGGATGACGTCAGCAGTTTGCAAAAACTGCCGTGGATCCTGGGCGTGTCGCCGATGGTCAGCAGCATGACGCTCGCCGTCCGCAAAGGTCTCGACTCTTCAATGATGCTGTCCGGCGTTTCACAGGACTATTTCCCGTTGCAGGGGCTGCGGTTTGTGCAGGGTAACGGCTTTACCGCCCGCGACGTCGCCGAAGGCGAACCGGTGCTGATCCTCGACGAAACCGGGCGCGATACGCTCTTTCCGGGCGGGGAAGATCCGCTGGGGCAAATCGTGCAGATTGCCGGAGCGCCGTGGCGGGTGATTGGCGTGGCGGCGAAACCCGGCCCGAAAGTAGTGGGCGGATACATGGCGGCGTGGGTGCCGCATACCTCGCTCCAGCACCGCATCACCGGTGAAAAGCCGCTCGAAGCTATCACCCTGCGTTTTCAGGAGACCCTGACGCCACAGGAAGCAACGCAGCGCGCCGAACGCCATCTTTTACGCGAGCACGGCAAAAAGGATTTCTTCACCCAGACCGACGATCAGCTGGCTAACGCCCTGCAGAAAACCTCCGATTCGATGTCGTTGTTGATCACCACCATTGCGGCGATTTCCCTGCTGGTGGGCGGCGTGGGGGTGATGAATATCATGCTGGTGTCGGTGACGGAGCGCACGCATGAGATCGGTATCCGTTTGTCGGTCGGCGCGCGTCCGCTGGACATCATGAACCAGTTTCTGATCGAAGCGGTGATGATCTGCGCCCTCGGCGGGCTTATCGGCGTCATTGGCTCCTGGGTCGCCGGTAATCTCTTTTCCCTTTTCACCGATGAGTTTTCGATGGTCTTCACTGCCTTTCCGGTGGTGATGGCCTGCGGGTTTTCCGCATTGATCGGCCTGACGTTTGGCTATTTCCCGGCGCGCAGAGCAGCCCGCCTCAACCCGACGGAGGCACTGGCCCGCGAATGAAGACGAAAATCGCTTATCTCCTCCCGGCCCTGTTTCTGCTGACCAGTTGCGGCAGTTTTACCCGCAGCGACTACCAGCGCCCGTTGTTGTCGCTGCCCACGCAGTGGCAACCAGCAACCGGCGTTGAGAGCACGCATGCGTATCAAAACTGGTGGCAGCGGTTTGACGATCCCCGTCTGTCTCGGGTGATCGAACAGGTGCTGGAAAGTAACAACGATCTCGCCGCAGCGGCCATTACGCTCCAGCAGGCGCGGATCGCCGCCGGGTTAACCAATACCAACATGACGCCGGACGTGGCGGTCTCAGGCTCGGCAAGCAACAGCAAAAACCTGCGCCGCAATCCTACCGCGCAGGAGAGCTACAACAGCGGCATTACCATCGGCTACGAGCTTGATCTGTGGGGAAAACTGGCGCGCACCCGCGAACAAAGCGAATGGGAAGCGGTGGCCAGCGAACAGGATTATGACGCGACGGTATTGTCGACCATCGGCACCACTGCCCAGCTTTACTGGAGCATCGCCCTGTATAACCAGCAAATCCGCAACCAGCGGGCGGGGATCGCCATTTCAGAACAGACTGTGCAACTGGTGGATTCCTGGTACCGCGCCGGGAAAGTCGGGCAGCTTGATCTGTTGCAGGCGCAGCAGTCGTTACTCAGCCGCCAGAACCAGCTTCGCGCGATGGAGCAACAGCGGGATAACAGCCGCAACGCGCTGGCGCTGTTGCTGAACCGCCCGGCGGAGCAACACGCGGATGAATCGACGGTGCTGGATGCCAGCCAACGGGTGCCGGTAATGCAAAAAACACCGCTGAAGGTGATGGCCCGCCGTCCGGATATTCAGGCGGCGGAATCGCGCCTGCGCGCCGCGCTCGCCGGGTATGACGCCTCGCGCCTGAGCTTTTACCCGTCGCTGTCGCTGGATGCCGCGCTTAACGCCGGAAGCCAGATTTTCAGCCAGTGGTTCAGCGACCCCATTCGCACTGTTGGCGGTTCGCTGGCGTTGCCGTTCATTCAGTGGAACACCATGACGCTCACCGTGAAGCAGGCGGATCTACAGGTGAAACAGGCGGCGATTGCTTTTCGCAGCACAGCCTATGCGGCGCTCGCCGAGGTGGATAACGCGATGGAAAAGCGGCTCAGCGCTGAAGTTCAGCGGGCCCGTCTGCATGAATCACTGGCGCTCAGCCAGCAGCGCCTGCGGCTGACCGAAAGCCGCTATCGCGAAGGCGCGGTAGATTTTCAGACCCTGCTGGATGCGCAGGATGATCTGCTGACACTCGAAAATTCACTTGCTCAAACGCAGTACGACTACCTCTACGCCACGTTGCAGCTCTGGCTGGCGCAAGGGGGTGGCGAAACACAATACAGGATAACGAATCATGACTATGAATAATGCATTGAAGCGCGTCGTCGTTACCGGCTATGGTGCCATCACCCCGCTTGGCGCCACGTCAGAAGAGAGCTGGCAGGCGATCATGGATAACCGCCTCGGCTATCGTTACGTCGACAAAACTGCCCTGAACATCCATACCCATTTCCAGGGTTTTGTGGATAAAGAACCTGATCTGAAAGGCGTTCCCGCCGCGATCCGCCGTCGACTTCCGCGTTATGCGCGTCTGACGCTGGGAGCGGCACGGCAGGCGATGACCATGGCCTTTGGCGAGACCCCGCCGCAGACCTTTTATAACCCCCTCGCCTGCGGCGTGATCATGGGCACCGGCTGGGCCGGGCTCGATGAAAGTTATGACGCCATTGACGAGTTTTCCACCACCGGGGTGACCTCGCCGTTTAACTGCTTCTTCTCCATGCCCAGCGTCACGACCGCCGCGTGCAGCCAGTTCTGGGGGCTGAATGGCTATCAGAATACGGTGATCGCCGCCTGCGCCACTGGCACCATCGCGATTGGCGATGCGTTTGAGGTGATCCGCAGCGGCAGAGCCAGCATGATGCTGGCGGGTGCGGGGGAGTCGCTCACCAGTACCTGCGCGGTGTGGAACATTGATGTGCTGGGGGCGTTAAGCAAAGAAAAGGACGATCCGCGTCGGGCAAACTGCCCGTTCAGTGCTCATCGCAGCGGGTTTGTGCTCTCTGAAGGCGCGGCGGTGTTGTGCCTCGAAGAGCGGGACAGCGCACTGGCGCGCGGGGCGACGATCCTCGGTGAAATCACTGGTTACGCCAACTTTTCCGACGCCTGGGACTTCACCTCTCCGGCGGACGATTGCCTCGCCCGCGTGCAAACCATCACCCATGCGCTGCAACAGGCGGGGCTGGAGCCGCAACAGCTCGACTATATCAATGCCCACGGTACCTCGACGCCGCTGAATGATATCAACGAAACGCAGGCGCTGAAGATGGCTCTCGGCGACGCGGCGTATCAGATCCCGGTTTCCAGCACCAAATCCTACTCGGGGCACTTAATCTCGGCGGCGGGTTGTTTCGAAAGCATTGTCTGCCTGCAGGCCATCGCAAACAGCATCATGCCCGCCACGGCGAATTTCCAGCAGGCCGATCCGCTTTGTGATCTCGACTATATCGTTGACGGCCATCGCCCTGGTGATCTTCACCGGACGCTGAATCTGAGTTTCGGTTTTGGTGGGGCAAATGCGGCGTTGGTCCTGGAGAAGTCGTTATGACGCCGCTTTACTACACCCTTGACGATGCCCACCGCTGGGCGGCGTTTTCAGGGGATTACAACCCGGTGCATTTTGATGAAGCGTGGGTGAAAGCGCAGGGCGGGACGGCGCTGAGCGTCCACGGCATGCTGGCGTTGCTGGATGTAAAACGCTCGCTGAGCCCTGAGGTGGCACACGCCCCGTACCTGAGTTGTACTGTGCGTTTGCGCCGACCGCTGTTGCATGACACGACGTATCTCCTGACACACGACAGCGCCAGAAAAGGCGCCGCGGTGGTCACCGACATCCTCGCCGGGCAGATTTTTCTCTCCTGTCAGTTCACCCCGCAGACCCACTTTCCGCCTTCCGAAATCAGGCATCGGGCGGTGCTGGGCGGCGCCACGCTGGCGGCGTTGCAGACGAAATTTGTGCCGCTGCTGCCAATGGCACAACAGTGGCATTTCCTGGATGCGCTGTTGTTTCGCCAACTTATTCAGGACAACAGCGTGCTTCGTCAGGACGCTATCGCCGCCCTGCTGCCGCACTGCGACACGCTGGCTTCGCTGCTGTCGTGTTACCCGGTAGTGCAAACCCATCAGGAGGTTATTTTCGACAGCCAGTTACTGGCGCCCTGGCATGAGGACGCCCTACCGGGCGCGCTTGAGATCGAGACATTACCGGCGCTGGTGGTCGGCGACCTTCAGCACGGCGCGATTGTGCGTATCGCCAACCAGACCCGTTTTTTACACCATAACATCAGCAGCGCCATCACCCTGAAAGTGGGGCCCACTGGCGCGCAATAAAGCAAGGAGATTGCCATGAGTCAATACGAGATGATTTACGCCAAAATCAGCGACATGATTTGCGACGCCAAAGATCTGGAGCCAGAGGCATTAACCCCCGATACCACCCTGCCCGCGCTGGAGCTGGACAGCCTCGACTATGTTGAGCTGATGGTGCTGGCAAAGCGGGAGTTTTCGGTGACGCTGACGGCGGAGATGTTCATACAGAACCCGCATATGACGCTGCGGGAATTGTGCCAGGCGATTGAGAAGCAGATGGCGGGCTGATATGACGCAGAAATGGATGTTAATTACCGGCGGAAGCCGGGGGATCGGCCGGGCGCTGGTGACTCACCTGTTGCCGGAGTGGAATATCGCGTTTACCGGTCGTAGCGAGGCGGGTATCGACCATACGCTGACGCTCACCCGGGGCCTGAATGCCGCCACCTGGGTTAAGGGATATTGCTGTGATGGCAACGATGAAGCTCGGGTGGAACAGGTCGCGACGTCGCTCATTCGTGAGTTCGGCGCACCCGCCGCCATTGTGCATAACGCGGGGATGACCCTTGATGCGCTGCATATTCATCAGAACGCAAAAGACTGGCATGAGGTGCTGGGAAATAACCTGATTTCCATCGTCAACTGGAACCGACACCTGCTCCCGGCGATGATGACGCAGGGGAGCGGCTCCATCGTGCTGATGTCATCCGTCTCGGCGCTCAAAGGCAACAGCGGGCAGACGGCTTATGCAGCCAGCAAGGCGGCGATGATTGGGCTGGCGCACTCTCTGGCGCTGGAGGTCGGGCGTTTTGGCATTCGGGTAAACTGCCTGGCGCCGGGGCTGATTGAAGGCGACATGGTACAGACCATTCCGGAAGCGAAGCTGAAAGCGTTGCGGCAGAACATTCCGCTGCGTCGTCTCGGACGGATGCAGGATGTGGTACAGGCGACGGCATTTCTGATTGGGGAAGGAAGTGGTTATGTTACCGGCCAGACGCTGGTGATTGATGGTGGTTTGTCTGTCTAGTGTCTGCTCAGCTGATTAATGTACTGCACCAGCGCGAGCCGTTCCCGGACAGATTCATTAAAAATTTGCAGTAACACCGCGCTGTGCTGGCAGACCAGTTCCGTCAGTTCCGGCGCGATTTCCACGGTTTCCCCAACGCGCGCGTTGAATTCCGTTAATAACGTGACTTCCGGCAATAACGACGCCAGATAAATACTGGCCTTCAGAATATTCACTTCGGGGAGGTTTTCCGGGGCCGCCTCTCCTTCTTTTTGACGCCGACACCAGATGGCAATATCACTGATAGCCTCAATGGGCGAAAGCACTTCCCAGACCACGTTTTCATCACCGGCATGGGCTGGCGCGGCGCACAACGCCAGGGACGTCAGATTATGCAACAACCCGGCAATTTCAATTTTCAGACACTGGACTGGCGCAATTCCCCGCTCTCTTGCCAGATAACCGGCTATTCGGCCAATCACCAGCGAATGCTGTAAGCCATGCTGGCTGAAACCATCGACAACAAACGCCAGCATCCCGGCGATATCACGAAAGTTATGTAATGAAATAGCGTCATTGCGGATACGCGGTATTTCGTTAATGTAATCATCGAAATCCGTCGACGTCATCATTAACCAGAAATGCTCACAACTGGATACTTTTCTGAATGCGGTGATATATTCAGGTTTGAAGAGTGAATGTTCGCCTTCGAAAATAATATTGGTAATGGCTTCTTTTTCCGCGACCAGGTCTTCCATACGATAGCGCGCCACCAGAACATCAATGCGGTCAGCGAGATAAATAATATGGCTCTCTTTCGGTACTTTTTTACCATCCACATATTCGCCTTTACCTTCTTCCCAGCGGATATGGTGATAACGCACGATATCCTGCAACGGATTCAGTAAGGGAACGCTTGCCAGCAATGCACCGCCGATCGCCGCATGATCATTAAGTTCATTATCGTAATAGCTAAGCGGTTGTAGCCGCGACTCCTCATCCAGGCCGCCAATATCATGGAGAAGTGCCGCCAGCAGTGTTTTGCGGCACTGCGCCAGCGAAAAATGGGACTCTCTGGCTAAATGCCAGGCGATAAACGCCGTTCTGACATGATGTAAGTTAAGCCGGGGGTTGATCATGTCTATTATCTTAGAGATGCAAGCCAGTGATTCTGTGAGGTTTATATTTATCATAATTGAGAATTTAACTTATTTTATACTCCACTTAAGCAAAACCACACTGATTAACGTCGTTTGCAACCATACTGCGGGAATGTGTGGTTACCAAATAAGAACATGTCATCACTTACTTTTTTAATAAAAACGAGTTTCCCTTCCCCTCCTTCACCAAAAAATAAGTCGTTAGCAATCTTATCATTCACATTATCAGAATCATCACGAGTAATTTTGATATGCAATATTGTATATAAATTCGCGTTAGTATTATAACTTTTATATTTCAATTTAACCGTTCGCGAGATAATATACTTTTCATTATTTTTCGTGAGTAACCCATCGATATTGACCAGCAAATGCCCGTCACTGATATCAAAAAAAGCAAAACCTTCCGCACGAGTATTAACTGTATTGATGTTCCGCACAATAGAAAATTGCGATACACATGAAAAAGAAGAATGCCGGGCGTAGATTTCGTTTGAAACGATTAGCATGATGATCACGGAAACGATAACCGTTATGATTCGTTTAACCATTGCCCTGCTCTCTGATGTAAAAACTGACGCAGATGCTTTTACTCCTCTTACACTCAACTATCAACAACTGCATATAATTCCCCAAACTGCTTTTTATCTGCTGACGATAAACATAAATATCTTTAATGGAAGAACAATCTAATGGCTGCGATGCTAAATGAAAACTCTCCTCAACTTCCTTCATAGAAAGCGCAGGGGATAAAAAGAACTGGCATTTTCCGTGCGCGATTTCTTGCGTTTCATCATTAACGTTACTGATGCCAACGTAAATACCGAACATGATTATAATACTGGCCGCGACAATGAGAAGTTTAGTAAACAGGGGCCAGTATCGCCGCTTTTGATATACCAGCGGAGCCGGAGCGTCAGGCATTTTCTCATCAAGGCAAGGCGTTTTGTACTCACGATCGTTATTGATAATCGCATCTTCAGATATTTTAAAGCCGATGCGCGGTACGGTGACGATGATTTCTTTTTTCACGCCCAGATCACACAGGTTCCTGCGCAGCGTAGAAATATATTGATTCAGGTTGCTGTTTGACGCACGTGCGCCATATTTATCAAAAACAGACTGGAAGATTTCGTTTCGCGATAAGAGATCGCCCTGATGTTCAAGCAATTCCGCCAGCAGGCGGGTTGACGTCTGGGATAATTCAATGCAGTCCCCGGTCAACACGTTAACGAGTGAGGCATCCTCGGTGTCAAAAGTAATAAATCCTTCTATATCAAACCTCATGTCACCTCCTTACCAAACCGCGTTTCCTACCGACAGATAGAGCTTTTATCAAAAAACAAGATAAAAAGCAGATAAAAACTCTATATGTGCGTCAATCTCCAGCTAACGTTGCTAGCCTGGCGAGCGAGGCGGCATACTGTAAACTCCTTTAAAACCGTGGAGTCTGCAAAATGAAACTCTCGCTGTGTTCTTACAACTCAGGTGCGTTACATCAGGACTACAACGCTCCTCTCGACAATCTGCAACTGTTGACGACGGAAACGGGAATAAGTGGCTTCGCTACGGTCAGGGTTCCGGAACAAGTATTTATTCTCGATCTGTTAAATAAACATAGCACTGAAGGTCTGTCCACGAGGGAGTTGGCCGACCAGTGCGGTATTTCAATTTATAAAGTCAGGCATTTGTTACTGCCGCTGGAAAAATATGGCCAGGTCATCCGGGATAAGATGCAAAAGCACCATCAATGGTTTTTATCAAAAGATACCGGAGAAATTAACGATCATTCTAACAAGGAGCATTATCGGTTGCAACAATGATAAATAAATCAACCAGATAAACTTAAAACACCTGAAATGAGAAAGGAAGATCTCGCAAATATTATAGAAAGTTCTTAATAGAATATTCATGCAGTAATATTATTTTACATTTTTCGGCGACGTATTTTTCTCTTATCTACACCTAAAGCGTTATTTAAACATTTTTGTTAATAAAAAGTGAAATGTGATTTTTAGTCTTTTTCCGGTCAGCTGATTGCCGATTACCCACTGTGCGATCTGATCTGAAATTGTAACGATGCCCCATACTGGCGGCATCGTTTTTCAGTTTTTCTCATTTTCCACGATTCAGATAATGATTTTTCTGCCGGAATAAAACACGCTGGCAGACACCCATATCACAATTCCGGCTGTTTTCCGTTTTGTCGATTTAAGTTCCTTCAGAGTAACACCGGCAATTTCACCCGTCATAATCCGTCTTTTTATTTCGCTGGCGCTGAGAAAAAGTTGTTTTTTCATCACCGACAACAGGCTGACCTGAAACGAACAACGCAGCCGGATGTGCACCTTTAACCGTTTATTGCAAAGATGCCCCGCAGACCACTGCTCGCGAACGTGAAATTCAGGCATCCCCGACAGTACGGCATTATTGCGTTTCAGGATCTGGTCATCATGCGAAAAATGCACAAGCGTAGCTTCATCATTCGCCATGATCCTGCGATAGAGTGTGTGGCTAATGCGGCCCACCGGCAGGCGGGAGAACAGGCTGATATTCCAGGTGTAATCGCAGTGCGTACACTTATAAATGCTCCAGACATCGAGCCGCTTTTTCTGTGAATTCATCCGGAACGCTCCGGCCGGGAGAAACTCGCGTTTGACGTTGCACGCCGGGCAGCGTCTGGCAACCCGTTGATAGCCGACAGGGCTGACAATCCATGTGACTTGCATACTGTACCTTTCTTTAACCCATACAAAACTGGATCCGTTAAAAAACGAACCTTCGCGTTTGTTATGCGAAAAATATCGGTGAGATACTTTTCAGCGGGTTAAGAAAAGATTTCCAGCACAACAGTCCCTTGTTTTGATGAGTGGATGCCGAGCGTAGCAATCCCAAAGCCAAATATATATACGTTTAGTCAATGATTGTGGCATTACCATCAAGTTTGTTTGATCTGACATGGCATTCCAGGGGCGGGAAAATAAGTATATTTATTAACCACAAACACCACACAAGGAGAGTACCATGCCAACATTCGATAAGTTCTGTGAGGCTTGCGGCGTACCGATGTCCGTGATGGACCAGCCGAGCGCCAGCGATAAATATTGCTACTATTGCAGCGACAAAGAAGGGAACCTGAAACCCTGGGAAGAAGCCCTTGCCGGTACGGCGGAGTTTCTCGACAGCTGGCAGCATGTCGGCCCGGAGGAAGCCCGTAAGCGCGCGAAGCGCTACCTGACCGCAATGCCCGCCTGGGCGCATAAAGCGGACGACTAAACCCACCGTGGCCGCCGCCAGTCGCCAGGCTGTCGTCATTCTGCATGAAATCTACGGCATAAACGCGCACATCCGGCATGTGCGCGAGGAATGGCAAGGGCGTGGGTTCATCGCCCGCCACGAACCGGTGTTTGATAAGGGGATGGTGAGGAGAGCGAGGGAAAGGGTTTGGGAGTTTGTTGGGAGTATTTGTGTGTGGAAGGGAGTCAGGTCGGAGGCATAGAAAACGGTATAGCTATGCCCCAGCAACCCGATCATTTGTTCACAGAACGCATTAGTTTCCGGCGATCAATCAAGTTACCCTTTTCATCAAAATAGCGGCTCGGCCAGATAATGCTTGGCTCAAGATCCAGCGCTTCTGCAATGAGATATTCGCCTTTAGGCCATGGCTTGCTAAGCGCGTTGGCAAGCGTGGAAGAGCCCAATCCCGACTGGCGGGATAGTGCGGCTAATGATGATTTACGCTTATGTAATAGAGCAATAATATCAGCCGGATGCATATCTTTTCTTTCCATATACGTAACCTCTTTGAATCAACCTGGCAGTTCAGATTTTCACCGCAAATACTAAGGAATGCTTAGTACATTTTCAACTGCTAAATACCAAAATCATGATTCTGTTTCCAGACAACCGGGATCATCATGCTGCCACACCGTTTAAAAGAAGCGCGCCTGAGAGCTGGCCTGTCCCAGCAAAAATTAGGCATTCTCGCGGGCATTGATGAAGCCACCGCAAGCGCCCGGATGAACCAGTATGAACGAGGGATCCACACACCTGATTTTGCGTTGGCGTGTAAGCTGGCGGCCGTTCTGAATATCCCGGCTTGTTACTTTTATACGGTTGAGGATGATTTGGCTGAGGTGGTGGCGGGTTGGTTCAACGAAAAAGCTTAATTATGTTCACGCAAACTATGTAATCGTTTTACTCCCATAAAAGATCTCTTTCAAAATCATAGAGTTCAATTAACTTAGTCTGAACCCCAATACGCTTATCGATCATGAAGTCTGCAAGTTGCTCACCATCGATAAGCACGATAGGGACGCATGATGGCTTAAATGAAATATTTTCAGCGTCTTTTGTATAACTGCTGGTTGTAATAAAAATACCTTGCTCATACTCCCCAGTAATATCTCCACGAAAAGCAGAAATAGCACTTCTGCCTACTTTATTTTCAGCAGAATATTTCTTGCATTGGACAGCAACGCGCATGCTTGCCAAACCTGCTTTTAAGAGGCCAGTGACATCAATCCCTCCATCCCGACCACGCCGAGTAAGGTTCATTTTAAGGAAACCATATTTTGTCAGAAAAATACGACAAAAATCTTCGAATTGCTCTGCTGATAATTCTCTAAGACCTTCAATAATTTCTTTCCGTACTCTTTCTCGTTGCAATGAGGCTAATTCATGTATTTTTAATGCAGATGTGTCAACAGGCTCAGCCTTATTAAGAAAATAACTTAAATTATTATCGCTAAAATGTACGTTTTGAGAGATTAGTCCATATCGCCCATCACTCAATTTCACAAAATGCCTACTTTGATGCATAATGCCAAGATTTTTATTTATGCAATGGCGATCAAGTGTAATTCTTAAAACTGATTTTGGATCTTTAGCACCAAATGCATATAAATTATAAGAAATTATTTCCTCATATATTTCAGTAACATAAGCTGCACGCTCCAATATATTCAAAGCATTAATAGCTGCATCAACAATAGTCTTTGCTGTCACAATAACCTCTGAATTTTCTCTTGAATATCCTTTAACGGAAGTTCTTCCGTCATATAACACCATGAAATACGGATAGCTCCATCAATTCGTTCTTCGTCATATCCCATTGCCTCAAGAACATGGCTTGCCGTATAATTTTGTGAAGTACAAGCCGAACCGTTTGATACTGCAACAATACCTTTCAGGGCTACCATCGCCGCTTCTGAGTTTACATGAGGTATTGAAATATTTAAGACATGGCTAGCACTATTCTCACCATTCACTTTTGCGCCTAGTGGCAAAAGTATATCAAGCAACGACGTTTTTATTTTCTGACATTTATTGCGCCATTCCAAATAATGTTCCTGGGCTTCGGAACATGCCAACCCTAATCCTGCAATTAATGCCACAGGCAGAGTCCCTGGACGTAATCCCTTCTCTTGCCCTCCACCAAACATCAATGGCTCGAGAGGAATTTTCGAAAAACCTCTTCTCCTGACTATAAGAGCACCAATACCTTTAGGTGCATATAATTTATGGCCGCTAATGCTCAACATATCAATTCGACTATTAGTTAATTCTTCAGGATATTTTCCGTATCCTTGAGCGGCATCAATATGAAAATAGGCACCATGATCTTCAAGGATTTTACAAATTTCGCTAATGGGTTGTATTGAGCCTGTTTCATTATTTATATGCATAATAGATACCAAAAGTGTATCTTCACGCAATGACTTTTTAAGATCGGTCGGATTCACAATACCGCTTTGGTCTACGTTTAAGTAAGTGACATCAAATCCATTTTTAGCAAGATACCCAATCGGCTCAAGGACAGCTTTGTGCTCAATGGGAGTCGTTATGATATGTCTTTTCCCACTTTTTATTGCCTCAGCACTCAACCCTAAGATTGCAATATTATTACTTTCCGTTGCTCCACTAGTGAAAAAAACTTCACTTTTATCTGCATCCGCCAGTGAGGCCACTTGTCCCCGTGCCTTTTCTACAGCATGCTTAGCACTCAAACCAAACTCATGAGTACGGCTACCTGCATTCCCAAATTCTTCTCGCAAGTAGTATGTCACTAACTCTGCGACAGTCGGGGAGACTGGGGTTGTTGCATTGCAATCAAGGTAGATGCTCATCGACGTTCCACTCACATACGAGTACAGGTTTTTGTAACTTGTATGCTGACATACCCGTATAGGGACATCAAGAAGCGAAACATCAAAAGCCAAATCAAAGAGCTGTATAAGTATATAGTATTTTTTAAGGGTCTAGCTATTGACGCCACCCACCAGACGCTTAAGATAACTGAGATGAAAGAAACGTTAACCATTCGTATTGTCCCTATGAAATGTAGAGAAAAGTGGATAAAAAACCATAACTGTGAACATTTCTCTGTGATCAATCAAATGATCCCTCCTGGTGCCGCAAGCAAGAGACAAATCCCCTCATAGGTTGTAAAGTTAGAGGTTTGCTCTTGTCGTTTCCTAGTGATACGTCAATTGTGAATGTTGCAGTTGTCGCACAAGTAGCGCGTTCAAGCTCTCAACTAACCAAAGGTAGAAAATGACAGTACAAAATCACCAACCAGCTCGCTCAGCCTTTGACGATCTTGGATTTAAAGAGACGATTGCCAAACTTGTACAGCAAACGAAAGATCTTTACTTGAGCGATGACATACCTTGGGTTATCGGCTATAGCGGGGGAAAGGACTCCACTGCAATTCTCCAGCTGATCTGGCAAGCACTTTCTGAGCTCACTGTTGAGAAACGAGCTCACAAGCAAGTTCATGTCATCAGTACAGATACATTGGTCGAAAACCCTATCGTTGCTCTATGGGTCACCCGCTCCCTCAAGCAAATGGAAATGGCCGTAAGAGAACAAAAAATTCCGTTGGTACCGCATCGCCTGACTCCAGCTGTTAACGACAGATTTTGGGTGAACTTAATCGGTAGAGGCTATCCAGCGCCGCGTTACAAGTTCAGATGGTGTACGGATCGCTTAAAAATCAGCCCATCAAACAACTTTATAAAAAGTGTCGTCCAAAATAACGGTGAGGCAATTCTGGTACTGGGTACCCGTAAAGCAGAAAGCAATGCTCGAGCAACTACAATGGAAGTTTATGAGAACCGAGCCGATAACACCCGGCGCGCAGCAGGCTTATCTGTAAACAAAGAACTGGATAGGGTCTGGGTATATACACCTATTGCAGACTGGAGCAATGACGATGTATGGCAATTTTTGATGCAAGTTAAAAATCCTTGGGGTT
Source organism: Trabulsiella odontotermitis (assembly GCF_001297775.1). Lineage (GTDB taxonomy): Bacteria > Pseudomonadota > Gammaproteobacteria > Enterobacterales > Enterobacteriaceae > Trabulsiella > Trabulsiella odontotermitis. The sequence continues at coordinate 149,941 of NZ_LIFX01000005.1, read as the reverse complement.
TTAAAAACCAAGAACTTTTAACTATGTATCAAGGGGCTACAGAGGATGGAGAATGCCCTTTAGTAGTAGACAAATCAACTCCAAGTTGTGGCGACAGCCGTTTCGGGTGTTATGTCTGCACAATGGTTGGAGAAGATAAATCAATGTCAGCAATGATCCAGAACGATAGCGAAAAAGAATGGATGTATCCGCTTCTTGCCTTACGTAATGAGATCGACATAAATGATTCAAACAGGGAAAAGAAAGCTAAAAAGATTCAGGCTGACAAAGATCGCCGTGACTTTAGGCGCATGAACGGAAGCTTAACAGTCCACATCAATGAATATGGTGCAGACTTGGTTCGCGGACCATACCGGCAAGCTTTCCGTGAACATATGTTGCGAAAAGTACTAGAAGCCCAATTGCAAGTACAGGCCCTTGGACCTGAAGAAGTGAAAGATTTGGAACTCCTTACTCTTGAGGATTTAGAAGCTATCCGAGAATTATGGGTGGAAAGCAAAAATGAAGTTGAGGATAGCGTCCCTTCGATTTACCAGTCAGTCATGAACAAACCTTATCCTGGAGATAAGGCCAAAAATCATCCATTGCTGAACCGCAGCGTAATGCAGAAATTAAAAGAAAAGTGTGCGGAATTTGATGATACCGATGGGCTTAAATATGAGCAAGTTCGTGAGTTGCTAACTATTGCCGATAAACACAAGCATCTTCTTCGTCGCTCCACACTCTATAAAGAACTTGAAGCTGCTTTAGATAAAACAGCTTTTAATGACATTTCAGAAGCACGTAAATTTGCACTCGAAAAGCGGCTAAATGAGAATGCATATAAAATTCAAGACGTAAACATTGATGATAATGAGAAAAACAAATTGCAATGGGAAATTGAAAAAATTGAGCAATCTCTCGTTAACTTCGATTATTTACAATTAGAACAGATTGATGTTCAAGAGATATAATTATGATTTTTGAAGAAATAAAACTTTACAATTTTGGAATATATCAAGGACATCATACTATCTCACTCGATAGCCCTGATCACAAAAAACCAATCATATTAATTGGTGCTCTCAATGGTGCCGGTAAAACGACTTTTCTGGATGCACTTCAGCTGGCACTGTACGGTAAGTTTGCAAAATGTTCTAATCGTGGGCGGTTAGGATATTTAGCTTACTTGGAAAAAAATATTAATTCATTTTCTGAAGACAAAGCAGCAAGCGTCTCTCTGCGATTTCGCCATGGTGATGATAAAAAAGCCCCACAGGTATATGAAATAAAGAGGTCATGGGTTAAAGAAGCTAATAAAGAATGCAGAGAAAATATTTCAGTTTGTTTTAATGGTAAGCATGACCAGCTTTTAAGTGAACATTGGGAGGAATTTGTTAATGAGTTTATCCCTCAATCGATTTCTGAATTATTTTTCTTCGATGGTGAAAAAATCGAGAACTTCGCTGATCCTAAACGTTCAGCAGAACTCCTTAGAACAGGAATAGAAGCATTACTCGGACTTGAGCTCCTATCCACATTAGCAATCGATTTAAACGAACTAAAGAAAAAAAAGCAGGAAAAGCAATTAAATAAAGAAGATACAACCGCTCTCGAAGATGTAAAGAAGAAACTAGTGTCACTAAATAAATATAAAGACCAACTTAGTTTACAACTGAAATCTATTGAAGTACGAGAAAAAGAAGAAGAAGTGAAATTAGCTTTTCTTCAGCACAAAATGCATTCTAGCGGAGCAGATAAACTAGATTTAAAATCATCTTTAGAAAAAGAGAAAACAGAACTTTCACAGAAATTATTTGCTGTGAAGCATGAGCTTTTTAAATTAGTTTCAGGTCCTCTTCCACTAGGTTTGTTAGGGGATTTACTTAGTAAAGCAGATGCTCAAGCGATACTTGAGCGAAAATCAAATATTTTTAAAGATGCTGAAGCATTGTTACAGAAACAAAAAGAACAACTGTTAAATATCTTGTCAAATGTTATAGACAATGATGAATTGTCACGTTTGAAAAGTGAATTTAATAAATTATTAGAAAACGAAAGAGAAAAAAATAACATCAATTGTTATTTGGATACTAACCCTATCTATTTTTCTAGCTTAAGTGATCGCATTGCCGAGGATAAACGTTCAGCGAATAAACTTCTAGGCCTCAAGACAGAAATAGAAGAAGCCATTGTATTGTCCGAGCGAAAAATAAATGCAATCCCAACACTTGAATCGGTAAAGGAATTATTCACAAAGCATGCAAAACAAGAAGAAAAATTAGCAATTGTGCAAAAAGAAAAAGAACAATTGGTCAATTCATTAAATGAAACCATTTGTGCAATCAAACAAAATGAGAGCCAACTTAGCTCAATTTTGATTAGCACGAACTCTGTACATTTCGAACATAAAAGGCAGAATCAAATTGTAAAACATATAGACACATTAAAAGAAATAATTCTTTCTTTTAATAAGAAACTTGTTAGAGACAATATTACTAAGCTTGAGAAAAAAATCAAATCGAAATTTGATCAATTGAAAAGAAAAGATAGCCTAATTAGTAAAATTGAGATTAACCCATTTGATTATTCTATGACTTTATTTACGTCAAATAAAACTGAAATTTCAACAGATCGCCTTTCCGCCGGGGAGAGACAGTTACTAGCTATAGCTATCCTTTGGGGATTAGCTGATAGTTCAGGAAAGGAATTACCAACAATCATTGATACCCCAATGGGGCGCCTAGATGGTGAGCATAGAACTCGTTTGATAGAACAGTATTTCCCCAATGCAGCTTCACAAGTTATCCTACTTTCCACTGATGAAGAAATTTATGGGCGATATTACAATAAATTGAAATCTTTTATAGCTCAAGAATATCATATCGAATATGATGAAAAAGAAGAGACTTCATACTTTTCAAAAGGATATCTGGAGGGCGCATTGTGAGTATCGAACACGTACGATTATCCGAAAAAGCGAAGCAGCAGCTTATCACACTAAAACGTCGAACTGGGATTGAGAATTGGAATGTGCTTTGTCGGTGGGCATTCTGTTTGTCCCTTTCAGAAAAGGCAATTCCTCCTCATGAAGATATTATGACTGACAGCTCGGTTGAGATGACATGGAAAACATTCTCTGGAGAACAGTCAGAAATATATTTGGCTTTGCTTAAACAGAGAGTTTATGAGGACTATAAAGACCACCCCGAAACCGTGGATATGAATTACTTATTTAAACTTCACTTACATCGTGGTATCTCGTATATGCTAAATAGAGTTCACAATTTGGATGACATGATTTTTTTGTAGTTAAATAGCAAAGGTACATATAATGAATATGTGCCTTTAAGAATTAAGGGGCAATGAATAACCCTTAGTTATTAAATTCAGTGCGCAAAACAAAACGCTCGCGCTCCTGAGCATGCTCATAGCACAGAATTTTCATACTTATTGGATTTATTATTTTCCCAATTCCATGGAAGGATGATATTGTCAATTGTGAGTTTTCGAGATTATTTTTACATCCATCACACTCACATTTTCTTTTCAAACCTAATGTTCGAATAGCCCAATAATAATTATCGATACTTTGATATGGTTGTATTTTTTTAGTATATTTGGTACCCCTCCCATACATTGTCACTTGCGAACTTTTCACCATATTTGCCCAACCACAAATCAATCGAAAATTTTCTATCGAATCATCGCCACCTAATGCGAAAGGATAGAGATGATCAATTTCTATTTTTAGATCTCGATCAATTAAGCCTATTGGCATATATTTATCTACATAGTCTGGCAACTTTATGGTCGCATTTTGTCTACCTAAGAAAAGGTCAATCGCTTCTTGTGAAAAAAGCATACCGGTTAACCAACAGCGAGGTTTGTCACCGAGTAGCTCCAATAACTCACGCTTCTCGGACAAAGATATTTTTTTTCTTTTATAACTTTCAGTGATAATTCTTATTCTTTGTAGAACATATTTAGATATTATCCCCGATATTTCTTGTTTATCATTTCGGTCATAAGTCCATCCACAGATCTTATCAATAATTAAAAAAACATCATAAAAAATTTCAGCGTAAGTCACGTTATTTGACAGATATTTTGCATCAATAAACTGCTCAATGAACCAACGCCCCCATTCACGATACATATCACCTTTTAAAAGATCCCTCCGGAATCCAAGCATGGGGTCAGGAAAAGACATATGCGATAATTCACTTTGAGTATCGTTGCACCATGCTTTCTGTATATTTAATATACTATTAATTACGAAATTAAAATCTCTTTCCATAAGTCAGTCAGTCTTCTTAGGATTACGATACATTCTGATTTGAGGCAACGCTGAACTATTTTTTCTATAATCTGACCACAACTGAGCCCAACGATCTCTAATTCCTTTTGAATCCTTTTTCACACCTGATAATTCCCAATCCCGATCAAAGTATGCAGGTTTGATCTCCTGCAACCATTCATCGACTAAGACCTCTAAATGCTCTGTCGAATCTATTCCTGACCTTATTTCAACAAGATATTGAAAGAAATCAGAAGAAAGAATCATTAATGAAATTTTATTAAAAATATTAGATTCACGAGGGGCTCCCCAAAAATTTTTTCTCTCATTATTTTCTCGCTGAGCTAGCTTATTACTTACTCTATTCCAAAAACAAACAAAAATTTTTCGCCACGGCCCTTCGAGGGAACGCCAATAATCATATTGTGAAGAAAATTCATAGTCCTCAAAATCAGCAACTACACCTGATGAAGCCAGATATTTTTCTTGCCAGATTTTTGCGTAATCATTCCTCTCACCGAACAGAATCCCGCCTTTTAACTCCTTGAAGATATTTATAATTTTCCCCATAACAGACCATTGCAACATTTCTTTAGAATCATTATTAACACCACGTTCTACAAGATTTGCAAAAGGGCTTGCTGGATTCCTCGCCATCCATGTTATAGCCCGAGCCTCTTCAAGTTGTATACCGGAATCCATTAAGCGCTGCGAAACAACTTCCATTTCATCGTTAGTCAATGTTGTCGAGACTATAGTTCCCAAGAGAGAACGTCCAATCGGCGTAGCTTTTTGGTTAATAACGACGAATTGAAATACTTGCTCAGATGGACTTTCTGACATTAGTAATGAAACAGGCAATATTCGCGTATGTCTTTTCAAAATTTCATCATTAGCCATAGGAGCATCAATACCACTATCTATAAAAGATGAAAGTTCATCATCGAATTCACCATTTTCAAGCCTAGAAGAAATTTCGCTAATGGCACCTAATAGTCTATGCTGCCCATCAACTAAAGAAACAGGGAGAATAAATGAAATAAGAGATTCTTTAGAAAACCCTAGAAAATTTTCTCGATCTTTATATAATCCAGGATTCTCTTTTAATATTTCATGGCGTAATGCAATTTCTTTTATGAAGTCTGCTATATGTGACTCATCAAAAATTAGAGAGTCTTGGTCAGAACCTTGAGCTTCTTCTAAGTCCTCTCTATCATCATATACGTCCTCTGGTATAGAGAAACCTTCTGACTCAATCTCCATTGATTCATTTGCAACTGATAATTGTTTTTTTAATTCTTGCTTTTCTTCTTCTGACAATGAAAGATTCACTTTTCCATGTAAACGGCTTTCCAAGGACTGTCTCAAAATACCAAATAAATCAATAATCGGCATCTCATAAAAACTAGGAAATTCAATTTCGAGGACCCCTGCAACATCATTACCATCCTTGCTTTTGAAATTGACAGAGCATCCAGCTATATCTCTCATTGCACAGATAAGAGTGTTTTGAACTACGTTTTGCTGATTTAAGTAAAATTTCTTCAATTCACTTAATCTTGCTTTATTGTCAACACGCTGAAAACCGACTGTTTCTACATCATCAAATGATTTCTTTTGAGGAACACCTGCCCATTGACGAATCTCATATGCAGAAGCACCAAACAATACAACATCACTACACATTTCATTCTGTTTGATTTTAATTGCTGGATATTCAAATGTGAGCTTATGCATTCCTTTTTCCTTTTAGATTTGTATATTGCATCGTAAGAACATTCAATTGTGTTTTTACGCTTCTCATTATTCCCTTATATTTTTCATTGTCAAGTGATCCATCTGATTGCCCAACAAGTTAATACTTAGATAACCCATTGATATTTATGAAAAAATAGACAACAAGTCCTGCATGCAGATTTCATCTGTCAATTGAAGGCTACAAAAACTTTGAGATCCACAAAGCTCTTTATCGCTTCCGTCTCACTAAGGTAACCGCCTTCAGTTCTGTGAATACATGTATGTTCTCATACAATACTGACGTCATTATGACCCAGTCCTTACTTATGAATCTCAATGTTTGATCTATACATAATAAATTATGAACTTGTAATATCAAAGCTGCACTGCTCAATCACTGGTACAAGAGATACAATTTCGACCTAACCTATAAATCTATGGCGCACATTCAAATGACCGTGCAAATGCTGGCGCTGTTTGCGAAATCAAGCAACATATAATATTAACTTTTTGAAGGACAAAATCATATTCTACTAGCAAACTTGAGATATCTGAAGGCACAAAAAAAGCCGCCCTCAGGCGACTTCATTGCATCACTTGGTGCCGAAGGCCGGACTCGAACCGGCACGGGGTATAGCGGCTTAGCTTGCTTCAAGAATCATTGTTAACTCATTGAACCAGCGAGACTAAAGCTCATAACCCCGGCACATTTCACAGACTGTTTAGCCATGAAAAAGCCCTGACAACATAACCGGGGTTTGTATGAGTTTCAAGAGAGATCGTTATCTAGTTTTAGATCCCTGCGGGAATTACCTCGTGCGGATAGCTATCCCCAGCTACATGCGCCACCTGTTCCAAGGGAAGCGCTACTTTATGAAAAGCACAGGGACACGTGACATACGCCAAGCACGGTTGTTTCGGGATGCTATTGCTCTGGAGTGGACTCGCTTACGGAATCTGCTAAAGCCGCAAGGCGGCTCATCCGTCGATCAAATCATTGATGAGCTACGCCGTGTAAGTGTGTATGCCAAGGAAGCACCCGCATCATTTGGTGCATCAATTCAGGCTTGCCCTTCCCTGCTTAAAATGCGCGATCTGTATCTTCTCCAATACAGCGAGAAACGAAAGCTAACCACGCTATCCAAGACCAATAAAGCCGTAGAGGTGCTGTTAACCCACCTGAAAAAGAAAGATGTTCAGTTGCGGGATATTAATCGAACCATAGTTACAGGCTGGTTAGATAAGCTCAAAACGGAGCGAGCGCCCCAAACTATCCAGAACTATATAAGCGCACTGGCGCAGATATGGGATCTGGCACGCAATCGCTATCACGATGCGCCGCAGGATAATCCTTGGCGCGGTCATGCGCTCGAAGCAAAAAGCAGCAAAGTCAGCTATGAAGTCTTCGAACCGGGAGAGCTGGCAAAGGTCTATGCCTTGCTTGATGACGAGATGAAGGCAGTAACGGCTATTGGTGCATACAGCGGTATGCGGATCAATGAGATATGTACGCTACGTGAAAGCAGCATTAAAACTATCGAGGGTATATTGTGCTTTGAGATCACCGAAGGGAAAACCAAGAGCGCAGCGCGAATCGTCCCAATACACAGCAAACTAATCCCCCTCGTGAAATCATTGCTCAAAACCACACATAGCGGTTTTCTGTTCTATCATGCCTCAATCACAGACCGGGCGGATGGGAAACGCTCAACGTGGCACACGCAGCAATTCACTCGGGCCAAGCGTAAAGCTCTTGGCGAGCCTGCCGCAGAGAGAAAAGTGTTTCATTCACTCCGCCATGCGTTTGTGCAACAGCTCGACCGTGCTCAAGTGCCAGAGGATCGTATTGCCCTGCTCGTCGGCCATGAGCGAGGTAACACGGAGAGCTTCAAAACATATTCAAAAAACGCAGCAGCACCAGCCGAGCTGTCGCGCTACGTGGAGTTTGTGAACCATCAAATAACCATTTAAATTTATGGATGTTTGTACCGTCCATCTGAGCCAACCCATCTCTACAGCTACCCGCAATCCGTTGCAATGACCCCCTCATCTGTTAAGATGCAGGGGCGTTTTCGCATGTCTTAATGATCAGCAATAGGTAAAAAATGTCCACACTTAAACCCGCCATCTTCTCTTTCTTTTCCGGCTCAGGCTTTTTAGACCTTGGCTTTGAAAACTCAGGCTACGAAGTGGTTTTTGTGAATGAATTTCACCCGCCGTTTATGGATGCTTACAAGCACTCACGTGCGGTAATGAACAAGCCTATCCCCCGTTTCGGCTATGCAGAAAAGAGCATAGAGGAAGTTGATCACAAGCAGTTGAAGGATGCTATTAAAGCCCTCAAGAAAGAGAAAAGACTGATTGGCTTCATTGGTGGCCCACCTTGCCCGGACTTCTCCGTTGCGGGCAAGAACAAAGGGCGCGATGGGGAAAATGGTAAGCTGTCCCAAAGCTACATTGATATAATTGTCGAGATGAAACCTGACTTCTTCTTGTTCGAGAACGTCAAGGGGCTATATCGTACACTCAAGCATCGTGAATTTTTTGAGCATCTCAAAGAGCAGTTGATGAATGTGGGTTACACCCTTCATGAAAGGTTGATTAATTCGATTGAATACGGTGCTCCGCAAGACCGAGAGCGCATTATTCTATTGGGTTTCCAAAGTAAGAAATTAGCCAAGTCATTTAATTGGAGTGGCAGATTATACCCCGATCGTAATGCCTTTAATTACAGTTGGCCAACAACAAATGAATTTTCCGAGGACTCTATACTGGCATTGCCAGAGTCACTCCCAAAAGAATTAACTGTTGATTACTGGTTTAAGAAAAACAATGTTTCTGAACATGTGAACGCAAAGCATGTGTTTACGGCCAGAGCCGGATTAGTTCGCTTCAAGGCTGTTGCAGAAGGTGACGATAGTAAAAAATCTTACAAGCGCCTCCACCGCTGGAGATATTCTCCGACTGCTGCTTATGGTAACAACGAGGTCCATTTACATCCATATAAGCCACGCAGAATAACAGTTGCAGAAGCGCTTGCCATTCAGTCTTTGCCGAAAGAGTTTGAATTGCCATCTTATATGACTCTTTCAAATATGTTCAAAACTGTTGGCAATGGAGTTCCTTACCTTGCGGCCTTCGGAATAGCAAAATCTATATTAGAGCATTTAGGGATAAAAGATGAATTTGACAGCAATGAATCTTGTGAATGCGATAGCCAACCTGCCCAAAAACAGGCAGTTTGATTATGTGAATGAAAGTAATGCTGGGAAGATTGTTGTCGACTCGATTAAGTCGCCACAAGGCCCGATACGCTTTAAGCGTTTTAACCCAACCAAAGGCGAGACGCTCAAAGATGCAAAGATGGACAGCATCTCTAGCCAGATGCTTTGGCGTTTGGCTAACGCAATTCAAGAGGATGCGCCTATCAATTTAGATAGAGTGCTTGGTGCAAGCTATAACTCTCGTTCCGTTATTGAGAGTTTGCTTGCGCACACACCGCAATTTTATTGGTGTAAACTCGACCGTTTAGAAGTTATTAACACTAAACAGACGGTAAAGAAAGGCCACAAGCATCTTGTATACTTACCCAATTCACCACACGAAAACGGTAAGCTCTCTGAATACAAAGCTAATATTGTAATATCAGAGATGAAAACAGAAGTTGTATATCAAAGCGTTGATCTGGAAACGATCCGCCCAGTGGAGGGCATGTCGATTGAAGAATCAAGAAGACATGCACAAATCCAGATTGCCTTAGTAAAAATCGGCCACCACTTAGGCTACAGAACATGGGTGGCAGCTAATGATCGTGGACTTAAATATAACGGAAAAGTCATTGCTCAAATGGATGGGGTAATTGATAGCCTCTCAAATGAAAAGGTATTAAGCTCGTACAGCGAGGCCATTGACGGTGCAAAACTAATAGATTGCATTTGGTTTAGAAATGGAAAATTAATGCCCGCCGTGATGGAAATTGAGCACAGCACTGGGATTAAAAGCGGGTTAACCCGGATGAAGAATTTTTGTGACTATGCCCCACGGCTTCAAGATATCAGATGGACAATCGTAGCCCCCGATGAATATCGCGCTAAAGTCATTGAGTTTGCGAATATGCCGCAATTCCGAGAGCTGGACACAAAATTCTTCCCGTACTCAGCAGTCGAAGAGTTGTATTCTCTTTGTGAACGACGCAAACCTCAAGGAATTACAGATCAATTCCTTAATGCGTTTATGGAAAACTGCGTAACCCACTGACTAGAAGTTAAACATCTTTCGTGCCGGGTGCAAACCCGGCGCAGCCAGAACTCATCACCCCGGATAAACAACGCCCAGCCCTTGGTTTTGTTGGCGGTAGCTCGCCAGCATCGCGTTCATGCTGCTAGGCGACAGCCCACACAAACGCCCAGTATGGTAGCCACCCTCGGCAGCATTAGCAGAGCGATGAACCACAGCACGCACGCGCCCTGTTCGGTGGCAGTGATCCAGCACGGCAGACGCAAGGCGCAGCGGCTTACCTGTCACCGCACAGCGTCGGTATTGATAATTCCACAGGAAGACACGGACAGCGGCCACATCAGCGCGGCGCAACTCCAGCCGCCCGGAACCATTCAACAGAAAGCGATAAACATCTTCGAATACAGCAGCGTTTGTAATCCGTTCAGCCAACGGCATGTTGCCGAGGTGTTCCAGATAGTCCCGCATCGCTTTTCTTAGTAGTTGGTCTGTCCGTGTAACCATGATTCAAAATCTCCATTGTCAGACGCAGCCCTCTTGCAGGCTTCGTATTCTTCGCGCTGGCGTTGGCAAACCAGAACATAAAGCTCATCGGCCATCACATTAACACGTTCGTAACTGATACCATTGCGGCGCATCAGCCCCAGCAGCTTACGAAATTCAGCTTCCAGCTCAGGCTCTCCGGTATCCATTACCCACTGTTTCAGGTCAGCGAGTGCGCCATTCATTGGCGGCGGCTCGATGTACCGCCACCTTAATTTAATCGTGGTTATCATCTTCTTTATTCTCTCTGTAAGCCGGGTGCATTGCCCGGTATTGCTCAATGGTCAAACCCTCGCTGGCCGCTGTAAGCCGTTCCTTTTGCTTACCCGCCAATCGCAAGGCGCTGTCTCTCCAGCAGAGCAGAAAGAAGATGGTCAGCACCTGTTTACTCAAGCCATCCAGAAGATCGCCAAGCCCTTGCTCCAGCATACAGGCACGCCATGCAGCGGCGTGCTCAGTCATAGCACCGACTATCGGGACAGGTGCGCCGAGCATCGTCGCAAGCTGGCTCATAACACTATTAGCATCGCCCGGATGCAGTCGGGGAATAGTCATGCGGCCAGCCTGCGCCAACAGTTCAGCGTACCGCTGGCGGCGTGGGTCATCATCTGCCAGCGGTTTAATTGGCTTTTCATCAGCCATATATGGAACCTCCGAGGATTAGGCAGCCTGCAACAAATCGGCTGGCGTTGAGGGATGGTATCTGGCTTTAGCTTTTAGATAGGCAGCACGCGCCGCCGCTTCGGTAGTAAATAAGCCAAGGTGACGGAGTACACCATCAACGCGTATGTAAGCCTCCCATTTGCTACAGCCCTTATTCCAGCTATACCCCCTTGCCCTGCGTCGGTTCTGGTCGTTTTCCCGCTGCGTAACCAAACGCAGATTGCATAGGCGGTTGTCGTCACGGATACCGTTGATGTGATCGATCTGCTTACCGTGAGGAATAGCGCCATGCGCAAGAATCCACGCCACGCGATGGGCTTTTAGCTGGTACTGCTTGCCATCAAGTCGCAGGGCAACTTGACGATAGCCATCAGCTCGCCGGGTGGAGTCAGCATAGGAGCCAGCCTTAACCCGGCGTCGGTTAGCTTTATGTTGTAGGCGGCCTGTCACCGGGTCATACAGGAAAAGGGAACACAGCAGCTCAGGGGCGTAAGGATCATTAACCATGACTCAGCCCCTCCAGTTATGCAGCTTGTCGGAAATTGATAACGCAGTCCGGGCGGCGCAGCCCAACATTGAACAGGCGATATGAGTCCATCACCATTGTCATTTCGCGTTCATCATCCCACTGGCGATTGATAATGCTCTGCGCTTCGACTGTCACAAGTACAGACACAGGCCGGAACAGCGTCGCCCGTGTTAGTGCTTCCCCTGCGGTCACATCATAATCAGCGCCCAGCTCATGCGCGGTAATTGCTTCCTGCGGGTAACTGTTCAGCTCAATAACTCGCACCCCGGCCACGTAACCGATGCGCCGCCATGCGTAATCGTTGCCACTATCCCGGCTGTAACGGACGTTCATCAGCTTCTTATGTTCCATCAGGATGCTGAACCATGCAGGGTCAATGAGAAGCACCAGCTCGGCCACCGGAATATCTTTCTCAGTGAGGAAGCGATTAGCAGCCGCTTTGACGGCGTGAACCAATTCGTTTGCGGCGTCCTCTGCGCTCACCGCTGTCAGGTCGAGCGAGACAACGTTATCCGTAATCGGGTTAAACGTTGGTTGCAGTGTCGGCGGCGGTACAAAGTCAGTCGCTTTGATTAACTGGATGGTATGCGCTTCGTCGTAGAACTTAGCGTGCGCAGTGCCGATATTGCGGCTCAGCTCTGCGCGAAAGGTGGGTGCAGTCCAGTCATCCTGATAATCAATCGGGATGCGGATATAACTCAGCGTATCCACAGAGATAACCAACTTGTCCGACTTAACGGCGGTAGGCTCCAGCGATTGCCCTGCGGTTCTGCCCTTCACCTCAAGATCACCACTCAGGCGATCAATGCGGTATTGGTTGCTGGCTTTCAGCGGCTTGTATGTGCTCAGCCCCTCGGCCAGAAAGACGCTCTTTGCCTCAAGGCGGGTCTGAACGTCCCGGTCATACGCTTCAATGTGAATGTCGTTGTCAGCATCTACACCGCCCCAGTGCGGGCGGAATTGGTCAGGGGTATAAACATTGTCAGTCATAGAAATAGCTCCCGCGCCAGCGTTAGCCAGCGCGATTTATAGAAATGGGAAAAGAGAATGTGACGGATCAGGCAGCAGCTTTTTCAGCCGCGATCTCAAGAATCAGGCCGATAAGCGCGAAAGCAGGCCAGCGGGGATTAAGCTCGTGCAGGTGCGCAACGCCTCCACCGAAAGCATCGCGCATGTCAGCACCAGAGATGCCCGCGCGTTTGGCCGCCCTGCGCAACAATCGCAGCTCAGAGCCGGGAACATACGCCGAGGGCATACGCACGCCAAAGCGTGAGGCGAGCCGCCGCCAGTGCACTTCGTCAGCAAAGTCCTGCTTAAGCTGGCTGGCGTTGGCTTTCCAGTGTTCAATCCTTACGCTACGGGCAGCCCTAGCCGCTGCCACGTTTTCAGGTGTCAGTAAGGTCATTGTCAGATCTCAATGCAAAATGGGTTTATGTGTGGTGTTTGAGAGGTAATTTCGCGTTTTACAGGTGCAGGTATACGAATGCACATCTGGCGATGTACAACGCGATTCAGGCTCTAAAACGTAAGGTTAAGACGTGGGGAAGACAGGACAGGCGATTGCTTAACGGCCAGCGCGTTTGCCAGCGGAGCGCTGCGCAACCAGAGCGCGGTATTGATCGTCGTACTGGCGATGGCCGGGGCCATACCCTGATTGCTGCGCCCACTGCGAAAGCTGGTCATACGCCGCGATAAACTCCGCATGTGACATTCCGACAGATTGCGCGGCAGGCTGGCCGTATGGGTTCCCCTGCGATGGAACATAACCAGTCGCAGTGCCTGCGGCCATCCTCTCGTGCAGGTACTGAACTGCCCGCTGCATCTGCGCAGGGTCGCCAGACATAACCATCCGTTCAAGGGTGGATTGCGTCCCGGCGTCGAGTGTGCCAGCGTATTGCAACATCGCGTCAACTGTACCCTGACCTAGCTGGCTTTCTATGGACTGGTGAAACTGCCCCATCAATCCTTGCAGCTCGGCGGTGTACTCAATAGCTGTTCCATCCATCAGGGGGATAGTATCGCCAACCTGAACGGCAACATCGGCGTTCTGGTCTTGCTGATTGGCAATGTTGCCTTTGTTCCACTGTCCGCCATCGTTGCCGTTAACTGGTTGCGTTTTCAGGAAATCGTCATCGGCAGGCGCAGAGCTAAAGCGGGATGCGCCATTATCAGCCCCGACAGGTGCGGCCATGTATGGCAATTGCTGTGGCGCAGCATCAGCACCGGAAAGGTACGGATTAACATTCTGATCAGCCATGATTATGCAACCTCTTGTGATGTAACTCGGCGGTGTGCCAGTTCAAGTAAAAGCATGTGCGCGTGTACGCATCGGGCAGGAATCATCTTCTGTCCGTGGTACGCTTTGCCGAGATCTTGTCTGTCGATCTGGTACACATGAGCCAAATCGATTTGACGAAGATCCAAGGCTTCGGCAATAAATTTCAGTTGTTGCCCGCAATCAGCCGCGCGGCGTGGCTCCATTAAAATGATGGTGCTCATGAAATAATCCTCAGTTAGATAAGGCCATGACGACGCAACCAACGTCGCTCGCCAACGGAGCCACGCGGTCGCTGCCTTGGATTCTGGCTAAGTGTTTGGCCGGGATCAGTTCGCCCTTCCCCGGACAGATTCTGTGTCAGCACATCCCAGCCGCGTGATTCAAACGGGGCGTACCCTTCACGCTGTTCGTCAAGGTTCACGTAGAGATCAGGGTTAACGGCGGGGTGCAGCGGTTCGTTCTCTGCCATCATTCAGCCTCGCTGAATTTGGAGTTAACAGACTCCAGAGTATCCGGGTACGACCAACGATTTCTCAGGCAGCGTTGCACATGCGCGACGACCTCAACAGGGACGCCCAGCTTCCCGGCGATATCCGCAGCAGGCCAACCGAAGCGCTCTAACTTGTGGATTTCATCTAAATCAGTAGGCACTAACTTGCGCATTGCTTTCGGCTTAGCTGGCTTCACCTTCACGGTTTTCTCTGCCGGGTGCGTGTGAGCATTGCTAAAGCGGGAATGTGCGATAGCCAACACAGTTTCAGGGCGAATCAGCATATCGCGAGCGATGGCATACTCAGTGTCCCGATGCAACTTGCCGGGCTGATAGCGACGGCGGATAGTGTCGTATTCTTGCAGGGTAATATCAGCGTCATCCTTCCACTGTTCGGCGAGATCGTCCACGTAAACGCCACGGATTACGGCGTCGATATCTGCCAGACTGAAACCAGTGGCATCAGCAATCTGCGCGTTGTTCATGTGCTCAACAATGCACAAACGGTTAATGTGCTGGATGTCGGCAATGGTCAGGGTTGCGTTACTGGTGGTTGTCATACAGAAACTCTCCATCAAAGTTAATCGAATCTTCTACAAGGTTTTTAATCAAAGCGAGGCTTGACGCAGTATGTGTGCCCGACTTGCGGGCGTTGTCGTACATGGTGCGTGCGGCGCTCTGATAATTCGGCGGCAGGGTGGCAAACCATGCTCTAAACTCTGCGGGTGTCATTGCTCGTCATCCTCAAATACACGGTTAAATGACGTGTCCGGCGCTTCTACGGCATTGGCCTTAAGGAAGTTGACCGCACTGGATAACTCCGCTGCGGCCATGCGCGACTCACCAGCCTTGTCTTCCTCAAGGCGGCGAATCAGCGCCCCAAGAAGCAAGCCTTTCATTCGCCACGTTTCATTTTCAAATTCAGATTTCGTCATTGGTGGTTGTCTCCAGTTAGCCCCATTACACGCAGGTGTTGAATGACCTCGGCATGTACTGGCTTTGGTAAAAACAGGCGACGCTGCACGGATTGAAATATCTCGTCGCGCGTCTTGTCGGCAGGGTGAACAGTCCCATTAAAGATCTCGCGAGCCATACGGTAGGTCGGCCAAATACGAGAGCCATCCTCCCGGCGTCGAAATCGGTTCAATACCGCAGCGATACATTCCCAAGGCTCACAGTTATTGAGCAGGCAATAGCGCTGTAGTGGTGTGCTTACCCGGCGCAATATGGCCTCACGATTAAGAGCGTGAACATGGTGTGACGCCAGTCCGTCAAATGAATATCCGTTCAGGGCGTAGGCCAGTTGGGCATTAAGCAGGGCGTCAGAACGCCCCGCGCAATGCAGCGCGGTTTCATCAGGCATGTGGATTCTCCAGAGAGGAAATTAAACAGGCGAGCCAGTCAGCTCAGAGGAAACGGGAGATGTAACCCCAATTGCAGTTTTCAGGGCGGTACAACGCTGCCAGCTCATCAGGTACACCGGACGGCACCGGGGCAGAGTCGGCGTCATAGGTGATGGGGTCGCCATACAGAGCCAGCGATGACCAGAGTATGAAAGCGCGGGCAGGTTCCCCATCGCGCCCGGCACGTCCAATCATCTGCACCATGTCGGCGAGGTCTTCGGGAACATAAGTCACAATGACGTTACGAATATCGTGAATGTCAGCCCCCAATCCGAAAGCCTTGGTCGCAACCAGAACAGCGCCGGGGGTGCTGGCGAACCAGTCAGCGTTAGCGTGACGCTGGTCACGGCTCAGACGGCGGGTGTCGGAATGATAAGGCCGGGCGCGGCTTCCCAGCTCGTCGAGGTACGCGTAAAGCATCTTGATACTGTCCACCATAACCAGCGTTTTTTCATCCACCGGGAGGGCATCGACCAGACCAACAGCAGCGCTGCGCTGCGCTTCACATTGCCGAACAGGAACAAGCTGGATGTTTTCTCTGGCAGCGCTGGCGCGGAAGGTCAGGAACTCGCCACGACAGCCCAGCTCTTTCATCAGCTCAAACTCATCACCTCTTCGCAGGGTCGCGGTAAACGCGCAACGCTGCGCATCAGGAAAGGCATTTTGCAGGGTGTGCTTCATCGCGGGGAAAGCAGTGCGAAACTCCCAGTCATCAACGGTGTGAACCTCGTCGATGATGAACCTGTCCACACCAGCGGCCATCAGCGCCGCCAGCACCTGACTTCCCGGCACCAGATGCTCAGGAGAAACGACAATCACCCGAAACGCCCCGGCAGCCAGCCCCGCAAGTTGCTGCGCATTACGCCGCTTCGGTAGTTTATCGCCAAAGGCCACCGCGTGAACGCCAGCCTCCCTTAACTGCTGTAGCACCTGCTGCTTGATGGTGTTCGTCGGCACAACGATAACGGTCAGCCCCTCGCCAGCACCGGATTCAAATTGCAGGGCATAGATGAATGCAGCCGTCTTTCCGTACCCGGTCGGTAGCACCGCCAGCATATCGCGGTCACGGGCAAACACAGCGGCGGCTACGTCCTGCTGTCCGGGTCGCCAGTCGCCCCCGTCTGGCGGCGGTAATGGTACAAACGCCGGGCGGTCGCATTGCTCCAGCTCGCGGAACCTGTACGGCGCTGTAACCAGCGGCGGGATGGACGGCGGCAGGCCAGCGCCCCCAACGTCACAATGCAGATTCAGCGTATTGAAATTATCATCCGTGGGTTTCAGCTCACCGCACCACAACTGACGGAAAGCCGGGCTGTCCCCCATTCGCGTAAAGTCAGCATGGCGCATAGCTTCCAGTTGGCTCATGCCGCGATTGATTCTTTTCAGGGTGGCATCGTCGCAAATCAGGAACTCGCGACAGGCTTTAAGAAAGGCGTTTTGCCCCGTGGTCGCTTCCGGGATGGCGTGCTCGCGCGGTTTCAATGCGGCATCATCGACACGCACACCGGGGAAATCTGGCGGCAGCGGGTCAACATAACGAGCGGGCTTCTTGTTCAGCCATTGCTCAATCTCAGCGCGTCGGCAATGGATTGCATCGCCGGGTTGGATGACTTGACGCAGCCCGACATCAGAGCGGCGAGCATGATGCTTGCGGCCGATGCCGTTCGCTTCTTTCCATTCACGGAACGACATAACAGAATCGTCAGCGTTAAAGTAAAACTCTTTGGTTTCGGTATTAAACGCAGCCTGTACAGGTTTACGTTTGATGGGACATTGTTTGTTACGGGACACAATAATCTTATCTTGTACAAGTTGTTGGGCGTCAGCGGCAGCAGTGTTAATAGGGTCAACGTCTGCGGCCTGAGCCAGCAGGCGGTTTAATCTATTCGGCATGATAAATTCTCCAAGAAATTAAAGTGAGTTTAGAGCGGCACGGGAGTGACGTTGGTGAAAGAACCACCACCGCGCAAAGCAGCGGCGGGTGTACCGCTTCTCACAGTAGATGCCTCTATTGCAATAGCGCTGATGTTCTGGCTCTCTTTAGTAGTGATCTTCATCCCGTGATTTAGATTAAATGCAGACACGGCGGGCATTGCAGCGGGATGGATAGTAGGCGGGCTTGCGGTTTCAGTCTGCCTTAGTACAAGTTTCTACTGGTCGGTAGCCTTTCCCTTATTAGTAGCTCTCATTTATCCGGGGCTAGTCTCCCCACAGTAGCCGTCTTCTAAAGCAAGTGCGCCACAATCCACTATTAGCAAGGAGTTAGCAGACAAGGTGATGTAGGCTACTCAAGTGTGGATTTGTAGGCATTTTATGGTATCTGTCCTTCTTATTAGACACTTTTAAATTTATTAATAAATACAGTTGGTTAAACGGTTATCTTTATTACCTATAAATTTTACAGATCAATAAATTAATATTGATCGGAATTATCAGCTTTAAATTTCTTGACAGCTATTTGTATAATGGTTTTAAGAAGTTGTATCGGAGTGAGCGATTGGCAGTGAGCGTAGCGAACGTTAAGCCAATCGGCGAATGATGAAGAGTATGAGATGACTTGTCATCGAATACGATGAATCAATGAGCGGTACGAACGAAGATACGCTGTATAACAGTTAACAAGCTGATTAATGCTTTCAATGATTATCTGAATCAGTGTTATCAATTCCGAAATAACTCTTCCTCTCCTGTATTGATTCAATCATTTCTTTCATTTCAAGAATCACTACCAGCTCAGCTAATAGCCGTCTCAGTTCAACACTTGAATCATTAGCACGACACTTATTTTCTGAGTATTCCATACGGTCAACTCCCTACGGCATAAGTCCATTCCAATCCGTTCACAGATTACATTGCTGAATGATCATCAGACAAGTGGCAGTCATCATCACCAAGTGAAAACCGTCTCACTACATATCCCCGCCGGATTGCCAGCGCGGCTAACACGGTTGTGAGGAGCGCCGAGCATCGCATTTCGCAAAGCGAAAGAGAAGCGCAGCAGCAGGCGGCGACTGATAAACGAGCCGAACAGGTGAGTGCAAGCAGGCGTAAGCACTGCACCGTTGAGAGGTGTGGAGACGGCGGAACGTCTCCGCGTTAAGGCAAAGCGGAGCCACTGAGGCGCAGCACTTGCCATCTAGGAGATGACACCAGATAAGAACCTCCATAGATAATTCATTCAAGAATTATAAGTGATACTTAATAAAGTTGATATGAATAAGCAAACCTAATAATGATAAGTCTGTATAAATCTTAGTCAACCTAACCACATCTTGAATAAATTACC
The DNA here is from genome assembly GCF_001297775.1 of Trabulsiella odontotermitis. GTDB lineage: Bacteria > Pseudomonadota > Gammaproteobacteria > Enterobacterales > Enterobacteriaceae > Trabulsiella > Trabulsiella odontotermitis. The sequence continues at coordinate 130,497 of NZ_LIFX01000005.1, read as the reverse complement.
GTTGAACCCCTTCCCCTGCCCCATCCCTCGAATTGTTCAGTGATGAATCACATTCACAATCTGATCTCGATGTTCATCGTCTGGCACGGCTAAAGCCCCGCCACCTCTTCACATCGAGAGCCGCAAGTAATACGAAAACACATTATAAATCATATAATTGAGAGATTAAGCACGGAGTAAGCCACTGATACCCATACAAAAGTTGTAGGCCATCCGTCACCCACAGCCCAGTAACGGCCAGCCGTAGCACCTCGTTTGCTTGTAGGTCATCACCCCTCGCCCTTGTTCCAGTGGCGTTTAACAGTGCTCACGCTAACGCCGAGACGCTTCGCTACCTTCGATTGAGACAGCCCCTCACTCCGCAGCTCCTGCACCTTTTGAGTGGTGTCGGTGGCTTCCTTGCGTCCCAGCTTAACGCCATTGGCTTTCGCTTTCTCCAGCCCGTCCAGTGTCCTCTCACGGATACGGTTCCGCTCGAACTCCGCAAAGGCTCCGAACATGTGTCTGATTAACGTGCCTTCGGATGAAGTCAGGTCGTGCGCTGGCAGGTCAAGAGACACCACCTTCACGCCGCGTTCTAACAGCATGTCGATGGTCTGCTGTACGTCGATGTTGTCACGCCCCAGCCTGTCCAGTTTCAGCACGACAAGCTGATCTCCCGCTTCCAGCTTGTGCTCAACCATCGCCCGAAATTTAGGGCGCTGCATAGCCTGAACACTACCGGAAATGTCCTCGCTGATTACCCTGCTCTCCGGCACCTTGTACCCGGCACGCTCAATAGCCAGCACCTGATTCTGCGTATCCTGCTCGCGTGTTGAAACGCGGCAGTAGATAAAAGTCCTCATGGTTCACCTCACCCGTCTGGTATCACAAAACGGTAGCATCATTGCATTGGTGGTAGCATTTAGTCAAACCCTAAATTGATGACACCAGATAGTAATCACTCAGGCAGGTAGCAAGAATCGAACGATTGATGACACCAAAGTCAAAACAATAACGACAGCCAAGATAAGCGCCAAGCATCAACGCAAAGTGCTTTAACAGTGGAGATTCAGGAGTGATTTAGCGTTTAAAGAGAAGAGTAACCCTAACCCACAGCCTCACGGTCAAAACGCGAAACAGGGTCATAAACGCCACAGAGGAAGGCAAATCGATATACAGCCCGCCCAGCCTTCGGCTGGGAGAGGCGCACGGGGGAAGTTGAAGCCTTAATCGTTGAGGGAGGGGCAACCATAAGCGTGCAATTTTTCAAGCCGGGGACTCCGCCTACAGTCTGAATCAACACTCAGTCAATTCGAAACCACGGGAATGGAGACACCATACTTTTTGTAACACTCAGACTTATTACAGTGAGTGTGGACGTACCCCAAACGAAAATTAGCACCGCTGGCGATGGCATTTGTAACAGCATCCATTTGGTGGGGCGTGATGAAAACCCCCTGATACGCCAGATTGCGAGCAATGCTTATGGTAGTTTGATTAGTATATCTTTGTGCAAGTTTACGTTTTTCTAGCGAAACAAAGTAAGCCGTGGCAATCGAAGAAATCACAGCAACAATAACAGCGGTAGTAATGAGATAAATCAACGGACTTCTGTTCTTTTGCATAGTCACCCAAACGCTACATTAGGATTAGTCTCAGGTTAACGACTCTTCATAGCTAAGGCAACGTCAGAAACTAAATCGAAGCAGCACAGTACCAGAGCCTCGATAAAGGGACGCCCCAGTATCCTGAAATCAAGGAGCTGGGGCGTTATGCGGACGGAGCCACCCATCAGCCAATTAAACTTAGATTGCATCCAAAATTAATCCAGCAGCAAGAGCATTTTTTGTTTATAAAAGGCAGAGAATGCGTTTGATAAAAGCAAGCCGTGCCTAATGCCCCGTTGGTGGTAAGGCAACAAGCGGAGCCTCTGGCGACTGCATCAGGGTTATGTCAGTTAGTGAGGCTTATCAGGATGACCATGTACCCAAAGGGAGCGAGGCCGAACCGCTGGCAGAGCTTGCATATGGTCTGCAAGTACCGTGACCACCATAAACCTGTTTATCCCCTGCGACGTCTCGCGACGGCGACAGAACGGGGGCATCGGGCTAAAATGCGCTTCACTAAAAGTTTTTGGGATTGTTTAGAGACGGTGGTTACGTCATAGCTTTCAAGTTGAGTCAGTACGTGTTTGACGCTTGGAACTACACGCCGCTATGAGTTAACATCCCAATTACCACTATCAACCACAGCGGCTTTTTCAAGGGACATAACAGAGCATTTCTTACAGGCAAAAGAGACAGATTTTATTGTCTAACTAGCTGTATTGTAAGGAATTTAGTGACTTGGTGCCGAAGGCCGGACTCGAACCGGCACGTATTTCTACGGTTGATTTTGAATCAACTGCGTCTACCGATTTCGCCACTCCGGCACGGAAGGGGATGCGGAAACGTGATGGATTATACCTGTCACACGCGCCCATGCAAGCGACGATGCGGGGTCCCGCCGTTAAGTGATGAAAAATTCATCGTCTCAGTACGTTAGCGTTGGCGCAGTCACATTTTTACCCCACCCCCATGCCTCCTTCTGCCAAAGCGCCTGCCTCGCGCATGCTCTACACTTCCAGTTCAACACCAACAACGGGAAAGCATGATGACGATTATAAAAAGCTATGCCGCAAAACAAGCGGGTGCCGATCTGGAAGTGTGGGAGTACGACGCGGGTGAACTGATGCCGGAAGATGTGGAAGTACAGGTGGATTACTGCGGGATCTGCCATTCGGATCTGTCGATGATCGACAACGAATGGGGTATGTCGCAGTATCCGCTGGTGGCGGGCCACGAGGTGATCGGTCGCGTGGTGGCGCTCGGCAGTGCGGCGCAGGGCAAAGGGCTGAAAGTCGGGCAGCGCGTGGGCGTGGGCTGGACGGCGCGCAGTTGCGGTCACTGCGATGCCTGTATCAGCGGTAATCAAATCAACTGCCTGGAAGGCGCGGTGCCGACCATCATCAACCGTGGTGGTTTTGCCGATAAGCTGCGCGCTGACTGGCAATGGGTGATCCCGCTGCCGGAAAACATTGATATCGAAAGCGCAGGGCCGATGCTGTGCGGCGGCATCACCGTCTTTAAACCGTTACTAATGCATCACGTCACGGCCACCAGCCGCGTGGGGGTGATCGGTATCGGCGGGCTGGGGCACATCGCTATTAAACTGCTGCATGCCATGGGCGCGGAAGTGACGGCATTCAGTTCAAATCCGGCGAAAGAGCAGGAAGTCCGTGCGATGGGTGCCGATAAGGTCGTCAATAGCCGTGATGCGGCCGCGTTACAGGCACTGGCGGGTCAGTACGATCTGATCATCAACACCGTTAACGTTGACCTCGACTGGCAGCCGTACTTCGAAGCGCTGACCTATGGCGGCAACTTCCATACCGTCGGCGCGGTGCTCAAGCCGTTATCGGTTCCGGCGTTTACGCTGATTGCGGGCGATCGCAGCGTCTCCGGTTCGGCGACAGGCAACCCGTCGGAACTGCGTAAACTGATGAAGTTCGCCGGGCGCAGCGGCGTTACGCCAACGACGCAACTGTTCCCGATGTCCAGAATCAACGACGCCCTGCAACACCTTCGTGATGGCAAAGCGCGCTATCGTGTGGTGCTGAAAGCGGATTTCTGATCCCTCGGCCCTCTCCCCTGAGAGGGCCAAAAAACGACCTGTTCATAAAATCATCATCTTACCGCCATTCATTTGCAGTAAATCTGTTCCAGACTGGGTCGCTTTGAAACGCCTTAGCGAGCCCGATGATGATGACGAAAAAAACCTGGCTTCCCTGGCTTATCCTGTCGCCTTCCCTGCTGTTTTTATTGCTGTTTACCTATTTTCCGCTGCTGCGCTCGGTATATGACAGCCTGTTCGATACCCGCATGGCGGGCGAAACAGCGCCGTACGTCGGCATGGGCAATTTCATCCGTCTGTTTGAAGATGCCGTCTTCTGGCAGTCGCTGGTCAACAACCTGATTTATATCCTGCTGACGGTGGTGCCCGGCGTGGCGCTGGCGTTGTTGCTGGCCGTCGCGCTGTGGGAAAACCACCGCGTTAACCGCTGGCTGCGCACCGCCTTTTTCTTTCCGATGATTATCCCGATGGTCAGCGCCGCGGCGCTGTGGCTGTTCATCTTTATGCCAGGCATGGGGATGCTGGATTACTATCTGGCGAAGCTGTTCGGGCCGATGAACAACAACTGGCTCGGTCGCAGCAACAGCGCGCTGTATGCGCTGGCGCTGATTGGCGTGTGGAAATTCGCCGGTTATTACATGCTGTTTTTCCTCGCCGGATTGCAGAGCATTCCGGTTTCGGCGCGCGAAGCGGCGATGATGGAAGGCGCCACACCAACGCAGATCTTTTTCAAAGTAACGCTGCCACTGCTGCGCCCGACGCTGAGCTTTGTGGTTACGACGGCGCTCATCTACTCCATTACGCAGATTGACCACGTTGCGGTGATGACGCGCGGCGGGCCGGACAACGCCACCAGCGTGCTGCTCTATTACATCCAGAATCTGGCGTGGGATACCCATGACCTCGGCAAAGCCTCCGCCGCGACATTCCTGACGCTGGCCGGGCTGTTCGCTTTCTCTTTCATTAACCTGAAATTACTGGAACGAGGTGCGCACCATGAGCGTTGAGATCTCGCCAGCCATCACCCGCACGCAAAATGCCTCGCGCCCGCTGTGGTTGCGTCTGCGCCGTTCGAAAACCGTCACCCTCAGCGTGCTGATGAGCTGCATGGCGCTGTTATGGATTAGTCCGTTCCTGTGGATGCTGTCGTCGGCCTTCAGCGCCAGTACCTTTGGCGAGGGAATGGCCTCGGTGCTGCCACGTTTCCCGCTGACCTTCGATAACTTCCGCGATGCCTGGGACAGCGCGAACTGGCTGAGCCTGTACGCCAACACCATTATCTTCACCTTCGGCACTTTTGCCGTGCAGTTGCTGACCATCACCACCGCCGGGTACGTCTTTGCCTGCCATGAGTTTCGCGGCAAGCAGACGCTGTTCCTGCTGTTTCTCGTGCAACTGATGATCATGCCGGTGGTGATGATGGTGCCGAACATGATGACGCTGAAAACCTTCGGCCTGCTCAACACGCTGACCGGCGTGATGATGCCCTATTTCGCGTCGGCGTTTGGCGTGTTCCTGATGCGTCAGGCGTTCCTCGCCATTCCGAAAGAGCTGGAAGAGGCGGCGCTGATGGAGGGATGCCGCTGGTGGCAGGTGCTGTATCGCGTGCTGCTGCCGATGTCGTGGCCGTCGGTGCTGGCCTTCGCCACCGTGAGCATTACCTATCACTGGAACGAATATTTGTGGCCGTTGATGATGCTCAACGATCCGGACAAACAGGTATTAACCGTCGGGCTGGTTTCCTTCGCCATGGGCGCGGAATCCGGCGGGCAGTGGGGAATGATTGGCGCCGGGACGCTGATGGTCTGTCTGCCATTGATGATCGCTTTTATCGCATTTCAGAAACAGTTCCTGCGAAGCTTCGGTTTCTCAGGCATAAAATAAGGAGTTTTTTCATGCTGTTAGCGCATATTTCCGATACCCATTTCCGTAGCCAGGGTCAGAAACTGTATGGTTTTATCGACGTCAACGCCGGTAATGCCGACGTGGTGGCGCAACTCAACGCCCTGCGCGAACGCCCGGACGCGGTCATCGTCAGCGGTGATATCGTCAACTGCGGTCGCCCGGAAGAGTACCTCGTCGCCCGCCAGACGCTCGGCGCGCTGCATTATCCGCTGCTGCTGATCCCCGGCAATCATGATGACAAAGCCCTGTTCCTGGAATATCTGCAACCGCTGTGCCCGCAACTGGGTAACGATCCGCAGAACATGCGCTACGCGGTGGATGACTTCGCCACCCGCCTGTTGTTTATCGATTCCAGCCTGCCGGGCCATTCCAAAGGCTGGCTGACGGAAGAGACGCTCGAATGGCTGGAAGCGCAGCTGTTTGAAGGGGGCGACAAGCCTGCCGCGGTGTTTATGCATCACCCGCCGCTGCCGCTGGGTAACGCGCAGATGGACCCTATCTTCTGCGAAAACGGTCATCGTCTGCTGGCGCTGGTGGAGCGTTTTCCGTCGCTGGTACGCATCTTCTGTGGTCATAACCATAACCTGACCATGACGCAGTACCGCCAGGCGACGATTGCCACGGTACCCGCCACCGTCCATCAGGTACCTTACCACTTTGAAGACACGCGCCCGTATTACGACATGTCGCCGTCGTCCTGCGTGATGCACCGCCAGGTGGGCGAACAGTGGGTCAGTTATCAGCACTCGCTGGCGCAGTACGCCGGACCGTGGCTGTATGACGAAAACACCAGTTGCCCGGCGCAAGAGCGCTAATCGCCATGTTGAACCTGCACAATATCAGTAAGGAATTCGACGGCAAACCGGCGCTGAATGCGCTGTCGCTGGACATTGGCGAAGGGGAATTTGTGGTGCTGGTCGGGCCGTCCGGCTGCGGTAAAAGTACGCTGCTACGCCTGCTCGCCGGGCTGGAAGCGGTAAGCGACGGCGAAATCTGGCTGAACGACGAGAACATCACCTCGCTGTCGCCGCGCGAACGCAACTTCGCGATGATTTTCCAGAACTACGCCCTGTTTCCGCATCTGTCGGTGCGCGACAACATCACCTTCGGCATGAAGATCCGCAAAGAGGAGAAAGCCAGCTGGCAGCCGCGCCTCGAGCGGGTCGCGCAGATGCTGCAACTGGAGGAACTGCTCGATCGTAAACCGGCGAAGCTCTCCGGCGGTCAACGCCAGCGTGTGGCGATGGCGCGGGCGATTGTGCGCAATCCACGGTTGTTTCTGATGGACGAACCGCTCTCCAACCTCGACGCACGTCTGCGCAGCGAAGTGCGCGACAGCATTATGGCCCTGCATCAGCAGCTCAAAACCAGCACCATCTACGTCACCCACGATCAAACCGAAGCGATGTCGATGGCTGACCGCATTGTGGTGATGAACAACGGTTACGTGCAGCAGGTGGGCAAACCGGAGCATCTCTACGCCAGCCCGGCGAATCTCTTCGTGGCCGGGTTTATCGGCTCCCCAGCGATGAACCTGGTGCTGCTGCCCTGCGCGGAAGGCCAGGTGCAACTCGGCGAAGTGACGCACCCGCTGCCGCCACTCTCCCGCGAGGAGACGCGCGTCTGGCTGGGCGTGCGCCCGGAACACATTACCGATCACCCCACGGGCGACCATCTCGTTCTGCCCGCGACGGTGATGCAACGAGAACTGATGGGAGCCGATTACCTGCTCCACGTCAGCACCCCTGTCGGGACATTGCGCTACAGCCGCCGCCACCGCGGGGCAGTGCCTGACAAGGGCGACACCCTTACCCTCGGCTTTTCGCCGTCGGATATTCATCTTTTTCATGCTGAGAAACAGCACAACTTACTCCAGGAGATTGACCATTATGCTTAAGCCCCTGAAACAGAAGTTGCAGGCGCTCACCGTCAGTATCGTACTTGCCTTTAGCGGTACGGCGCTGGCGAAAGAACAAATCGATTTTATGTTCCCGGCACCGGTCGACGGTCAGCTGACAAAGGAAATGACCCGCGTCATTAAAGTCTTTAACGACTCGCAGCAGGATGTGGAAGTCCGCGGCATTTTCACCGGCAACTACGACACCACCAAAATCAAAGCGGAATCCGCGCAAAAGGCCGGGCAGCCGCCCGCGCTGGTGATCATGTCCGCTAACTTCACCACCGACCTGGCGCTGAAAGACGAAATCCTGCCGATGGACGAGCTGTTCAAATTCGGCAATCAAAAGGCCGGTCCTTTCCTGCTGAACGAATTCTTCCCGGCGATGCATAAAAACGCGCAGGTGATGGGCGTGACCTATGCCATTCCGTTTCACAATTCAACGCCGATCCTCTATTACAACAAAACGCTGTTCAACCAGGCCGGTCTTAAAGAGCCGCAAACCTGGACGGAACTGCTGGCCGCGGCCAAAAAACTGACTGACGAGAGCAAAGGCCAGTGGGGGATCATGCTGCCGTCAACGAACGATGACTACGGCGGCTGGATCTTCTCTTCGCTGGTTCGCGCCAACGGCGGTAAGTACTTTAACGAAGACTATCCTGGCGAAGTGTATTACGACGCCCCGTCCACTATCGGCGCGCTGCGCTTCTGGCAGGATTTGATCTACAAAGACAAAGTAATGCCGTCCGGTGTGCTGAACTCCAAGCAGATCAGCGCCGCGTTCTTCTCCGGCAAAGTTGGTATGGCGATGCTGAGCACCGGCGCACTGGGCTTTATGCGTGAAAACTCGAAAGACTTCGAGCTGGGCGTGGCGATGATGCCTGCCAAAGAACAGCGCGCAGTGCCGATTGGCGGCGCCAGTCTGGTGAGCTTCAAAGGCATTTCCGATGCGCAGAAAAAAGCCGCGTATCAGTTCCTGACCTGGCTTATCAGCCCGCAGGTTAACGGCGAGTGGAGCCGCTTTACGGGGTATTTCTCACCGCGCAAAGCCTCGTACGATACGCCGGAAATGAAAGCGTATCTGCAAAAAGATCCGCGCGCGGCGATCGCCCTGGAACAGCTGAAATACGCGCATCCGTGGTACTCCACTTACGAAACGGTAGCGGTTCGTAAGGCGATGGAAAACCAACTGGCTGCCGTGGTTAACGACCAGAAAGTAACGCCGGAAGCGGCCGCCAAAGCCGCGCAGCAGGAAGCCGACACCCTGATGAAGCCATACGTTGAGAAAACCGCGCTGGCTGAAGTGAAGTAACACCACTGGCGCCTTCACCCTGTGTGAAGGCGTCAGAACGTTATTGCCCGATCGCTGCAAACACCTCCGCAATCGCCACCGCTCCCGGGTCGGTCACGCCATCGAGATTCTGTTTATTCACGTAGGATGAACGTCCGGCACCCGCTTTTTGCATTGTTGCCGTACGCGCGGCACCCTGCTTCGCCGCGGTGATGGCCGCGCTGAGATCACTGTCGCGCAACGCTTCGAGCGCAGGCTGGAGTGCGTCGATCAACGTGCGATCGCCGAGATCCGCGCCGCCGTAGTGTTTCATTTGCTTCAGGCCGTTCAGCAGCGCGTCCGGCAATGCTTTGCCATCCTGCACCGACTGCCCCGCCGCGGTGAAGAAGATAGACATCAGCACGCCACTGGAGCCGCCCATCACCGTGGCCAGCCGTTCGCCGGTCAACTGGAGCAGTTGCGCGGTATTGTTCAGCGGCAGTTTGTTCTGCGCCAGCAACTGTGCGATTTCGCGCGCGCCTTCGGCAAACGTGGAGCCGGTATCGCCGTCACCGACTTTCGCATCCAGCGCGTTCAGCCGGTTCTCAAGGTTGATCAGCGTTTGCGTCGCTGTCGCCACCAGCGCTTTTACGCGCGGGTTGTCAGAGGGCGTCACTTCCACGCTGTCGTGAATTTTACCGTGCTTCAGTGTTTTCAGTGGTGCGAAAGCAACGGGTTTCTGCCAGCCGACGGTCTCGACCTCTTCTTTCAGTGCCGCTTCAAAGCCAGGATCCAGCGTCAGCAGCGACAGCGAAAACCCTTTCATATCGAGCGAACTGACCAGCGGCGCCGGGCCAATCAGGTACGCGAGTTGATCTTTCAGCGCCGAGTGCGCCAGCTCTTTCGTCAGCAGCGCCATCTCCAGCGCCGACACACCGCCGAGGTTGTTAATCAGTACCGCGACACGCGCATCGCCCACTTTCTCTTTCAGCGGCGCCACCAGCGTATCAATGATCGTTTTGCTGTTGTGGCTGTCGACGGTGGAAGCACCCGGCTCGCCGTGGATCCCCAGCCCCAGTTCAACCTGGCCGTGTTTGATACGGCTTTCGTCATCCTCGCTGCCCGGCAGATTGCAGGTTTCCATCGCCACACCGAGGCTGAACACGCTGTCGCAGGCCTTCTGAGCGATGTCGCGTACTTCGCACAACGATTTGCCCTGCTCGGCGGCGTACCCGGCGATTTTGTGCACCAGCGCCGTGCCGGCAATGCCACGCGGCTGTTTGTTATCCGGCAGCGCGATGTCGTCCGCGACGATCACCATTTCCACCTTCAGGCCGTAGCGTTTTGCTTTTTCCGCCGCGAGGCCAAAGTTAAGGCGATCGCCGGTATAGTTTTTCACAATCAGCAGGCAGCCGCGATCACCGGTCACCGCCACAATGGCGTTCAGCACCGCATCGACGCTCGGCGAAGCGAAGAGATCGCCACACACCGCGGCGGTCAGCATCCCCTTGCCGACGAACCCGGCGTGCGCAGGCTCGTGCCCCGAACCGCCGCCCGAAATCACCGCCACGCGGGATTTATCCCAGTCGCCACGCGCGACGATACGAATTGCCGGATCGATATCCAGCTTCACAAGATTGCCATGCGGCGCAGACAACACTAAACCTTCAATGGCATCATTAACCAGCTGTTTGCGGTCATTAAAAAAGAATCTGGACATAATTTCCCAAAAAAAAGTAAACCGTATGCAAAGCATAGTTCGCACTGGATAATACGCCGCAAAGTGCAGAATTTACTGAGTCGCTTTGGTGTCAGGTTGCCTATACTGCTCGCAGGACCAACGGAGGAAGAATCATGAGCGCACCCTTGTTAATAGCTCGTACCATCGACAAAGAGCTGTTTTTAATGCCAGGCATGGCGAACCGGCATGGATTGATTACCGGTGCGACGGGAACCGGCAAAACCGTCACCCTGCAGAAGCTGGCGGAATCCTTTTCGGAGATTGGCGTTCCGGTCTTTATGGCCGACGTGAAAGGCGACCTGACTGGCGTCGCCAGAGCGGGGCAATCGTCAGAGAAGCTGCAGGAGCGACTAAAAAAGATCGGCGCCACTGACTGGGAGCCTCATGATAATCCGGTGGTGCTGTGGGATATCTTCAGCGAAAAAGGCCACCCGGTACGCGCCACGGTGTCTGATCTGGGACCGTTGCTGCTCGCCCGCCTGCTGAACCTTAATGAAGTGCAGTCCGGCGTGCTGAATATCATTTTCCAGATTGCCGATGACCAGGGCCTGCTGCTGCTCGATTTTAAAGATCTGCGCGCCATTACGCAGTACATCGGTGATAACGCCAAAGGCTTCCAGAACCAGTACGGCAACATCAGCAGCGCGTCGGTGGGCGCTATTCAGCGTGGGCTGCTGACGCTGGAGCAACAGGGTGCGGAACATTTCTTCGGCGAGCCGATGCTCGACATCAAAGACTGGATGCGTACCGACAGCAACGGCAAAGGGATCATCAACATCCTCAGCGCGGAAAAGCTCTACCAGATGCCGAAACTCTACGCCGCCAGCCTGCTGTGGATGCTCTCCGAACTGTACGAACAGTTGCCGGAAGCGGGTGATCTCGAAAAACCGAAACTGGTGTTTTTCTTCGATGAAGCGCATCTGTTGTTCAGCGACGCGCCTGACGTCCTGCTGGATAAAGTCGAACAGGTGATCCGCCTGATCCGTTCAAAAGGGGTCGGCGTGTACTTTGTGTCGCAAAACCCATCCGACGTGCCAGACAAGGTGCTCGGGCAACTGGGTAACCGCGTTCAGCATGCGCTGCGCGCCTTTACGCCGAAAGATCAGAAAGCGGTGAAAGCCGCGGCGGAAACCATGCGTGCCAACCCGGCGTTTGATACCGAGAAAGCCATTCAGGAGTTGGGTACCGGCGAAGCGCTGATCTCCTTCCTTGACGAAAAAGGCAGTCCGTCGGTGGTCGAACGTGCGATGGTGATCGCTCCGTGCTCACGCATGGGGCCAGTAACGGATGATGAGCGCAACGGGCTTATCAACAACTCGCCAGTGTACGGCAAGTACGAAGAAGATGTCGATCGTGAATCGGCCTTTGAGAAGCTGCAAAAAGGCGTTCAGGCGACGACGGAAGCGCAAAGCGCACCGCCAGTGAAAGGGAATAACGTTGAAGTCGATGACGGTCTGCTTGGCGGCCTGAAGGACATTCTCTTCGGCAGTACCGGGCCACGTGGCGGCAAGCGAGACGGCGTGGTGCAGACCATGGCGAAAAGCGCGGCGCGTCAGGTGACCAACCAGATTGTGCGTGGCGTGCTGGGAAGTTTGTTAGGCGGAAGACGCCGGTAGTGTTAATACCGCGCTCCCCGGCGGGGAGCGCGATTTCGGTTACTGATAGACCGGCAGCAGGTTAAAGCTCGACAGCAGATGCACCGCGGCGTTGCCGATGCCGAACAGCAGGATCAGCACAATCATCGGCTTGCCGCCCCAGACGCGAAACCGCGGGCTGCCAAAGCGTTTACGCGACGCGTTCGCCAGCAGCGCCGGAACAATCGCCGCCCAGATCGTTGCCGCCAGCCCTGCATAGCCAATGGCGTACAGGAAACCGTTCGGCCACAGCAGACCGCCAATCACTGGCGGCAGGAAGGTCAACAGCGCGGTTTTGAAACGCCCCATCGCGGAATCATCAAAACCAAACAGATCCGCCAGGTAATCAAACAGGCCGAGTGTGACGCCGAGGAACGAGCTCGCCACCGCAAAGTTGGAGAACACCACCAGCAGCACATCAAGGCTACGGCTGTTCAGCACGCCGCTCAGCGCCTGTACCAGCACATCAATGTTGCCGCCCGCCTGCGCGATGCCGATAAACTCCGGGCGAGGAATGTTGCCCATCGTGCCCAGCAACCAGATCACGTACAGCCCCAGCGCCAGCAGCGTGCCGTAAATCAGGCAGCGGGTGATGGTACGGGGATCTTTGCCGTAATACTTCATCAGGCTCGGCACGTTGCCGTGATAGCCAAACGACGCCAGACAGAACGGCAGCGTCATCAGCAGGTAAGGCATGTATGAGGTATTCGGCTCCGCAACGTTCAGCAACGTTGCAGGCTGGACGTGCCCGAGCAGACTGCCAAATGTGAGGAAGAAGGTAATGACCTTCGCGCCCAGCACAATCGCCGTCATACGGCTGACCGCTTTGGTGCTCATCCAGACAATAAATGCCACCAGCAAAGCAAAGCCGAGGCCTGCCGCCCGTGCGGGTACGTTCAGCGACAGCTCGCTAAAGGTGTGGTGTAGAATCGAACCGCTCGCCGAGATATAGGCGTAGGTCAGGATGTAGAGCACGAACGCGATTGAAATCCCGTTCACCACGTTCCAGCCGTTGCCGAGCAGATCTTTGGTGATGGTGTCGAAGCTGGAGCCGATGCGGTAGTTGAGGTTAGCCTCAAGGATCATCAGCCCGGAATGCAGCATACAGAACCAGGTAAAAAGCAACGCCGCCAGCGACCAGAAAAACCACGCACCGGACATCACGACAGGTAATGAGAACATCCCTGCCCCGATAATCGTTCCGCCGATGATGACCACGCCGCCAAACAGTGACGGTCGGGTTGCTGTGGTAGTGAGTGTCGCCATGCGAGCCTTCTCCAGAAAAACGGTGATCTGATAACGTGAAGCACTGTACCAGTACATGAGTACAAATGGAATAAAAAAAGCCCCAATCACAGGATCGGGGCTGTATATTTTACTTTACGTCAGTGAACGTAGTTTTTTACGCGGTGGTTACGCGTCACGACGGCGGCTGCTGCCGTTGTCATCACGACGCGGTGCGCGACCTTCGCGGCGCTCGCCACCAAAGCTACGGCCGCCTTCGCGACGTTCACCAGAGAAGCGACGACCTTCACCACGACCGCCTTCACGACGCTCGCCACCGAAACCACGACCACCGCCACGACGTTCGCCGCCGCGATCGGTACGCGGTTGCGCGTCGCCCAGCAGCTGCATGTTCATCGGCTTGTTCAGGATGCGGGTACGCGTAAAGTGCTGCAGCACTTCGCCCGGCATGCCTTTCGGCAGCTCGATGGTGGAGTGAGACGCAAACAGCTTGATGTTGCCAATGTAACGGCTGCTGATGTCGCCTTCGTTGGCGATAGCGCCCACGATATGACGAACTTCAACACCATCATCACGGCCCACTTCAATGCGGTACAGTTCCATATCACCCACATCACGACGCTCGCGACGCGGACGATCTTCACGCGAACCACGATCATTACGGTCGTTACGGTCGCCACGACGCTCAAAGCGATCGTCACGGTCACGGAACTCACGCTTCGGACGCATCGGCGCATCCGGCGGCAGGATCAGCGGACGTTCGCCCTGCGCCATTTTCAGCAGTGCAGCGGCCAGCGTTTCCATATCCAGTTCCTGACCTTCCGGCTGCAGTTTGCCGAGCAGGTTGCGGTACTGGTCCAGATCGCTGCTTTCCAGCTGCTGCTGAACTTTCGCGGCGAATTTTTCCAGACGGCGTTTGCCCAGCAGTTCTGCGTTCGGCAGTTCCACTTCCGGAATGGTCAGCTTCATCAGACGTTCGATGTTGCGCAGCAGACGACGCTCGCGGTTCTCAACGAACAGCAGCGCGCGGCCAGCACGACCCGCACGACCGGTACGGCCGATACGGTGAACGTAAGATTCGGTATCCATCGGGATATCGTAGTTCACCACCAGGCTGATACGCTCAACGTCCAGGCCACGGGCCGCAACGTCTGTCGCGATCAGGATGTCCAGACGACCATCTTTCAGGCGATCCAGGGTCTGCTCACGCAGGGACTGGTTCATGTCGCCGTTCAGCGCCGCACTGTTGTAGCCGCTGCGCTCAAGGGCTTCAGCCACTTCCAGGGTCGCGTTTTTGGTACGAACGAAGATAATCGCCGCATCAAAGTCTTCCGCTTCCAGGAAACGCACCAGCGCTTCGTTTTTACGCATGCCCCAGACAGTCCAGTAGCTCTGGCTGATGTCAGGACGGGTGGTGACGCTGGACTGAATGCGCACTTCCTGCGGCTCTTTCATGAAGCGGCGGGTAATGCGGCGGATTGCTTCCGGCATCGTTGCGGAGAACAGCGCGGTCTGATGACCTTCCGGGATCTCCGCCATAATGGTTTCTACGTCTTCGATGAAGCCCATGCGCAGCATTTCGTCAGCTTCATCCAGTACCAGACCGCTCAGTTTAGAGAGATCCAGAGTGCCGCGTTTCAGGTGGTCCAGCAGACGACCCGGCGTACCGACGACAATCTGCGGCCCCTGACGCAGGGCGCGTAACTGCACGTCATAACGCTGGCCGCCGTACAGGGCAACCACGTTTACGCCGCGCATATGTTTAGAGAAATCCGTCATTGCTTCAGCAACCTGAACCGCCAGTTCGCGGGTCGGCGCCAGCACCAGGATTTGCGGTGCTTTCAGTTCCGGATCAAGATTGTTAAGCAGCGGCAAAGAGAACGCTGCGGTTTTACCGCTACCAGTCTGGGCCATACCCAGAACATCGCGGCCGCCCAACAGGTGCGGGATACATTCCGCCTGGATCGGGGATGGTTTTTCGTAACCCAGATCGTTGAGTGCTTCGAGGATAGGAGCCTTAAGACCCAGATCTGCAAAAGTGGTTTCGAATTCAGCCATGTAGTACGTGTGCCTCAATATCAATGGCGGCCAGTCTACATAACTCATCGTGAAAACTTACGGCAATTTTCATTGAAAAGTGTGAACCGGCTCAAATTAGTTGAATTAACGAACAATAAAGCCCTCACCCGCGAAGGTGATGGCAATCAAAAAGACTTTGGGCTGATATATGTTCGTCAGCTATTGCTGGTCCGATTCTGCCAGGTCATCTTGCTCCTGGCCCAGGAGCGATAATTCCAACAATGCGTATCGGTGCTCAACAAAGTTATGAACGTTGTTAGCCACCGCCAGTTTGAACAGTGCCGTAGCGCTGTCCCTGTCCCCCAGACTTAGGTAGTACTTACCTAAATAGAAGTTGGTTTCACTGAGATGCTCAGCGAGCGAGGTGTTATCCGTTGCGTCCGCCTTCAGTTTTTCCATTAGCGTTTGTTCGCTAATGTCACCGAGGTAGAACTCGACAATGTTCCATCCCCATTGCTCTTTATCCGATTTGTCGAAGCGCTGTTTCAGTGCTTCGCGCGCCTGTTTTTCGTCGAGCTTACGCTCAACGACATAAAGCCACAGGCTTCGGAAAGGATCATTGGGATCGTCTTGATAAAACGCCAGCAGATCATCTTGCGCTAACTTAATGCGACCGCCGTAATACAGTGCGATGCCGCGATTTAAATGCGCATAATTGTAAGTTGGATCAAGCTCAAGTACAGAATCAAACGCTTCATAGGCAGCATCAAAATTGCCTGCCTGCGTTAAATAAATGCCTAAGTAATTGAATACTTCAGGCATATCCGGTCGGATTGCCAGCGCTTGTGAAAAATCATTTCGCGCTAAGGCCCTCAGACCGAGACTATCATACAACACTCCGCGCTCATATAAAAGCTGTGCGCGTTCGTCATCGGTTAAAGCCCGACTGGCAAGAATTTGTTCCATGCGTGCCAGAATCACTTCTTGCTGCAAAGTCGGTTGCAATGGTACCGCGAGGACTTCACTCTTACGCCAGGCAGAGTTGCTGCATCCTGCCAGGGTGAGTGCTGTCGCAACGAAACACCAGCGCAAAAAAGGCTTCATTTCCCACTCCCGAAGACAACTATTGGATGAACGTCCTGTTCCCCGGTTGCAAATCAGGCATCCTGCCGGGTCAATACGCCCCCCGCTTTCGCGGAGGGCAAATGGCAACCTTACTCGCCCTGTTCCGCAGCCGGTGCTTCCGGCGCGGCGGCAGGCTGAGACTGCTCGGTCGCTTCTTTAATGCTCAGACGGATACGGCCCTGACGGTCAACTTCCAGCACTTTCACTGGTACTTCCTGACCCATCTGCAGGTAGTCGGTCACTTTCTCTACGCGCTTGTCGGCGATCTGAGAGATGTGTACCAGACCTTCTTTACCGCCACCGATGGCAACGAATGCACCAAAGTCGACGATACGGGTCACTTTACCGTTGTAGACACGGCCCACTTCGATCTCGGCAGTGATCTCTTCGATACGACGGATAGCGTGTTTCGCTTTGTCGCCGTCGGTCGCTGCGATCTTCACGGTGCCATCATCTTCGATTTCGATGGTGGTGCCGGTTTCGTCGGTCAGCGCGCGGATCACAGAACCGCCTTTACCGATCACGTCTTTGATCTTGTCCGGGTTGATCTTAATGGTGTGGATACGCGGCGCGAACTCAGAGATATCGCCACGCGGCGCGTTGATCGCCTGTTCCATCACGCCCAGGATGTGCAGACGCGCACCTTTAGCCTGGTTCAGAGCAACCTGCATGATCTCTTTGGTGATGCCTTCAATTTTGATATCCATCTGCAGGGCAGAGATACCGTCGCGGGAACCCGCCACTTTGAAGTCCATGTCGCCCAGGTGATCTTCATCGCCCAGGATGTCAGACAGCACAACGAAGTTGTCGCCTTCTTTCACCAGACCCATCGCGATACCCGCAACGGCGGCTTTCACCGGCACACCCGCGTCCATCAGCGCCAGAGAAGCGCCACAGACGGAAGCCATAGAAGAAGAACCGTTAGATTCGGTGATTTCAGACACTACGCGCACGGTGTACGGGAATTCATCCATCGTCGGCATAACCGCCAGCACGCCACGTTTCGCCAGACGACCGTGACCAATTTCACGACGCTTCGGCGAACCGACCATGCCGGTTTCACCGACAGAGTACGGAGGGAAGTTGTAGTGGAACAGGAAGCTGTCAGTGCGCTCGCCCATCAGTTCGTCGATGATCTGCGCATCACGGGCGGTACCCAGGGTCGCGGTGACCAGCGCCTGTGTTTCACCACGGGTGAACAGTGCGGAACCGTGAGTACGCGGCAGCACACCAGTACGCACATCCAGACCACGGATCATGTCTTTTTCGCGGCCATCGATACGCGGCTCGCCTGCCAGTACACGGCTACGAACAACGTTTTTCTCGATAGCGTGCAGGATTTCGCCCAGCTCGTTAGCGTCCAGGGTTTCGTCTTCTGCCACCAGCGCATCAATGGTTTCAGATTTGATCACGTCAACCTGAGCATAACGCTCCTGCTTGTCAGTGATGCGGTAAGCATCGCTCAGACGCGCTTCCGCCAGTGCAGCAACGCGTGCGTTCAGCGCGTCGTTTGCCGCTTCTGGCTGCCAGTCCCAGCGCGGTTTGCCCGCTTCTTTGACCAGGTCGTTAATATTCTGAATGACAACCTGCTGCTGCTCGTGGCCATAGACCACCGCACCCAGCATTTGATCTTCGCTCAGCAGTTCCGCTTCGGATTCCACCATCAGCACAGCGGCTTCAGTACCGGCAACCACCAGATCCAGTTTGCTGGTTTTCAGCTCTTCCTGGGTTGGGTTCAGTACGTACTGGTCGTTGATGTAACCAACGCGAGCGGCACCGATTGGGCCGTTGAACGGAATGCCTGACAGCGACAGCGCTGCGGAAGCGCCAATCATCGCCACGATATCCGGGTTAACCTGCGGGTTAACGGAAACCACGGTCGCAATGACCTGGACTTCGTTAACGAAACCTTCCGGGAACAGCGGGCGAACCGGGCGGTCAATCAGACGCGCAATCAGCGTTTCGCCTTCGCTCGGACGGCCTTCACGACGGAAGAAACCACCCGGGATTTTACCGGCAGCGTAAGTACGCTCCTGGTAGTTAACGGTCAGCGGGAAGAAGTCCTGACCCGGCTTGGCTTTTTTCTGACCGACCACGGTAACGAATACCGCGGTGTCATCCATGCTTACCATCACAGCGGCCGTTGCCTGGCGCGCCATCATGCCGGTTTCCAGCGTTACGGTATGTTGGCCGTACTGGAATTTACGAACGATCGGATTAAGCAAAATAATATCCTTTACTTGATTGGGGGACAGCACACCATGCTGGTATGCCGACCAGTGCACCCGATCCTCTTGCATCCTCGCGACTAATGACAATCCTAACCCACCCCGGGTCAAGCCTCTCATTAGCCGCGCGAACCTCTGCAATGAAGATCATTTAAAGCAACAATACATTAGTTTCCAGTGAATTGCTGCCGTCAGCTTGAAAAAAGGGGCCATGAAGGCCCCTCTTTATGAAACTCGCCAGACTTAGCGACGCAGGCCCAGACGCTCGATCAGCGCGGTGTAGCGTGCAACATCTTTACGTTTCAGGTAGTCGAGCAGTTTACGACGCTGAGAAACCATGCGCAGCAGACCACGACGGCTGTGGTGATCTTTTTTGTGCTCTGCAAAGTGACCCTGCAGGTGGTTGATCTGTGCAGTCAGCAGAGCAACCTGAACTTCGGTAGAACCGCTGTCGTTAGAACCACGACCGAACTCGGAAACGATTTTAGCTTTAGCTTCAACGCTTAGAGACATTTTAAACTCCAGAATTAAAAAGAAATAAAGGGTGCCGATCTCTAATTCAGCCACCCTGAGATTAACGCTGCGACAAATGTTAAACAAATGTGCAGACGTCAAGCGGCAATATTCTACTCGCAGCGCCCTGTAATCGCAAGATGAGCGCTTTACTGCGGGTATTCCACCACCAGACGACGCGGCGCGACACGGCCTTCGTCGTCAATTTCGCCCATCCCGATAAACGCGTCGTCATCACCTTCTGTCACCCGGACCAGACCCGCGACGGGTGCCTGAGAGGCCCGCACCGGTTGCCCCTGCTTAAAGTAAGCGGCGACGACCGTTGGAATGTTCACCCGCGGGAAATCAGAAGCAGGACTGTCCATTGGCATCAACAGCGGATCCAGCAACTGTGCGGCAGGAATGCCCTGCACTTCCGCCTGTTCGACCAGCGCACGAAGCTGCTCAAGCGTAACCATTCGCTCGACCGGGTATTTGCTCACTGCCAGACGACGCAGGAAGATCACATGCGCGCCGCAGCCGAGCTTTTCACCTAAATCGTCAATGATGGTACGGATGTAGGTGCCTTTAGAGCAGTGCACTTCCAGCTCCAGCTCATTGCCTTCGTGACGAATAAACAGCAGTTCGTAAACGGTAATCGGCCGCGCTTCACGCGGGACGTCAATCCCCTGACGCGCGTACTCGTACAGTTTTTTACCCTGATACTTTAGCGCGGAATACATCGACGGCACCTGCATCGTGTCGCCACGAAAGCTGTCCAGCGCCGCAGCCAACTGGGCATCGGTGAAGGTCACCGGGCGCTCTTCGACGATTTCACCGTCCGCATCAGAGGTGTCGGTACGCTGACCGAGACGCGCGATAACGCGATAGCGTTTATCGGAGTCCAGCAGGTACTGAGAAAACTTGGTCGCTTCGCCGAGGCAAATCGGCAGCATGCCGGTCGCCAGCGGATCCAGCGCACCGGTATGCCCGGCACGGTTGGCGTTATAAATACGCTTTACCTTTTGCAGGACATCATTGCTGGACGCGCCCTGCGGTTTGTCCAGCAGCAGTACGCCATGCACATCGCGACCACGACGACGAGGACGACTCATCAGTCCTCCTTGCTGTCGTCCGGGTTCACACGACGCTCTTCGTCATGCTTCACCACGTTGGTCACCAGGTTTGACATGCGCATCCCTTCGACCAGCGAGTTGTCGTAGAAGAAGGTCAGCTCAGGCACGATACGCAGGCGCATCGCTTTGCCGAGCAGCGTACGGATAAAACCAGAGGCTTCCTGTAACGCTTTGATGCCCGCTTTAACAGCGGCTTCATCTTTGTCGTTCAGGAAGGTGACAAATACTTTGGCATAGGCCAGGTCACGGGACATTTCGACACCTGAAACGGTGGTCATCATACCCAGACGCGGATCTTTGATTTCGCGCTGCAGGATGATAGCAATCTCTTTTTGCATCTCCTGTGCCACGCGCTGCGGGCGACCAAATTCTTTCGCCATAATAAATTCTCCAGACTAAAGACAAAAAAGGGGCAAAAGCCCCTTTTGAAATGCATTGCCGGGTGGCGCTGGGCTTACCCGGCCTACAACCCGGCCGTAAGCCCGGTAAACGAAGTGTCACCGGGCATGGCGAAGGATTACTCGATCGTACGCTGGATTTCGATAATCTCGAACACTTCGATCATATCGCCGGTACGCACGTCGTTGTAGTTCTTAACGCCGATACCACATTCCATACCGTTACGGACTTCGTTGACGTCATCTTTGAAGCGGCGCAGGGATTCCAGCTCGCCTTCGTAGATAACCACGTTGTCGCGCAGAACGCGGATCGGGTTGTGACGTTTGACCACACCTTCGGTAACCATACAACCTGCGATGGCGCCAAATTTCGGTGATTTGAACACATCACGAACTTCAGCCAGACCGATGATCTGCTGTTTCAGTTCCGGAGACAGCATGCCGCTCATCGCCGCTTTCACTTCGTCGATCAGGTTATAGATGACGGAGTAGTAACGCAGATCCAGGCTTTCTGATTCGATCACGCGGCGAGCAGAAGCATCGGCACGGACGTTGAAGCCCACCAGAATAGCTTCGGAAGCGGCTGCCAGCGTCGCGTCGGTTTCGGTGATACCACCTACGCCGGAACCCACGATCTTCACTTTCACTTCGTCGGTAGACAGTTTCAGCAGAGAGTCGGTGATCGCTTCCACAGAGCCCTGAACGTCAGCTTTCAGTACGATGTTCACTTCGTGAACTTCGCCCTCGGTCATGTTGGCAAACATGTTCTCGAGTTTAGATTTCTGCTGACGCGCCAGTTTAACTTCGCGGAATTTACCCTGACGATACAGTGCCACTTCACGCGCTTTTTTCTCGTCACGAACTACAGTCACTTCATCACCCGCCGCCGGAACACCGGACAGGCCGAGGATTTCAACCGGGATAGACGGACCCGCTTCCAGCACTTCCTGACCCAGTTCGTCACGCATTGCACGAACACGGCCATATTCGAAGCCACACAGCACGATATCGCCTTTGTTCAGCGTACCTTCGCGAACCAGAACCGTCGCCACCGGGCCACGACCTTTATCCAGGAAGGATTCAATCACCGCGCCGCTCGCCATGCCTTTACGGATTGCTTTCAGCTCCAGCACTTCCGCCTGCAGCAGGATGGCGTTCAGCAGATCGTCGATGCCGGTTCCCGCTTTCGCCGAAACGTGGACGAACTGGCAATCGCCGCCCCACTCTTCAGGGATGATGCCGTACTGAGCCAGTTCGTTTTTAACGCGATCCGGATCCGCTTCTGGCTTATCGATTTTGTTCACTGCAACCACCACCGGCACCTGCGCCGCTTTCGCGTGCTGGATAGCTTCGATGGTCTGCGGCATCACGCCGTCGTCTGCGGCAACCACCAGAACAACGATATCCGTCGCCTGCGCACCACGTGCACGCATCGCGGTAAACGCGGCGTGACCCGGGGTATCCAGGAAGGTGATCATGCCGTTTTCGGTTTCAACGTGGTAAGCACCGATGTGCTGGGTGATACCACCCGCTTCACCGGATGCCACTTTCGTCGAACGAATGTAGTCGAGCAGCGAGGTTTTACCGTGGTCAACGTGACCCATGATGGTCACTACCGGTGCACGCGGTTCAGCCGCAGCGCCGGTATCACGGTCGCTCATTACTGCTTCTTCCAGCTCGTTTTCACGACGCAGGATAACTTTGTGGCCCATCTCTTCGGCAACCAGCTGTGCGGTTTCCTGGTCGATGACCTGGTTGATGGTCGCCATTGCACCCAGTTTCATCATCGCTTTGATGACCTGAGAGCCTTTGACCGCCATCTTGTTCGCCAGATCGCCAACGGTGATGGTTTCGCCGATCACGACGTCACGGTTAACCGCCTGTGCTGGCTTCTGGAAGCCCTGCTGCAGCGTGGAGCCTTTACGTTTGCCGCCTTTACCACCACGAATGGCGGCACGCGCTTCTTCACGATCAGCTTTGGATTCCGCGTGTTTGTTGCCTTTTTTCGGGCGCGCGGCTTTCGCGTTACGACCACGGCCACGACCGCCTTCTACTTCACGATCGTTTTCGTCTTCAGCCTGGCGCGCATGTTGAGAGGTCGTGACGTGATAGTCGCTCTTGTCGTCTTCCACGACGTCCTGCTCAGCCCAGGTGTTGGCATTTTCTTCCGCCATGCGGCGAGCTTCTTCCGCAACACGACGGGCTTCAGCTTCCAGTTTACGACGCGCTTCTTCTTCCGCTTTACGCTTCAGCTCAGCAGCTTCGTTTTCCCGGCGAACTTTCTCAGCCTGGGTGGTTTTGGTTTTTTCGTCGATTTGTTGATTGCTCACTTTGTCTTTTTCCGCTACTTCGCGTTTCGCCTTGTCTGCGGCATCACGCTTAGCTTGTTCTGCGGCCTCACGTTCAGCTTTTAATTGCGCCTCACGCTTGGCTGCTTCCTCAGCTTCACGACGGGCTTGCTCTTCCGCTTCACGCTGCGCTTCTTCTTCGGCCGCGAGACGCTCAGCTTCTTGAGGATCGCGTTTTACAAAGGTGCGTTTTTTGCGGACTTCAATCTGTACCGATTTACTTTTCCCACCGGTACCCTGAATGCTTAATGTGCTACGCGTTTTGCGCTGCAACGTCAACTTATCCGGGCCTGAACCATGCTCGCGGTTCAGGTGCGTTAATAAAGTTTGCTTCTCTTGCGCGGTCACAGAGTCTTCAGCGGACTTCGGGATCCCTGCATCAGCAAATTGCTGTACCAGGCGTTCCACGGAAGTCTGAATCTCTGCGGCCAGCGATTTTACGGTTACATCTGTCATGCTGTTCCTTCCTGCTACAGTTTATTACGCTTCGTCACCGAACCAGCAAATATTGCGGGCGGCCATGATGAGTTCACCAGCCTTCTCGTCGGTCATCCCTTCGATATCAGCCAGGTCATCAACGCCCTGTTCGGCGAGATCTTCCAGCGTACAAACACCACGGGCAGCCAGTTTGAATGCCATTGTGCGATCCAGACCTTCAAGGTTCAGCAGATCGTCAGCCGGTTTGTTATCACCGAGGCTTTCTTCCTGAGCCAGCGCCAGCGTGGTCAGTGCGTTTTTCGCGCGTTCGCGGAGTGCTTCTACGGTCGGTTCATCAAGACCGTCAATTTCCAGCAGCTCTTTGATCGGCACATAGGCCAGTTCTTCCAGTGAGGAGAAGCCTTCTTCCACCAGCACCGTCGCGAAATCTTCATCAATATCGAGATATTTGGTGAAGGTATCGATAGCGGCGTGCGCTTCAGCCTGGTGTTTCGCCTGCAGGTCATCAACCGTCATTACGTTGAGTTCCCAGCCGCTCAGCTGAGAAGCCAGACGAACGTTCTGACCGTTACGACCGATGGCCTGCGCCAGGTTACCGGCTTCAACCGCGATATCCATGGTGTGTTTGTCTTCGTCGACCACAATGGAAGCGACATCAGCAGGCGCCATCGCGTTGATCACGAACTGGGCCGGGTTGTCGTCCCACAGAACGATATCAATACGCTCGCCACCCAGTTCGGTGGAGACCGCCTGCACACGCGCGCCGCGCATACCAACACAGGCACCGACCGGGTCGATACGCTTGTCGTTGGTTTTCACAGCGATTTTCGCGCGAGAACCCGGATCGCGGGCCGCAGCTTTGATTTCGATAACTTCTTCACCAATTTCCGGCACTTCAATGCGGAACAGCTCAATCAGCATTTCTGGTTTGGAGCGGGTCACGAACAACTGGGCGCCACGCGCTTCCGGACGAACGGCGTACAGCACGCCGCGAATGCGGTCACCCGGACGGAAGTTTTCGCGCGGCAACATGTCTTCACGCAGGATAACGGCTTCAGCGTTGCTGCCGAGATCCAGGCTGATGTTGTCGCGGTTCACTTTCTTCACCACACCCGTGATGATTTCGCCTTCGTGCTCGCGGAACTGATCAACCACCATCGCGCGCTCGGCTTCACGCACTTTCTGTACGATAACCTGTTTAGCGGTCTGGGTGGTGATACGGTCAAACGTCACCGATTCGATCTGGTCTTCTACATAGTCGCCAACGTTGAAGCTTTCGTCTTCAAAACGGGCGGCTTCCAGGGTGATTTCTTTGGTCGGCTGGGTGACTTCTTCAACCACAACCCAACGACGGAAGGTATCGAAGTCGCCGCTTTTGCGATCGATTTCAACGCGAACATCGATTTCCTGTTCGTATTTTTTCTTGGTAGCCGTTGCCAGAGCACTTTCCAGCGCTTCGAAGATCTTCTCGCGCGGCAGCGCCTTTTCGTTGGAAACGGCTTCAACAACAGCCAAAATTTCTTTGTTCATCGGGGCCTTTCACCTCAATCCAGACTGTTAAAAGTGGGGAACCAGGTTCGCCTTCTGGATGTTACTCAGCGCGAACACTTCATCTTTTCCTTCGACGGTTACCGTGATCATCTCACCGTCGACCGCTTTAATGATGCCCTGCCATTTGCGACGATTCTGAACCGCCATACGCAGGACCAGCGTGGCCTCTTCACCCACAAAACGCGAGTAGTGCTCAGCAGTGAACAGAGGGCGATCGAGGCCCGGGGAAGAAACCTCCAGGTTGTAGGCGACAGTGATAGGGTCTTCGACATCCATCACCGCGCTGACCTGATGACTGACATCAGCGCAATCATCAACATTGATGCCATCTTCACTATCAATATAGATGCGTAGCGTCGATGTACGCCCGCGAACGAATTCAATGCCAACCAGCTCAAACCCTAAGGCTTCGACTGGCGCAGTGAGCATCTCAGTTAATTTCTGCTCTAATGTGGACAAACCCACCCCCAGGACATAAAAAAAGGGCGTATAGCCCAGTTATTCTGTAGTCAGATAACAAAAAACCCCGATAAATCGGGGCTTTAGATAACTGAACCCTATAACCGCAAATGCGGTCTGGAAACATTTTCCAAGAGATTTCTTTCAAATCCAGCTACGAAGCCCAATGTCTTCACAGTATATTTGAAAAAAAACTCTATGGGAAAATGGTTGCGGGGGCCGGATTTGAACCGACGACCTTCGGGTTATGAGCCCGACGAGCTACCAGGCTGCTCCACCCCGCGCCTGAAACGTGGCATATTTTACTCATACGAAGTAAAAAGTGCAAATACTGCTGGGATTTGGTACCGAAGACGGGACGTTAAATCGGGGTGCAGTATATTGAAAAATCATGTGATCTGTCAACCCACGACTTCTCTTCCCCGCAAACAGCATAGATCCACTACGCTTATGCATACTCATATGCGGGCGGCGGAAGAAAAATTCAAGAAAAATGCGTGAATCACTTCCTGTCATGCGCAAAAGATGATTAAATGAAAACTCATTTAAACTGCATAAACATGCAATAAGAGCTTAACGGCAGTTTCATCATAGTCTGGCTAGCAGGGTTCTATTTATGACGACGATTCTCAAGCATCTTCCTACAGGTCAACGGATTGGTATCGCTTTCTCAGGCGGGCTGGACACCAGCGCCGCGCTGCTGTGGATGCGAAAAAAAGGTGCGATTCCTTATGCATATACTGCGAATCTGGGTCAGCCGGATGAAGACGATTATGACGCCATCCCGCGCCGCGCGATGGAATACGGCGCCGAGAACGCCCGCCTGATCGATTGCCGTAAACAGCTGGTCGCCGAAGGCATTGCCGCCATCCAGTGTGGCGCATTCCACAATACCACCGGCGGGCTGACCTATTTTAACACCACGCCGCTGGGCCGTGCCGTGACCGGCACCATGCTGGTTGCCGCGATGAAAGAAGACGGCGTGAACATTTGGGGCGATGGCAGCACCTATAAAGGCAACGACATCGAGCGTTTTTATCGCTACGGCCTGCTGACCAACGCTGAGCTGCAAATCTACAAGCCGTGGCTCGATACTGATTTTATTGATGAGCTGGGCGGCCGTCATGAGATGTCCGAGTTCATGATCGCCTGCGGGTTCAACTATAAAATGTCGGTTGAGAAAGCCTATTCCACCGACTCCAACATGCTCGGCGCAACCCATGAAGCGAAAGACCTGGAGTTCCTGAATTCCAGCGTGAAAATCGTCAACCCTATTATGGGCGTGAAGTTCTGGGACGAGAGCGTGAAGATCCCGGCGGAAGAGGTTACCGTTCGTTTTGAGCACGGTCATCCTGTCGCCCTGAATGGCAAAACGTTCAGCAATGACGTGGAACTGATGATGGAAGCTAACCGCATCGGTGGCCGCCATGGTCTGGGCATGAGCGATCAGATCGAAAACCGGATTATCGAAGCCAAAAGCCGTGGCATTTACGAAGCCCCGGGCATGGCGCTACTGCATATCGCCTACGAGCGTCTGCTGACCGGTATTCATAACGAAGACACCATCGAGCAGTATCATGCGCATGGTCGCCAACTGGGCAAACTGCTGTATCAGGGCCGCTGGTTTGATCCGCAGGCGTTGATGCTGCGTGACGCACTCCAGCGCTGGGTGGCGAGTGCGATTACCGGCGAAGTGACGCTCGAACTGCGTCGCGGTAACGACTACTCGATCCTCAACACGGTCTCCGACAACCTGACCTACAAGCCGGAACGTCTGACGATGGAAAAAGGCGACTCCGTCTTCTCCGCGGATGATCGTATCGGGCAACTGACCATGCGTAATCTGGACATCATCGATACCCGTGAAAAACTGTTCAGCTATGCGGAAACCGGGCTGCTTTCGTCTAATGCCGGCAATGGCCTGCCGCAGGTCGAAAATCTGGAAAGCGGCAAGCAGAAATAACCACCGCTGAATCTTCTTTCAAAGGCCAGCATATGTTGGCCTTTGTGATTACAGTTTGCTGTAAAAGCGCATCTCCTCAGAAAACGCGAAGGGGAAAGTCTGTAGGGTTGTACGATGCGCAGATAAAAAAACCGCTGTTCCGACGGAGTACAATGCCGGAACAGCGGGGGCGAAACCTTCGCCAGTAAGACAATCAGGCCGCAGACGGTACCAGCGTAATACGATTCAATGGTCCAACAATAAACAGGTAGGAAATGAGGCCAATAAGTCCCATTGAACCGACGTACAGGATGGCAAAATCAAACGACTGCGTATTCGCAAGAATCACACCGATAACCAACGGCGTAATAATACTCGCCATGTTGCCGCACATATTGAACACTCCCCCTGCAATACCCAACACTTCTTTCGGTGAAGTATCGCTGAGCACACACCAACCGAGGTTACCAAAACCCTTCGCGAAAAATGCCAGGCTCATGGCGGCAATCACCACAAATTCCGACGAGGTGTAGTTGGCGATAACAATCACGCAGGAGAGCAGCATGCCGCAAATCACGGGCAGTTTGCGGGCGATTGTCAGGCTGTAACCGCGTTTAAGCAGCCAGTCTGAGAAGACGCCGCCGAGCAGGCCGCCGATAAATCCTGCAATAGCAGGAATACTGGCCACAAAGCCGACCTTCAGAATCGACATTCCTTTGGCCTGATACAGGTAGGTTGGAAACCAGGTCAGAAAGAACCACGTGATGGATGTGACGCAGAACTGGCCAATGTAGACACCGATCATCATCCGATTTACGCAGACACTTTTAATCTGGGCGAGCGTTATCTTCTGTGGTTCCTTTTTGCTGCCAAGCGTGGGTTCACCACCACCATTGCGAATATAATCAATTTCCTGTTGATTAACTTTTGGATGGTGCATTGGGTCTTTGACTTTAATTAACCAGAACACACCGAGAATAACCCCAATGGCACCAATATAATAAAAGACAAAATGCCAGCTTAAATTATGCAGGATAATAGTCATCAGCGGAGTAATAATGCCCAGCGAGATATATTGTGCCGCCTGGTAAACGGAGGTGACAAACCCGCGTTCATTATTAGGAAACCACTGCACGCTCAGACGGCTGTTGGCCGGAAAGGCTGGTGCTTCAATTGCGCCCATCAGCAAACGCAGAATAATCAGCACAATTAATGGACTGGCATACAGATAAATGGTGCCCTGGAACATGGTGACCAATGACCAGCCGATTAATGCGCAGCCGTAGACCAGTCGGGAGCCATAGCGGTCTAATAGCCAGCCGCCAGGTAGTTGCATTATCACATACGCAATACCAAAGGAAGAAAAGGCCAGCCCCATCGCTTCAGGATCAAAACCCAGCTCTTTACTCATTATGGGGGCAACAACGGATAATGTTGCACGATCGGCATAATTAAATACAGTCGCAAGAAATAAAAAAATAAGGATGCTGTAACGCACTTTGGTACGCTTTATTATTGTGTTCATTCTCTACTCCTCAGGTAAGGGCAGAAATATTTCTGTAAGGTAAGAGGGCGGAAATCAGTCCCGCCTGCGGAAACTAAGGACGTTTACCAAATTCGCAGCTTAATTGTGTCCAGCGGCGCGCCTGTTCACTCAGCGTAAAGCCCAGACCATGACGGTCGGAGACCCACATACGACCATCACGAAGTTCGAGCTGCTCATTGAACAGAGGGTTCAGCCACTCGAAATGCTCCAGCCAGGGTTCCAGTGGATAGGCGGCTGAAAGATGCAGGTGGACTTCCATAGCAAAATGCGGAGCAAGTTTGCGACCGTGCTTTGCCGCCAGATCCATGATTTTCAGAAACGGCGAGATACCACCGACACGCGGTGCGTCAGGCTGAACAAAGTCGCTGGCGTTGCCAAGAATCAACTGCTCATGTTCGCGGAAGCTGGTGAGCATTTCTCCGGTAGCGACTGGCGTATCCAGCGCGGCGGCAAGCTGTGCGTGACCTTCAATGTCATACGCATCCAGTGGCTCTTCAATCCAGATAAGGTTGAACTGCTCCATTTTGCGGCCCATCCGGATTGCCGTTTCCCGATCCCATTGTTGGTTAGCATCAACCATAAGCGGAAAATCGTCGCCCAGCGCTTCACGTACGGCCGTTAAGCGACGAATATCCTCGGCACAGTTGGGTTGCCCGACCTTTAGCTTGATACCACCGATGCCGTTTTCACGTGAGATCACCACATTCTTCAGTACCTGATCGAGCGGCGTATGCAGGAAACCACCGGAGGTGTTGTAGCACTGTACAGAATCACGGTGTGCACCCAGCAGTTTTGCCAGCGGCAGACCCGCACGTTTGGCCTTCATATCCCAGAGTGCAATGTCGACAGGAGAGATGGCCTGAACCGCCATCCCGCTGCGCCCTACGGACGCGCCAGCCCACAGCAGCTTAGTGTAGATTTTGTCGATATCATTCGGATCTTCGCCAAGCAGATTGTCGGCGATCTCTTTGGCATGGGCATAAATACCCTGACCACCGGCGCGTTTGGAGTAACTAAAACCCACGCCTTCAAATCCATCACGGCTACGGATTTCAGCGATGATGATCGCCACTTCGGTCAGGGGTTTTTGACGACCGGTCAATACCTTTGCGTCACTCACCGGTGTGGCCAGCGGCAGAAATGCCAGTGACAACTTCACCCATTCGATACGGTCACCGGTCTCCGCTGCCGTTCTGACATTAGTCGCTTTGGCATACGTTACCGCGTTTGAATTTGCGCTTAAAGACATGTCTCTCTCCGGATTATTGGATAAAATGATTGCGCTAACATTTATATGTTCATGCCATTTCCTTTTCTACAGAGTTGCTATTAATTTGAACAATCGATCACATACAGCGAATAAAGAAGGATATTTCCTGCAGAGCGGATCACAATCCAAAACATTCTGGTAAAATGCCTAATACACAATGATAGCGATAACATTTTGCCATCCACTGAGAAAAGTAAGCTGCTGTATTTGCGGCGTTTCCTGGTCCGACGCTGGCAATAGCCCCATGCATGATGAATAATGCACAATTAATTCGGCAAATTTAGCAGGTACATCAACAGTGAAGAGCACCAAATCACCTCGCGCGCCCACGCTGGAAGATGTTGCCCGCAGCGCCGGGCTCTCGCCCATGACAGTGAGTCGGGCGCTGAATGCTCCGCAATTGGTGCGACCTAAAACGGTTGAGAAAGTGATGCAGGCGGTGAGGACCACCGGCTACATACCTAACGCACTGGCGGGCGGGCTGGCGTCACGACGCAGTAAACTGATTGCCGTCGTAGTGCCACAGATCAACAACAACATGTTTGTCGATACCATCCAGTCACTGAGCGACGAGCTGGCAAGACGCGGGTATCATATTTTGCTGTGTGTGGCAGGATATACCGAACAAACAGAAGCAGAGCTGGTGGCGACCCTGCTTTCCCGTCGCCCCGATGGCGTGGTGTTGACCGGGATCCATCACACCATCGGGCTGAAAAAAGTGATTCTGAACGCAGCCATTCCTGTGGTGGAAATCTGGGATCTCACGCCAACGCCCCTCGATATGCTGGTCGGCTTTTCCCATGAAAAAGTCGGGCAGGCTACAGGTGAATATCTGTTGAGTAAAGGATATCGTCGTCCGGGACTGTTATGGACAGCTGATCGCCGCGCCGCCCAACGTAAACAGGGGTTATGCAACGTTCTTGCGCACCATGCTATCCACGCGATACCGCAGGTTGATGTGCCGCTTCCGGCATCTCTGTCGTTAGGTCGCAGCGGGCTAACGCAGCTCTTTACTGCCGGGGAATTTGACGTGATCGTCTGCAGTTCCGACACACTGGCGCAGGGAGCAATAATGGAAGCAGAAAGTCGTGGATTACGTATTCCACACGATTTAGCCGTCATTGGCTTCGGCGATCTCGATTTTGCTGCCAGCAATCGACCCTCGATCACCACTGTCAGCGTGGACAGACGCGCTATCGGGCAGCGAGCCGCTACGTTGCTGGCCAATCGTATTGAACAGACATCCGGAGAGGCGGCCATCATTGATATCGGCTTCCACTTGATTGAACGTGAGTCTGCATAAGCAAACATAGGCGAATTCAGTCCAATTCATGCGGATTACAGACAAAAAAAGAGACGTCTTTCGACGTCTCTTTTTCTGGAATATTGGTACCGAGGACGGGACTTGAACCCGTAAGCCCAATCGGGCACTACCACCTCAAGGTAGCGTGTCTACCAATTCCACCACCTCGGCACGACTGTATTAGCGCGGGATATCGCTGCTCGGCTGGGCCGGTGCTGCTGGCTGAGTCTGCTCAGTTTTCGCTGGCGCACTCAGAGATTCCCACTCGCTTCCTTTACTGGTTTTATTGGTGTTCAGGTTACCCAGCACCAGGCTGATGATAAAGAACAGCGTCGCCAGTAATGCGGTCATACGGGTCATGAAGTTACCAGAACCGCTAGAACCAAATAACGTGGCGGAAGCACCTGCTCCAAAGGAGGCTCCCATATCAGCGCCTTTACCTTGCTGCAGCATGATCAGACCAATCAGGCCAATCGCCACAATAAGGAAAACAACTAAAAGAGCTTCGTACATAATCAACCTGTTCCTTGCGGGGTGACCGCATGCCAATTGCTTCAACCAATAAAAGCGGGGCGTTTTTAACGTTTCCCACTGAAGCGGGTGTGAATACTAACCAAAGCGAATAACCTTCGCAAGGGCAAATTTATCGCATTGTACCAACTGCGGAAAAAAACAGCAAAAAGCGGATAATTGCCGGAAAAAAAGGCGACTTGCGCCGCCTTTTTAAACACTTAGAAAGCCGTTTTACACCGCTTTTACCGCATCAGCGATACGGTGAGCAAAGGCGGTAACTTGTGCATCATCTTCGCCTTCTACCATCACACGAATTAACGGTTCGGTACCGGATTTACGCAACAGTACGCGGCCACGCCCTGCCAGCGCCGTTTCAACTTCTGCAGTGACGCTTTTCACGGTGTCATTCTCCAGCGGGTTCGCGGAATCAGCACTGTAGCGTACGTTGACCAGCACCTGCGGGAACATCTTCATACCACTGCACAGATCGTACAGGCTCATATGGTTACGCACCATTGCCGCAACCACCTGCAGGCCAGCCACGATACCGTCGCCAGTGGTGGTTTTATCCAGCAGGATGACGTGGCCGGAGTTCTCCGCACCGATGCGCCAGCCTTTCTCCTGCAGCAGTTCCAGGACATAACGGTCGCCGACTTTGGCGCGTGCGAACGGAATACCCAGTTGCTTCAGCGCCAGCTCCAGCCCCATATTGCTCATCAGCGTGCCTACGGCACCACCGCGCAGCTGACCCTGACGCAGTCCTTCACGGGCGATGATGTAGAGGATCTGATCGCCATCAACTTTGTTGCCCTGGTGATCGACCATAATCACGCGGTCGCCGTCGCCATCAAACGCGATGCCGAGATCAGCTTTTTCAGCCAGAACGCGAGTTTGCAGCGCACGAACGTCCGTTGCGCCCACGCCTTCGTTGATATTGACGCCATCCGGCTCGCAGCCCATGGTAATCACTTTCGCGCCCAGTTCGCGGAACACGCTCGGCGCAATGTGGTAGGTGGCGCCGTTCGCGCAGTCAACCACCACTTTCAGGCCGTTCAGGCTTAATTCGTTCGGGAAGGTCGCTTTGCAGAATTCAATGTAACGGCCCGCCGCATCGACAATACGGCTCGCCTTACCGAGTTCCGCGGAATCCACACAACTGATCTCTTTTTCCAGTTCCGCTTCAATGGCCTCTTCAACGTCATCCGGCAGTTTGGTGCCGTCGATGGAGAAGAATTTGATCCCGTTGTCGTAATACGGGTTGTGGGAGGCGGAAATCACAATACCGGCTTCGGCGCGGAAAGTGCGCGTCAGGTAAGCCACCGCCGGTGTTGGCATTGGCCCGGTGAATGAGGCAGACAACCCGGCGGCTGCCAGTCCCGCTTCCAGCGCCGACTCCAGCATATAGCCGGAAATACGCGTGTCTTTACCGATAATCACTTTGCGCGATCCATGACGCGCCAGCACCTTCCCCGCCGCCCAGCCGAGCTTCAGAACGAAATCAGGGGTAATCGGCGCGTCGCCAACACGACCACGGATACCATCGGTGCCAAAATATTTACGATTACTCATAGCGTTTATTTTCCCTTGCTGACAGCGTCGCTTCGACTACGCGCATCGCTTCTACCGTTTCTTTTACATCATGGACGCGAATGATTTGTGCGCCCTGCATCGCCGCGATCACCGCACAGGCAAGGCTTCCACTCAAACGCTCAGACGGCCCCACGTTCAACAACTGGCCCACCATCGATTTACGCGACATGCCCACTAACAACGGCAGACCAAAGTGATGAAATTCGGACAGTCGTGCGAGCAAGGCATAATTGTGGGAGAGATTTTTACCGAAACCGAATCCCGGGTCGAGCAACAATTTCTCTTTTGCGATGCCTGCCCGCTCACAACGTGCGATCTGCTCAATAAAGAACCGATTTACATCCGCGAAAACATCATCGTAGTGCGGCGCTTCCTGCATGGTTTTCGGTTGACCCTGCATATGCATCAGGCAGACAGGCAGCCCCGTTTCCGCCGAGGCTTCCAGCGCGCCCGGCTCGGTGAGTGAGCGGATATCATTAATAATGTGAGCGCCCACTCTCGCCGATTCGCGGATCACGTCTGGTTTTGAGGTATCGACGGAAATCCAGACTTCAAAGCGCTGCGCGATGGCTTCAACCACCGGGATCACACGCGCCAGCTCTTCTTCGACACTTACGTCTGCCGCTCCGGGACGTGTTGATTCACCCCCCACATCGATGATGGTCGCCCCCGCGTTAATCATCAGATTGGCATGTTTGACCGCGTCCACCAGCGTGTTGTGCGTACCGCCATCGGAAAAGGAATCAGGCGTAACGTTAAGGATCCCCATGACATGAGGAAAATTGAGGTCAAGTTCTGAGCCCTGTGCAGTCAGTTTCATTGTCTTGTCCCTGGTATTTTTAGGGTTATTTGAATATGAAAAACCCCGGGGCAAGCCCCAGGGTTTCAGACAGAGAATACGTCATCAACAGCAATGACTTATTTGTCACCCAACTGTTCTGACATGGTATTGCCCGGGTTTGGCGTACGCGGTTCATCGACCGGACGCGGCGCACGCGGGGTGCCGTTATTGTCAGAATTGTTCGGCGTATTGGGATCTTCCCAGCCTGCCGGTGCGCGGACTTCGCGACGCGCCATCAGGTCGTCGATCTGCGGCGCATCGATGGTCTCATACTTCATGAGCGCATCTTTCATGGCATGCAGGATGTCCATGTTGTCGTTCAGGATCTGACGAGCACGATTGTAGTTACGTTCAATCAGCGCTTTCACTTCCTGGTCGATGATACGCGCGGTCTCGTCGGACATATGCTTGGCTTTAGCCACGGAACGACCCAGGAAGACTTCGCCCTCTTCCTCTGCATACAGCAGCGGACCGAGTTTGTCGGAGAAGCCCCACTGCGTCACCATGTTACGCGCCAGGTTAGTCGCGACTTTAATGTCGTTAGACGCACCGGTCGAAACATGTTCCACACCGTAGATGATCTCTTCCGCCAGACGACCGCCATACAGCGTTGAAATCTGGCTTTCCAGTTTCTGACGGCTGGCGCTGATCGCGTCGCCTTCCGGCAGGAAGAAGGTCACACCGAGCGCGCGTCCACGCGGGATAATCGTCACTTTGTGTACCGGATCGTGTTCTGGCACCAGGCGACCAATAATCGCATGACCCGCTTCGTGGTACGCCGTGGATTCTTTCTGCGCTTCCGTCATCACCATGGAGCGACGTTCCGCACCCATCATGATTTTGTCTTTCGCTTTCTCGAATTCCACCATCGATACCACGCGTTTGTTGCCACGCGCGGCAAACAGCGCGGCTTCGTTCACGAGGTTTGCGAGGTCAGCGCCCGAGAAGCCAGGTGTACCACGGGCAATGATCGCGGCATCAATATCCGGCGACAGCGGTACGCGACGCATGTGCACTTTCAGGATCTGCTCACGACCACGAACATCCGGCAGACCGACCACTACCTGACGGTCGAAACGGCCAGGACGCAGCAGCGCAGGGTCCAGAACGTCAGGACGGTTAGTAGCAGCGATAACGATGATACCTTCGTTGCCTTCGAAACCGTCCATCTCAACCAGCATCTGGTTCAGAGTCTGTTCACGTTCATCGTGACCACCACCGAGCCCGGCACCACGCTGGCGACCCACGGCATCGATTTCATCGATGAAGATAATGCAAGGTGCTGCCTTCTTGGCCTGTTCGAACATGTCACGCACACGAGATGCACCGACACCCACGAACATTTCAACGAAGTCAGAACCGGAAATCGTAAAGAACGGCACTTTCGCTTCACCGGCGATCGCTTTCGCCAGCAGCGTTTTACCGGTACCCGGAGGGCCGACCATCAGGACACCTTTCGGGATTTTACCGCCCAGTTTCTGGAAACGGCTTGGCTCGCGCAGGTATTCGACCAGCTCCGCCACCTCTTCTTTTGCTTCGTCGCAACCGGCAACGTCAGCGAAGGTGGTTTTGATCTGATCTTCCGTCAGCATACGGGCTTTGCTTTTACCGAACGACATAGCCCCCTTGCCGCCACCGCCCTGCATCTGGCGCATGAAGAAGATCCAGACGCCAATCAACAGCAGCATCGGGAACCAGGAAATGAAGATAGAAGCCAGCAGGCTCGGCTCTTCCGGCGGTTCACCAACCACTTTGACGTTTTTGGTCAGCAGGTTATCAAGCAGCTTAGGATCGTTAACCGGAATGTAAGTCGTGTAACGGTTACTATCTTTCTTGGTAACGTTGATCTCACGTCCGTTGATACGCGCTTCGCGAACCTGGTCATTATTGACCTCTTGCAGGAAGGTAGAATATTCCACCTTACGGCCATTCGACTCGCTGGGCCCAAAGCTCTGGAATACTGACATCAGCACAACAGCAATGACCAGCCAGAGTATTAGGTTTTTCGCCATGTCACTCAAGGGATTAACCTCTTATTACAACTGTGTTAAAAACAGCGTCAGGATACTCTATATCCAGCGTCTTTCAAAATTTCACCTGAAATCCGCTGTCTATTATTTTCGCCCGGTCGCTACAATGTACACTTCACGCGAACGTGCGCGCGAAGAGTCCGGCTTACGAACTTTCACTTTCGTAAACAGGGAGCGAATTTCCCTTAGGTACTCCTCGAAACCTTCGCCCTGGAACACTTTGACTACAAAACTACCGCCTGGCGCCAGTACATCCCGACACATTTCGAGCGCCAGTTCCACCAGATACATGGCCCGCGGGATATCCACCGCGGGGGTTCCACACATGTTCGGTGCCATATCGGACATGACAACCTGTACTTTACTGTCACCCACGCGCTCAAGTAACGCTTTCAGGACTAATTCATCACGAAAATCGCCCTGAAGGAAGTCCACTCCAACGATAGGATCCATAGGTAAAAGATCACACGCGATGATCCGGCCCGTTCCGCCGATTTGCGTGACCGCATATTGCGACCAACCACCGGGTGCCGCACCGAGATCGACCACCGTCATTCCCGGCTTAAAAAGCTTGTCACTTTGCTGTATTTCATCAAGTTTAAACCAGGCACGGGAACGCAACCCCTTTTTCTGTGCCTGTTGAACATATTTATCGCTAAAGTGTTCCTGGAGCCAACGGCTTGAGCTGGCAGAACGCTTTTTACCTGTCATTTAACTTTCCATCCGGTTTCATCGTATACACCGACGTAAATTTCGACGCGGCAATTTGGCGATATTAGGGAGATGGCGGTAGAATGTACCGTTTTCAATCCCAACGTAAGTAAAAATATACGATGAATCTGAGTACTAAACAAAAACAGCACCTCAAGGGTCTGGCACATCCGCTCAAGCCAGTAGTAATGCTTGGCAATAATGGTTTGACCGAAGGGGTACTGGCCGAGATTGAACAAGCGTTGGATCACCACGAGCTGATCAAGATTAAGATCGCCTCTGAAGACCGTGAGACGAAAAGCCTGATCGTGGAAGCTATCGTCCGTGAAACCGGCGCCTGCAATGTCCAGGTCATCGGTAAAACACTGGTTCTGTACCGTCCAACCAAAGAGCGAAAAATCTCATTGCCACGCTAAGAATATCCTAAAGTCGCACACAAGGTTGTGTAAAACGAGGGTTCCGCGAGCAGACGAGCAAAATGCCATGCTCTTTACGTTGTTAAAAGGCCGCATCGCGGCCTTTTTCTTATCTTTACAATCTCTCAACACGCCATGTGCTGAGATGAAATCACAGGTATTCCACCTTGATGATTTCGTATTCGACTTCGCCGCCCGGCGTACGGATGACCACAACGTCATCCTGCTCTTTGCCAATCAGGCCGCGCGCGATAGGCGAGTTCACAGAAATCAGATTCTGCTTAAAATCCGCTTCATCATCACCCACGATACGGTAGGTCTGCTCTTCGTCGTTATCGAGGTTCAGAACGCTCACTGTCGCGCCAAAAATCACCCGGCCGTTTTTCGGCATTTTGGTGATGTCGATGACCTGCGCGTTAGACAATTTCGCTTCGATGTCTTTGATACGACCTTCGCAAAAACCCTGCTGCTCTCGCGCGGCATGGTATTCCGCATTTTCTTTCAGATCGCCGTGCTCACGGGCTTCGGCGATGGCCGCAATGATTTCAGGGCGACGAACGGATTTCAGGTACTCCAGTTCTTCGCGTAGTTTTTCGGCACCACGTAAGGTCATCGGAATAGCTTGCATTGGTTATACCTCTTTCATCATTCCTTCGAGGAACGGATTAACGCCGTTCCGGCGCTTCCACCCCGTGAATGGCGGGACAAAAGCAAAAGAAAACTGACCCGGGGAAAAACCCCAGGTCAGCAGCAATTTTTTCATTTGATACGCATTTTAACCTGAAGTTCACTATGGGTCATCGTTTACTTTTCAGGGCAATGCGCCGTAGTATGGCGGCTGGTTTCCAGGTTGTTAGCGCGGGATTATGCGATTTTCCAGATTTATCATCGGATTGACCACCAGTATAGCGTTCGGTGTGCAGGCGGCGAATGTTGACGAATACGTTAACCAGCTTCCCGCAGGTGCCAATCTTGCGCTTATGGTTCAAAAAGTCGGCGCACCGTCGCCAGAGATTGACTATCACGCTCAGCAGATGGCGTTACCGGCCAGTACACAGAAAGTGATTACGGCACTGGCAGCGCTGCTCCAGCTCGGCCCGGACTTTCGTTTTACGACCACACTGGAAAGTAAGGGTAGCGTACAAAGTGGCGTTCTGAAAGGCGACCTTATCGCCCGTTTCGGTGGCGATCCGACGCTAAAACGTCAGGATATCCGCAATATGGTGGCCGTTCTGAAGCGATCTGGCGTCGAAAAAATCGAGGGAAATCTCCTCATCGACACCTCCATTTTTGCCAGTCATGACAAAGCGCCTGGCTGGCCGTGGAACGACATGACGCAGTGTTTTAGCGCGCCGCCCGCCGCCGCGATTGTCGATCGTAACTGTTTCTCGGTGTCACTTTATAGCGCGCAAAAACCCGGCGATCTGGCGTTCATTCGCGTCGCGTCTTACTACCCGGTCACCATGTTCAGCCAGGTGCGTACACTGGCGCGTGGCTCTGGCGATGCTCAGTACTGCGAACTTGACGTCGTGCCAGGTGATCTCAACCGTTTCACGCTGACAGGTTGCCTGCCGCAGCGCAGCGAACCTTTGCCGCTGGCATTTGCCATTCAGGATGGCGCGGCTTACGCCGGGGCCATTCTGAAAGACGAGCTCAAACAGGCAGGCATCAGCTACACCGGCACCCTGCTGCGCCAGACGCTCCCCGGTGAACCGGGCACGGTGATCGCCAGCAAGCAGTCAGCGCCGCTGCATGACCTGCTGAAAATCATGCTGAAAAAATCAGATAACATGATTGCCGATACCGTATTTCGTATGATTGGTCATGCACGTTTCGGCGTGCCGGGCACCTGGCGGGCGGGCTCCGATGCCGTGCGGCAGATCCTTCGTCAGCAGGCAGGGGTAGACTTAGGTAATACGATTATTGCCGACGGTTCCGGGTTATCACGCCATAACCTGCTCGCCCCGGCGACGATGATGCAGGTGTTGCAGTACATCGCCCAGCATGACAACGAACTGAATTTCATCACTATGTTGCCGCTCGCCGGTCACGACGGTTCGCTGCAATACCGTGCGGGTCTGCACGCGGCAGGGGTGGATGGAAAAGTCTCGGCGAAAACGGGATCGCTACAGGGCGTTTATAACCTTGCCGGTTTCATCACCACCGCCAGCGGTCAGCGCATGGCCTTTGTGCAGTACCTTTCCGGCTATGCGGTAGAGCCTGCCGATCAGCGCAACCGCCGAATTCCGTTGGTTCGCTTTGAAAGCCGGTTGTACAAAGATATTTATCAGAATAACTAATGTAAAAGGCTCCCGTCGGGAGCCTTTCTGACTTAACGCTTGTAGATAAATTCGACACCTTCTTCGTCGTCTTCATCCCAGTCGTCGTCCCAGTCTTCATCGTCCTCGACGTCTGTCTCTTCGAGCTGTTCACGGTGATAGTCATCCCACATAAACTCGACTTTCTCTGCGACTTTCTCTTCTTCGGTCTGAACAATCGGATTTTCGATGATAAAGGTCATCACGTCCCAGCACAGATCTTTCACGCCGACCTGGCTCGCCGCAGAGATAAGATAATACTTATCTTCCCAGCCCAGGGCTTCCGCGATAGCTTTCGCCTTCGCTTCCGCAGTCGCTTTATCCATCAGGTCGATCTTATTGAAGACCAGCCAGCGCGGCTTGGAGGCCAGTTTTTCACTGTATTTCTCCAGCTCGCCAGTGATGATACGGGCATTTTCCACCGGATCGGAACCGTCGATCGGCTCGATATCGATGAGATGCAGCAGTACGCGGCAGCGTTCAAGGTGCTTCAGGAAGCGAATTCCCAGACCTGCGCCTTCAGCAGCGCCTTCAATCAGCCCGGGGATGTCAGCGACCACGAAGCTCTTCTCGTTATCCATACGGACAACGCCCAGACTCGGCACCAGCGTGGTAAACGGATAGTCCGCCACTTTCGGCTTCGCTGCAGATACTGCGCGGATAAACGTGGATTTACCGGCATTCGGCATGCCCAGCATACCGACGTCCGCCAGCAGCATCAGCTCCAGTTGCAGGTCGCGCTTGTCGCCCGGCGTACCCATTGTTTTCTGACGCGGGGTACGGTTGACGGAGGATTTAAAACGGGTGTTGCCCAGGCCGTGCCAGCCGCCCTTCGCGACCATCAGGCGCTGACCGTGTTTGGTCATGTCGCCCATGACTTCACCAGTGCCCTGGTCGATAACGCGCGTTCCGACCGGCACCTTCACGGTGACGTCCTGACCACGTTTACCGGTACAGTCGCGGCTCTGGCCGTTCTGCCCGCGCTCAGCGCGGAAGGCTTTTTCGAAACGATAGTCGATCAGCGTGTTGAGGTTTTCATCCGCCTCAAGCCAGACATCGCCGCCGTCGCCGCCATCGCCGCCATCCGGGCCACCTTTCGGAATGTATTTTTCGCGGCGGAAGCTGACGCAACCATTACCGCCATCACCTGCGACCACAAGGATCGTTGCTTCATCAACAAACTTCATTTTACTCTCCGTAAATCATTCGCCTGAGCGCGGCAAGGGTATCACCGCTTCACGCTTGCGCCAGCGTCCCCAAAGACGATGACCAATGGCGGAATACATCGCGCCCGCAACCACGACAAACGCACCGAGATAACCTAAAAGGTTTAACATCGGTCTGGCGAAGAAATCGGGCCAGGCCAGTGACAATAAATCTGAAAATAACAGCGTAAATAAGGGGGTAAGCGTGATTAACGCGCTCACCTGTGCCGCCTGCCAGCGCGCCATGGCCTCAGCCAGCGCACCGTAACCCACCAGGGTGTTCAACCCGCAGAAAATCAGGCAGGCCAGTTGCCAGTTGTTCAGCGCAAACACTTGCCCGGGTTCAGCCAGCGGCAACAACGCTATTGTACATAAAGTGTACAGCAAAAAGAGGATCTGCTGTGACGCCAGACGGCGCAATAACACCTTTTGCGCGACGCCATAGCTCACCCACACGGTGGCTGCGGCAACGCCGAAAATCACGCCCCAGGTGTAGTCCGTCAGACGGGTAAAAATTTCAATCAGGCTGGTGTTGAAGAACATCACCAGGCCACTGAGCAGCATCAGCGCGCCAATCACCTGGGTGCCGCGCATTTTCTCTTTGAGGATGAAAACGCTCGCCACCATCATGCCGACCGGCGACAACTGACCAATCACCTGCGACGCCGTCGGGCTAAGGTATTGCAGGGAAGAGCTGAACAAAATGAAGTTTCCGAACAGACCGCCCGTGGCAATGGCTAACAGCACCAGCCAGCGCGGTTTTCGAAAAATACGCAGCGGCGGGAGTTTTCCTTTAACCGCCAGGATCGCCCCCAGGCCAATGCTTGCCATCAGAAAGCGATAGAACACCACTGTCGGCGGCTCCATCACTTCAAGCACCTGTTTCATGGCGATTGGCAACGCGCCCCAGCAAATCGCTGTGGTGAGCGCCAAAAGAATACCAATGCCTGCCTGCTGCTTCATGCCCGTTGTTTCCTGCAGAAATTTTACCGGACTTCCAATGTAAAAAGCCCCGCAACACGTTGCGGGGCTTTAATCCGTTACCGGACCGAGAAAACCTTACTCAGCAACGATGCTGATGTATTTACGGTTGTTCGGGCCTTTAACTTCGAATTTCACTTTACCGTCTGCTTTAGCAAACAGAGTGTGGTCACGACCGCAACCTACGTTAGTGCCAGCGTGGAATTTGGTGCCACGTTGACGAACGATGATGCTACCCGCCAGAACGGATTCGCCGCCGAAACGCTTAACGCCCAGGCGTTTAGCTTCTGAATCGCGACCGTTACGAGTGGAGCCGCCAGCCTTTTTATGTGCCATTTAAATCTCTCCTCAGGTCTTAGGCGCTGATGCCAGTAATTTTCACGTCAGTGAACCACTGACGGTGGCCCTGCTGCTTACGGTAGTGTTTACGGCGACGAAACTTAACGATTTTAACTTTCTCGCCACGACCGTGAGCAACAACTTCAGCTTTGATTACGCCGCCATCAACGAAAGGAACGCCGATTTTGACTTCTTCACCGTTTGCGATCATCAGAACTTCAGCGAATTCAACAGATTCGCCAGTTGCGATGTCCAGCTTTTCCAGGCGAACGGTCTGACCTTCGCTTACTCGGTGTTGTTTACCACCACTTTGGAAAACCGCGTACATATAAAACTCCGCTTCCGCGCACGTAATCGTGTGATTCAGAGTGCGCTATAAATATTCACAATAGGGCGCGAATATTACGCAAAACGCGCGGCTTTGACAAGTGTGATCGTCAATCCATGCAGAAAAAAAACACAACTGGCACGGCAACGTTTATCTGGCGCGTTTTTTCAGTACAATCATGTCTACAATTCTAAGGTAAACCCTACGCTTTCTCCTGAGAGTCAGCGGTAAACAGGACATTTAGCCCGGCTTTTGCGATGAATTTAGAAAAAATCAATGAGTTAACCGCGCAAGACATGGCGGGAGTCAATGCGACAATTCTCAAACAGCTCAATTCCGACGTGCAGTTGATCAGTCAACTGGGGTACTACATCATCAGCGGCGGCGGTAAACGCATCCGACCGATGATTGCGGTACTGGCTGCGCGCGCGGTGGGCTATGAGGGTAACGCTCACGTCACTATCGCTGCGCTGATCGAGTTTATCCACACGGCTACCCTACTTCATGACGATGTTGTGGATGAGTCCGACATGCGACGCGGTAAAGCCACCGCCAATGCCGCATTTGGTAACGCCGCCAGCGTGCTGGTAGGTGACTTCATCTATACCCGCGCGTTTCAGATGATGACCAGCCTCGGTTCGCTGAAAGTTCTGGAAATCATGTCCGAGGCGGTCAACGTGATCGCCGAAGGGGAAGTGCTGCAGTTGATGAACGTCAACGACCCTGACATCACCGAAGCGAACTACATGCGCGTCATCTATAGCAAGACCGCGCGGTTGTTCGAAGCGGCGGCCCAGTGCTCCGGTCTGCTGGCGAACTGTACGCCAGAACAGGAGAAAGGGTTGCAGGATTATGGTCGCTACCTGGGCACCGCGTTCCAGTTGATCGACGATCTGCTGGATTACAGCGCTGACGGCCAGACGCTGGGTAAAAACGTCGGTGATGACCTGAATGAAGGCAAACCGACGCTGCCGCTGCTGCATGCGATGCGTCACGGTACCGCTGAACAGGCGGCGATGATCCGCAGCGCCATTGAGCAGGGTAACGGACGGCATTTACTGGAACCCGTGCTGGAAACCATGGCTTCCTGCGGTTCCCTTGAATGGACGCGTACCCGCGCGGAAGAGGAAGCGGATAAAGCCATTACCGCACTTCAGGTTCTGCCCGATACTCCCTGGCGCGACGCGCTTATCGCCCTTGCCCACATCGCTGTTCAGCGCGATCGTTAATTGACATGTTCTCGTA
Source organism: Trabulsiella odontotermitis (assembly GCF_001297775.1). Lineage (GTDB taxonomy): Bacteria > Pseudomonadota > Gammaproteobacteria > Enterobacterales > Enterobacteriaceae > Trabulsiella > Trabulsiella odontotermitis. The sequence continues at coordinate 86,379 of NZ_LIFX01000005.1, read as the reverse complement.
CAAAAGTGCGAGAACATTCCAATAAAACAATCATTATTTTCTCGTAGTTCCCTGATACCTTGATATTTTCCGAATCTTACATCACTTTACTTGAACTTTTTAGAACAAATCTTCTTCCGGCGTTATAGTAACCGGGTCGCAGTACGCGGCGACACTCTGATAACGTCAATTACAGGGAGAAAAAATGGATAAGTTTATTGACTGGCATCCGGCCGATATCATTTCAGGATTACGCAAAAAAGGTACGTCACTGGCGGCGGAGTCCCGAAAAAACGGACTTAGCTCGTCGACGCTCGCCAATGCCCTGACCCGACCCTGGCCAAAAGGTGAAGTGATTATCGCGACAGCGCTTGAGACCGATCCCTGGATTATCTGGCCTTCCCGGTATCATGATCCCATCACGCATGAGTTTATCGACAGAACGCGCCTGATGCGGCAACGCAACAAGAAGTAACTGTGGCAGCAACCCCCTTGCCAGCACGGCAGGGGGCTGCGTTTTCAGAGAGATTCGCGTTACTCGCCTTTCACGCGCTCAATATTCGCGCCCAGCGCACGCAGTTTGTCTTCAATGCGCTCGTAACCGCGATCGATATGATAGATACGATCAACCACCGTGGTGCCTTCCGCGATACACCCTGCCAGCACCAGACTGGCCGATGCGCGCAGATCCGTCGCCATCACCTGCGCCCCGGACAACGTTTCAACACCGTGGCAGATAGCCGTGTTGCTTTCGATCTCCGCATGCGCACCCATACGAATCAGCTCAGGAATGTGCATAAAGCGGTTTTCAAAGATGGTTTCGGTGATCACACCGGTGCCTTCAGCAACCAGGTTCAGCAATGTGAACTGGGCCTGCATATCCGTCGGGAAGCCCGGATGCGGCGCAGTACGCACGTTCACCGCTTTCGGGCGTTTGCCGTGCATGTCGAGGCTGATCCAGTCTTCACCGGTTTCGATTTCCGCACCGGCTTCACGCAGTTTTGCCAGCACCGCATCCAGCGTATCCGGTTGGGCGTTGCGGCACATGATTTTACCGCCAGAAATGGCTGCCGCGACGAGGAACGTGCCGGTTTCGATACGATCCGGCAGGACGCGGTAAACACCGCCGCCAAGACGGGTAACACCGTCAATGGTGATGCGATCGGTACCCTGCCCGCTGATTTTCGCGCCCAGCGTATTGAGGAAGTTTGCGGTATCGACAATCTCCGGCTCACGGGCCGCGTTTTCGATAATGGTCGTCCCTTCCGCCAGCGTCGCCGCACTCATGATGGTGACGGTCGCACCCACGCTGACTTTGTCCATGACGATATGCGCGCCTTTCAGGCGGCCATTCACAGACGCTTTGACGTAACCTTCTTCCAGCTTAATTTCAGCGCCCAGTTGCTCAAGGCCGCTGATATGCAGATCCACCGGACGTGCGCCGATCGCACAGCCGCCTGGCAGAGAAACCTGCCCCTGCCCGAAACGCGCCACCAGCGGACCCAGCGCCCAGATGGACGCGCGCATGGTTTTGACCAGCTCGTAAGGGGCGCAGTAAACGTCGACCGGACCGGCGTCGATCCAGACGGAGCCGTTACGCTCAACTTTGGTGCCGAGCTGGCTCAGCAGTTTCATCGTGGTGTCGATGTCTTTCAGCTTCGGTACGTTCTGGATCTCTACCGGCTCTTCCGCCAGCAGCGTAGCGAAGAGGATAGGAAGCGCGGCGTTTTTTGCACCTGAGATGGTGACTTCGCCCTGGAGCCGCGTGGGCCCCTGCACACGAAATTTATCCATTAATTCTGGTCTCTGTTAAGAATTCACATTTGCCGGAGCGCAGTCGCTCCGGCTCAAAAGCCGTTCAGTTTGCGATCGCGTTCCCACTCTTGCGGCGTATACGCTTTGATCGACAGCGCATGGATGCGGTTATCCGCAATGTATTCCATCAGCGGGCCATAGATGGTTTGCTGTTTCTTGACCCGGTTCATTCCGTCAAACAACTCACCCACAGCAATAACCTGAAAGTGACTGCCATCGCCAGAGACGTGGACTTCCTTTAGCGAGAGTGCGTTCATCAGCACTGTCTGAATTTCATGATTTTCCATGGGTTCAAATTTCATCTGGTTAGGTAAACAGCTCATCATCTTAGTGGAAAGTGGCGCTGTCTTAAACAAGCAAAAAGCCCCATTCTGAAAAACAATGGGGCTTTGAATAATAACGTACTGAAAGAATTACGGGATCATATCCGCAGGCAGGTTATATAACTGAGCCAGCGTCTGCATATTTTCGCTTTTTCCGCTGAGGCTGACCGTTCTGCCCTGCGCGCGGATATCCGCAATCAGGTGGATCAGCAACGCCAGCCCGGCGGTATCCACGCGGGTCACACCGGCCAGGTCGATCACGTCCACCTCTTTGGTCGCGTCAGCGCGGGCATTCCACAGTGGAACCAGCCAGTCCTGATCCAGCTCGCCATACAACGACAGACGGCCGTTTTCGCGATTCCAGCTCAGTTCGTTTGCCATTATTTCTTCTGTTCCAGGGTGATCGGCTGTTTCGCGATGGACTGCAGTTGCGCCGTAAGACCATCAACGCCTTTGGTACGCAGCAGGTCACTCCACTCATTTTGCTTGGTGGTGATCATGCTGACGCCTTCCGCGATCATGTCATACGCCTGCCAGTTACCGCTCTGGCTGTTTTTACGCCACTGGAAATCCAGACGCACTGGCGGACGGCCGTTCGGATCGATAATGGTCACGCGGATCGGCACGATAGTCGCATCGCCCAGCGGCTGCTCAGGCGCAATCTGGTAAGTCTGGCCGTGATACATCGCCAGCGCCTGGCCGTAAGCCTGTTTCAGATATTCACGGAACGCCGCGAAGTACGCGTCACGCTGCGCAGGTGTTGCTTCTTTATAGTAACGCCCCAGCACCAGCGCCCCGGCATATTTGACCTGGACATACGGCAACAGCTCCTGGTCGACGACCTGACGCAGGTAGTCCGGGTTAGAGCGAATTTGCGGCTGTTCATTTTTGAGGCGGTCGAAGGTCTTCTGCGCCGCCTCATTCATCAATTTGTAGGGGTTAGACTGGTCGGCTGCATTTGCTGCCGTCAATGGCGCAAGCACCAACATGCCAACCATCAGTAAACGTTTAAACATGTCTTCATTCTCCTGAAATTATTTCGTCGTACCTGCTGCGGACGGTGCTGCGTCAGTATGTCCCTCACCGGCCCCTTGCGCATCGCCAGAATTCTTATTGTCATCGCCTTTACTGTTGTAAAGGAACTGACCGATTAAGTCTTCAAGCACCATAGCGGACTTCGTGTCCTGGATGGTGTCACCTTCTTTAAGGATAGACGTTCCCAGTTCCGGGTCTTCAAACCCGACGTTGAGCGCCAGAAATTGCTCGCCGAGCAGACCGGAAGTGCGAATCGCCAGAGAACTGGTATCCGGGATTTTGTTGTAACGCTCTTCGATATCCATCGCCACGCGCGGCAGATAGGTTTTGGGATCGAGGGAAATGTCCGCCACACGGCCAATCACCACGCCGCCAATACGCACCGGGGAGCGCGCCTTCAGCCCGCCGATATTGTCGAACGTCGCATAGAGACGATAAGTCGGCTCGGTGCGCATCGACGTGACGTTTGCCGCTTTCAGGCAGATGAACAGCGCCGCTAACAACGCGACCAGCAGAAACACACCCACCCAGATTTCACTTTTTTTCGTTTGCATGAACTCAATTCCCAAACATCAATGCTGTCAGCACAAAATCCAGTCCGAGGACCGCCAGCGACGAATGCACCACCGTGCGCGTCGTTGCCCGGCTGATCCCGGCCGACGTGGGGATCGCATCGTAACCGTTGAATAACGCAATCCATGTCACCGTAATGGCGAATACCACGCTCTTGATCAGGCAGTTCACCAGATCAAGGCGCCAGTCGACGGCGTTTTGCATCGCCGTCCAGAAAAATCCTGCGTCAATGCCCTTCCAGCTCACACCGACCAGCGAACCACCCCAGACGCCTACCGCCACGAAAATGATCGTCAGCAGCGGCAGGGAGATGATCCCGGCCCACAGGCGCGGTGAAATCACCCGGCGCAGCGGATCAACCGCCATCATTTCCATGCTGGAGAGTTGTTCTGTCGCGCGCATCAGGCCGATTTCCGCAGTCAGTGCCGACCCGGCACGACCGGCAAAGAGCAGCGCGGCGACCACCGGCCCCAACTCACGCAGCAGTGACAGCGCCACCAGCATACCGAGGCTGGTTTCCGCGCTGTACGTGGTCAGCACCAGATAGCCCTGTAGCCCAAGCACCATCCCGATAAACACGCCCGAGACGATGATGATAAGCATCGACAACACACCCACGTTATACAGCTGGCGAACCAGCAGTGGCGCGTGTTTGCGAAACTCAGGCTTGCCGACGACGGCATTGAATAACATTAACCCGGCGCGACCAAACGTGGCGGTGGTTTTAATCCCCCGACGCCCGAGCGCAGCCAGTGCATTTAACAGCATGAGTCAGTTAACTCCCTGTGCCTGGTAAGAGATCTTGATGATAGTCGCCAGCGGGATAGCGGAACGGCACCGGGCCGTCGGCGATGCCATCCAGGAACTGACGTACCTGGGGATCGCTATTTTCCCGCAACGACTGCGCACTCCCCTGAGCGACGATTTTTTTGTCCGCCACGATATAGGCGAAATCGGCGATGCTGAGCACTTCAGGGACATCGTGAGACACCACGACGCAGGTCACACCCAGGATGCTGTTGAGCTCAGAAATCAGCTTCACCAGCACGCCCATGGTAATGGGATCCTGACCGACAAACGGCTCGTCGAACATGATGAGGTCCGGCTCCAGCGCGATTGCCCGCGCCAGCGCCGCCCGGCGCGACATCCCGCCGGAAAGTTCAGACGGCATGAGATTCGCCGCACCGCGCAGACCAACGGCTTCGAGTTTCATCATCACCGTGCTGTGCAGCAACGCGTCCGGCAGTTGCGTATGCTCACGCAACGGGTACGCCACGTTGTCGAAAACGTTCATATCGGTAAACAGCGCGCCGGACTGAAACAGCATACTCATGCGCTTACGCACGGTATAAAGGCGGGAACGCGACATTTGCGGCACATTCTCGCCATCGAAGAGGATCTCACCCGAATCTGGCGGAATTTGCCCGCCGATCAAACGCAGCAGCGTGGTCTTACCGATCCCTGACGGCCCCATGATCGCGGTGATCTTGCCGCGCGGCACCGACAGCGAAATATCATCGAAAATCACGCGGTTGCCGCGGGAAAAGCTGACGCCTCGTATGTCGACTAAATTCGCCTCAGTCTGGCTCATAGGATCATCCTTTATAGACTTCATGAGACAAGCATGACGCGTTATCTCACCCGAAACCCAACATTTTTACAGAATCTTACCTGCAGGAGTTAGCTAAAGCTGGCATTTGTTTTACTTTTACAGCGCTTAAAGTCAAAATTAAGAGTTCGTAACGTTCTCAGGAACTGCCCTGCGCCGCGGACCCCGATTATACACACAATCATTCATGCTGCATCGAGGCGGCAAGCCTGGGAACCTCAGGAGCTTACCTAAGTAAGTGACTGAGGTGAGCAGGCGCAGCCAACGAAGAGACACGTGAAGGATGAAGTGTATATACCTGAAGAAAGGATTTTAGATGCTATTAGCGACGGCTCTGTTAATTATTGGTCTTTTACTTGTGGTCTACAGCGCTGATCGTCTGGTTTATGCCGCGTCGATATTATGCCGGACGCTGGGGATCCCGCCGATTATCATCGGCATGACCGTCGTCGGGATAGGGACATCTCTGCCTGAGATTATTGTTTCCGTCGCCGCTTCCATGCATGGCCAGATCGATCTGGCGATCGGCACCGCGATCGGCTCCAACATCGTCAACATCTTATTGATCCTCGGCCTCGCTGCGCTGCTCCATCCTTTTACCGTGCATTCTGATATCCTGCGCCGTGAAATGCCGCTAATGTTAATCGTGAGCCTGCTGGCGGGCTGCGTACTGTATAATGGCGAGCTTTCCCGCATTGACGGCCTGTTTTTGCTCGCGCTGGCCGCGCTCTGGCTGCTGTACATTGTTAAGATCGCGCGCCTGGCGGAACGTCAGGGCAACGACAGCCTGACCCGGGAACAGTTAGAAGAATTGCCGCGAGACGGCTCGCTGCCGGTGGCGTTTCTGTGGCTGGGCCTGGCGCTGATCATCATGCCGATGGCAACCCGAATGGTTATCGACAACGCCACGGTACTGGCAAACTATTTTGCCATGAGCGAACTCACCATCGGGCTGACGGTCATTGCGATCGGCACCAGCCTGCCGGAACTGGCCACCACCATCGCGGGCGCACGGAAAGGTGAGGATGATATCGCCATCGGTAATATCATTGGCGCCAATATTTTCAATATCGCCATTGTCCTGGGGCTGCCTGCGCTGATTGCGCCGGGCGCATTTAACCCACAGGCGTTCACCCGGGATTATGGCGTCATGGTGCTGGTAAGCATCGTATTCGCACTGTTGTGCTGGCGCCGCCAACGGCAAATCGGCAAGGGTGCAGGCCTGTTGCTGACGGGCGGTTTTATCGTATGGCTGGCGATGCTCTATTGGGTAGCACCGCTTTTAGTGGAATGAATCGGGAAATCAACATGTCGCAAATAGATTTGCAGCCGGGTTTTGACTTTCAGCAAGCAGGGCGTGAAGTCCTGGCGATTGAACGTGAAGGTCTGGCACAGCTCGATCAGTACATCAATCAGGATTTCGCCCTCGCCTGCGAGAAAATCTTTTACTGCAGCGGCAAAGTCGTGGTGATGGGCATGGGCAAGTCCGGGCATATCGGCCGCAAGATGGCGGCGACGTTTGCCAGCACCGGCACCTCGTCGTTTTTCGTGCATCCGGGCGAAGCGGCGCACGGCGATTTAGGCATGGTGACGCCGCAGGATATCGTCATCGCCCTGTCGAACTCCGGTGAATCGAATGAGATCCTGGCGCTGATCCCGGTGCTGAAGCGCCTGCAGGTGCCGCTGATTTGCATCACCAGTCGCCCGGAAAGCAGCATGGCGCGCGCGGCGGATATTCATCTGTGCGTAAAAGTGCCGAAAGAGGCCTGTCCGTTAGGACTCGCGCCGACCTCCAGCACCACAGCGGCGCTGGTGATGGGCGATGCACTGGCCGTGGCGCTGCTGGAAGCGCGCGGGTTTACCGCAGAAGACTTCGCGTTATCTCACCCTGGCGGCGCGCTGGGCCGTAAACTGCTGTTACGCGTAAATGACATCATGCACACCGGCGATGAAATCCCGCACGTTACGAAAGAGGCGTCCCTGCGTGATGCGCTGCTGGAAATTACCCGTAAAAATCTCGGGATGACGGCAATTTGCGATGACCAAATGCAAATCCTTGGTATCTTTACCGATGGTGACTTGCGCCGGGTGTTCGATACCGGTGCGGACATGCGTCAGCTCAGCATTGCCGACGTGATGACGCCGGGCGGTATCCGTATTCGCCCTGGCACGCTGGCGGTGGACGCGCTCAACCTGATGCAGTCCCGCCACGTGACCTGCGTACTGGTTGCTGATGGCGACCATCTGCTGGGTGTGGTACATATGCATGATCTCCTGCGCGCAGGCGTAGTGTAATTAAGGAAAGTAGAATGAGTAATGCTGGTGCAATGGTGTCGACCTGCTACGGCCCCGTGAGCGCAGAGGTCATCGCACGAGCGGAAAAAATCCGCCTGCTGATTCTGGATGTAGACGGCGTCCTTTCTGATGGCCTCATTTATATGGGCAACAACGGCGAAGAGCTGAAAGCGTTTAATGTGCGCGACGGCTATGGGATCCGTTGTGTGCTGACCTCTGACGTTGAGGTGGCGATTATTACCGGTCGAAAAGCTAAATTACTGGAAGATCGCTGCGCGACACTCGGCATTACCCATCTTTACCAGGGGCAGTCCGACAAGCGCGTCGCTTACCGTGAACTGCTGGCAACCCTCGCGCTTTCCCCGGACCAGGTGGCTTACGTCGGCGATGATCTGATCGACTGGCCGGTGATGGCTGAAATCGGCCTGAGCGTCGCGGTGGCAGACGCTCACCCCCTGCTTCTCCCGCGCGCCGATTACGTCACGCGAATCAATGGTGGACGCGGAGCGGTACGGGAAGTTTGCGATTTGATACTATTGGCGCAGGGCAAGCTTGAGGAAGCCAAAGGTCAATCGATATGAGTAAAACCAGACGTTGGGTTATCATTCTGCTGTCGCTTGTCGTGCTGATATTGATCGGCGTGAATCTGGCGAGCAATGATGACTCTGAGCAGGCCGTGACCAACACCAGCGATCCAACGTACAAGAGCGAGCACACCGATACGGTGGTTTACAGCCCGGAAGGCGCGCTCAATTACCGGCTGATCGCCGAGCACGTCGAGTATTTTTCTGACCAGGCGATATCGTGGTTTACCAACCCGGTGCTGACGACGTTTGATACCGATAAAGTGCCCACCTGGTCAATTAAGGCAGATAAAGCCAAACTCACTAACGATCGTATGCTGTATCTGTACGGCCACGTTGAAGTTAATGCGCTGACGGCAGATTCGCAATTGCGGAAAATTACAACGGATAACGCCCAGGTTAACCTGGTGACTCAGGACGTAACCTCTGATGACCTGGTGACGCTGTACGGGACGACATTTAATTCCAGCGGCCTGAAAATGCGCGGAAATCTACGCAGCAAAAACGCCGAGCTGATTGAAAAGGTTAGAACCTCATATGAAATTCAGAACAAACAAACTCAGCCTTAAGCTTGCCATTGCCAGTGCGTTGCTGGCTGCCAGCGTGCCCGCGCTGGCCTTAACGGGTGATACCGATCAACCGATTCATATTGAGTCCGATCAACAGTCGCTGGATATGCAAGGCAACGTTGTGACCTTTACCGGCAGCGTCGTGGTGACGCAGGGCAGTATCAAAATCAATGCCGACAAAGTGGTCGTGACGCGCCCCGGCGGTGAGAAAGGCAAAGAGGTGATCGACGGTTTTGGTAACCCGGCCACCTTCTACCAGATGCAGGATAGCGGCAAGCCGGTCAAAGGCCACGCGTCTAAAATGCATTATGAACTGCAGAACGATTTTGTGGTGCTGACCGGTAACGCCTACCTTGAGCAGCTCGACAGCAACATCACCGGCGACAAGATCACCTATCTGGTCAAAGAGCAAAAAATGCAGGCCTTCAGTGAGAAAGGGAAGCGCGTAACGACCGTGCTGGTTCCGTCTCAGTTGCAGGATAAGAGCAACAACAACCAGGCTCCGGCGCAAAAAAAGAGTAACTAATTCGTTATGGCAACATTAACTGCAAAAAACCTCGCCAAAGCCTATAAGGGCCGCCGCGTGGTGGAAGATGTCAGTCTGACCGTCAACTCCGGCGAGATTGTCGGTCTGCTTGGCCCGAACGGCGCCGGTAAAACCACCACCTTCTACATGGTAGTGGGCATTGTGTCTCGCGACGCGGGCAACATTATCATTGATGACGAAGACATCAGTTTGCTGCCGTTGCATGCGCGTGCGCGCCGCGGTATCGGCTATTTGCCGCAGGAAGCGTCCATTTTCCGCCGTCTGAGCGTGTTTGATAACCTGATGGCGGTGCTGCAAATTCGTGATGATCTGAGCAACGAGCAACGCGTGGATCGCGCGAACGAGCTGATGGAAGAGTTTCACATCGAGCATCTGCGCGATAACCTCGGCCAGTCGCTTTCCGGTGGTGAACGCCGCCGCGTTGAGATTGCCCGCGCGCTGGCCGCCAATCCGAAATTTATTCTCCTCGATGAGCCGTTTGCGGGCGTCGATCCCATTTCTGTTATCGACATCAAACGCATTATTGAACATCTGCGTGACAGCGGCCTCGGCGTCCTCATTACCGACCATAACGTTCGCGAAACGCTGGCCGTTTGTGAACGCGCCTACATCGTGAGCCAGGGCCATTTGATCGCCCACGGCACGCCGCAGCAGATCCTCGAAGATGAGCATGTTAAGCGCGTCTATCTTGGGGAAGACTTCAGACTCTGATAGGGTAAGGGTAACTGACAGCATTCGGAGAGCAATGACCTGAATATGAAGCAAGGTTTGCAGTTAAGACTCAGCCAACAGCTTGCCATGACGCCGCAGCTGCAACAGGCCATCCGCTTGTTGCAGCTGTCGACGCTTGAGCTTCAGCAGGAACTTCAGCAGGCGCTGGAGAGTAATCCGCTGCTTGAGCAAACCGACCTTCATGAGGAAGTGGATGCCGCCGACGAGCAGGACAACGAATCGCTGGATTCCGTTGACGCGCTCGAACAAAAAGAGATGCCGGACGAACTGCCGCTTGACGCCAGTTGGGACGAAATCTACACCGCCGGAACGCCGTCCGGCACCAGCGCCGACTACATTGACGACGAATTGCCCATTTATCAGGGTGAAACCACGCAGACTCTGCAGGATTACCTGATGTGGCAGGTCGAACTGACCCCGTTTTCCGATACCGATCGGGCGATTGCCACCTCGATTGTCGATGCGGTGGACGATACCGGTTATCTGACAGTTTCCGTTGACGATATCCTCGACAGCATGGGTAACGACGAGATTGGTCTTGATGAAGTCGAAGCGGTGCTCAAGCGCATTCAGCGTTTTGATCCGGTGGGCGTTGCGGCCAAAGATCTTCGCGATTGCCTGCTGATCCAGCTGTCGCAATTCGCCAAAGAGACGCCGAGGCTGGAAGAGGCGCGTCTTATCATCAGCGATCATCTCGATCTCCTCGCGAACCATGATTTCCGCACCCTGATGCGCGTCACGCGTCTGAAAGAGGAAGTGCTGAAAGAAGCGGTCAATCTGATCCAGTCGCTGGATCCGCGCCCCGGGCAGTCGATCCAGACCGGCGAGCCGGAATACGTTATCCCAGACGTGCTGGTGCGCAAAATCAATAATCGCTGGGTCGTTGAGCTTAACTCCGACAGCATTCCGCGCCTGCAAATTAACCAGCACTATGCGGCGATGTGCAATAACGTGCGCAGCGAAACCGACGGCCAGTTCATCCGCAGCAATCTGCAGGAAGCGAAGTGGCTGATCAAGAGTCTGGAAAGCCGTAACGATACGCTCCTGCGCGTGAGCCGCTGTATTGTCGAACAACAACAGGCGTTTTTTGAGCAGGGCGAAGAATATATGAAACCGATGGTACTGGCGGATATCGCTCAGGCCGTCGAGATGCACGAGTCCACCATTTCACGCGTGACCACGCAAAAATACCTGCACAGTCCGCGCGGTATTTTTGAGCTTAAATATTTTTTCTCCAGCCACGTGAACACCGAAGGAGGCGGCGAAGCCTCTTCAACGGCGATTCGCGCACTGGTGAAGAAATTGATCGCCGCGGAAAATCCGGCGAAACCACTGAGCGACAGTAAGCTTACGTCCATACTGTCTGAACAGGGCATTATGGTCGCGCGTCGTACTGTCGCGAAGTACCGAGAGTCTCTGTCCATTCCGCCGTCAAACCAGCGTAAACAACTGGTGTGACATAACTGATAAGGAAGACACTATGCAGCTCAACATCACAGGACACAACGTCGAAATTACCGATGCTCTGCGCGAATTCGTCACGTCGAAATTTGCCAAGCTGGAACAATATTTCGAAAGGATCAATCAGGTCTATATTGTGTTAAAAGTGGAGAAAGTGACGCATGTCTCTGATGCCACTCTGCATGTTAATGGAGGCGAGATTCATGCCAGTGCGGAAGGTCAGGATATGTATGCTGCCATTGACGGATTAATCGACAAACTGGCGCGACAGCTGACTAAACATAAAGATAAACTGAAACAACACTAATTGTCCGGGTGTTCGCCTGATGTGGGGTTCTGCATCAGGCGATGCTTAGGTGAATTTATGATGAACAACGATTCGGCTCTACAATTGAGCAATGTCCTTAACCAGGAATGTACCCGTAGCGGCGTCCACTGCCAGAGTAAAAAGCGGGCGCTGGAAATCATCAGCGAACTGGCCGCTAAACAGCTGAGTCTGTCTCCGCAGGTGGTGTTTGAAGCGATTCTCACCCGCGAAAAAATGGGCAGTACCGGGATCGGCAATGGCATCGCCATCCCGCACGGCAAACTGGAAGAGGATACGCTGCGCGCTGTTGGCGTCTTTGTGCAGCTCGAAACCCCGATCGCGTTTGACGCGATCGACAACCAGCCGGTGGATCTCCTGTTCGCCCTGCTGGTGCCTGCCGATCAGACCAAAACGCATCTGCACACGCTCTCGCTGGTCGCTAAGCGTCTGGCGGACAAAACCATCTGTCGTCGCCTGCGTGCCGCGCAAAGCGATGAGGAACTGTATCAAATCATCACCGAGACTGAAGGCAGTGATGATGCATAACAGGCAGATGTGTATTCCCTTTGTCGTACTGAGGAGAAACGGTACATGGTACTGATGATCGTCAGCGGCCGCTCAGGCTCGGGAAAGTCCGTGGCTCTGCGAGCGCTGGAAGATATGGGTTTTTACTGTGTAGATAACCTGCCGGTCGTGTTGCTGCCTGAACTGGCAAAGACGCTGGCGGAGCGGCAGATCTCCGCCGCCGTTAGCATTGACGTGCGCAACATGCCTGAATCGCCTGAGATTTTTGAACAGGCGATGAAAAATCTGCCGGACGCGTTCTCCCCTCAACTGCTGTTCCTTGATGCTGACCGCAATACGCTGATCCGTCGCTACAGCGATACCCGCCGGTTGCATCCGCTCTCCAGCAAAAACCTGTCGCTGGAAAGCGCAATCGACGAAGAGAGCGATCTGCTCGAGCCGCTGCGCTCGCGGGCGGATTTAATCGTCGATACCTCTGAAATGTCTGTTCACGAGCTGGCAGAAATGCTGCGTACCCGCCTGCTGGGCAAACGCGAACGTGAACTGACGATGGTCTTTGAATCCTTCGGCTTCAAGCACGGCATTCCTATCGATGCCGACTATGTGTTTGACGTACGATTCCTGCCTAACCCGCACTGGGATCCGAAACTGCGCCCGATGACAGGTCTGGACAAACCGGTTGCCGCGTTCCTCGACCGGCACACAGAAGTTCACAATTTTATTTACCAGACCCGCAGCTATCTTGAGCTATGGTTACCGATGCTGGAGACCAACAATCGCAGCTACCTGACGGTGGCGATCGGTTGTACCGGCGGTAAACATCGTTCGGTTTATATTGCTGAACAACTGGCCGATTACTTCCGTTCACGCGGTAAGAACGTCCAGTCTCGTCACAGGACGCTGGAAAAACGTAAAACATGACCGTAAAACAGATTGTTGAGATCACCAATAAGCTGGGCATGCATGCCCGCCCGGCAATGAAACTCTTCGAACTGGTTCAGGGATTTGACGCAGAAGTTCTGTTAAGAAACGACGAAGGCACTGAAGCGGAAGCCAGCAGCGTGATTGCGCTGTTGATGCTGGATTCCGCAAAAGGTCGGCAGATCGAGATTGAAGTCAGCGGTCCGCAGGAAGCGGAAGCGATGGCGGCGGTCATCGCGCTGTTTAACGCCGGGTTCGACGAAGACTGACTCAGTCGAGTGCATTCTTCCGCATAAAGCTTTCCCCACCTAACTGCCGCATCTGGCGCAATATCCACGCCTGACGGCTGCGGACATACCCCGATGGCGCACTGGCTTTAAACCGCAGCGGGTTTGGCAGTACGGCGGCCAGCAACGCGGCTTCCGACATCGTTAACCGGCTGGCGGGCTTATGGAAATAGCGCTGCGCTGCCGCCTCGACACCGAAAGTCCCCTCGCCGAATTCCGCGACGTTCAGATAAACCGTCAGGATCCGCCGTTTAGTCCAGAGGGTTTCAATGCCCACCGTGAGCCCGGCTTCCAGCCCTTTACGCAGCCAGCTGCGACCGTCCCACAGGAACATGTTTTTCGCCGTCTGCTGTGACAGCGTCGACGCGCCACGGATCCGCGTTTCATGGCGCTCATTGTGGCTCAGCGCTTTTTCGATCGCCGCCATGTCAAATCCCCAGTGTTCAGGGAATTTCTGATCTTCTGCGGCAATCACCGCCAGCCCCATCAGCGGCGAAATCTCATCCATGCTGACCCAGTCGGAATGGGCAACATAGCCAAAATCACCGCGAAACCAGGCGCCAATTTGACGCTCAACCATCACCGCTGAAAACGGCACCGGCATGAAGCTGAAAAGCAGAATACCGCCGCCCCACAGCACCGCGAGCAACAATACCGCGCGCAGCAGCAGGCGCTTCACTACACGCAACGACAACCGGCGTTGACTCATTCTGTCAGAACCAGTACGCGTTCAACCAGTTTGTCGATCCCGGCGGCAGCTTCTGCAATATTCTGCGCCAGCATATACGCGGGCGTGGTCACCACTTTGTTGTCTTCATCCACCACAATGTCTTCCACCGGGCACGGCACATGTTCAGCGCCCATCTCTTCCAGCACTTCCGCGGTATCGATGTCAGTACCAATGGTGATACGCAACGGGAAATCGAAAATTTTCGGCAGCATTGCCGGTGCGATACACATAAAGCCAACCGGTTTTCCTTCGCGATGCATCGCCAGCGTCAGCGCTTTTAAATCAGCATCAACCACACAGTCACTGCCCTGCGAGGCAAAATTGCTCAGGTTTTTTGCTGCGCCAAAACCGCCAGGGACGATCAATGCATCCAGATCAGCAGAACGTGCTGCCGCCAGCGGCGTGACATCACCCCGTGCGAGACGTGCCGCTTCGATCAGCACATTACGCGTCTCTGGCAAAGATTCACCGGATAAATGATTAATCACGTCAGACTGACTTTTGTCGGGGGCAAAACAGACCGCCTGCGCACCGTTGCGGGCGATAGCCAGCAGGGTCAGCACGGTTTCATGGGCCTCAGAACCGTCATAAACGCCGCAGCCGCTGAGCACCACACCGATTTTTTTCATATCACTATTCCTTGGTTGCATTTAGGCGAAGCTAAGTAAAAATGCTGATTTACTCGCTATGCTTCACACATTTTACTGATTCACGTAACAAAATATTTAAGATTTGCTATCTTAATGGACGTGCAATCCGAATTCTCAGGTTGCGTCCGTGCTAAAACCTCTTACAACGATTTCGGCGCAGCCACGTTTTCCCTGGTGTTGGCGCAGTATTCGCGCACCCCGGTTTATCCGGGGTCATTTTTTTTCAGCGTTTGCTACCCAGGCCTTCAGCGCCTCGACATCGTGCCGCCACTCGCTTTTCATCTCTTCGACCCATTCACCGACGTTATCCCACCATGCCGGAAGGTCTGGCGACTGAATCTGCTGCCCTAACTGCTGTATATGGCGTAATCCCACGGAGCCCGCCGCGCCTTTGATTTTATGCCCCTCTTCGACAATGCCTTTCTGGTCGCGGGCGGTCAGATTGGATTCCAGCACCGCCAGATACCCCGGCATCATCTTCTCGAACACGGCAAGACCGTCGGTGATAAGCTTCGGCCCGACCAGCTCGATATACTGCTCAAGCATCGCGGTATCCAGTAACGTCTGTGGCTTGCTTTGATCGGGTGTGGCCATCTCGTCATCCTCGTCGGTGCGGGTATCCCAGAACTTCTTAATCATGGCGGTCAGCGCCGGCACGGAGAGCGGCTTGTTCAGCACATCATCCATTCCGGCATCCAGATACTCTTTTTTGTCCTTCAGCACGTTGGCGGTCAGCGCCACCAGCGGCGGCAGATCGTCAGCGTGGTATTTCTGTTTCAGCTCGCGGGAAATATCCAGCCCGGTCATGTCCGGTAACTGGATGTCCAGCAGCACAAGGTCATATTCGCCAGGCGTGAACATCTCCAGCGCCGCCTTGCCGGTCATCGCGACATCGACGCTGTTGCCCAGCTTTTCCAGCACCGAGCGCGCGACAATCACGTTCAGTTCGATGTCTTCCACCAGCAGGACGTGAAGCGCCGGTAACGGCAGGTCGTCATCGGCCAGCGTGTCATCAACCTCTTCCGCCAGCGCGGGCGCCTGCACCGTCAGGGTAAAGACCGAACCACTCCCCGGCTTGCTGGAAACGGTGATGTCGCCGCCCATGTTTTTCGCCAGACGACGTGAAACGGCAAGCCCGATGCCGGTACCGGTCGCTGGTTTGCCGCCGTGGCTGTCTTTCACCTGATAGTACATGGCGAAAATTTTATCCTGCTCATCCTGCGGAATACCGATGCCGGAGTCTTCCACTTCAAAGTGCAGCATATTGCCATGTTCGTAACTCACCCGGACGGTCACCTGCCCCTGCTGGGTAAACTTGACGGCGTTGCTGATCAGGTTCCACAGGATCTGCCGCAGCCGGGTGCCATCGGTCACTACTTTATGCGGCAACGGCAGCGTCGGCTCCATCACGAAGCGCAGCCCTTTCTGCTGCACCTGCAGCCCGGAGAGGTTTTCCAGATCAGCAAGGAAGCTGGTGAAATCGACCGGCTGATTGTCGAGCTGGACCTTGCGGCGCTCCATCTTATCCATGTCAATGATGTCGTTGAAAATGTTCCCCAGCGTCACGGCAGAGACGTGGATTGTTTTCAGGTACTTTTCCTGCTCCGTCGTGAGCTCGGTATCCAGCAAAATACGGCTCAGCCCGACAATGCCGTTGAGCGGCGTACGCAGTTCATGGCTGATGGTCGAAATGAAGGTGGTTTTATCGCGGCTCGCGCGTTCCAGCGCATCCTGATAGCGCTTGCGTTCGGTGATGTCGCGGCCAAAGCCCATCAGACCGTGACGTTTCCCCACGCGGTCGTAATAAGGCACTTTGCGGATTTCAAAACAGGCTTTACGGCCGTCCGGGTAATCCAGCCACTGTTCGTAGGTCAGCGACACGTTATGACGGAACACTTTTTCATCCGTCTCAATGACTTTCGCTGCCGCTTCTTCGCTGTAAACATCGTACGGCTTCAGGTGGATCAGTTGCTTCTCGCTCTTGCCGGTGAGCAGTTCCATCGCCCGGTTACAGCCGGAAAATTCTTTATCTTCATTGCGATAGAACACCAGGTCGGGAGAGGCATCGAGGAAAGAACGTAAGAATGAGGATTGTTGTTCGAGCTGTAGCTGCGTCTCTTCACGCTCTTTCATCTCGATTTTCAACCGTTCCAGCGTCGCCTGGCGCTCAGCTTCGGCCTTTTCGCGATCGCTGATTTCCTGATTCAACTGCGTAATGTTGTCCTTGAGCTGAACATTGAGCTTTAAGTCACGCTCGCGCATCTCTTCCAGCTTTTCGACCAGCCGCGACAGGCGCTGGCGCGACTCTTCAAGCTGCTCAACCACCACCGACAGAAAATAGACCGCCCAGGGGGTAATCAGCAGACCAAAGAAGATAGAGCGGATCACATCGATGCTTTCCACCTGACCGTGCAGCACCATGGTCACCGCCATCTGCACCACAATAGCCAGTACCACCAGCGCCAGGGCCAGCAACATCGAAAAGCGCACCAGACCCAGTTTCATCATCAGGTCGACGTAATACTGCGCCAGTAAACGGATTTGCTTCATAAAGAATTCCTTCGCGACATCACCGCTCAATAATACTCAATTCTGAGCGCGACGTTGCAGGAAGTTGCAGCGATGTGACCTGGACGTTGCACTTCAATGCGCAACCCACTCACGCCCCAAAGCAGACCCCTGTACACCGTGGGCATTCAGGTACTTATCGAGCTCCACCATGCCCGTCCAGCGGTTTTCACACCACAGCGGCGCCAGCAGCGTCGGACGGCGGGCGCTGGCGGAAATACGGTGATAAACCACCTCCGGCGGCGTGTGGCGAATCATCTCGCCCGCAGTGACGGTGTAATCCTCAAGCGCAATGCCGTTAAGCCGCCCGGCAGCCCACGCTTTCGCCATCGTGCTGCCTTTTACAATG
This sequence comes from Trabulsiella odontotermitis, assembly GCF_001297775.1. Lineage (GTDB taxonomy): Bacteria > Pseudomonadota > Gammaproteobacteria > Enterobacterales > Enterobacteriaceae > Trabulsiella > Trabulsiella odontotermitis. Next base: position 68,520 of record NZ_LIFX01000005.1, on the reverse strand, counting down.
TGCAGCGGATGCAGTTTGATGCCGTCAACGCCGGTCTCAACCACCCGCTCCAGCGTTTGCAGGCATTCCGCCTGCCCCTCGCCAGGCAGACCGACAATCAGGTGGGTGCATACCTTCAGGCCACGTTCGCGCGCCAGTCGCGTCGTCTGCTGGTAGCAGGCAAAGTCGTGACCGCGATTAATACGATGCAGGGTTTTATCGTGTGCCGACTGTAAACCCAGTTCCAGCCACACTTCATAACCCTGCGCATTATATTCTGACAGCAGATCCAGTACCGCATCGGGTACGCAGTCCGGGCGAGTCCCCACGCACAGCCCGACGATGCTCGCCTGCGCCACCGCCTGTTGATACATCGAACGCAACACCTGCACTTCGGCAAAGGTGCTGGTATAGGCCTGAAAGTACGCCAGATAGCGTCTGGCGCGATTAACGAGCTGCGCCTGATGCGCAAGCTGCTCGGCGATGGAATGCTGCTGCTGCGCTTCATCAGCAAAGGAGGCCACATTACAGAAAGTACAACCGCCGCGCCCGATGGTACCGTCGCGATTCGGGCAGCTAAACCCGCCGTGCAGCGTCAGCTTATGAACCTTTTCGCCATAACGACGCGCAAGATCCCCACCAAACATATTGACTAATTTCTGTAACTGCATAATCTGATAGACCGGCCTGGAGAAAAGGGCCAAGCCTGCCACTTTTAGCCCCATTCGGCGATGACCTGGATCAATCGCCCGGAGAGGCTTTTATCTATTGAATATTCAAGCACTTTATTTGCAAATTAATTCATTCCCGCCGCGATTATTTTTGCTTATGGATCCGCGTTTTTCTTCATTCTTCCTTTCTTCGGTATAAAACAGAGCCATTAAGCGGACTTACATCAGTTTGCAGAATAAAAATCTAGCTAAAATGTCGTACTCAGCACACTAAAGTCATTACAGGGCAATCATATAGTGAGTCAGATCACACTCGACCTGCGGGTTTTGCCGCGCTGCAACAACCTGAAATATGATAAATAATCTTAATTATTAACATGTTATGTTACCTGTAGCACACTTTTGTATAAATAAGATTGCCATTTGACCTGTGTGCCGATTCCCGATAACTTGGGGATCCGCTGGAAGCTTTCTGGATGAGCGCTCTGCTCATCATATTTATGCAGTTATAAGATTCCCTCTAAAAAGCAAGTCCTCAAACTTGTTTACCGTTGCGAAAAGGATAAAGAGGGCGAATGCGAGGCAGGCGTATGAAACGCACAGCCCCGTCGCCAGGCTCTTGCTGCGCCTGTGCGCAACGGTCAGGAGGGTGTCACGTAGAGCCTGGGGAGGTTCACTGATATGTTGTACGATAAATCCCTTGAGAGGGATAACTGTGGTTTCGGCCTGATCGCCCACATAGAAGGCGAACCTAGCCACAAAGTGGTGCGCACCGCTATTCATGCGCTGGCCCGTATGCAACACCGCGGCGCGATCCTCGCCGACGGTAAAACCGGTGACGGTTGCGGCCTGCTGCTGCAAAAACCGGATCGTTTCTTTCGTATCGTGGCGGAAGAGCGCGGCTGGCGTTTAGCCAAAAATTACGCCGTCGGGATGATTTTCCTCAGCCAGGATCCTGAACTGGCCAGTCGCGCGCGTCACGTCGTCGAAGAAGAACTGCAACGCGAAACCCTCTCCATCGTCGGCTGGCGTGATGTCCCTACCAATGACGGTGTGCTCGGTGAAATCGCCCTCTCCTCACTGCCGCGTATTGAGCAAATTTTTGTTAACGCCCCGGCAGGCTGGCGTCCGCGCGATATGGAACGTCGCTTGTTTATCGCCCGCCGCCGCATTGAGAAGCGCCTGCTCGACGATAAAGACTTCTACGTCTGTAGCCTGTCGAATCTCGTGAACATCTATAAAGGTCTGTGTATGCCGGCGGATCTGCCGCGCTTTTACCTGGATCTCGCGGATCTGCGTCTGGAATCGGCCATTTGCCTGTTCCACCAGCGCTTTTCCACCAACACCGTCCCGCGCTGGCCGCTGGCACAGCCGTTCCGCTACCTGGCGCACAACGGCGAAATCAACACCATCACCGGTAACCGTCAGTGGGCGCGGGCGCGTACCTATAAATTCCAGACCCCGTTGATCCCTGACCTGCAGGACGCCGCGCCGTTCGTCAACGAAACGGGCTCTGACTCCAGCTCGCTCGATAACATGCTTGAGTTGCTTCTGGCAGGCGGGATGGACATCGTGCGCGCCATGCGTCTGCTGGTGCCACCGGCATGGCAGAACAACCCGGATATGGATCCGGAGCTGCGCGCTTTCTTCGACTTTAACTCCATGCATATGGAGCCGTGGGACGGCCCGGCGGGCATCGTGATGTCCGATGGTCGTTTCGCCGCCTGTAACCTCGACCGTAACGGTCTGCGCCCGGCGCGCTACGTCATCACAAAAGACAAGCTCATCACCTGCGCCTCTGAAGTCGGCATCTGGGACTATCAGCCCGACGAAGTGGTTGAGAAAGGCCGCGTCGGCCCTGGCGAACTGATGGTGATCGACACCCGCAGCGGCCACATTCTGCACTCCGCTGAAACCGACGACGATCTGAAAAGCCGCCACCCGTACAAAGAGTGGATGGAGAAAAACGTCCGCCGCCTGGTGCCGTTTGAAGATCTGCCGGACGAAGAAGTGGGCAGTCGCGAACTGGACGACGATACCCTCGCCAGCTTCCAGAAACAGTTTAACTACAGCGCCGAAGAACTGGATTCCGTCATCCGCGTGCTGGGTGAAAACGGCCAGGAAGCGGTCGGCTCGATGGGCGATGACACGCCGTTCGCCGTCCTCTCCAGCCAGCCGCGCATCATTTACGACTACTTCCGCCAGCAGTTTGCGCAGGTGACCAACCCGCCGATCGATCCGCTGCGTGAAGCGCACGTGATGTCGCTGGCGACCAGCATCGGCCGGGAAATGAACGTCTTTTGTGAAGCGGAAGGCCAGGCGCACCGTCTGAGCTTTAAATCGCCGATCCTGCTTTACTCTGACTTCAAACAGCTCACCACCATGCAGGAAGAGCATTACCGCGCCGACACGCTCGATATCACCTTCGACGTCAACGAAAGTACGCTCGAAAAAACCGTGAAAGCGCTGTGCGATACCGCGGAACAGATGGTACGTAACGGTACCGTACTGCTGGTGCTCTCTGATCGTAATATCGCCAAAAACCGTCTGCCGGTTCCGGCGCCGATGGCGGTGGGCGCTATCCAGACGCGGCTGGTGGACAAGAGCCTGCGCTGCGACGCCAACATCATCGTCGAAACCGCCAGCGTCCGTGACCCGCACCACTTTGCGGTGCTGCTGGGCTTCGGCGCGACGGCTATCTACCCGTACCTGGCGTATGAAACGCTGGCGAAGCTGGTCGACAATAAGGCGATTGAAAAAGATTACCGGACCGTGATGCTGAACTACCGTAACGGCATCAACAAAGGCCTGTATAAGATCATGTCCAAAATGGGCATCTCGACGGTCGCCTCTTATCGTTGCTCGAAACTGTTCGAAGCCGTTGGCCTGCACGCAGACGTCTCCGGCCTCTGCTTCCAGGGTGCGATTAGCCGTATCGGCGGCGCGAATTTTGACGACTTCCAGCAGGATCTGCTGAACCTGTCGAAGATCGCCTGGCTGACGCGCAAACCGCTGTCGCAGGGCGGGCTGCTGAAATACGTTCACGGTGGCGAATACCACGCCTACAACCCGGACGTAGTACGCACGCTGCAACAGGCGGTACAGAGTGGTGAATATCGTGATTATCAGGAATACGCAAAACTGGTGAACGAGCGCCCGGCGGCTACGCTGCGCGACCTGCTGGCGCTGAATCCGGGTGATGAAGCGGTCAGCATCAATGACGTCGAGCCCGCCACTGAACTGTTTAAGCGTTTCGATACCGCGGCGATGTCCATCGGTGCGCTGAGCCCGGAAGCCCACGAGTCGCTGGCCGAAGCCATGAACAGCATCGGCGGTTTCTCCAACTCCGGCGAAGGCGGCGAAGATCCGGCACGCTACGGCACCAACAAAGTGTCGCGCATTAAGCAGGTCGCTTCTGGTCGTTTTGGTGTCACCCCGGCGTATCTGGTCAGTGCCGATGTCATCCAGATTAAAGTTGCTCAGGGCGCGAAACCGGGCGAAGGCGGTCAGTTGCCAGGGGATAAAGTCACCCCGTATATCGCCCGTCTGCGTTATTCCGTGCCGGGCGTGACGCTGATTTCGCCACCGCCGCACCACGATATCTATTCGATTGAGGATCTGGCGCAGCTGATTTTCGACCTGAAACAGGTCAACCCGAAAGCGATGATCTCCGTGAAGCTGGTCTCTGAACCGGGCGTCGGCACCATCGCCACTGGCGTGGCAAAAGCTTATGCCGATCTCATCACCATTGCCGGTTACGATGGCGGTACCGGCGCCAGCCCGCTGTCATCAGTGAAATATGCCGGTTGCCCGTGGGAGCTTGGTCTGGTGGAAACCCAGCAGGCGCTGGTGGCGAACGGTCTGCGCCACAAAATTCGTCTGCAGGTGGATGGCGGTCTGAAAACGGGTCTCGACATCATCAAAGCGGCGATCCTCGGCGCGGAAAGCTTCGGTTTCGGTACCGGGCCGATGGTGGCGCTGGGCTGTAAATACCTGCGCATTTGCCACCTGAATAACTGCGCCACCGGTGTTGCGACGCAGGATGACAAACTGCGTAAGAATCACTACCACGGTCTGCCGTTCAAAGTGACTAACTACTTTGGCTTTATCGCTCAGGAAGTTCGTGAGCTGATGGCGCAACTGGGCGTTACCCGCCTGGTGGATCTGATTGGCCGCACCGATCTGCTGAAAGCGCTGGACGGTTGCACCGCCAAACAGCAGAAGCTGGATCTGACAAAACTGCTGCAGACCGCCGAGCCGCATCCGGGCAAAGCGCTCTACTGCACCGAGCACAACCCGCCGTTCGATAACGGCGTGCTCAACGCGCAACTGTTGCAGCAGGCGAAACCGTATGTGGATGACAAGCAGAGCAAAACGTTCTGGTTTGATATTCGCAACACCGACCGTTCTGTTGGCGCATTGCTGTCAGGCTATATCGCGCAGACGCATGGCGATCAGGGGCTGTCCGCCGATCCGATCAAAGCGCATTTCAGCGGTACCGCGGGCCAGAGTTTTGGCGTGTGGAACGCGGGCGGCGTTGAGCTGTACCTGACCGGCGATGCTAACGACTATGTCGGCAAAGGCATGGCGGGCGGTTTGCTGGCGGTACGTCCGCCGGTCGGCTCCGCTTTCCGTAGCCATGAAGCCAGCATCATCGGTAACACCTGTCTGTATGGCGCGACCGGCGGTCGTCTGTATGCGGCAGGCCGCGCGGGTGAGCGTTTTGCGGTGCGTAACTCCGGGGCGATCACTGTGGTCGAAGGCATTGGCGATAACGGCTGTGAATACATGACCGGCGGCATTGTCTGCATCCTCGGGAAAACCGGCGTTAACTTCGGCGCGGGCATGACCGGTGGTTTTGCCTACGTGCTGGATGAAGGCGGCGATTTCCGTAAACGCGTCAACCCGGAACTGGTGGAAGTGCTGGCCGTCGATTCGCTGGCCATCCACGAAGAGCATCTGCGCGGATTAATCACCGAGCATGTGCACCATACCGGTTCTTCACGCGGCGAAGAGATCCTCGCCAACTGGCCTGCGTTCTCTGCAAAATTCGCGCTGGTGAAACCGAAATCCAGCGATGTTAAAGCCCTGTTGGGTCACCGTAGTCGTAGCGCAGCTGAGCTGCGTGTGCAGGCGCAGTAAGGAGTTCAGATGAGCCAGAACGTATATCAATTTATCGACCTGCAGCGCGTTGACCCGCCGAAAAAAGCACTGAAGATCCGCAAAATTGAATTTGTGGAAATCTACGAGCCGTTTTCCGAAGGCCAGGCCAAAGCGCAGGCAGACCGCTGTCTGTCTTGCGGCAACCCATACTGCGAGTGGAAGTGCCCGGTGCATAACTACATCCCTAACTGGCTGAAGCTGGCGAATGAGGGGCGTATTTTTGAAGCAGCGGAGCTGTCGCATCAGACCAACACCCTGCCGGAAGTGTGCGGTCGTGTCTGTCCGCAGGACAGACTGTGCGAAGGATCCTGTACGCTGAACGACGAGTTCGGCGCGGTGACCATCGGCAATATCGAGCGCTATATCAATGATAAAGCGTTTGAGATGGGCTGGCGCCCGGATCTCACCGGTGTGAAACAAACCGACAAACGCGTCGCGATCATCGGCGCAGGCCCGGCAGGTCTGGCATGTGCCGACGTGCTGACCCGCAACGGCGTGAAAGCGGTGGTGTTTGACCGTCACCCGGAAATCGGCGGCCTGCTGACCTTCGGCATTCCGGCCTTTAAGCTGGAAAAAGAGGTGATGACCCGCCGCCGCGAAATCTTCACCGGTATGGGCATTGAGTTCCAGCTGAACACCGAAGTGGGCCGCGACGTGCAGCTTGATGATCTGCTGAAATCGTATGACGCGGTATTCCTCGGTGTCGGCACTTATCAGTCGATGCGTGGTGGGCTGGAAAATGAAGACGCCGATGGCGTGTTTGACGCGCTGCCGTTCCTGATTGCCAACACTAAGCAGATCATGGGCTTTGGCGAAACTGCCGACGAGCCGTTCGTCAGCATGGAAAGCAAACGCGTGGTGGTTCTGGGCGGTGGCGATACCGCGATGGACTGCGTGCGTACTTCCGTCCGTCAGGGCGCCACGCACGTTACCTGTGCCTATCGCCGTGACGAAGAAAACATGCCAGGCTCCAGACGCGAAGTGAAAAACGCGCGTGAAGAAGGTGTGGAATTCAAGTTTAACGTTCAGCCGCTGGGCGTTGAGGTGAATGCCAACGGTAAAGTGTGCGGCGTCAAAATGGCACGTACCGAAATGGGCGCACCGGATGCTAAAGGCCGTCGTCGTGCTGAAATCGTGCCGGGCTCCGAGCATGTTGTTCCGGCCGATGCCGTCGTCATGGCGTTTGGTTTCCGCCCGCACAGCATGTCGTGGCTGGAAAAACACAGCGTGGAGCTGGACAGCCAGGGCCGCATTATCGCCCCGGAAGGCAACGAAAACGCCTTCCAGACCAGCAACCCGAAAATCTTCGCCGGTGGCGACATCGTACGTGGTTCTGACCTGGTAGTAACGGCGATCGCTGAAGGCCGCAAGGCTGCTGAAGGGATCCTGAATTTCCTCGAGGTGTAATCAAAAACCCGGCGGGTTCGCCGCCGGGCTTTTTCAGACTTCCGCTGCGTTGCGGTGCAGCTTGATCACCACTTTTCGGATCGTATGTTCCACGCTGACATGGCAGCCCGGTTTATGTGGTTCGCCTGGCATAAACACCGCGAACATTCCCGGTCTGAGCGTTAACGTCTGTTCGCCGTCAATGGCGTCGCACAGTTGATAATCCCCCTCTTCGTTCCAGGCATCACACTCGCGCGCACTGCCACGCAGTCCGTAACGGATCTGTTCTTCGCCTTCCAGCAGCACCTGAATATCGAGATAGTCACGATGCAGTTCGGCGCGCTTCTCCTGCGGCAGTTGCGTGGCAAACTGCATCACATTCATAAACAGCATGTCGCCCTGCAACGGATACTGCCCGGTCTCTTTATACTCCGGTCTGGCGGCCAGCGCCTGCGTTAACGCGTCGGCAATCGCCTGCGGTAACCCTGCCGCCTCAGGTTGATGAATATCGCCCGTGATCATGGCATCACTCCTTCTGCCCATAGTGCCGCACCCAGCAGCCCGGCATCGTGGCGGAAACAGGCTTCGCGTAATGCGGTCTGATACGCCTGTGGCTCTTCGGCGAGGAATGCTTTTACCTGCGCCAGATACCCCTCTGCCAGCCCGACGCTGCCGCCGACCACCACACACTCGCAGTCGGTCACCGCTTTTACGTCAGCAATCAGGCGGGCCAGCGTTTGTGCTGAGTACGTAATCAGTTCCACTGCCTGCGTGTGCCCCTGCTGCGCACGTGCGAAGATCGTTTTCGCATCCAGCCCCTGCAAATCGCCGTGCGCCGCTGCCGCTATGCCGCGCCCGGAGGCGATCGCTTCCACACACCCGATACGCCCGCAACCGCAGCGCGGCCCGTGAGGATCAGCCAGCGTATGGCCGATATGCCCCGCCAGACCGCCCTCACCGGTCAGCAGTTTGCCACCGCTGACGATCCCGCCGCCGACGCCAGTTGAAACGGTGATAAACACCATCACCGGCACCGGGGCGCGCAACGCATGATATTCCGCCAGCGCCGCGGCCTGGGCGTCGTTCAGCGCCACGCACGGCAAACCGGTGATGCGCGACAGCGTTTCCACCAGCGGAAAGCGGGCCAGACCGCCGAGGTTTGCCGGGTTAATCGACGTCAGTATGCCGTCATGAATAATCCCGGTGGAGGCCACCGCCACCCGCGTTGCGCCCGGCAACAGCGGTTGTACCAGCTGACGTAAGGCTTCCGCTAACGCTTCCGGCGTCTTGCTGGCGGGCGTTGGCATTTCGCGGCGGGCTGTAATCTGCAGGTCACTGTTAACGCACCCGGCCGCCAGTTTCGTGCCGCCGATATCAATGGCCAGCGTGGTCATGAGCGCATCCTTACGTCGCTTTTATGGCCCCCCAAAGGCACGGCGCCGCTGAAGGGTTTGCCATCGATGGCATCATGCGTGCGCAGCGCTTCCGGGCGGATCCAGCGCTGAACCCGCGACGGCATATCCAGACCAATCAGCAGGATCACCACGAACGTCAGGCCGAAGGAGAGCGATCCCAGTGCGGTGCCCAGATCCAGCTTCTGCGCGATCAACGCGCCGATCACCGGCGCCAGTGCGCCACCCAGCGCGCCAACGTTATAGGTAAAGCCGAGACCGGCAGCGCGTTGATCCGTATCGAAATAGCCGCCGATCAATTTCGGCAGGATCCCGGAGATCCCCTGTCCCAACATCTGCTGGAAGAAGAGTAACAAGCCCAGCACCCAGACGCTGGTACCACCGATGGCAAACACCGGGATAATCAGCACCTGTGAGGCCAGCAGGCTACAGACGTAGGCTTTGCGAGTACCGAGCCAGTCGCCGAGGAAACCCCCGACACAGCAACCGACCGCCGCACCAAAGCCGCTAAAGAACAGCACACGAGCGACAGTGGAAGGATCGTAAGCCAGTTCGGTTTTCAGGTACGTCGGCAGCAGCGCCTGAATAGGCCAGGAATAGAGGAATGCAAACAGCACGACGACCATCAGCATCACCCCTGTCGGCCAGCGTTTGCCGCTGCTCTGCACCATAAAACTGATGAAAATCGCTGCGCACACCAGACCGAGGATCGCGACCATCACCGCGGTACGCATATCGCCCGCGAAGCAATACCACAACGACGCAGCCGCCACGACGGTCATGAGGATGTTGATCATCCGATGATTGCCACGGTAGAGAATATCAACCATCGTACGTACTGGCGCTTTGCCTTCGTGTTTTTCTTTCCAGTCTTCCGCTTCAGGAATGTTTTTCCGCAGCCACAGCGCGAAAGCAATGGGCAGGATGCCGATGAAAAACAGCGCGCGCCAGCCCCAGACCGGCACTACCAGGCTATAGACCTGTGCAGCCACCACGGCGCCGACCGAGAAACCAGAAATCAAAAAACCACTGGCTTTATTACGTAAATGCTTTGGCCAGCTCTCAATGACGTAAGTGGCGCTGGAGCCGTACTCACCCGCCATTCCCATGCCGATCACCAGACGGGCGATGAACATGGTGGTAAAACCGGGCGCCAGACCGCAGGCCAGCGTCCCGAAGGAGAACAGGACGATACTGCTGACCATCGCCAGACGGCGACCGTAGCGGTCCCCCATGGCGCCTAACATCAGACCGCCAAACCAGCGGGAAATAAAGGCGGCGGAGATGAGGCTTGCCGCCTGCACCGTCGTCAGACCGAACTCACCCTGAATTTCGGTGAGCACCAGGGCAATCAGAACAAAATCGAAACCATCTAATAAATACCCCAACCAGGCGGCAGAAAACGCGCGCCACTGTTCTTTGTTGAGATGGCGGTACCACGGGATGCTTTGGGTTGACATACTCATATCACTCTCCCGACGCTCGTCGTTTCGTTGTTTTTATCCGGCGATATGCTGGCGCTTCTCAGCCTGAAGCTGGCTCGCTAACGCCTTCAGTTCCGGCAGATATTTTTCTTCCACCGGGGCAAACGGCTTACGACACAACGGAACAGAAACCACATCCATGTAATGCAGCACAGTTTTCAGACCACGGAAGACACCGGTTTTGATCAGCAGATCGATGACCTTATTACATTCACTTTGCAGTTGTTGCGCGGTCCTGATATCTCCCGCCTGTAACGCCTTCACGATATTAAGGTAGCGCCAGCCCATGATGTTATAGGTGCTGCCGATCCCACCGTCAGCACCGGCAAGCAGGCCGGAGGCGAAGATTTCGTCATAACCGTTGTAGAGCACCAGATCCGGATGTGCGCGGCGGATCTGCTCCATCTGGAAGAGATCGCCAGACGTTTGCTTCAGCGCGCCGACACCCGGCAGCGTCACCAGAGTGTTGATCTGATCCAGGCTGAGTTTCACGCCACTTAGCGCCGGAATGTTGTATACCACCATCGGCAGACCATCAGCGGCATCAATGACAGCCCGGTAGTGATCGCAATGCTCCTCGAAACTGAAAGGGTAATAGAACGGTGTTACCGCAGAGACCGCATCAAAGCCGTAGCGATTCGCCGCCGCCGCGAGTTGCTGCGTTTCCGCCGTGCTGACGCAACCAACGTGCGCAATCAGCGTCACTTTGTCTTTTGCCTCTTCCGCCACGATTTCAAGCACTTCCTGACGTTCAGCCACGCTCTGCACAAACGCTTCGCCGGTTGAACCGCCGACGTATAACCCGTCAATCCCCTGACTGATGTTGAAGCGAACCAGTCGCCGCAGGCTCTCTTTATCCAGCCCCTGTTCTTTAGTGAAGGGGGTCAGTAAAGCGGGCATAACCCCACGTAAATTCACGCTCATAGATACCTCATAGTGATGTTTTAGCTGAAATTCGATATACCTTTATACCTGTTATACCAGATCAAATAAGCAGCAGTTAATGGCAGATGTTTAATCTGCGATCAGCTTCACTAAACGACGATCGTTAAGATCGGGAGGATTTGCGGGTTTTCTTTTCCTGGCCAAACGCGTGCCAGGTGGCGGAAACACTGTTGAGATGGGTTTGCAGCGCGCGATCCGCTTCGTCAGGATCGCGGTGGCGGATCGCATCGACGATCGCCACATGCTGTTGATAACTCACATAGTTATGTTCGTGGAGTTCCTGATCCGGCACTTTTGGCCGTGCGGCGATCAACCAGTCGAGCAGCGCGACGTGGATCGCCATGAAGATCGGGTTACCGGGGATTTCCGCCAGCACGCGGTGGAAATCAACATCGGAACGGATAAACAGTACGTTGTCATCCAGCGACTGATTGTTAAGCTCCAGCGCTTTCGCCAGCTGGTCGATTTGCGCGGGCGTGGCGTTTTCCGCCGCATAACGCACAAGGCTGGATTCGAAAAAGAGACGTAGCTGTTCAAAATGGGCGATGCCACCGGGATGGGAGAGGAAATCCTTCGCCATACCGGACAGTTCGCTGATGATAGTATCCGCCGAAGGGCGCGACACGCGGGCGCGTTCACCGTTGCTGATTTGCACCAGCCCTTTGCGCTTCAGCGCTGCCAGCGCTTCCCTGACCGACGGGCGACCAACGTTGAAAAAGGCCATCAACTCACGTTCGGAGGGCAACTGTTCCCCCTCCGCAAACTCACGGCGGCGAATCATCTGTTCCAGCTCTTCTTCCACCATTTCGGAGAGCTTTTTACGCGCCAGCGGACGGCGACGCAAACTGCGACCAATGGTGTCTGAAGCGTTTTCTTCTTGCGGATCAAATGCGTTCATAAATGCCATAGCGTTGATATGTGACAGCTTTCTTCATCTTATCACAGGAATTTCTGACTGGCGAAACCACCTGCAGATAACAAAACAGGCCCGGACGGGCCTGTTAAAAGATTACTTCACCACGCGCAGCGCCGGACGGCCGCCGCGAGGAGGCGGGGTATCATCGGGATCGTCATCATCCTCATGATCGGGTTTGTCGCCGTCGATCACTGACATCATCGTTTCGGTTTCACCCGTTACGGTGGCTTCGTCATCAATCAGGCTGACACCCTCTTCATCATAAGCCGCTTCCGGCTCAAACATGGTGCCTGCGCCGTTTTCACGCGCGTAAATGGCCAGCACCGCGGCCAGCGGAACGGAAACCTGACGCGGCACGCCGCCGAAGCGCGCGTTGAAGCTCACTTCGTCGTTGGCAAGCTCCAGATTCCCCACGGCACGCGGGGCGATGTTCAGCACAATTTGCCCGTCGCGGGCATATTCCATCGGTACGCGAACGCCTGGCAGCGTGACATCCACCACCAGGTGCGGCGTTAACTGATTATCCAGCAACCACTCGTAGAAGGCCCTTAGCAAGTAGGGACGGCGTGGAGACAGTTGAGATACATCCATGCGTTAGCCTCGACCGAGGCGCATTTCACGCTCGGCTTCAGTTAAAGAAGCGAGGAAGGAATCACGCTCAAAGACGCGCGTCATATACCCTTTCAGCTCTTTCGAACCGGCGCCAACCAGTTCAATGCCGAGTACCGGTAAACGCCACAGCAGCGGTGCCAGGTAGCAATCAACCAGACTGAACTCGTCGCTCAGGAAATACGGTTTCTGGGTAAATACCGGCGCAATCGCCTGTAATTCTTCACGCAGTTGTTTACGGGCAGCATCAGCCTGAGAGGCAGAACCGGTAGTGATGATGTTCATCAGCGAATACCAGTCTTTTTCGATGCGATGCATATACAGGCGGCTTTCACCACGCGCCACCGGATAGACCGGCATTAACGGCGGATGCGGGAAACGCTCATCCAGATATTCCATAATGATGCGGGATTCCCACAGGGTGAGCTCACGATCCACCAGCGTCGGGACGCTCTGATTCGGGTTGAGGTCAATCAGATCCTGAGGCGGGTTATCCTTCTCCACGTGCTCTATCTCAAAACTGACACCCTTTTCGGCCAGCACAATGCGGACCTGATGGCTATAGATGTCAGTAGGACCAGAAAACAGCGTCATTACCGAACGTTTGTTGGCAGCGACAGCCATGAAAACCTCCAGGTATATTCAGAATTTTTACTGCTGCCAGCCACTCAGTGGCCAGCCAGATATAAGGCCCCATCTGCACGCAGGACACCCTTTGTTCAACGTGAAAACAAAAAATGAACAATCCCCGGCATTTGGGCAGAAAATTGGATGATAGTTTACCAGATTTTGTTGGCTTTGGGGTGAGGCGATTCTGGAAATGCTGAAAAAGAGAGTAGAACCAGGGTCTGTTTGTGGATATCACGGATTTTATCCATAAAAAAAACCCGCCGAAGCGGGTTTTTTCGCCAATTCTTCTCCTGCAAACGCAGGACAAAATTAACGTTTGGAGAACTGCGGACGACGGCGTGCTTTACGCAGACCGACTTTCTTACGTTCAACCTGACGAGCGTCACGAGTAACGAAGCCAGCTTTACGCAGTTCGCCACGCAGGGACTCGTCGTACTCCATCAGAGCGCGGGTGATACCGTGACGGATCGCACCAGCCTGACCAGAGATACCACCACCTTTAACGGTGATGTACAGATCCAGTTTCTCAACCATGTCGACCAGTTCCAGCGGCTGGCGAACTACCATGCGGGCAGTTTCGCGACCGAAGTACTGTTCCAGTGAACGCTGGTTGATAACGATTTTGCCGTTGCCCGGTTTGATGAACACACGAGCTGCGGAACTTTTGCGGCGACCAGTGCCGTAGTATTGATTTTCAGCCATTGCCTATAATCCCGATTAGATGTCAAGAACTTGCGGTTGCTGTGCCGCGTGGTTGTGCTCGTTGCCCGCGTAAACTTTCAGTTTACGGTACATAGCACGACCCAGCGGGCCTTTTGGCAGCATGCCTTTAACCGCGATTTCAATCACACGCTCAGGACGGCGGGCAATCATCTCTTCAAAGGTCGCTTCTTTGATACCACCGATGTGGCCGGTGTGGTGGTAGTACATTTTGTCTTCGCGCTTGTTGCCGGTGACAGCAACTTTTTCTGCGTTCAGAACGATGATGTAATCACCAGTATCAACGTGCGGAGTGTATTCCGCTTTATGCTTACCGCGCAGGCGACGAGCCAGTTCGGTAGCCAGACGGCCCAGAGTTTTACCGGTCGCGTCAACAACATACCAGTCGCGTTTTACGGTTTCTGGTTTAGCTGTAAAAGTTTTCATTAAAAGCTTACCCAAATAATTAGTTTCACGTTGGTGAACACACAAACGTCTAAAAATATGTGAGGTTCACACGACATTGTCCAGTAAACCTACCCCCTCGGATATGTTTAGCCGGCACACAAGGTTTCGGGAAAAAAACACTTGTTGTAACGTGGGGTCGCAGGATTATAGAGAAGTCGGGGTCAAAGATCGACCCCTTTTTGTGATTCGCGCAGGGTTTTTAGCCCGCTAAGTGCTCACGCTTCAGATATTCTTCGCTCTGCATTTCCTGCAAACGCGACAGGCAACGCTGGAACTCAAATTTCAGCCGCTCGCCCTGGTAAATGTCATATAAAGGCACCGCGGCGCTGACCACCAGCTTCACGTGCCGCTCGTAGAACTCATCGACCAGCGCGATAAAGCGACGCGCTTCGCTCTCCATCAACGGCGTCATTACCGGCACATCCAGCAGCAGCACGGTATGAAAGAGACGCGAAAGCGCGATGTAATCATGCTGGCTGCGCGCATCGACGCACAGCGTGGTAAAGGAAACCGCCAGCGTCTGGTTCTCGACGCCCAGCGTCTGCAGCGGACGGTGGTTAATCTCCAGTTCCGGCGCATGTTCACGCCGGGAGCCCGCCAGCGCCAGCCAGAGCTTATCCATCTCTTGTGTGGTCTCGTCGTTGAGCGGGGAGAGCCACAGGTGCGCCTGCGTCAGCGTCCGCAGGCGGTAATCCACACCGGCATCGACGTTCATGACATCGCAATGTTCCTTAATAGCCTCAATGGCAGGCAGAAAACGCGTGCGTTGCAGACCGTTGCGGTAAAGGTCATCCGGCGGAATATTCGAGGTGGTGACCAGCGTAATGCCGCGTTCGAACAGGGCTTTCATCAGTCCACCCAGCAACATGGCGTCGGTGATATCAGACACGAAAAACTCATCGAAACAGAGTACGTCGGTTTCGGCCTTAAAGCGGTCAGCAATGATCTCCAGCGGATCGCTGTGGCCCTGCAGTTGCGTCAGCTCTTCATGGACGCGCAACATAAAACGGTGAAAGTGCAGACGCTGCTTTCGCGTGCCGGGCAGGCTCTGATAGAAGAGATCCATCAGCCAGGTTTTCCCGCGCCCGACACCGCCCCACATATACAACCCGCGCACTGGCGTCATTGCCGCCGCCTCGCGTTTCCCCAACAGTTTGCCGAATCTGGCCATCAGCCCACCGCCAGACGGCGGCGCGGCGGATCGCTGCGTCAGTTCCTGCCAGATATTTTCCAGACGATTTACGGCTTCTCGCTGCACATCATCAGCCTGGTGACTGCCCTCGCTGAGAGCCTGAAGATAACGCGATGTTGGGGTAATGCTTTGCATGAGTTATTGTTATTCCTTGAAAAGCGCGATGCCGCAGTTCACGATTGACGTATAAAGAGGCGGTTCTACACTACGCGATGATACGCCAGGATTCCACTTCCTGGCGAATAGCGGTTATAGTGGCACTATCGGAGTCGCCTCACGGCCAACACCCTACGGAACCACAAAACAACGGGAGAAGTTCATGACCTGGGAATATGCGCTAATTGGCTTAGTTGTCGGCATTATTATCGGTGCTGTCGCCATGCGTTTTGGTAACCGCAAGTTACGCCAGCAGCAGGCCCTGCAGTACGAACTGGAAAAGAACAAAGCAGAGCTGGATGAGTATCGTGAAGAGTTAGTGAGCCACTTTGCCCGTAGCGCAGAGCTGCTCGATAACATGGCACACGACTACCGTCAGCTATACCAGCACATGGCGAAAAGCTCCAGCAGTCTGCTGCCGGAGATGGCGGCAGAAGCCAACCCGTTCCGCAGCCGTCTGGCGGAATCTGAAGCCAGCAATGATCAGGCGCCGGTGCAGATGCCTCGTGACTATTCCGAAGGCGCGTCCGGTCTGCTGCGCAGTGGCGCAAAACGCGACTGATCGCACAATCGCTATTATTTTTTACGGGCGCTGCCGTTGCGCCCGTCCCTTCTTCCTTGCCCCAGCTATTATTTAATCATTATCCGCATTGTTAGCTGATTGAAAATTCAATAACATCGGTCTGTTTCGGGATCTTTTTCTTACCCATCAGGTTACGAGAGCCAGCATCAATGAAGAAATCTACTTTGCTGTTGAGTGCGTTAGCGTTAAGCGTCGGATTATCTCTCTCTGCGATCCAGTCCGCAGCGGCGTCACTACCTACTGCGGTGCCAGGCCAGGGTACACTGCCCAGCCTCGCGCCGATGCTGGAAAAAGTCCTGCCCGCCGTGGTCAGTGTCCAGGTGGAAGGCACTGCAATGCAGAGCCAGCAGGTGCCCGAAGAGCTGAAAAAATTCTTTGGCGAGCAGGGGCCCGATGAGCAGGCTCAGCCGTTTGAAGGCCTCGGTTCCGGCGTCATCATTAATGCGGCGAAAGGCTACGTGCTGACCAACAACCACGTCGTCAGCCAGGCGCAGAAAATCAGCGTCCAGTTGAACGATGGCCGTGAGTTTGAAGCGAAGCTTATCGGCAGCGACGACCAGAGCGACATTGCTCTGTTGCAGTTGCAAAACCCCAGCAACCTGACCCAAATTGCCATTGCCGATTCCGACAAGCTGCGCGTCGGCGATTTCGTCGTCGCCGTCGGTAACCCGTTCGGCCTCGGGCAAACCGCCACCTCGGGGATTGTCTCCGCGCTGGGGCGTAGCGGGCTGAATCTCGAAGGGCTGGAAAACTTTATCCAGACCGATGCTTCCATTAACCGTGGTAACTCCGGCGGCGCGCTGCTCAACCTGAACGGCGAACTGATCGGTATTAACACCGCAATCCTCGCCCCTGCTGGCGGCAGCGTCGGCATCGGTTTCGCCATCCCCAGCAATATGGCGCGTACGCTCTCTCAGCAGCTGATTCAGTTTGGTGAAATCAAACGCGGTCTGCTGGGGATCAAAGGCACTGAAATGAGCGCCGACATTGCGAAAGCCTTTAAGCTCGACGTGCAGCGCGGGGCCTTCGTCAGTGAAGTGTTGCCCAATTCCGGCTCGGCAAAAGCGGGCATTAAGTCCGGCGATGTGATTGTCAGCCTCAACGGCAAGCCGCTCAGTAGCTTCGCGGAGTTGCGTTCACGCATCGCCACCACCGAACCGGGCACCAAAGTGAAGCTGGGCCTGTTGCGTGACGGCAAAGCGCTGGACGTCGAAGTGACGCTCGATAAGAGTACGTCTTCAACCGCCAGCGCGGAACAGATTTCGCCCGCATTGCAGGGTGCCTCGCTTAGCGACGGGCAACTGAAAGACGGCAGCAAAGGGATTGTTATCGACAGCATCGAGAAAGGCAGCGCCGCCGCACAGGTCGGTCTGCATAAAGATGACGTCATCATCAGCATCAACCGCGAACGCGTGCGCTCGATTGCCGAAATGCGCAAAGTGCTGGAAGCGAAACCGTCCGTTATTGCGCTGAATGTGGTGCGAGGTAACGAAAGCATCTATCTGCTGCTGCGTTAAGCGAACCTGTCCGGATGTCACATGGCGTGTGATGTCCGGATAACTCGTGTTATGCTTCGGCTGTTTACTCACCAGTGATATCAGCATCATGCTTGTAAAGCTCATACGTTCGACCGCGATCGGTTTGATTGTTGGTGGCATTTTGTTAGCCGCCATGCCGTCTTTGCGTCAGATTGGTACCCAAACCACCGCCAGTTTCGACAGCGCGGATGAATCACCCACCAGTTACAATCAGGCGGTGCGACGCGCTGCGCCTGCGGTCGTTAACGTCTATAACCGTGGACTCAACAGCAATACCAATAATCAACTGGAGATCCGCACGCTCGGCTCCGGCGTCATTATGGATGAGCGCGGCTATATCATTACCAACAAGCATGTGATCAACGATGCCGACCAGATCATCGTCGCCCTGCAGGATGGACGGGTTTTCGAGGCGCTGCTGGTCGGTTCCGACACGCTGACCGACCTGGCGGTGCTCAAAATCAACGCGACGGGCGGTTTGCCGATTATCCCCATCAATCCGAAACGTATTCCCCACATTGGCGATGTGGTACTGGCGATCGGTAACCCGTACAACCTCGGGCAGACCATCACCCAGGGGATCATCAGCGCTACCGGTCGTATCGGTCTGAACCCCACCGGGCGGCAGAACTTCCTGCAAACCGATGCTTCCATCAACCACGGCAACTCCGGCGGCGCGCTGGTGAATTCGCTGGGCGAACTGATGGGGATTAACACCCTCTCCTTCGATAAGAGCAACGACGGAGAAACGCCGGAAGGGATCGGTTTCGCCATTCCTTTCCAGCTCGCTACCAAAATCATGGATAAGTTGATCCGCGATGGCCGCGTTATCCGTGGATACATTGGCATTGGCGGGCGCGAAATTACGCCACTGCACGCACAAAGCGGCGGTGGGATCGATCAGCTTCAGGGAATTGTGGTCAACGAAGTGGCGCCTGGCGGCCCGGCGGCGCTGGCAGGCATTCAGGTTAACGACGTCATCACGTCGGTGAACGGTAAACCGGCTATCTCCGCGCTGGAGACGATGGATCAGGTGGCGGAAATTCGCCCGGGTTCAGAAATCGCAGTGGTGGTGATGCGTGATGATAAGAAAATCACCCTGTCTGTGACGGTGCAGGAATACCCCGCCACCAACTGACAGCCATAAAAAAACCGGAGCTTAATGAAGCTCCGGTTTTTGCATTCGCGAAACCTTACTTGTTCACGAACTCTTCGCCAAGTGCGATATCTTTCTTCAGCGTATCCAGCATGCCTTCCAGCGCCTGCTGTTCGAAAGCGCTCAGTTTGCCGATTGATTTACGCTCTTCGATACCGTTTTTACCCAGCAGCAGCGGCTGAGAGAAGAAACGGGCATGCTGACCGTCACCTTCAACGTACGCGCATTCCACAACACCTTTTTCGCCCTGCAGCGCACGCACCAGAGAGAGACCGAAACGTGCAGCCGCCTGACCCATAGACAGGGTTGCAGAGCCGCCACCGGCCTTCGCTTCCACCACTTCGGTACCCGCGTTCTGGATACGTTTGGTCAGATCGGCGACTTCCTGATCGGAGAAGCTCACGCCCGGGATCTGCGACAGCAGCGGCAGAATTGTCACGCCTGAGTGACCACCAATCACCGGCACTTCAACGTCAGTCGGCTGTTTGCCTTTCAGTTCGGCAACAAAGGTGTTGGAACGAATGATGTCCAGCGTCGTGACGCCAAACAGCTTGTTCTTGTCATAAACGCCGGCTTTTTTCAGCACTTCGGCCGCGATGGCAACAGTGGTGTTAACCGGGTTAGTAATGATACCAATGCAGGCTTTCGGGCAGGTTTTCGCAATCTGCTGCACCAGGTTTTTCACGATGCCCGCGTTGACGTTGAACAGATCGGAACGATCCATCCCCGGCTTACGCGCCACACCTGCGGAGATCAGAACCACGTCAGCACCACCCAGTGCCGGCGTTGCATCTTCACCGGAGAAACCTTTGATTTTTACATCGGTAGGAATATGGCTAAGATCCACGGCCACGCCAGGCGTGACTGGCGCGATATCATACAGGGAGAGTTCTGAGCCTGAAGGCAGTTGGGTCTTAAGTAGTAGGGCAAGCGCCTGGCCAATACCGCCAGCTGCGCCAAGGACTGCGACTTTCATCCTAAACTCCTTATTATGGTTAATTTAATCTACCGTTATCTCGCTGCGGCGACCTTAATTCACAAGGTCAATAATTACAATAAGATCACTTTTAGAATGCGGGGTACGTACCGATTCAACAATCTTTTAAGAATCACTCACCGCCAGCGCCGGAAAACGGTTGACTGTTGGTTACAATACACCCTGCCAGGCTAGCAAAACAACATCATTTTTATAACATTTGTTTTACTTTTACCCTTATTTTCATCCCGTGACACAAGCATGTTTCTTGATAACGTTTTTTGATAAAATCCCCCCCTTTCATAACATTATTTTAGCCTTTTCCGTGGCAGATCATTTGCATAAAAATTCATTCAAATGCATAATAATGTTGTTTTCTCCGCCATGATACGGGTGACATATGCGAAGCTCGGCAAAACAAGAAGAGTTAGTAAAAGCATTTAAAGCGCTACTAAAAGAAGAAAAATTCAGTTCTCAGGGTGAGATCGTTCAGGCATTGCAGGAGGATGGATTCGATAATATTAATCAGTCCAAAGTCTCCCGCATGCTGACGAAGTTTGGCGCCGTGCGTACGCGCAACGCCAAAATGGAAATGGTCTACTGCCTGCCTGCCGAACTGGGTGTCCCGACGACCTCCAGCCCGCTGAAAAATCTGGTTCTGGATATCGATTACAACGATTCTGTGGTGGTTATCCACACGAGCCCGGGTGCGGCGCAGTTGATCGCACGCCTGCTGGACTCGCTGGGTAAAGCAGAAGGTATTCTCGGCAGCATCGCCGGTGACGATACCATCTTCACGACACCGGCCCGTGGTTTTTCCGTGAAAGAACTGTTCGAAGCCATTCTGGAGCTGTTCGAACAGGAGCTGTGATCCGCTGCGCCCTCTGGCAGTCGTCCAGAGGGTTACCCTTTCCCGCCGCAACGTAAACGCAACAAATCTCGCTTTTACTTTAACAAATAGTGCGATTCACCAGTCAAAACCATTCACCCAGCGAATACTAACGCACAAATCGTTAAATCCAGTTATCTATATGATTTTCTTATCGTTCATTAAGATAAAGGGTTCTCATTTCCCTTTTTTAATTCCTTCACGTTATAAAAAATCATTCCCTTAGCGAGTAATCAGGCAGTAAACCATTAGCAGGGTATTAATTTTTTCCGTGACGAGTGTATACTTGATTTTGTGATGAGGGTCACGAAATGAGGGCCCCACGAAAATATTCGACGAGGTAAAAATCATGAAAACTACCAGCACTGTTGCAGTCCTGAGTCTCCTGTCCGCGCTCTCTTTTGGCGCTTTCGCTGCCGATTCCATCACCAGCGAACAGGCACAAAACCGTCAGTCTATCGGCACCGTTTCCGTTGGCGCCATCGCGTCTTCTCCGATGGACATGAACGCCATGCTGAGCAAAAAAGCCGATGAGCAGGGTGCAACATCCTACCGTGTGATTGAAGCCCATAACGGCGACCAGTGGCACGCCACTGCAGAACTGTACAAATAAGTTCTGACAATATCCGATCTGTTATTCGTCAGCGGCCACCAGGCATAAAAAAAGCAGTTTAACCCTTCTCGCCGCTGATTCGACCCAATTTTATGGAGTAAAAAGAGTATGAAACGCGCAATGATCATCGCATCCCTTGGTTTAGCTTCTGTTCTTTCTTTCGGTGCCAGCGCCGCGGTACATCAGGTCAGCGCTGACCAGGCCCGCAATCTGCAGCCGATGGGCACCATTTCTGTTGCTCAGATTGGTAGCGCCCCGATGGATATGCGCCAGGCACTGGACGCGAAAGCAGCAAAAGAAGGCGCATCCGCCTACCGCATTATTGAAGCCCGTTCTGATGCCAGCTGGCACGCAACGGCAGAACTGTACAAATAAACCCTCGTCGTCTTGTCCGACGACTTGCCCCCGCTCGCCGGGGGCTTTTTTTATAGCTGAACGTTAAAGCGCAACTGCCCTTCCGACTCCTCTTCGGCTTCATCAAACAGCAGGATCAGTGCGCCAAACCGTCGGCGCTGAACGTCGCTGAGATGGGAGAACTCAATCTCCAGCGGCAGTGGCAATACGCTTCCCGTCACCACATCCCACAGCGAATCCAGATCGTTGACCTGTTCACGCCCCAGGGCGAAAACGTGGCGGAATTGCTGATAAAAATCATCCATGGTTTCGATTTCGTCAAAATCAAAGGTGTAGATTTTCATGCCTGCGCCCCATCCCGGACGGGTGGCGAGCGCCACCCGTTTCCTTACTCGCTTACAATCCCCCAAGGTGCAGGGTTTTCACTTCCAGAAACTCCTCCAGCCCCAGCACGGAGCCTTCACGACCCAGACCGGACTCCTTCACGCCGCCGAACGGACCAAGCTCTGTCGAGACGGAGCATTCGTTGATGCCGATCATGCCGCTTTCCAGCGCCTGAGAAACGCGGAAGACGCGTTGCAGATTTTGCGTGTAGAAGTAGGCCGCCAGACCAAACGGCGTGTTATTCGCCCGCTGAATGACTTCATCCTCGGTGGTAAAACGGAAACAGGCGGCGACGGGCCCGAAGGTTTCTTCCTGCGCCAGCTTCATGTTGTCGCTGCACTCACCCAGCACGGTTGGCTGCCAGAAATTCCCGCCCAGTGCGTGCGGTTTGCCACCGGCCAGCACGCGGGCGCCTTTTTCTACCGCGTCGGCAACGTGCTCTTTCACTTTTTCAACGGCCGACGGTTCAATCAACGGGCCTACCACCACGCCCTCGTCCACGCCGTTGCCGACTTTTAACGCATTCACCGCATCGGCGAGCTGACGGGTAAACGCGTCATAGACGTTTTCATGAATGTAGAAGCGGTTGACGCTCACGCACACCTGCCCGGCATTGCGGAATTTATTGGCGATCGCCCCTTTCACCGCGGCGTCGATGTCAGCGTCCTCAAAGACGATGTAAGGCGCGTTGCCGCCCAGCTCCATCGACACTTTCTTCATCGTCTCTGCGGCGTTACGTACCAGCGTTTTACCGACGGCGGTCGACCCGGTGAAGGAGATTTTGCGTACCTCATGGCTCGCCATGATGGCGTCACTGATTTCTGGCGTATTGCCCGCCACAGCGTTCAGTACCCCGTCCGGCACACCGGCCTTTTTCGCCAGTTGCAGTAGTGCAAAGGCGCTCAATGGCGTGTTATTCGCCGGTTTAATCACCCCGGTACACCCTGCGGCCAGTGCCGGGCCGAGCTTACGCGTCAACATCGCCATCGGGAAATTCCACGGCGTGATCGCCGCCACCACGCCGACCGGTTCGCGGGTCGCCAGAATGCGCGAACCGGGTTTCACCGCCGGTATAATTTCGCCGTTGGCGCGTTTCGCCTGTTCGGCAAACCACTGAATAAAACTGGCGGCGTAATCCACTTCCCCTTCGGCTTCTTTGATCGGTTTTCCCTGCTCGGCGGTCATTAGCCTGCCAAGCCAGGATTTGTTCTCGATGATCAACTGATACCATTTGTTGAGTATTTCCGAACGCTCTTTTGCGGTTTTCGCCCGCCAGCCCGGGAAGGCTTTACTGGCGGCCGCAATGGCCTCTTCGGTCTCTTTCTTACCGGCTTTCGCGACCTTCGCCAGGGTTTCTCCGGTCGCCGGGTTCACCACGTCAAAGGTGGTG
This sequence comes from Trabulsiella odontotermitis, assembly GCF_001297775.1. GTDB lineage: Bacteria > Pseudomonadota > Gammaproteobacteria > Enterobacterales > Enterobacteriaceae > Trabulsiella > Trabulsiella odontotermitis. The sequence continues at coordinate 44,927 of NZ_LIFX01000005.1, read as the reverse complement.
TCGAGGTTTTTCCAGACACCGTCAACGAAATAACCGGTCCGGAACAGCTCGTGATCCTGAAGCGCCTGTATTGTCATTTGTCCTCCTGGTATGTTGTGTTCTGCCTGACAAATAAGTATAGCCACAAAAAAACCGACGCTTCTGGCGTCGGTTTTCGGGGTTAGTTATCGGTCAGCGCATTCTGGTATTTGTTCAACATACCCACCAGCCGGTTTACCGGCTCGGTCACCTGCGGTGGCGCTTCCCAGGTTCGCAGTTTTTCCTGATAGACGTCGAGCTCTTCCAGCAGTTGTGTAAAGCAGCGGCGGCGTTTGACGTCGTTGTTGGCGGTAATCACCCGGTCGGCGGTGCGACGCAACTGACGGTGAAAAGCGGAGAGATCGTCATTAATGGGCACCGGCGCGTCGCGCAGGCGCTGATGCGCGATAATCAGCGTCAGGGCGAGGCGGAATTTCGCCAGGTCGCCGGGGAATTTGTTCAGCAGCAAAAACAGCTGTTGATACAGAGCCGGAAGACGGTTCTCTTTGCGTCGCGCCGTGTTGGTGGTCATCGCGGAGACGGCCGCCGAGACAAACTGGTTCAGCAGCACGCGTCCGGTACGCGCCTGTGAGTTATCGCGGATCAGCAGGATCACCATAAACGCCAGGAAACAGCCCACCAGTTGGCCCAGCGCGCTGTCGAGGAACTGGCTGAAATGAAAGGTCATCGGGTTATCAAGCACGATGATGTTGATCGTACTCGCCAGCGCTCCCAGCGAACCCAGCCGACGCTTCTGCACTTCAATACCAATGAAGAACGCCAGCACAGCGAGGCTGATGCAGAGCAGCAACATGCTTTGCTGTGTTGAGGGGATAATCACGAGGAAAAACAGTGCCCCCAACGGCAGCGCGGCCAGCGTACCGTAAATAAAGTCGATGGCTACCATGCGCGGGTTCGGCAGACGCATCGCCAGCGACGTGACCACCGCAATCATGACCATCGCGCCGCTACCCGACGTCCAGCCCGTCCACAGCCAGAACAATGTGCCAAGTACGCAGGACATCGTGGTACGCCAGAAGTTGATCATCGCGTGATGGCGTTCGGCGGATTCCGCGCGCACCACCACCTCGCCCTGTAAGATTTCCTCTTCGCGAACGCTGATTTTGGCATTGCTGATCACGCCGCGTTTGAGCAACTGGTAGCGCGTGGCAGCGCCGATCCAGCTGTAAATCGTCACTGGCGTGTCGTGTTCGCCCGTCCACACCAGCACGCGACGCATGCGTTTGAGCTGTTTATGCACATCCTGCGGCGTTTCCACTGGCGCACTGAACAGCTCCCGCCAGGTGTCGGTGATAAGCTCCGGGCGCGTGTTCTGAATCAGGTAGGTTTCACAGGCCTGCGTGATGAGCGTCAGCGAAAGGGTGTTCAGCGCTTTCAGGCGGCGGTTGGCTTTGGCCCAGCGCGAAGATTCCATATGCAGGTTGCTGCGCATCCCTTCCATCGCCTGGGCGCGGCGCACCAGCGCACTCCAGGCTTTGTCCACCTCTTCGCTGTCGCCGTGGCGGATGCACAACTGCATTAGCTGATATTGCGCCACCAGCAACGCATCAAGCTCCCGGTCGATCTCCTGTTTAATGGATCGCGGGGAAAACAGCAGATCAGCGACGATCGCACAAACAATGCCGATCACAATCTCGCTGCAGCGTTCCACCGCAAACTGCGGCGTCAACAGCGGCTCGGTCTGAATGGTGATCACGATGATAAGCGCGGTGTACCCCGCCAGCCCCCAGGCGTAGGAGTTTTCCACGCGTACCAGGGAAGAGAGCCAGGTACAGAAACCCGCCCACACGCAGCACACCAGAATCATCAGCAGCGGCGCGCGGATCATCAGAATGATGATGGTGAGCGCGGCGATACAGCCAATAAAAGTACCAATAATACGCAGCATGCCGCGGTAACGGATGGCACCGGAATAGGGTTCGCCACCGGCGGCAAAGGCCGGGCCTGCCGCGACAATCGCGGCGGTCAGCACCGCCCAGCGCGGTGTTTCCAGCTCGAAGTGAAAGCCGACAAACAGCGCCAGCACAATCGCACAGGCAAGCTTAAGCGCAAAGCGAATATGCTGACTGGCGATAGAAAAAATGCCCATCGCGATTAGCCGAACTCACGCAGGCGCAGCGCCAGTTTCTGGAAAAACGTCATCTGCCGCTCGTCGCGATCCTGAGTGCCGGTAATGACAACGGTCGCCGTTGTACCGGCGGGCCACAGATTGCCGCGCTGTTGATCGAGATGAATACGCACCGGCACACGCTGGGCAAGACGCACCCATTCCAGGTTAGAGTCGACGGTCGCCATGCCTTTGCTGTCGTTGCTGCTGCTGGCGTTGGTCACCCCCGCCGCCACACTGTTCACCGTCCCTTTAAGCACCACCGAACCGCCTAACGGCGTGATTTCCGCGCGATAACCCGGACGGACGCCTTCCAGTTTGGTCTCTTCCATATAGGCCATGACATAGAATGACCCTTCTTTCACCAGCGCCACCGCCGTAGATCCGCGGGTAATAAACTCACCGGTATAGACGTTAAGGTTGGTTACCCAGCCGTCCGCGGGTGCGCGGATGGTGGTGCGTTCCAGATCCAGTCGCGCCAGATCGCGCGAAGCCTGCGCTTTCGCCAGTTGATGTTCGACGGTTTGCAGCACGTTATTCGCCTGGTCAATCTCTTCGCGCGACATCGCCTGAATGCCTAACTGATTACGGCGGCCCGCCTCGCGGCGTTTTTCACTGGCCAGCGCCTGGTAATAGGCCACATCCGCTTCGGCCTCTTCCAGCGCTTTTTTATAACGCGGCTGGTCGATGACAAACAGCACCTGGTCTTTCTTCACCAGTTGGTTATCTTTAACATTCACCTCAGTGATGAGACCTTCAACATCCGGGGCGATGGCAACGATATCAGCGCTGAAGCGCGCGTCACGCGTCCACGGCGATTCCGTGTAATAGACCCAGGCCCGGAAAATAGCCATGAACGCCAGAATAACCAGTATCAGTGTGATGGCCGTACGGGAGATTTTTCTTGTAAGTGTTTTCACAGCGACCTCAGACGAACAAACGCGATATCAGATAAAAAAGACAGCAATACAACGCCGTATTGAACAGCGCGGGGTGCCAGACAAAATCGTAGATCCCGGAAGGAACCAGCACCTTGCGAACCAGCCAGAAGATGGCGAGCGACAACAGCAATTCGAAGAAGATCGGCGGAAATGACAGACCGAAAATCACGATGACGGGGAACAGACTCATGTTGACCTTGATTTGGGAGCAGGTGAGACGTGATGCTTTTTATTATTCAGCTAACAGTATATTAACGTAACTGTTATCCTCTTATCTACGATATGTGATCTAAATCACTTTTAAGCCAGAGTGAATAATGGAAAGACTAAAACGCATGACGGTGTTTGCCAAAGTGGTCGAATTTGGCTCCTTCACCGCGGCAGCACGACAGCTACAAATGAGTGTTTCCTCCATCAGCCAGACGGTGTCGAAACTGGAAGATGAGTTGCAGGTCAAGCTGCTCAATCGCAGCACACGCCGCATTGGCCTGACGGAAGCGGGCAAAATTTACTACCAGGGTTGCCGCCGGATGTTGCATGAAGTGCAGGACGTTCACGAGCAGCTTTACGCCTTTAACAACACCCCCATCGGCACGCTGCGCATCGGTTGTTCTTCAACGATGGCACAAAATGTACTCGCCAGTATCACCGCCGAAATGCTGAAAGAGCACCCGGGACTGACCGTGAACCTGGTGACCGGCATCCCCGCGCCTGACCTGATCGCTGATGGTCTCGACGTGGTGATCCGCGTCGGCGCGCTGCAGGATTCCAGCCTGTTCTCACGCCGACTGGGTTCGATGCCGATGGTGTTATGTGCGGCGAAAAGCTATCTGCAACAGGCCGGAACGCCCGAAAAACCCGCCGACCTCGCCAGCCATTCATGGCTTGAATATAGCGTACGCCCGGATAATGAGTTCGAGCTGATCGCCCCGGAGGGGATCTCCACCCGCTTAATTCCGCAGGGGCGTTTTGTCACCAACGATCCGATGACCCTGAACCGCTGGCTGGCGGCGGGTGCAGGTATCGCTTACGTGCCGCTGATGTGGGTGATCAATGAGATCAATCAGGGTGTGCTGGAGACGTTGCTGCCGCGCTATCAGTCCGACCCACGGCCGGTCTATGCGCTTTATACCGAGAAAGATAAGCTGCCACTGAAAGTGCAGGTCTGCATTAATGCGCTGACTGACTATTTCGTCGGGGTATCGCAGTTATATCAGGGGATGCACGGACGCGGGAATCTGCAGCAGGCGCGGACGTCAGGAAACTGAGCGCCGCGCCAACAGGGTGAGACGTGGGTTATGCGGTGCCGCCGACGGTCAGGTTATCGACCTTCAGCGTCGGCTGACCGACGCCAACCGGCAGACTCTGCCCTTCTTTGCCACAGACGCCGACGCCGTTGTCGAGCTTCAGGTCATTACCGACCATTGAGATCTGCTGCATGGCTTCGATGCCGGAGCCAATCAGCGTCGCACCTTTCACCGGTCTGGTCACTTTCCCGTTTTCAATCAGATAGGCTTCTGACGTCGAGAAGACAAATTTCCCGGAGGTGATATCCACCTGACCACCGCCAAAGTTCGGCGCGAAAATGCCGTACTCAACGGATTCGATAATTTCCTGCGGCGTTGATTTCCCGGCGAGCATGTAGGTGTTGGTCATGCGCGGCATCGGCAGGTGCGCGTAAGATTCGCGACGGCCATTCCCGGTGGGCGCAACACCCATCAGGCGCGCGTTGAGTTTGTCCTGCATGTAGCCTTTCAGCACACCGTTTTCGATGAGCACGTTGTACTGCCCCGGCGTGCCTTCGTCGTCAATGGCCACCGAACCCCGGCGATCGATCATCGTGCCGTCATCTACCACGGTGCAAAGCTCAGACGCCACCAGTTGCCCCATCTGGCCGCTAAAGACTGAGGTGCCGCGGCGGTTAAAGTCGCCTTCCAGGCCGTGACCGACCGCTTCGTGCAACAGCACACCGGGCCAGCCCGCGCCCAGCACTACCGGCATGGTTCCGGCAGGGGCCGCTACCGCCGACAGATTCACCAGCGCCATACGCACGGCCTCTTTCGCCCAGGCATCGGCACGCACGTCGCCGTTAAGATCGGCGAGGAAATAGTCATAACCAAAACGACCGCCGCCACCGCTGGCGCCACGCTCGCGTTTACCGTCCTCTTCCACCAGCACGCTGACAGAGAGACGGACCAGCGGACGCACATCGGCAGCCAGCGTGCCGTCCGTTGCCGCCACCAGGATCAGCTCATACACGCCAGTCAGGCTGGCAGACACTTCCTGCACGCGCTTATCCGCCGCGCGCGCGGTTTTGTCCACACGACGCAGAATATCCAGCTTCTCTTCACGGCTCATGCTTTGCAGCGGATCAAGGCTGGTGTAGAGCGCCGGATGTTCCACGGCGCCGAGGGTTTTCGTTTTCCCGTCGCCGTTCTCACGCACGATCGTCCGTGCCGCTTCGGCGCTGTTCTTTAGCGCCAGTTTGCTGATTTGATCGGCATAGGCGAAACCGGTTTTTTCGCCGCTCACTGCGCGGATACCAACGCCCTGATCGATGTTATACGAACCGTCTTTAATGATGCTGTCTTCTAAAACCCAGGATTCGTGATAGCTCGACTGGAAATAGAGATCACCGTAATCGAGACGGCGCTCCGTCAGTTGACCAAGAATGGCAAACAGGTCCTGATGATTCAGGCCGTTTGCCGATAGTAGTTGTTCACTTACCAGGTTCAGACTCATCGTTTTGCTACTCTTCGGTTGCCGCTCAGCGCGACGGTATGAAAGATTTTATCTATTGAGAGTGAGGCAATTCAAAGCTCACGTCAAATCATTGCGTTGTCTCGCCACGCGGCTGGCGCAGCACTTCGTTGATCTGCGGTTTGTCCACCGGACCGGTGATGCGATAGCGCAGAATCGAGACTTTGCTCCACAGCGGGCCGAGCACTTTGCTGGCGGCAAACACCGCCGCGCCGATGATCGGGTTAACGGCAAACGCGGCGGCGACACCCACCGTGGCGGAGATTTCCGGCGCGACGACGGCTTCCATATCCAGTTCACGGCGTACCAGGTTGACGGCCCCTTTCATCGCGATATCGGCTTCAAGGCCATCAACCAGCGTGTCATCGGTATGCAGAATGCCGTCTTTAATCCAGGCGGTGCTGCGGATCGAATCGAAATAAAAACCTTCGCTGAAGGTATCGCTAAAGTCGAAACGCAGCTTACGCAGCAACGCATCGACGCTGAGCAGGCGCAGCAGTTGCCCGGCGTGTCCGCTGCTGATATCGGTGAACTCGCCTTTCCCCAGACGCGCTTTAATAATGCCGTTGAGCGAGGCGACGTCCGGTTTCCAGGGCTCTGCGCGCCAGTGGAGATCGTAATCCGTGGTAAACGAGGAGCCGCGAATCGGCGTTTCGATGCCAAAGAAGTTCGTCGCCGCGTCGACCTTATCGCCACGCACTTTGCCTTTCAGCGAGGTGCGCTGACCGGTCTCGCCGTTAACCCATACGCCACTGGCCGTAATGTGCCCAAAACCGGTATCCAGCACGCCGTCGGTCAGGCTCAGAGTGTCGCCATTGACGCTGAAATCGCCATCGATGCGGCCATATTTTTGCCCCCACAGCCAGCATTCTTTGCAGCGCAGCAGCAGCGCGGGCCAGTTCCGGAAGTTAATGCGTTGATCGCCCAACAGCGTAGTATCGGAGGAGCCACCCTGCGCCGCCGTCGGGTTGTAGTAGAGGTAGCGAATCGCCGCCAGCCAGGGCGCGTTCTTGTGCATGGTCAGACTGGCATTGATTTCGCGACCCTGCGCGTCGATCGTGGCGCCATCGGATGTCGGTTGCGAGACGATACTCAGGTTGTTCCATTGCTGCCCCGCCAGTGACAGCATCGGCGTACGCAACGTGACGCGCTCCGGGAAGCGGGCGGCATTGCTGACGTTATCCGCCGCGCCCTGACGGAAAAGCGCCAGCCATTGCGCGCCGTCCATCGGCGGCAGATTCAGTTCAACGCCGGGCTGATCCGGCAGCGGCGGTACGCTACGGCTGTCTGATGCCCAGATGGCACGGTCAAGCGTCAGCTTGTTGTCGAGCAGCCAGCGGCTGTTGAAGTATTCGCCGCCGCCCAGTTTTCCGGTCAGATTAAAGCTGTCCATCCCACCTTCGACATTGATTTTCACCGGCATCGGTTTACCCGCCTGCTTGTCCACCGGCGGCGGTAAGTGACTGCTTACATTTTTCATATCGCCGGTGAGATCAACCGTGTACTTTGAGCCTCCCCGGTAGGGGATTTCAATACCGACTTTTCCTTCCCAGGGCACGCTGCCGCCCAGCGAATCTTCAATCGCTTTCGGTAACAAACCGGTGCGCGTCGGTTGCCAGTTGGCATCGAGGTTAACGTTGACGTTGTAGGATTTCGGCCCTTCGGCAGTAGAGAAATTCAGATTCAGCGGCTGATTAAACCAGTTGGCGGTCAGCGGGTCGCTTTGCAAATTGCCATTCACAAAGCTGAATCGGCCGCTGAGGTTTTTCAGCGTGCTGTTCAGCGGCTTGATATACAGGCTGTTGTTTTGCAGTTGTACCTCGCCTTTGGCGGTGGTCATTTCACCGTCCAGCGGGATATCCAGGTTCAGGCGGGCGTTAACGTCGCCATCCAGTTGCAACTCATTCAGCGTCGCGGCGAGTGAATCTTCCAGCGGCGTCTCTTTAAAATACGGCCCGACCGCTTTTCCCGGCCCGTGAATATCGGCATCAATCAGCAATTTCTCTTTCGAGTAGTCCGGGATCGCCGCATTGAGGTTGTTTGCCGTCACGCCACCCAGCTTCACGCCGTCGGCCTTCATCCACAGCCCGTCATTGAGGAAGTTGAGATCGATATCCAGATTCGTCAGCGCCGGCCAGTCAGGCTGGAACGCGAAGGTCGCATCACGCAACGGCACCCAGACCTGGAACTGGCCTTCGTTATGTTTGTAGGGGAACAGATGCGGGTTGCCGCTGTAGACCAGCGTCGCGTCATCGGCATGACCGCCTTTGATGGCGCCGCTGAGGTAGTCCACCAGCGCTTTGCCCATCAGGTTTTCCGGGAAATACCGCCACGCCTGACCGCCATCGTCGGTGCTGATCCCGGCGAGAATGCCTAACCATGGCGCATCACCTTCCGGCTGAAGATAGCGGAACCCGCCACGGGCACGAAGTGCTTTTGCCTGCACGTCGATGTCCCGGCCATCCAGCATAAAGCCCTTTTCATTCTTCACCCAGCGGAGGTTAGCCACCCCTTTTTCGATTTCCAGCGGCGCGCGGAAAACCGTTTCGTAGGGCATGACCGCCTGATTCATGGTGGCCGTCAGCGCGCCATTCTCGACGCTGCCCTCGATCCTGCCGGAAAAATGTTCTGCGCCCGGCAGCAGTTGCCACTGTTTCCAGGCGAGGTTATTCCACGCCGCCTGAAAGCGCGTTTTTTCAGTTTGTTGCAGCGGGATATCCACCGCCAGCGAATCCACCGTGCCGGTGGGCTGAGTGGTCTGCCAGATTTCGCCCAGCGATGGCGCGAGTTTTTCGGCAATCGGCAACAGGCCTTTCAGGCTGCCGAGATCGAGGTTGGTCGCGCGAAGACGCAGCTCATCACTGCGTGTACCGGCGGGGCCGCCCACTTCCTGCGCGGGCACCCAGGCCATCGCCAGCGCCCCGGTCGGCCAGCGGATACCGTCAATGGCAATGCGGGTATCGGGAATACGCATCGCCCAGCCTTCCCGTTCACGGGTCAGATGCGCGGTGAGGTTATCGACATCGAGGCGGTGCGTTTGCTGCGCGCCCTGCCAGCTCGCGCCGCCCTGCTTCAGCCACAGATCGCCGCTCTCCACTTCGCCTTTGTTCAGCGTCATCCAGCCTTCGAGGCTGAAGCGTGCAGACTCCAGCGCAATGTTGTCCTGCATCCAGCGACCCAGCCAGGGTTTCACGTCGATATCATTGGCCTGAAGCCACACGCGTCCTTTATTCAGAAGGCCGTTTTCATCACGCAGATCCATGCGAACCTGCATGACGCCGTGCTGCCCCGTCAGGCTGGAGAGGTTCAGCTCACCTTCCGCGCGGTGGCGGTTGTCGCTGTTAAGCCAGGTTAATTGCGGCACCGACAGCTCCGCCCGCTGACCGGATAACGTCAGGAAGCTTAGCTGGCTGTCGCGCAGGGTAAAATGGTCAAACTGGCGGAGGAAAAGATCGCTGATATGATCGGTTTTAATGCTGTCGCCGTCGTTGCTTTGCAGCGGCGTGTTGGTATGAACGCGCAGTTGCCAGAAGGTGAGATCACGGAACTGCCAGCGCATGTGCAGCAAACTTTGCCATACATCCAGCGCCAGCGTGACGCGCTTTACGGAAAGCTCGCCGCCGTCTTTCAGGCCCGCGTTAATATCGCGAACGTCGAGCGTCGGGCCAAAATTCTCCCAACTGGCGATAACGGAGGATGCATCAACAGGGATACCGGTCGAGGCGGTGATTTTTTCCAGTATCTGGGGACGCCATGTGTTCAGCTGTGGCAAGACGAGACGCAGGCCACTCACCAGCAGCGCGACGATGACAATCAGTGCTGCCACGGTGAGCAGTAAAATCCCCGGCAAACGCCTCACGCCTCTCTCCTTGTCAGCGCCTTACACTCCATCCATTCACCCGCCTCTTCAAATGATTCGTGTAAAGCAGTGTTCGTGTTACATCATGACCACATCAAACTGCTCCTGATTATAGAGCGGTTCAATCTGAACTTTGACCTGCTTACCGACGAAGATTTCCACTTCCGCCAGCGCGTGCGACTCTTCCCCTTTCAGGGCTTCCGCCACCGCAGGCGACGCGTATACCAGGAAACGATCGGACTCGTAGGCGTGATGAACACGCACAATTTCGCGCATAATTTCGTAGCACACCGTCTCGACCGTTTTTACCGTGCCACGGCCATGACAGGTAGGACACTCATTACACAGCACATGTTCCACACTTTCTCGCGTCCGTTTTCGGGTCATCTCTACCAGACCAAGCTGTGAGAAACCATTAATGCTGGTTTTCACCCGATCCTTGCTTAACGCCTGTTCCAGTGAGTGCAGCACGCGGCGGCGGTGATCGTCATTACTCATGTCGATAAAGTCGATGATAATGATGCCGCCGAGATTGCGCAGGCGCAGTTGCCGCGCAATGGCCTGGGTCGCTTCAATGTTGGTGTTGAAAATGGTGTCGTCGAGATTGCGATGCCCGACGAACGCGCCAGTGTTAATGTCGATGGTGGTCATCGCTTCCGTCTGATCGATGATCAGATAGCCGCCGGATTTCAGCTCCACTTTGCGCTCCAGCGCGCGCTGGATTTCGTTTTCAACATCAAAGAGATCGAAAATCGGCTGACGGCCGCTGTAATGCTCCAGCTTGCTGGTCATTTCCGGGATATATTCAGCGGTAAATTCCAGCAGTGCTTCGAACGTCAGGCGGGAGTCCACGCGAATGCGGTCAAGTTGCGCATCGGCGAAATCGCGCAGTACGCGCTGTGCCAGCGCCAGCTCGCCATACAGCTGATAGCGGGTCTGGTTGCGCTTTTTACGTTCCATCACTTTCGTCCATACGCGCTTCAGGTACGCCGCATCGGAGGAGAGATCCTCTTCCGGAATGCCTTCAGCAGCGGTACGGATGATGAACCCGCCCTCTTCATCGCAATAAGCGGTGACGATTTTTTTCAGGCGCTCACGTTCCTCTTCGCTTTCAATGCGTTGCGATACGCCAACATGCGCGGCGCCGGGCATGAACACCAGGTAACGGGACGGTAACGTAATGTCGGTGGTCAGGCGCGCGCCTTTGGTGCCAAGCGGATCTTTCACCACCTGCACCATCAGATCCTGCCCCTGGCGCACCAGTTCGGAGATGTCGCGAACGGTGAATTGCTTTTGCTCTTCGCCCGCCACGCATTCGGTATGGGGCATGATATCCGAGGCGTGAAGAAACGCCGCCTTGTCCAGACCAATATCTACAAAAGCCGCCTGCATACCGGGTAGTACGCGACTGACCCGACCTTTGTAGATATTGCCTACGATCCCGCGCCGTGCTTCGCGCTCTATATGAATTTCCTGCAAAATACCGCCATCAATGTACGCCACGCGCGTTTCCGATGGGGTTACGTTCACTAATAATTCAGCCGTCATGATGATCCTTTTTCTCACGTAGTGAGTTAAAATTACTCAGCAACTCATACGTTTCCACCAGCGGTAAGCCGACCACGGCGTGATAGCTGCCATTTATCCTCCTGACGAAACAACCACCCAGCCCCTGAATACCGTATGCACCTGCTTTATCTAAAGGTTCACCGCTGGACACGTAGTCAGCGATGTCCTGCTCAGAAAGTACCCTGAACGTCACGTCCGTCACCACCAGGCAATCCAGCGTGTGCTCGCTATCCGCCAGCGCCACTGCCGTCATCACCTGATGCGTCTTACCGGAAAGCATACGCAACATCGCGGCGGCATGTTCGCCATCACGAGGTTTTTCAAGCACTTCACCATTGAGAATAACAATAGTATCCGCCCCCAGTACCGGCAAATTCTCCGCCGTCAGCGCCACGCCCGCCTGCGCTTTTTCACGCGCCAGCCGCGACACATACTGCGGTGCGCTCTCCTGTGGGCGACGCTGTTCTTCAATCCCGGGAACGACTTTTTCAAAAGTGATGCCGAGTTGAGTGAGTAACTCCTGACGACGCGGGGAGCCAGATGCAAGATAAAGAGCTGTCATAAGAACCTTATTGCACTGCGTATTGCTGGCGGATTTTCCGCATCAGCAGGAAAATCCACGGCCAGAGCACTCCGTTCACTACACTACTCCAGAACACTTCCGGTCGGAAAGAGACGTCGATCACTAAAAACTCAGCCCAGAAAACAATGATATCCACAACCAGCGAGAGGAGTATCACCACCAGCGCCTGCTGCCAGAGCGCAAGGTTACGGAAGAGCTGATATTTCAGTGCAACGAGATAAGCAACAATACTTAACGAGAGGGCGCGAACGCCCAGTGTAGAGCCGCTAATGAGATCCAGTATGGCACCAACAATAAAACCGGTGCCAACATTGACGCGATGCGGCAGCGCCAGGATCCAATAGAGCATAATCAAAAGCACCCAGTTTGGCCGGAAGACACTGATCTCATCCGGCCAGGGCATAATTTGCAGCAACAGCGCGATAAAAAACGAGAGCCAGATAACCCAGCGTCCCTGGCTACGGTAATTTGCCACTACTGCCCTCCCGTCGGGAGCGGTTGCGCTGGCTGCGGCTGCCCGGTCGGCGGCTGTGCCAGACCGGTCGCCGGTGCCGGGATCGGCGCAGGCGGGCCCATGGCATCCGGCGGCGGCAGTACCTGCGGCATCATCTGCATCAGGCGTTCGTTAGCCACGCGGTGTACGTCTTCCGGGGTCATCGGGTTTGTGCCTTCACGGTCAGCGCCCCACAGCAACAGCAGATAACGCAAGCGCTGCAGCCCGGCGGTTGGACGCGCCTGAATAACCGTGTACGCACGCTGCGTATCCAGCTTCACGGAGGAGACCACCGCAACCGGATACCCTTCCGGGAAACGACCGCCGAGACCGGAGGTCACCAGCACATCGCCAACGCGGATATCGGTATTGGCAGGCAGATGTTCAAGCTGCAAATCGTCGGTACAACCGTTACCCGCCGCAATCACGCGAATATCGTTACGTAAAACCTGAATCGGCAGCGCATGGGTCGCATCGCAAATCAGCAATACGCGGCTGGTCAGTTTCGCCACGGCGACCACCTGACCCACGACGCCTTTGTCGCTGATCACCGGTTGCCCTTCGTATACGCCATTGACGCTGCCTTTGTCGATCACCACCTGATCGCTGTAAGGATCGTTAACGGTGGAGATGACCTGGGTGACCATCTTTTGTTCATCCTGACGCAGCGGGGAACCGAGCAGTTCGCGCAGACGCGCGTTTTCCTGCTTGTACTGACCCAGCATCAGTAAATCGCTGTTTCTCAGCAACAGTTCCTGGCGTAGCGCCCGGTTTTCCAGTTCGAGTTGATCGCGTGAGGCCAATGTCTGCGAAACGCTGTCGAGCATTTCACGAGGACCGTTTGAGATAAAATAGAAAGGGCTGACGGCGGTATCCATGTACGTTCGGATTTGACTGAACGTACCGAGGCGACTGTCGGCGATAATGACACCAAGCGCCACCAGCACCGCCAGAATAAGGCGAAACTGTAGCGACGGGCCACGGCTAAAAATTGGCTTCATAGGCTATGCGTCTTCTCGTGTCAGTGAAGTCAGGGGCAGCCGCTTGCTCCCCCTGGCCTCAAACCGACTACTCTTCGCTGAACAAGTCGCCGCCGTGCATGTCGATCATTTCCAGCGCTTTGCCGCCGCCACGCGCGACACAAGTCAGTGGATCTTCTGCAACTACGACAGGAATACCTGTCTCTTCCATTAACAGGCGGTCGAGGTTACGCAGCAGCGCACCACCACCGGTCAATACCATCCCACGTTCGGAGATATCAGAAGCCAGTTCCGGCGGGCACTGTTCCAGCGCCACCATCACCGCGCTGACGATACCGGTCAACGGCTCCTGCAACGCTTCCAGGATTTCGTTGGAATTCAGTGTGAAACCACGCGGCACACCTTCAGCCAGGTTACGGCCACGGACTTCGATTTCGCGGACTTCATCACCCGGATAAGCCGAACCGATTTCATGCTTGATGCGTTCAGCGGTGGCTTCGCCAATCAGGGAACCGTAATTACGACGGACATAATTAATGATGGCTTCATCGAAGCGATCGCCGCCGATACGGACAGAGGAGGAGTAGACCACGCCGTTCAGGGAAATAACGGCAACTTCAGTGGTACCACCACCGATATCCACGACCATAGAGCCTGTCGCTTCGGAAACCGGCAGGCCTGCGCCGATCGCCGCAGCCATCGGTTCTTCAATCAGAAAGACCTCACGAGCGCCAGCGCCCTGAGCGGATTCGCGGATCGCACGGCGTTCAACCTGCGTCGCGCCGACCGGTACACAGACCAGAACGCGCGGGCTCGGACGCATGAAGCTGTTGCTGTGCACTTGTTTAATGAAGTGCTGCAGCATTTTTTCCGTCACGAAGAAATCGGCGATCACGCCGTCTTTCATCGGACGAATTGCTGCAATATTGCCAGGCGTACGGCCCAGCATCTGCTTAGCTTCATGACCGACGGCAGCCACGCTTTTCGGTGAACCGGCACGATCCTGGCGAATAGCCACAACGGAAGGCTCATTCAGTACGATGCCTTGTCCTTTTACGTAAATGAGGGTATTCGCGGTACCCAGGTCAATGGACAGGTCATTGGAAAACATGCCACGAAATTTTTTCAACATACTAAGGGATAATCCTGAAAGCTGGGGCGGAAAACAAAATCCGCTTACTTTACCAACCACACGCAGCAGCGACAAGGCGCAAAAATCATCTGCTACGGTGAAAATTTGTGCAGTTCGTTCCTTAATGACAAATTCTTTGCCTGACTCCTTCAGCGCTGAAACAATCAGTTGCGTTCCTCGCCTGCATTTGCAACCTGTCTAAGGTCGTTTACGTGCAATTTTAATCTGTAATACTCTGTCAGGTAGCCAAGCACACCCCCACAGAAACAGCGCGCGTTATTCTACGTGAAAACACGCTAAACGGCAGGTCAAACAGAGTATCTTTGAGAATATTTTTTCACACTGGTGTCAAGTGGCTGTGAGCCTGCAAAAAAATCGCCCTGACCACCCGTGACGCCACACTCTGTCAGTACCTGCCACTCGCCCCGGCGGCGCAGCCCGGTGGCAAAAACCCGGGTCGTGGTGCCTTTACAGGCTTCCACCAGACTTTGCACCAGAAGCTGGTTTTCACTTCGCTTCTCAATGTTACGCACCAGTCCTGGATGAAGCTTAATAATTTCAACGTCCAGAAGCTTGATCCAGTCCGTACTGACCAGCGTTAAACCTGCTTGTATCACAGCAACGCGTACACCTAAAGCGCTAATTAAACGCATAACAGGCTGTAAACGGCTGATATGTTGACAGACATCCGCCTCAGCAAGTTCAAAAATAATGCGTTTTCGTTGCGATTTTTCGCATTGCATTAACGTATCACGCAGCCAGCGCTGGAAATGCGGGCGGATCAACGATTCCACCGTGACCTGCAACGCCAGGTTTTCTTCCGGCCAGAACGACAGAAAAGGAATCAGGCGCGTGATCTGCAACCGGTCATACTCTTCCGACAACCCGAACTGTAATACCATCGGCATATATTCCGCCGAGATGACTTCTTCTTGCCCATCATAGATACGACACATCAGTTCACGATGATGAACCCGACCTTCCAGCGTCACCGCCGGTTTCTGATAGAAGCGCGGGCCGCCCCGGGTCAGCATCTGTTCGATCAACGTTCGCCAGCGCACGTTGCCGCGACCTTTTTCCGGTAGCGAATCGTCATACACCGCCCAGCCGTTACTGCCCTGAAGCACGGCGTTACGGGTCGCTGCTTCGGCATGTTCCATGACCTGGTTCGTCGACTGCCCGCTCCGCCAGGCGCAAATGCCAATATGCATCATGTCATCACGCTCACGGATTTTCGTCGTCGGCAGCGCTTCCATGGCTTTCAACAGCTGACTGGCGATGCTGTCGGCCTCTTTCAACGTCCGGTGCGGCAAAAGCACCGCAAAATCATTACGATGATAACGCGCCAGCAGCGCACCCGAATAGCGCATTATAAAGGTAGAAAGTAGGTTAATTACGGTGAATAGATACTCTTCTGCTGCCTTTCGCCCCCAATTGTCACGCAGCAGGTCGAATTCCGGCAGGCGGATCATCATCACAATCCCGTGCGAGCCGACCTTTTCCTGATCTTCCAGCAGCGTCGCCAGTTGATTGTCGAAAAACAGCCGGTTGCTCAGCCCGGTGCGGGTATCCTGGGCGGCATAGGAGCGAATCAGCGTATCCATGCGGCTGCGCTGATCACTGGCAAACTGAATCTCGGAGAGCAGCATATCCAGCGCGCTGCTGGTGCGGGCAGGCCATTCGTGTACTGAGCCTTTTGCCTGCTGACCGCGCGCGCCATTTAAAATTTTTACCGAACGTGACTCCAGCAGTTCCTGCCCGGACAGTTGTCGCCGCAACCAGCGTACAGAGAAGAAAATCACCAGCACCATAAAGGCAATCGCCAGCGTCAGCGGCACTGTTGTGGAAAGTGAATTGAAATAGTTCACCATCGGATCCAGGTAGACCATGCGAATCGTCATCCCCGGATTTTTCAGCGAATTGACTTCCAGCTCGCGATACTGATAGCTGCTGCCGGCAGGACGATAGCTGGCTTGCCGGACATGGTTAAATATCGGTTTGCCGCCCACGAGGAAGTCGAGGCGAACGATATCGACGGGCTCCAGCAGCTCATCCAGCTGTGGACGCAGTTTGTCGAACGGGGTGGTCACGAGGCGGTTATCCAGCGTGATCGCGACGGCCTGCACGCGCTGCTGGAGCTTAATCTGGATGCCGTTATAAAAGCTCAGCGAGCAACCCAGCAAGGTCACGAATATTGCCAGACCGACCAGCAGCGTGACAAAAGCCGAAAATTTCGTCGTTAATCGCATCCCTGTATTAACTCCGCAGATGAAAAATCGCCCGTCTGATTGGCGGACCCCCGGGTTAGCCCATACTACTAAGTAAGCACTAACTTGCAAAAAAGAAGACGCATACTACCAGACCTAATAGATCTGGCAATTTATTGCTCTATATCGGCATCAATACGCAATTAGCGAGTATAGTCTTCAGAAATTTTTTTCCAATCATCGTGCAACTGAGGAAAGGTTATGCAGGCGTTAATCTTAGAACAGCAGGACGGAAAAACCGTCGCGTCCGTTCAGCCCCTTGACGAAAGTCAGCTGCCGCAAGGCGATGTGAGTGTCGATATTCAGTGGTCCAGCCTTAATTATAAAGATGCGCTGGCGATCACCGGCAAAGGCAAAATCATTCGCAACTTCCCGATGGTGCCGGGGATTGATTTCGCCGGTGTGGTACACAGCAGCGAAGATCCGCGTTTTCATGTTGGTCAGCAGGTGCTGCTTACCGGCTGGGGCGTGGGTGAAAATCACTGGGGCGGTCTGTCGCAGCGCGCGCGGGTAAAAGGTGACTGGCTGGTCGCCATGCCGCAGGGTCTGGATGGACGCAAGGCGATGATTATTGGAACCGCGGGCTTTACCGCGATGCTGTGCGTGATGGCGCTGGAAGACGCAGGTATTCGTCCGCAGGATGGCGAGATTGTCGTGACCGGTGCCAGCGGCGGCGTGGGCAGCACTGCGGTGGCGCTGCTGCACAAGCTCGGTTATCAGGTGGCGGCGGTATCCGGTCGCGAAAGCACTCATGACTACCTGCGCGCGTTGGGTGCAAACCGTATTCTGGGTCGCGATGAATTTGCCGAATCCCGTCCGCTGGAAAAACAGCTGTGGGCCGGTGCGGTAGATACCGTCGGCGATAAAGTGCTGGCGAAAGTGCTGGCGCAGATGAACTACGGCGGTTGCGTCGCGGCTTGCGGTCTGGCGGGTGGCTTTGCGCTGCCGACCACGGTGATGCCTTTTATTCTGCGCAACGTACGCCTGCAGGGTGTCGATTCGGTCATGACGCCAGCGGCTCGCCGCGCCGACGCGTGGAAGCGACTGACGCAGGATCTGCCTGAGTCCTTTTTCGTGCAAAGCGCAACGGAAATCACCCTGGCGCAGGCACCGGAATATGCTGACAAAATCATCAATAACCAGACGCAGGGCCGCACGCTGGTTAAGTTAGCGTAATCAACAAATTTGGTGACATATTCGTATTCGCATTTACGCTTTTCCTCCGTCATGATTAAGAAAATGAATGACGGAGGAAGCTATGAAAACCAAAACGTTGACGGAAGCCGATGTTACTGCGGAATCTGTCTTTCTGATGCAGCGCCGCCAGGTCCTGAAAATGCTCGGGATCAGCGCGACGGCGCTGACATTATCTCCCACTGCACACGCCGATTTGCTCAGTTGGTTTAAAGGTAACGATCGCCCGCCAGCCCCTTCAGGAAAACCACTGACGTTTGATAAACCTGCTGAATGGCAAAATACCCTGCCGCTGACACCGGAAGATAAAGTCACCGGTTACAACAATTTCTATGAATTCGGTCTCGATAAAGCCGATCCGGCAGCCAATGCCGGTTCGCTGAAAAGCGATCCCTGGACATTGACCATTGATGGCGAAGTGGCAAAACCGCTGAAACTCGATCACGACGATCTCACCCGGCGTTTTCCACTGGAGGAACGCATCTACCGGATGCGCTGCGTTGAGGCCTGGTCGATGGTGGTGCCGTGGATTGGCTTCCCGCTGCACAAGCTGCTGGCGATGGTCGAACCCACCAGCAATGCAAAATATGTGGCGTTCAAAACAATTTATGCCCCTGACGATATGCCAGGTCAGAAGGACCGTTTTATCGGCGGCGGGCTGAAATATCCCTACGTTGAAGGGTTGCGTCTGGACGAAGCGATGCACCCGTTAACGCTGCTGACCGTCGGCGTTTATGGCAAAGCGCTGCCGCCGCAAAACGGCGCGCCGGTGCGTCTTACCGTACCGTGGAAGTACGGGTTTAAAGGCATCAAGTCGATCGTCAGTATTACATTGACCCGCGAAAAGCCGCCCACAACCTGGAATCTGGCGGCGTCAGACGAATATGGTTTCTACGCCAACGTCAATCCGCATGTCGATCACCCTCGCTGGTCGCAGGCCACAGAGCGCTTTATCGGCTCTGGCGGCGTGCTGGATGTCAAACGTCAGCCAACGCTGCTGTTTAACGGCTATGCCGATCAGGTCGCGTCGCTCTACCGCGGTCTTAATCTGAAGGAGAATTTTTAGTGCGATTAACGGCGAAACAGGTGCTGTGGTTGAAAGTTCTCCTTCATCTGGCGGCATTTTTACCCTTTTTGTGGCTGTTCTGGGCCGGATCGCAGGGCTATTTCAGCGCTGATCCGGCGAAAGATATCCAGCATTTTACCGGTCGGATGGCTCTGAAATTATTGCTGGCAACCTTGCTGATTTCGCCGCTGGCGCGCTACGCTAAACAGCCATTACTGATACGCACGCGCCGGTTGCTGGGATTATGGTGTTTCGCGTGGGCCACGCTGCACCTCAGTTGCTACGCGGTGCTGGAGCTGGGTATCAACAATCTGGCGCTGTTGGGGCAGGAGGTCGTCAGCCGACCTTATTTGACGCTCGGACTGGCAAGCTGGTTGATTTTGCTGGCGCTGGCGGTAACATCTCCGCAGGCGATGCAGCGGAAACTGGGACCCCGATGGCAAAAACTGCACAATTTCGTCTATCTTGTCGCGATCCTCGCCCCCATTCATTATCTGTGGTCGGTGAAGATCCTGTCGCCCCAGCCAATCATCTACGCAGTACTGGCTGTCGCGCTTTTAGCGTGGCGTTACAAGAAGTTCCGTCTGTGGTTCCGCTAAGTTTTCAGGCTGTGCTGTTACCCGCAAATTTCTTATCAACCGCCCATCTTTTCACGATAGCGGTTGATAATCTTCCCTGATAAGACCAGTATTTAGCTGCCAAATGCTACGAAATCGTTATAATGTGCGACCTCGGTTTTCCTGACAGGGATTTTACGCCCCTGAAAGGGTGACAAGAGCACATCGAAGGTATATTTTGTTTTTTACCGGAAAATGGCAGGAGATAGCCGCACGATGACTGACAAGTTTCACATTTTGCTTTTGAACGGGCCGAACCTTAATATGCTCGGCACCCGGGAGCCGGAGAAGTACGGAACCCTGAGCCTGGCGGACATTGTTAACCGTCTGGCGACGGAAGCGGCCTCTCTGAATGTGGCGTTTGATCATCTGCAGTCCAACGCGGAGCATGTACTCATCGACCGAATTCATCAGGCTAAAGACAACGTTGACTATATCCTGATTAATCCGGCCGCGTTTACGCACACCAGCGTGGCCCTTCGTGATGCGCTTCTGGCTGTCAGTATCCCGTTTATCGAGATTCACCTGAGCAATGTGCACGCACGTGAACCATTCCGCCATCATTCGTATCTGTCGGATATCGCCGCTGGCGTTATCTGCGGACTCGGTGCGGACGGTTATTCATACGCTTTACAGACGGCGGTAAAACGCCTGTCACAATCACACTAAACAAAGAGTACGGAACCCACTCATGGATATTCGTAAGATTAAAAAACTGATCGAGCTGGTTGAAGAATCAGGCATCGCTGAACTGGAAATTTCTGAAGGCGAAGAATCTGTTCGCATTAGCCGCGCACCGGCTGCGTCAGCCTTCCCGATGATGCAACAGGCGTATGCTGCGCCTGTGATGCAACAGCCAGCCCCGGCGGCCGTTGCCGCGCCAGCCGCCGCTGCAGAAGCACCGGCAAAAGCTGAAATCAGTGGTCACATCGTACGTTCCCCGATGGTTGGTACTTTCTACCGTACGCCGAGCCCGGACGCGAAAGCGTTTGTGGAAATTGGCCAGAAAGTTAACGTGGGCGATACCCTGTGCATCGTAGAAGCGATGAAAATGATGAACCAGATCGAAGCCGACAAATCAGGGACCGTAAAAGCGATCCTGGTGGAAAGTGGGCAACCGGTAGAATTTGACGAGCCGCTGGTCGTCATCGAGTAACGAGGCGAACATGCTGGATAAAATTGTCATCGCCAACCGCGGCGAGATTGCACTGCGTATTCTTCGTGCCTGTAAAGAACTGGGCATCAAGACCGTCGCAGTACACTCGACAGCGGATCGCGATTTAAAACATGTGCTGCTGGCTGACGAAACCGTGTGTATCGGTCCGGCGCCATCAGTCAAAAGCTATCTGAACATTCCGGCGATTGTCAGCGCAGCTGAAATCACCGGCGCCGTGGCGATTCACCCTGGCTACGGTTTCCTGTCTGAAAATGCCAACTTCGCCGAACAGGTTGAACGTTCTGGTTTTATCTTCATCGGCCCGAAAGCTGACACCATCCGCCTGATGGGCGACAAAGTGTCCGCGATCACCGCCATGAAGAAAGCAGGCGTCCCGACTGTTCCAGGCTCTGACGGCCCGCTGGGCGACGATATGGACGTTAACCGCGCGCATGCTAAACGCATCGGCTACCCGGTTATCATCAAAGCGTCTGGTGGCGGCGGCGGTCGTGGTATGCGCGTCGTGCGCAGCGATGCTGAACTGGCGCAATCCATCTCCATGACCAAAGCGGAAGCGAAAGCCGCTTTCAGCAACGACATGGTTTACATGGAGAAGTACCTGGAAAACCCACGCCACATCGAAATTCAGGTGCTGGCTGACGGTCAGGGCAACGCTATCTATCTGGCAGAACGTGACTGCTCCATGCAGCGCCGTCACCAGAAAGTGGTTGAGGAAGCACCGGCACCGGGCATTACCCCGGAACTGCGTCGCTACATCGGCGAGCGCTGCTCTAAAGCGTGTGTCGATATCGGCTATCGCGGTGCAGGTACGTTCGAATTCCTGTTCGAAAACGGCGAGTTCTATTTCATCGAAATGAACACCCGTATTCAGGTTGAGCACCCGGTCACTGAAATGATCACCGGCGTTGACCTGATCAAAGAGCAGTTGCGTATCGCCGCAGGCCAGCCGCTGTCGATCAAACAGGACGAAGTTCAGGTTCGCGGACATGCGGTAGAATGCCGTATCAACGCCGAAGATCCGAATACCTTCCTGCCGAGCCCGGGTAAAATCACCCGTTTCCACGCGCCGGGCGGCTTTGGTGTCCGTTGGGAATCGCATATCTACGCAGGCTATACCGTTCCGCCGTACTATGACTCAATGATCGGTAAGCTTATCTGCTACGGCGAAAGCCGTGACGTGGCGATTGCCCGTATGAGAAACGCCCTGCAGGAGCTGATTATCGACGGCATCAAAACCAACATTGATCTGCAGACGCGCATTATGAGCGACGAGAACTTCCAGCATGGTGGCACCAACATCCACTATCTGGAGAAAAAACTCGGTATGCAAGAGAAGTGATAAAGCAAAAAGGGAAGCCAATGCGCTTCCCTTTTTTATCAGGCTCTTTCCCGGATGGCGGCCTTGTGATGTTCGATAAAGGCTTTGATGTCCGCCAGCAGGGATGTACCCTCCATCGGACCACGACGCGTCACCGCAATCGCACCACTGGCATTAGCGTACTGTAACGCCTGACGGGTGCTGTACCCCAGTTGACGACAGGCCACGTAGGCACCACCAAAACAGTCCCCCGCCCCGGTTGGGTCGACCTCCTGCACCGGATAACCGCCAATGTGGAACTGCTCCGTGGCGGACCAGAAACTCGCCCCTTTGCTGCCACGCTTTACGATCACCTCTTTTACGCCATCCTCAAGGAACCCCGCGATAGCGCGCTCTGAGGTGGTATGCGAAGAGAGCAATAACACCTCGCCTTCGCTGGGCATGTAGATATCCGTCAGTTCAAGGACAAAATGCAGCGCATCACGCATTTCCGGGATATCGAGCATCTCTTTACGGATATTCGGGTCGAACGAGATCACGCCACCGTTCTGTTTCACCAGCGTCACCGCTTTTTTCACCGCATCGACCATATGGAACGAGAACAGCGACGATCCCATAATATGAAAGTGAGTACAGTCTTTCAGCAGTCGTTCATCCACATGGCGGGCTGATAATTTGCCACAGGCCGCGTTTTTAATATTGAAGATAAAGTCGCGATCGCCGGATTCATGATAGGTGACAAAGGCGCTGCCGGTGGTTTCCAGCGGCAGTACGGAAATACCGCGAATATCGACGCCATCCGCCGCCAGGCGATTCACATTAATATCGCCAAAGCCGTCCTTACCGACGCAACTGATAATCCCGCAGGGTACGCCGAAACGCGTGACCTGATCGATAAAAATCGCCGGGGCGCCGCTGGGGTAAGGGCCATGCCAGACGCCAGGCCGGTCAAACGACTGACCCGTCTGGCTTGCCATAATTTCGACCAGAATTTCTCCAATAGTGAATACTTTGCTCATACAATTAATTCCTTGAGATATTTAGCCGCGTTTTCTTTTATTTCTGACATCGACATATACCGCCACCAGAATAACCATCCCTTTGACGACCATCTGATAAAAGTAGGGAACGTTCATCAGGTTCATCCCGTTGTTAATCACGCCGATGGTTAATGCGCCAATCATGGTGCCGACGACCGTGCCATAGCCGCCGTTCAGGCTGGTGCCGCCTAGTACCGCCGCGGCGATCGCATCCAGTTCATAACTCAGTGCCGCGTTCGGCTGCCCGGAATAGAGGCGTGACGCCAGGATCATGCCGCTCACACCCGCCAGCACGGCGGTTATCATAAAAACTTTAATTTTCAGTCGAATAACGTTAATACCGGAGTAGACAGCCGCTTCTTTATTGCCGCCGGTAATGTAAATCTTGCGCCCAAAGGTTGTTCTGGTGAGGACGAAATGGTTGATTAGCAGCAGCACTAATAAAATCCAGATCGGCAGCGGAATATATAAAAACTCCCCGTTGCCTAATGCCAGAAAAGCGTCATTACGGATCATGACCGGCATACCGTCCGTCATGATATAAGCAATGCCGCGGAATATCCCCATCGTGGCCACGGTGACAATAAACGACGGAATACCGGCTACGGCGGTCAGGCCGCCGTTAATCATCCCGAGGATCAGCGCTGCAATAATCGACAGCGGCACCAGCAGAATAAAGGGAATTCCCCAGGAGGCGCCGAGTGCGGCAAACGTCCCGATAAGGGCGATGGTCGAACCGACCGACAAATCAATATCACCGAGCAACAGCACGTAGGTCATGCCGTAGGCCGTTATCGCGATAATCGAAACCTGCAAAATAATATTGGTGATGTTATTGGTGGTGAAAAAACTGTCATTCATAAAACTGAAGAGAATAATCAGGACGATCATTCCACTCAGGATCCCGCCATATTGCCTGACGATTTTTTTCAATCCATTACCCGACGATGAACGCCGTTCTTTTGGCGCAAAGACAATTTTCTCAGTCATTTACTGTACTCCTGTTGCAGCGGTCATTACCTGCGTCTGTGTCAGGTTTTCACATGGATAAACATTAGCGATGGTTTTATTACGCATAACCACTAAGCGATCACTTAGCGCCATGACCTCTGGTAATTCAGATGAGACCAGAATAATGGCTGTCCCTGCCGCCGCCAGTTGACGAATCACGTTATAAATTTCAAATTTCGCGCCCACGTCCACGCCACGGGTGGGTTCATCCAGCAATAAAATGCGCGGTATTTTTTCCAGCCATTTCGACAGCACGATTTTCTGCTGATTGCCTCCGCTTAATGCGCTCACTGGCTGGTGAATTGAACTGATTTTGGTATTCATCTGTTCGACGGATTTGCGCGTGCGCTGCTCTTCCAGACGGTGATTAATCAGTCCAAACCGCGACGCGTTATACTGAAACGCCACGTGATGGGTATTCATATTCACATCGTGCATCAGCACCAGGCCTTCTTCTTTGCGGTTTTCCGTCACAAAGGCAAAGCCGAGTTCGATGGCCTGTTTCGCCGAGCGGATCGCCACCACATTACCGTCGATCAGCACCTCTCCCTCGCACGGAATGATGCCGAATATGGCTCTCATCACATCGGTGCGCCCTGCGCCCACCAGACCGAAAAAGCCCAGCACCTCACCGGGGCGCACAGCAAAGTCGATCTGATGAAATAAGGGCGGGTGCGAGAGGTTTCTGACCTCCAGCCGTGGCGTGACGCTGGCATCCGGCTTTTCCCCGATACGCGGCGGCCAGATGTTTTTCATTTCCCGGCCCACCATCTGCGCGATGAGCTGCTGAATATGCGTTTCCTGGCGATCGTGCGTGGCAATATATTCACCGTCACGGATCACCGAAATATCGTCGGAGATCCGCATGATCTCATCCATACGGTGGGAGATATAAATCACCGCGCTGCCACGCTGCGTCAGTTTCGCAATGATCGTAAACAGAATTTCCGCTTCGTTATCGCTGAGCGACGACGTTGGCTCATCCATAATCACAATGTCAGCGGGATAACTGAGCGCTTTGGCAATTTCCACCAGCTGGCGCTGGGCGAGTGACATATTGCCGACTAACTCATGCGCATCCAGCGGAATGCCCAGTTCAGCTAATAACGCCTCGCAGTCGGCGACCATTTTTTTATCGTCAATAATGCCAAAGCGTACCGGCTCATTATTGGCATAAATATTTCCAGCTACCGTCACGTTATTACTCAGGCTGAGTTCCTGAAAAATAATGGCGATACCAAGTTTGCGTGAGTGCTGCGGGTTATTAATCGTAACCACATTGCCCTGCAGCGTAATGGTTCCCTGGGTTGGCGGATAAACACCGGCGAGAATTTTCATCAGCGTGGATTTCCCCGCGCCGTTCTCGCCTAATAATGTATGTACTCTGCCTTTTCTAACCGTCAGCGAAATATCTTTCAGAGCCTGTACGGGGCCGAAGCTTTTAGAAATATGAGAAATTTCAAGAATAATATCAGTCATAACCACCTCAATTTCTTAGCAAAGCATCATCGGCTCTACCTCTCACGATTGCGTTAAAGCAAAGGATGTGGTCTGGTAATTTTTGTTTTCTTTTCAGGTTGCGAAGAAAATACAAACACTTCGCAACCTGATGGCGTGATATTACTGTTTAGCGGTATACACCCCCGGCTGGATCGGGATGATTTTATCCACCGGTTTGCCGTTCAGATGGTCAACCGCCGCGTCGATGGCTTTCGCGCCCATTTGATCCGGATACTGACGGATAACCGCCGCAAAGGTTTTATCGGTATCCACGGCATCGCGCGCTTCTTTCATGCCGTCAAAGCCGATGATTTTGATGTTGTCGTTATGGGCAGATTTTGCGGCAATAACAGCAGCCAGCGCGGCATCATCGCCGAAACCAAACAGGCCGCTCAGGTTCGGGTTCGCCTGCATTATATTCTGCGCGGTGGTCAGCGCTTCGGCACGGGTGATCCCCGGTTGTTCAGCGACGATTTTCACGTCCGGCGTATCCGCCAGTCCTTTCTTAAAGCCATCAATACGCGCCACCACAGACTGCACGGCGGGATAGCTAATAATGGCAACGGTGCCTTTACCGTTCAGCAATTTGCCCATTAATTTACCGGCCTGCACGCCACCCGCGTAGTTATCCGTCGCGACGTGCGATACCACCGGTACGCCTTCGGCGGCAACGTCAACGGTGATTACCGGAATACCGGCTTTGTTGGCTTTAATAATGGCTGCCTGAACCCCTTTAGAATCGACCGGGGAAATAATAATGGCATCGACTTTTTTGGTAATAAAATCTTCAACGTCGGAAAGCTGCTTATTTAAATCCTGGTTAGCAATAGAAATGCTCAGATTAACGTCATCTTTTTTCGCTTCGTCTTTCATCGCATTGGCAAGATCAATATAAAAGGGATGCTGCTGCGTCAATAAAGAGGCGCCAACGTTATACGTTTTCGCAAAGGAGCTTTGTGAGAACAGTGCCAGGCCCACCAGCATGGCCAAACCGGGTAACTTAAATCTGCTCATAAACAATCCTCGTTCTTTTTTGTAGGGTTAATAGCTATCAGAGTTTGTCTTCACTACCGCACACGCCAATAATGCGTGTGACCACTTGCTTCATTGCCGCTTTTGCCGGTTGCATATAGTGCCGCGGATCGTTGGCGGTCGGATTTTCGCGGAAATATCCCTTCAGCGCGTCGGCAAACGCGATTTTTAATTCTGTGGCGACGTTCACTTTGCAAATGCCCAACCGGATACATTTACGGATATCCGCTTCCGTTAAGCCAGACGCGCCATGCAGCACTAACGGCACCTCGACCCGGTTACGGATCTGTTCCAGGCGCGCAAAATCCAGACGTGGCTCGTGGGTGTAGAGACCGTGCGCAGTGCCAATAGCTACCGCCAGCGAATCAATCTCCGTACGCCGGACAAATTCAGCCGCCGCTTCCGGCGAGGTATACGCGGAGTCTTTGTCGTCAACGATCAGATCATCTTCCTGACCGCCGAGTCGCCCGAGTTCCGCCTCAATGCTGACGTCGTACGTGTGGCAGAAGGTGGTTACCTCTTTCACCCGGGCGATGTTTTCTTCAAAGGGCAGATGCGAGCCATCAATCATTACCGAGCGGATCCCGGCGCGGACTTTATGGAAAATATCCGGAGCCTCCTCGTGATGATCGAGATGCAGCACCAGCGGGATGTTGTGCTCTTGCGCCAGCGCGTTTACCAGCGCGATCAGGCTACCAACGCCACCGTATCGATAGGTGCCCGGCGTACCCGCCAGCATCACCGGCGAACGAAGGCTCGCCGCCGTTTCGACCACCACTTGTAAGGTTTCAAGGTTATGGATATTGAATGCCGGAACCGCAAACCCCTGGTGTTGGGCTTTTTTCAGCATGTTTTTGCTCGAAATGATGTACATCTCAGCTCCTGGTTATGCGCTCTTCTCTTACAAAACGAAGAAAACCACGTTTCACTTTCATTTTGAAAGCAACGTAGCACACAAAATAAGCAGAAAAGCGTGACCAGGTTCAAGTCATCACAAAATAACTTACGAAATTTAACTTAACAGGCAGGTATTTTTATCAAATGAAAGTTTCAAAGAAAAAGCCATAACGCTATAGTGTCTGACATTGCAGGCAAATAATGAGTGTCGTCGTGCCCAGGAAATCATCCAATCTGCTGAAACGCAGACTAAAAATCGCTGAAATCGTTAGCGTTCAGGGAGAAATCAAAGTTGACGAGCTCTCAGCGCAGCTGGGTGTCTCTGGCGTCACGATCCGCGGTGATCTGAGCTATCTGGAGCAACAGGGTTATCTGAAGCGCTCATTTGGCGGCGCTATCGCCACACCCTTCCTGCAAACCGACTATGAGCCCGCGCCGCTGGTGGCAATGCCTCCGCTGGTGCAGCAAATGGAAATCGCCCGCCACGGTATGCGGCTGATCCGCGACCGGGATACGCTGTTTCTCGGTCATGGCGCCCTGTGCCGCCGACTCATTCCTTTGCTTAATGGATTGAAAAAAATCCGGCTGATCACTAACGATCCGGAAAGCGCGCTGCTGGCGAATCAGTACATCGAGGGCGATATCATTCTGGCCGGTAGCGAAATGCTGCGACCTGACGGGATCCTGGCAGGAAAATCACTGGAACAGGCGCTTCAACATCACACCATTACGCACAGCATTATGGAAGTGAACAGCATTGACGCTGACGGAACGCTGGGGATCGACGTCCCCGAACTGGCGATGGCCTGGCAGCTCTGTTTTGATAACGCACGCAGTAAAACGATCCTGATGGCGGCAACATCAGGCGCGGCGACCGCCACCATCGGGCATCTCAATCAGACCGAAAATGTGATCGTCAGCCACAGTATTAACGAGCAATATCAGCAACAATTATATGATGCTGATTTTGTCACCCTGTATACCAACAATGAATGTTTCACCTGGTCGAATCGCGAAAGACTCCAGGAATGAGAGGGCATCAGTGGGACTCACCCTTTGTACAATAGGCGAATTACTGGTTGAATTTTTATCCCGCAATCCACATCAGAAATTCACCCATCCCGGCGAATTTGTTGGTCCATTCCCCAGCGGAGCCCCCGCGATTTTCGCCGCCCAGGTCGCCAGATTAGGTCATCGCGCGATGATTTTCGGCTGCGTCGGCAACGATGATTTTGGCCGTCTTAATATTGAGCGCTTGCGCCATGAAGGGGTGATTGTTGATGGTATTCGCGTGATGAATAATGCCGTCACCGGCACCGCGTTCGTCAGCTACCAGAGCCCGCAGGAGCGCGATTTTATCTTCAATATCCCTGACAGCGCCTGTGGCCTGTTTACGGAAAAAGATATCGACCCGCAACTGCTGCAACAGTGTCAGCATATTCACATCATGGGGTCATCGCTGTTTTCCTTTCGCATGATCGACGCCACGCGCAAAGCGATGATGGCAATCAAAGCCGCGGGTGGCACCGTCTCGTTTGATCCCAATATCCGTAAAGAAATGCTGAACATTCCCGAGATGGAACAGGCATTTGATTATCTGATTGAATACACCGATATCTTCCTGCCGAGTGAAAGCGAGCTTCCCTTCTTCGCCCGGCATAAAAACCTCAGCGAAGAGCACATCATCAGCGATCTGCTGCAGGCTGGCGTGAAGCATGTGGTGGTCAAACGCGCCCAGCGCGGCGCCAGTTATTATCATCTGCAGGATGGCGAATTGCAGGCGCTGCATCTTCCCGGCTATACGGTGGAAACCGTCGATCCGACCGGCGCGGGCGATTGTTTCGGCGCCACGTTCGTCACGCTATTCCTCTCCGGTCTTCCGGCAGCGGAAGCTTTGCATTACGCCAATGCCAGCGGTGCCATCGCGGTTACGCAACAAGGGCCGATGGAAGGGATCGCCTCGCTTTCTGAGATTGACGATTTCCTGCGTCGCCAGCGCTGACGCGTTTTTTCCTGCCAGAGGATTTTCCCTCAACGGTGAGTTGCCGTAGAATTGCCCGTTTCTGGTTGTAACACCATGAAGAGGACATCTTCCGTGGACAAACGATTTGTTCAGGCACACAAGGAAGCACGCTGGGCGCTATGGCTCACCCTGCTCTATCTTTTCGCCTGGTTGGTGACTGCTTACTTACCTGATTCTGCGCAGGGATTTACCGGTCTGCCGCACTGGTTTGAAATGGCCTGTTTATTGATACCGCTGGTGTTTATTCTGCTCTGCTGGGCAATGGTGCGCTTTATCTATCGGGATATTCCGCTGGAGGATGACCATGCAGGCTGAAATCATCGTGCCACTCATCGCCTACCTGCTGGTGGTCTTTGGCCTGTCACTCTATGCGATGCGCAAGCGCGCCACCGGCACCTTCCTCAATGAGTACTTCCTCGGCAGTCGCTCGATGGGAGGATTTGTGCTGGCGATGACGCTGACCGCGACCTACATCAGCGCCAGTTCGTTTATTGGTGGCCCAGGCGCGGCCTATAAATACGGTCTTGGCTGGGTGCTGCTGGCGATGATCCAGCTTCCCGCCGTGTGGCTGTCGCTGGGCGTGCTGGGGAAAAAATTCGCCATTCTGGCACGCCGCTACAATGCCGTGACGCTGAACGACATGCTTTTCGCGCGTTACCGCAGCCGTCTGCTGGTGTGGCTGGCCAGTCTGAGCCTGCTGGTCGCTTTTATCGGCGCGATGACCGTGCAGTTCATTGGCGGCGCACGCCTGCTGGAAACGGCGGCGGGCATCCCTTATGAAACCGGCCTGTTGATTTTCGGCATCAGCATTGCGTTGTACACGGCGTACGGTGGTTTTCGCGCCAGTGTACTCAACGATGCAATGCAGGGGCTGGTGATGCTGATCGGCACCATCGTGCTGCTGATCGGGGTGGTTCATGCCGCTGGCGGGCTGTCTGGCGCGGTGGCAACGCTGGAGCATATCGACCCTAAGCTGGTGACGCCGCAGGGAGCCAACGATATTCTTTCGCCGACCTTTATGACCTCATTCTGGGTGCTGGTCTGTTTCGGCGTGATTGGTCTGCCGCACACCGCCGTACGCTGCATCTCCTATAAAGACAGCAAAGCCGTGCATCGGGGCATTATCCTGGGCACTATCGTTGTCGCCGTACTGATGCTGGGAATGCATCTGGCGGGCGCACTGGGCCGGGCGGTGCTTCCGGATCTGACCATTCCCGATCAGGTTATCCCGACCCTGATGGTGAAAGTCCTGCCGCCGTTTGCCGCAGGGATTTTCCTCGCGGCACCGATGGCGGCGATCATGTCGACGATCAACGCCCAGTTGCTGCAAAGTTCCGCTACGATCATTAAAGATCTCTACCTGAATCTGCGTCCGGAGCAGATCCATAACGAAACGCGGCTGAAGCGGATGTCTTCCGGGATCACGCTGATTCTGGGCGTGTTACTGTTGCTCGCGGCGTGGCGTCCGCCAGAAATGATCATCTGGCTCAATCTGCTGGCGTTCGGCGGGCTGGAAGCCGTCTTCCTGTGGCCGCTGGTGCTGGGCCTGTACTGGGAACGCGCAAACGCCGCTGGTGCGCTCAGCGCGATGATCGTTGGCGGCGTGCTGTACGCTGTGCTGGCGACCTTCAACATCCAGTACCTGGGTTTCCACCCGATTGTGCCCTCGTTACTACTGAGTTTGCTGGCTTTCATCATCGGTAACCGTTTCGGTCAGCCGCTGGCGGAAGCCCCTGTTTTGACTACTGATAAATAAAGAGTTTTGCCATGCCATGGATCCAAATGAAACTGAACACCACAGGCGCGAATGCTGAGGAGCTGAGCGATGCGCTGATGGAAGCGGGTGCGGTGTCGATTACTTTTCAGGATACCCAC
This sequence comes from Trabulsiella odontotermitis, assembly GCF_001297775.1. Taxonomy (GTDB): domain Bacteria; phylum Pseudomonadota; class Gammaproteobacteria; order Enterobacterales; family Enterobacteriaceae; genus Trabulsiella; species Trabulsiella odontotermitis. The sequence continues at coordinate 13,447 of NZ_LIFX01000005.1, read as the reverse complement.
GACACGCCGGTGTTCGAGCCGTTGCCGGGCGAAACGCGCCTGTGGGGTGACACCGACGTCATCGGCCTGTTCGACGCCGAAAGCGACATGAAAGCGGTGGTGGCGATCCTCGAACATCATCCGCTGCTGGGTGCGGGTTTTGCGCACAAAATCGAACAACTGGAAGATAAAGACTGGGAGCGCGAATGGATGGATAACTTCCACCCGATGCGCTTCGGCGAGCGGCTGTGGATTTGCCCGAGCTGGCGTGATATTCCCGATGAAAACGCGGTTAACGTGATGCTCGACCCGGGTCTGGCCTTCGGCACCGGTACGCATCCGACGACCTCGCTGTGCCTGCAATGGCTTGACGGCCTTGATCTGAACGGCAAGACGGTGATCGACTTCGGCTGTGGCTCCGGGATCCTCGCCATTGCGGCGCTGAAGCTGGGCGCTGCCAGAGCGATCGGCATTGATATCGATCCGCAGGCGATTCAGGCCAGCCGTGACAACGCAGAACGTAACGGTGTTTCTGAGCGTCTGGCGCTGTATTTACCGAAAGACCAGCCAGAGGCCATGAAAGCCGATGTGGTGGTCGCAAACATCCTGGCAGGCCCATTACGTGAACTGGCGCCGTTAATCAGCGTGCTGCCCGTTGAGGGCGGTTTGCTGGGGCTTTCAGGTATCCTCGCCAGCCAGGCGGACAGTGTGTGTGAAGCCTATGCCGATCTCTTTACCCTCGACCCGGTGGTTGAGAAAGAAGAGTGGTGTCGGATCACCGGGCTCAAAAAGTAAACAGCGTAACGCGGTCTCCGGGCCGCGTTTTTGTCTGCAACGCGAACCGAATGAATGACAGAAATGAGAGCCCGATCGCATTATGATGCGCTTTTTTGTTCATATAAACAGCGTTAAATCTTGTGATCGCAGCGATTCAGGCAAGAAAAAATGAGAAGTTTTACGATTTTCTGAAAGAACAGAATTTCGCCACTCCGCATTAAATCGATGATAATTATAATTATTTATTTTTGCTGTATTCGCTTGACGGCGATTCATTGATCTACAACAGTGGATTGCTCAAAGTTTGGCCTTTCATCTCGTGCAAAAAATGCGTAATATACGCCGCCTTGCAGTCACAGTATGGTCATTTCTTAACTCATGCGCATCGGACACCACCAGCTCAGAAATCGCCTGATCGCAGCACCCATGGCTGGCATTACTGACAGACCATTCCGGACGCTGTGCTACGAGATGGGAGCAGGGTTAACCGTTTCCGAGATGATGTCCTCCAACCCGCAGGTCTGGGAGAGCGACAAGTCCCGTTTACGGATGGTGCACATTGATGAACCAGGTATTCGTACCGTGCAAATCGCCGGTAGCGTGCCTGAAGAGATGGCAGAGGCCGCACGGATTAACGTCGAAAGCGGTGCCCAGATTATTGATATCAATATGGGCTGTCCGGCCAAAAAAGTGAATCGTAAGCTCGCAGGTTCAGCCCTCCTGCAGTACCCGGATCAGGTGAAATCGATCCTGACCGCGGTCGTCAATGCAGTGGACGTGCCCGTCACACTTAAGATTCGCACCGGCTGGGCACCAGAACACCGTAACTGTGAAGAGATTGCCCAACTGGCTGAAGACTGTGGCATTCAGGCTCTGACTATTCACGGACGCACCCGCGCCTGCTTGTTTAACGGAGACGCTGAATACGACAGCATTCGGGCAGTTAAGCAGAAGGTTTCCATTCCGGTAATCGCGAATGGTGACATTACTGACCCGCTTAAAGCCAGAGCTGTGCTCGACTATACGGGGGCGGATGCCCTGATGATAGGACGTGCAGCTCAGGGAAGACCCTGGATCTTTCGGGAAATCCAGCACTATCTGGACACTGGGGAGCTGCTGCCCCCGCTGCCTCTGGCAGAGGTTAAGCGCTTGCTTTGCGCGCACGTTCGGGAACTGCATGACTTTTATGGCCACGCAAAAGGGTACCGAATCGCACGTAAACACGTCTCCTGGTATCTCCAGGAGCACGCTCCAAATGACCAGTTTCGGCGCACATTCAACGCCATTGAGGATGCCAGCGAACAGCTGGAGGCGTTGGAGGCATACTTCGAAAATTTTGCGTAAACAGAAATAAAGAGCTGACAGAACTATGTTCGAACAACGCGTAAATTCTGACGTACTGACCGTTTCTACCGTTAACTCTCAGGATCAGGTAACCCAAAAGCCCCTGCGTGATTCGGTTAAGCAGGCACTGAAGAACTATTTTGCTCAACTGAACGGTCAGGATGTTAATGACCTCTATGAGCTGGTACTGGCTGAAGTAGAACAGCCCCTGTTGGACATGGTGATGCAATACACCCGTGGTAACCAGACCCGCGCTGCCCTGATGATGGGTATCAACCGCGGCACGCTGCGTAAAAAACTGAAAAAATACGGCATGAACTGATTTTTGTTCCTGACGTTTAAAAAGGCGCTCTTCGGCATGGGGAAGCGCCTTTTTTATTGCCAGAATCTTCGTTTTGCCTCACTTTTTGACCCTTGCTTTTCGGTTATATTCCAACCAAATTCATCCCGGAAGAATCAGGGGACAGGGTATGTTGCGCAAATACGGTTGGTTGATCATTTTTGTTCTTCTCGTCTTTCTCCTCGATGCGCTGATCATTCAGTTGCTGGAGTTTGCCACCCTTGAGTCCGCACGGTGCCATAACATGGATTCTGTGAATCCGCTGAAGCTGGTAGATTGTACCGATCTCGAGTAAGTGTGCTCATAATATTATCCACCAGCACTGGTGCCTGTTGATATAAATTGAACTGCCCGGGTTCCATAAGCCAGTTTTTAATAATGCCGCTGAAAAAACCGCGGAGCATAATAACCATCACATCCACGTTAGCATCGCCGGATAAAAGACCGAAATGAATACATTTTAATAATGCGTCACGCAATCCGTTACGGTTAACGCATACCTTGTTACGGATTTCACTTTCCGTCATCATTTCCGCCGTAAATTCGCATTTATGATAAAGTATTTGCATTAATGCCTGTTGCTTTGGTGTTTCAGCAATATACTGCAATCCGGTAATAAATTTCTCCCGCAAATCAATTAACGGATTTTCATTCTCCGTTCGTATATATTTTATGATATGGTTTAACGGTACCTGCTGTTCCCACATTTCATTGAATAATACGGTTTTACTGCTGAAGTGCCAGTACACCGCACCGCGCGTGACACCAGCGGCATCGGCGATGTCTGAAAGCGTGGTGTTGGTCACGCCATGCTGCGCGAACTGCGTAATGGCGGCATCGATCAAAAGTTGCCGGGTCTTTAACGCGTCGGTTTTCGTTTTTCTTGCCATAAAATGCGTGCCTGCCGCAGAAGAGTAAAAGTCATCAATAAAACTGGCGGTCATTATTGTCGAAAAAAGCAGTGGCGCATAGGCGCTCATGTCTTTTTATTGAATAGTGAAAATCAATAAATAAGCACAACATATTCATGTCACAAATAACACTTGCGGCATTGTTCTCTTTTTTGTGTTTTAGTGCGTTCAATCCCTTTCTTAATTCATGATGACTTACATCTGCATTTATTTATTTGTAGGATGGCGAGCTGTTTTATCTCTATTCTTTCTCCGGTTTTCGGTACGCCGATGATACGGTTAATAAGGAACGGTAATAATGATTCACGCCAGGGCGACGCTTTACTCCAGCCTCATCATGACGACTGCATTACTGGCAGGCTGTAATGATTCGGAAAATCAACCACCGCAGGCGCCCACGCCAAAGGTGACCTTTCATGTTGCCGCCCGCGCGCCATTGCAGGTTACGACTGAACTCCCCGGGCGTACGGCGGCGTTTCGCATCGCGGAAGTTCGCCCGCAGGTCAGCGGCATCATCCTCCAGCGTCATTTTGAGGAAGGTAGCGATGTCGAAGCCGGTCAGTCGCTTTATCAGATCGATCCCGCGACTTACCAGGCCGCGTACGCCAGCGCAAAAGCAGATGAATCCAACGCCGCGGCGGCAGCGACCCTCGCGCACCTGACGGTAAAACGCTACGCCCCGCTGCTCGGCACGCAGTACATTAGCCAGCAGGATTACGATCAGGCCGTCGCCACAGCACAGCAGGCTGATGCCAGCGTGCTGGCGGCGAAAGCTGCCGTGGAAAATGCGCGCATTAACCTCGCCTGGACGAAAGTCACGTCTCCCATCAGCGGTCGTATTGGTAAATCCGCGGTGACCGAGGGCGCGCTGGTCACCAACGGACAGACGGAGGCACTGGCCACCGTGCAGCAGCTTGATCCTATTTACGTCGATGTGACGCAGTCCAGTAACGATTTTATGCGCCTGAAACAAGAAAGCCTGCAGGCCGGCAGCGACACCAAAAGTGTGCAGTTAGTGATGGAAAACGGTCAGCCATACGCACAAAAAGGCTCGCTGCAATTCTCTGACGTCACCGTGGACGAAAGCACCGGTTCAATCACCCTTCGCGCCATCTTCCCGAACCCGCAGCACGCCCTGCTGCCCGGCATGTTTGTCCGGGCGCGCATTGATGAAGGCGTACAACCGAATGCCATTCTGATCCCACAGCAAGGCGTCACACGCACGCCGCTGGGCCAGGCCACCGTCCTGCTGATCAATGCCCGCAACCAGGTTGAATTGCGTGATATTACCGCCTCGCAGGCCATTGGCGATCGCTGGCTGGTGACTGACGGGCTCCAGCCCGGCGATAAGGTCATCGTCAGCGGGTTACAAAAAGTGCATCCGGGTGTAACCGTGGACGCGGAAGAGGACACGGTAGCGGCTACCGCGAAGTAAGGTATGGAACACAATGTCTAATTTTTTTATTCAACGCCCGGTTTTCGCCTGGGTGCTGGCCATCATTTTAATGATTGCCGGTGGTCTGGCGATTTTGCAGCTCCCCATCGCTCAGTATCCAACCATTGCACCACCGGCGGTCTCAGTGACCGCCACCTATCCCGGCGCTGATGCGCAAACGGTGCAGGATACCGTCACGCAGGTTATCGAACAGAATATGAACGGTGTCGATAACCTGATGTATATGTCCTCCACCAGCGATTCGGCGGGCAACGTCACCATTACGCTGACGTTCGATTCCGGTACCGACCCTGATATCGCACAGGTGCAGGTACAGAACAAACTCCAGCTGGCGATGCCCCTGCTGCCGCAGGAGGTCCAGCAGCAGGGTATCGGCGTAGAAAAATCCAGCAGCAGTTTCCTGCTGGTCGCCGGTTTTGTGTCGAACAATAAAAACCTTTCCCAGGAAGATATCTCCGACTATGTGGCCTCGAATGTGAAGGACGCGATTAGCCGCACCAGTGGCGTGGGCGATGTACAACTGTTTGGCGCCCAGTATGCGATGCGGATCTGGCTCGATCCGAACGCGCTCAATAAGTATCAGCTGACGCCGGTTGACGTTATCAACCAGCTCAGGACCCAGAACGACCAGATAGCGGCCGGTCAGCTCGGCGGTACGCCTGCCGTTCCGGGGCAGCAGTTGAACACCTCGATCATCGCCCAGACACGACTGAAAGATGTGGATGAGTTTGGCAACGTCACGCTGAAAGTGAATCAGGATGGTTCCGTGGTGCGCCTCAAGGACGTGGCCCGTATTACCCTCGGCGGCGAAAACTACAATATGGTGACCAAAATTAACGGTCAGACCGCGACGGGTATTGGGATCAAGCTGGCGACCGGCGCCAATGCGCTGGATACGGCAAAAGCCGTCAAAGGAAAACTGGCTGAGCTGCAGAACTTCTTTCCGCAGGGGCTGAAGGTCGTTTATCCGTACGATACCACGCCATTTGTCACCATTTCGATTCACGAAGTGGTAAAAACACTGCTCGAAGCCATCGTACTGGTTTTCCTGGTAATGTATTTGTTTCTGCAGAATCTTCGCGCCACGCTGATCCCGACTATCGCGGTGCCGGTGGTTCTGCTGGGAACCTTTGCCGTGCTGGCAGCATGCGGTTACTCCATTAATACCCTCACCATGTTTGGCATGGTGCTGGCCATCGGGTTGCTGGTTGATGACGCCATTGTGGTGGTGGAAAACGTCGAACGTGTGATGATGGAAGACCGACTGCCACCAAAGGCGGCGACGGAAAAATCCATGTCGCAAATCCAGGGCGCGCTGGTCGGCATTGCGATGGTGCTGTCGGCGGTGTTCATCCCGATGGCCTTCTTCGGCGGTTCAACGGGCGCCATTTACCGCCAGTTCTCAATCACCATTGTTTCTGCAATGGCGCTTTCGGTGCTGGTCGCGTTAATCCTCACGCCAGCGCTGTGTGCCACCCTGTTGAAACCGGTCGATCCTGATCATCATGAACAGAAGCGGGGGTTTTTCGGCTGGTTTAACAATACGTTTGATCGCAGCGTTGAGCACTATACCAACAGCGTTGGCGGGATCCTGCACAGTACGGGTCGCTATCTGATGATTTACGTGCTGATTGTTGCGGGCATGACCGTGCTGTTTTTACGCCTGCCAACCTCATTCTTGCCAGACGAAGATCAGGGCGTCTTTATGACCATGGTGCAGCTTCCGGCAGGCGCCACGCAGGCTCGAACGCAGCAGGTACTGGACCGCATCCAGCAGTATTACCTGACGGAAGAGAAAGCGAATGTCGAATCGGTGTTTACCGTCAACGGCTTTAGCTTCAGCGGCCAGGGGCAAAACTCAGGGATTGCGTTTATCAGCCTGAAACCGTGGGAAGAACGATCCGGCAGCAAGAATGGCGTCGAGGCCATTGTGGCACGCGCTCACCATGCGTTCAGCCAGATCCGCGATGCCATGGTTTTCCCCTTCAATTTACCCGCCATTATGGAACTTGGTACGGCGAAGGGCTTCGATTTTGAACTGATCGATCAGGCGGGTCTCGGCCACAATGCACTGACGCAGGCACGAAATCAACTGCTGGGGATGGCGAGAGCGCATCCGGATATCCTGACCAGCGTCCGCCCGAACGGACTTGAGGATACGCCGCAATTTAAGCTGGACGTCGATCAGGAAAAAGCACAAGCACTGGGTGTATCGATTTCTGATATTAACCAGACCATCTCCTCATCACTCGGCGGCACTTACGTGAATGACTTTATCGATCGCGGACGCGTGAAAAAAGTTTACGTGCAGGCCGATGCACAGTTCCGCATGCTGCCAACAGACATCAACAATCTGTTTGTGCGCAGTGCTAACGGCGAAATGGTACCCTTTTCCGCCTTTGCGACGTCGCACTGGGCCTATGGCTCACCGCGTCTGGAACGCTACAACGGGATGCCGTCGATGGAAATCCTCGGCGAAGCGGTGGCGGGGAAAAGTACCGGCGAGGCGATGATTTTAATGGAGCAACTGGCCAGCAAACTGCCTTCCGGCGTCGGCTATGACTGGACCGGCATGTCTTATCAGGAAAGGCTTTCCGGCAACCAGGCACCGGCGCTGTATGCCATTTCACTGATTGTGGTGTTCCTGTGCCTTGCTGCGCTGTATGAAAGCTGGTCCGTGCCGTTCTCCGTGATGCTGGTAGTGCCGCTCGGGGTTATCGGCGCGCTGCTGGCCGCCTCGCTGCGCGGGCTGAACAATGACGTTTACTTTCAGGTGGGTCTGCTCACCACCATTGGCCTGTCGGCTAAAAACGCGATCCTGATTGTCGAGTTCGCCAAAGATTTAATGGAGAAGGAGCACAAAGGTATTATCGAAGCAACACTGGAGGCTTCGCGAATGCGTCTGCGGCCGATTCTGATGACCTCGCTGGCTTTCGTTCTCGGTGTGTTGCCGCTGGTGATAAGCCATGGCGCCGGGAGCGGCGCGCAAAATGCGGTGGGTACAGGCGTGATGGGCGGGATGCTGTCCGCCACACTGCTGGCAATCTTCTTTGTTCCGGTCTTCTTCGTGGTGATCAGGCGGCGGTTCAGCCAGCATAAAGAATAAACATGCTCATTAAGGCGCCATCGGGCGCCTTACTTTTTTAATAATGTCAGACTTTAATGCATGAGGATATTTGGCATATAATCTATTAACCAGATGAATATTATTATTTTTCGCAGATAAGTTTTTATATTCAGCTTCATTTTTCCTGCACAATTTTATGCTTCCACGCCTATTCTCTCCACGATGTTTACATCTCTCATACTTTGAGATTGTTTTGCGCAGACGGCCCGTTAAATACTAATGATAAAATACCTCCTGACGTCCATGGGATGTTTTACGAATGACATTTACCGTGGCTTATTAAGAGGTAACTTTATGAAAAGATTCATTTCCGTCGCATTACTGACAACGTTTCTCGCTGGCTGTGCACATGAGTCTCCCTGTGTACCGGTCTATGACGATCAGGGGCGACTGGTTCACACCAATACCTGTATGAAAGGGACGACGCAGGACAACTGGGAAACCGCAGGCGCCATTGCTGGCGGTGCCGCCGCGCTGGCGGGCCTGACGCTCGGTATCGTCGCACTGACCAAATAACCACAGCAAAGCGCGGACTTCCGCGCTTTGTCATATCACACAAAAGAGGGATTAACGCTATTACGTGAGCATATTCACAAAATACCTTTGTTTCATTCTCCCACCAATATTACCGCCCGAAATCATTATTTCTTCTTCCGCCTGATAAGAAACTTTTTTGCGCTATTTTGTGGCACAGGTTGTAATTTTGCACCATTTCAGGGCGATGTCCCTTTCATTTCATGTCTACACTCACTTTATTGCACGCCGTCGCCCGAAAATCAGGCGCTTGCAATTATGGCATCCGCTTTGCTTAACAAAGTATGGCTGTCACCACAGACAGGTATCTGGCGTTCCGGACGCCTTAATAAATAACGATAAATCTCGTCACACAGGATGCATTATGAAAAAGATGATGATTGCCAGCCTGGCGGTCGCAGGTACGCTGCTTGCTATTGCCAGTCAGGCACATGCTGGTGCAACTCTGGATGCGGTTAAAAAGAAAGGATTCGTACAATGCGGTATTAGCGACGGATTACCGGGCTTCTCCTATGCCGATGCCAATGGAAAATTCACAGGCATTGATGTGGATGTTTGCCGTGGGATCGCCGCCGCTGTGTTTGGCGATGACAGCAAAGTGAAATATACCCCGCTGACGGCGAAAGAGCGCTTTACGGCGCTGCAATCGGGTGAAGTTGATCTGCTCTCGCGTAATACCACCTGGACCTCTTCACGCGATGCGGGAATGGGGATGTCATTTACCGGCGTGACCTATTACGACGGTATCGGTTTTCTGACGCACAATAAAGCAGGTCTCAAAAGCGCGAAAGAGCTGGATGGTGCAACGGTCTGTATTCAGGCGGGTACCGACACCGAGCTCAACGTGGCGGATTACTTCAAAGCGAACAACATGAAGTATACGCCGGTGACGTTTGACCGTTCAGATGAGTCTGCGAAAGCGCTGGAATCTGGCCGCTGCGATACGCTCGCCTCGGATCAGTCTCAGCTGTATGCGCTGCGCATCAAGCTGAGCAATCCTGCTGAATGGATTGTGTTGCCTGAAGTCATTTCAAAAGAGCCGCTGGGACCGGTTGTTCGTCGTGGTGATGACGAGTGGTTCGCCATCGTCCGCTGGACGCTGTTCGCCATGCTCAATGCGGAAGAAATGGGCATTACGTCGAAAAACGTCGATGAAAAAGCCGCAACCCCTGCGACGCCTGACATGGCGCATTTCCTGGGCAAAGAAGGCGACTTCGGCAAGGATCTTAAGCTGGACAATAAATGGGCTTACAACATCGTCAAACAGGTCGGCAACTACAGTGAGGTTTTCGAACGTAACGTGGGTCTCAACAGCCCGCTGAAAATCAAACGTGGCCAGAACAACCTCTGGAATAACGGCGGTATCCAGTACGCACCACCGGTACGGTAAATCTTACGCTGTAATGGGCATCGCGTTAGCGGTGCCCTTTTCTGGAGTTTCGGTCGCAGAGGTTTTGTTATGTTCCATCGCCGCCCAACCGTAAAAGGCGCGCTGTCGTTTTCTAACCCCACGGTTCGCGCCTGGCTTTTTCAAATCATCGCGGTGGCGACGATCGTCGCTATTGCCGTCTGGTTAATTCACAACACCATCACTAACCTGAATCATCGTGGCATCACCTCTGGCTTTGCGTTTCTCGATCGCAGCGCCGGGTTTGGCATTGTGCAGCATCTGATTGATTATGAGCAGGGCGATACTTATGGTCTGGTCTTTATCGTCGGGCTGCTGAATACGCTGTTGGTGTCCGCACTATGTATTGTTTTTGCGTCGTTCATTGGTTTTTTTCTGGGGCTGGCTCGTCTTTCTGAAAACTGGCTGCTGCGTAAGCTTTCAACGATTTACATTGAGATCTTCCGTAACATTCCACCGCTGCTGCAGATCTTCTTCTGGTATTTTGCCGTGTTACGTAATTTGCCCGGCCCTCGCCAGGCGGTCAGCGCATTCGATCTGATCTTTCTCAGCAACCGCGGCTTGTATATCCCGTCGCCACAGTTTGGTGAAGGGCTGCTGGCGTTTGTTGGCGCGGTCGTTTTAGCCATTGTCATCATCGGATGGCTCTGGCGCCGCAATAAGGCGCATCAGATAGCGACCGGGCAGTTACGCCGCACCTGGCCCATTGCTATCGCGCTTCTCGTCGGGCTTCCCTTGCTGACACACGCGGTCTTTGGCGCTGCAATCCACTGGGAACTCCCGGCGCTGCATGGCTTTAACTTCCGCGGCGGTCTGGTGTTGATTCCGGAACTGGCGGCGCTGACGATCGCCCTTTCGGTTTACACCTCCGCTTTTATTGCCGAGATCATTCGCGCAGGTATTCAGGCCGTGCCCTACGGGCAACATGAAGCTGCGCGCTCACTGGGGCTGCCGAATCCGGTGACGCTGCGGCAAGTCATCATTCCCCAGGCAATGCGGGTGATCATTCCGCCGCTCACCAGTCAGTATCTGAATATCGTTAAAAACTCGTCGCTTGCCGCGGCGATTGGCTATCCGGATATGGTGTCGCTGTTCGCCGGTACGGTCCTGAATCAAACCGGTCAGGCGATTGAAACGATCGCTATCACGATGTCTGTTTATCTGCTTATCAGCCTGACGATTTCGCTGCTAATGAATATCTACAACCGGCGTATCGCCCTGATCGAGCGCTAGGGGGCTCTGATGACAAAAGCACTGCTGTCGCACCCTGTGCCGCACGACAAAATGCGTTCCGGTACACCACTGAACTGGATACGCAAAAATCTCTTCACCGGCTGGGTAAATTCGCTGCTGACGATTTTTTGCCTGTGGCTGCTGTGGGTCATTATTCCGCCCTTACTGAACTGGGCTGTTTTGCAGGCCAACTGGTTGGGCTCGACGCGGGCAGACTGTACCAAAGCAGGAGCCTGCTGGGTGTTTATCCATGAGCGTTTCGGCCAGTTCATGTACGGACTCTATCCGCATGATCAGCGCTGGCGCATCAATATCGCCCTGGTAACCGGCCTGCTGACTCTCATTCCGCTATTCCTGAAAAAAATGCCGCATCGCGGTCGGTATCTTGCCTGCTGGTCGGTGCTCTATCCATTGCTTGTCTGGTGGTTACTGTTCGGTGGTTTTTTAGGGCTTGAACGGGTGGAAACCCGGTTGTGGGGTGGCCTGACACTCACACTGATCATCGCCTCGGTGGGTATTGCTGGCGCTCTGCCGTTAGGCATTTTGCTGGCACTCGGACGACGCTCAACCATGCCTGTCGTGCGCATGCTGTCCGTCATTTTTATCGAGTTCTGGCGCGGTGTTCCACTGATTACTGTGTTGTTTATGTCGTCGGTAATGTTGCCGCTATTCCTGTCGGAAGGGACGAGCATTGATAAGCTCATCCGCGCACTGGTTGGGGTCATTTTGTTCCAGTCTGCCTATGTGGCGGAAGTGGTGCGCGGCGGCTTACAGGCCTTACCGAAGGGGCAATATGAAGCGGCGGAATCGCTGGCGTTGGGATACTGGAAAACCCAGGCGCTGGTCATTTTGCCTCAGGCGTTAAAGCTGGTGATCCCGGGGCTGGTGAATACCATTATCGCCCTGTTCAAGGACACCAGTCTGGTGATCATCATTGGTCTGTTCGATCTGTTCAGCAGCGTGCAACAAGCGACTGTCGATCCCGCCTGGCTTGGGATGTCGACGGAAGGCTATGTTTTTGCCGCTCTGATCTACTGGATCTTCTGTTTCAGCATGTCGCGCTACAGCCAACATCTGGAGAAGCGTTTTAACACCGGGCATTCCCGGCACTGAGGAAATTATGGGTCAAATTACAATGCAACCGGCTGACGCAATGATCACCCTGGAAAAAGTGAATAAATGGTACGGGCAATTTCATGTCCTGAAAGATATCGACCTGAAAGTACAACAGGGGGAGCGTATCGTTTTATGCGGTCCTTCCGGCTCGGGAAAATCAACGACAATTCGCTGTATTAATCACCTCGAAGAACATCAGCAGGGGCGAATTGTCGTGGATGGCATTGAGCTTAATGAAGATGTCCGGAACATTGAGAAAGTCCGTCAGGAAGTAGGGATGGTGTTTCAGCACTTTAACCTTTTTCCGCATTTGACCGTGCTGCAGAACTGCACTCTTGCGCCGGTGTGGGTGCGCAAGATGCCCAAAAAAGAAGCTGAAGCGCTGGCGATGCATTATCTCGAGCGTGTGCGGATTGTCGAGCACGCACATAAGTTCCCCGGTCAGATTTCCGGTGGCCAACAGCAGCGTGTGGCCATTGCGCGATCACTATGCATGAAGCCGAAAATTATGCTGTTCGACGAACCGACTTCCGCGCTCGATCCCGAAATGGTGAAAGAGGTGCTGGATACGATGATTGCGCTTGCCCAGTCAGGTATGACGATGCTGTGCGTAACCCATGAGATGGGTTTTGCACGGACGGTGGCGGACAGGGTTATCTTTATGGATCGCGGAGAGATTGTGGAACAGGCACCGCCAGCGGAGTTTTTCGCCCATCCGAAATCAGAACGTACGCGCGCGTTTTTGTCGCAGGTGATCCACTAAAAGCAAAAAACCCCGACCTTTCGATCGGGGTTCTTCTTATTGGTGTCTGGCAGTGTCCTACTCTCACATGGGGAAGCCCCACACTACCATCGGCGCTACGGCGTTTCACTTCTGAGTTCGGCATGGGGTCAGGTGGGACCACCGCGCTAAAGCCGCCAGACAAATTCTTTTTTACTTGCCGAACTTTAACCTTTAAAACTGGTGCTGATACCCAGAGTCGAACTGGGGACCTCACCCTTACCAAGGGTGCGCTCTACCAACTGAGCCATATCAGCACACTTAAATGGATGCCTGGCAGTGTCCTACTCTCACATGGGGAAGCCCCACACTACCATCGGCGCTACGGCGTTTCACTTCTGAGTTCGGCATGGGGTCAGGTGGGACCACCGCGCTAAAGCCGCCAGGCAAATTCTTTGTGCCCGTCCTGTGTCTTTTACACTGATACCGCGTTGGCTGCTC
>NZ_LIFX01000042.1 GCF_001297775.1 Trabulsiella odontotermitis | reverse complement strand
ACTGAAGATCTTACTGACGGCGACCACAGCCTGACGGCAACTTCGGTTGACCCGGCAGGTAACGATGTCACCTCTCCGGCCTTCGATCTGACCGTCGACACCGCGGCACCGGGCAAACCGACCGTGGGTTCTGCGACAGACGACGTGGGTTCAAACCGTGGTGAACTGGCGAGCGGCGACGTCACTGATGACGCCAACCCGACCCTGAAAGG
>NZ_LIFX01000041.1 GCF_001297775.1 Trabulsiella odontotermitis | reverse complement strand
GAAGCGCAGGCGGATCTGACGGTTAACGGCATGACCACTGCACAGGCTGGTCAGACCGTGACTGTGACCATTGGCGGTAACAGCTACACCGCGCTGGTGCAGGCGGATGGCAGTTGGAGCGTGATCGTTCCGGCGTCTGACGTCGCTGCCCTGACCGACGGCGCTGCTGTGGTTACCGCTTCTGTGTCTGACATCGCCGGTAACCCGGCATCTGC
>NZ_LIFX01000040.1 GCF_001297775.1 Trabulsiella odontotermitis | reverse complement strand
GAAGTGATTGGCTCCACCGTGGTCGGCGACGACGGCAAGTGGGAATACACCCCGGAAACGCCGCTGGATAAAGGCGATCATGAAATCACCACCGTGGTCACTGACCCGGCGGGCAACAGCAGCGATCCGTCTCCGGGCGTCAGCTTCACCGTTGATCCGGATCCGAACCAGGTCACCATTGGCACCGTCAATGACGATCAGGGCCCGATCACCGGCAGCATGACGGAAGGTAACGTCACCGACGACGCGCGTCCGGAACTGACCGGCAACGGCAAACC
>NZ_LIFX01000004.1 GCF_001297775.1 Trabulsiella odontotermitis | reverse complement strand
CCTGTGACACAGATCACATTCATCCACCCGGGCTCATGCAAACATCGCAGCGACGTAACGCATTGTTTTATATGTTTATTTTATAATTTCTCGTTATTCATCACGCTCATAAATAAGACAGGGACAAACACATGCCACAGCAGGGATTGCGCTTCACTCTCGAAGTGGATGGCCAGGAGCCGGATACTTTCGCTGTCATCAGCTTCGGCTTAAAACAGGACTATTCACTTCCGTTTGTCCTTGATGTCGACGTCGCCAGTGATTCCTTCAGGCAGACCGCAGAAACATTACTCGAAAAAAACGCCACCCTTACGGTCTGGCAGGGGCAGCAGGTGCTGCGCCATATCAGCGGTGTCATCGCCACCTTCGGCACAAAAGAGAATAATGGCTGGCAGATGCTGTACCGCTTCGTCATTCGCCCTCCCCTCTGGCGCTGCAGCCTGCGGCAGAATTTCCGCATATTCCAGCAACAGGATATCCTGGCTGTCTCCGACATCCTCCTCAGGGAAAACGGTGTCACTGACTGGACTGACGGGTTTAACGATGACCATCCGCCCCGTGAATTCTGTGTACAGTACGGTGAATCAGACCTCGCGTTCCTGACCCGTCTCTGGGCTGAGGAAGGTATCTTCTTTTTTGACAAATCTGCCCCGGATACACCGGAACAAAAACTGACGCTGTGCGATAACGTCGCCGGACTCAGATGCCTGACTGACCCCGTCGCCTTTAACCCGAACACCACAACGGACGTTTCAACAGAATGCATCAGCGTGTTCCGCTATGAAGCCACCGTCAGTCCCTCTTCTGTGCAGAGCCAGGACTACACCTTCAAGGTTCCCGACTGGCCGGGTATTTATGACCATGAAGCCGACAACCTGAACGGCCAGCGGGCACAGTACGAGATTTTTGATTATCCCGGCCGCTTCAAGGATGAGCAGCACGGAGAGAATTTCACCCGTTACAGAATGGAAGGCTGGCGCAGCGGTGCCGAAACGGCCACCGGTGTCAGTAATTCACCCGGACTGTGGCCGGGAACCCGCTTCACCCTTTCCGGACATCCGTCTGTCAGTCTCAACCGGGAATGGCAGGTGGTGAGCAGTTCCCTGACAGGCATACAACCTCAGGCTCAACACGGAAATCAGGGCGCCGGAACCTCACTCACCAACCATTTCACTGTCATCCCCGCAGAACGCACCTGGCGTGCCAGACCCCATCCAAAACCGAAAGTGGATGGTCCGCAGAGTGCGGTGGTCACCGGGCCGGCAGGGGAAGAGATTTTCTGTGACGAGCACGGACGGATACGGGTGAAATTCCTGTGGGACCGTTATCACGGCGGCACGGAAGACAGTTCCTGCTGGATCCGTGTCTCCCAGGCCTGGGCCGGGGCCGGTTTTGGCAACCTGGCCATTCCCCGCGTGGGTCAGGAGGTCATTGTGGATTTTCTCAATGGTGACCCTGACCAGCCCATCATTATGGGCCGCACCTACCATGAAGATAACCGCTCTCCCGGAGACCTGCCGGGCACAAAAACGAAGATGACCATTCGTTCCAAAACCTATAAAGGGGATGGGTTTAATGAGCTGAGTTTTGAGGACGCCACCGGCCAGGAGCAGGTTTATATCCATGCGCAGAAGAATATGGATACCGAAGTGCTGAATGACCGCACCACCGATGTGAAAGTGAACCATACCGAAACCATTGGCGGCAACCAGGTTATTACCGTGCAGCAGAACCAGGTGCAGACGGTGGTGCAGAACCAGAAAGAGACCGTGGGGCAGAACCAGAGTATTACTGTCGGCCTGAACCAGGCAGAAACGGTGGGGGTGGTCCGTGCACTGACGGTGGGTGTGGCGTACCAGACCACGGTAGGCGGTGTGATGAATACCTCGGTGGCGCTGACACAGTCCTCTCAAGTGGGGATACAGAAGTCGTTGCTGGTCGGTAAGGGTTATAACGTCAGCGTCGGGGAGAATGTCACCTTTACGGTGGGTAAAAGCAAAACCGAGAGTACCGGGAAGGTGGCCGTCTATTCCGCCGGGGAACATCTGGAGTTGCGTTGCGGGCAGGCCCGGCTGGTGCTGACGCAGGACGGCAAAATATTTCTTAACGGTACTGCGATTAACCTCCAGGGTATGCAGACCATCAGCGGCGACGCTCTGATGATCAACTGGAACTGCGGTATTGCAGAAGACCCACCGAAAGCGCCGCAAGAAAACGGCAGTTCGTCGCCGGATATGCGGCAGTACTGAGCCCGCGACAGTACAAAACGATAAATAAAAAATAAGCATTACATTCAGCAAAACAGAAGGACTGGAACATGATCGGAAAACCGGCAGCACGTCAGGGTGACGGCACCATGACAGGTGGCCCAATAATCCAGGGCTCGGCGGGGGTGATGATTGGCGCACCGACCGGCGTGGCCTGTTCGGTCTGTCCGGGCGGCATGACCTCCGGCAACCCGGTCAATCCGCTGCTGGGCGCAAAGGTACTGCCCGGCGAAACCGATATTGCCCTGCCCGGCCCGCTGCCGTTTGTACTCTCGCGTACCTACAGCAGCTACCAGACCAGAACACCTGCCCCGGTGGGTGTGTTCGGCCCCGGCTGGAAGGCGCCCTTTGATATTTGCCTGCAGATACATGATGCGGAACTGATACTCAACGACAATGGCGGGCGCAGTATTCATTTTCATCCGTTGTTTCCGGGGGAAACGGCCTTCAGCCACAGCGAGTCCTTCTGGCTGGCGCGGGGTGGCGTCCCGGCACTGCACGACAGTAACCCGCTGAGCACACTCTGGCAGACACTGCCGCAGGATATTCGCATCAGCCCGCATATTTATCTTGCAACCAACAGCCTTCAGGGTCCCTGGTGGATCCTGGGCTGGTCTGAGCGCATTGCCGGGCCGGAGGAAGCGCTGCCCGCCCCGTTGCCGCCGTACCGGGTGCTGACCGGTCTGGCGGACAGTTTCGGGCGGACAATGACTTTCCAGCGCGCCGCATCCGGCGCATTCTCCGGAAACATTACCGCCGTGACAGACGGTGCAGGCCGCCATTTCCGGCTGGTGCTGACCGCCTGTCAGGACGCGCCCCCCGCCACGGGTTATGGCGCAGACAGTGGCGTTCGCCTCGCCGAAGTGTGGCTGTCCCGCGACCCGGAATACCCGGATAACCTGCCCGCCGTTCCCCTGGTGCGTTATGAATATTCATCCCGGGGTGAACTGGCGAGGGTGTATGACCGCAGCGGTACTTCAGTTCACGACCTGACCTATGACATGCAGTATCCGGGACGGATGGTGGCACACCGCTATGCGGGCAGGCCGGAAACCAGCTACCGGTATGACGTTGCCGGGCGCGTGACGGCGCAGCATAATCCGGAAGGCTTAAGTTATTCCTATGTTTATGAACACAATCGCGTCACTGTCACCGACAGTCTGGGCCGCCGGGAGGTACTGCACACCGACGGCGACGGCGGGATGAAACGGGTGGTGAAAAAGGAGCATGCCGACGGCAGCATCACCCGCAACGACACTGACATCGCCGGCAGACTGCTGGCGCAGACGGATGCGGCGGGCCGGAAAACCGAATACCGGCACAGCCCCGCCTCAGGTCAACTGACGGCGCTCGTCACACCGGATGGCAGGCTGACGGAGTTTTGCTATAACGCCCGGCGCCAGCTGACCAGCACGGTCCACCCTGACGGGCTGCAGAGCCGGCAGGAATATGATGACCACGGCAGACTGACGGCTGAAACCCTGCGCAACGGCAGTACGACCCGTTATTTTTATGATAATCCGCGCAGCGAATATCCTTCTTCCACCGAAGATGCCACCGGCAGCCGGAAGCATATGACCTGGAGTCGCTACGGTCAGTTACTCACCTTTACCGACTGCTCCGGTTATGAAACCCGCTATGAATACGACCGCTTCGGGCAACTGACGGCAGTGCACCGGGAAGAAGGTGTCAGTCAGTTCCTTACGTATGACAGCCGGGGCCGTCTGACCTGTGTAAAAGATGCACAGGAACGCGAAACTCACTATGAATACAACGTGTCTGGCGATCTGACAGCGACCACACTCCCTGACGGTAGTCGCCGCGAAAACACGCATGACGCCCGGGGCCACATCCTCAGCAGCACACAGGACGGGCTGACGCGGCGGATGCAATACGACGCTGCAGGCCGGGTCACGCAGCTCACGAATGAAAACAACAGCCACACAACGTTCACTTATGATGTACTGGACAGGCTGACGCAGGAAACCGGTTTTGACGGCAGGACGCAGCGTTACGGCTACAGCGCCACCGGGCTGCTCATCCGCAGTGAAGATGACAGCCTCATTACCTGCTGGCACTATGACGCAGCAGACCGACTGACGCACCGCACGGTGAATGATGAACCGGCGGAGCAGTGGCGTTACAGTGAGCGCGGCTGGCTGGCTGAAATCAGCCACGTCAGTGACGGGCACCGCGTCACTGTGCAGTACGGGCACGACGACCAGGGCCGTACTGTCCACGAACGCCAGAGGGTGCATCACCCGGACACGGGTGAACTGGTGTGGCAGCATGACACCCGGTACGATTACAACGACAGCGCACTACTGAACCGCATCACACCGGATAACCTGCCCCCGCTGGAATGGCTGACGTATGGCAGCGGTTATCTGGCTGGCATGAAACTTGGTGATGAACCACTTCTCGACTTTACCCGTGACCGCCTGCACCGCGAGACGCAACGCAGCTTTGGTAATTACGAACTGACCACGGCATACACGCCGGGCGGCATGTTACAGAGCCACCACCTGAACATTCCCCGGCTTAACCGTGACTACATCTGGAGCGCTGACGGGCATCTTGTCCGCATCAGCGGGCTGAATGAACAGCGTGATTATCAGTACGGTCCCGCCGGTCGGCTGCGCAGTACGCATATTAAATCAGCGCATCATGACCTGACGCAGTGGACCCTGACCGACCCGGCGGGCAACCGGATAGCGGAGCGGGATGAATACCCGATGCTGCCGGATAACTTCCGGAATAACCGTACCGGTCAGGATGTGGATAATGTCTACCATTACGATGAACACGGCAGACTCACTGAAAAGGGTGAGCGTCGCCCCCGTCCGCGTGGCAGCCTTTCTCATCATTATGGCTATGATAACCAGCACCGGCTGACGCATTACCGTCAGTTGCAGCACGGCAGTCTGCTGACGGAAAGCCGGTATATCTATGACCCGACGGGCCGCCGCACGGGTAAGCGGATATGGGAATGTACGGTCTGTGACGATGGTTCGTGTACAAAGCCGGAACTGAAGGAAACCGTATGGTACGGCTGGGATGGCGACCGGCTGACCACCATGCAGACAGACACCGTCCGTATCCAGACGGTGTATCTGCCGGGCAGTTTTACACCATTAATCCGCATTGAAACCGCAACCGGAGAGCTGACGAAAGCCCGCCGCCGCACGCTGGCGGAAAAACACCAGCAGGAGGCGGGAATGGTGTTTGTACCGGAACTGGTGGCAATGCTGGATAATCTGGAGCGGGAACTGAAGGCGAACCAGGTCAGCGGGCAAAGCCGGCAATGGCTGACGCAGTGCGGGCTGACGCCGGAGCAGATGAAAAACCAGATAGAGCCAGAGTACAGTCCGCAACGGAAAATCCACCTGTATCACTGCGACCACCGAGGCCTGCCGCTGGCGCTGATTAACGCTAACGGGGAGATAGTCTGGAGCGCAGAATTTGATGAGTGGGGGAATATGTTGCGTGAGGATAACCCCGGCAATCTGCAACAACTTATCCGGTTGCCGGGACAGCAGTATGATAAAGAGACGGGGCTGTATTATAACCGTCATCGATACTATGACCCGGAGCAGGGACGGTATATTACTCAGGATCCGATTGGGTTACGTGGTGGGTGGAATTCTTATAAGTATCCGTTAAATCCGATTACAGAAATAGATCCTTTAGGTTTGTATCAGATGTGCCATAGAAAGTTCGATCCAATCCCTGTTCCATATGCAAGGCATTGTTATATAAAATTTATAGATGGTACAACATCAAGCTTTGATAATAAGGGTACTCATGCAGATCCTGCTCCAAATAAGGAGGGTACGATTTGTACTGAGCCTCAAAGTCCATCACTAGATGAGTGCATTAGGGAAGCAATGAAGAATTGTAAAGGAGAGAACTATCACTTTACTGAATTTAATTGTTGTCACTGTGCAGAACAAGCGATGAAATCATGTGGAACATCTATTCCGAAAACGTCATGGCCAAACTTCCCGATAAATCCAGGGCCACAACCCGGAGAGCCTAATTATCGCCGGGAGCCCATTTTTGAACCAAATTTGGGAGAGAAGTAAGCATGTTAAAACATTTTGCCACAGGATTAGCATGGGTATTTTGTTTTTTGTTTTTGTTATTTATAGAAAAACATATCCCGATATATGTATATGCACGAATGGATATCCCTTATCATATTATCTCATGGGTACCATGGGGAGGGCTTTTCCTTTGTGGCTTAAGTGTGTCGTGGTGTATGGATTTTAGCGCATGGTGGTTATGTTTAGCATATGCCATTATAATATCTATCGTTATTTTCATGTACAATTCATTTGTTAATTATTTCCTTCAACCAACTGATTTCCCAGGAATTGTTGGAAGTATATGGTTATCAATGATTTTCTTTATATTGAGTTTTTTCATCATTTTCATTGGTTTTATTTCGAGTTATGCTTTGAAATTTTTGATATCTAAATAAAATAATATCTGTAACAAATTATTTCTCCTTCGAAGATGCAAAGAATGAAAGATTTAATGGGGTTTTAACACTGCCGATGTAGATAATCTGGGATCCTATACAGAAACGGCAGACGAAAGAGCCAACTGCATGCGGAAACGAAGAGCGAAGAGAGTAAATAGTGGCTTGCGCAATGCAGGTTGGTATAGGATCAGATGAAAAACCAGATGGAACAGGAATATAGTCCGTAACGGAAAATTCACCTGTATTACCGTAACTATCGTAGCCTGCCACTGGCGCTGATTGACGCTCATGGGGAGATTGCGTGGAGCGCAGAATTTGATGAGTGGGGGAATATGATGCGTGAGCATAACCCCGGCAATCTGCAACAACTTATCCGGTTGCCGGGACAGCAGTATGATAAAGAGACGGGGCTGTATTATAACCGTCATCGATACTATGACCCGGAGCAGGGACGGTATATTACTCAGGATCCGATTGGGTTACGTGGTGGGTGGAATCCATATGCTTATCCGCTCAATCCTCTGACGAACGTTGATCCGCTGGGATTAAGTGGATTAAATTCCTTGAACGGTCAACCTGGCATGAAAGATGCCTATAATCGTTCTGTAACTCAATATGAGAATTCACTTCCGAAATCTCTATCTGAATGGAAATTTTCACGATGGGATGAAAATAGAGGAAAGAGATTTGGTAATAGTTATATAAATGTAAATGCGATATGTGAAGATCAGTTTGGTAACACTAAATCTGTTAATGCTCGGACTTTTCAAACCGGTTGGTTTCCTATTAATGAAGTTGAGGCGGGGAGAGGAATTCCAGACTCTGGAGAAGATCCGTCAGACATAGCATCAGCTACAGAAACTATTACAGACAATGTAAAAGATCTTATTGATGCTCATTCGCAGGCAATAACATGTGGTTCAAAGAGTGGTTATCAGTGTTTTAAAGCTTCTGAAGCGACTCAGAAGTTAGGTGAGAAATTATGTGGTCAAAGGTAACAAAATTAAATGGATAAAAATATAAAAAAATTCCAAGAGCTTCCACCAAGAGTATCAGTGGTGCTTTCATATATTATTTGCATAAATACTTGTGCATTTGCAAGAAACTCTCTTAAACTCATACTGTGGTATATATTTAGAGATATCTATCAAAATAACTGGTTGATTATTTTTTTTCAACGCAACAGCCTACTCTATAATGTTTTTATGTGGGTGCCTTTCAGGTTTTTTAATACATAAAAACTCTATCATTCATTCCTCATTGACTGTAGCTTTAGGTGTTATGTTTACTTATTTAGTTTCAGGGGTAAATCAAAATGAATATATTTTACTTTTGGAAGGTGTTCTAACCGGTGCTGTTTTGGGTGGAATAGGAGGAGGGACTACTCAAATGGCAAGAAAATTCTTACGTTCGAAATGAAAATTTTTAAACAGTTTACCTGCCTACCAAGACACCTATGTGATGAAAAAAGAAGGCTGTATTATTACCGGAACCGTTTGTACAACCCACGGCAGGGATGATGGGCGTGGTTAGCGCCCTGACGGAGGGTGTAGCGTACCAGATCACAGTGGGCGACATCAAAGCCGGGTCACGCTCTGGCATTACGATAAATCCGACCGCCTGACGCACCGCACTGTAAACGATGAAGAGGCCGAACGCTGGCAGTACAAGCGCAAGGGCCCAACGCCGCCTTACGACGGGCGTTTATTAATGGTCTCTTTGAGTTGACCAATCAGCTCGCGGCGGAAATCGCCGAGACGGGGTTTATCGTTATCGATCCACGGCAATGGACGGCAAAGCTCCATCGCTTTAATCCCTAAACGCGCGGTGAGCAGCCCGGCGCCAATCCCCTGCGCCGCGCGTGCCGAGAGGCGAGCGGCAAGATCCTGTGACATCCAGTCCATGCCGATTTCGCGCACCAGTTCACTGGCACCCGCAAAGGCGATATTCAGCAGCACAAGACGAAACAGGCGCAGGCGGCTGTAGTAGCCGAGTTCAATGCCATACAGCGTGGCAATGCGGTTAATCAGCCGCAGGTTGCGCCAGGCGATAAACGCCATATCCACCAGCGCCAGCGGGCTGACGGCAATCATCAGCGTGGATTCCGCCGCTGAGCGACTGATCTCCCGGCGCGCCTGCGCGTCCAGCACCGGTTGTACCAGGTGCGCATACAGGCTCACCACTTCACGGTCGCTTTGCGTTTCATGGATGGCGGCATACCAGCGTTGCAGCGCCGGATGCGCGTGATCGATCCCCGCCTGTTGCGCCAGTTTTTCACAAAACGCGCGCCCTTTTCCGGTACCGTGGCTTTGCATCAGATCACGGGCTTCGTCACGCTCCTGCGCACGCTGGCGTAACCGCCACAGGCGACGCCATTCCGTTGCAACCGACCCCACGCCAGCGCCGATGATCAACGCTCCGGCCGCACAGCCGCCGAGCGATACCCAGTCCTGCGTTTGCCAGGCGTTGACTGTCCACTGCACGCCCTGCGCCACCACGCTGACACCGAACAGCGCCAGCCCGGCCGTTACCATGCGCCGCCAGAGGCTGCGTTTCGGGCGCAATGCCGCCTCGACCACCGCTTCGGCGGGGCCGTCTTCCGGTACTATCTCTTCCGCCAGCGCCGGGGTAAATTTTTCTGCTTCTCCGGCCGCAAATGTCTGCGCCGTTTTCAGTAATTCTTCTTTTTCCACATCCAGCGGACCGGCGAAGTCAATCCGCGGTTTTAACGGTTCGCTCATCGCAATTTATCTCCAATTAAAAACTCCAGCGCGGCATCAAGGCGAATGTGCGGCAATGGCTTATCGACGTCCATCACCTGCGGACGAAACGCTTCAAACTGAAAGCCCTGCTTTTCCCAGAACGCCTGTCCCGGTAAGCGCGCCGGGACTTCACCGGGATAGACCGTCAGCGGCTCTCCGTCGCTTAATCGATGACCGCGTAACGCCGGAATTTTTTCGCCATTCACCTCAATCAGCCCGTTCTGCGTGGCCTGAATTGCCGCCAGCCCGAGGCAGTCCATGCTGATCCCTTCAAACGCGGCGTTCTGCCACGCATCCTGAATCAGTTGCTGCAACAGCGAAACCATACTGGCATGTTGATCGACGGTAACGTGATCGGCTTTGGTCGCCGCAAACAGCAGTTTATCGATCACCGGTGAAAACAGGCGGCGGAACAGCGTGCGCTGGCCGTAATGGAAGCTTTGCATCAGTTGCGTCAGCGCCAGCCGCATGTCGTTGAACGCCTGCGGTCCGCTGTTAAGCGGTTGCAGGCAATCCACCAGCACAATCTGCCGGTCGAAACGCAGGAAGTAGTCGCGGTAAAACCCCTTCACCACTTTGTCGCAGTAGTAGTTAAACCGCTCGCGCAGCATTCCGGCGTTGGTGTGTTTCCCCGCCTGGGCGAGTTTTGCCTCACCGGTCGCATCCACATCCGGCCACGGGAAAAACTGCAACGCAGGCGCGCCTGCCATATCGCCAGGCAGCACAAACCGCCCCGGCTGAATAAAATGCATGCCCTGCTGTTTGCAGGTGTGCAGATATTCCGTCCACGCGTCGGCAATCGCCGCGAGGCGGTTTTCATCCGCAGGTGCCAGCGGATCTAACCCTTCGCAAAGCTGTCGCCAGCGCGCGGACCACTCGCTGCGCTGCCCTTGCAACAACCCGACCATCTGCCGCGACCAGCTCAGGTAATCCTGCGCCAGCATCGGTAAATCGAGCAGCCATTCGCCCGGGTAATCGACAATTTCGAGATACAGCGTGGAGGTATCTTTGAAGTGACGCATCAGCGAATCATTTGAGCGATAGCGCAGCGCGAGGCGGATTTCACTGACGCCGCGTGTTGGCGTCGGCCAGGTCGGCGGCGTGCCGTACAACTGCGCGATGCCTTCGTCATAAGTGAAGCGCGGAATGCCGAAATCCCGCTGTGGCACGCGCTTCACACCGAGTAGCCGCTCTTCACGAACAGCGCTGAGCAGCGGTAACCGTGCGCCGCTGTGAATGTTCATCAACTGATTCACCATCGCGGTGATAAACGCCGTTTTCCCGCTACGGCTTAACCCGGTCACCGCAAGGCGCAGATGGCGATCCACACCGCGATTGACCAGGGCATTAAGTTCATTTTTCAGTCGCTTCATAGCCTTCCTGTTATGCCCTGAAGAGAGAATGTGACGTAAATGATATTACACAGGCAGGGTCGAAGAAGAGGTAAAACGTCAAAAAAGGACGGTTTTCGCGTCACGCGCTAGCGGACAGCGCGTGACAGACGGCGAGCCAGCCGACTCAATAACGGCTCCAGCGCAAACGCCAGCAGCAGTTTCACCGGGCGACGGGCGACCGATTTCACCGCCCAGCCCGCCAGACCGCCTGGGCCATAGCGCAGCGCGGTCAGCAGTACCAGCTTCCCGGCGATTTTGATGCCGGGTTTCACTTTCTGCCCTGCCTGTTGCCATTTATTCATTGCTCGCCTCCTGTTTGTCAGAGCTGGCGGAAGCGGCTACGTAACGTGAACGTATCGGAAGTCACATAGCGTTCCATTTCGCGCAAACGTTGTTCGCCTGCGGCCAGTTCTTCATCCACCGCGTTCAGCAGATCACCACTGGACGGCTGTTTTTCGCCATATAACGCGTCGTCCGGCATCGGGTCGAGCGCGAAGGTCAGAATGATGTAGGCGACGATCACAAAGAAAAACAGACCAAAAAGCATCGCCAGTACTGTGATAAGCCGGATCAGTTTGACCGGGACGTCCAGGTATTGCGCAACCCCGGCGCACACGCCCTTCACCATGCCCTGCTGCGGAATGCGCCACAGCTTTTTGTTCAGATCCAGTCCAGCCATTATTTTTCTCTCCAGTTCGGGTGTTCGGCGTCAAGAATCGCTTCCAGCGCCTGAATACGCTCGCGCATGCGTTTCGCTTCGTCCGTCAGTTGCAACAACCGTTGCTGTTCACTTTGCGCCAGGCCGCCGTTTTTTGAGCGGTTGCTGTAATGCAGCCACAGCCACACGGGCAGGACAAACAGCACAAACAGGGTCAACGGGATAGCAAGAAAAAGCGTGCTCATATGTACTCCTTACAGATGATGCGATGGCACCTGACCCGGTGCCATCCGGCAAATGGTGTTTTTATTATTGATCGTTCTGTTTCATTTTGGCTTTCAGTTCAGCCAGTTGCACGCTGATTTCATCATCTGCTTTCAGTTCGGCAAACTGCTGGTCGAGCGTTTTCTGTTTGCCAAAGCTGTGGCTCTCGGCTTCCGCTTCCATATGATCGATACGACGTTCAAAGGATTCGAAACGGGCCATCGCTTCATCCAGCTTGCCGCTGTCCAGTTGACGACGTACGTCGCGAGACGAGCTGGCCGCCTGGTGACGCAGCATCAGCGCCTGCTGGCGTGAGCGGGTTTCGCTGAGTTTGTTCTCCAGCTCAGCAATCTCTTTTTTCATGCGGGTCAACGTTTCATCAACCAGCGTAATTTCATGCTCCAGCGAGCCGATCAGTTCGGTCAGCTTCTGCTTCTCGATCAGGGCGGAACGCGCCAGATCTTCTTTCTCTTTACGCAACGCCAGTTCGGCTTTTTCCTGCCATTCGGTCTGCTGGGCAATCGCCAGCTCAACGCGACGGGTCAGTTGTTTCTTTTCCGCCAGCGCACGGGCAGAGGTCGAACGCACTTCCACCAGTGTATCTTCCATTTCCTGAATCATCAGACGCACCAGCTTCTGCGGATCTTCCGCTTTCTCCAGTAGCGAATTGATGTTGGCGTTCACGATGTCGGCAAAACGAGAAAAAATACCCATAATTACAATCCTCACAGTTCTGTTATCGGGCATGGCCCTGCTGCCTGAGTAATACAATTCGCGTGCCAGTTTTTTATCTTATTGATTTTCAATGAACTGATTGATATTTACCCAGCGAGGAATTACAGTAGCCTGGTGAATCACACTAACAAGTGGTTAATTTCATCATGGCTGAATACAAAGACAATCTGCTCGGCGAAGCGAACCGCTTTATTGAAGTCCTCGAACAGGTCTCCCGGCTGGCGCCACTCGATAAACCAGTACTGATCATCGGCGAACGCGGTACCGGGAAAGAGCTTATCGCTAACCGCTTGCACTTTCTCTCCGGGCGCTGGCAGGGACCGTTTATCTCCCTGAACTGCGCGGCGCTGAACGAAAACTTACTCGACTCCGAGCTGTTCGGCCATGAAGCCGGGGCGTTTACCGGTGCACAGAAACGTCATCCGGGCCGTTTTGAACGGGCGGATGGCGGCACGTTGTTTCTTGATGAACTCGCCACCGCGCCAATGCTGGTGCAGGAAAAACTGCTGCGGGTGATTGAATATGGCGAACTGGAGCGCGTGGGCGGCAGCCAGCCATTGCAGGTTAACGTCCGGCTGGTGTGTGCAACCAACGCCGATCTGCCGGAAATGGTGGAACAGGGGCATTTCCGTGCTGACCTGCTCGACCGGCTGGCATTCGACGTCGTACAACTGCCGCCACTGCGCGAGCGCCAGAGCGATATCATGCTGATGGCGGATCACTTCGCCATTCAGATGTGCCGTGAACTGAAATTACCGCTCTTCCCCGGCTTCACCGAACATGCGCGCGAAACCCTCCTGAACTATCGCTGGCCGGGCAATATTCGTGAGCTTAAAAACGTGGTGGAACGTTCTGTTTATCGCCACGGCTCCAGCGAAACGCCGCTCGATGAAATTATTATCGATCCGTTCCGCCGCCAGACCGCACCCGCCGCGCCGGTGGAAAATGCGCTGACGCTGCCGCTCGATCTGCGCGAATTTCAACAACAGCAGGAAAAATCGCTGCTTGAGCAGAGCCTCAGGCAGGCGCGATTCAACCAGAAAAAAGCCGCAGAATTGCTGGGTCTTACTTATCATCAGCTGCGGGCGTTGCTGAAGAAACATCAGCTATAAAGCGGCGGTGATTCTGGTGATCAGTTCTCCTTAACGTCCTGATAACTGGTTAACATCAACACCAGATTTTCTTTGGTTTCGCTGCTGTTAAAACGATAGGACTTGTCGTAGTTGTCACCGCCCAGATACCAGGCGATCTCTGTTTTACCGTCCGCGAGCGCTTTTTTGACCTCTTTATCAACGTTAACATAGCGATACTCCCGGGTATTACCGATGTATAAGCCGGTTTTACCGCCCGCCGCCATCGCCGGTCGGTTGTTCCATGTGACGTCATTCTCCTGCCAGTTGTTGCTGACAACTGGCGAGAAATAGATCATATCCTCACCCCTCTCCACGCGGGTCCCGTAGATGCGGATCTGGTACTTAAATGCCGCTTTCTGCGCTTCCGTTAACCCCGCTGGCAGCGGTGGAATGGGGAACTTCATCAGCGTCAGCATCTGGTCGCCGTTGGTTTTGTTCTGGCGGGTATACAGATCCGGTGACTGACCAAAATTGCGATCGGGTTCTGCGCTGCTGACATAGGTATCTTCACTGGCCGTCCGATAGCCCCAGGGCACCATATGGTTGCAGTCCATGCCATTGTTCATGCACAGCGCGGTCATAAAACGTGCGCCATCCTCCGTCCAGCCATTCAGGAAATCAGCATGCGCGGTATAGACGCCGCCCCATTGTTCAATACGCTGATTGCCTTCCATCACCGGATCCATAGAGAATTGGATTTTCGCGGTATCGAGGTGGGTGATTTGCGGTAATACCCACACCACATTCAGATTAACCGTTGGCATTTTCAACGGAAAACCTGCCGGACAGACACCCTGACTACTGTAGGCCGCGTTGGGCTGACCATGACCGGGCATCAGGTGAATGCCATCCCAGCAGTCAGGAAACTGAATTCCGACATTGAACTGCACCGCATCGCCTTTGCTGCGCAGGCCGCACACTTCCCCGGCTTTGTTGCTGTAGCCTTTCCCGTTGGCGCACAGAAAGGTGATGTGATGGCTCGGCGCACTGCCATGATGATCACCCGCCAGCAGTGCCAGCCCTGCCGGAAAAGGGGTCATCGGGTTTGCCGCGTCGTTTGTCGATTGATAATAGGTTTTCTGATACGACGGCCTGACTTTCTCACCGTCGGGCAGGCGCATTGAGGGAACCCAGTAAGCAGAGCCATCCGCTTTGTTGTTGCAGGTCGTTTCCGGTTGCGAACGCAATGATGCGTAAGTAGAAAAGGCATCGGTGTGGGTATTACCGAAAAAGTCATGCAGCATCGCCTGATTTGGCTTTCCGGGCATCATAATGGAGTCATCCCCCAGCGTATGGTGATAACTGCAGGTAACATCCGACTGCCCGGCGTGAGCATTAAAGGCCAGCAGGTTGCCGGTGACAAGGACCAGCAGAGTGAACAGCGTTGAAGATTTCATGGTTTCGTCTCAGGGTTAACATTCGCCACAGTAAACCCCTCATGCGGATAAAATGCCGAATCACATTGCCTCATCAACTCTCATAAAACCTCACTGTGTTGCCGACTTTTACGCCAGTTGTACGCAGACATTTGTACCTGGTAGCCTTAAGTGCGATACACTTTGCAGATCAGCCTAAACTGCAAAGAAATTATGCGACTAAAATTGTCATCCCTGCTGGCAGCGGCCGGATTGCTGAGCGGTCAGGTTTTTGCCGCCGCCGAACCTCCCGCCCCGGCTCCGGGGCACGCCGACATTCGTGACAGCGGTTTTGTTTACTGCGTCAGCGGACAGGTCAATACCTTCAATCCGCAAAAAGCGGGCAGCGGCCTGATCGTCGATACGCTGGCCGCCCAGCTTTACGATCGCCTGCTGGATGTTGACCCTTATACCTACCGGCTGGTGCCGGAGCTGGCGGAAAGCTGGGAAGTACTCGACAACGGCGCGACGTACCGTTTCCGTCTGCGCGGCAACGTACAGTTTCAGAGCACCGACTGGTTTACTCCGACGCGCGCCCTTAATGCCGACGATGTGGTCTTTACCTTTCAGCGTATTTTCAATCGCAACCATCCGTGGCACTACGTCAACGGCGGGAGCTTCCCTTATTTCGACAGTCTGCAGTTTGCCGACAGCGTTGACAGCGTCCGCAAGCTGGATAACCGCACCGTTGAGTTTCGCTTAAAACGCCCGGACGCTTCGTTCCTGTGGCACCTGGCGACGCACTACGCCTCGGTCATGTCAGCAGAATATGCCGCGAAGCTCACCAAAGAAGACCGGCAGGAGCTACTGGACCGCCAGCCCGTCGGCACCGGCCCGTTCCGGCTCGGCGAATACCGTTCCGGGCAGTACATCCGTCTGCTGCGTCATGAAAAATTCTGGCGCGGCGAACCGCTAATGCCGCAGGTGGTTGTTGATCTTGGCGCCGGAGGAACCGGTCGTTTGTCGCGGCTGCTGACCGGTGAATGTGACGTACTGGCCTGGCCTGCCGCCAGTCAGTTGACGATCCTGCGTGACGATCCTCGTTTACGTCTGACGCTGCGCCCCGGCATGAACATCGCCTATCTGGCGTTTAACACCAATAAGCCGCCGCTGAATAACCCGGCGGTGCGCCACGCGCTGGCGCTTGCTATAAACAACCAGCGGCTGATGCAGTCGATCTATTACGGTACCGCCGAAACAGCGGCCTCTATTCTGCCGCGCGCGTCGTGGGCCTACGACAATGAAGCTAAAATTACCGAATACAATCCGGAAAAAGCGCGCGCGCAGTTGAAAGCGCTGGGGCAGGAAAACCTGACGCTGCATCTGTGGGTACCGACCAGTTCGCAGGCGTGGAACCCCAGCCCGTTAAAAACCGCCGAACTGATTCAGGCGGATATGGCGCAAGTGGGCGTTAACGTGGTGATTGTGCCGGTCGAGGGACGCTTCCAGGAAGCGCGGTTGATGGACATGACGCATGATCTTACGCTCGCCGGATGGGCGACGGACAGTAACGATCCGGATAGCTTCTTCCGGCCACTGCTGAGTTGCGCGGCTATCAGTTCGCAGACCAATTTCGCCCACTGGTGCAATAACGACTTTGACGATGTTCTGCGCAAAGCGCTGACGTCGCAACAACTGGCGTCACGTATTGACGCCTATGACGAAGCGCAGCAGATCCTGGCGAAAGAGTTGCCGGTACTGCCGCTGGCGTCGTCACTGCGTTTGCAGGCGTACCGTTACGATATCAAAGGGCTGGTGCTGAGCCCGTTTGGTAACGCCTCGTTCGCCGGGGTCTCGAGGGAAAAAGTTAGCGAGGTGAAAAAGCCATGATTATCTTTACCCTGCGTCGTTTGCTGTTGCTGCTGGTGACGCTCTTTTTCCTGACCTTTCTCGGCTTCAGCC
Organism: Trabulsiella odontotermitis; assembly: GCF_001297775.1. Classification (GTDB taxonomy): domain Bacteria; phylum Pseudomonadota; class Gammaproteobacteria; order Enterobacterales; family Enterobacteriaceae; genus Trabulsiella; species Trabulsiella odontotermitis. The sequence continues at coordinate 346,504 of NZ_LIFX01000004.1, read as the reverse complement.
TGAGCTATTTCACACCGCATGCGCCGCTGCAGGGCGCGTCATTCTGGAACGCCTGGCTGTTCTGGTTCACCGGCGTGCTGCACTGGGATTTTGGCGTTTCCAGCATCAACGGGCAACTGATCTCCGAGCAGTTAAAAGAGGTGTTCCCGGCGACCATGGAGTTGTGCATTCTGGCCTTCGGTTTTGCCCTGATCGTGGGGATCCCCGTCGGCATGCTGGCGGGCATTATGCGCAGCAAGTGGCAGGACAAATTCATCAGCGCCGCGGCGCTGCTCGGCTTTTCCATTCCCGTCTTCTGGCTGGCGCTGCTGCTCACCCTCTTCTTCTCGCTGACGCTGGGCTGGTTCCCGGTTTCCGGGCGGTTTGATCTGCTGTATGAAGTGAAAAACGTCACGGGTTTTGCGCTGATCGACGCCTGGCTTTCTGATTCGCCGTGGCGCGATGAGATGATCGTCAGCGCCCTGCGGCATATGGTGTTGCCGGTGCTGACGCTGGCGGTCGCGCCGACGACGGAAGTGATCCGCCTGATGCGCATCAGCACCATCGACGTCTACGACAGCAATTACGTCAAAGCGGCCGCCACGCGCGGGGTTTCTCGGCTGACCATTCTTCGCCGTCACGTGCTGCACAATGCGCTGCCGCCGGTGATCCCGCGTCTCGGTTTACAGTTTTCCACCATGCTGACGCTGGCGATGATCACCGAAATGGTTTTTAGCTGGCCGGGGCTGGGCCGCTGGCTGATCAACGCGATCCGCCAGCAGGATTACGCGGCGATCTCCGCCGGGGTAATGGTGATTGGTTCGCTGGTCATCATTATCAACGTGATTTCCGATATTCTGGGTGCGATGGCTAACCCGCTGAAACATAAGGAATGGTATGCCCTCCGATAGCGTCTATTTAGAAAAGCGCCCGCCTGGCGCGCTGCGCACCGTGTGGCGGAAATTCTATGGCGATACCAGCGCGATGGTGGGTTTGTACGGCTGCGCCGGTCTGGTACTGCTCTGCGTGTTTGGCGGCTGGTTCGCACCCTATGGTATCGATCAACAGTTTCTTGGTTATCAACTGATGCCGCCATCGTGGTCGCGCTATGGCGAGGTGTCGTTCTTCCTCGGTACCGATGATTTAGGCCGTGATGTGTTAAGCCGCCTTCTCAGCGGCGCGGCGCCAACAGTCGGCGGCGCTTTTGTCGTCACCCTCGCCGCCACGCTGTTTGGCTTGTTGTTTGGTGTTATCGCCGGTGCGACGCACGGTCTGCGCTCGGCGGTGATGAACCACATCCTCGATACGTTGCTGTCAATTCCCTCACTGTTGCTGGCGATTATCGTGGTGGCGTTTGCCGGTCCGCATCTGATCCACGCGATGTTTGCCGTCTGGCTGGCGCTGCTGCCGCGCATGGTGCGCTCGGTCTACAGCATGGTGCACGACGAACTGGAAAAAGAGTACGTGGTGGCGGCGCGACTCGATGGCGCGTCAACACTGAATATTCTCTGGTTTGCGGTGCTGCCGAATATCGCCTCCGGGCTGGTGACGGAAATCACCCGCGCACTGTCGATGGCGATTCTGGATATCGCCGCGCTCGGTTTTCTCGATCTGGGCGCGCAACTGCCCTCCCCGGAATGGGGCGCGATGCTCGGCGATGCGCTGGAGTTAATCTACGTAGCGCCGTGGACCGTGATGCTGCCGGGCGGCGCTATCATGCTGAGTGTGCTGCTGATTAACCTGCTTGGCGAAGGGATCCGCCGCGCCATTATTGCGGGGGTGGAATAATGCCGTTACTCGATATCCGCAATCTGACCATTGAATTTAAAACCGGCGACGACTGGGTAAAAGCCGTCGACCGCGTCAGCATGACGCTGGCGGAAGGTGAAATTCGCGGGCTGGTGGGTGAATCCGGTTCGGGGAAAAGCCTGATCGCCAAAGCCATCTGCGGTGTCACCAAAGATAACTGGCGGGTGACGGCGGACCGTATGCGTTTTGACGATATCGATCTGCTGCGTCTCTCCAGTCGAGAACGCCGCAAGCTGGTCGGTCACAACGTCTCGATGATTTTTCAGGAGCCGCAAAGCTGTCTCGATCCTTCCGCGAAAATTGGCCGTCAGCTGATGCAGAACATTCCCGCCTGGACCTTTAAAGGCCGCTGGTGGCAACGCGTCGGCTGGCGTAAACGCCGTGCCATTGAGCTGCTGCACCGCGTGGGGATTAAAGATCACAAAGACGCGATGCGCAGTTTTCCGTATGAACTGACCGATGGTGAATGTCAGAAAGTGATGATCGCCATTGCGCTCGCCAATCAGCCGCGGTTGCTGATTGCCGATGAACCGACCAACGCGATGGAGCCGACGACCCAGGCGCAGATTTTCCGCCTGCTGACGCGTCTTAATCAGAACAACAACACCACTATTTTGCTGATCAGCCATGACCTGCAAATGCTCAGCCAGTGGGCGGATAAAGTGAACGTGCTGTACTGCGGGCAAACGGTGGAAAGCGCGCCGAGCGAAGAGCTGATCACCACGCCGCATCATCCGTATACGCAGGCGCTCATCCGTGCGATCCCGGATTTCGGCAGCGCAATGCCGCACAAGAGCCGTCTGAACACGCTGCCGGGGGCGATCCCGCTGCTGGAACAGTTGCCGATGGGCTGTCGTCTGGGGCCGCGCTGCCCGTACGCCCAGCGCAAATGCATCGAGACGCCGCGACTGACGGGGGCGAAAAACCATCTGTACGCCTGTCATTTCCCGCTGAACATGGAGAGAGAGTGAGATGGTCGAAACCCTGCTGGAAGTCCGCAATCTGAGTAAGACCTTCCGCTATCGCACTGGCTGGTTCCACCGTCAGAACGTCGAGGCAGTGAAGCCGCTCAGCTTTACTCTGCGCGAGAAACAGACGCTGGCGATCATCGGTGAAAACGGTTCGGGCAAATCGACGCTGGCTAAAATGCTGGCGGGAATGGTGGAACCGACCACCGGCGAGTTGCTGATTGACGATCACCCGCTGCATTTTGGCGACTATTCGTTCCGCAGCCAGCGGATCCGTATGATTTTTCAGGACCCGTCAACGTCGCTGAACCCGCGCCAGCGCATTTCGCAGATCCTCGATTTTCCCCTGCGTCTGAACACTGAACTGGACGTCGACGCGCGACAAAAGCATGTCTACGAGACGCTGCGCATGGTTGGCCTGTTGCCGGATCACGCGAGTTACTATCCGCATATGCTGGCCCCCGGGCAGAAACAGCGTCTGGGACTGGCGCGCGCGCTGATTCTGCGCCCGAAAGTGATCATCTGTGACGAAGCGCTGGCCTCACTGGATATGTCGATGCGATCGCAACTGGTGAATCTGATGCTGGAATTACAGGATAAGCAAGGTATCTCTTATATCTATGTGACCCAACACCTGGGGATGATGAAGCACATCAGCGATCAGGTGCTGGTGATGCATCAGGGCGAGGTGGTGGAGCGCGGCAGCACCGCCGATGTGCTGGCGTCTCCCTTGCATGAGCTGACCAAACGGTTGATTGCCGGTCATTTTGGCGAAGCATTAACCGCGGATGCGTGGCGTAAGGATCGCTGACATTCAGTGGTCGGATTAACTCCGGGGATTCTTCATGTTAGAATCGCCGCGTTTTAACGACGGTCTGCCGGATTTCTGCGCGGATCGCCATAACAATGACGATAAGGATTACAAGCTATGGGTTTTCTTTCCGGTAAGCGCATTCTGGTCACTGGCGTGGCCAGTAAATTGTCCATCGCCTACGGTATCGCACAGGCGATGCACCGTGAAGGGGCTGAGCTGGCTTTCACCTATCAGAACGACAAACTGAAAGGCCGCGTTGAAGAGTTCGCCGCTCAACTGGGTTCCAGCATTGTTCTGGAATGTGACGTTGCTAAAGATGAAAGCATCGACGCGCTGTTCACCGATCTGGCGAAAGTGTGGCCGAAATTCGATGGTTTCGTTCACTCCATCGGCTTTGCGCCGGGCGATCAACTGGATGGCGACTATGTTAACGCGGTGACCCGCGACGGTTTCAAAATCGCGCATGACATCAGTGCCTACAGCTTCGTGGCGCTGGCGAAAGCCTGCCGCTCCATGCTGAACCCGGATTCCGCACTGCTGACGCTCTCTTACCTCGGTGCAGAACGTGCGATCCCGAACTACAACGTGATGGGTCTGGCGAAAGCCTCTCTGGAAGCGAACGTCCGTTATATGGCGAACGCGATGGGTCCGGAAGGCGTTCGCGTCAACGCGATCTCCGCAGGCCCGATCCGTACGCTGGCAGCTTCCGGCATTAAAGACTTCCGTAAAATGCTGGCGCACTGCGAAGCGGTGACCCCGATTCGTCGTACTGTCACCATCGAAGACGTGGGCAACACAGCAGCTTTCCTGTGCTCTAACCTGTCTGCCGGTATCTCCGGTGAAGTCGTTCACGTTGACGGCGGTTTCAACATCGCAGCCATGAACGAACTGGAAATCAAATAATTTCCTTCCCCCTCTCCACGCCCGTGAAGAGGGGTCTCTCCCGCCCCTTCTGCGTTATAACTAACTGCTATTTGATATCACCCAACAATATTTTCTCCCTTTCTCGCCTTACGCCAGGATATTTATTCATAAACGATCCGGTGTGCCGACTGTTGTCTCCGGATCGCCACTTTTAGATCAAGGAATGCCCATGGAGCAACGCCGCGTTTACGGCAAAAGCCACTGGTATCATGAAACCCAGTCACGAGCCACCCGGGGAGATGCCCTGCCGCTGGTCCCGGAAGCCGCCCATGTTGACGATCGTTTTTTGCTGGACCTCGCCCTGCCTGATGATCTCCTGAATGCCTGCGACCCCTGGCTGCAACCCGCCAGAGCCCTGAGCGACCGGCTTTTCCCTGACGTGGTGCAGGTGAGCCGTCTGCAAACCTTCAGCGCCTATGAGCGCCTCAGCACCGCATTAACGGTGGCGCAGGTCTATGGTGTGCAGCGCCTGTGTAATCACTATGCCGCGCGTCTGACACCGTTGCCCGGTCCGGATTCCTCGCGGGAAAGCAACCGCCGACTGGCGCAAATCACGCAGTATGCGCGCCAGCTCGCCAGTTCACCGTCAGTGATTGGCAGCGCGTCGCGCGGGCAGCTTGATGAAGTCGGGCTCACCACGCCGGACATCATTCTTATCAACCAGATTATCGGTTTCGTTGGTTTTCAGGCGCGTGCGCTGGCGGCGTTTCAGGCCAGTCTCGGGCACCCGGTGCGCTGGCTTCCCGGCATGCCGATGCAGGAAGATGCCCCGACAGAGCGCTTTACCGTGACAACCACACCCTGGTCTTCAGATCTCCCCGCCGTGACGCTGAACTATGCCAGCCCGGCGCAACTGGCGGCGCTGGAACGCTGGCAATCGCAGCCTGAACTCACTGCGCTGGCACCGTTGCTGGCAATCGATCCCGATGTGCTCTCCCTGCTCGGCGAAACGCTGACCGCACTGGCTCAGCCGACCGCGCCGCATCTGCTGGTGGCCTTGCTCGCCGCGCGTATCAACGGCAGCCAGCATTGTTTCCAGGCGCTGGCTGAGCGCTGGCACGGCGCGCCTGGCCTGCCCGATGCGGTGCGCAACGGTGAACGGGCGCTCCAGGCCTGGGGGCATAATCATCCTTTCGAGCGCGCCGTTATCCAGGCCGCACAACTGTTAACCCGCGCGCCGGACAGATTCAGCGCCGCGCAGCTTATTCCCCTGCAGGAACAGGGGTTTTCTGCCGCCGACGCCGTGGCATTGCTGGCATGGTGCGGGCTCAGCGGTTGGTTGAACCGTCTGAACATCGCCCTGGGAAATGAGTAACCTCAGCGGAAAATACCGAAAGAGCGCTTGCTGACACCGTGAGATTCGCGTAAAACTGTCAGCCGCTCTTTTGGTCACGAAAATACATCACTATGTTTCAGGACAACCCGCTGCTTGCTCAGCTTAAACAGCAACTTCATTCCCAGACGCCGCGTGCGGAAGGGGTGGTAAAAGGCACGGAAAAAGGCTTTGGCTTCCTTGAAGTGGACGCGCAAAAAAGCTACTTCATTCCGCCGCCGCAAATGAAAAAGGTGATGCATGGCGATCGCATCATTGCGGTCATTCATTCTGAGAAAGATCGCGAAAGCGCCGAGCCGGAAGAACTGGTCGAGCCGTTCCTGACACGCTTCGTCGGACGTATTCACAAGAAAGACGACCGTCTGTCAATTACCCCTGACCATCCCCTGTTGAAAGAAGCCATTCCCTGCCGCGCCGTCCGTGGCGTTGAGCACGATTTTAAAGAAGGCGACTGGGCCGTTGCGGAAATGCGCCGTCACCCGCTGAAAGGTGATCGCGGTTTTTACGCTGAACTGACGCAGTTCATCACCTTTGGCGACGATCATTTCGTGCCGTGGTGGGTCACCCTCGCCCGTCATAACCTTGAAAAAGAAGCGCCGGATGGCGTTGCCACCGAGATGCAGGACGAAGGTCTTGAGCGTCGCGATCTGACCGGCCTGACGTTTGTCACCATCGACAGCGCCAGCACGGAAGATATGGATGACGCGTTATACGCCGAAGCTGCTGACGATGGCAAAATGCACCTGACAGTGGCGATTGCCGATCCGACCGCCTGGATTGTTGAAGGCAGCAAGCTGGATAACGCCGCGAAAATCCGCGCCTTTACCAACTACCTGCCGGGCTTCAACATTCCGATGCTGCCGCGCGAACTGTCTGACGATCTCTGCTCGTTGCGCGCCAGTGAAGTGCGTCCGGTGCTGGCCTGCCGCATGACTATCGCCGCCGACGGCACCATTGAAGACGATATCGACTTTTTCGCCGCGACCATCGAGTCAAAAGCGAAACTGGCCTATGACGATGTCTCCGACTGGCTGGAAAACAGCGGTAGCTGGAAGCCGGAAAGCGAGGCGATCGCGCAGCAAATTACCCTGTTGCAGCGTATTTGCCAGCTGCGCGGCGAATGGCGTCACACCCATGCGCTGGTGTTTAAAGATCGCCCGGATTACCGCTTTGTGCTGGGCGAAAAAGGCGAAGTGCTGGACATCATTGCCGAACCGCGCCGCATTGCGAACCGTATCGTTGAAGAATCGATGATTGCCGCCAACATCTGCGCCGCCCGTGTGCTGCGCGACAGACTCGGTTTTGGCATCTACAACGTTCATACCGGTTTCGATCCGACCAACAGCGAACAGCTGGCTGCCCTGCTGAAAACCCACGACGTGCATGTTGATCCGCAGGAAGTGCTGACGCTGGACGGCTTCTGCAAGCTGCGTCGCGAACTGGATGCACAGCCCTCCGGTTTCCTCGACAGCCGCATTCGTCGCTTCCAGTCTTTCGCGGAAATCAGCACCGAGCCAGGTCCGCACTTCGGTCTGGGTCTCGAAGCGTACGCAACCTGGACTTCACCGATTCGTAAATATGGCGACATGATCAACCATCGTCTGCTGAAAGCGATCATCAAAGGTGAAACCATTGCCCGTCCGCAGGACGAGGTGACGGTGCAGATGGCGGAACGTCGTCGCCTGAACCGCATGGCGGAACGTGACGTTGCCGACTGGCTGTACGCGCGTTTCCTGAATGCGAAAGCCGGGACGGATACACGTTACGCCGCTGAGATCATCGATATCAGCCGTGGCGGTATGCGTGTTCGTCTGGTAGATAACGGCGCGGTGGCATTCATTCCCGCTCCGTTCCTGCATGCTGTTCGTGACGAGCTGGTATGCAGTCAGGAAAACGGCACTGTGCAAATCAAAGGCGAAACCGTCTGCAAAGTCACCGATGTGATTGACGTGACGATCGCTGAAGTACGCATGGAAACCCGCAGCGTGATCGCGCGTCCGGTTGCCTGATGCTTTACTGAGCGGTCTCCGACGGGAGATCGCTCATTTCTCCCTCTCATCTGCTTTATCCGCCACAATTTTTTTGCAAATCCCCTCCACAAAACAGCAAAACCATTCACAATAAAAAGAATTACCGCGACGCCGATATGGACATATGTTGACTGCGCGATCAGGCCGGGAGAAGTCATGACTGAGGAACTGGAGCACAATCTGCTCTATCGCTATCTGGGCACCACCAGCCCATACTGGCGACTGGCAGGCGACAGCAACGCCCTGCATCTGGCGGCGACAGAAGGAACAGAAACGCGTCAGGTGATCGCCCTGAGCCCCGAACAGGCCGACAGCATTCGTGAAATGACGGTGATCACCTCCAGTATCACGATGACCATTTCCTTTTACGGCGAGGACGTGCCCGTTCATCTCGTTGGACGTAAAATCAGCAAATCTCAATGGGGTGGTACTGCGTCAGCCTGGCATGACACTCCCTCTGTGACCCGTGATCTGGTGCAGGGCCTCTCTTTTGCCGAGCAGGTCGTTTCCGAAGCCAATTCAGTGATCGTCATCCTCGATAAGCAGGGAAATATTCAGCGCTTCAATCGACTGAGCGAAGAATATACCGGTCTGAAAGAGCATGAGGTGATTGGTCAGAATGTTTTTAAACTGTTTATGAGCCGCACCGAAGCAGCAGCCTCAAGAAAGAAGATCACCGGCTTTTTCCGCAACGGCAATGCTTATGAAGCCGAGCGCTGGATCAAAACGCAAAAAGGGCAGCGGCTGTTTTTATTTCGCAATAAATTCGTCCACAGTGGCAGCGGCAGAAATGAAATTTTCCTGATTTGCTCCGGTACGGACATCACCGATGAACGCCGCGCCCAGGAGCGCCTGCGCGTGCTGGCGAACACCGATATCATTACCGGCCTGCCCAACCGCAACGCGATCCACGACATGATCGCCGACGCTATCGCTAACCGTGGCGAGACGCAGGTTGGCGTGGTTTATCTCGACCTCGATAACTTCAAGAAGGTCAACGATGCCTACGGGCATATGTTCGGCGACCAGCTGTTGCAGTCGGTTTCGCTGTCGATTCTGAGTTGTCTCGAAGAAGGCCAGACGCTGGCGCGACTGGGCGGCGATGAGTTTATCGTGCTGGCGACCGATTCCTCGCAAAGCGCTCTGGAAGCGATGGCATCACGCATCCTGACACGCCTGCGCGAGCCGTTCCGCATTGGCCTGATTGAAGTCTATTCCGGCTGTTCGCTGGGTATCTCCCTCGCCCCGCAGCATGGCACCGATCGCGAAAGCCTGATCCGCAACGCGGATACCGCTATGTATACGGCCAAAGAGAGCGGTCGCGGCAAATTTTGCGTCTTTTCACCGGAAATGAACCAGCGCGTGTTTGAATACCTGTGGCTGGACACCAATCTGCGTAAGGCGCTGGAAAACGATCAACTGGTGATCCACTACCAGCCGAAAATCACCTGGCGTGGTGAAGTGCGCAGCCTGGAAGCGCTGGTGCGCTGGCAGTCGCCGGAGCGCGGACTGATTCAGCCGATGGATTTTATCTCTTATGCCGAGGAGTCTGGTTTGATTGTGCCGCTGGGCCGTTGGGTGATGCTGGACGTGGTTCGCCAGGTGGCGAAGTGGCGCGACAAAGGTCTTGATCTGCGCGTGGCAGTCAACGTCTCCGCGCGGCAACTTGCCGACCAGACCATTTTCAGTGATCTGAAACAGGCGTTGCACGATCTCAATCTCGAATACTGCCCTATCGACGTCGAGCTGACGGAAAGCTGTCTGATTGAAAACGAAGCGCTGGCGCAGTCAGTCATCGAACAGTTCAGTAAACTCGGCGCGCAGATACATCTGGATGATTTTGGTACGGGGTATTCGTCACTGTCGCAACTGGCCCGTTTCCCGATTGACGCTATTAAGCTGGATCAGGCTTTCGTGCGCGATATCCATAAACACCCTGTCGCGCAATCGCTGGTCCGGGCGATCATGGCGGTAGCGCAGGCGCTGAATTTGCAGGTGATTGCGGAAGGGGTTGAAAGCGCAAAAGAAGACGCCTTTCTTACCAAAAACGGCGTCAATGAGCGGCAGGGATTTTTATTTGCTAAGCCCATGCCTGCCGCCGTTTTCGAACGCTGGTATAAACGGCGTCAGTCGCGCAAAACCCGTTAACCGGCGTTGCGCAGGATGACCGGGATATATCGGGGGTAATTATTAATCACTTACCGCGAGGTACTAAACCAGGATTTTTTTTCACTTCTCTTTTGCCGCTATTTTTTGCATCATTGAATTCATTCATTTTATTGTCAGGATAACGCCATGTCTGATTTCGATGCACGACAGGTCGCCCAACGTATTGATACCATTCTGGACATTCTTGTCGCCGGTGATACCCACTCGGCAATAAATAATCTGGAAATTTTAAAAGCTGAACTGCTGGCGCAAGCACAGGATGAGCAGGAAAACAAATCGGGGCCGACGAAATCGCCCTGGGAAATATAATATGAACGCCCGACAACAATCTATCCTCCAGAACGTGATCGATAAAGGTCGCATGAGTGTGACCGATCTCGCCAGAATGACCGGCGTTTCGGAAGTGACGATTCGCCAGGATCTGAATCTGCTGGAAAAACAAAACTATTTGCGCCGTACCCACGGCTTCGCGGTGCCGCTCGACAGCGAAGATATGGAAACGCGGATGATGAATAACTTCTCCCTGAAGCGCGAACTGGCGACGTTTGCCGCCTCGCTCGTCAATTCCGGAGAAACGGTGTTTATCGAGAACGGCAGCAGCAATGCCCTGCTCGCCCGTACGCTGGCGGAGCGCGGCGACGTGACGATTATCACCGTCAGCAGTTATATCGCCCATTTACTGAAAGAGACACCCGGCGAAGTGATTTTGCTGGGCGGAATATATCAGAAGAAAAGTGAAAGCATGGTCGGCCCGCTGACACGGCAATTTCTCCAGCAGGTTCATTTCAGCAAAGCCTTTATTGGTATTGACGGCTGGCAGCCAGAAACCGGTTTTACCGGCCGCGACATGATGCGCTCGGATGTAGTTAACGGCGTGCTGGAAAAAGGCTGTGAAGCCATTATCCTCACCGACAGCTCAAAATTTGGCGCCGTCCACCCGTATACCCTCGGCCCGGTCAGCAAATTCAATCGTGTGATTACCGACAGTGGCCTCGCGGCCTCCAACCAGTTGGCGCTGGAGCAATCCGGCCTGCATGTTGATATCGTTCAACGCCCCTGAAAATTAACGTCCGGTACGCCATCTGTACGTATCGGACAATATTCCTCGCATATGAGACTTTTCTTAACCGCCAATTAAGAGTTTTTACCTGTCTGTTATTCTCCGGAGACGTAAAATTAATATTAGCGATATAACAGGACGTGATTATCACTTGCGTGATTTCCAGCACTACTTGTTACCTGCGCAACCGTGTTTCATGGAATTCCTCAGGGCAGATCTTTTCGACTATGCTTAAAGGGAGTTTCTTCCATGAATCGATAATTCAGGAGAAAATATGATGACTTCAATGAGCAAAAAAATGACAGCGGCCGCTCTGGCGGTAGCACTGGTAATGTCGCTTAGCGCCTGTTCTAACTGGTCTAAACGTGACCGTAACACCGCTATCGGTGCGGGTGCAGGTGCTCTCGGTGGCGCAGTCTTAACCGACGGAAGCACGCTGGGTACTCTGGGTGGCGCTGCCGTAGGTGGTATTATCGGTCACCAGGTTGGAAAATAAGCCATACCAGCCTTATAACGAAAATAAAGTATTTGGTTTTCAGGTCTGACTTACGCACCAAAATAATTATGGGCCACGTGCTTTGCACCGTGGCCCAAAATATATCAGCCGCCCGCTAACTTAACGTTATATCCTTTGGCTTCGAGCAGTGATTTAATCAGATCGCGTTTATCTCCCTGAATTTCAATCACGCCATCTTTTACTGAGCCACCACAGCCACATTTCTTTTTCAGCTCTGCCGCCAGTTTCGCCAGCGCCTCATCGCTTTCATCAATGCCGGTTATCAGACTGACGCCTTTGCCTTTGCGTCCGCTGGTCTGGCGCTGAATGCGCACAATACCGTCGCCTTTTGGCCGTACCGACGCGGCTTTCGGTTCATCAATTCGCCCGGTCTCCGTCGAATAGACCAGACGACTGTTTGCATCGCTCATTCGCCCTCCTTTCGCAGTGACGCGTTAATCGCCCGCAGCGTCTGCGCCGGATCGGCAGATTGCGTCACCGGGCGACCAATCACCATATAGTCTACCCCCGCCGCCTGCGCCTGCTCCGGCGTCATGATACGCCGCTGGTCGCCTGCCTCGCTGCCTGCCGGACGGATGCCCGGCGTCACCAGCCGGAATGACTGTCCAAACGCCTGTTTGAAGCGCACCGCTTCCTGCGCCGAGCAGACCACGCCATCTAAACCGCATTTTTGCGTCAGTGCCGCCAGTTTTTCGGCGTAATCCGCCGGGGATAACGTCACGCCCAGATCCTGCAAATCGCTGGCTTCCATACTGGTCAGTACCGTGACGGCAATCAGCAACGGCGCCTCTTTGCCAAAAGGCAGCAGCGCTTCGCGCGCGGCGGTCATCATCCGCGCCCCGCCCGAGGCATGAACGTTCACCATCCACACGCCGAGATCGGCCGCAGCGGCAACCGCGTGGGCTGTGGTGTTAGGAATATCGTGAAATTTCAGGTCGAGGAAAATCGCAAAACCGCGCTGTTGCAGTTCACGTACAAACTGCGGCCCGAACAGGGTGAACATCTCTTTTCCGACTTTCAGACGGCAGTCGCGCGGATCGATGCGATCAACGAACGCCAGCGCCTTGTCTCGATCGGCATAATCCAGCGCGACAATAACGGGAGATGTGGTAACCACGGAGGAAGAAGATGAAGCAGGTGACGTCATGAGCAGACCTTCTTATTGATGGGCGCAGTTCAGGCGCGAAAAAGGTAAACGGCGAGCATTCTACCTGCGATGTCAGCAAATTGACAGCGGCGGTTCCCCACTGCTTGGCGATGCAGGCACGGTGTTGCAGGTGCATGTGGGAGCAAACATTAAGGATGTTGTAACTAAAGTGGGATTTTTTTAAAAATTACTGCCCGTCAAGGCCGCGAATCGGTTTCACGGTTGACCAGGCGCGGCAGGACGGACAATGCCAGTACAACGTGTAAGCGGTAAAGCCACATTTCTGGCAGCGATAGCGCGGCTTACTGCGCACCTGCTCGCCCACCATATCACGCAGCACCATCAGGCTCTCTTTAGCGCGCCCTTCTTCTGCTTCATTGAGGTGATAATCCATTAATTTATAGAACACCCGCATCGTCGGGTGGCGCTGGAGCTGGCGGGTGATATAGGTCTGCGCGTTGTCGCTGCCCTCTTTTTGCTCGAGGATTTGCGCCATCATCAGTTCAGCCGTCGCCCCGGTGTTTTCGTCAACGCAACGACGCAGGAACACTTCCCATTCGTCGTTTTTACCGAGCTGTTGATAGCAGGCCTGCAGCATCTCCAGCGTTTCGCTGACCAGCTCGCGATCCTGATCGATCACCCGTTGCAGGCTTTCCACCGCTTTGGCGAAATCGCCCTTTGCCATCCACACCCGGCCCATCATGATGGAGATACGCGCGCTGTTACGGTCGGCTGCGGCTCCCTTGCGCAGGAGTTGCATGGCCTTGTCCATGTCGTCGTTAGCCATCTGCTGAAGCGCCAGCTCGCACCAGAAATGGGCTATCTCTACACGATGCCGTTCTTTGCCGAGCTTAACCAGCCGTTCTGCGACGTCGATGGCTTTCTGCCAGTCGCTGGTCGCCTGATAAATTTGCAGTAATTGTTGTAGCGCGCCGATGCGGAAATCTGTCTCATCCACCAGCTGGCTGAACATGTCTTCGGCGCGGTCATACAGCCCCGCCGCCATGTAGTCACGCCCCAGTTGCTGCACGGCCAGCAGGCGCTGATCGTAAGTCAGAGAGGCACTTTCCATGAGGGTCTGGTGGATGCGGATAGCGCGGTCGACTTCACCACGGGAGCGGAACAGGTTGCCGAGGGTCAGATGCGCTTCAACGGTGCCGGTATCCTCTTTGAGCATGTCGAGGAACAGATCCACCGCCTTATCTTGCTGATTACTGAGCAGAAAGTTAACCCCCGCGACATAGTCACGGGATAAACGGTTAGCCTCGTCCTGTTTGGACTGTTGTGCACTTCTGCGACCCATGTACCAGCCATACGCAGCGGCAACAGGCAAAAGCAGAAACAACAACTCCAGCATAAATAATTATTCCTTCACAGCCGGGACACCCGGTTCGGACGGTGACACGGTTGCAGGCGTAATCTGGTTTTCCAGGCGCTTTATCTTGCGGTCAGCACGCATCAGCGAGACGCGCACGCGAAGCCAGAAAATCCCGCAGACCAGCCAGCCGATGATGAACCCTGCGGCAAACAGCACGGCCAGGAGCGTTGAGATCCGAAACTCACCCTGCGCCAGCAGATAATTAAACGTCACCTGCTGATCGTTTTGCGCGCCAAGCGTGACTGAGACGACGAAGATCGCTAACACCAGTAAGAAAATGAGTAAATATTTCACATTACTTCCCGTTATGTGGTTTGCGCGAATAAAGTTTGTGCGACATGACGCTTCCAGCCCTATAAAGTATCATCTTCGCCTTACCTGCGAAACGGTTAACCGCAATGTCACATGTTGATCTGCGGTTAGTTTCACTGAAAATCAACCCTCGCTACGGCAGCGGATCGCGCTTTTTGATGTCCTGCGCCTCTTCGCCAGGCGGCGTGAGCGGCCCGCAGATACGCTGTGCCAGCCACGTTGCCAGCGTGACCAGCAACCATGACATCAACGTTGCCACCACCAGATCCCGCGGCCAGTGCATCCCGAGTAGCAGCCGGCTCCCCATCACCGCAGTGGCCCAGACCAGCAGAATCGCAATGGTCACGGTGCGACGACGCGGCCAGAGCAGCCCGACGCCCAGCAGCGCCCAACTGGCGGCAAACATCGTGTGGCCAGACGGGAAGGCAAATCCGGTCTCTTTTTGCCAGTGTTTGCGTAAAAACGGTGGAATTTCCGTCTGTTGCGACAGCTGTTTTTTCACCAGGCTGGCCCTGTCTTTCCGCTTTAAAGTGTAGAACTCCTCAACGGGGATCTGCTGTGTTTTTTCCAGCCAGATGACAAAGGGACGCGGCTCCTGCACACGTTCCTTGACCCATGACTTCATTCCCTGGCCAATGAGAATCGCCCCCGCCAGAATGGCAAACAGCATGATGGCCGCGCGCAGGCGAAAGCGCAGACACCAGAAAAACCAGCCGCACAGCAGCACGTGGGTGATTATCCCCCACGGTTGCGTCACTGTTTCTGTCATCCAGTACAGCAGTTTCAGCCACTGACTGTCCTGCCCCGGCGCCCAGCGCCAGCCAGAAACCCAGACCGCAAGCGGCATAATCAGTAACAGCGCCGCACCGTAAGTGGTACGCCTGGCAATGGAAAGCATCGGAACTCCTTGTTGTCAGTCTTTCATCATCATAACTGAAAACCCACGTGACGGTAAAAGTGACAAAATTGTGCGCTTTGTGCAGCCCCTTCGGTGAGTCATTAGGTGAAGACTGTCGCAATGTGGCAAAATAACGACAAACAGAAGGCACACTACGTGCCGGATTAGTCTGGAGAATCACATGCAGCTTAAACGTGTGGCAGAAGCCAAACTGCCAACCCCCTGGGGCGATTTCCTGATGGTGGGCTTTGAAGAACTGGCAACCGGGCAGGATCACGTCGCCTTAGTGTTCGGCGATATTTCCGGCCAGATCCCTGTACTGGCGCGTGTCCATTCAGAATGTCTGACGGGCGACGCGCTTTTTAGTTTGCGTTGTGATTGCGGTTTCCAGCTGGAAGCGGCGTTAGCACATATTGCGGAAGAAGGTCGCGGTGTCCTGCTGTATCACCGTCAGGAAGGACGTAACATTGGTCTGCTGAACAAAATTCGCGCCTATGCGCTGCAGGATCAAGGCTACGACACAGTCGAAGCGAATCACCAGTTGGGGTTTGCCGCCGACGAACGTGATTTCACCCTCTGCGCAGATATGTTCAAACTGCTCGGCGTTGATGAAGTGCGACTGCTGACCAACAACCCGCGCAAAGTCGAAGTGCTGACCGAGGCGGGCATTAATATCGTTGAGCGCGTGCCATTGATTGTCGGACGCAACCCGAAGAACGCCGGGTATCTGGATACCAAGGCGGCGAAGATGGGTCACCTTCTCGACGAATAAACGATAACGGCGCCCCGGGGCGCCGTTTTTAGCAGGTTAATTCAGCATATTACGTATGACGTAATGCAGAATACCGTCGTTCTGGTAATACGTCAGCTCGGTCGCGGTATCAATACGGCAGCGACAAGGGATCACCTCCTGACGACCATCCACCCGCGTAACAGTAACCGGTATCGTGGCGCCGGGTTTGAGCTGGTTCAGGTCAGAAATGTCGATTTTTTCTTCCCCGGTCAGCCCCAGCGATTTCCGCGTTGCCCCCTGCGGGAACTCCAGCGGCAGGATCCCCATCCCAATCAGGTTCGAACGGTGAATACGTTCAAACGACTCGGCGATCACCACGCGAACACCCAGCAAACGCGGCCCTTTGGCAGCCCAGTCGCGGCTGGAGCCTGAACCGTACTCTTTACCGGCAATCACCGCCAGCGGCGTGTTCTCTTCTTTATAACGCATCGCCGCGTCATAAATGGAGACCACCTCCGTGCCAGGCAGATGTCGCGTCATGCCACCCTCAACCCCTGGCACTATCTCGTTACGAATACGGATGTTGGCAAAGGTCCCACGCATCATCACTTCATGGTTACCGCGTCGTGAACCATAAGAGTTGAAATCGCGACGCTCAACACCGTGACTCAGCAGATAGCGCCCCGCCGGGCTGTCAAGCTTGATGCTGCCTGCTGGCGAAATATGGTCAGTGGTGACCGAATCGCCCAGCATGGCGAGAATGCGCGCGCCACGAATATCTTCCACCGGTTTCGGCTGCGCCTGCATGTCATCAAAGAACGGCGAAAGGCGAATATACGTGGAGTCATCCTGCCAGCCGTAGGTATCGGAGCGCGTGATCTGAATGGCTTTCCATTCCGGCGTGCCCTCAAACACTTCGGCATACTCTTTGTGGAACATCTCGGTGGAGACTTTCTCCACTTCGTGCGCGATCTCCTGACCGCTCGGCCAGATATCTTTCAGGTAGACCGGATTGCCCTGCCAGTCGTGGCCCAGCGGATCCGTCGTCAGATTGATATTCATGTTGCCCGCCAGCGCATAGGCCACCACCAGCGGCGGTGACGCCAGCCAGTTCGTTTTCACCAGCGGATGAATACGCCCTTCAAAGTTACGGTTGCCGGAGAGCACCGCACCGACCGTCAGATCGCCCTGCTTTATCGCCGTCTCGATGGGATCAGGCAACGGCCCGGAATTCCCGATGCAGGTGGTACAGCCATAGCCGACGAGGTTAAAACCGAGGGCATCCAGCGAGGTGGTCAGTTGTGCGTGAGCTAAATAATCAGAGACCACTTTCGAGCCCGGCGCCAGCGAAGCTTTGACCCACGGCTGCGGTTTCAGACCGCGATCGACTGCTTTTTTCGCCAGCAGCCCCGCCGCCATCAGTACGCTGGGGTTCGAGGTATTGGTGCAGGAGGTGATCGCCGCGATCACCACCGCGCCGTCCGGTAACTGATACTGCTGACCGTTCAGCGTAAAATCGACAGGCCGGTGATCTTTCTGCGCCGCATTAACTTCCAGCTCATTGCTGGCGGCAAAGGCTTTCGGCACATCAGCCAGCGCCACGCGGTCCTGAGGACGTTTTGGCCCGGCGAGACTGGCTTCGACATCCGCCATATTCAGTTCAAGCGAGCTGGTGAACACCGGTTCGTCGCCGGTATTGCGCCACATCCCCTGCGCTTTAGCGTAGGCTTCCACCAGCAACACCTGTTCTTCGCTACGTCCGCTGAGCCGCATATAGTCCAGCGTGACGGCATCAATGGGGAAGAAACCGCAGGTCGCGCCATATTCCGGCGACATGTTGCCGATGGTGGCACGGTCGGCGAGTGGCAGCGAATCCAGACCATCGCCGTAAAACTCAACAAATTTACCCACCACACCATGCTTACGCAGCATCTGAGTGACGGTCAGCACGAGGTCGGTGGCGGTGATCCCTTCGCGCAATTTGCCGGTCAGTTTGAATCCGACCACGTCCGGGATCAGCATCGACACCGGCTGCCCGAGCATCGCCGCCTCCGCTTCGATCCCACCGACACCCCAGCCGAGGACGCCGAGACCGTTGATCATGGTGGTGTGCGAGTCGGTGCCGACCAGCGTATCCGGGTAAGCCACCCATTCACCGTTCTGCTCTTCACTCCAGATGGCTTTGCCTAAATACTCGAGGTTAACCTGGTGGCAAATACCGGTGCCCGGCGGAACCACGCTGAAGCGGCTGAACGCCTGCTGTCCCCAGCGCAGAAAGACGTAACGTTCGTGGTTACGTTCCATTTCCAGACGCACGTTTTCACCGAAAGCGTCATCACTGCCAAAGTGATCGACGGTCACCGAGTGGTCAATGACCAGGTCAACGGGCGAGAGCGGATTGACTTTGGCGGTATCGCCGCCCAGGCGTTTAACGGCTTCACGCATCGCGGCCAGATCAACGACCGCCGGTACGCCGGTAAAATCCTGCATCAGCACCCTGGCAGGACGGTAAGCAATTTCACGGTCGGCATGAGCGCTCTTCAGCCATCCGGCCAGCGCATGAATGTCTTCTTCTGTGACGGAATCTCCGTCATGCCAGCGCAGCAGGTTTTCCAGCAGCACCTTCAACGATTTCGGCAGACGGGAGATGTCTCCAAGCTGTTTAGCGGCCAGCGGCAGGCTGTAATAATGATACGTTTTCTCTTTGACCTGCAGTGTGTCCTTACTGGCTTCTCGTAGGGTTGACGACATAGCTCCTCCTTAATGACAGATATGACGATACCCTGATAATCCTCAGGGTCTGTTATTAAAGATAACACAAACATATCGTAACGATTTGATAACAACCCAAAATGATAAATCAGAGAATTTCTTTGCAGGAAGGGGGAAAAAACAAAACCCGACGCCAGGGCCGGGTTTTTACGGATTAGTTGATCAGCATCCAGGCCATCTGGCCCCAGAACAGGACCGATAGCGTGAAAGCACCGATCCACGACCAGTATTTCATCTCGCTATGTTGATTCATAATTCCACTACCATTTACGTATTTATTCAACTGAACTGCCTTTTCAGGCAGAACGTATATTGCTGATGTGCATAATAATATGCTGATATTCAGGAGAAATAGTCCTGATAATTAAATGGGTTTATTAAATAAATTATTGTTTCTTCGATTCGTCTTCGGCAAAGGCATCAATAAATGACTGTTGTTTCGTCGTGAGTTTCCAGGACGGGGGAACCGTTGACCTGACCTTCACGGACGCTTTCACTTTGTCATCAGATTTACACATTGATTTTGCTGACTGAAACTGACCAGAAACGACCATTCTTAACCCCAGAATTTCCAGATGAGCAATGCGACGACAATCCAGAAAAGCGCTGAACCCAGAAACACCGCTAGCCAGGCTTTGCGCTTGAGCGCCGGATCCCTTTGCGGCCCTTCGCTTCCTGATGGCATCGCTAACCTCTTACAATCGACATCGCTTATCATTTTGGCACCAAACAATCGGTACAAGTAATCATCACTGAGATAAATCCTAATTAAAAATTAACCAAAAATCCAGTGAATTTACTCATTTCAACCATGGAATAATTCAATCTTTTGACGGCAAATAAATAATTGACCCATAAAATTTGCGCTACGGATAAATAGTTTCTACTTTTGTCGGGCTATGGCGACACTTTAGTACTAGTAAAGTATTAGCGTGGAGGGAAATTGATAAATACAGAAATGATAATGCGGGCGGTTCTAATTTAGCTTTAGTGATCTATTTCACGATATCCCCGTTTCCGGGGATATCATTATCACTGACGGAATTATTTCTCGGGTAATTTAATATCCTTAAACATCTCTTCGATGTCGTCATTCGAGCGCAATGCTACGGCGGTATCGACCACATCACGCGTCAAATGTGGCGCAAAGCGCTGAATAAAATCATACATATAGCTGCGCAGGAAGGTGCTGCGGCGGAAGCCGATTTTGGTCGTGCTGTGGCTGAAAATTTCATGCGCATCAAGCTTGATCAGGTCCGGATCGGAGACCGGATCCACCGCCATACTGGCGATAACGCCCACGCCAAGCCCCAGACGGACATAGGTTTTAATGACGTCGGCATCCGTGGCGGTAAAGACGATGCGTGGCGTCAGCCCGGCGCGATTAAACGCGGTGTCGAGCTCAGAACGACCGGTAAAACCGAAGGTGTAGGTCACCAGCGGATACTGCGCCAGTTCCTCAATGGAGACAGAGGATTTTGACGCCAGCGGATGCTCCGGCGTGACGACAATAGAGCGGTTCCAGTGGTAGCACGGCAGCATCACCAGATCGTCGTAAAGATGCAGCGCTTCGGTGGCGATAGCGAAGTCAGCGTTGCCTTTAGAGACGGCTTCGGCGATTTGCGTCGGCGATCCCTGATGCATATGCAGCGACACGCGCGGGTAACGCTCGATAAACCCCTTGATGACGCCCGGCAGCGCGTAACGGGCCTGCGTATGAGTCGTGGCAACGTACAGCGAGCCTTTATCCGGCCAGGTGTGTTCTCCGGCCACCGATTTGATGGCGTCCACTTTCGACAGCACTTCACGGGCGATGCGGATGATTTCCTGCCCGGCAGGCGTCACCTGCGTCAGATGCTTACCGCTGCGGGCAAAAATCTGGATCCCCAGCTCATCCTCCAGCATGCGCACCTGCTTACTGATACCAGGCTGGGAGGTATAAAGGCCTTCAGCCGTAGAAGAGACGTTCAGATTGTGATTAACGACCTCAACGATATAGCGGAGCTGTTGTAATTTCATGGCGGGTATCCGGTGTTGACTCGGCGATATCCATCGCTTAAGACGATTAGAGAATAAAAATTGGGTTAACTATAACCACTATATCATTTATACCGGATGTGTATAGACGGGAACAAAAAATAATAACAAGGTTATAAAAAAGGGCCACAACGTGGCCCTTTTCGCTGAAATGTGGTGAAAAATCTGAGAATTATTTCTTCCCTTCCACCCATTTCCCGTCAACGAAGAAGGCAGACCAGCCAGTGGCTTTTCCTTCTTTTTCGGACGCAACATACTGCTGTTTGGTTTTACGGCTGAAGCGCACCATCGTCTTGTTGCCTTCCGGATCCTGCTGCGGCGCATCGGCCAGGTAACGCAGTTTTTCCGGCAGACGATCGCGGAAACGGAACAGCTCTTCCACCAGCGGCGCACGGGTTTCGCGTGATTTCGGGAAAGTATTCGCCGCCAGGAACACGCCAGCCGCACCGTCACGCAGCACGAAATACGCGTCTGATTTCTCGCACGGCAGTTCCGGTAACGGCACCGGATCTTCCTTCGGCGGCGCCACTTCGCCATTGCGCAGGATTTTGCGCGTGTTCTTACAGTCGTCGTTAGTGCAGGCCATGTACTTGCCGAAACGCCCCATTTTCAGGTGCATTTCAGAACCACATTTCTCACATTCAACAATTGGACCGTCGTACCCTTTGATGCGGAACTCGCCTTCTTCAATCTCGTAGCCGTCGCAGGTCGGGTTGTTACCACAGACATGCAGCTTACGCTTCGGATCGATCAGGTAGCTGTCCATCGCCGTGCCGCATTTCGGGCAACGACGTTTCGCACGCAGCGCGTTGGTTTCGGCATCATCGCCTTCCAGCACGTTGAGTACTTCATTTTCCGGCACCAGGTTGATGGTGGTTTTGCAGCGCTCTTTCGGCGGCAACGCGTAACCGGAGCAACCGAGGAATACGCCAGTGCTGGCGGTACGGATCCCCATTTTACGGCCACAGGTCGGGCAGTCGATGCTGGTCAGCACCATCTGGTTCGGCTGCATGCCACCCTCTTCCGGATCTTTTTCCGCCGTATCAAGCTGACGGGTAAAATCACCGAAGAAGTTATTCAGCACCTGTTTCCACTCGGCTTTATGGTTTGCCACCTCATCGAGGTGATCTTCCATTTGCGCGGTGAAGTCGTAGTTCATCAGATCGCGGAAGTTGTCTTCCAGACGGTCAGTAACAATCTCACCCATTTTTTCAGCGTAGAAACGGCGGTTTTCCACCCGCACGTAACCGCGATCCTGAATGGTGGAGATGATAGACGCATAGGTCGACGGACGGCCGATACCGCGTTTTTCCAGTTCACGCACCAGTGACGCTTCGCTGAAACGTGCCGGTGGTTTGGTGAAGTGTTGCGCAGGCTGCAGTTCGACCAGCGACAGGGTGTCGCCCTGGTTTACCGCAGGCAGAGTGCGATCTTCATCGCCCTTACGCAGCGCAGGCATCACTTTCGTCCAGCCATCAAAGCGCAGCGTACGGCCACGCGCTTTCAGTTTGAACGCGCCCGCTTCGACGGTCAGGGTGGTGGAATCGTACTGCGCTGGCGTCATCTGGCAGGCGACGAACTGGCGCCAGATCAACTGATACAGTTTCTGCGCATCCGCTTCCATATCCTTCAGGCTTTCCGCCATGACGCTGACGTCAGACGGACGAATCGCTTCGTGCGCTTCCTGAGAATTTTCTTTGCTGGCGTACAGATTGGCGCTGGCAGGCAGGTATTTCTTGCCGAAATTATCGCCGATATAACCGCGCACCATGCTCAGCGCATCCTGACTCAGGTTGGTGGAGTCGGTACGCATGTAGGTAATATGGCCCGCTTCATACAGACGCTGCGCCATCATCATGGTTTTCTTGACGCCGAAACCCAGACGCGTGCTGGCGGCCTGTTGCAATGTGGAGGTGATGAACGGCGCACCCGGCTTGCTGCTGGTTGGTTTGTCTTCACGTTCGACAACGCTGTAGCGCGCTTTTTCAAGCAGGCTCACCGCCGCCATGGTTTCGTCACGGGTCACCGGACGGAACGGTTTGTCGTTCTGGTGAGTCACTTCCAGCGGCAACGCATCACCCGCAGGCGTGGTCGTGTTCGCGCCGATTTCCCAGAACTCTTCCGGGACGAACGCTTTGATTTCACGCTCGCGCTCCACCACCAGACGCACGGCCACAGACTGGACGCGCCCGGCGGATAAACCACGGGCAATTTTCTTCCACAGCAGCGGCGAGACCATGTAACCCACGACGCGGTCCATAAAACGGCGCGCCTGCTGAGCGTTGACACGATCAATATTCAATTCGCCTGGCTGCTCGAACGCCTGACGAATCGCGTTTTTGGTGATTTCGTTAAACACCACGCGGCTGTAACGTTTGTCATCTCCGCCGATCACTTCCCGCAGGTGCCAGGCAATGGCTTCCCCTTCGCGGTCAAGGTCGGTTGCGAGATAGATGTGGTCGGCTTTTTCGGCCAGTTGTTTGAGCTCTGAAACTACCTTTTCTTTGCCCGGCAGCACTTCATACTGTGCTTTCCAGTCATGCCATGGGTCAACGCCCATACGGTTGACGAGAGCACCACGTTCATCCTTCTTCGGCTTCTTAGCCGTTTTGGTGGAGGTAGAGTCGGCGCTCTTTTTGGAGGCTGAGCCACTTGTCGGCAAGTCACGGATATGACCGACGCTGGATTTCACCACGTAGTCATTTCCCAGATACTTATTGATCGTTTTGGCTTTTGCCGGGGACTCAACGATAACGAGAGCTTTACCCATATTCACCTTTACCTGATTGAATGCATCGCACACAGATTCACCTTCCACTGGCGACGAGCCCTGATATTGCGGCGACGTCAATGGATATCAACCCCTTATCTGAACCGAACCCGGAAAGCTGGCGCCAGATGGCTGAGTTTACTGACGTTTTCCCGTCAGGTGGTATAGCACGAAGAATTTTCGGTCGATTGTCAAGCAATTCTGATACCAGATTGCTGAAAGCGTGACACTCTACCTGATAAAATTCGTTACGCAACTTTATTAGCATGCAAACGCGGATCCTGCCAGCGGTGTAACTTATTCCATTTCCCTGGAAAAACAAGGGGAAATTTGCCGATAATCCGCTGGCGGCGTAGACTAATGCCTGAGATTTAAGGAGTAAATAATGCAAGGTACAACCCAACCCATCGACAAACAAACCTTACTGGCAGAGGCGAACCGTCTCATTCGCGAGCACGACGATACCATGAAGGGCATCGAAGCGACCGGCGTCACCCAGCGTAATGGCGTGCTGGTATTTAGCGGCGAGTATTATCTTGATGAGCAGGGATTACCCACCCCGAAAAGCACCGCGGTATTCAACATGTTTAAATACCTGGCGCATGAACTCTCAGAAAAATACCATCTGATCGATTAAACAAAAACGCGAGGCCAGGCCTCGCGTTTTCGCATTTACAGCATCGGTTTCTGACCGCGCTGCCACCAGCGCAGTAGCAGCCTGTCGGCGCTTTCCGCCGCGCTACCGGTCAGGCGGTCGAGCATGCGCTTGCGTTGCAGGTAACGAACGCTAATCACCTCGCGGCCGTCCATCAGACCCAGCAGAAGATCATCACTGGTGCCGACATCATCAACCAGCCCTTTCTCCTGCGCCTGAACGCCATACCAGTGTTCGCCGGTAGCGACCGTGTCGATGTCCAGTTCCGGACGCATACGCTTCACGAACGACTTAAACAGCTGATGGGTTTCGTTCAGATCTTCGCGAAACTTCTGCCGCCCTTCGTCGGTGTTTTCACCGAGCAACGTCAGCGTGCGTTTGTACTGCCCGGCAGTGTGCAGCTCAACGTCGATGTCTTTGTTTTTCAGGAAACGGTTAAAGTTCGGGATCTGCGCCACCACGCCAATCGAGCCGATGATGGAGAACGGCGCGGCGACGATTTTGTTCGCTACACAGGCCATCATATAACCGCCGCTGGCCGCGACCTTGTCTACCGCCACCGTCAGAGGAATGGCTTTCTCACGCAGGCGCTGCAACTGCGATGCTGCAAGCCCGTAGCCATGCACCACACCGCCGGGGCTTTCGAGGCGCAACACGACTTCATCCTGCGGTTTTACAACCGCCAGCACGGCGGTTATCTCTTCTCGCAGGCTGTTGACTTCGTGGGCATCCATACTGCCTTTAAAATCAAGCACCCATACGCGGGGTTTGCCGGAGTCTTTCAGGTCGCCCTGCTTCGCTTTGGCCTTTGCCGCTTTGGCTTCCTGCTTGCGCTTTTTCTTCTGCGCTTTATGCCAGAGCTTCTGCTGCGCGTTATCCAGCATGGCGACTGACATATCTTCCTGCATATCCTGATACTGTTCGCTCAGGTTGGTTACCCGCAATTCGCCGCGCTGTCGTTTCCGTTGTGTCAGGTTAACGATGATGGTTGCCACGACGGCAATCGCCACCACAACAGTGACAATCTTTGCTAAAAACAACCCGTACTGAGAAAGTAATTCCACTCTTCCACCTTGGTTAAGTTCACCCAACATACGCGCTCAGTTTACATCACACCCCGGGCAGCGTCTCTGGCGTTATTCTACGCTGCGAGCCGCCTTCCCGTTTTTTTGCAGGACAATGAAACCGTTGCAAAATGTTAACAGTATGGCTGACTTTCCCCCTGGCTGATTGTAATGAGGCGCTATTTAAGGCATAAAGCCGAAAAGTCAGATCAAATGAACACAGGTCTGGTCCGAAAGTGACCAGTCAAGGAGTTGCCGTGCATTACCAACCACAGCGCGATTTACTGCAAAATCGTATTATTCTGGTCACCGGCGCCAGCGACGGTATTGGTCGCGAAGCCGCATTAACCTATGCCCGCCACGGCGCCGCCGTGATCCTGCTCGGGCGAAACGATGACAAACTCCGCGCCGTCTCCCAACAGATTGAAGCCGAAGGGCTCCTTCCCGCCCACTGGTTTACCCTCGATCTGCTGACCTGCACGCCGGACGAGTGCCAGCAACTGGCGCAGAAAATCGCTATTCATTCGCCGCGTCTGGATGGCGTACTGCATAACGCCGGGTTGCTGGGCGATGTCGCGCCGATGGCGGAGCAGCGTCCGAAGGTCTGGCAACAGGTGATGCAGGTGAATGTGAACGCCACATTTATGCTGACACAGGCGTTGCTTCCTTTATTACTTAAATCCGATGCCGGATCGCTGGTCTTTACATCGTCGAGTGTCGGACGCGAAGGTCGCGCCAACTGGGGCGCCTATGCCGCGTCGAAATTCGCCACCGAAGGGATGATGCAGGTGCTGGCGGAAGAGTATCAGGGGCGACTGCGGGTGAACTGCATCAACCCGGGCGGTACCCGAACCGGCATGCGCGCCAGCGCGTTCCCGACGGAAGATCCGCAAAAGCTGAAGACCCCGGCGGATATCATGCCGGTTTACCTGTGGCTGATGGGCGACGACAGCCGCCGCAAAACAGGCATGACGTTTGACGCGCAGCCAGGCCGTAAACCGGGGATCGCACAATGAGTGATGAACGCTATCGTGAGCGTCAACAGCGGGTCAAAGAGAAGGTCGATGCCCGCGTAGCGGCCGCACAGGACGAACGTGGCGTCCTGATGGTCTTTACCGGCAATGGCAAAGGCAAAACGACTGCGGCGTTTGGCACTGCCACGCGCGCCGTCGGGCACGGCAAAAAAGTCGGCGTGGTGCAGTTTATTAAAGGCGACTGGCCCAACGGCGAGCGCAATTTACTTGAGCCGCACGGCGTCGAGTTTCAGGTGATGGCGACCGGGTTTACCTGGGACACACAAAACCGGGAAAGCGATACCGCGGCCTGCCTCGCCGTGTGGCAGCATGGCAAACGCATGCTTGCCGACCCGGATCTCGATCTGGTGGTGCTCGATGAGCTCACTTATATGGTGGCGTATGATTATCTGCCGCTGGAAGAGGTGCTGACGGCGCTGAAAAATCGCCCGGCGCAGCAATCGGTGATCATCACCGGTCGTGGTTGTCACCGTGAGATTACGGAACTGGCAGACACCGTCAGCGAACTCCGTCCGGTAAAACATGCGTTTGATGCGGGCGTCAAAGCGCAGCCGGGCATAGATTACTAGCGCCCTGCGGCTGGCCTCAGCGCCAGCCGTTTTTACCAGCCGCCGCCTCCGCCGCCACCCGAACCGCCCCCTGACGATCCTCTGCCCGACGAACCCGAACCGCTGGATCGCGATCCAGACCCGCCACGGCTCGCGCTGGGTTTTGCCATCGCCGATGAGCGACATGAATCACTGAAGGAGCGCACATGGTGCCAGTCCGTGTTGCTAAAGATCTCCGACATGCTGCCGCTATCCACCAGATAATCCGAAAACGCATTGGCCCAGGTTTCTCCGACGCCCAGCGCCAGCGCATAAGGCAGCATGCGCTCGAAATGTGTCACCCGCTGCTCCGGCGGATAGAGCGTTTCATAACGATGCGTTTCAGCGGTACTCAGATAACGCTTTAGCCCTTCCGCCATCGCCAGCGCCACCAGCCCTTGCTGTGTGTATTTCGGCACCGTTATCCCGAACACCAGCAGGATCGCCATCCCCGCCAGTAATGCGCCGATATACCCCGCAGGCAGTTGCCCCAGCGGCATTGACGTAGTCCAGCTCATCACAGCGATAACGTTTGGTATCGAGACAGCCAGCAGAATAAGCGGCGCACAGCCCCAGCGCATGACGCCCCGGCTTGATGCTCGCAGAACAGTAAACGCGATAAACGCAAACATCGCGGTAAAAAGAAGGAAGGCCAGCGCCAGTAGCGTCAACACGCCCACCCCGCCATTGATAAAAACGGCACACAGCAACGGGACAGTCAGCAGGAGAAGAATGCCGACCCAGAATGCTTTTCTCCAGCCCAGAAACAGCGCGCTCTTTTGGGCGCTGTAACGTTGTTCCACCAGCCTGAGCGCTTTCTGCATCACTGGCTGATGCGCCTGATTGAGGTTGATGCTTCTCTTTGCATCGGGAAACAGCGTTTTCAGCAGTTGCTGATCATCCGGGGTGATATCCACCGTCCGGCCCTCAGTCTGTCGTGACAGCCACTGTTCTTCTTTCGGTGATGAGGACCAGAACCCCTGCTTGCTCGCTTTCGGCGTTTTCAGCGTCAGGGAGAGCGTCCGCCGGGCCACCAGATCCAGCAGGTCGCTACTGAATACGACGTTATCAAAACGGCGCTGGCTGACGTAGCGAATGAAACCCGGTGTAATACCTTCCGGAATATCGTACAACGGGATCACCGGCGGCTTTTTCAACCCGGCGCGGACAACTTTTCGCCAGCACCAGACCGGGAACCAGACGAGCATCGCCAGTACCGGTATCCACAATACCAGTGATTTTTCGTTCGGCAGCAGCGCGTAAATCCACGGATTGACCGCATCCGGGTCGGGGGCATTTGCCAGAATCCCGCGCGGCCAGGTATAGACCACCGTCAGTCCCTGTTGCGCACTCAGCGATGCCACCGTGCTGACGCTGCCGTCCGCCAGAATTTCGGCCTGCGCGTCGCGTTCGCCCTGATAACCGGTATAGACATCGATGCTGCGCAGACGCTGGTCATAGCCGTCGCTGTTCAGATGCGCCGCTGAGTCTGGCAACGTTAGCTGAAAACTGGCGCTGTCGATGTCGTACGGCCAGCCGTTGCCCGTCACGTTCCAGTAAAGTTCATCCCAGTCCGGGAAGCGGCTGAAATGGTTGGAGACCCGATAGTAAATGACGTACGTATGCTCGCCGGTGTCCACCGTGCGGAAGGCATCTCCGATGCGCAGTTCCAGCATGTCGCCGGTGCGCGCTTCGCTGTACGGCTCAGGGCTACCATCGCGCAGCACCTGTTCCACCTGATACCCGACGCGGAAAATTTTGCCGTCCTGGCGATTCCAGGTCAGTGGTAGCGTGCGGAAAATACCGTGGTTGATCTCGTCACCAGTGGCATAGACCGTAATCGACTCGGTCACCGCCATGCTGCCATCGTTACTGAAGCTGGCCTGCACGTCGAAGGCGAGAATATGCTCATAATCAGACGCCGCGAAGGAAAACGGTGACCAGAAACAGATCCATCCCCAGAACAACAGTCCGCGCACGCTTTTACGACTAAACGTCCATCCGTGGAACAGCAGCATCAGTCGGCTCCTCCAGCTCAAAAAAGTCACCGGTTTTAAACGCAAAAACCCGCGCCACGATAAGACTCGGGAAAGACTCCACCAGAATATTCAGATCGCGTACCGTACCGTTGAAATAGCGACGGGCCAGCTGGAGTTGTTCTTCGATTTCTTCAAGGGTTTGCTGTAGTGAGAGGAAGTTCTCATTCGCCTTGAGTTCAGGCCAGGCTTCGGCGAGGGCGAAGACACGCCCCAGAATACCGGCATAATCGCGCTCGTTTTCGGCAATATCGCGCGTGTTGCCTGTCAGATCGCCGCGCTGGCGTGAAATCGCTTCCAGCAGTTCTTTTTCATGCCCGGCATAGCGCTTCACCAGGCTCAGCAGGTTTGGCGCCAGATCGTGACGACGTTTAAGCTGGACGGCAATACCACTCCACGCCTCATCCTTAAAACGGCGCAGACGAATAAAACGGTTATAGGTGAAAATGAACCAGATAATGACAACGGCAATAACGGCGAGTACCAGATAAATTTCCATGTGTGTCCTGTCCCTTTGCAGCGAAGCTAAAACGCCTTTCTGTGAAGGAGGAATTTTATTCTGGCAGTAAACGTGTGGGAATCGAGCCGTCTACAAAATGAGATTTTTTCTTGCGGCAGGAAACGACGTCAGGGGCGGTATTCGCCCCTGAGCCGGGAGAGAAGATTAGCCGTTGTTGTTGCGGCTACCAGAGCGGCGATTACTGCTGACCTGGCTGTGACGCTTCACGGCACGGCGGATCTGATTCGCCTTCATACGACGACGATCTTTTTCGACAGCCACTTTGGATTCGGTTTCTGGCTTCAGCCCCACCAGCTCGCGCAGGTAGTTGGTCTGCGCCAGGTCGAGTTCCGTCCAGCCGCCACGAGGCAGGCCTTTCGGCAGCGGGATATCACCGTAGCGTACGCGGATCAGGCGGCTGACCTGCACACCGACCGCTTCCCACAGGCGACGCACCTCGCGGTTACGCCCTTCTGTCAGGGTGACGTTGTACCACTGGTTAATGCCTTCACCACCACTGAATTTGATGGTTTTGAACGCCGCCGGACCATCTTCCAGTTGAACGCCACGCGCCAGATCGCGCACTTTGTTCTCTTCCACCTGACCAAACACACGCACCGCATATTCACGTTCAACTTCGCGGCTCGGGTGCATCAGACGGTTCGCCAGTTCACCATCGGTGGTGAACAGCAGCAGACCACAGGTGTTAACGTCCAGACGACCAACAGCAATCCAGCGCGCGCCGCGCAGTTTCGGCAGACGGTCGAATACCGTCGGGCGCCCTTCCGGATCGTTACGGGTACAGAGTTCGCCTTCCGGCTTGTAGTACGCCAGTACACGGCAAATCTGTTCGGTGGATTCTTTTACGGAGACAAGATGACCATCAATGCGGATCCGCAGACCCGGGGTGATTTCCACGCGATCACCCAGCGTGGCGATCTTGCCGTCCACGCTCACGCGACCGGCTTCAATAATGGATTCAATTTCACGACGCGAGCCGTGGCCCGCACGGGCCAGCACTTTCTGCAATTTTTCGCTCATAGAGCTTCCTATAGGTGTCGCCTTCACAGGCGTCTGATATACTTTATAAAACAATAAGTTAATAACAATCTCATATTAACTCACTGCTATGAAACTATTTCATGGCACACAACGTGTCTCACACGCTGATTCGTGGGCGCACATACTACACGAACTTTAGTCTAAATGATTCATCTAGTTTCATCAGCCCTGGTCAGAACAACCCGTGGGATATGGGGGGTTTAAGGATGACGGGGCACCTGATAACCCTCATCTGGCTTGCCCAGCCTCTGCTGGCACCATGTCGCCAGAAACTCTACGCAGACTCTGAGCTTCACGCTGCGATACAGTGGCTCCTGATAAACTGCCCAGATATTTGCGCTCTGCGCATACGCCGGCAGAACCCGAACCAGCTTGCCGCTCGCCAGAAACGGCTGCACATCCCATTGCGAGCGCAGCATAATCCCTTTCCCTTCCAGCGCCCATTGCAGCACAATTTCACCACTGTTTGAGGAGAGGTGCCCGCTTACTTTGACCGACTTTTTCGTTGTTCCATTATCCAGCTCCCATATTCCGTGCGTCATATCACGTTCTTTTGTTACCTGGCAATCATGTCGACTTAATTCCTGCAGGGACTCAGGCATGGAATATTTTTGTAAATACTCCGGGGACGCACACAATATCCTTTTATTCTTCGTTAACAAATGCGCAATATAATAATCAGGAATCTCATCATTAATACGGATATCCAGATCGATATTATCCTGCACCAAATCAATTTGCCGATCGAAGAGCTCAAAGTGAACCTGTAACTCAGGATAGATGCGCATCAATTCAGTAATGGCTGGCGCAATATGGCTACGGCCAAATCCAAAGCTACAACCAATGCGAATCATCCCTTCTGGCCGCATTCTGATTTGCGTGACCTCATCAACTAAGCGCTGGTATTGCGTGAGGATCGCCAGCGCCTGTTCATAGCAGCGCTGCCCGCTTTCCGTGAGCGCGACCGCCCGCGCCGAGCGGTTAAGCAGTGTGGTATCAAGCGTCGTCTCCAGAATCTGAATCCGCTTGGTGACAAACGCCGGTGTCTGCCCCAACGCGGCGGCGGCAGCGCTGAAGCTTCCTGTATGAACAATTTCCACCAGCACTTGCAGATCTTTGGCTAAGGGCCACGTTTTCAGCATCGTCACATTACCCGTGATGTTAATACCCGCAGTGTAATTCGCAAAAAGCGATTAATCCCTGCCCTTGCTCAATTTCCAGCGTCTTTCTTCAGCGTGATTTACGAAGTGTTAATTGCACATTCACAGTACCAAAAAATATAAAACCACATTTTTAGTGTTAGTTTATTGCGGAGAGTTTCTTTCCAGATAAATAAAAGAACTGGAGTTAACAGGATGAGCAATCAAAATAATCAAGCTGCGGTGAATACGCTGACGGAAATTGTCGCTAATTTTACCGCCATGATATCCACCCGGATGCCCGATGACGTGGTGGATAAATTAAAACAGCTGCGGGACGCCGAAACATCCTCCATGGGGAAAATCATCTACCACACGATGTTCGACAACATGCAAAAGGCTATCGATCTTAATCGTCCGGCCTGCCAGGACACGGGTGAAATCATGTTCTTTGTGAAGGTGGGCTCGCGCTTTCCTCTGCTCGGCGAACTGCAACGAATCCTTAAACAGGCAGTAGAAGATGCCACGGTGAAAGCGCCGCTGCGTCATAACGCGGTAGAGATTTTTGACGAGGTGAATACCGGGAAAAATACCGGCAGCGGCGTGCCGTGGGTGACCTGGGACATCATCCCGGATGGCGACGATGCTGAAATCGAAGTTTACATGGCGGGCGGCGGCTGCACGCTGCCAGGGCGCTCGAAAGTGCTGATGCCCTCGGAAGGCTACGAAGGCGTCGTCAAATTCGTCTTTGAAAATATTTCGACGTTAGCAGTAAATGCCTGCCCGCCGGTGCTGGTCGGTGTGGGGATTGCCACTTCCGTTGAAACCGCCGCCGTACTTTCACGCAAAGCCATCCTGCGCCCCATCGGTACCCGTCACCCGAATCCAAAAGCGGCTGAGCTCGAACTGCGTCTGGAAGAGGGATTAAATCGCCTGGGGATTGGTCCGCAAGGACTCACCGGCAATAGTTCGGTGATGGGGGTTCATATCGAATCCGCCGCGCGTCACCCGTCAACGATTGGTGTGGCGGTCTCCACCGGTTGTTGGGCGCACCGCCGCGGCACGCTGCGGGTTCATTCTGACCTCTCTTTCGAAAACCTGTCTCACACCCGGAGCGCGTTATGAAAAAGATCCTGACAACCCCGATCAAAGCCGACGATCTGGAAGACATCCGCGTGGGTGATGTTATCTACCTGACTGGCATGCTGGTGACCTGCCGCGATGTCTGTCACCGCCGCCTGATTGAACTCAAACGCCCTATCCCTTACGACCTGAACGGCAAAGCGATTTTCCACGCCGGGCCGATTGTGCGTAAGAACGGTGAAAAATGGGAGATGGTCTCCGTTGGTCCGACCACCAGCATGAGAATGGAAGCCTTCGAGAAGGAGTTCATTGAGCAGACCGGCGTCAAACTGGTAGTGGGGAAAGGCGGCATGGGACCACTGACGGAAGAAGGCTGCCAGAAATTTAAGGCATTGCATGTGATCTTCCCGGCAGGTTGCGCCGTACTGGCGGCAACCCAGGTTGAAGAGATTGAAGAGGTGCACTGGACGGAACTGGGCATGCCGGAATCACTATGGGTATGTCGGGTGAAAGAGTTCGGGCCACTGATCGTCTCAATAGATACCCACGGCAACAACCTGATCGCCGAAAACAAAAAAATGTTCGCTGAGCGTCGCGGCCCCATCGTCGACGAAATCTGCGAGCACGTGCATTACATCAAATAACCCTTCCGGAGAGACGCGCTGTCTCTCCCTTCATGCAGGGATACGACTATGGCACCATTAACTGGTTGGTGGCGATATCTGGCTCCGCTGGTGGTCATCGCCATTATTGCTGTTTTGCCCGTTCCCGCCGGTCTTGAGAGCCATTCCTGGCTCTATTTTGCGGTCTTTACCGGCGTCATCGTGGGACTCATTCTGGAGCCTGTACCGGGCGCGGTCGTGGCAATGATCGGCATTTCGATCATTGCTGTCCTTTCGCCCTGGCTGCTGTTCAGCCCGGAACAACTTGCCCAGGCGGGTTTCAAATTTACATCCAAAGCGTTGTCGTGGGCGGTGTCGGGTTTTTCCAACTCCGTTATCTGGCTGATTTTCGCCGCCTTTATGTTTGGTACCGGCTATGAAAAAACGGGCCTCGGTCGGCGTATCGCACTGATGCTGGTCAAAAAGATGGGGCACCGCACGCTGTTCCTGGGCTACGCGGTGATGTTCTCTGAGCTGATCCTTTCCCCCGTCACGCCGTCCAACTCCGCGCGCGGCGCAGGGATTATCTACCCGATCATCCGCAACCTGCCACCACTGTATAACTCACAACCTGGCGACGGCAGCGCCCGCTCCATTGGCTCTTACATTATGTGGATGGGGATCACCGCCGACTGTGTGACCAGCGCCATTTTCCTGACGGCGATGGCACCTAACCTGTTGCTGATTGGTCTGATGAAGAGCGCCTCGCATACCGCGCTGAGCTGGGGAGACTGGTTCCTGGGTATGCTGCCGCTGAGTATTCTGCTGGTACTGCTGGTGCCGTGGCTGGCCTATGTGTTGTACCCGCCAGTTCTGAAATCAGGCGATCAGGTACCGCGCTGGGCAGAGGCGGAACTGAAGGCGATGGGGCCGCTCTGCACCCGCGAAAAACAGATGCTGGTGCTGATGGTCGGCGCGCTGGTGTTGTGGATCTTCGGGGGAAGTTATATTGATGCCGCAATGGTCGGCTACAGCGTGGTCGCGCTGATGCTGGTATTACGCATCATCTGCTGGGATGACATCATCAGTAATAAATCAGCATGGAACGTCTTCTTCTGGCTGGCATCGCTGATAACGCTTGCCACCGGCCTTAATGACACAGGCTTCATCACCTGGTTTGGTAAGCTGCTGGCAAACGGACTGAGCGGTTACTCGCCGGTGATGGTGATGGTGGCGTTGATCGTGGTGTTTTATTTATTGCGCTACTTCTTCGCCAGCGCCACGGCATATACCTCCGCACTGGCGCCCATGATGATTGCGGCCGCGCTGGCTATGCCGGACATTCCGTTACCTGTCTTCGGCCTGATGGTTGGCGCGGCAATTGGTCTGGGCAGCATTATTACCCCATATGCGACCGGTCCAAGCCCGATCTACTACGGTAGTGGTTATCTGCCGACGGCGGATTACTGGCGACTGGGCGCCATTTTCGGGCTGGTTTTCCTGGTGTTGCTGGTCATCACCGGGCTGACCTGGATGCCTCTGGTTTTACTTTAACTCCCGCAGGGGCGACATAACGGTCGCCCCGTTGGTTACAAGAAAGGCTTAACGTCACCAACGCCTTCACGCAGCACCACCGGCGCTTCGTCGGTCAGATCAATAACCGTGGTTGGTTGCTGACCGAGATAACCGCCGTGAATGATCAGGTCAACCTGCTTCTCCAGACGGTCTTTAATCTCTTCCGGATCAGACTCAGTAAAATCACTGCCAGGCAACATCAGCGAGGTGGAGAGCATCGGCTCGCCGAGCGCTTCCAGCAGCATCTGCGCAATCGGATTCGACGGCACGCGCATGCCGATGGTTTTACGCTTTTCCTGCAACAGGCGGCGCGGCACCTCTTTCGTGCCCTTAAGAATGAACGTGTAGTTGCCTGGGGTGTTGTTTTTCATCAGGCGAAACGCGACGTTGTCGACATACGCGTAGGTCGACAGCTCGGACAGATCGCGGCACATCAGGGTAAAGTTATGCCCGTCCGGAAGATGACGGATGCGGCAGATGCGTTCCATCGCCCCTTTATCTTCAATTTTGCAACCCAGCGCATACCCGGAATCAGTGGGGTAAACGATAACGCCCCCTTTACGCACGATTTCCACAGCCTGGTTGATCAGGCGGGCTTGCGGATTGTCCGGATGAATATAAAAAAACTGACTCATACTTCCCTCTCACAAATTATTCTGCGGCTGTTCCCAGGTCTGCCACACGCCTTCCACGCCAGCGGGAAGCCACAGCTTGCGGCCGAGTTCAATCCACGGACAGGGCTGATGAAAATCAGAGCCCTGCGATCCCAGCAGACCGTACTGGCGAGCGTAGGTAGCGAGTTGCGCGCGCTCATGGGGTGCCTGCTGACACTGCGCGACTTCCATTGCGTCTCCACCACATTCGGTGAAGTAAGCCAACAGCCTCTTCAGCCATTTGGCGGACAAATCGTACCGACCCGGATGCGCCAGCACCGCTTTACCGCCAGAATGATGAATCACATCAATAGCTTGATCTATTGTACACCACTGCGGCGGAACATAACCCGTTTTCCCGCGCGCAAGGTATTTTTTAAACACATCGGCCATGTTACTGGCTTTTCCCGCCTCCACCAGAAAACGGGCGAAGTGTCCGCGGGTCACCGCCCCGCCGTCCGCCAGCGCCAGCGCGCCTTCCCAGGCACCTGGCACATGGGCTCTTTCCAGCCGTTCAGCAATCAGTTTCGCCCGTTGCTGACGGCGCTCTTTTTGCTCAGCCAGAAAGCCGGTCATTTGCGGATGGTCAATGTCGATGTTCAGACCGACGATATGAATTTCATGATTTTCCCAGACCGTGGAAATCTCCACGCCGGTGATCAGCGTCAGCGGTAAACCGGCGCGGGCGATTTCCGCCTGCGCGGCCGGAATGGCCGCCACGCTGTCATGGTCGGTAATCGCCAGCGTACCGACACGCATTTCATGGGCGCGATGAACCAACTCCTGCGGCGTTAAACGCCCGTCAGAAGCGGTAGTGTGGCTATGCAGGTCGTAAATAATTGCGTAATTGTCGTTATGGTCACTCAAGGTGGCACCCGTTACATCAGTGGGGTCAGCGCCACATCATAGCGGTTCAGACGCTTTTTCTGAAATCAGGGGTTGACTTTATTTTCACGAACTAGTTAACTAGTACACAAGCTCATAAGAAAACGGTATCTCACATGAAAACGCAAATTCGCATGAACGGTGGCTGGTGGCGCACTTCCTGTTAACGGGCAAGTGTTGTACGTCTGCAATCCGCATACAGATACCTGGCCCGCCTACAAGCGGGCTTTTTTTTGAACACCATTTTATCCAGACAGGCGAGAACGAAGATGCAAACACCAAAACCTGCGCTCGAACTTCTGACCAGCAACGCCCTCTATCGGGATAACCCCACCGCGCTGTTTCACCAGTTGTGCGGCGCGCGTCCGGCCACGCTGTTGCTCGAATCTGCAGATATCGACAGTAAAAATGATTTAAAAAGTCTGCTGCTGGTCGACAGCGCCCTGCGCATTACCGCGCTCGGCAATACGGTCACCCTGCAGGCGCTTTCCGACAACGGCGCCGCGCTGCTCGCGCTGCTGGATAACGCGCTGCCATCCGGGATTGAAAACGAACGCCAGCCGATGTCCCGCGTGCTGCGTTTCCCGGCGGTCAGCGCATTGCTGGACGAAGACGCCCGCCTGCGTTCGCTGTCGGTGTTTGACGCCTTCCGCCTGCTGCAGGATCTGGTGACCGTGCCCGCCGGTGAGCGCGAAGCGATGTTCTTCGGCGGCCTGTTTGCCTATGACCTGGTGGCCGGGTTTGAAAATTTACCGCATCTCGACGCTGACAACGCCTGCCCGGACTACTGCTTTTACCTCGCCGAAACGCTGTTGATTATCGACCATCAGGCGAAAAGCACCCGTATTCAGGCCAGCCTCTTCACGCCATCCGCCAGCGAAAAAGATCGCTTAACGCAGCGCATCGCCGAACTTGAGCAGCAACTTAGCGAGCCGGTATCGCCGCTGCCGGTACAGATGATGGCGCACCTGCAGTGCGAATGCGATCAAAGTGACGATCAGTACGGCGCGGTAGTGCGCAAAATGCAGCGCGAAATTCGTGCCGGGGAAATTTTCCAGGTGGTGCCGTCCCGTCGCTTCTCGCTGCCCTGCCCGTCACCGCTCGCCGCTTATGACGTGCTGAAAAAGAGCAACCCCAGCCCGTACATGTTCTTTATGCAGGACAATGACTTCACGCTGTTCGGCGCCTCGCCGGAAAGCTCACTGAAATATGACGCCAGCTCACGCCAGATTGAAATCTACCCGATTGCCGGTACCCGTCCGCGCGGCCGTCGTGCTGATGGCACGCTGGATCGTGACCTCGACAGCCGCATCGAGCTGGAAATGCGGACTGATCATAAAGAGCTTTCTGAACATCTGATGCTGGTTGACCTCGCGCGCAATGATCTGGCGCGCATCTGTACGCCAGGTAGCCGTTACGTCGCTGACTTAACCAAAGTCGACCGCTACTCCTTCGTGATGCATCTGGTTTCCCGCGTAGTGGGTGAACTGCGCAGCGATCTCGACGTGCTGCACGCTTATCGCGCCTGCATGAATATGGGCACGCTGAGCGGCGCGCCGAAAGTCCGCGCGATGCAACTGATTGCCGCAGCAGAAGGCAAGCGCCGCGGCAGCTACGGCGGCGCGGTGGGCTACTTTACCGCTCACGGCGACCTGGACACCTGCATTGTTATCCGCTCTGCGTACGTCGAAAACGGCATTGCCACCGTGCAGGCGGGCGCGGGCGTGGTGCTGGACTCCGTCCCGCAGGCGGAAGCGGATGAAACACGTAATAAAGCACGCGCGGTGGTGCGCGCAATCGCTCAGGCACACCACGCACAGGAGACGTTCTGATGGCTGATATTCTGCTGCTCGATAATATCGATTCGTTTACTTACAACCTGGCGGATCAGCTGCGTTCGAAGGGACACAATGTAGTGATTTACCGTAACCATGTTCCGGCACAAACGTTAATTGACCGTCTGGCGACCATGAAAAATCCGGTGCTGATGCTGTCGCCGGGGCCAGGCGTGCCGTCCGAAGCCGGTTGCATGCCGGAGTTATTGACCCGTCTGCGCGGTAAACTGCCGATTATCGGTATCTGTCTCGGCCATCAGGCGATTGTTGAAGCATATGGCGGTTACGTCGGCCAGGCCGGGGAAATCCTACACGGCAAGGCATCCAGCATTGAACACGACAGTCAGGCGATGTTTGCCGGGCTGCCAAACCCGCTGCCGGTGGCGCGCTACCATTCGCTGGTTGGCAGCGATATTCCGGCCGGACTGACCATCAACGCGCATTTTGGCGGCATGGTGATGGCGGTGCGTCATGATACCGATCGCGTCTGTGGCTTCCAGTTCCACCCGGAATCGATTCTGACCACCCACGGCGCACGCCTGCTGGAGCAGACGCTGGCCTGGGCGCAACAGAAACTGGAGCCGGTCAACACGTTGCAGCCGATTCTGGAAAAACTCTATCAGGCGAAAACGCTGACCCAGCAGGAAAGCCACCAGCTTTTCTCCGCCGTGGTGCGCGGCGAGATGAAGCCCGAGCAGCTTGCGGCGGTGCTGGTGAGCATGAAAGTGCGCGGCGAGCACCCGAACGAAATTGCCGGTGCCGCCACCGCCCTGCTGGAAAATGCCGCGCCTTTTCCGCGCCCCGATTATCCGTTTGCGGATATTGTCGGCACCGGCGGCGACGGCAGCAACAGCATCAACATTTCCACCGCCAGCGCTTTTGTCGCGGCAGCTTGTGGTCTGAAAGTCGCGAAACACGGCAACCGCAGCGTTTCCAGTAAATCCGGTTCGTCCGATCTGTTGGCGGCGTTCGGCATTAATCTGGATATGAATGCTGAGAAATCCCGCGAAGCACTGGATGAGCTGGGCGTCTGCTTCCTGTTTGCGCCGAAATATCACACCGGGTTCCGCCACGCGATGCCGGTTCGTCAGCAGCTGAAAACCCGCACCCTGTTTAACGTGCTCGGGCCGCTGATTAACCCGGCGCATCCGCCGCTGGCGCTGATTGGCGTCTACAGCGCCGAACTGGTGTTGCCGATTGCGGAAACCCTGCGGGTGCTTGGTTATCAGCGTGCCGCCGTGGTGCATAGCGGCGGAATGGACGAAGTTTCCTTGCATGCGCCGACCATCGTTGCTGAACTGAATGATGACGAGATCAGCAGCTATCAACTGACCGCCGAGGACTTTGGCCTGACGCCGTATCGTCAGGAACAACTGGCGGGCGGCACGCCGGAAGAAAACCGTGACATTCTCACCCGTCTGCTACAAGGTAAGGGCGAGGCAGCCCACGAGGCTGCGGTGGCCGCCAACGTCGCGATGTTGCTGCGTTTGCACGGCCATAACGATCTCAAAGCCAATGCGCAACAGGTGATTGACGTCCTGCGCAGCGGTGCAGCGTATGACAGAGTGACCGCACTCGCGGCAAGAGGGTAAATGATGCAGACCGTATTAGCGAAAATTGTTGCCGACAAAGCGATCTGGGTGGAAGCCCGTAAACAGCAACAGCCGCTGGCGACGTTCCAGAACGAGATCATCCCCAGCACGCGCAGCTTTTATGACGCGCTGCAGGGGGCGCGTACCGCGTTCATTCTGGAGTGTAAAAAGGCATCGCCTTCCAAAGGGGTGATCCGCGACGATTTTGACCCGGCGCGTATCGCCAGTATTTACCGGCATCATGCCTCGGCGATCTCCGTGCTGACCGATGAAAAATACTTTCAGGGCAGCTTTGATTTTCTGCCCATCGTCAGCAACATCGCGCCGCAGCCGATTCTGTGTAAGGACTTCATTATCGATCCTTACCAGATTTACCTCGCGCGCTATTACCAGGCCGATGCCTGTCTGCTGATGCTCTCCGTGCTGGATGACGAGCAGTATCAACAGCTCGCCGCCGTCGCCCACAGCCTGAGTATGGGTGTACTGACCGAAGTGAGCAACGAAGAAGAGCTGGAGCGCGCCCTGGCGCTCGGGGCGAAAGTGGTGGGTATTAATAACCGTGACCTGCGCGATCTCTCTATTGATCTCAACCGCACCCGTCAGCTGGCGCCACGTCTGGGTCACGGCGTGACGGTGATCAGCGAATCCGGCATCAATACGTACGCCCAGGTTCGCGAGCTGAGCCACTTCGCCAATGGCTTTCTGATTGGCTCGGCGCTGATGTCCCATGATGATCTCAGCGCCGCGGTACGCCGCGTGCTGTTGGGCGAAAATAAAGTCTGCGGACTGACCCGCGCCCAGGATGCCCAGGCGGCTTACGAAGCGGGCGCCATTTACGGCGGGCTGATTTTCGTCACCTCATCGCCCCGCGTCGTGAACGACGCCCAGGCGCGCGATGTCATCAACGCGGCACCGCTGAGTTACGTCGGCGTGTTCCGTAACGCCACCATTGATGAGGTGGTCGCGAAAGCCACTGCGCTCAAACTGGCCGCGGTTCAGCTGCATGGGGACGAAAATCAGGCGTACATCAATGCGCTGCGCGCGACGCTACCGGAGCAGGTACAAATCTGGAAAGCGCTCAGCGTCGGCGACACGCTGCCCGTCCGCGATTTGAACCACGTCGATAAATACATTTTTGACAACGGCCAGGGCGGTACAGGCGTGCGTTTTGACTGGTCATTGCTCAGCGGCGCCGACCTCAGCAACGTGTTGCTGGCGGGCGGTCTGAGCCCCGATAACTGCGTGGAAGCCGCCAGAAGCGGCGCCGCAGGCCTCGATTTCAATTCAGGTGTAGAGTCGCAACCGGGTATTAAAGATGCCAGCAAACTGGCCTCGGTTTTCCAGACGCTGCGCGCATATTAAGGAGCAATAATGAGCACTTTACTTAACCCGTATTTCGGCGAGTTTGGCGGCATGTATGTGCCGCAAATCCTGATGCCTGCCCTGCGCCAGCTCGAAGAAGCGTTTGTCAGCGCGCAGAAAGATCCGGCGTTTCAGGCGGAATTTACCGACCTGCTGAAAAACTATGCCGGTCGTCCGACCGCGCTGACCAAATGCCGCAACCTGACGGCTGGCACCAACACCACGCTGTACCTGAAGCGTGAAGATCTGCTCCACGGCGGCGCACATAAGACCAACCAGGTGCTGGGACAGGCGTTGCTGGCGAAACGGATGGGTAAAACCGAAATCATCGCCGAGACCGGCGCCGGACAGCACGGCGTGGCCTCAGCGCTCGCCAGCGCCCTGCTCGGTCTGAAGTGCCGCATTTATATGGGTGCAAAAGACGTTGAACGTCAGTCGCCGAACGTTTTCCGTATGCGTCTGATGGGCGCTGAAGTGATCCCGGTGCACAGCGGTTCCGCCACGCTGAAAGATGCCTGTAACGAGGCGCTGCGCGACTGGTCCGGCAGCTACGAAAACGCGCACTATATGCTCGGCACCGCGGCAGGCCCGCACCCGTTCCCGACCATCGTACGTGAATTCCAGCGCATGATTGGTGAAGAGACCAAAGCGCAGATTCAGGAAAAAGAAGGTCGGCTGCCGGATGCGGTCATTGCCTGCGTCGGCGGCGGCTCGAACGCCATCGGCATGTTCGCTGACTTTATCAACGAAACCTCCGTCGGGCTGATTGGCGTGGAGCCTGCCGGTCACGGTATCGAAACTGGCGAGCATGGCGCACCACTGAAACACGGCCGCGTGGGGATCTACTTCGGCATGAAATCGCCGATGATGCAGACCGATGAAGGCCAGATTGAAGAATCTTATTCCATCTCTGCCGGGCTCGATTTCCCGTCCGTCGGGCCGCAGCATGCGTATCTTAACAGCATCGGTCGCGCGGATTATGTCTCTATTACCGATGACGAAGCCCTGGAGGCGTTCAAAGCCCTGAGCCTTCATGAAGGCATTATTCCGGCACTGGAGTCGTCGCATGCACTGGCGCACGCGCTGAAAATGATGCGCGACGATCCGCAGAAGGAGCAGTTGCTGGTGGTGAACCTGTCCGGTCGCGGTGATAAAGACATCTTTACCGTACACGATATTCTGAAAGCGCGAGGGGAAATCTGATGGAACGCTATGACACTTTGTTTGCACAACTGAAGGCCCGCAAGGAAGGCGCGTTTGTTCCCTTCGTCACGCTCGGCGATCCGGGCCCGGAGCAGTCGCTGAACATCATCGATGCACTGATTGAAGCCGGGGCCGACGCGCTGGAGCTGGGTATTCCGTTCTCTGATCCGCTGGCCGATGGCCCGACGATTCAGAACGCCACCCTGCGCGCATTTGCGGCGGGCGTTACCCCGACGCAGTGTTTTGAGCTACTGGCGGCAATCCGCCAGAAACACCCGACCATCCCGATTGGCCTGCTGATGTACGCCAACCTGGTGTTTAACCGGGGTATTGATGCGTTTTACGCCGAGTGTGCCCGCGTGGGTGTCGATTCGGTGCTGGTGGCCGACGTGCCGGTGGAGGAATCCGCTGAGTTTCGCCAGGCGGCGATGCGTCATAATATTGCGCCGATTTTCATCTGCCCGCCGAATGCTGATGACGATTTGCTGCGCCAGATAGCGTCCTTCGGTCGCGGCTATACCTACCTGCTGTCGCGCGCCGGTGTTACCGGGGCCGAGAATCGCGCGGCGTTACCGCTGCATCATCTGGTGGAAAAACTGACCGAATATCACGCGGCCCCGCCGTTGCAGGGATTCGGGATTTCGTCGCCGGATCAGGTCAGCGCGGCCATTGCCGCGGGTGCGGCCGGAGCGATTTCCGGCTCGGCGATCGTGAAAATCATTGAGAAAAATGTCAACAATCACCCGGCGATGCTGGATGAGCTGAAAGCGTTTGTTCGCAACATGAAAGCCGCCACCGCCCGGGCGTGATGACGGTAGCGTAAGTGATGTGAGCACCCGCAATAAAGTTGGGGTTGATATCTTAGATGAGAAATATTATCTTTCTCATTACTGAATAGTTGAGCGAATCACTCAGGTATTCAGTACGACATTGCTCACATTGCTTCCAGTATGACTTGCCCGCACATCGTGCGGGCTTTTTTTTGCTCAGAAGGTTTCGAGGTCGAGATAATCTCGCTCGTAATAGATGATGCTCGCCAGCTCATCGTGGCGGGTATTCAGCGCCAGAATATACTGCCCGCGATCTTTCGCCGGGATATTCCTGCAAATCAGGGTATGCAGTAATTCAAGTTTTGCAATGCAATTACAGGATGCAATTCTGCTCAGTAACATAGATTCAGCCATAGTGATTGATCAAACCCTTTTAGTTGTTATTCCTTTCCATTGGGAGAGGCTAACGTAGCGCAGCACACCGCGAATCAGTAGTGATTTGATTTTATATTTCCTGATTTTTTCTCATCTCTATGACGTATCGGGAAAAAGCTAAGCTGTTGATTCAAAACCACCTCACCGATTTAAGATAAAATAAGGGGAGCCGGAGTTTGCCCCGGCACGATGCGGAATCGTTCAATAACGTTAACCTGATGTTGTGTCATTAACATGAAGGCAATGTCACACGGGGTGCAAAAGTAACAGAATTGATCCTGGTGGGGCGAAGAAAGGAGAAGACGTCTGATGCGGATAACAAAATAACAACTGGCCGCAGAGGGCCAGTTGTTCAGCAGTATTTTTTCTGGAGGGGATTAGAAGCGGTAACCCGCAGAGAACATAAACACCCACGGATCCAGACGCGTGCTGACGGACTGATCCACGCCACCGGCTTTAAATTTCACGTCGGTGTCGATATCCATATACCAGACGGACATGTTCAACAGCCAGTCGCGGTTGATGAGGTAGTCAAGCCCCACCTGCCCCGCAGCGCCCCAGGAGTTGTCCAGACTCAGGTCGCTCAGTCCGGCGTCTTTGCCGGTATCATTGAAATTTTCATCAAAGAACATGGTGTAGTTAATACCTGCACCCACGTACGGACGCCACTGGCTGCTCGCATCACCAAAGTACCACTGCGCCATTAAGGTTGGCGGCAGATGATGTACCGTCGCGATAGTACCGGTCGGGCCGGTGCCGACTTTATGGCGGAACGGCGTTGCAGCCAGCAACTCAATGCCGATGTTTTCCGTTGCCATATACGTGAAGGTTAAACCCAGTTGGGTATTGTTGTTAACATTGAACTCGC
Organism: Trabulsiella odontotermitis; assembly: GCF_001297775.1. Taxonomy (GTDB): domain Bacteria; phylum Pseudomonadota; class Gammaproteobacteria; order Enterobacterales; family Enterobacteriaceae; genus Trabulsiella; species Trabulsiella odontotermitis. The sequence goes on along the minus strand of NZ_LIFX01000004.1, from coordinate 301,915 downwards.
CAAGCGCGCCGAGAACGTTATCCGAACCTTCCGTTGGTCGAACTGTTGCACTACCTGCGCGAATAAAGAATTCCCCCTCTTCATGCGCCCATGCCCCGCCAGCAGAAAGTGTGCTTAAAACCAATGCCGCCACAGCTAATTTCTTCATATCCTTACCCTCGTTATGGTTTTACCTGCGCGGAAAATATACTCATTTTTGAGTAGGTGTGATCCAACACAGATCACAATAAATGATTAGATTTAACTTTCATTGATCCAGGTTAATTTTTATAAAACACAATTTGATAATTGAAATCCTATCTATATCAATTTTAAGATTTCCTTACTGGTACAGCGTTATTTTTGCGTTACCCACTTGCGGTGGCAATCGCCGCGGCATACGTTAGCCAGGACAATCTTTCATGATGCGTTTTTTTCAGGTGAGTTATGAGCGAGTTAAATCCGTGCATGACATGCGGTGCCTGTTGTGCGTATTTTCGTGTCTCCTTTTACTGGGCTGAAGCCGACGATGCGGGCGGTTGTGTCCCTGCGTCCCTGACCGAACCCCTGACCCCTTTCCTGCGCTGCATGAGCGGCACTAACAACCGGCAGAGCCGTTGCGCTGCGCTGTCCGGTGAGCCAGGCGTCAGCGTCAGCTGTTCCATTTATGAAAACCGGCCATCACCGTGCCGGGAATTTGCGATGTCCGGTGAAAATGGCGAAGAGAATGACGCCTGTAACCGTGCGCGCGCCCGTTACGGCTTACCTCCTCTTTACAAAGATATGCCTTTCCATACAGGTCTTGATGCTGCCACGCTGGCCTCTTCTGAGTTACAATCACCGCCTCATTAACACCTGCATACTCAAGGAGAGTGCATGTCTATCACGGCGAAGTCCGTTTACCGTGACACGGGTAATTTTTTTCGTAATCAGTTCGTTACGATTTTGCTGATTGCATTGTTGTGCGCATTTATCACGGTAGTGCTTGGCCATGCGTTTTCACCCAGCGAAGAGCAACTCGCTGTCCTGCGCGAAGGCGATAACCTTGAGGGCAGCGTCGGTCTGTTCGAACTGGTGCGAAACATGACGCCGGAACAGCAGCAAATCCTGCTGCGCGCGTCAGCCGCCTCGACCTTTTCCGGGCTGGTGGGTAATGCGATTCTGGCAGGCGGCGTGATGTTGCTTATTCAGCTTATTACCGCCGGGCATCGTGTCAGCGCTCTTCGCGCGATTGGTGCCAGTGCGCCGGTGTTGCCGAAGCTGTTCCTGCTGATTTTACTCACCACGTTCCTGGTGCAGATGGGCGTGATGCTGGTGGTGGTGCCGGGCGTGCTGATGGCCATCGTACTGGCCTTCGCGCCGGTTATGCTGGTGCAGGACAAACAGGGCGTCATTTCGTCGATGCGTAACAGTATTCGCCTCGCGTGGGCAAATATGCGCCTCGTGGCTCCGGCGGTGATCGCCTGGTTGCTGGCAAAAACCGTGCTGCTGCTGTTTGCCGCAGACTTTGCCGTTCTGACGCCGTATGTCGGTGCCGTGGTGGTGAATACATTGAGCAACCTGATTTCCGCCGTGTTGCTTGTCTATTTGTTCCGCCTGTATATGCTGATCCGCAACTAAACTTATTGCAGGCCCGGCTACCGGGCCATGACTGAATAACGGAACCGATGTATGAAGCAGTTTCTGGATTTTTTACCGTTAGTCGTATTTTTTGCTTTCTACAAAATGTACGACATCTATGCTGCCACCACAGCGCTGATCATCGCCACCGCAGTGGTGCTGATTTACAGCTGGGTGCGCTTTCGTAAAATCGAAAAAATGGCCCTCGTCACCTTCGTGCTGGTGGCGGTGTTTGGCGGTCTGACGCTGTTCTTCCATAACGACGAATTTATTAAATGGAAAGTGACGGTGATTTACGCCCTGTTCGCAGGTGCGCTGTTAATCAGCCAGTGGATAATGAAAAAACCGCTGATCCAGCGCATGCTGGGCAAAGAGATCAACCTGCCGGAAGCCGTGTGGTCACGCCTTAACATCGCCTGGGCGGTGTTCTTTATCCTCTGCGGGCTGGCGAATATTTATATCGCGTTCTGGCTGCCGCAGAATATCTGGGTAAACTTCAAAGTCTTCGGCCTGACAGCGCTGACGCTGGTGTTTACGCTATTGAGTGGTGTCTACATCTACCGTCACATGCCGCAGGATGAGCAATAATGACCGATATCGTTAACGCGCCGCAGGGCGAACTCGTTCTGCGGACTCTGGCAATGCCGTCAGACACCAACGCCAATGGCGATATCTTCGGTGGCTGGCTGATGTCGCAGATGGACATCGGCGGCGCGATCATGGCGAAAGAGATTGCCCATGGTCGTGTGGTCACCGTCAGAGTCGATGGCATGACCTTCTTACGCCCTGTCGCGGTGGGTGATGTGGTGTGCTGCTACGCCCGCTGCGTCAAACGCGGCAACACCTCGATTAATATCAACATTGAAGTGTGGGTGAAGAAGGTATCGTCTGAACCGATTGGTCAGCGCTATAAAGCGACAGAAGCCTTATTTATCTACGTAGCGGTCGACAACGACGGGAAACCGCGTCCGTTACCGGCGCTATAAATATTTCCCGGCCGCGCTCTGCGGCCGGTCTCTTTTCAGATAAAGCCCAGCAACGAAAAGAAGAAGTAGCCGACGACAATGAAAATCACCGGCATGATGTACAGCGGAAAGAACTGCAGAAACATCGTGTGATGCGGCACAACAATGCGGGATTCGATCTGCTCGCGGGATAACCCTTCCGACCCTTTCGCCTTTTCCAGAATCAGCTGATCCTCAACCCCTTCGCGAATAAATTTCGCCTGACGACTCATGCGTGCGCCGGAAGCCTGCAATGCCAGCCCGACAAACATCAGCGCAAAGATAATCCAGAACAGGATATTGAGGCTGCTTTTAAAATCCGGTACCGGTGAGTTGTACCAGAACACGTTAAGAAACGGGGTGTTAACGCGAATCATATCAATCATGACATGGGCGAAATCCAGCATCACGGCATCAATACCGGTCTGTTTTTCACTGTGGTCGTACATAAATTTTAAAACGGAGATCAGCGTGGAAACCACTGCCGGGATGAAAATCACCCATCCTGCGATACGTTTGAGTACAGCGATACGTCCAGCTTGTTGATACGTCATGACTTCCCCTTGTAAAAAATCCTGCTCCAGTCTGGCAAAACGAATCGCCCTCATGCTACAGCAGTTAAGTCTACCTGTAGCTGAAATTTTTCGCCCGATCTTTCAGGGGAAATACGTTACCATGAAGGCAATGTTTTCTTCCCGATGACTCTACAGGAGAAGTGGTTATGCCGACCCCGCGTCAAATTCTTGCCGCTATTTTTGATATGGATGGACTGCTGATTGATTCCGAACCCTTGTGGGATCGCGCTGAGCTGGAAGTGATGGCAAGTCTGGGTGTGGATATCTCGCGTCGCGGCGAGCTGCCGGACACGCTGGGTCTGCGCATCGATATGGTCGTTGATCTGTGGTACGCCCACCAGCCGTGGGTAGGCCCGGATCGCGCAGAAGTGACGGATCTCATTATCAACCGCGCCATTTCACTGGTCGAAGAAGAGCGCCCGCTGTTGCCAGGCGTACGCGAAGCGGTAGCGCTGTGTAAAGCGAACGGGCTCAAAGTGGGCCTTGCTTCCGCCTCGCCGCTGCACATGCTGGAAAAAGTGCTCATCATGTTTGACCTGCGCGAACAGTTTGACGCGCTGGCGTCGGCGGAAGCGCTGCCCTACAGCAAGCCCCATCCGCAGGTGTACATCGACTGTGCGGCGAAGCTGGGTGTTGACCCGCTGTGCTGCGTGGCGCTGGAGGACTCCGTTAATGGCATGATTGCCAGTAAAGCGGCGCGCATGCGTTCAATTGTGGTGCCGGACAACGAGCACCGTCAGGATCCCCGCTACATCCTGGCCGACGTCAAACTGAGCAGTCTGCAACAGCTGACGATTCAGGATTTGCGCGGTTAATTACCTCGCGGGCAGCGTTTCACTGCCCGCCCCTTATTTTGCGTGGATTGTGACAAAGAGTTACAACGTCACCACTTCCGGATACTGTATAAAAACCCTATACTGGATGAATCGACAGTTTCATCGGGTTTGACCATGACGGCGGAAGGCCACCTGCTATTTTCCATTGCCAGTGCGGTATTTGCCAAAAATGCTGCGCTGACGCCTGTGCTGGCGCAGGGCGACTGGTGGCATATTGTTCCGTCGGCGGTGCTGACCTGTCTGTTACCGGACATCGACCACCCCAAATCGTTTCTCGGCCAGCGCTTACGCTGGATCTCAAAACCCGTGGCACGCGCCTTCGGTCATCGTGGATTCACCCATAGTCTGCTGGCCGTCTTTGCCGCCCTGACCCTCTTCTACCTGAAAGTGCCTGACAGCTGGATTGTTCCGGCGGATGCGTTGCAGGGCATGGTGCTGGGCTATCTCAGCCATATTGTCGCTGACATGATCACCCCCGCGGGCGTGCCGCTGTTGTGGCCCTGCCGCTGGCGCTTTCGCCTGCCGATTCTGGTGCCGCAAAAAGGTAATCAGCTTGAGCGCGTGCTCTGTATGGCGTTCTTTGCCTGGGCCGTCTGGATGCCGCAGTCGCTACCGGAGAATAGCGCGGTGCGATGGTCGTCCGGGGTGATTAACTCCCTGCAAACCAGCTTTGATCGATTTATAAACCACCAGAGCGGGCAATAAATAGTCAAAAATTTCACTTTTGACATATTCCATTCCATTTGGATATAAGCGGCATGTGACACTTCTGTTACTCTTGCGCCATCAGAGTCGGCCCCGATAAGCCGACCATTAACGTGATTCAGGAGAACGGGATGAACTTTCCATTAGTCGCGAACATTCTCGTGTTCGTGGTTTTGCTGTTTGCTCTGGCGCAAACCCGCCATAAACAGTGGAGTCTGGCAAAAAAAGTGTTAGTCGGTCTGGTGATCGGCGTGGTCTTTGGGCTGGCACTGCAACTGATTTATGGTTCTGACAGTGCGGTACTGAAAGACTCTATCCAGTGGTTCAACATCGTCGGTAACGGCTATGTACAACTGCTGCAAATGATTGTGATGCCGCTGGTCTTCGCCTCGATTCTGAGCGCGGTGGCCCGTCTGCATAACGCCTCTCAGCTGGGTAAAATCAGTTTCCTGACCATCGGCACGCTGCTGTTTACCACGCTGATTGCCGCGCTGGTCGGTGTGCTGGTGACCAACCTGTTCGGTCTGACCGCAGAAGGTCTGGTGCAGGGCAGCGCGGAAACCGCGCGTCTGAACGCCATTCAGAGCAACTATGTTGGCAAACTGGCTGATCTGACCGTGCCGCAGTTGCTGCTCTCTTTCGTACCGAAAAACCCGTTTGCTGATCTGACCGGCGCCAGCCCGACGTCCATTATCAGCCTGGTGATTTTCTCCGCCTTCCTCGGCGTCGCGGCGCTGAAGCTGCTGAAAGATGACGAAGCCAAAGGCAAACGCGTCCTGACCGCTATCGACACGCTGCAGGGCTGGGTGATGAAACTGGTACGTCTGGTGATGCAGTTGACGCCGTACGGCGTACTGGCGCTGATGACCAAAGTCGTCGCGGGCTCCAACCTGCAGGACATCATCAAGCTGGGCAGCTTTGTGATTGCCTCGTATCTGGGCCTGGGCATTATGTTCGTGATCCACGGCATTCTGCTGGGTGTGAACGGCGTCAGCCCGCTCAAGTATTTCCGTAAAGTCTGGCCGGTGCTGACCTTTGCCTTCACCAGCCGCTCCAGCGCTGCGTCTATTCCGCTGAACGTGGAAGCGCAGACCCGTCGTCTGGGCGTGCCGGAGTCGATCGCCAGTTTCTCTGCCTCGTTCGGTGCGACCATTGGTCAGAACGGCTGTGCAGGGCTTTACCCGGCGATGCTGGCGGTGATGGTTGCCCCGACGGTCGGGATTAACCCGCTGGATCCGCTGTGGATTGCCACGCTGGTCGGTATTGTGACTGTCAGCTCCGCCGGGGTTGCCGGTGTCGGTGGCGGTGCAACGTTTGCCGCGCTGATCGTCCTGCCAGCCATGGGCCTGCCGGTGACGCTGGTCGCGCTGCTGATTTCCGTGGAGCCGCTGATTGATATGGGTCGTACCGCGCTGAACGTCAGTGGTTCAATGACGGCGGGCACGCTGACCAGCCAGTGGTTGCGTCAGACGGATAAAACCATCCTCGACAGTGAAGATGACGCCGAGCTGGCGCATCGCTAAAAAACAAAAAATCGCCTTCGGGCGATTTTTTTTCATCAGAAATAACTGAAAAACGTCCTTACGCCTCGCCTATCTCGCCTTCCTGTCGCATCTGTAACGCCCAGCGCTGTGCCGCTTCCGGCCCGCTGAACGCCTGCGACCGGCAAAAGCTGTCGCCCATCATTACAAAGGCAACGTATTTCCCGCGTAACAGCCAGACATCACGGAACCCGTCGACTTTAAGCGCATGATCGGGCGGTGCGGGTTCTACGCGTGGTACATAGCTGATGATGCGTCGGTTTTGCTGGCGATACGGTTTCATAATTGACGAATTCATAATGCAGATACGGCAAACATAAACCTTTATGATAGCCGATCCTGTCCCGCTTCGTAAGGAGCGCCCGCTCGTTTGTTCTATAGTTAGAAGGGTTTTGGTGCAACAACGACCAATTTTCAGCAATGGAAACAGGAGACGAGTGCAATGTCACAAAATGACAAGAACCCCCATCAACACACATCACCGGTGCATGATTCCAGTGAGTCCCGTCCGGGGCTTGATTCGCTGGCGCCGGAGGATGGATCGCATCGCCCTTCCCCGCAACCGAGCGCACCCGGGGAGCAACCCACCACCTCAGGCAGCCTGAAAGCGCCGGATACCCGCAACAAGAAGCTGGACTCCCTGGAGCCGTTTCGTAAAGGCAGCGAAAACTTTCCGCTGACCACCAATCAGGGCGTACGCATCGCGGACGATCAGAACTCACTGCGCGCAGGAACCCGCGGCCCGACGCTGCTGGAAGACTTTATCCTGCGGGAGAAAATCACCCATTTTGACCATGAACGCATCCCGGAGCGTATCGTGCATGCTCGCGGTTCCGCCGCGCACGGTTACTTTCAGCCCTATAAAAATCTCGCGGACATCACAAAGGCCGATTTCCTCTCCGACCCGGATAAAATCACCCCGGTCTTCGTTCGCTTTTCAACCGTTCAGGGCGGTGCAGGCTCGGCAGATACCGTGCGCGATATTCGCGGCTTTGCCACCAAGTTCTACACCGAGGAAGGGATTTTTGACTTAGTCGGTAACAATACGCCCATCTTTTTTATCCAGGATGCATTAAAGTTCCCCGACTTCGTGCATGCAGTGAAACCGGAGCCGCACTGGGCGCTGCCACAAGGGCAAAGCGCCCACGACACCTTCTGGGATTATGTCTCGCTGCAACCGGAGACGCTGCATAACGTAATGTGGGCGATGTCCGACCGCGGCATCCCGCGCAGCTATCGCACCATGGAAGGTTTCGGTATTCACACCTTCCGCATGATCAATGCCGCCGGGAAAGCCACTTTTGTGCGCTTCCACTGGAAACCGATCGCCGGGAAAGCGTCACTGCTGTGGGATGAATCGCAAAAACTCACTGGCCGTGACCCGGATTTTCACCGTCGCGAGTTGTGGGAGGCCATTGAAGCGGGTGATTACCCGGAATATGAACTGGGGCTACAGCTGATCCCGGAAGAGGACGAATTCAAATTTGATTTCGACCTGCTCGACCCGACCAAGCTGATCCCGGAAGCGCTGGTCCCCGTACAATTGGTCGGGAAAATGGTGCTCAACCGCAACCCGGACAACTTCTTTTCTGAGAACGAGCAGGCAGCGTTCCACCCGGGCCACATCGTTCCCGGACTGGATTTCACTAACGATCCGCTGTTACAAGGGCGTCTGTTCTCGTACACCGATACGCAAATCAGCCGCCTCGGTGGGCCGAACTTCCATGAGATCCCCATCAACCGCCCGACCTGCCCGTATCACAATTTTCAGCGTGACGGCATGCACCGGATGGATATCGAAACCAATCCGGCAAACTATGAGCCGAACTCGATCAACGACAACTGGCCGCGCGAAACCCCGCCAGGGCCAAAACGCGGCGGCTTTGAGACGTATCAGGAGCGCGTGGACGGGCATAAAATCCGTGAGCGTAGCCCCTCGTTTGGTGAATATTATTCCCATCCGCGCCTGTTCTGGAACAGCCAGACACCGCAGGAGCAGGAACATATTGTCGGCGCTTTCAGCTTTGAGCTGAGCAAAGTCAGTCGTCCGTATATTCGCGAGCGCGTGGTGGATCAACTGGCGCACATCGACCTGACGCTGGCGCAGGCGGTGGCGGGCAATCTGGGCATCGACCTCACCGACGAACAGCAGCGCATTATGCCGCCGCCGGACGTCAGTGGCGTTAATAAAGATCCAATGCTGAGCCTGTACGCCATTCCGGGCGGGACGGTGAAAGGCCGGGTGGTCGCGGTGCTGCTCAATGATCGCGTGGCCTCCGCCGATGTGCTGACGCTTCTGACCGGGCTGAAAGCCGCAGGCGTGCACGCGAAGCTGCTGTACGCACGCATGGGCGAAGTGACGGCGGATGACGGTTCAGCGCTCCCCATCGCGGCGACGTTTGCCGGTTCCCCTTCCCTGACCGTTGATGCGGTCATCGTGCCTGGCGGTGATATCGACAGCATTCGCCACAACGGTGATGCGCAGTATTATCTGCTGGAAGCCTACAAGCACCTGAAACCCATCGTGCTGGCGGGCGATGCGCGGCAGTTTAAGGAGATCCTGAATGTCAGTGCGCAGGGCGAAGAAGGGATTGTCGAAGACGATGCCGTGTCCACGCAGACGGTGGACGACCTGTTGACGCTGATGGCGGCGCATCGGGTGTGGTCGCGTTCAGCTAAAATTCCGTCGATTCCGGCGTAAAAAAAGCCCGGCGCGCGCAAGGCGGCCGGGCCAGTGTTATACGTCCCGGTAAGTGCCGGGGCGATAGCCTTTTCCGCTCACCGCCTGTTTCAGCGAGGCCGACGTCAGCACGTCCAGCTCCGCGAGGCGCGGATAGCAGTAGGCGCTACCCATGATGGTATTGTCAACAAAGGCCGGATGGCACATCACCTCAAGCGAGCGTTCCCCGCGGGCGGCGGATTTCTCCAGTGTCTCAAGGAACAACGCCTCACTGATGGCGTCGCCATAAAATTCACTGGTGAAACCGTCGCTGCTGCGGATACCGTCGGTATCAAGCTGGTGTAAGGCCGCCAGCCCTCTGTCAACGCGTAACGCCACACCTTTCGCTTTCGCATACGCCGCCACGATCGGAAAAATCTGCGGGATCATATGCACGTGATGATGGCTGTCGAGATGCGTCGGCTCATAACCAAACAGGTCAACAAACCGGTGATACTGACAGTCCAGCTCACGGGCAATCTCGTCCAGCGGCAGCGTGTCGGCTTCCGCCATCTCCCAGATCCATTTTCCCAGCGTGCCGTCGCGGGTCAGCGATGGCATGGAGGACAGCGGCTGGCCGAGGGTTAACACGAAGTGCATCCCGACCGCCAGTTCCGGCAGAGCGCGGCTCAGTTGCGCGGCATGTTCAATCGCCGCGCCGTTCACCAGCGCGGTGGTTGAGGTGACAATACCGTGTTTGCAGGCCTCGACGATCCCATAGTTCTGACCTTTGCTGAGGCCAAAATCATCGGCATTGACGATTAAAACACGTTCCATCTGCACTCCCGTTACGGCTTCAGTTTTTCGATGGTGGTCGCAAAGTTCGGCAGCCACTTCTCATGGGCGAGGATCAGTTCGCGCGCCAGAACTTCTGCGTCGCGATCAGAGTGAACGAGCGGACTCAGGTTGAGCGCCAGCAGCACATCGTTAAACTCACCGCTGAGCGCCGCCTGGCTCGCCGCCACTTCAAAGCCCTTGATGGTGTAAATCAGACCTAACACTTTCTCATCAAAGTGCGTAATGCGGGCATGCGGTTTCGCGCCGTCGCGGCCAAGGATTGCCGTCATTTCTACCGCCCAGTCCGCCGGAATATTATCGATATGGCCATGATGCGGAATGTTAACGTAGTGTTCGGTCTGCTTGTCGTTGTAAATCGCGTTGATCACTTCGCAGGCCGCGTCAGAGTAATAGGCCCCGCCGCGCAGTTCCAGTTCCTTCGGCTTGACGTTAAGGTCAGGATCTTTATACAGCTCGAACAGCTGTTTCTCGACCTTCTTCACCACCTGCGCACGCGCGCCGCCTTTGTAGTACTCACCCATTTCAATCGCCAGCATCTCTTTCTGCTTGAAGTAGTACAGCAGGTACGAGCATGGCAGCAGATTCAGCGAGCGGATCAGCCCTTCGCTGAACGGCAGATCGAAAATATTCTTCACGGAGTTCGCCGTCAGCTTGCCGGAGGCTACGCCGTCCAGCAGTTCGGCAAAGCGTGACTTGCCGTTCACCAGCACATCGCGCAGGAACACCATGTGGTTGAGACCGAACAGGTCAAGTGACAGGTCGTCTTTTTCGATCAGCTTCAGCACATCGGTAACAAACATCTTCATACCGACCGGAATGTTGCAGACGCCAATAAAACGTTTGAAATCAGTGTGACGGTATACCGCTTCCGTGACCATACCAGCCGGGTTGGTGAAGTTGATCACCCACGCGTTCGGGCAGATTTCCTGAACATCTTTAATGATGTCGAAAATTACCGGAATGGTGCGCAGCCCTTTGAACAGACCGGCCGCGCCGTTGGTTTCCTGACCGAGATAACCGTGGCTGAGGGGGATACGCTCATCTTTCTCACGCGCATCAAGCTGGCCGACACGCAATTGCGTGGTCACGAAATCAGCCCCTTCCAGCGCCTGACGGCGATCCAGCGTCTTGAATACCTTCATCGGTACGCCAGCTTTTTCGACCATCCGCAGACAAAGCGCATGAATGATATCAAGTTTCTCTTGCCCGTCTTCAACATCAACCAGCCACAATTCGCTGACCGGCAGTTCGTGATAACGTTTCAGGAAACCCTCAAGCAGTTCTGGAGTATAGCTGCTGCCACCACCAATCGTAACGACCTTCAATTTCTGACTCATAACTTTCTCCCTAGGATTCTCCAGGCTGAGCGAGGGCGACTCTCCACGCTCAGCACGGACAGGTAAATTCAGTAATCAATTGCTGCGGAAATATCGTCCGCTAAGCGTTAATTTATTACGGTAAGTTGCCGACGGTAATTGCTGGGCGTTAATGAAGTCAGTTTCTTGAACGTCTTAATAAAAAGACTGGGGCTGCTGTAACCTGACTCATAAGCAATATCCGTCACCGAGTAGTTGGTAATCTCAAGTTGCTTTTTAGCAAAGTTGATGCGGATATCGTTAATAATCTGCATCGGCGTTTTGCCATAATAACGCTGCGTGGCCCGGGTTAAATATTCCTGCGATTTACCTGAAAGGCCAACCATCATTTCCAGCGCATTTTCACCAAACTTGAGTTTATCGTGCATCTCCTCGACAGTGGTTTTTAACCACTGCGGTGTGACGTCCTGAACCGGCTCTTCGCGATAATGCCGTAAACGGTTAATCACATAAAAAGAGACCAGTTCAATAAATTCATCAAATTCCGTTTCGCGGAAATTTAATGACGCAACCACTGATTCGATATAGCTGAGAAAGGTATTTTTAACAGAATACAACTGCGATGCGACAAGGACAGAAGGCAGCAGAGGCTGGTAATGCGTTTCAAAGAAGCGTTTGCTGATCCCGACATTGAGAATTCGCGTAGCGCCAAAGTCGTAAAAACTCTGGTGATACGAGCCCATCGGGATAAACACAAAATCACCGCGCTCCAGCAGGACCCGCTTGCCATTGATCTCCTGATAATAGCGACCGGTTAACACTATGGTGAATTCATAGTAGTCATGCTGATGCAAACCGCCGGCACTCTCCGTCTTGTTGTAGATAACGACGTGAAAATTTTTACCGTTGAAAAGCTGTTGTTCTCTGGCGGTGCTGATTTCCATGGTCATCATCTTCGGTTGCCTCATCGTCGTTGATTGCCTGTTATTGTACCTTCTCGTGCAGTTCAATCAATTCAGCGACCAGCTCACGCGCCAGCATTGACGTCATAAGGTGATCCTGCGCATGAACCAGCACCAGGCTGACCTTCATTTTGCCTTCGCCTTCGTCGCTCTCAATCAGCTGAGTCTGCACACGGTGGGCTTCACTGAGTGCCACGCGAGACTGCTCCATCGTCGCTTTCGCGGCGTCGAAATCGCCCTGCTTTGCCTGCTTCAGCGCGGTGTAGGCGAGGCTGCGCGCCTGCCCTGAGTTAATAATCAGCCCCATGACGACCTCTTCAAGGTCATTTTCCGGGGTTTCTGCGTCCGTGATGTGATCCAAATCCAACATATCTTTTCCCTCTTTGACTGACGGTGTGGGAGGACTCTCCCACACCGCGCAACATCAGAATTTCAGTGCTTCAGCGATATCTTCTTCGCTCTCTTCTTCGTCAATGACCGTCTGCGCTTTGTTAGCGACCGTCACGAACGGCAGGTAAACCAGAACCGAGACACCCAGGTTGAACAGCGCGACGAGCAGTGCTGCGATGCTACCGTTACTGTTGAAGAACGCCCCGAGGCCGGTTGGCATCGTCCACGGCGCCAGGTTGGTGACCGGTGGAATAATGCCCATCGAGTAGGCGGCAAGCGTGATTGCGGCCAGAATCGGCTGAATCAGGACAAACGGGATGAACATCACCGGGTTCATGATGATCGGCAGACCAAACAGAATCGGTTCGTTAATCTGGAAGATGCCTGACGGCAGCGCCAGTTTCGCGACCTGACGATGGTCCGCACGACGAGAGCCGATGAAGATGGCGATAATCAGACCCAGCGTCGCCCCGGAACCACCCAACAGGATGTAGGAGTCGAGCATCGGTTTCGCCCAGAAGTGGAACTGTTTACCGGCAGCAATCGCCGCGTCGACAGAACCGTACTGGTTGTACAGCGCGATGTTTTCCAGCGCCCACGGGGTCATGATGCCGTTGTCCAGTGCGGTCAGCGCCAGAGAACCGTGCACGCCGAAGAACCACAGCAGTGAGTTGAACACCACGTAAGCCCAGCCGACCACGCTACCCATCGACGCCAGCGGCGTAGAGATGGAGTCCATGATGATCTGGTGGAAGTTGGTCTGCCAGTGCGTCAGCGCCCAGGAGATGATCCCGAAAATGGAGAGGATCAGGAAGCCGGGAATTAACGCCGAGAAGGAGCGCGACACCGACGCCGGTACGCTGTCTGGCAGGGTAATGACCCAGTTGCGACGGATAACAAAAGTAAACAGTTCCGCGACAACCAGACCAATAATCATGCCGGAAATAATGTTCTGCCCGCCTAACCAGTTCGCGCCCACGGCATAAGCTTCACCTACGCTGTACGGTGTGACGGTCATAAAGGCAGCAACAGATAATAAACCTGCGGCTAAAGGATCAACTTTTCGCTCTTCCGCTAACGCCATGCCAATAAAAAAAGGCGCCATCAGCGACATAATACCTAATGTACCGTTGTACACGTTGCCGCCGATGGCTTTGAAACCATTCAAGGTTTCAATGGTTTCGGGATCTAAGCGAACACCCAGGGAGAAAAAAAACGAGCCTTCGCCAAAACTCAGAAAGACGTTGTTAATAAGAACAAACATTGCCCCTGCGAGGGTCAACGGCATTAATTTAATAAAGCCGTTTTTAATCGCATTAACGTGAGGCTGCTTTCCAATTTTGACTGCAAAAGGAAGGAGTACCTTTTCAAGCGAACCGATGACTCTACTCATAGAAAAATACCCTTAAAAGCCGCAATGAATATTACGGCGCATGTGTGTGAAATTACTCTTTGACGGGAAAAATAATAAAATTATTGCGCTGCTGCTTTCTTAATTGTGGCGACAGCGGCTTTAAGTACACCTAAACCATCTACTTTGCCGTACAGAATTGAATCGATCACTTCCACGGGCTTATTCGGAAGCAAGCGTTGAATTTCGGGTAACATATAAGCAATCTGGGGACCGAGTAATACTACATCGGCGTCTGGTCCTTTTTCCCCTGCCAGTGTTTCAGGGAACGCATCAATAATTACCGGCACTTCGTATTTTTCTGCCTGAGCACGCATTTTAGAGACCAGTAGCGATGTCGACATGCCCGCAGAACAAAACAGATAAATGTGTTTCTTTTCCATAGACGACTCCTCACTTATTTTTCTATCTTCTTTCTGCTTCCGACAGCCAGGATTATTCCCCTTACCCTGACTGCTGGTGTTTTTATAACCGTTTGGTTACTTGATTTGATGAGTTGAGTATACGCCAACACACCAGGGGTGGATAATCCCTGTTTAGTAAAAATTGTCTCTGGTTGACCTCGGGTTATGACTACCCTCACACTTCAGTCAAATAATTCGCGAAAAGAAATAAGATTTGGCGATCAAAAAAGCCTGTCCGTGAGGACAGGCTTTCGTAGAGCTCAGACAAACTACGGATAGCTATTTATTGACCTGCGGATCGGTGTCGTACTCTGCACAGGTCTGGTAGCCAGAGTTAATCACGTGTCCGGTGTCATCCAGCGCCACGAAGTAGGTTTCTGTCTTACCATCCCGTTGACCGAGGATATATGTCTGGCAGGTACCACGCGCGTGGATCATCGAGACTTCTGATGACGGTTGGCCCGCGATCTGCTGAACCTGTGCACGTGTCATCCCTTTCTTCACATCTTTGACCACGGGCTGTGTGAACTGGTCTTTGGTTCTGTCGTAGGCAGTACAACCTGCCAGCATTGTGAATACTGCCGCTGCACCTAACATTCCTGCGATTTTTGTGTTCATATTCCGTCCTCTTGTTTATCAGCGTGTTATAAGCCTGGAATAGATCAGACAATTTTTCAACTTAGCATGCTAATTGAAATAACTTTCGGAACATTCTAGTGAAAAAACGATAAGCTGCTGAATCGCGCCCTTTTGCAGCAATCAAAACTGTGATCCTTGTCGTTTTCCTGGCAACGCGTTAGCTTTAACACATCACGCTTATTCATTTATGGAGGTGTTGCTATGACGTTACAACACGAGATTATTCGTGCACTTGGCGCGAAGCCGCAGATTGACCCGAACGCCGAAATCCGCCGTAGCGTGGATTTCCTGAAAACCTACCTGAAAACCTACCCGTTCCTGCACACGCTGGTGCTGGGGATAAGCGGCGGTCAGGACTCCACGCTCACCGGCAAACTTTGCCAGACGGCCATCAGCGAACTGCGCGAAGAGACCGGGAATCCGGCCCTGCAGTTTATCGCCGTACGCCTGCCCTTCGGCGTTCAGGCTGACGAGCAGGACTGTCAGGATGCCATTGATTTCATCCAGCCGGATCGCGTATTGACCGTCAATATCAAAGGCGCTGTGCTGGCGAGCGAACAGGCGTTGCGCGAGGCAGGCATTGAGCTGAGTGATTTTGTTCGTGGCAACGAAAAAGCCCGCGAACGGATGAAAGCGCAGTACAGCATTGCGGGAATGACCAAAGGCGTTGTCGTGGGCACTGACCATGCCGCCGAAGCGGTGACCGGCTTCTTCACTAAATACGGCGATGGCGGTACCGATATTAACCCGATTTTCCGCCTGAATAAGCGTCAGGGAAAACAGCTGCTGGCAACACTGGGTTGCCCGGAGCATCTTTATAAGAAAGCGCCGACCGCTGACCTTGAAGACGACAGACCGTCTCTGCCTGACGAAGCGGCGCTGGGCGTCACCTACGACAACATTGATGACTATCTCGAGGGTAAAAAGCTCGACGACAGCATCGCGAAAATCATCGAAGGCTGGTACACCCGCACCGAGCACAAGCGCCGCCCGCCCATCACCGTGTTTGACGATTTCTGGAAGAAATAACCCCGCACGGCGGCATTATGCCTCAGGCTGATGCCGCCAGCGCCGGGCTCACCAGCCAGCTTATCTCGCCATACAGCAGCCGCCCTTCCGATTCCAGCAACCGCAGCGTATGCGGTCCATTCTGCCAGTAAGCGCCCTGATCGGCAGTCAGCAGTTTGTCGCCCAACTGCCATGCGCCGCTCAGGACAAACACCACGCCGCCGTTGGGTGCAAAGGTGGTAAAGGTTCGATCCGCCACCCGCACCTGCGCCCGGCACTGGTCCCGCCGGGTCATGACGTTAAAATCCATCGACATCTGGCCTTCAGACAACTGAGCGTAGACGCGCTGTTCACCAGCGAAATAGAACGGTTCGAAATGCGTCAGAGCATGTTGAAACGCCGCGCCGCCATCGAGCACTACTTCACCGCCTTCCAGCAGTGTAATGACCCGATCCACACCGGGGAAAAGAGAAAAATCGCCGTTGCTGGCGATAGAGGCAATGCTGGCGCGCCAGCTAAAATCGCGTGTGCCAGGCGGGAAGCAACACAGCTCACGGGTCTCGCCGCCACCGTTGCGCCACAACGTGACGGGCATTTTGCGGATATCAAAGTATTCCATTGCGACTCCTGAACGACGCGGATGCGTCGGAAGGCTCAAGGTAAGCAGCCGTTTTATGGTTATTTTTCCTGTCCGAAAATGACTATCGGCACACCGGATGTATACCTTAGCGTCGCACTGTAAAAAAGAAAACCGCCGGGCCTGCCCACAGCCCATAAGGCGCAGCGTGGGCAAGACCGGCGGTCTTGAATCCGGATGCTGAGTTATTCAGCAGGCACTGGCATTTTACCGTCTGGCGCGTGACGTTCTGTCAGACGCTTCTCAAAATTGGCATTAAAGGTCTTTTTCTGTTCCGGGGTCAGAATGTTGTAGATTTTGTTCTGCGTTTCCATACGGGAGAGCATCATGCCTTTGCGTTGCTCTGCCATTTTGTCGATCTGCGCTTCTGCTTTCGCTTTGTCGAAGCTGTCGCTGGCGATCAGGTTATGCATCTCGCGACGTTCGTCGAGGGACGGACGTTTCATGTTGTCGCGCTGACTTTTCATGATGTCGCGGATCTGCTGTTTCTGCGCATCGGTCAGGTTCAGCCCCTGGAACATCATGTCATGATGCATACCCGGCTTGCCTTTATGATGCATCATCATTTTACCGTCCGGCTGCGCGGCCGGTGCCGTGGTGGTATCGGCGGCGTGTGCCAGGTTAGCCGCACCCAGAGCCAGAGCAGAGGTAACAAACAGAGCAGTCATCTTCTTCATAGGTTATTCCTTACTTTCAGTTATTCTGACGGCGCGTTGCCGTGTTGACGTGATTAACTTTACGACCTTTAACGTCAATTAGTCAGAGTGTGCGTAAAACAATGAAAGTGTAAAAAACAACTTTTCATCAATTATGGAGGAAATAAGGAAGAATGATGAAGAATGGAAAGAATGTATTTTATATTGCTGATTTTAAAGAAATTATGAAGAAAGCATACCTGCAAACTGAATAAAAGAAAAGCAATTCTCCAGGATAATTCTGCTTTCAGGCTAAACGCGTCATAAAAAAGCCCCGGCACTATTGTCTTTCTTTCCCTGGCAAAAGCATCAACCTCCTTTATAATCACAAGCATTCATATTTGTCTGGTTAATGCATGAAGCCCTCCGACCATATTCTGACGCTGACCAACGCGCTCTCCCGCCCGGAAAATATTCGTACCGCCAGGCCACGACAACTCATCTCGCTACGCCATATACCGGAACCGATGGTCTGTGTGCTTCATGAAGGGATCGTCGGTATTTTTCGGGAAAGCGACCATCTGTTGGTAGCCCACCTTTACGCCCCGTTTGTGCTGGGCTTTGCCTTAGCAGAAAGCCACCATCAGCCGCATATCTACCTGAAAACGCGCAACACGGTGCGCTACGAGATGATCCCCCACCAGCAGGCGCTGGCCCTTTTCGATGAAAAACAGCTATGGAAAAGCGTTGCCTGGGTGCAGGGTTTCATGGCAACAGAACTTTTTCGCCAGCCGGCCAGCTATGTCGGGCAATCCAGTTACCAGCTGATTCGCCAGACGCTGCTGGCATTTATGCAGGAAGAGGAATTGCTGCGTAATACGATGCCTGTGCTGGAATACCTGCAGGAACGTACCCTGCTCTCGCGAAGCGGTATTCAGCGGATCCTGAGCGAACTGAAAAAAGGCGATTACATCTCGCTGGAAAACGGCAAACTGATTGACGTTCACCGCCTGCCTGAACGTTTTTAAGCTACTCGTACTCAACGGAAAAATTCACCAGCGCGTTCGCCGCACCGCTTTTGACCGGCGTGCGCGTCACCACATAGCTGGCAGTCCAGGCCAGTGAAATCGTGCCATCCGCCGGGTTAATGGCAAAATCATGACTGGTCGCATCGGTGCTTTTCGGTTTTTGTACCTTGCCGCTGGCATCCACAATTTCCAGCGCCACGCCCTCGGCACCGCCCTCATCGAGCGCAAAGAGATCGGGGTTATCCGCATCTGCCGTGCCATCCATCGTTACACGGGCGGTGACCACATCGCCGCAATGCTGCAGGCCGATGGTAAACGGAACGTGGTTCAGCGCGTCGCCGACGCTGTGTCCGCGGGCTAACGTCACCTCGCCCATCTCCACGCTGAAATCGCTCTGTACCAGCTCACAGGTGCCCTGGCGGATCGACAGCGAAAAGTACAGATCGCCCGGCGAACCAATATCGGTTTTCGCCTGCGCCAGCAATGGCAGGCAGCATATGCCGATGAGAAATAAGCGCTTCATGGTTATTCGATCTCCACCCGCATGGTGGCAATGCCCTGATAATTACCGGACGCCGGGCGTTTCCCCGTAGTACTGATGGGCCACGCGTGCATATCGAACTCCGCGCTACGGCTACCGCTGCTATCCTGAGCCCCCAGTGCCAGCGGCGCTTCACTGTTGACATCGTTTGGAACCATGACGGTCTCGCTGTCGTCACCGGCAATCTGCACGCCAATATCCGGGTTGCCCATATCGATTGCCGTGGCGTTGTTGCGGTTGACGGTGCCTTCAATATGTATCCATGCCCGGACGCCGTCAGAAATGTTATGGCAGTGGAGCACCAGTTTCTTTTTGATGATCTGCACGTTCTGCGGTTTGCTTCCGGCAGGCACTTCAAAATCACGTGCGTCATATTCCCCCAGCGGAACATTTACTACCGCACCAGCATCCATTTCGCAGCCTTGATCCACTTCAACTGTGCCGCTGAGCAGTACCCGCACTATCGGCGTCGTCGAATAAACGCCCGCTTTTTTAGACAGGTACAGCGCGGCAACCTCGGTTTGCGGAATAGTAGAAATGCCGACAAACGGATGAGCAATATACAGCGACACGCTACCGGTGGTGCCGGTCTGCGCATCATGAACGCCGCCTTTGGAAGCACACTCTTTCGAGTTCGGGTTTTTGTTGGTGAGATCATAAAATGGCGCATTGATATTCCCTTCATTGGAGACGCTAATCGTCGTGCGAACTTCCAGGTTATCGTTCACTTTGTACCAGGTGGCGGCATGACCGGCAGGCAGGTTTACCTCGGCTTTGTAATACCCCGGCGGCGGGTTCGACATATCGTCCGGGCACTGGCAAGTGATGGAATACCTTTGCCCGTTATCCCAGCGGGAAAAATTATCGAATTCATGCCCGGAATAGTTCTGCGATGGATCGGTGATCGTCTCGTTAAAGGATGAAGGAAACTGATGGACAGTGTCAGACTGACACGGCCCCCAGTCGCCCGCCGCCTGCGCGGGTGCGCTGCTCAGGGCCAGCCATAATCCGCCGACCAGTAACCCGATGATGTTTTTCATATTATTCGCTCTGACAGGTTGCAGACAGTGAAATCACCGCGCTGCGTAATTGTGATTGCGCAAGCTGGTAATCCACCACACAACGTTCATCGCGCTCCTTGCCCCAGCTCACGTTGATGCGTCCTTTCTCCGGCAGACCGCTGATATACAGCTCGCCGTCTTCCGCCACCATGCCGGTGGTGGGTGTCTTCGCCGCGTCATCTGCCAGTGCGGCTGTCGCGCCAAACGGTACCGGCCCTTGCCCCGGGCGGGTTAAGGTCAACAGCGCACGATAACCCACGCGGGTATCGAAACTGGCGCGTACCACTGCGCCGCGCGTCGGGACGACCTGCAGGAAGGCATCGTTCAGATCCACCTGGTTATTGAGCGTTTCGCTGCGCAGTGAGACCTCGGTCTCGCGGTACGGCGTCAGTTGCGGCACGACCGCGTTGCCGAAGCGATCAATCGTCACGCCACTGTTATTGGTGACGCTGCTGCCCTGCGCGCCTGGTGCGCTGACCAGCGCCATGGTTTCGCCGAGCGGTTGCGACAGCGTGACGCCGCCGCTGTGCACAATGACCCCGCCACGCAGGCTGTAATTGAGCTGGCGCGAATCTGCGCCATAGTTGTAGCCGACGTCGACGTCTCCACGTCCGCCCTGATAGTTCAGCGAGGCGCTGCCGCTGTTGCCCTGCCCGTCGTTGCCGTAGCCCTCGGTCACGCTGTAATCGAGGTTATGGTCATCGAGCAGTGTGCCGTTAAGGCTGACCTGCGAGACGGTGCGCTTGTCCTGATCGCGGGTGGTGTGGAAGCTGGTCCATGCCGAACCGATAGGTATGCTGACATCCAGCGACCACAGGCGATCGGTCGTGTCGTCATCGGGATTGCGATTTGCCGACCAGGCCAGCGACCAGGTGGCGCGGCCGATGTGACCGTTATAGCCGGTGGAAAACGTCAGGCTCTCATCGTCGTCCTGCCAGTATTTCTGGTCTGTGGCATTGACGTACCACGAGCCCCACGCGCCGAGTTGCTGCGTCAGATTGACCTGCAACTGGCTGCGGCGATGGTAATGACCGTAATCACTGTCCGCCTCGCTGCGGCTGTCGGTGGCCTCCTGAAAGGTGTAAAAGCCCGGTGTTGAATAGCGGTAACCGGAAACATTAAAACTGGTGCCGGTTGTAGCAAAACTTTTGGCATACAGCAGTCGCCATGCGTAGCCGCTTGATACGATGTCATCCACGACCTGGCTGGCGGCGTGGGTGGCATCCAGCGACAGCGCGCCCCACTCGCCCATATTTTTACCGATCCCCAGCGCCTGTGCGTTGTAGCCCTGGCCGGTCAGCACACCGCCGTAGGCGGTAAACCCGGCGGGCAAGCCGTAAATCGCTGTCGCTTCCAGCAGTTGCGGCGACTCACTCTGGTAATTACCGGCCTGATAACGCCCGGCGGCGAGGCTGTATTTGAGCTGACCTTCGCGCTGCATTATCGCGACCGCGGCATACGGCTGAATGAATTTTTGCTCACTGCCGTCGCTTTCCTTCACGGTCACCGTCAGATCGCCGCTGTTCGCGGTCGGATAGAGATCGTTAATCTCAAACTGTCCCGGCGACACAAAGCGGCGATAAATCACGTAGCCGTTCTGCTCAACCACCACTTCTGCATTGGTTTTGGCGATACCGCGGATCACCGGCGCGAAGCCGCGCTGGCTGTCCGGCAGCATTTGATCGTCCGACGCCAGCACCACGCCGCGCACCGGCAGACTGTCGAAAATGTCTCCTGAGGTGGAGGTGTCCCCCAGCGTCAGTTGCGATTTCAGCGGGATCAGCGATCGGGTCAGATAGGTGCCCATGCTGTCCCAGTGATTTTCACCATTGCCGTGCTGCCAGACGCTGTTATTACGCAGACGCCACGGGCCGAGGTTAAAACCGCTGCGCAGGTTGAGATAGTCACTGCGTTCATTGCTGTCCTCGCTGGTGTCACCGCCGCCTGGCTGATAGTGGCTCTGGCTGCCGCTGTAGCTGTAATCAAACAGCAACGCCGGAATGCCATTGTCCCAGCGGTTTTCCGGCACCGTACCGCGCGCCGTCTGCTGCATTGCCGCCTGCGGGAAGCTCAGAGACAGCTTCAGCGCACTGAAATCCAGCTCACTTTTAGCACCAGGGATAATCGTCCAGAACGGCACACAGGCACCCGCAGGTAATTTCGCAATGTCGGCAAAAGCCGCTGTACGCACGCCCCATGCCTGCAACTGAGCTTTGGTCAGGCAGGGCAACAGCGTTTGCCCCTGCTGTTTATCGCGGGCAGCGGCAAAGGCCAGCATCATGCGCGTCTGTTTCTGGTCATTGACGTAGATATCGACCTGATATTTCCCAGGCCGCTGCGCATCGTTTTGTTCATAAACGGAGAGATCGAGATGCTGGTCGATACCCTCTGCGTTTTCGAGAAATTTCGGGTTAAACTTCGCGGCAACGGCCGGTAACACACAAAACGTGCTGCTCGCCACCAGCGTGCTCATTACCAGTGTGGTGAGTATTTGTTGCGACGTTTCCATAACCGTAATCCGCAGACACGACTCAGCGCACCGGTTGCGTCATCTGCGCACCGGCCACACCAAAATCGTTGATGATACTGTACTGCACCTGACTGAACGCCCCGGTATTCGCCGGTAATTTGACCGACAGATGTCCTTTCGCCGGGACCATCACCGAATCGTTAATCTGTTTGCCGCCCACACGCAGGTCATGGAACGTCATCACGTATGCCGACGGGTTATCGATGGCGAGCTGATTTCCGGCATGGGCAAAGGTCAGCGTCTTCGCGGCGCTGACCGGGTCGCCAGGCAGTCCGTCAGGGCGATAAAACAGCTTCAGGCGTGTGCGAACCGCAATCTGCAACAGATTTTTCCCCGCGCTGTCGTCGCTCACTGACGGAATCGCTTTGACGTTAATCCAGTACACGGATTCCCGATCAGCGGGTAACTGGTTATTAATATTCACGATCCGCAGGGCGTTGTTTTTATTCGGCTGCATCTGAAACAGCGGCGGCGTAATAATAAAAGGCGTCTTTTTATTGCCGTTAATATCGTCAATCCATGACTGCACCAGAAATACATCCTTCTGACTATGGTTCTGTACCGTCAGTGATGCCTCTTTCTGCCCTTCCTGATATATCACCCGGGTGGCATTTAATGAAATACCGCCGGCGAAACAGGCAGGCGCAAAAAGACAGACCGCAGCAAGCGCAGTTGAAATACGTAACATATTAACCTCAATGAAAGGCTGGCAGACAAATGCCTGCCAGGGCGACCCAATAATTATTCGTAGGTCAGACTAAAATCGACTTGCCCACTGGCGCTACCGACTGTCACCGCATCTTTGGTGCTCACGTAGCGGGCATCGTAATTGAGGATGGTTTCGCCTTCAGACAGGGCCTCAAGAGAAGCGCCATCGTTCAGGGCAATGGCTTCGCCTTTCGCATCGAAAAGACCGATCCCTACGCCAGTCGCGCTTCCCGCACCGTTATCAACGGAAAGCAGCGAGGTGTCATCGTCATCGCCGATGCCGGTAAACACCACGTTAACCTTGGTTTGACCCGCCGTCAGATCACACTCTTCGAGCTTAATCTGGAACGGTGTGGCCGTAGATTTGTCGCCTGTCGCCGCAAAGGTTGAGCTTTTCACTGCGCCCAGATCCACTTCCTGATTCTTCGATTCCGAAGAGATAACACAGGGTGAATCCACAATTGAGCCATTAAATTTAATTGTCCCGTCGCTGGCGGTAGCTGTCTGCATAGTTGCAATAACCGCGAGCGGTAACAGCGCGACACCCAATAATACTTTTTTCATATTGCATCCTGATAGTTAATAAATCCTGTTATCAGCGTTAAGACTGATAATATTGCTCACCCTCAATCGCTAAAAAAAGCAACACACGTGCTAAAAAAGGCGCACACTTTTTTTTTATGATTGATGCGGGTGGTGAGATAAACGATATGAATATTCGACGGGGTTAACAAATTGATTATTACCCAAAATGAAGTCCATTATGAGACCCATAATTTTCTCAACATTCATTGGGGAAATGTCTGTATCCAGGCTAAGGTTTCTGATATCCGTTAACCCTGCCTGCCTCAGGAACAGACGCCACCACCATGAACATAAAACCCATTGCCGCCCTGGACAGGCTGCTGACTGCCCTCCACCACGAAGGAACTGACTACACGCTGGAGCGCGGGCAGATCTTTACCTTCAGCACAGGCGAGGACGCAAAAACATTGTTAATTCGCGAGGGGCTGATTGCGTTGCAGAGAAGTTCCGACGAACGGTTGATTTACTGCCTGTCAGCGCCGGGCATACTGGGCTTTAATACGGTGCTGGAAAACCGTACGGATTACTATATTCAGGCGTACGACTCCACCGCGCTGACTGTCATTTCACTGAGCCGGGTCATGGCGATTGTGGAAGAGCAAAACCTGTGGCGGGACATGTTTGAAGTGAGCAACGCAACAGCCACCGCCATGCACGGTATTTTGCTCAATACTTCAGGTAAAAGTTCGCTGGCGATAATCCGCTATTTCCTGCAGGCGCTGGAGCGGGAACCGTCGTTAATTCGCCAGTGCATCCCGGCTGCTGAATATGTGCGCACGCGTTCCGGTCTTTCCCGCAGCTACGTCATGAAATGTCTGGCCCTGTTGCGCAGCAACGGCGAAATTACCATGCACCAGGGCGCGCTGGTCACCTGTCAGCTACAGCACGACAGCGACCTGCTCTGATCACGGCTCCCGCACCAGCATCAGCCCGGCCCGCAAACCCAGCGCCACGGTTGGATTGGGAAACAGTACAAACTCCCGCTCATGCTCCACCTGGTAACAGGTCTCGCCGTCTTCCGCCAGCAACGTTCCCTGCATGAACGGTGTAAAGTTGAGCGTGTCGTCAGACATATACAGTTCGAAGGCTTCGCTCTTGCGGGTGATTTGCTGTGACACGCGATAGCGTACCGGCGCGGTAGTCACCGCCTCCAGTTTGTCACCCGCGATCCACGCGGCCAGCGCCTGCCGGGTTTGGGCAAACAGCGTCAGATCGTTTTGCCCGAATGGCAGCGCTTTACCCAGTTCGAGGGTGCAGGAGAGCGCATTAAATTGCTCGCAACTGTAATGCGTGAACGTTCCGGCGGGTGTCTGATGGAAGACCAGTGCTTCCAGCCCGGCGTTGCCCAGCCAGTCAAGAAACGCCGGTTTCCACGGTGTACTGCGAGCGGGCAGTACGCCAAAACGTACATGGTGCGAGCCGCGGATCGCCGTATGCAGATCCAGATGCCAGCGTTCGCTCCCGTCAGACTCACGCCAGAACTGCGCCAGCGTCTGCTCCAGCACCACGGCGCGTGCCGTATCGCTGCCGGGCGGGAACGTCTGCCAGCGGCCACCAAACATCCGGTTCATATCGCTGTGCAGATAACGACGGTTCGCCCGCAGCGCCGCCGGGTTACCGAGGATCACCAGCAGCCGACAGCGCAGCGCCAGTTCACCGGCAAACAGGCGTTGCAGAAGATGGTCAACCATCTCCACCGGCGCCGTTTCATTGCCATGAATGCCCGCCGACAGCACCAGCGACCGTTCAGCAGGCTGATGCGGCGTCAGTTGCAGAATGCCGCAATCCAGCCAGTGCCAGCGAAAATGCGGGGTGTTGCCGTGAAAACTGTGGGGCAATCGCCCCGCCAGCGTTAATGCCAGAAAATCCTTCATCGTGCCCTCTCAGCGCTGGAACGGGTACACCGATCCGAGCTTCAGGATCTGCGTCAGGCGATCGAGCGCTTCGCGCCCGTCGCGCAACAGTTGCGGGTCAGCCAGATCCGCCTGCGTCAGCCGATCGCGATAGTAGCGATCCACCCAGTCGGTGAGCGTGGTAAACAGCGTCTCATTCATCAATGCCGCCGGGTTAACCGCCGCCAGTTCATGTTCGTTGAGTACCACGCGCAGACGCAGACACGCTGGACCACCGCCATTCGCCATGCTCTCGCGCAGGTCGAACACCTTCAGTTCGCTGATCGGGTTATCCTGCGCCAGCAGATCGTTGAGATAGCGCCAGACGCCCTCATGCGACTGCGACTCTTTCGGCAACACCAGCATCATGCTGCCGTCCGCTTTGCTCAGTAGCTGACTGTTAAACAGATAAGTCACCACTGCCTCTTCCACCGACACGCGCGACGCCGGGACTTCGATCGGGGTAAAGCCAGGCACCCGCGCAGCCAGTTGTGCCAGCAACGCTTCCTGATCGACAAACGCCTGCTGATGGCAGAACAGCACCTGGCGGTTGCTGACCGCAATCACGTCATTATGGAAAACGCCTTTGTCGATCACCGCCGGGTTTTGCTGGGCGAAAATCAGTTGTTGCGGATTAACCCGGTTCAGCCGCGCCACCGCCTGGCTGGCTTCCAGCGTCTGACGGGCGGGGTAACGCGACGGGTGCTGTTCGCCCCCTTCCTCGCGCCCGTAAACAAACATCTGCACGCCCGGCTGCCCGTACGCGCCGCCAAAACGGTTGTGGTTCGCCGCGCCTTCGTCACCAAACATCGCCACCTGCGGCAGTGCGCTGTGGATGGCGAAATAGTGCTCGTCCGGCAACAACGCCCGCAGCACCGCTTCGGTGGTGGGCGCTTCACTGGCACGGTGGAATTTATTGTTAAGGTTGGCGACTGTCAGATGCACGCGACCGTCGAGGGTATCTGCGGAAGGTGCCACCGTGGCGGCATTCGCCACCCACATCGACGACGCCGAACTGACAGCCGATAACAGTTGCGGTGCCTGCGTTGCCGCTTTCTCAACCACCTGCTCGTCGCTGCCGCTGAAACCTAACTGCCGCAACAGCGGCACATTAGGCCGCTCCTGCGGCGGGATCACCGCCTGCTTATAGCCCGCATCGGCCAGCGCTTTCATTTTCAGCAGCCCCTGCTTCGCGGCCAGTTGCGGGTTAGACACCTGAAAACGATGCTTCGTAGAGGCTTCATTGCCAAACGACAGCCCGGCGTAGTGGTGCGTTGAACCGACCAGGCCATCAAAGTTCACTTCCCAGGCATTCATAATCCTTCCTCACGCGAAAAATCCAGCCCCGGACTCAACGTTTCCGGCAGCGCAATGGCTGGCGACTCCAGGCTCGCCATCGGCCATGCGCAGTAATCGGCGGCGTACCACGCGCCAGGGCGATGATTGCCGGAAGCGCCGGTACCGCCGAACGGTGCAGTACTGGCGGCACCCGTCAGTGGTTTGTTCCAGTTGACGATCCCCGCGCGCGCTTCCAGCAGTAACTGGTCAAATTTCTCGCGATCCGGGGAAATCAGCCCGCACGCCAGACCGTAGCGGGTAGCATTGGCCTTCGCGATGGCCTCATCAAAGGTATCGTAGCGCCAGACGCAGAGCAGCGGTCCGAAGACCTCTTCATCCGCAACGGTGGTCACCCCGGTCATTTCGATAATGCCCGGCGTCAGCAGCGAGGTATCGGCTTCCAGCAGACGCGGTTCGAGCAGCGTTTTGCCGCCGTTCGAGACGTGCGTCAGCCACGCTTTATGCACGTTCTGCGCGGCCTGCGGGGAAATCAGCCCGCCCATAAAGGGTTGTGGATCGGCATCCCAGCGCCCCGGCGTCAGGCGGCGACTGACCTCCACCAGGCGGGCAAGAAAGGCGTCGCCACGCTCGCCACGTTTAACCAGCAAACGGCGGGCGCAGGTGCAGCGCTGCCCGGCGGTAATAAACGCAGACTGAATGGTCAGATGCACCGCGGCGTCGATATCAGCGGGATCATCCACAATCAGCGGATTGTTGCCGCCCATCTCCAGCGCGAGGATTTTTTGCGGCTGCCCCGCCAGTTGACGGTGCAGATGGAAACCGGTGGCGGAACTGCCGGTAAACAACACGCCGTCGATGCCTTCCTGCGCGCTTAACGCTTCGCCGGTTTCGCGACCGCCCTGAACCAGATTCAGCACGCCCGCCGGAAGCCCGGCCTGTTCCCAGAGTTTGACCACCACCTCACCGCTTTTGGGTGTCAGTTCGCTCGGCTTAAACACCACGGTATTCCCCGCCAGCAGTGCCGGAACGATATGCCCGTTCGGCAAATGGCCGGGGAAGTTATACGGGCCAAACACCGCCAGCACGCCGTGCGGACGATGACGCAGCGTCGCCGCGCCGTCCGCCATTGCCGTCTCCTGCTCGCCCGTCCGGCTGTGATACGCCTTCACCGAAATGGCGATTTTGTTGATCATCGCCGTCACTTCCGTCGTCGCTTCCCAGCGCGGTTTGCCGGTTTCACTGGCGATGGTTTCGGTCAGTTCTGTTTTGTGGGTTTCCAGCAACCCGGCGAATTTTTCAGCGATCGCCTGGCGAACGGTAAACGGCTGTTTTGCCCATTGCGGGAAAGCACGGCGGGCGGCGGTCACCGCCTGCGCCACCTGCTCTGCATCGGCATCGCTGCCGCTCCACAGCGTTTCGTGCGTCACCGGGTTGGTTTTGTTGCGCGCCTGCCCGCGCCCGGTTTCCCAGTCACCGTTGATCCATAAACTCATGATTTTTTCTCCTCAGGGCAAAGGCGCACCAGGCGGATCTTGTCGCCCGCACGGCATTTCAGGGCATCCAGTTGTTTGCCGGTCAGTACCAGCCGTTCGGTGTGGGGATCCGCATTCACCAGCATCGCGCGGAACTGCTGATACTGTTCATTCGACACCAGACATGCGGGCCATTCGCCCGGCGCAGGCTGCCCTTCAACAACCTCCACCAGCCGACTTTTGCGGATTGCCCGAACCCGGTCGATATCGCACTCCAGCGTCGGGCCACCGTCGAAAATGTCGATGTAGTTGCGATAGCGGAAGCCCTCTTTTTCCAGTACCGCCCGGGCCGGTGCGGTTTGCGGATGGACGTCGCCAATCACCGCACGGGCTTCTTCGCTGAGGAAATCGGTGTAGATCGGATGCTTGGGCATCAGTTCCGCAATAAACGCTTTCTGCCCGGTGCCGCACAGATAGTCGGCGCGGGAGAAGGCCATTGAGAAAAAGCGTTGCCCGAGGCTCTCCCAGAACGGCGAATAGCCGTGCTCGTCGATCACGCCGCGCATTTCGGCCACCACTTTTTCATTGAAGTGGTCGCGGAACGCCGCCATAAACATAAAGCGGGATTTCGACAGCAGATAGCCGTTACCCTCTTTGCGCCACGCCGGATCGAGGAACAGCGTACAGAGTTCGCTGCTGCCGGTATGATCGTTACTGAGGAACAGCGTCGGCAGCGCGTTATAGACGTTCAGCTCTTTGGAGGCATGCACCAGCGTACCGACACGATAGTTGTACCAGGGATCGTTCAGACCAACCGCCACTTCGATGGCGCAAATTCCCGCCACTTCGCCGCTGTCGGTATCTTCCAGCACAAACACATAGCCCTGCTCGCCCTTCGGCAGCGTGCCTTCCCAGGTTTTCTGCGCGCGTTCGATACGCGCGGACAATGTTTTTTCATCCGCAGGAAGCGACGTCAGCCCACCTCCGGTTTTCCCTGCCAGCGCCATCAGTCCGGGCAAATCCTCTCGCCCGACCGGACGAATGACCATCATGATGCGGCTCCTTTCAGGAAGCGTTCACAGGCGCGCTCAAAGCGGTCGAGACCGCTGTTGACCTCTTCTTCGCTGATGATCAGCGCCGGGGCGAAACGCACGACGTTCGCGCCCGCAATCAGGATCATCAGTCCCTCTTCAGCGGCCTGCTGGCTGATGGCTTTTGCTTTACCGGCATACTCGTCTTTCAGCACGCAGCCAATCAGCAGCCCCATGCCGCGAATCTCATTGAACAGGCCGAAGCGGGCGTTGATTGCCTGTAACCGCTCAGTGAACCACTGGTGGCGCTGCTTAACGCCGTTCAGCACGTCCCGGGTATTGATAACAGAAAAGACCGCACCGGCCACCGCGCTCGCCAGCGGGTTACCGCCGTAAGTGGTGCCGTGGGTGCCAACGGTCATCACGCTGGCGCATTTTTCAGTGGTCAGTACCGCGCCCACCGGGAAGCCGCCGCCCAGCGCTTTGGCGGTGGACAGCACATCCGGCGTCACGCCGTAATGCATATAGGCATACAGCTCGCCGGTACGGCCAACGCCGGTCTGTACTTCATCAAAAATCAGCAGCGCGTTGTACTGATCGCACAGCTCGCGCAATCCTTTGAGGAACGCCGGATCTGCCGGGACCACGCCGCCTTCGCCCTGCATTGGCTCAACAATCACCGCGCAGGTGGTGTCATTAATCAGTTCGCGGGCAGAGTCCAGATTGTTGTAAACCGCGTGGCTGATGT
This sequence comes from Trabulsiella odontotermitis, assembly GCF_001297775.1. Lineage (GTDB taxonomy): Bacteria > Pseudomonadota > Gammaproteobacteria > Enterobacterales > Enterobacteriaceae > Trabulsiella > Trabulsiella odontotermitis. Next base: position 271,841 of record NZ_LIFX01000004.1, on the reverse strand, counting down.
CCGGCGGCAACGGGGAAAAATCCTGTGAATAGGAAGGCTGACCGCCCGCCGAAACGGTAAACAGCGTGCGTCCGTGAAAGGCGTTTTTGAACGCCACGATGCCGCTTTTGTGCTTACCGTAATGGTCATGGGCATATTTGCGCGCCAGCTTCAGCGCTGCTTCGTTGGCTTCCGCGCCGGAGTTGCAGAAGAACACGCGTTCGGCGAAGGTGGCATCGATAAGCTGTTTCGCCAGCCGCAACGCAGGCTCGTTGGTGTAGCCGTTGCCGGTGTGCCAGAATTTGTTCGCCTGTTCGGTCAGCGCGTTGATCATCACCGGGTGCGCATGACCGAGCGCGTTAACGGCGATCCCACCAGCAAAATCAATGTATTCTTTACCCTGCTGGTCCCACAGGCGTGAACCCTTTCCGCGTACCGGTATAAAGGCCGCCGGGGCGTAAACCGGCATCATCCATTCATCAAAATTGTTACGCGTCATTGACTGAGACATAGTGACCTCTTCCGGTAAATTAAAGGTTTCAATATTGTTAAATATTATGGTGTGTTTGCGCTGTAAATGTAGATTGCACAGTTCGTGCCAGCCAGCGTTAAAAGTGCATAACCAGAAGTGGATAACCTGAAATCAATGAGTTACGACCTGCCACTATTCACACAAACTGCATAAAAAGTGAATAAAACCGCAAAATCAAGCATTAGCGATGCTAATAATCGCAACATTATGCATTAGCAAAACTTAATTCGTGATTTGTGATCACCTGCGAAATTTGACGCGGAAAACTGCCCCAAAGTGGGGCGGATGCTTCAGAATGGGGCAATCATTGCGCCCGGCGATGAGGGTTTAAACACGCGCCGCAGAAACTCTGCGGGCGATGAAGTCAGACGGGGGAAATTCTGCTACCATCCCTTCACTATTCACCTTGCACAGTGGCAGCGACTATGAAATTTGTCTCTTTTAATATCAACGGCCTGCGCGCCCGTCCTCATCAACTGGAAGCCATCGTCGACAAGCATCAACCGGACGTGATCGGCCTGCAGGAGACCAAAGTTCACGACGATATGTTCCCGCTCGAAGAGGTGGCGAAGCTCGGCTATAACGTCTTTTATCACGGGCAGAAAGGCCACTACGGCGTGGCACTGCTCACCAAAGAGACGCCGATCTCCGTGCGCCGCGGTTTTCCTGATGATGGCGAAGAGGCTCAGCGCCGCATCATCATGGCGGAAATTCCCTCGCCATTAGGCAACGTCACAGTAATTAACGGCTATTTCCCGCAGGGTGAAAGCCGCGACCATCCGATCAAATTCCCGGCGAAAGAGAAGTTCTATCAAAACCTGCAGAACTATCTCGACGGCGAACTGAAAAAAGAAAACCCGGTGCTGATCATGGGCGACATGAATATCAGCCCGACGGATCTGGATATCGGTATTGGTGATGAGAACCGCAAACGCTGGCTGCGCACCGGTAAATGTTCGTTCCTGCCGGAAGAGCGCGAGTGGATGGAGCGCCTGCTCGGCTGGGGTCTGGTAGATACTTTCCGCCACGCGCACCCGGACACGCAGGATCGTTTCTCGTGGTTCGATTACCGTTCCAAAGGCTTTGATGACAATCGCGGCCTGCGCATCGACCTGCTGCTGGCAAGTTCGCCGCTGGCACAGCACTGCGTTGAAACCGGCATTGACTATGACATTCGCAGCATGGAAAAACCGTCCGACCATGCGCCGGTGTGGGCGACCTTTAAAGGAAAATAAACGCCGTTGAACCGTCGTAAAATCCTGCTGCTGGTCGTGCTGATGGTGTGTATCGCGGCGGGGATCGCCCTGATACCCCGCAACCTGCTCTCACTCACCGCCCTGCAGCAATCCCACGCCGCCCTCGCTGAGGGGTTCAGCCAGCATCCGCTGGCGGGCGTGGCGCTCTATTTTTTCCTCTATGTGCTGGTTTCAGCATTATCGATCCCCGGCGCGGCGCTGTTAACGCTGCTCGGCGGTTCGCTGTTTCCCTTCTGGCTGGCGCTTGTCGTCGTTTCTTTTGCCTCTACCGCAGGCGCGACGCTGGCGATGCTGGTCAGCCGTTATCTGCTGGCTGACGGCGTTACGCAGCGCTTTCCGGGGCAGATGAATACCGTCAATGCAGGCATGGCGCGCGACGGGGCATTTTATCTCTTCGCCCTGCGGCTGATGCCGCTGTTTCCCTTTTTTCTGGTCAACCTGCTGGCCGGGGTGACACGCATTGGCGTGGCCCGTTACTGGTGGGTCAGCCAGCTCGGCATGCTCCCCGCCACGGTGGTGTATGTAAATGCCGGGCGACAACTCGGACAACTGAATACGTTACAGGATATTCTCTCCCCCGCGATGCTGTTGGCCTTCGCGCTGATCGGCCTGTTGCCGCTGATCTCCCGCAAGCTGATGGCGCGCTTTATTCAACAGTAAGGATGCATTATGCGCCGTGTGCGTTATTGTCTCTTCTCCCTCAGTCTGCTGTTCGCAGGCCACTCACTGGCTGCCGACAACTGGCAGACCATCAAACAGCAAGCGCAGGGTCAGACGGTCTGGTTCAATGCCTGGGGCGGCGATCCGGCGGTTAACCGTTTTCTCGACTGGGTGCGTGGCGAAGTGAAACGCGATTACGCCATTGACCTGCGCATTGTGCCGATTGCCGATGCAGCCGACAGCGTGAAACGCATTCAGGCCGAAGCGCAGGCGGGACGCAAAACTCGCGGTTCCATCGATTTGCTGTGGGTGAATGGCGAGAATTTCCGTACGCTGAAAGAGGCCGGGCTGGTGCGTACCGGCTGGGCGGAGACACTGCCGAACTGGCGTTATGTCGATACGAAAAAGCCGGTGCGTGAAGATTTTTCGCTGCCGGTGGAAGGCGCGGAATCGCCCTGGGGCAGCGCGCAACTGACGTTTATCGCCCGTCAGGGGGAAACGCCCGTGCCGCCTGATTCTCCCGCGGCGCTGTTGCAGTTCGCGTCTGAACACCCCGGCACGGTGAGCTATCCGCGCCCGCCCGACTTTACCGCGACCGCGTTTCTCGAACAGTTGTTGATGGCGCTGACCGACGATCCCGCCGCACTGAAAAAACCGCCGCATCCGGCGGCGTTCGCGCGCGTGACAGCGTCACTTTGGGCTTATCTCGACAAACTCCATCCGTATTTATGGCGTGACGGCCGCGATTTCCCGGCCTCACCTGCACGCATGGATCAGATGCTGGCGCAAGGCACACTGCGGCTTTCACTGACCTTCAACCCCATGCATGCACAGCAGAAAATCGCCAGCGGCGATCTGCCGAAAGACAGCTACAGTTTTGGCTTTCGCGACGGCATGATTGGCAACGTGCATTTTGTGACTATCCCCAAAAACACCAGTGCGGCGGCAGGTGCGCAGGTGGTGGCGAATTTCCTGCTGTCGCCGGAGGCGCAGTTACGAAAATCCGACCCGGCGGTCTGGGGCGATCCCTCGGTACTCGACCCACAAAAACTGCCGGAAGCGCAGCGTAAGGTGCTGGCGTCTCGCCTGCCGCCACATGCGCCGCCGGTGCTGGCAGAGCCTCATGCGCTGTGGGTCAACGCGCTGGAGCAGGAATGGCTACGCCGCTACGGTACGCACTGACGCTGCTGGTCGTCGGGGTTATGGCGGCCATCTATGCGCCGCTGCTGCCTGCGCTGAAGCTGATGGCGGAACCTGCGCTGTCGCCTGACCACTGGCAGGCGCTGTTCGCTGACACGCAACTCTGGCAGGCGCTCGCCGCCACGCTGGTCTCAACGGGCATTGCTGTTTTCGGCGCGCAGGCGCTCGCCCTGACCGCCATCGCCGTATGCTGGCCGGGGACTGGCTGGCAAACGCTGGTTTCACGCCTGCCGTTGCTGCTGGCAGTGCCGCATGTCGCCTTTGCCGCCAGCGCATTGCTGCTGTTTGCCGAAGGCGGCTGGCTGTTTCAGCTCTGCCGTGTCTGCGTTCCGGTGGTTGATCATTATGGCGTCGGGCTGGGGCTGACGCTGGCGGTCAAAGAGAGCGGGTTTATTCTCTGGGCGATGTACGGCGTACTCGGCGAAACCCGGCTGGCGCAGCAAACGCTGGTGCTGAAAAGCCAGGGCTACAGCCGCTGGCAGTGTTTGTGGTATCTGATCCTGCCTGCCATCGCCCCCGCGCTCGGGCTGGTGCTGGTCGCCACCGCCGCCTGGACGCTGTCGGCAGTGGATGTGGCGCTGATTTTAGGGCCAGGTAATCCGCCGACGCTGGCGGTGCTTGCCTGGACGTGGATCAGTCAGGGTGACCCGTCGCAGCAGGCAAAAGGCGCGCTGGCGTGTCTGATCCTGCTGTTGTTACTGGCTGTGTTTGTCTTGTCAGGCCGGGGATTCTGGTGGCTCTGGCAACGCCGGGTGCCCGATTTTCGCGGCCATCGCCACCCCGGCCGCGTGGCATGGCCGGGTCGCGGTCTCACCGCCCTGCTTCCGTTCTGTGGGTTGTTATGCGCACTGGTATTATTGTTGCTGGCGCAATGGCGCATCCCTGCCAGTGAAAGCCTGATGAACAGTCTGCTGCTGGCAACGCTGACGGCGCTGACTGGCGCTGTACTCTGCCTGTTGTGGCTCGAATGGGGACTGGCGCGTCTGACGCCACTGCTCTGGCTACCGCTGCTGTTACCCGCATTGCCGCTGGTGGCCGGGCAATATCACCTCGCACTGAGCGCCTGGCTCGATGGCACAGTTTTCGCGGTATTCTGGGGGCATCTGCTGTGGGTGATCCCGTGGATGCTGTTTGTCCTGCGCCCGGCGTGGCAGCGCATCGACCCGCGCCTGTTGCTGATTGCCCGCACACTCGGCTGGCGACAGGGACGGATTTTTCTGTGGATCACCTGCCCGTTGCTGATACGCCCGCTGCTTGCCGCGCTGGCGGTGGGATTCTCAGTCAGCATTGCACAATATTTACCGACCCTGTGGCTGGGCGCCGGACGCGTTCCGACGCTGACCACGGACGCGGTGGCGCAAAGCAGCGGCGGCGACATGCGTCTGCTGGCACTATTATCGCTCTGGCAGCTTCTGCTCCCGGCGCTGGTTTTCGCCCTGACAGCCCTGCTCGCCCGTGGCGTCGGGCACTACCGACAAGGTTTACGCTGATGCTTATCGTCAAAAACACCACCCTGACCCTTCACGATACGCCGCTGCTGCGCAACGTCGATTTCAGCGTTGCGCCTGGCGAAATACTGACGCTGATGGGCGCATCCGGTAGCGGTAAATCGACTCTGTTTGCCTGGATGGCGGGCGCGTTACCTGCGGTGTTTCAGGCGCAGGGCGAGCTGTGGCTCAGTGATCGCCGCCGCGACACGCTGCCAACGCAGGCGCGGGAAATCGGCATTCTGTTTCAGGATGCGCTGCTGTTCGACCACTTCAGTGTCGGGCAAAATCTTCTGCTGGCGCTGCCCGCGACAGTAAAAGGCTCGCAGCGCAAAGCCCGTGTGGAAGCGGCACTGGAACAGGCAGAACTCGCCGGATTTTATCATCGTGACCCGGCGACGCTCTCCGGCGGACAACGGGCGCGCGTCAGCCTGTTACGGGCGATGCTGGCGCAACCTGCCGCGCTGCTGCTGGATGAACCCTTCAGCCGCCTCGACGTTTCCCTGCGCGAAAGCTTTCGCCAGTGGGTGTTTGCCGAACTGACACGGCTGGCGATCCCGGTGGTGCTGGTGACGCATGATGTCGCCGACATTCCGCTGAACGGTCGCTGTATGTCACTGGAAAACTGGCAATAAACTGCGTTTGCGCAACGTTTTTCTCATACCGGGGTCGCAGAATGGCGCTTCAATTTATCGACAATGACGGGCAATTCGATGAAACGTGTTTCTCAACTGACCGCGCTGGCCCTGGTTATCGGGCTTGCCTCTTCTGCATCTTCCTTTGCCGCTGACATGGCGACCTCTCTGACCTTCTCACAGCTTCAACAGCATCATGGCGTGGTCGTCGATACGCGCCCGAGCGCGTTCTATAACGGCTGGCCGCAGGCGCTGAATGGGCCGCAGGGTCATGAACCCGCGGCGCGTAACCTCGCTGCTCGCTGGCTTTCCGCGATGAGCGACGAGCAACTCCGTGACTGGGCGAAACAACATCAGCTTCGCGCTGACACCGCGCTGGCCCTGTACGGCAGCGAGGAGGACGTTCGTGCGGTCTCCGCGCGGCTGAAAAAAGCCGGATTTAACCATCTGAGCACCCTCAGCGATGCACTGAACGACCCGGCACGGCTGCAAAAACTGCCGCACTTCGAGCAACTGGTATACCCGCAATGGCTGCATGATCTGCAACAGGGAAAAACGGTGACGGCCGCACCGACCGGCGACTGGAAAGTGTTTGAAGCGGGCTGGGGTGCGCCGAAGTATTACCTGATAAGCCACATTCCGGGGGCGGGTTACATCGATACCAACGAAGTGGAAAGCGAGCCGCTGTGGAATAAAGTCTCCGATGCGCAGCTAAAAGCGATGCTGGCGAAGCACGGCATTCGTCACGACACCACGGTTGTCCTCTACGGACGCGATGTGTATGCCGCTGCGCGGGTGGCGCAGATCATGCTCTACGCGGGCGTGAAAGATGTGCGTCTGCTGGATGGCGGCTGGAAAACCTGGTCTGACGCCAGTCTGCCGGTCGAGCGCGGTACACCGTCGAAAGAGACGCCTGCGCCAGATTTTGGCGCGCCGATCCCCGGTCAGCCACAGTTAATGCTCAATATGGAACAGGCGCGCGCCCTGCTGCATCGTCAGGACGCCTCGCTGGTCAGCATCCGTTCGTGGCCAGAGTTTACCGGGGTAACCAGCGGTTACAGCTATATCAAACCGAAAGGTGAAATCGCGGGCGCCCGCTGGGGACATGCCGGGAGTGATTCGACCCACATGGAAGATTTCCATAACCCGGACGGCACTATGCGGTCCGCGGACGACATCGCCGCAATGTGGAAAAGCTGGAATATTCTCCCTGAACAGCAGGTGGCTTTCTATTGCGGCACTGGCTGGCGCGCCTCGGAAACCTTCATGTACGCGCGGGCGATGGGCTGGACGAAGGTGTCGGTGTACGACGGCGGCTGGTATGAATGGAGCCAGAATCCGAAAAACCCGATCGCCAGCGGCGAACGCGGGCCGGACAGCACACTGTAATCCCCGGATACCCGGCAGCGCGTCTGCCGGGCTTATAACCGCTTCAACGTCACATATCCACTCCACACGCGGGTCAGCGTCGTCAGCCAGCACAGGCCGCCAAAAACCCACGCCATCACCGGGAACCACGCCGGGAACCACGCCGGGAACAGACAGCTCAGGACAAACAGTGCGATCGTCTCGCTGCCTTCGGTTAAGCCACCCAGATAATAAAACGACTTGTGCGCATAGCCGGGGTTATCGATCTGATGTTTTGCCGCCAGTGCAGCGAAGGCCAGAAAACTGCTGCCAGTGCCGATAAATGCGAACAGCAACCAGCTTCCCGCCAGCGCGTTTTGCGCCGGGTCGGCGAGAATAAAGCCAAACGGCACCAGAGCGTAGAAGAGAAAATCGAGCGCGATATCGAGAAAGCCACCGGCGTCTGTCAGCCCTCGCCGCCGCGCCAGCGCGCCATCCAGCCCGCCAGACAGGCGGTTCAGGATGATCACCACCAGCGCAGGCCCGTACCAGCCCAGCGCCAGAAACGGCAGCGCCAGCAGCCCGATGGCAAAGCCGGTAAGCGTAATGCCGTCCGGGGTAACACTGGTGTTGTCGAGCCGCGCCGCCAGGGCGTTGAGCCATGGTTTCACGCGCGGGTGCAGATGACGGTCAAGCATCAGGATGCCCCGCACGCTGACACAAGCCCTGTGACGGGATCTCCAGCGCGGCATTAAAGCGCGCCGAAAGATTCTGAAACGCAATCAACGCCGTCATTTCACTGATCGCGTCTGCGTTGAAATGCGCCGACAATTCTGCTTTCAGGGCTTCATCGACTTGTGGCGGCGTCGCGGTAACCGCATCGGCATAGGCCAGCGCCGCCCGTTCCTGCGCAGTAAACAGCGTCGAATCCCGCCAGCTGGCGACCGCCAGCACTTTCTCCATCGCGCCGCTGCGCTCTGCCAGCCGCAGACTGTTGGTATCAATGCAGAAATCGCAATGGCAAACCTGCGAAATACGGGTCATCAGCAGCGCCCGCAATTCCGGGGCCAGCGGCGAACGGCGGCGCTCAAGAAAACCGACAAACAGCGCCACCAGCCAGAACAGCCGCGGCATACGCCCCCACCAGCGGGTGGGGTTCAGCACCGCGCCATAATGTTTTTGTTGCATGGCGGCGATGGGTTTCAGACTGACGGGAAGCTGTTGCAGCGGGGCCACCCACGGCGCATCATTTTTCACCTGCAGACTCCTGGTGTGCTTTAGTCATCACAAAGGAAACGATAGTATGGCATCACGTTAACAAGAGTGTTGATTCATATGCTTAAAACGATTGATGTTGTCGCCGCAATCATTGAACGCGACGGAAAAATCCTGCTGGCGCAACGTCCGCCGCATACCGATCAGCCAGGGTTATGGGAATTTGCCGGCGGTAAAGTCGAGGCAGGGGAAACGCAGCCAGAAGCGCTGATCCGCGAGTTGCGTGAAGAATTGGGCATTGAGGCGCAGCCGGGAGCGTATGTCGCCAGCCATCAGCGTGAAGTTTCCGGACGATGCATTCATCTGCACGCCTGGCACGTCCCGTCATTTAACGGCGAGCTGACGGCGCACGACCACAGCCAGCTGGTATGGTGCTCGCCGCAGGAAGCGTTTGATTACCCGCTGGCACCTGCGGACGTCCCGCTGCTGGAAGCGTTTATGGTTTTACTCGCCGCCAGACCAGCGGATTCGTGCTGAGGGTTTTCTCATCTCGCTGGCACTGCAACACCACCCCTTCGGCTTTGATCACCGCCCCTTCGGAATAATTTTGATCCTGATAGATGCAGCACTGAGCGCAGGGCTGCGCAGGTTGCCCGCCGGAGCTGAACACCTCGGGTGGTACGTTCACTTGTACGTCCGGGCGGTAGCGCTCCTCAGCCTGCACGCCCAACGCGATAACCGCCAGCAACCCAATCATCACATGTCGTTTCATCATTTTTCGTCCTGATAACACCTCATCATCGGATTATCGGCAGATATTCTGACTTCCTTAAATTTGACTCACCATCGCATTTAGTTATGACCTGCCGCAAATTATGAATTTTACCGTCGAGCAGAATTTTCCTTGTCAGCCGCTGCGCTGGCGGTGGTATATTCGAAAATTGCTGTCCTGATAATTATAAGTAAAGCAAATACAACACTACGAAACGATTCACAATCACAAGAGGTTTAACCGTCTATGGAACAGATAGCATCTCTGGAGACTTTTCTCTCACACGTTCAACAGCGCGACCCACAGCAACACGAGTTCGCGCAAGCGGTAAGAGAAGTTATGTCGACACTTTGGCCATTTCTTGAACAGAACCCACGCTACCGCCAGTTGTCGCTGCTTGAGCGACTGGTAGAGCCGGAGCGCGTGATCCAGTTCCGCGTTGTCTGGGTTGATGACCGCAATCAGGTGCAGGTCAACCGCGCATGGCGCGTCCAGTTCAGCTCCGCTATCGGTCCGTTTAAAGGCGGCATGCGTTTTCACCCGTCAGTGAACCTGTCGATCCTGAAGTTCCTTGGCTTTGAGCAAACCTTTAAGAACGCCCTCACCACGCTGCCGATGGGTGGCGGTAAAGGCGGCAGCGATTTCGATCCAAAAGGCAAAAGCGAAGGCGAAATCATGCGTTTCTGCCAGGCCCTGATGACCGAACTGTATCGCCATCTCGGCGCGGATACTGACGTCCCGGCCGGGGACATCGGCGTGGGTGCGCGTGAAGTCGGCTTTATGGCCGGGATGATGAAAAAACTGTCCAACAACACCGCCTGTGTATTCACCGGCAAGGGCCTGTCGTTCGGCGGCAGCCTGATCCGCCCGGAAGCGACGGGTTATGGCCTGATTTACTTCACCGACGCCATGCTGAAACGCCACGGGCTCGGTCTGGAAGGGATGCGCGTCGCGGTTTCCGGTTCCGGTAACGTCGCGCAATATGCGATTGAAAAAGCCATGGCCTTTGGCGCCCGCGTGGTGACCGCGTCGGATTCCAGCGGCACGGTGGTGGATGAAGCCGGGTTTACGACGGAAAAACTGGCGCGTCTGTGCGAAATCAAAACCAGCCGCGATGGCCGTGTTGCCGATTACGCCCGAGAGTTTGGCCTGACCTATCTGGAAGGTAAACAGCCGTGGTCAGTACCGGTAGATATTGCCCTGCCGTGCGCCACGCAGAACGAACTGGATGTTGACGCCGCGCGACAGCTTATCGCCAACGGTGTGAAGGTAGTGGCAGAAGGCGCAAACATGCCGACGACCATCGCCGCGACCGATCTGTTCCTCGAAGCCGGTGTGCTCTTTGCGCCGGGTAAGGCGGCTAACGCGGGTGGCGTGGCGACGTCAGGGCTGGAGATGGCGCAGAACGCCGCGCGACTGAGCTGGAAATCCGAGAAAGTCGACGCCCGTCTGCACCACATTATGCTGGATATTCACCAGGCCTGCGTGGAGTATGGCGGTGAAGGCAAGCAGACGCATTATGTGCGTGGCGCAAACATCGCCGGCTTTGTAAAAGTGGCCGACGCGATGCTGGCGCAGGGCGTGATTTAAAGTTCCGAAGCGCTGTTGTAGGCCCGGTAAGCGCCAGCGCCACCGGGCTTTTTCATGCTTCGCTGCCACCCTTCGCCGGGTGGCGGCTGCGCCTGACCCGGCCTACGGCCCGTGCTGGTTTATTCCCGCCGCCTGGCGCGACTATGCCTCTGAACTGTGTCACTGGCGTATTGCGCGCCATCTGAATCAGTTCATTAAGCGTACCCACCAACGGATGCATAAAGTCCTGATAACGACACTGTTTTTCGCTGATTTGCGTCAGCACTGATTCCCAGTGCGCGGTCATGTCCGGCCGCGATGCCAGTTCCGGCAGCGAGTGGATCAGCGCTCTGCCCGGATCGGTCGAATGGATATAGCGCCCTTTTTTGGTTAAGAACCCGCGTTTAAACAGCAGTTCGATGATCCCGGCGCGGGTGGCTTCGGTACCCAGCCCGTCGGTGGCGCGAAGGATCTTTTTCAGATCTTTGTCCTGCACAAAACGGGCGATACCGGTCATCGCAGACAGCAGCGTCGCGTCAGTAAAATGGCGCGGCGGCTGGGTCTGGCGCTCCACCACTTCCCCTTTCTCGCACAGCAATTCATCGTCTTTCGCCATCACCGGCAACGGTGTGCCGTCGTTCTCTTCGTCGCGCTCTTTCGCACCCAGCAACGTCCGCCAGCCTGCTTCGGCGAGGAAACGCGCTTTGGCGATAAACTTGCCGTTGGCGATGTCGAGGTCAATCTGGCATTTCCGGTACACCGCATCGGCGCAGAACTGCATCAGATACTGGCGCGCAATCAGGCTATAAACATTGGCTTCGTGTTCGCTGAGACGTACCGACGCGCTGCGGGCAGTGGGGATAATCGCATGGTGGGCATCGACTTTTTTGTCATCCCAGCAGCGGTTGCGGGTATCGGGATCAACCGCCGGTTGCGGCAGCAGATCAGGCGCATGAACGCCAATCGCATTCATCACCGCCTGACGACCGGCAAAATGCTCTTCCGGCAGATAACGGCAGTCGGAGCGCGGATAGGTAATCAGTTTGTGAGTTTCATACAGCTTCTGGCAGATATCGAGCACGTTCTGCGCGCTCAGGGCGAAGCGTTTTGCCGCTTCAATCTGCAGGGCGGAAAGCGAGAACGGCAGCGGTGCCGGTTCGGATTCGCGCTTGTCATTGTACGCGGTGACTATCGCCGGTTGCCCGGAAATGCGCGCCACCACATGTTCCGCCAGCGGACGGTGCAGCAAACGCCCTTCTTCATCCTGATACGGTTCGCAGGCGTCGCTCGGCTGCCAGGTGGCGGTAAACCGTTCCTCTTTCGGGGTGACGATGTGTGCTTTCACTTCGAAAAAATCTTTGGCGACGAAGTTTTCAATTTCTTCATCGCGCCGCACCACCAGCCCCAGCACCGGGGTCTGAACGCGGCCCACCGACAGCACGCCCTGATAACCAGCGTTACGCCCGAGTAGCGTGTACGCACGGGTCATGTTGATGCCATACAGCCAGTCAGCGCGGGCGCGGGCCAGTGCCGACACGCACAGTGGAATAAACTCGCTGTTGGCGCGCAGACGAGAAATCGCCCGCTCGACCGCCTGCGGGTTGAGGTCGTTAATCAGGCAGCGCTGCACCTGCTGGCGCTTTTCCGCCGACAGTTGCAGGTAATCCAGCACTTCATCGACCAGCAATTGCCCTTCGCGATCCGGGTCACCCGCGTGGATGACTTCGCTGGCCTCGTGAAGGAAACGTTTGATGACGTTAAGCTGTTTGGTGACCGACGGACGCGGCTGTAGCTGCCACTTTTCCGGGACGATCGGCAAATCCATCAGGTTCCAGCGAGCATAACGGCTGTCATAGACATCCGGCTGCGCCTGCTCCAGCAGGTGACCAATACACCAGGTGACCACCTGCCCGTTGCCGCACTCGATAAAGCCGTCCCCTTTGCGGTGCGGCTTTGGCAGCACGTCCGCAATGGCACGACCCAGACTCGGCTTTTCCGCGATGAACAGACGCATCGACTTAACGGATCTCGATCATCGGTCGGCCACCGCGTGCCGTGATCAGCTCACCGATTTCCGTCAGCGTGACGCCGAACTCCGCCGCCGCCGCTTTCGCTTCCGTTTCCGCTTCCGGGAGAACTGCCAGCAGCAGACCGCCGGAGGTTTGTGGATCGCAGAGCAGCGAACGCCACTCGTCCGGCATTTCGCCCATCAGATGACCATAGCTGGCGAAGTTACGCCCGGTGCCGCCCGGTACTGCGCCTTTGGCGATATACTCTTCCACGCCCGGCAGTTTCGGCACATCGGCAAAACGGATCAGCGCCTGCACACCTGCGCCCTGGCACATTTCACTGAGGTGACCCAGCAGGCCAAAACCGGTGACGTCAGTCATCGCCGTCACGCCGTCAATGTTGGCAAACGCCGCACCGGCGAGATTCATCTGACACATCACTTCCGTCGCCAGCCCCTGATGTTCTGGCCTGAGGAGTGATTTTTTCTCCGCGGTGGTCAGTACGCCAATGCCCAGCGGTTTGGTGAGAAACAGCTTACAGCCCGCCTGCGCGGTGCTGTTTTTCTTCACCCGCTCGGTCGGGACGATCCCGGTGACCGCGAGACCAAAAATCGGCTCCGGCGCGTCAATGGAATGGCCGCCCGCCAGCGCAATGCCCGCCTGCTGGCAGGCAAAACGCCCACCCTCAATCACTTCACGGGCAATTTCCGGCGACAGCTTATCGACAGGCCAGCCCAGAATGGCAATCGCCATGATCGGCTTACCGCCCATCGCAAAGATATCGCTGATGGCGTTGGTGGCCGCAATGCGACCGAAATCGAACGGATTATCGACAATCGGCATAAAGAAATCGGTGGTACTGATGACCGACGTGCCGTTGCCCAGATCGTAGACCGCCGCGTCGTCGCGGGTCTCGTTACCGACAAGCAGGTTCGGGTCGACAAACTTCGCCTGTTCACTGTGCAGGATGGTTTCCAGCACTTTGGGGGAAATTTTACAACCGCAACCGGCTCCGTGGCTGTATTGCGTTAAACGAATGGCTTGCTCGCTCATGGACATCTCCTGTCATTGCAATCCGGCTATGGTACCGCTCAAAGCGTGGCGTGATAAGTGCTGCTGTCTGATTTCGCGCACTGTTGCTCATTATGCGCGCAGTCCTGGCGGGGAAACGAAGCGTCATGCCCGGTAGCGGAAGGCATACCGGGCCAGCGGGCGTCAGAAACGCACCACGAACGGTGAGGTATCGGGCACCGACACGGTGGTAGAGGCTTTCAGTTGCGGGGTACCGAGATAAAGAAAACCGACGATTTTATCCTGCGCGCGGCAGTGAAAACCGTCGCGAACCAGCGGGTTTTCGGTCAGCGCACCGCTGCGCCAGATGCCGTTAAACCCCTGCGCCACCGCCGCCATTTGCATGGCCATCACCGCGCACCCGGCAGACATCTCCTGCTCCCATTGCGGCACCTTATGATGCTCCTGACATTTCGCCACCACAGCGATAATCAGCGGCGCGCGAAACGGCGCATTGCGCGCTTTATCGACCGCTTTTTCATCTTCTCCGGCCTGGATTGCGCCGTCAGCCAGCAACTGGCTGAAACGCTCGCGACCGTCGCCTTCAATGATAAAGAATTGCCAGGGCTGTAACGTCCCGTGATCCGGCGCGCGCATACCTGCACGCAGAATATTTTCCAGTTGCTCACCCGCCGGTGCAGGCTCTGCCAGGCGAGAGGCGCTGCGGCGGTTTACCAGTAGTTCAAGTGCATCCATTTGGCGTGCTCCTGTGGGATAATATTTCACAAAATTAACATGGTTAGCGATTTAGTTACAGAGCGGTTGCCGATTCCTGCTGACAACCGGCGGCGGTAACTTTAGGATACCCGTACGTTACGCCTGAAGTAGCGCACTCTTTATTTGTCTGGTCAGGGAGAATACATGCGAACCCTTTGGCGAATAATTGCCGGTTTCTTTAAATGGACATGGCGATTGCTCAATTTTATCCGTGAGCTGGTGCTGAATTTATTTTTTATCCTGCTGGTGCTGGTGGTTGTCGGGATCTGGACGCAGTTCAGCAATACCACGACCGAACATGCATCGCGCGGCGCACTGCTGATGGATATCACCGGCGTGGTGGTGGATAAACCCTCCACCAGCAGCAAATTTGGCGCTTTCAGCCGTCAGTTCTTCGGCGCGAGTTCCGACCGCCTGCAGGAAAACTCGCTGTTTGATATCGTTCAGACCATCCGTCAGGCGAAAGATGACCGCAACATCACCGGCATCGTGCTTGATCTGAAAGATTTTGCCGGAGGCGATCAGCCGTCCATGCAGTACATCGGTAAGGCGCTGCGCGAATTCCGCGACAGCGGTAAACCGGTTTACGCCATCGGCGATAACTACTCGCAGGGCCAGTATTACCTGGCGAGCTTTGCCAACAAGATTTATCTCTCGCCGCAGGGGCTGGTGGATCTGCATGGTTTTGCCACCAATGGTCTGTATTACAAATCCCTGCTCGACAAGCTGAAAGTCTCCACCCATGTGTTCCGCGTCGGCACTTATAAATCTGCCGTTGAACCGTTTATCCGCGACGATATGTCTCCCGCCGCCCGCGAAGCGGACAGCCGCTGGATTGGCGAGCTGTGGCAGAACTACCTGAACACCATCGCCGCTAACCGCGAAATCACTCCGCAGCAGGTGTTCCCTGGCGCGCAGGGTCTGTTAGACGGTCTGCGTAAGACCAACGGCGATACCGCGCAGTATGCGCTGGACAGCAAGCTGGTCGATCAACTGGCTTCCAGCGCCGAGGTGGAAAAAGCGCTGTCGAAGCAGTTTGGCTGGAATGCGGAGGATAAAAACTACCGCGCGGTCAGCTACTACGATTACTCGCTGAATACCCCGTCCGACAAGGGCGACAGCATTGCTGTGGTCTTCGCCAACGGCGCAATCATGGATGGCGAGGAGACGCCGGGGAATGTCGGCGGCGATACCACCGCGTCACAAATCCGCGATGCGCGACTCGATCCGAAAGTAAAAGCGATTGTGCTGCGGGTGAACAGCCCTGGCGGCAGCGTGACGGCGTCGGAAGTGATCCGTTCAGAACTGGCGGCGGCCAGAGCGGCCGGTAAACCGGTGGTGGTGTCGATGGGCGGTATGGCCGCGTCCGGCGGCTACTGGATCTCCACCCCGGCAAACTACATTGTAGCGAACGCCAGCACGCTGACCGGCTCGATCGGTATTTTTGGCGTCATCAACACGGTTGAAAACTCGCTGGATTCAATTGGTGTACACACCGATGGCGTGGCGACCTCACCGCTGGCGGATGTCTCGCTGACCAAAACGTTACCGCCGGAAGTGCAGCAGATGATGCAGCTGAGCATTGAAAACGGGTATCAGCGCTTTATCACGCTGGTGGCGCAGGCCCGTAAGAGCACGCCGGAGCAGATCGACAAAATCGCTCAGGGCCACGTCTGGACGGGTCAGGATGCGAAAGCCAACGGTCTGGTCGACAGTCTCGGTGATTTTGACGATGCAGTGGCGAAAGCCGCGTCACTCGCCAAAGTGAAAACGTGGCACGTCGATTACTATCAGGAAGAGCCGAGCCTGTTCAACCGGTTAATGGACAGCCTGGGCGGCTCGGTTCACGCCGCACTGCCACAGGTGTTGCAGGCTTACTTCCCTGCACCTGTCGTGACGGCCGCCAGCGCCGTGAAAGCGGAGACCGACAAACTCGCCGCGTTTAACGATCCGCAAAACCGCTATGCATTTTGCCTCACCTGCGCCAATATTAAGTAACTGGTATCCCCTCCTGATGGAGGGGATTTTCTTTACGTAATAGCCTGATACCATGCAAAAAAAATCGATTTACGTTGCTTATACCGGCGGTACGATCGGTATGCAACGATCTGAGCAGGGTTACATTCCCGTTTCCGGTCATCTGCAGCGTCAACTGGCGCTGATGCCTGAATTCCACCGTCCTGAAATGCCGGACTTCACCATCCACGAATACGCCCCGCTGATGGATTCATCGGACATGACGCCGCAGGACTGGCAGCATATTGCCGATGACATCAGACAACATTACGACGAGTACGATGGCTTTGTGATCCTGCATGGCACCGACACCATGGCGTTCACCGCCTCAGCGCTGTCGTTTATGCTGGAGAATCTGGGCAAGCCAGTGATTGTGACAGGGTCACAAATTCCACTTGCTGAACTGCGTTCCGACGGGCAAATCAACCTGCTGAATGCGCTGTATGTGGCGGCGAATTATCCGATCAACGAAGTAACGCTGTTTTTTAATAATTGTCTCTATCGCGGCAACCGCACCACCAAAGCGCATGCCGACGGCTTCAACGCCTTTGCCTCGCCTAACCTGCCCGCGCTGCTGGAAGCCGGTATTCATATCCGCCGTCTCGGCACACCACCCGCCCCGCACGGCAGCGGAACGCTGACCGTTCACCCGATTACGCCGCAGCCGATTGGCGTGGTGACGATTTATCCGGGGATTTCCGCGGACGTGGTGCGTAACTTCCTCCGCCAGCCGGTGAAGGCGCTGATCCTGCGCTCCTATGGCGTGGGTAACGCGCCGCAAAACGGTGAGTTTTTGCAGGAACTGGCGCAGGCCAGCCAGCGCGGGATTGTGGTGGTTAATCTGACGCAGTGTATGTCCGGTAAGGTGAATATGGGCGGTTACGCCACCGGCAACGCGCTGGCGCAGGCGGGCGTGATCAGCGGGTTTGATATGACCGTTGAGGCGACGCTGACTAAACTTCACTATCTGTTAAGTCAAAATCTGGACGCACCGGCGATCCGGGACGCCATGCAGCAGAACCTGCGCGGTGAACTGACGCCGGACGACTGAGGAGTATTGATGAAAAACCGGGCATTATTACTAGTCGATTTACAGAATGATTTCTGCGCGGGCGGCGCGCTGGCGGTGCCGGAAGGCGACAGCACGGTAGACATCGCCAACACCCTGATCGACTGGTGTAAAGCGCGTGGCGAGGCGATTGTCGCCAGCCAGGACTGGCACCCGGCAGACCACGGCAGTTTTGCCAGTCAGCATGACGCTGAACCCTATACCCAGGGCGAGCTGGACGGCTTAGCGCAAACCTGGTGGCCTGATCACTGTGTACAGGAGAGCGAAGGCGCTGCACTTCACCCGTTGCTGAAACAGAAAGCGATCAACGCGGTATTTCATAAAGGCGAAAACCCGCAGATCGACAGCTACAGCGCGTTTTTTGACAATGGTCACCGGCAAAAAACCGGTCTTGACGTCTGGCTTCGTCACCATGAAATCACCGAGCTTATCGTGATGGGGCTGGCGACAGACTATTGCGTGAAGTTTACCGTGCTGGATGCACTGCAACTGGGCTATACCGTCAGCGTGATCACCGACGGCTGTCGCGGCGTCAATATTGAGCCGCAGGACAGCGCACAGGCGTTTATGGATATGGCGGCTGAAGGCGCCACGCTGTATACGCTGGCTGACTGGCAGGAAACCCACGCCTGATCCCCCTGCCCGGCATTTCCCGCCGGGCATTTTCCGCATTATGACCATAAGTTGAATCTCACTCGCAGTTTTGTTGCCGCTTCGTTGCTATTCTGATCCCGTTGTTTTTTTCGCCACGCCATTCCCGTGGCGTGTTTGTTTTTAAATGTCAAAGAGGAAACCGTATGAAACTTTTGCCATTACTGGCAGCATTGCCCTTGCTTTGCGCTTCCCATGCATTTGCCGCTCCGCTGATTTCTGTTGGTTATTTTAACGGCGGCGGTGACGTCACTGCCGGTCCCGGCGGCGATATCGACAAACTTGATGTCCGCCAGATCACCCATCTCAATTATTCGTTCGGCCTGATTTACAACAATGAGAAAGACGAAACCAATGATGCGCTGAAAGATCCGAACAAGCTGCATCAGCTCTGGTTATCACCGAAAGTGCAGGCCGATCTGCAAAAGGTCCCTGAATTACGTAAGCAGAATCCGGATCTGAAAGTCCTGCTGTCAGTCGGTGGCTGGGGCGCGCGTGGGTTCTCCGGCGCGGCGGATAACAAAGAGAGTCGCGCAACCTTCATTCGTTCTGTTCAGGAGGTGATGGATCGCTATGGCCTCGACGGTATCGATCTCGACTGGGAATATCCGGTGAACGGCGCCTGGGGCCTGGTGGATAAGCAACCTGCGGATCGTGATAACTTCACGGCCCTGCTGAAAGAGCTGCGTCAGGCGCTGGGTGATAAAAAACTGGTGACCATTGCTGTCGGTGCGAATGCGGAAAGCCCGAAAAGCTGGGTTGATGTGAAGGCCATCGCGCCGGTGCTGAATTATATCAACCTGATGACCTACGACATGGCGTACGGCACCCAGTATTTCAACTCGAACCTGTATGACTCCAGCGCCTGGCCGACGGTCGCCGCAGCGGATAAATACAGCGCCGATTTCGTGGTCAATAACTATCTGGCGGCCGGACTCAAGCCTGAACAGATGAACCTGGGGATCGGGTTCTATGGCCGGGTACCGAAACGCGCAGTGGAGCCAGGCATCGACTGGACGAAACCGGACGCCCAGAATAACCCGGTAACCAAACCCTATTTTGGCGAAGCAGAAAAAGCGCTGTTCAGTTCGCTCGGCTACCAGCTCGATAAAGACACGTACGTGAAGTACAACGACATCGTCAGCAAGCTGATTAACGATCCGCAAAAACGCTTTACCGAGCACTGGGACGAGCAGGCCAAAGTGCCATGGCTGTCGGTGAAATCCGCCAGTGGCGAGCCGCTGTTTGCGCTGTCGTATGAGAATCCGCGCTCTGTGGATCTCAAGGCGCAGTACATCAAGGAGAAAGGTTTAGGCGGTGCAATGTTCTGGGAATATGGCGCAGACGATAAAAACCAGCTGGCGAAACAACTGGCGACGTCGTTAGGGATTAAACACTAAACGAAGACATGTCGGGCGAGCGCAATGCCTGCCCGACAGATAAACTAATTACTGCATTTTCAGCGTGGCGATGGACTTCGGCGCGATGCCAAAATCTTCTTTCAGTTGTTGCTTGTTCTTCATCACCATCTGGCCCTGCGTGTCGATGGTCATGTGCTGCGCGTCGGTGTTATGTCGCGCCTGCCACAGCATCACCAGTTGCAGACTGTTTTCTTTCTGCTCCGGCGTCAGTGCAACGCCGTCCGGCCATTTTCCGAGCTCTACCGCCGTCACCAGACGCTGATAAATTTCCGGCGTCATTACGCTGATCATTTCATCAACATTCATTATGATTTCCGCTCCTGTGGAATAATTTGCTGAATCGTTTTTTCAGCCTTTCGTTTTGTCGCCATTTTCGTCGTCGGTGAAGCTCAGCGAGGCCGAATTAACACAATAGCGTTCGCCGGTAGGTTGCGGGCCATCCGGGAAAACATGACCGAGATGGGCATCGCAATTGCCGCAACGGATTTCAATACGCTGCATGCCGTGCGAGTAGTCATTCAGATAGCGGATCGCATCGTCGCTGACGGGCTCGTAAAAGCTCGGCCAGCCACAGCCCGAATCATACTTGCTTTGCGAGGTAAACAGCGGCGCATCGCATATCAGGCAGTGGTAGACGCCGTCGCGTTTGTTATGCAGGAGTTGTCCGGTGAAAGGCGGTTCCGTGCCGTGATTCTGCGTCACGTAGAACTGCATTTCGCTCAGATCTTTTTTCAGTTCTTCCGGGGTTTTTTGATTCGCCATGGGCTCACATCTCGCGGTTGAAACAGACATCACAATAGTCCGATTCTAACAAAACATTAACACTGAGGCGTAGACTTTTGTTCTAAACTTACTCGGAGCAAATGCGCGGCCGGGTAATTGTGAGATAAGTCACATTTTTATCTCTCTGGCCCTTTAAAATTCCGGGCGCAGCCCCCATATGGTTGCAAGCTCAAAGGGAAAGTGAGGCGAGTCAGTCGTTCAAAGGTTATTCCGAGGATTGATTTGTCGCAATGATTGACACGATTCCGCTTGACGCTGCGTAAGGTTTTTGTAATTTTACACGCAACCTTTTATTCACTAACAAATAGCTGGTGGAATATATGACTATCAAAGTAGGTATCAACGGTTTTGGCCGTATCGGTCGCATTGTTTTCCGTGCTGCTCAGAAACGTTCTGACATCGAGATCGTAGCAATCAACGACCTGTTAGACGCTGACTACATGGCTTACATGCTGAAATATGACTCCACTCACGGCCGTTTTGACGGTACCGTTGAAGTGAAAGACGGTCATCTGATCGTAAACGGTAAAAAAATCCGTGTTACCGCTGAACGTGATCCGGCTAACCTGAAGTGGAACGAAGTCGGTGTTGACGTTGTTGCTGAAGCAACCGGTATCTTCCTGACCGACGAAACTGCACGTAAACACATCACCGCTGGCGCGAAAAAAGTCGTTCTGACTGGCCCGTCCAAAGACAACACCCCGATGTTCGTACGTGGTGCTAACTTTGAAAAATATGCTGGCCAGGACATCGTTTCCAACGCATCCTGCACCACCAACTGCCTGGCACCGCTGGCTAAAGTTATCAACGACAACTTCGGCATCATCGAAGGTCTGATGACCACCGTTCACGCAACTACCGCGACTCAGAAAACCGTTGACGGCCCGTCTCACAAAGACTGGCGCGGCGGCCGTGGCGCGGCTCAGAACATCATCCCGTCCTCTACCGGTGCTGCTAAAGCAGTAGGTAAAGTACTGCCGGAACTGAACGGCAAACTGACTGGTATGGCGTTCCGCGTTCCGACTCCGAACGTATCCGTTGTTGACCTGACTGTTCGTCTGGAAAAAGCAGCTTCCTACGAAGACATCAAGAAAGCCATCAAAGCCGCTTCTGAAGGCCCGATGAAAGGCGTTCTGGGTTACACCGAAGACGACGTTGTTTCTACCGATTTCAACGGCGAAGTTTGCACTTCCGTGTTCGATGCCAAAGCTGGTATCGCACTGAACGACAACTTTGTGAAACTGGTTTCCTGGTATGACAACGAAACCGGCTACTCCAACAAAGTTCTGGATCTGATCGCTCACATCTCCAAATAAGTTGAGATGAGAAACTGATCTATAAAGGCGACCTCGGTCGCCTTTTTCTTTTTTGTGGCTTAACGAAGGATTGCACCATGATTACTAAAATTTTTGCTCTCCCGGTTGTTGAACAGCTTACCCCAGTCCTTTCTCGTCGCCAGCTTGATGAGCTGGAACTTATTGTCGTCGATCACCCACAGGTCAAAGCCTCGCTGGCGTTACAGGGTGCGCATCTGCTCTCCTGGAAACCGGCCGGTGAACAAGACGTGCTGTGGCTCAGCAACAACACGCCGTTCAAAAATGGCGTCGCGCTGCGTGGCGGCGTGCCGATTTGCTGGCCGTGGTTTGGCCCGGCAGCACAACAGGGTCTGCCTGCGCACGGTTTTGCCCGCAATCTGCCGTGGACGTTGAAAGCCCACAATGAAGACGAGAATGGCGTGGTGCTGACGTTTGAACTGCAGAGCAGCGACGCTACCCGCAAATTCTGGCCGCATGATTTCACTCTCTACGCGCGCTTCAAGCTGGGTAAAACCTGCGAGATCGAGCTGGAAGCACACGGGGATTTCGAAACCACCTCTGCCCTGCATACCTATTTCAACGTTGGCGACATCGCGGCGGTGAAAGTCACCGGCCTCGGCGACCGCTTCATCGACAAGGTTAACAACGCGAAAGAAGACGCGCTCACTGACGGCGTGCAGACGTTCCCGGATCGTACCGACCGCGTGTACATGAATGCCGAAGGATGCAGCGTTATCCACGACAGCGCGCTTGCGCGTCGCATCAACGTCATCCACAGCCACAACAGCGACGTTGTCGGCTGGAACCCGGGCCCTGCGCTCTCCGTCAGCATGGGTGATATGCCGGACGACGGTTACAAAACCTTCGTTTGCGTGGAAACCGCCTGCGCAAGCAAAACCCAGAAGGCGCAGGAAGACAAGCCAGCGCGTCTGGCGCAGACCATTCGGGTAAATCACTAACCGAAGAAAATGGCCGGGTGAATGGATGTCCCGGCCATTTTGTATTAAGCCATTTCTTAGAAAGATAATGTCATTTTAAAAATGTGTATGAATCTTTCGGCAATAACGTAAATTTGCGATCCTTTTTCCAGTTCAGAAATATAAACTCCCCTCCTCTCATTTTCTCCCGCCTTCGTACTTTCTAAAGACAGGCTTTTATGTATTATCCCCTTGACATGTCGTTATTCGGTATCGATTACCAAAGAGTATTAGCAGTAATAGTAATTAAATGGGATCCGCAGTCTCTCCCTTATGTCCTGTCCGCAGCAATATCTTTCTGTTCTTCACATTATTGTGTCGCAGCAGATAACGTAGGCTTACAAAGGAGTGGGTATGAATTCAATTCGATTATTTATTGTCTCGCTACTTATCGGCGCAATGTCGCTGACTTCAGTGGCGCGAGCCGAAGCACCGGCTGACGAGAATCAGCTCTATAATGCCTGGAGTTATTTACTCGGGCGCGCGCTTATTATCCGTCAGGAAAATACCGATCTGCGTGAGCCGGGCATGAATTATAACAAAATTAAATATTATAATTTAGCCAGCGATACCGCATTCGTTAATCCAAACTTTGATGTTACCTATCTTGAGTCATGGATTGCAATTGATGATAACTCAGCAGCACTGCTCTCTGTGCCGGAAATTAAAGATCGCTATTACACCATTCAATTATTAAATGAATGGGGAGATAATATTACCAATATAAATAGCAGAGTCTATCCACATCATCCATCTGGTGTATTTGCGTTAATTACCGCTCACAGCAAGGTCAAATTGCCCGCAGGCGCGGTTCCGGTTATTTTGCCGACCAACAAAGCGAAACTGCTGGGGCGTTTTGAGCTGAAAAACTCCCCTGAAGAGGCAACGAAACTGCAGCGGGCGGTCACCCTGACCATCAGCGGAACACCTCATATCGTACCGCCGCCAGCGATTCCTGACTTCACCAATGGCAAACTGCCGGGCGTAACGCTGTTTGATAACGCCGACGCCATCCTGCAAAGCGCACCTGATTACACACCGGTTGCCGCCGAAGTGCAGCAAAGCGTTCGCGATATTGCACAGAAAGTGCGTGCCAGCAACCAGTACCGCCAGCAGACGGACAATGCCCTGACTGAGCGGGTGATCCCGGCATTCATGCAGGAAGCGCACAGCGGGATCGCCGTCATGAAGAATAACTGGCTTGGCGGGCATAAAGAGGGTCGCGGTTATAACGGCCATTATGGCACCGACTACCGCATGCGTACTGCCATTAACCTGCTCGGGATCTGGGCGAACAGCCCTGGTGAAGCGGTCTATTACCTGGCCACCAAAGACAGCAACGGCCAGGCGCTGAGCGGTGAACACTTTTATCGTCTGCATTTCCCGGCTAACGCGTTACCGGAGACGATGGCAAAAGCGTTCTGGTCCATCATTATGGTCAGCATTCCTGACTATCAGGTCATCCCGAATCCGCTTAAACGCTACAACTTCAACAATTATTCCGGGCTGAAAAAGAGCAGCGATGGTTCGCTGGACATCGTCATCGGCCCTCGCCCGCCGAAACATTTCCCTGAAAGCAACTGGTTGCCTTCCGCGACCAACAACCCGTTCGCCTTCACCTTCCGGGCTTATGTCCCTGAAGCAGACGTTGCCGCAGGCGATCGTTTTCCACCGGCGGTAACGCCTGTCGATGAAAACCAGTTCTGAGAGGGATCACATGAAAACAAAACAGGTAGTACTCGCAGTGAGCATGGTAGTGCTGGCATCTGGCTTTAGCGCCAGCGCGTCAACCAGCACGACCGCCGCTGCCGCTACAGTAGAAAGCATGAATGTCAGCGATGCCTGGCTTAACCTGGCGGTGAAAGATACCTGGGTGTGGGCCTGGCCAATGATCAATATCTACCAACGCCGTCTGGCCTTCAGCCATCTGCCCGAAGCGGGGCTGCTTGGTGGTACTGTTCCGGTCGGTCCACCGAACGCGCTCTCTATGCTGAACGATTACATCAAACCCGATGAGCGCCAGGTAGCATGCCCGAATCAGGATGTGGTGTATGGTTTTGCCGCGCTGGCGCTGGATAAATCCCCGATGGTGGTGCAAATCCCCGATTTCGGCAGTCGCTTCTGGGTTTTCCAGGCGGTCGACCTGCGTACCGACAGCTTTGCCAGCCTCGGCAGACAGTATGACACCCGGCCGGGTTTCTACTTGTTGGTCGGGCCTGACTGGCAAGGGTCTGTCCCGCCGGGGATCACAAAAGTCTTTCGTGCCACCAGCAACACCGCGGTATTGATCCCACGCCTGTTCCAGGCCGATACGCCTGAGGATAAAACAGCGGTGAAGGCGCTGATCTCCGGCATCAACCTCTATCCGCTTGCGGAGTATACCGGCAAACCGCAGCTGCGTGACTGGGGTGCGCTCAGGCAATACCCCGCCGAACAGAAAACGGAAGGCGAAACCCGCTGGGTAACGCCGGAAAACTTCTGGAAGTTGCTGCCGGAAGTGCTTAAGGACGCACAACCACTGGCAGGTGAAGAGGCGCAGTATGCTAAAGCGAAGCAGTTGCTCGAACTGTATCAGTCGCCGCGCTACCGCCATCTGATGGATGAGGCAACGCAAACTGCCGAACGCGAGCTCACCCAGCCGCTACTGGCGTTTCATTTAGCCGGAAGACCCGCCGGTAATTACTGGAGCGCCAACATCAACGGTGCGAAGTTTGGTTTTGATTTCTTCACTCGTACCGCCTCCGCCCGCGCGTTTATTTTCGTGAATAAGCCCGAGGAGACGCAGTATTTCGCACAGGACTTCGATAAAAACGGCACGCTGCTTGACGGGAAATCGCGCTATACCCTGACCTTCCCCGCCGGGCAAACGCCGCCGGTTGCCGGGTTCTGGTCTCTGACGGTATATAACCCGCAGCACTTTTTTGTTGAGAACAGCATCAACCGTTATGCGCTGGGGACCCGCAACAAAGACCTTCGCTATAACGACGATGGCTCGCTGACCCTCTATCTGCAATCTGATTCGCCAGGCAAAGACCGGGAGACCAACTGGCTTCCCACACCACAGAACGGGGCGTTTTCATTGATGATCCGCGCCTATGGCCCTGAGCAGGACATTTTGCAGCACCGCTGGCAGCCGCCTGCCGTCGTGCCCAAACCATAAATCTACCCGCTCTGGTAACGACCTTACCAGAGCGCCATCGTTTATCTGATACTGGGAATACCTATCATGACCCGTAAACAGACTGCCCTTCGTTGGCTGACGCTTTCTGCTGCGTTGTTTTCGCCGCTTGCGCTTGCGGACAACGCACGTGACTGGCAGGCGCTGCCTACCGATCTCGACATGGTTTTTGCCTATTACAGCAACATTAATGCCTCAACTGCCGTCAACTCCCCGCTGCCTTTTGATGGTGTGAATACCGATGCTGACCTGTTCGTTCTGCGTTATGCCCATACGTTCGCCATTGACGGGCGATTGTCGGCGATACAGATTATCCAGCCGTATGCCAGTGTCTCGGCATCATTGAATGACGCCGAATGGCTGACCGGTTCAAAGGGCGCCAGCAACCTCGCTGATACACAAATCCTGTTTGTTCACAATCTGACGGGCGGCCCGGCGCTGAGTAAAGAGGAATTCCGGCGATGGTCACCGGAACCTTTTGTTACCGCCGCCTTCTGGGTAACCGTGCCCACCGGCAGTTATGACAGGAATAAAACTATCAACACTGGCGCTAATCGCTGGGCGTTTCGCCCGGAGCTGGCAAGCGGTTATCCGATTGGCCCCTTCTGGTTTGAACTGAATACCTGGGCCACGTTCTATACCGACAACACTGACTATCACGGTAATCAGACGCTGTCGCAACGGCCACAGTACGCCGCCGAGGGGCATATCAGCTATACCTTCTCCCCGGCGCTGTGGGTGTCGGCAGACGGCACCTGGGCGGGTGGCGGTGAAACGACGATTAACAGCGATGTGCAGAATAATCAGCAGCAAAGCACATCGCTGGGTGCCTCGGTCGGTTTTATGCTGACACCTCATTTTGGCGGCATGGTGTCGTGGTTAAAGACGGTGGATCATCGGAGTTACACGACGCCAGACGTGGATAACTGGACGTTCCGGGTGCAGTACGCCTGGTAGCCTGCACCATAAAAAAGCAAACAGGGCGCAAGCGCCCTGTTTTGATGCACATAATGCACAATAAATGTGCAATATCAGAAGGAGTAGGTGATCCCGGTAGAGATGAGACCGCTCCAGGATTTATCGACCATCGGGCTGTCAGTGATTTCATCAGACAGACGGGTGTAACGGGCAAGACCGTAAACGCTCCAGTCGCCGAGGAAATTATAGTTCGCCGACAGTTCCAGATACGGGTTCCAGCTGCTGTCCGGGTCATAGCTGCGCATGCCACTCTTACGCGACTCACGCTGCGAAACGCCGTAGTAGTATTCGTTCTGGTTGTCGCTTGCCCACTCAACACCAATGCCCGGCGTCAGGGTCAGCGCGCCGTTGGTGTAGCGGTACAGCCAGGCCAGATCCCAGGTGATACCGTTGCTCTTATCCAGCGTATCGCCAGCGAGCGTGGTGCGCAGGAAACCGTATTCGGTATTATGCACCCAGGAAAGACCGGCCATCATGGTGGACTGACGACGATCCAGTTTACGCATCTGGTTATTGTCGCTGTCGCCCGGTTTGAAATATTGCGGCGCCCAGTAGGCGGTGATTGACAGTTTGTCGCTGGTGTCATTCCACAGGTAGTATCCACCACCCAGGCCACGGAACCAGAAGTTATCACCTTCATAGGTGACCACTGGAATCGGGTAGACATCGGCATCATATTGTTTGTAAGGGTGCTCAACGACGCCAACACCTGCACCCAGCGTGAATTTTCCTTCAGCTTGCGCAGCGGTGGCGGACGTCGCGATGAGAACGCCCAGCGCTAAAAGTTTTAGTTTAGTCACAATCCATTATCCTGTTGTCTAATTCTAAGCGGCAAAAAAGTGTAACCGTCTGGCCTTCTGAGCTCAATTCTTTTACTTTCATTTAGATCATAAAACTGCCTAAAGTGGCATTTTCAGATGACACTCTTTTGACCGTTCGATGAACCACAGATGAACACTGGCCATATCGTGTTAATAACCAGTAACTATTTTTGGATGAGTCATTGATATGTCATTGAAATTAATTTTTGCCACCATGCAAGTTTCGCAAATGCCATCTACGCTTAATTTCAGAAGGTGTAATTGCCGGGCACGTTTAGCTGGACGTACCAGCAACCTGGCACAAGGGTTGCTGGTACATCCGTGAACGGCGTTGTGCTTACCTCTTCCGGGAGCCTCCATTATTCATACGAACGGCTCTTATAACCTGTGCTAAAAAACGAAAGGACGGCATGCCATGAATATATTCGATCACTATCGCCAGCGCTATGAAGCTGCCAAGGACGAAGAGTTCACACTGCAGGAATTTCTTACCGTATGCCGGCAAGATCGCAGTGCCTATGCCAACGCGGCAGAACGGCTATTGATGGCTATCGGTGAGCCTGTCATGGTCGATACTGCTCAGGAACCACGGCTATCCCGTCTCTTTTCGAACCGGGTCATCGCACGCTACCCGGCGTTTGAAGAGTTCTATGGCATGGAAGAAGCCATCGAACAAATTGTGTCTTACCTGAAGCACGCCGCTCAGGGGCTGGAGGAGAAGAAACAGATCCTCTACCTGCTGGGGCCGGTGGGCGGTGGTAAATCCTCGCTTGCTGAGCGGCTGAAATCATTGATGCAGCGCGTACCGATTTATGTGCTGAGCGCCAACGGTGAACGCAGCCCGGTCAATGATCACCCGTTCTGTCTGTTTAACCCGCAGGAAGATGCGCAGATTCTGGATAAAGAATACGGCATCCCTGGCCGTTATCTCGGCACCATCATGTCGCCGTGGGCGGCAAAACGACTGCATGAGTTCGGCGGCGACATCACCAAATTCCGCGTGGTGAAAGTCAGACCGTCTATTCTCGAACAGATTGCCATCGCCAAGACTGAACCTGGCGATGAGAATAACCAGGATATCTCTGCGCTGGTCGGTAAAGTCGACATCCGTAAACTGGAACACTATGCGCAGAATGACCCGGATGCCTATGGTTACTCCGGCGCGCTGTGCCGCTCCAACCAGGGGATCATGGAATTCGTCGAGATGTTTAAAGCGCCTATTAAGGTGCTCCATCCGTTGCTGACCGCGACCCAGGAAGGTAACTACAACGGGACGGAAGGCATCTCGGCCCTGCCGTTTAACGGGATTATTCTCGCGCACTCGAACGAATCTGAGTGGGTGACTTTCCGTAACAACAAAAACAACGAAGCGTTCCTTGACCGTGTGTACATCGTCAAGGTGCCTTACTGCCTGCGGATTTCCGAAGAGATCAAAATCTACGAGAAACTGCTTAATCACAGTGAGCTGACTCATGCGCCGTGCGCGCCGGGTACGCTGGAAACGCTGTCGCGCTTCTCCATCCTTTCGCGTCTGAAAGAGCCGGAAAATTCAAGCATCTACTCGAAGATGCGTGTTTATGACGGGGAAAGCCTGAAAGACACTGACCCGAAAGCCAAGTCTTATCAGGAGTATCGTGATTACGCCGGGGTGGATGAAGGCATGAACGGGCTGTCGACGCGTTTCGCCTTTAAAATTCTCTCCCGCGTCTTTAACTTCGATCATGCGGAAGTGGCGGCAAACCCGGTGCATCTGTTTTACGTGCTGGAGCAGCAGATTGAGCGCGAGCAGTTCCCGCAGGAGCAGGCGGAACGTTATCTCGAATTCCTCAAAGGCTATCTGATCCCGAAATACGCCGAGTTTATCGGCAAAGAGATCCAGACCGCCTACCTGGAATCCTACTCAGAGTACGGGCAGAACATTTTTGACCGTTATGTCACCTACGCTGACTTCTGGATCCAGGATCAGGAATACCGTGACCCGGATACCGGCCAGCTATTTGACCGTGAATCCCTGAACGCGGAACTGGAGAAAATCGAGAAGCCTGCCGGGATCAGCAACCCGAAAGACTTCCGTAATGAAATCGTCAACTTTGTACTGCGTGCCAGAGCGAATAACAATGGCCGTAATCCGAACTGGACCAGCTACGAGAAGCTCCGCACGGTTATTGAGAAGAAAATGTTTTCGAATACCGAAGAGCTGTTGCCGGTCATTTCGTTCAACGCCAAAACCTCAACCGACGAGCAGAAAAAGCACGATGATTTCGTCGACCGGATGATGGAGAAAGGCTATACCCGTAAGCAGGTGCGTCTGCTGTGCGAATGGTATCTCCGCGTACGTAAATCGTCATAACAGTAATGCCCGGCGGCACTTGTGCTGTCCGGGTTTACACAATTACAACCACCGGTAGGCCGGATAAGCGAAGCGCCATCCGGCATTACCAGGCTGCGTAAGGTTGGCAAAAGCAGTACGGGGGGCCTATGACCTGGTTTATTGACCGGCGCCTGAACGGTAAAAACAAAAGCGCGGTGAACCGCCAGCGCTTCCTGCGCCGTTACAAAGCGCAAATCAAGCAGTCGATTTCAGAGGCCATCAACAAACGGTCAGTGACTGACATCGACAGCGGCGAGTCCGTTTCCATTCCGACGGATGATATTAACGAGCCGATGTTTCATCAGGGTCGCGGCGGGCTGCGCCATCGCGTGCATCCCGGCAACGACCATTTTGTCCAGAACGACCGCATCGAACGTCCGCAGGGCGGCGGTGGCGGTTCCGGCGGCGGCCAGGGCCAGGCCAGCCCTGACGGGGAAGGTCAGGATGAGTTTGTCTTTCAGATTTCGAAAGATGAATACCTGGATTTGCTGTTCGAAGATCTGGCGCTGCCGAACCTGAAGAAAAACCAGCAGCAACAACTGAATGAGTTCAAAACGCACCGCGCCGGGTTCACCTCCAACGGTGTGCCCGCCAACATCAGCGTGGTGCGCTCGTTGCAGAACTCGCTGGCGCGTCGCACCGCGATGACCGCCGGTAAACGTCGTGAGCTGCGCGAACTGGAAGCAAGTCTTGATGTCGTCAGCCACAGCGAGCCCGCGCAACTGCTTGAGGAGGAGCGCCTGCGCAAAGAGATCGCCGAGCTGCGCGCGAAAATCGAACGCGTGCCGTTTATCGACACCTTTGACCTGCGTTACAAGAACTACGAGAAACGCCCGGAACCGTCGAGTCAGGCGGTGATGTTTTGCCTGATGGACGTCTCCGGTTCGATGGATCAGGCCACCAAGGATATGGCGAAACGGTTTTATATCCTGCTCTATCTGTTCCTGAGCCGGACCTATAAAAACGTTGACGTTGTTTATATCCGCCACCACACCCAGGCCAAAGAGGTGGACGAACATGAGTTCTTCTACTCGCAGGAAACCGGCGGGACGATTGTCTCCAGCGCCCTGAAGCTGATGGATGATGTGGTGAAAGAGCGCTACGACCCGGCACAGTGGAACATCTATGCGGCTCAGGCGTCGGATGGCGACAACTGGGCGGATGACTCCCCGCTGTGCCATGAAATTCTGGCGAAAAAACTGCTGCCGGTGGTGCGGTATTACAGTTACATCGAAATCACCCGCCGGGCGCATCAGACGCTGTGGCGGGAGTATGAACACCTGCAGGCGACGTTCGAAAACTTTGCCATGCAGCACATCCGCGATCAGGACGATATCTACCCCGTCTTCCGGGAACTGTTCCAGAAACAGGGTGCTGAAAAATAACGCCTTCATCGCTGCCTTTCCCCAGGGCAGCGATGTTGTTCCCCCTCTCCACCTGCAGTAAAGTATTCCGATGATATGGTTATCAAGGAGAAACAGGTGACAGAGCTTGAAGATCGCAACATCCATCAGCAAATCCTCGATTTACTGCAAAACGGCCACGCGCAATTTCGCGTAGTGGCGCATGAGGCCGTCGGGAAGTGTGAAGCTGTTTCGGAGATCCGCGGAACCGCGTTAGGCCAGGGCGCTAAAGCGCTGGTGTGTAAGGTGAAAGGAAACGGCGTAAATCAGCACGTGCTGGCGATTCTGGCAGCCGATCAGCAGGCTGACCTGGCGCGACTGGCGCAACATCTGGGTGGGCTGAAAGCGTCGCTGGCAAGTCCGGTGGAAGTGGACGCGCTGACGGCATGCGAATTTGGCGCAATCCCCCCTTTCAGTTTTCATCCGTCACTGAAACTGGTGGCCGATCCGCTGCTGTTCTCGCGTTTTGATGAAATCGCGTTTAACGCAGGCTTGCTGGAAAAGTCAATTATTCTGAACACAAGCGACTACCTGCGAATCGCTCGCCCTGAACTGGTGGATTTTCGTCGCGACAGCAGTCACTAGCCTTCGTATCGCTCCAGCCACAGCACTGACATAACAAGGGTCATCATGATCGCCAGGAAACTGGCGGTGATGATCATCGTTTCAACCCACATCGGATCGTTCACGGTATTTACCTCGTACAGCCTGCCTTTTAGGAAATCCTTACACAATATAATGTCAATTTGATGACACAGACCAGTAATTTTTTTCCGTCCTGTGATGCCACGTGCATTTGCCCAAACCGCAGCAACACTGCGAAAAATCACTGTCGGGTGGCCCGTTTGCGCGTAAAGTAAGCGGGCTAATGTTTATATTGCAGGGATTTTCGCATGTTTGACGCCACATTAATGATTCTTCTGGGACTCGCCGCACTGGGATTTATCAGCCACAACACCACGGTTGCCGTGTCTATTCTGGTGCTGATCATCGTCCGCGTGACGCCCCTCAACACTTTTTTTCCGTGGATTGAGAAACAGGGGCTCTCCCTTGGGATCATCATTCTGACTATCGGCGTCATGGCGCCTATCGCCAGCGGCTCGCTGCCGCCCTCAACGTTGCTGCACTCGTTTGTTAACTGGAAGTCGCTGGTGGCGATCGCTATCGGCGTGCTGGTCTCGTGGCTGGGTGGTCGTGGCGTTGCACTGATGAGCGTGCAGCCGCAACTGGTGGCCGGTTTGCTGGTGGGTACAGTTCTGGGCGTGGCACTCTTCCGCGGTGTGCCGGTCGGGCCGCTGATTGCCGCCGGTCTGGTGTCGCTGATCCTCGGAAAATCATAAGCCAGGACCCAGCTCTGCAATATAGGCTTTCGGCGTCTTACCGAGCACTTTTTTGAACATTGTGATAAACGCGGTGGTTGAGTCGTAGCCCAGCGCGTGCGCCACTTGCTGCACAGCCTGACCGCGAATCAACAGTTGTAGTGCCAGAATAAGCTGCAGGCGGTGACGCCAGCGCAGAAAACTGAGTCCGGTCTCCTTCACCACCAGTCGGGCAAGGTTTCGTTCGCTCATGGCGAAATGACTCGCCCACTGGCCTAAGGTTTGCCAGCGATCCGGCGCCTTTGCCATGGTCTCGGTCATCTCACGAATTTTCGGGTGCGGCGAAACCGGCAACTGCAAGTGCTGTTGCGGTTGCTGCGGAAGTTCATCAAACAGCACCTGCACCAGCCGCCCGGTTTCTGCGCCGGTACGTTCTGACAGCGTGAGAATAAGCTCCCGCACCAGCGGTGAGATTTTCAGCGTACAGCAATGATCAGGCATTTCTGCCGCGCCGGGTTCGATAAACAAAAAGCAGATCCGCGCGCCAGGCGTCGCCCGATTACTGTGCGGCACCTGACCGGGGACCCACACGGCATATTGCGGCGGCACCATCCACATGGCGTTGTCCACTTCACAGGTCAGCGCGCCGTGCAGCGCGAGGATCAGTTGCCCTTTGCGGTGCTGGTGGCGTGGAATGAACTGCTCGTCCTCGACGACGCGAATGCGAAAGGCCACCGCCGCATCGTGCTGGCTGTCGGGAGCGTAACCATCCAGTCCCAGTCCGTACATCATCTTGTCCGAATTTAGCGATAATCTGTCATTTTAGCTTGATTTAATCACAGGCGAAAACCGCTATCGTGTCGTCACGTTTTCGATACTGAGAATATTATGTCTGTTTCTGTTACTCCCTCCGGCCGCCATACTCTGCTGCTTATCGCCGGAATGCTGCTGATTGCCACGACGCTGCGCGTGACGTTTACCGGTGCGGCGCCACTGCTGGACAGTATTCGCGCAGAATACGGCCTGACAACCGCCCAGACCGGATTGCTGACCACCCTGCCGCTGCTGGCGTTCGGTCTGGTTTCACCGCTGGCGGCAGGCATCGCCCGGCGCGTCGGCATTGAGCGCAGCCTGTTCGCTGCCCTGTTGTTGATTTGCGCAGGGATCGCGGTGCGGTCATTACCCTCGCCTGTGCTGCTGTTTGTTGGTACGGCGATCATCGGCTGTGGCATTGCGCTCGGTAACGTATTGTTGCCGGGCCTCATCAAGCGTGATTTTTCGCAGCACGTCGCCCGGCTCACCGGCGCCTATTCCCTGACGATGGGCGGCGCGGCAGCGCTCGGCTCCGCGCTGGTCGTCCCGCTGGCGCTGCACGGCTTCGGCTGGCGCGGCGCGCTGCTGATGCTGATGTTTTTCCCGCTGCTGGCATTGCTGTTCTGGCTGCCGCAGTGGCGCAATCACCAGGCTTCTGCTGTCACCGGCTCACGTTCGCTGCATGATCGCGGCATCTGGCGCTCGGCGCTGGCCTGGCAGGTGACGCTGTTTCTTGGCCTGAATTCGCTGGTCTATTACGTGATTATCGGCTGGCTACCGGCTATTCTCATCAGCCACGGCTACAGTGAATCGCAGGCCGGTTCCCTGCACGGGCTGTTGCAGTTAGCGACTGCCGCCCCGGGGCTTGCCATTCCGCTGATCCTGCATAAGTTACGCGACCAGCGTGGCATCGCGGTACTGGTTTCACTGATGTGCGCCGTCAGCGCGGCCGGTTACTGGCTGCTGCCGGATCAGGCCATCTTGTGGACGCTGATTTTCGGCTTCGGTTCAGGGGCGACGATGATCCTCGGCCTGACGTTTATCGGTTTACGCGCCAGTTCAGCGCATCAGGCGGCGGCGCTTTCCGGAATGGCGCAGGCAGTGGGGTATCTGCTGGCGGCCTGCGGTCCGCCGGTGATGGGGAAAATTCATGACGCCAGTGGCGACTGGCATATTCCACTGATTGCCGTGGCGCTGCTTGCCATCATCATGGCCTGCTTCGGCGCCTGCGCGGGGCGTGATCGGGAAATTCACGCATAACACAGTACCTGCCCGGCGACAGCGTTCGCCGGGCAGCCTGGATTATTGCGCGGCAGCGTGCAGAAACGCCTGTACCAGTGGTGCCGGGTGCCCTTCCAGCGCATTACGTTCATGCTGAAACAGCGTCGCCACAAAGAACGGATGCGTGGTCAGTTCAACTACCCGAATATCGCCCTCTTCATCCCAGCCGGTCACCCGCAGCGGCTGATGCTCCAGCTCGCGGGCAAACGCCGGGGCGATCCCGTAATTGCAGTGATACCCTTCCTGAATGACATCGCGGCCATAGGCACGGTGAACGAGCGTATTGCTGCGCAGCTCGATGGCATCGGTTTTCTCCACCAGCGAGCAGGCCAGCGCGTCAATCACCATCCGTCCGCTGCTGTCAGTCTCTGCATGCGCAGCGTCCACCCACCCCATCACATTACGGGCATACTCGATAATGGCGTGCTGAAAACCGCCGCAGGTGCCAAGAAACGGAATGCTGTTCTCGCGCGCATAGCGAATCGCGGTAAACGCGCCTTCTGCGTTTTTATAGGGACTGCCCGGCACCACCCAAATCGCATCGTAATCAGCGAGGTCGTCCGCCGAGGTTATCGCTGGCGTATTCAGCCAGTCATACTGAACAACGATGTCCAGCACGGCGGCTGCATCATCGATCGCCAGCGGAATGGCCTGATGCGCGAGTACGGTGTCGCTGTGGTCGCCCACCAGGGCAATGCGAAGTACGGAATTGAGCGCGGTTTGTTCCATAAAGGGATCCTTATGCCTGACAGTTTTTGGACGCAGGCGTAATACTGTCATATCTGCGACGGATGGACTATCCTGGTATGCACGAATCCGGGAGATGAAAGATGATCCAGTGTAAGCGCGTTTATGATGCACCAGAGGCCAGCGACGGTTACCGCGTGCTGGTTGACCGGTTATGGCCGCGTGGGGTGAAAAAGGAAAGTCTGGTGCAGGATGAATGGTGCAAAACCCTTGCTCCGTCGGCGGAGCTGCGTAAAGCGTTTCACGGCGAGGTGATCGACTTCGCCAGTTTCAGCCAGCACTACCGCAAAGAGTTAGATGCGCAGCGCGAGGAAGGCAAACGGCTGGCGAAAATGGCTGACGAGAAAGGACTGACGCTGCTCTACGCCGCCAAAAATACCCGGCAAAACCACGCGCAGGTGCTGGCGGAGTGGCTGGAACATCTCCGGTAAACAGGCAGCAGCGGCACTTCTCTTAATTTAGGATAAATCCGATCGGGTCTGTATAGCAGTAAACTCGCGAATTTACTGGCCTCGCGCGTTTTCACCCCGCTAATCTTCATGATTTCTTCATTTTACCTGCACTTTTGCCACGTACGCTCTCCCTGTTCTCGAATGACCAGAGAACACATCATTCCATAATCAATGAGTTTTGCCCCGTCTCCCCCGACGGGGCCTTTTTTTTGTCGCGCGCCGTGAATATATGAAATTTGCTGTTTTCATGATTTACTATATAAGAGTCGTCTAAATTTTCAGCAATGCGCGTGTTGGTCAGGACCAGCATGCGGGAGTCGTCGCGGTAATGTCCGATATTATTCTTGCCCAGGTTTCACATAGTCTCTCCAGAGAACAGTCACTGGAAGGCCTTGTCCGTCAGCTACTGGAGATGCTGGCGATGGTGACTGATATGGAAACCACCTATCTCACCCGGATCGACATGGGCGCCGAGTTGCAGCATATTCAGTTCGCGCGTAACAGCGGTGAAATGCAGGTCCCGGAAGGATTTACGCTGCCCTGGGAGCAGACGCTCTGCAGACGGGCGATCCGGGATGACTGTTTTTATTCAGATGAAGTAGATGTCCGCTGGCAGGATTGCGATGCCGCGCGGGCGCTCGGCATCAAAACGTTATTCAGCACCCCGGTGCATCTGAACGACGGATCGCTGTACGGTACGCTGTGCGCAACCAGTAAAACGCAACATGATTTCACGCTGCGTGGCGAACATGTTCTGCATCTTTTCGCCGGGCTGATTGCCCGTCATATTGAGCGCGAGTCACTGGTCGCGCAGTTGCGTGAGGTCAATGCGGCGCTGAAAGCCTCCTCGTTTACCGACGAACTGACCGGGTTGCCGAATCGTCGCGCATTGTTTGATCATCTGCCGACGCTGTTTTCCATCGCCAGTCATATGAATCACAAGGTCATTGTCGCGTTTATCGATCTCGATAACTTTAAAGCCATTAATGACCGTTACGGCCATCAGGCGGGGGATGAATTTCTCTGTCAGGTTGCTGCGCGTCTGGCGGCGGTCAGAACCGGTGATGACATTGTGGCGCGGCTTGGCGGTGATGAATTCCTGTTCGCCAGCATCAGTAAAACTGACGGTCCGCTGACCGGCGAGCGGTTGCAGGAAAAATGCGAAGCACTGCGCGCGCATACGCGTGGCGAGTACGTGCTTCCCGGCGTGACGTTTACCTATCCTGGCGCCAGCATCGGTCTGGTCGCCGTTGACCCCGCAACGACTGATGCCGAAACTGCGCTGCGCGCAGCGGACGACGCCATGTATCTGGATAAAAAAAGTCGTCGTCAGACGCTCTTTTTCAGCACCATAGAGTGACGCTTCGGGTATGATAAGCGCGTTTTATTAATAAGGAACGACGATGAAATTAGGCGTACTGTTTCCGGTGGCGATTTTCATCGCCGCCGTTGTGTTTCTGACCTGGTTTTTTGTTGGCGGCTATGCCGCTCCCGGAGGCGCGTGATGCGTAAAACCACGCTGATCATGATTGTGATTGCTGTCGTCGCGGTTGCCGGAACACAACTGGGCTGGTGGTAATGCATGCTGCGTGAAGGCGCTCGGTTATGCCGTCGCCTTCTGCATCATGACTTCTCTTTCGCACTGTCACTACCCAGCAGGATAAACCCGAAAGGAATGGAAATCAGGATCGTAAAGACGATGCTGTAAATGCAGACCATGGCGCCCTGCAGCACAAACATGCCGGTTGTCCATTCGGAATACGGCAGATTGTACTCTCTGACCACGCCCCCGAAGGTTGCCCTCCCGACAACAGCCACCGCGGCAATAAACGCAATCACCACAACAGCGATAAACTTCTTGCCGTTCTTACTCTTCAGCCTTTCCAGAATCATCGCGCTTCCCTCCTCTTCGACAGGCGACGCTCGTGCTCGCGGCTAGTTGTAACACTAATGAAAAACATTTTGAAGGTTTAATGTTACATCGCCCCTGACTGGCACAAAGTGCAAAGCGCTAAACGTAAATTTATCTTTTATTTGTCATACAAATGATCAATACTCTTTTCCGACATTCGATGTAAATATTCTTAGTTTCCCTGCCACGTTCCTGTGGCAGGTTTTTTTTGCCTCCCGCACACTGCATATGTGTGAAACCGCGCGTTACCCTCGCTAAAAGTACGTCAATGCGCTATGGTTGGGGACTGAATTTTGCGTTATCAGCCCCCGGAAATGGACAGTATCAATATGGATCAGCTTACTCTCGCAGAAACCCGCATTCTTTTTTCTTCCTATGGCGAAGGGCTCCCGCCCAGCGAACAGACATCGCCCTGTTATTGTGTCGTGCCCTGCTGCGGTACCGAAAAATTCATGGTGTTTGTGCACCGCAACAACTACTGGAATCTGGCGTATAACCGTCTGTTTTGCAGTAGCATGACAGCAACCATGGCCGCCATTCGCTATAACACGCAGATACGTGGCGTCTGATTTCCTTATCACCTTCAAACGTCACGGAGAAAAAATGACGCCGCAGATCTATCACGTTGATGCTTTTACCACCGAACCGTTTCGTGGCAATTCTGCTGGCGTTGTGCTGAACGCCGACGGACTCAGCGAAGCGCAGATGCAGCTCATTGCCCGTGAACTGCGTCATTCGGAAACCGCTTTTCTGTTAAAAAGCGATGACAGCGATGTCCGCATTCGCTACTTCACTCCCACGGTGGAAGTACCGATTTGCGGTCATGCCACTGTCGCGGCGCATTATGTGCGCTCGAAAGTGCTCGGATTACGGGACTGCACCGTCTGGCAGACGTCGCTGGCGGGTCGCCATCGGGTGGATATTCTCTCTGAGGGGGATGACCTGCGTGTCGTTCTGGAACAGGGCGCACCGACGTTTGAGCCGCCGCTGGAGGGGGAAAACCGCGCGGCGATCCTTACCGCGCTGGGGCTTGATGAAAACGATATCCTGCCAGGGCTGCCGGTTCAGGTGGCTTCTACGGGCCACTCCAAAGTGATGGTGCCGCTGAAGCCTGACGTGGATATCGATGCGCTCGATCCTGACCTTCCGGCACTGTCGGCTGTCAGCCAGCGCATCGGTTGTAACGGCTTTTTCCCGTTTCTCATCCGCCCCGGTAAAGCAGAAACCGACGGCAGGATGTTTTCTCCGGCGATCGGCATCGCCGAAGATCCGGTCACCGGTAATGCCAACGGCCCGATGGGCGCGTGGCTGGTGCATCACGGTCTGATGGCCCATGACGGCAAACAGCTTCGCATCCGTGGTCATCAGGGTCGCGCGATAGGTCGCAGCGGCGTGGTGGATATTACCGTCACCATTGACAATAACCAGCCGGAAAAAGTGACAATTTCAGGAAGGGCAGTTATTTTATTTCACGCAGCGCTGGCAATTAACCTGTAACACCAGCAAATAAATGAAAAAAGGCCGCTGCCGCGGCCAACGATCATAATGGATTTTTAAAATCGAAATAATCCATTAAATCATGAGACTCTTGTTTATCCAGCGTGATCCGTTCTCCTGTCACAATCTGGATGACAAATACTTCATCGTGGCTAAGCCAGTCAATCTTGACGATATGTTCAGGATTAACGTATTGATTTCTATTAATTCGCCGTTGAATGATTTTCTTTTTCATTCTTATATCCCTGCATTAACAATAGCCATCATTAATATAACAATTGATTTACGACTTTCAATCAAAAAATTAAAGGCATGGTGAATTTAATATTTATCGACTTGCATTATATTTGATATTTATTCTGATAAAAGTGAAATGAGAATAACGAATGCACGGTATTTCCCGTATTCGTTATTCAGATAATTATCGTATTTACTAATTTACACTTTTATCCGCAGTACCCTAATGGATAAGCTACCGCCCAGTTGTAGATTGCCTTTGTCAGCGTCAACGCACCAGAGACGTCACCGTAACGGCACGCCTGACGCTCAAGGAAAAACTGCTGTAACTGCTCAGGCAGACATTGCGCCCGGTAGCGTAACAACGTGCTGTGCCAGAACGGCGCAGGTAGCGGCGTGCTGGCATGGCGTAAGCGTAATTCGTTTTCCCATGGAGAGGCTAAAAGCTGCGCGCAAAACTGCTGACGCAGGGCAACGGATCGCGCATCAGGAATACCCGCCAGTAATAACTGGCCGGGCAGTGCCACCAGCCTGAGATCGCTGACAATCACTGTCGCGCCCTGACAGGACGCCCAGAGCTGGCGTAACGCTTCTGTTTTTGCGGGTAAGGGCTCATCGATAGTCCAGAGGGGTAACGTGATCGGCAGGAAAGTGAAATGGAAAGCCGCTTCCGGCATGACGTCAGCCAGCGGATCATCGCGGGTGATGTCCGCCAGCGCCTGCAGCAGCGTGCGTATTTCCGCGCTCATCACCGGCTGGATCCCCGCGCCGATGGCGAGCTTATGTGGATCATACGCATTGCCCTGCTCCACCAGCTCGCTACCGCGCAGGTTCTGCCAGACAGCTAAAGTCCGTTCCGTTGTCGCGCGATAGAGCGCGTTCAGTTCAGCAGCGTTCATTTCAGCCCTTCTGTTCTGATAAATGTGATCGGGCATAGCGACCCGGCGGCAGTCCGACATGGCGGCTGAACGCCACGCTGAACGCGCTGGCCGAGCCGTAGCCTGTCCGTTCTGCAATCGCGGCCACTGAGAGTTCTTTGTCACGCAGTAAATCTTTCGCGATTTTCATACGCCAGGCAAGCAGGTATTCCATTGGCGCCATCCCTACCCGGCGAGTGAAGCGCGCAAAGAAGACGGAGCGGGACAGTGCTGCGGCCTTCGCCAGCTCATCAATGGTCCAGGCGTGTTCAATGTGCGCATGCATCTGTTTTAACGCCCGCGCCAGCCGTTCATCCGCTAACCCCTGCAATAATCCGGGGGGTGCACTCCCGGTGGTGGCTGAGCGCATCGCCTCCACCAGCAGCAGTTCCGCCAGTCGGGAAAGCATAAATTCGCTGCCCGGTTTCTGCTCTGCGGACTCCTCCCCCACCATCTGTACCAGTTGCGATAAACGTGCGGAACCCCGGACGTGAACCACCGTCGGCAGCAGGGAAACCAGCAGGTCGGGATCGGCGCAATTAAACAGAAAAGCGCCGCCCAGCGAGCGCATTTCCGGGGGGCCTTCCTGATCGCCATAGCGCAGCTCGCGGTGTTCACTCGCGACATTGAACGGATCAAGAAAGACCGGCGGCGCTGGCACAAAGCTCGACAACGTAAAAGCGGGCGTCGTGGGCAGCAGGATAAAATCCCCGGCGCTGATGGTCACAGGCTCCTGACCATCAACCTTCAGCAGGCAACTGCCTTCCAGCATAATGCAAAAGCCGGGCAGGCCGTATTCGGAATAGCGCACAGCCCAGTTGCCTTTGCCGCTGATAATATTGGCAAAAGCGGCACCGGGGTGCAGCAGCCGCACCACATCTGAAAGCGGATCACTCATTTCAGGACTCACGCTAAACAAAACAGGATGATCAATTATCGTTAATCCTGATGCAGACGTCTATTGTTGACTCCGAGTTCACCCACACCCGGAGACGGATATGAAAACGGTACTGATCACTGGTTGCTCTTCCGGCTATGGCCTGGAGACTGCCCGCTATTTCCTCGCGCAGGGCTGGAACGTTATTGCCACCATGCGTACGCCGCAGGCAACGTTGTTTCCTGCGTCCCGGCATCTCCAGCTTTTGCCGCTGGATGTCACTGACCCTGACAGCATCGCACAGACCCTGAAAGCCGCCGGACCGATCGACGTGCTGGTGAATAACGCCGGTGTTGGTTTGTTTGGTGCGTTTGAGGTGACGCCGATGTCCACCGTCCGCGATATCTTCGAGACCAACACCTTCGGCGTCATGGCGATGTGCCAGGCGGTGATCCCGCAATTTCGGGCGCGCCGGAGCGGTACGATTATCAACGTGACGTCCAGCGCCACACTGGCCGCCTATCCCCTGGTGGCGGCGTATACCGCCAGTAAGGCCGCCATCGAAGGGTTTACCGGTTCGCTGGAACACGAACTTAACCATTTCGGTGTCCGCGTTAAGCTTGTCGAGCCCGGATATGGCCCGACGACCCGTTTCGCCGCCAATGGTCAGCAGCGAATGCAGGGATTGATCCCGGAAGCTTATGCGTCATTTGCTGGTGAGGTTTTTGACGGGTTTGCGAAAGCCACCGCATTTACGCGGGAGAGCGATGTGGCCGAAGCGGTGTTTGAAGCGGCAAATGATACGTCTGACCGGCTTCGTTTTCGCGCGGGAGCTGATGCGCTGGCATTACCGTAGCCTGCCAGATAATTTTACCCGGGTATAATTGACAACCGCCTGCACCCGCAGTAGGCTGTTATTTTTACCCGGATAAAAAGGTTATCCTTATGACTCGTGTCATCTTAACGGCCTTTCACCAGCAGCGGCAAATCGCGCACGGCAATCTGAGCGAGCTGTTGCAACAGATTCAGGCAACCCGCGTCGGCGAAGAGCCGGTTTTCATCTTTAATGACCGTAACGGCAAGCGGCTGGATATTCATGTTCATGGCGATGAAGCCAGCGCTTTAGCGGTTTATCCGGAGCTGGGGAATCCTCAGAGCGAAGAAACCGCCGTCGTGAAATCCCGCGGCAGACCGAAGCTGGGCGTCTCATCGAAAGAAGTCACCCTGCTCCCCCGCCACTGGGAATGGCTGGCGACCCAGCCGGGCGGCGCATCCGCCACGCTGCGCAGACTCATCGATCAGGCCAGAAAAAGCAATGAACCGGCCGAAAACAAACGTCGCAGGCATGAACGTGCGTATCAGTTTATGTATGAAATCGCAGGCGATCTTCCCGACTACGAAGCCAGCCTGCGGGCATTGTTTGCGGATGATGAAGCCGATTTC
The DNA here is from genome assembly GCF_001297775.1 of Trabulsiella odontotermitis. GTDB lineage: Bacteria > Pseudomonadota > Gammaproteobacteria > Enterobacterales > Enterobacteriaceae > Trabulsiella > Trabulsiella odontotermitis. Next base: position 228,913 of record NZ_LIFX01000004.1, on the reverse strand, counting down.
ACCGCCTGCATCGCGAGCTGGCCGCAGGATATTCGTCACTATGCCTGGCAATTAGCTTTTAGGCAGGACGAGGGAAAATAACGCTAACGATGCGCGCGGAAATAATTAATGGAAACAATACGGGCATTCATATGCCCTTCCTGACTAATTCCGCCGCTTTTACGAATACCTCGTCTTCGACACCATCGCCATTTTGTCTGCCTAATCGCACCAGCTCTTCTACGATAGTATTCCGGTTAATCGCCTTCTGCGCAGAGATCAGGCCGATCACGGCAGCGCCAATGGCGAGCCCCACAAGCCCGGTTTGTTCGTCTTTATTGTTCATGATATATCCCCTGATACCCAAGAAAAGCGTAGCACCAGGTATCAACGGCGCCATTGAAAAATAAAACTCCCGGAATATCACGGTATTCGGCGCAAAGCACAGCTATGCAGGGGTATCCCAGCCATCCAGATGTGAATACAGTGCGTCCCGCAACTGGCGGAGCTGGCCGTTCAGTTGCGCCAGCTCAGCAGGTAATTGCCCTGATGCTTCCAGCAGCGAGTCACTCAGACAGCCCGCCCGGGCCTGCAACTGCCGCCCTTGCTCCGTCAGGGCGATCACCACCTGGCGTTCGTTGTCCGGGTTTCGCGTCCTCTGCAGAAAACCAGCGGCTTCGAGACGCTTGAGGAGCGGTGTCAGCGTACTGGGCTCCAGCGCCAGCTTTTGGGCGATTTTACCGACAGTCTGCTTATCATCCCGCCACAACACATTCAGCACCAGATACTGGGGGTACGTCAGTCCCATCGCATCCAGCAGGGGTTTATAGATCCGCTGAATAGCAATGCCCACCGAATACACGGCATAACACAGCTGGTCATCAAGGGGTGGAGGGGGCGTATTCTTCTTGGTTTTCAATGTCGTCATCTTGCACTCCTGCTCATCGTTACTAAGCATACCACAACAACAACTATCGCGATAAATTTTATCGCTTGACATAAAACAAAGTTCACTCTAGTTTTTATTTATCGCGATAAATGTTATCGCGAACAATCGAGGATTTGACCATGAAGATAAAAACTCTCCTGGCCGCCATTACTGCTACTGTGGGTCTTGCCACGGCCACCCTGGCGGTTTCCGCCGACCGTATTGCCGACACACAAGCTGTGCGTAATGTTGTGCTGGTACATGGCGCGTTTGCTGATGGGTCTGGCTGGCGCGGTGTGTACGATGAACTGACCGGGCGCGGCTACCGGGTGACTATTGTGCAAAACCCGCTGACCTCACTGGCGGATGATGTGGCCGCAACAAAACGTGTCCTTGACCGGCAACAAGGACCGACGATTCTGGTTGGTCACTCTTATGGTGGCACTGTGATCACTGAAGCCGGTGTTGATCCGAAGGTCGCCGGGCTGGTCTATGTGTCTGCGCTGGCACCTGATGTGGGTGAATCGACGGCTTCACAGTTTACGCAAATCCCCCCACCCGCTGAATTTGTTATCGACACGCAGCGAGACGGTTTTGGTTTTATCAATCTGGAAAAATTTAAGACAGGCTTTGCTGGTGATACGAGTGATGCCGATGCGGCATTTTTGCGTGATTCGCAAGTCCCGCTGAATATGGCGAATTTCGACGCTAAAGTGACGCATGCCGCCTGGAGAAATAAACCAAGCTGGGCCATTATCGCCACCCAGGATAAGGCCATCGACCCCAGACTGCTGCACAAAACGGCTGAGCGGATCAACGCCCGGGTCGTTGAGGTGAACGCCAGTCATGTGCTTTTCCTCACCCAACCGAAAGCGGTTGCGGTTGCTGATGCCATCGATAACGCAGCGCAAAGTATTAAGGGTTAAACGCAGAAAACCGCCGGGCCTCCCTGGCGGTTCTGCTAATTTCCGGTCGTGAACAACGTCCCGCGCAACCATTCCATCAGGGTTGTGACCCGCAGGGGTGTATAGCGACGAGTCGGACGAACAATGGACAGAGGGAGGGGTGATGGTGCATAGGGCTGGAGCACCGGTACCAGCACCCCGGCATGAACAGCATCTTCGACGATAAACCACGGCAACATGGTTATCCCGATCCCCTGAATTGCAGCTTCCCGTAACACTTCGCCATTTCCGGCAAATAACGGGAAATGCATATCCGGTAATTCTCCCCCTTCCGTAATTCCCCACTCGCTTCGGGCGGTCAGGTACGAATAACGAAGGCAACGATGCCCTTTAAGATCTGCAGGCGTTTGCGGCGTGCCATATTTCTCAAGATACTCTGGCGAGGCGCAATACAGACGAGGAAGTTCCGTTATCCGTGTACTGACCAGCGTTGAATCCTGGAGTTCGCCGATTCTTAACGACAAATCAATGCCTTCTCCCACGAGGTCAGTAATACGATCTTCCAGCTGGAGCTGAATCATTATCTGCGGGTACTTATTCATAAATGCCGGCAACAGCGGAGACAGTTTTCTGATGCCAAAAGTCATCGGCGCGGCGATGCGAATTACCCCGCTCAGCGTTTCCTGAATACTGGAAAGGCGCTCTTCCGCCTGCTCGAATGACTCAAGTATCTCTTTTACATCCTGAAAAAACTGTTGCCCCGCGGTTGTCAGTTCGAGCTGCCGTGTTGTGCGATTAAGAAGATGAACCCCGAGAGCATTTTCCAGAGAGGAGATCCGACGGCTGATAGACGCGCTGCTGGTTTCCATCTGAACAGAGGCATTATTAAAACTGCCTGTTTCCACCACGGCCACGAAACTGCGTAAGGAAATCAGATCATATTCTTTCATTTTACGTAACGGTGTTTTAACCACCGCCCCATTTATCAGCAACGAAGCGAAATATATCATGCACTCATTATGTGTAGACCAGAGGCGGACAATGACAACCCCTTATCGTGTAAAGAAAGCAAATGTGCTGCATTATCTGCCAGCCAGTGAATACCACCCGGCAGATACTTTTTTTCATTTTTCATTCGCGAATTACTATGACCCGGACAATATGAACTTCGGTGTGCTGCGGGTGATAAATGATGACAATGTTAAACCTCATCATGGGTTTAACCGACATCCTCATAAGGATATGGAAATTGTCAGTTACATCATCGATGGCAAACTGACGCACTGGGACAGTGCCACTCGTGAAGAGGACGTTCTGGAACGCGGACATGTTCAGGCGATCACTGCAGGAAAAGGGGTCTGGCATTCGGAGCTGAATAACGACGATGACTGGTGTCGTTTTCTGCAAATCTGGATTATCCCGCCAGCCCAGGGACTGGAAGTGCGTTACAGAAATCATAAGTTCACTGCAAAGGATCGACGCAACAGGCTGTTGCACATTGTGGGAAGTATCAGCAACGGTGATGCACCGTTGTTACTGAATCAGGATGTGAACATGTACGCCAGTGAACTGGTAGATACTGATCATAAAGTGACATTTGAACTGAAAGAAGGTCGTCAGGCATATATCAACAATGTTGAAGGCAGTCTGACGGTTAATGAAATTGGAACTCTGGATGAACGCGATTCACTGGAAATCTGTGGCCCGACAACACTGACTTTTCGGGCAACAACAGAGCACAGCCATTTTATTGTTATTGAAATGCCAGAATCCGGCGTCTGATATACATCCTCGCCACCCGAGGGAACCAGACTGATTCTGTTATCCGTGAGTAATTTGAGAAATAGATACCATGACGTTATATGTAATTAATAACTGCATTGATTTCCGCGCGGGACAAAACCAGCTGGTTCTGAAAGGTTCCGATATTGTCGCAAAACTGACTTATCCGGCGGCAAGATGTCTTGAGATCATGCTGGAGCAGCACGGGAAGATTGTTTCTCACGCTGAACTTTATCAGAAGGTATGGGAAGAACGCGGGGCTAATACCACGCCGAACACGCTGTATCAGAATATTTCGCTTATTCGCCGTGCGCTTAAGGAAATGATCCCTGATGGAGATAAACTGATCAATACCATCCCCAGAAGAGGATTCCGCATCCATTTTGATGCGGTGGTCAATAAAGTGAAAGTCAGCGATATTCAACCTGTGGTTGCTGATATTATTACCCGCAGTCAGGATATTCAGATGCCAGCAATCCCGACGGGTACTTACAGCCATGATAAGTTGAACATGAATATTGGCGCATTATTATTTTCCAGTATCGGGAAATTCATGACGTCCCTGAGTGTATTAGGTCAGCGGAGTTTCAGATACTGATTGTCAGGAGCAGGGACGCTCCCGGCGTGGTGTCCGGCACTATCAGTAGCATGATGCGGTGAGCTTATTAGTTTTTTGCGTTGTAAAACATGTTTTTTTCGCGCTCAGTTGCTGACTGCCACCCTGACTTACTTGTGTATACCTTAGTACCATCCGCGCTATACAAACCATACATCCATGCATCATATTGACCATGTTCTACCAGTTTTTCCGCATCTCCGGCATCGACAAAATAGGGATTAAACATTATCACGACGTCCGATACGTCATCTAATGGCATCGAAAGGCGTGTGGCCCTCTTCGCCCGGGAATTTGCATCTATATACGTACTGCCGGTTCTTATTCTATTTTCACTTCGATAGTGGTTAGCAAATGCGACCACCTCACTAATTGGGGCAATCTTTTTGTCAGGATCTATTACTGATATTTGTTTTCTAAAATAGTCCTTTTCCGGTTCATCAAACTTCCCCGATGTATCCGCAAGTATCTCAGACACGGTATAACCGTGATTTTCGGTATAGTCATCCAGCGCTGTAGAATATGCTTTCAGTTTCTCGATGTAGACAACATCCTGCTGGTTTTTGTTATACATCAATACGCCATAGCCAGCTAAGCACAACACCAGAAAAACCAATGTAATAAAGCCTATAACTTTTGCAGCGCGCATATCGGGGTTGAGGACCTTGATAATAATGATCACTGGCAGCACAACCAAAAGAAACAGAACTAAATTAAGCATTTAAGATCAACCTGTCATTGTGCCTCGCGGTGACAGCATTTAGCGCGTTATCTGCGCTGTTTATTGGATCTTTGCCCGGCGAATGCCGGTATTCTGGTGGTGGTATCCGGCTTGCAATATCTCATCCAGACAGTGCAGCGCTAATGGCATCCCGGCAGTCCTGATATTTTAGCAGAGCAAGCGGCTTCACGTTTGAGGTTTTTCTGGTCAGGTAATCTGGAAAGGTTATTTCTGTTTTGCTTTAGATATGATCACTGTTCCTGCTTTTCCGGGGCACCTTAAAAGCGGAGCCGGACTTCCCGGCTCCGTTTCTTTCGGGTCTATCACTTACCAGCTGTATTTCACCCCCAGCATGCCCTGGGTGTCGCTGTAGCCTTTGTCACCCATCTGCACACCCACGTTGCCCCACACGGTCAGGCGGTCGTTCAGCTTGCCTTCCACACCGGTGCGGATTTCGGCCAGGTTGCGGGCGCCGTCACGGCTGACCCGGGTGCCGTCCATCTTCACGCCATACGTTTCGGTGTTATGTATCCAGTTCACTTCCACGAACGGCTGGAACTCACGCTGTTTACCGTCATCCATTTTATGGTGACTGTTCAGGTATGTTCTCACCCCGAGACGGGTCTGGATGTTGCCGTCGCCTTCCGTTTCGATGCGGGTGCCGTCATTCCGGGTGTGCGCGTTATCCTTCACGCCCATCCAGGTGACCTGTGCCTGAGGCTGGATATACCAGGTGTTCAGCGTGCCCTGGCTGCCGGTAAACTCACTGGCTTTCAGGGTGTAACCGGCTTCCAGAGAGGCGGTCAGCCCTTTCGATTTGTACTCATCGCTGTCACGGTTCTCGGCGGTCACGCTGCTGTCGAACCAGTTGTACAGCATCCAGCTGTCGACATACGCCCCGGTCTTGTCCGCGCCGTTCTGGTACCAGGTGCCGTACAGACCGGCGCTGTAACCACTGACACGGCCGTCAGAGTCGTATCCGGCACGGCCGCTTCGGGTGTTGCTGTGCTCATTCGCATAGCCGCCCATCACGCCCAGATGCCAGCGGTCAAGACCGTCGGAACTCCACTGGGCGATGTCGCCGCCCAGTTGCAGCACGTAGCGGTTGCTCCGGGTTTTGAGCTGACCGTCACCGGCTGAGGAACGCTCATGGCCGCCGACGTGACGCATCCACATGCTGGTGGTGTTGTCGGTGTACTGCGGTTCACCGAGGCGATCGTGCAGGCGGTGGTTGAACAGCGTGTTAGCTGCGGCCAGATTGCTGATGTAACTACCGGCTTCCGGGCGCAGTGCGTCAGGGGCGGTCGGGTCGACTACTGGCGGTTTTACCGGATCTACAGGATCTACCGGGTCATCCACTGGCGGAGTGTTGCCTTTCCATTTACTGGTCAGGTACCAGTTCTTCGCCGCATCCCCGGTGCCTTTCGCCAGGGTATAGACATACGCCCCGGCTTCGACAGTCCCGGTGGTCAGCGCGAAGTTGCCGGCTGACGTGCCGCCGACCTGAATCATTTCGATACCGTTCACCGTCTGTGCGCCGGTACCGCCGGTGTTGTTGACGCTGACGCGCGTATTACCCGCGGTGTCGCCCTGCACCATCAGTTTGTCCGTCGGCGAATCATCACCACCCAGTTCTGTGTTGAACGCCAGCAGACCGTTGTTACCGGTGTAGTTGCCGTTGACCGTCAGGGTGTTGCCCGGTGTCCCGTCATCACGGGTCAGCAGCACAGAACCGCTGTTGGTCAGGCTGCCACCCACCCGGAAGTCCGTCATCTGCATGGTACCGCCCTGCATGACGTCCACATCTCCGGCGGTGCTGCCGTAACCGGTAAATCTGGCGCCGTCATACACGTTCACCAGCCCGCTCAGCAGGTCCACCGCAGAGGCGACGTCACTACCGAGTGCCAGTTCCCCTTCGGTGATGTCGGTGGTACCGGTGTAGGTCACCATGTCCTGTACCAGCGTCAGGGTGCCGGTACCGGTTTTGGTGAGATCGCCGCTGCCGCTGATGACATTATTGCCAAGCGTCCAGTCGCTGTCCGTATCCACGGTCAGCAACCCGTCATTGTTCACCGACGCCGCACCGAGGTTGTTCTGTTCGCTGACGGTCAGGCTGCTGCCGTCATCGATGTTAAACAGACCGCTGAAGCCGCTGTTGTCGCCACTGACGGTGGCATCCGTGCTGTTCGTTGCATCGACATTACCGAAGCCGCTGATGTTGTTCGCCAGCATGCCGGTCGCGCCGTCCAGCGTCAGGGTGCCGTCATTGTTGATATCACCAGTGCCTGCGCCCTGCGTATCGTTAATGGTCACTTCCGCACCGCTGCTGATGGTGGTGATGGCCGTCAGGCTGCTGTTGGCGCCGTCAATCGCCAGCACGCCGCCATCAACGTTCAGGTTACCGCTGCCAGTCAGGCTGCCGTTGCTGTATCCGCCATCTGCCAGGGTCAGCGTACCGCCGTTCATGTCGAGGACGGAACTGACATCGCCTGCCAGCATACCCGCCACCTGCGCAGTGCCGTTGAGGTCGACTTTTGCACCGCTGTTCATCGTCAGTTTCGCGGTATCGCCCAGCGCGCCATCGACATCCGTACGCAGGGTGCCGCTCAGCACGGTGGTGTCACCGGTGTAATCGTTATCGCTGCTGGAGAGCGACAGCACGTCACTGCCGGTGGTGCTGACAGCCAGATTACCGCTGCCGGTGATGCGGGCGGACTGGTCCGCGGCCGCGCCAGTGGCATCCGGAGTGCCTTCTAGCGTCAGGGTCTGGTTCGCCAGCAGTTCCAGTTCTGTCAGGCCGTAGTTGACGTACAGGCCGTCCTGGTTACCAGAAGTTCCGGCGGTGGTCAGGCGGTAGTCATAGGTGCCTTTCGCCACCGTGTTGCTGCCCTGGGCGATATCCACCTGCGTGGCAGCGGTGATGGTGTTACCGTTCTGGTCCTGCAGCGTCAGGTTACCGCCGCTGCCGGTGACGGTGGTGGCACTGACCAGCCCCAGACCGATGTTAGCGTCATCCTGGGTCATCAGCGACGAGGTGGTCGCCGTGTCATGGCCCGGTACATACGAGTCAGGAATGTTAATCTGCACCGTACCGCTGCCGGACGCATCCAGTTTCCCGGCCGTCACATGACTGGTCGCCACTTTCTGGTCCGGTGCCGTACCGTTGAATGCCATTTCACCCCCGGCGAAGGTGAGACCGCCGATAGCCTGTTCACCGTCCGCCACCGTGATGCTGCTGCCGGTGTTGGCTTTCAGGGTCGCATTCGTCATAGCGGTGGTGTTCACCCCGCCCAGCGCCAGCGTGGCATTGCTCAGGTCCACGGTCCCGATAAAAGAACTGCCGGTGGTGGAAGCAAAGTCAAACGAGGCTCCGCCGTTGTCCACATCAACGGTACCGGTACCGGACAGTTTATTGGCCAGTATCCGGTCAGCAGTACCGTTTACCGCCAGTACCGAGCCGGAATCGATGTCAAAGCCCGCGCCACCGACCGGTTTACCGGCGAGTGAGTAACCATTATCCAGACTGAACAGCGAACCGTGATGCAGGTTCACCTGGTTGTAGTTGTTGATTTGTGCGCCGGTGCCGTCCATGTGGAAGCCCGCCGTCACACCGTCAAATACCACTGTGGAGATGCCAGTGCTGCCGTTCAGGGCGGTAAAGGTGTTGCCGTTACCCAGAATGGTAACCGTATCGTTACCTGTGGAACCACTGATGGTGTTCACGTCGGCACTGTTTGTCAGCAGCACGATATTCCTGCCGCTGCCTTTGAGCGCAATATTGCCGCCGACAGTACCGGCATTCACCGTGACCGCGTTGTTGCCACTGGTGGTGGTGATATTGTTACTGACCGTACCGCTGTTATACACCGTGCCGTTTGCCCCGTTCATCACCATGTCGCCGTTGATGGTCCCGGCGTTGGTTGCCATGGCACCCGCCGCATTCATGGCCAGTGCCGGGCTGCCGGAAGCCGACGCGGTAATCTCCCCCGTAGCCGTGTTGGTGAACGCGGTGGCATTTGCGGTATCGACCGTCGGCGCCGTGGTACTGGCCGAGGTCAGGGTGCCGTGGTTGATGACAGACATGACGCTGTTACCCAGTTTCAGGGCGGAGCCGCCTGCGGCATTGCTCACATTGACGTTCACTGCGGTATCCACGGTGCCGGAGGTGTTTGCATAAATCCCCGTCCCGCCCGCGCCGCTGACGTTAATGGTCAGGTCAGACGAGCCGGACAGGTCGAGGTCGCCGGTGGTGGCGCTGCCGTCGGCGTTCTCAAACGCAATCCCGGTCCCCGCGCCGCTGACGTTAATGGTGCCGCTGTTGGTACTGTCGATGGTGACCGACGTGCGCACCCCGGCGCCGTTCGCCACATCAATGGTGGTGTCGGTCAGTTGCAGGTTCGTCAGGTTACCGGCGTTCTCGATACCGTTACCGGTGGCGCCCGCCGCACTGACAATGATATGCGCATTCGTCACGTCAAGTCCGGTCGCGCTACTGCCGACCAGCACGCCGTCTGCCGACCCGCGGGCTTCAATGGTGCCCGTGCCGCTGCCTGTCAGGTTCAGACTGCCGTCCGCCAGTTCAATGGCGGCACGTCCGTCCGTGGCCAGTACCTTACCGCTGTTGGTGACCGACGAGTTCTGCCCCTGGTCTCCGACCCCGATATACAGGGTTGTGCCTTTGGCTTCAATATTGCCGCGGTTGTCGACATTCCCCCCCATTGCCCTGACGGCGGTGGAGCTGCTCCCGGTCAGCGCGATATTGCCGGTGTTGGTCAGTGTCCCGTTATTCTTCGCGATAAAGGCCATGGCGCCGTCGTTCGTGGAACTGATGTCCGCCGCGTTAATCAGCGCAGCCCCGGTACTGAGATAATCAATCGAACCGTTCTGGGCGTAGGTGTTACCGTCCACCAGACCGGCCATTGCAGCGCCGCCGGTCAGCGTCAGCGTGGCGCCGTTCTCAATGGTGACGGAAGCATTACCGGTGGAGACCACCCCGGTGGCGAGGCTGCCATTCACCGCAAACTGACTTCCGCTCCTGATAGTGGCAGTGGCTCCGTTGGAAGCCTGTACGCCCGTGGCGCCGTTACCGTTCAGGGTGACTGTTCCGGCGGTCATGTTGACGGTGGTGTTCGCGCCACTGGCAATGATACCGGTACCACCGGCACCGATGGTGATGCTGCCAGTGTTATTCCCGCGTGCGCCCGCCTCGACCCGCAGACCGGTGGTGTTTTCCCCGGTGAATACAATGTTCCCGGCGTTGCTGACTTCCGCCCCGTTGCGGGCAATGAAACCAGTGACCGCATCCAGCGCGGAGTTCAGCTCCGCCTCAGTCACCAGCAGGGTGCCGGTACCGAAGCCTGCCGCACCCGCTGCCAGCGTCGCATCAGCCAGCATCCCGGCAACCGGACTACCTACCGGATTATCGTTGATGTCATAACCCTGACCGTCGGCAATCCCGGCCACCGTGCCGGTGGCGGTCATGTTGATGATGGCATCCGACGCGATTTTCCCCTGCGCGCCGCCCTGAATGGTCACGCCGGTGGCGTTCTTCCCTGAGAGATTGATGGTCATGCCACCGGAGTTAAAGGATGACACCTTACCGCTGACCGTATCCAGCCCATTGGCGACCACGATAGTCGAGCCCTCGCCGGAGGCGGTCAGGGCTGAGGCTGCACCCGCACCACCGATAAACCCGGCACCGCCATCGACGCGGAACAGCACGGAATCATCCGTACTGACATCCTGCGCGCCGGTGATGGTGTTGGAGATGGAGGCGGTCGGGCCATTAACGTAGTAGTCGATCTGGTTGATGCCGTAAGCAAAGTTCACCGACCCGGCACCGGAAATGGTCACGTTACCGCCATCACGGGCATGAACATCGATGGCAGCATACGCACCCGGTACCAGCACAACCATCAGACCAGCAGCCTTCGCAGCCTTGCTGACCGCTCTTTTAATTCTGGCGCGTCCGAACTCGGAAGTGACGACCCACTGCATCAGAGTACTGTTCCAGATGACGCGATAAATTTTATTCATATTTCACACTCGTTAAATATTTTAGTCCGCCTGTCTGTTTCATTGTTGTTATCAAAAATACAAATAAATTCGACAGTTTTATTTTATTAAACAATAAACAGACGCCGTCTTTTCAGAAAAACTTTCTGAAAAGCATCTTTATCGCAGTGGGAATTATCATTAAGTGAGGTGGTTTATTTAATCTCCCCATGCATCCCGGCGATGGACAAATCAATAAATACTACAAGGTCGTTATTTTTGGGGGCGTCATGAGAGCACCGACAGGAAACACAATATATCTCCCTTGCCTTTTCCACAGGCATTCCTGCTAAAACGAGCTATAAATTCATTAGCGTTATTTATATTGCATCCAGGATAAAGTTTCACACTACGCTGAGAGCAAGTCAATAGAGGAAAAACAGGCAGGCAAGGTCTTAATAATGCCTCTAAAAAAATTACATACGTAAATTCTTAGTAGTGCTTATTTCATTGAGTTGCTCTGTCACGAATTAAAGAGGCGTGCGGGTTTATATTCAGGAATATTTGTCAATGTCGTAAGAATTTTATTCACAATAAGCGATCTGCTCATTGATTTAGCGACAGCACTATTTGCTAAACGGTGTAATCACCGAAATGTAGCCAGATTGATATAGTTAAGGATCCGCATACTTTTCTCTTCGTCGCGGGTCACCAGGCCCATACACAATTCAGCACCTTCATCCGCTAGAGGGATGAACGCCACCCCGCCGGGCCTGAGGCTGTCAACCGGTTTTGGGAGAACAGAAATGCCCACACCCGCCGCGACAAGGCCAATATGAGTCAAAACTTCAGCGGCTTCCTGAACGACCGTCGGCACGAATCCGGATCGCTGACAAAGCCGTCTGACCAGTTCAGGAACTGCAGCCCCTGATTTTTCGGGGTAAAAGATAAACGGCTCATTGCACACATCCGTAAGGGTCAGAGAATCTGCTGCCGCTTCAGGATGATCTTCAGGCAGAACAACACAAAGCCGGTCATGCCGCAGGATGCGAATATCCAGCCCGTCCTGTCGTGTTCCGGGTGTGAGACGCACATAGCCGACGTCGATTTCCTGATTAAGAAGAGCGTCAAATTGCTGGCGGGAGTACATCTCACAGAGTGAAATCCTGATATCAGGATAACGGCGTCTGTAGGTTTTCAGCGGCTGGCTGAGTTCATCCACAAACAAACCGGTAGTGGTAAAGCCTATCCGCAGCTCTCCCGTTTTCCCCTGCTCGATATCAAGCAGTTCAGCACGCAGACTGCTGCTCATGCGTAAGATTTCCTTCGCCTGAGTGACGAGGTGCTCACCCGCTTCCGTCAGAGCCACACTGCGTCTCGTCCGGTTGAAGAGTCTGACGCCCAGCTCGCTTTCAAGTGACTGAATCTGCTGCGACAACGGAGGCTGGCCGATATTGAGTTTTTCTGCTGCGCGTGTGAAGTGCAGTTCTTCAGCAACTGTCAGAAAATACCGGAGATGGCGAAATTCCACTTATATGTCCTGCTATATAAATCATCGCTTATTTATATATTAGACAGTAAGACAGCGCAATCCTACCATAGCGGCCAATGTGTGTACCGTTGAGAAAAGAACATAATGAACCACGAGCTTTACATACTGCTGCCGGTGGCATTTATTGCCGGGATCATCAACGCGGCAGTCGGCGGTGGCGGATTGATCACGATTCCGACCTTCTATACCACCCTCCCACATTTCACCCCTGCCCAAATCATGGGCATCGACAAGCTCTCGTCTGTGATGGGGCACCTGATGTCTGTCAGGCAGTTCATGACAAGGCTGCGGCTTCCCTGGAAACTGATCCTGCCCACGGCAGTCAGCGCGGTGGTTGGTGCGTACACGGGGATCAGGCTACTGGACTTTATGCCATCCGCATGGATGCGCCCGGTCGTTATCGTCGTACTGGCGATCATGGTGGCTTACACCTGGTTCCGGCCGCAGTTCGGGCATCATGACAGCAGCCAGCCACCTGACCGGGCTGACCTTCTCAAGGGGATCTTGCTGGGGTTTGCGATTGGCTTTTATGACGGATTTATTGGTCCGGGAACGGGAAGTTTTCTGCTGTTCTTGTTTATCCGTTTCTTTCATTTTGATTTTTTGCGCGCCACCGCCTGCGCAAAAGTCGTCAATTTTGGCACGAACTTCGCGACACTATTTTTTCTCATCCCGAACGGTCTTATTCATTATGAGCTGGCTATTCCGCTGGGGATTGCGGCCATTGGTGGCTCGCTTGTCGGCGTACAGATTGCACTCAAGGGAGGAAATCACTGGATACGTCGGCTTTTCCTGTTACTGGCGTGTACGCTGCTGATAAAACTGATATGGGAAACGTTTCACTGACGCGAGTGGCAGATAAAAACGGGAACCCTCAGGCTCCCGTTTTTAGTTAACCCAGCAAGTGGATTACATGTTCGCGATAATCGCGTCGCCAAACTCTGAACATTTCAGCAGCTTAGCGCCTTCCATCAGACGTTCAAAGTCGTAGGTCACGGTTTTGGCTGCGATGGCGCCTTCCATACCTTTCACGATCAGGTCTGCGGCTTCGAACCATTCCATGTGGCGCAGCATTACATACAAAATTTTACAATAACTGTCTGATTTAATTTGAATAAACATTAATATATGGATCTTTTTTTACTTTCGAAGCCAAATACTAATGCATTGATAATACTTAACTTATTTATCGTTTTGGGGAACGCTAAATCCAGTATTTATGCAGTTGAGCGCCCGGCGGTGAAGTGTTCACTTATCCGAGCAATTACTTGATCCGCTTCCCTGCTTCATCAATGACTTGTTCACCATCTTCTTTCGCAAAGGAACCTTTCTGCGGGTTTGGCAGAATATCCAGCACAACCTCAGAAGGACGGCATAGCCGGGTACCCAGAGGAGTCACGACGATTGGACGGTTGATTAAAATCGGGAACTGGAGCATAAAATCAATCAACTGATCGTCCGTAAATTTATCTTCATCAAGTCCCAGTTGCGCATAAGGTTCAACATTCTGGCGTAACAGATCCCTCACCCTAATACCCATCTCTGCAATGAGTGACTCCAGTTCATCACGCGACGGCGGCGTCTCGAGGTAAAGGATAACTGTCGGCTCAACACCGCTGTTACGGATCATCGCTAACGTGTTACGCGAAGTGCCACAGGCCGGATTGTGATAAATGGTAATGTTGCTCATAACGATACCCAATTATTGGTTAAAAGAGAGACGCAGTGCCAGTGCCGCCAGCGTCACAAACAACACTGGCAGCGTCATGACAATACCAGTACGGAAGTAATATCCCCAGGTGACGGTCATATTTTTCTGCGCAAGAACATGGAGCCAGAGGAGCGTTGCCAGGCTACCGATAGGCGTGATTTTCGGCCCCAGATCGCACCCTATTACATTGGCGTAAATCATTGCCTCTTTTATGACGCCGGTTGCCGCGCTGCCATCAATGGAGAGAGCCCCGATCAACACCGTAGGCATATTGTTCATGACAGAAGAGAGGAAAGCGGTAATGAACCCCGTACCCATTGTAGTCGCCCACAAACCTTTATCCGCCAGTAAATTCAGGATGCCTGTGAGATATCCAGTTAATCCGGCATTACGCAATCCGTAGACAACCAGATACATTCCCAACGAGAAAATAACAATTTGCCACGGTGCACCGCGCAATACTTTCCCGGTATCGATGGCGTGCCCTTTTTTCGCAACAGCGAACAAAATGACCGCACCGGTTGCTGCAATAACACTCACCGGAATACCAAGCGGCTCCAGCACAAAAAAACCAACAAGAAGCATTAACAGAACAATCCAGCCAGTACGGAACGTTGCTGGGTCCCTAATCACCTGTGCAGGCTCCCTGAGTTTCTCCAGGTCATACACTGGTGGAATGTCCCTGCGAAAGAACAAGTGCAGCATGACCAGCGTGGCGGCAATTGCTGCTATGTCCACCGGTACCATCACCGACGCATATTCGGTGAACCCGAGCCGGAAAAAATCGGCCGAGACGATGTTTACCAGGTTCGAAACAATCAAGGGCAGACTGGCTGTATCTGCAATGAAACCTGCTGCCATTACGAACGCCAGGGTGACACGTTTGCTGAATCCCAAGGCCAGCAGCATGGCTATCACGATCGGAGTCAGGATCAGCGCTGCACCATCATTGGCAAATAACGCCGCCACTGCGGCGCCAAGCAAAACGATATAAGTGAACAGGAGCCGACCACGGCCATTTCCCCAACGAGAAACATGCAGCGCTGCCCATTCGAAAAAACCAGATTCATCAAGTAAGAGACTAATAATAATGACGGCAATAAAGGTGGCCGTAGCATTCCATACAATATTCCACACAACGGGAATATCGCTAATGCTGATCACGCCACTGACCATCGCCAGCGCAGCACCAATAACAGCACTCCATCCAATACTTAACCCTTTCGGCTGCCAGATTACCAATACGAGGGTTAGCAAAAAAATCACGCCTGCGAGTAACATCACCTACTCCATCACATATGAATAATTGAATGTGTCTTATTCTTTTAACACTTACCTGGTGCAACCGATTTCAGCCTTTCGCGGACGTCTTCCCGCAGGCAATTCCAGGTAGTATCGATAACACCAGCAGCCCAGGCAGGAATATGCGAAGACAGGCGGTAATGAATCCATTTACCTTCGCGCCGGTCTACCACAAGGTCATATTCGCGTAAGATAGCCATATGCCGGGAGATTTTAGGCTGGGATTCACCTGTAGCTGCGCAGAGATCGCAGACGCAGAGCTCTCCAGATTCTCTGAGTAGCATCACAATCGACAAACGGGTTTCATCGGAGAGAGTTTTGAAAAGCTGGACCGGATGTAGCATTTTTTAGCCTCGACAGCGCTCACTTACATATATGGTAAATCATATATATAATTATTTAAAGAGGCACATTCATCGCTCCACTCGCTCACTTATTTCAATAACCGGTGCCAGATAACCTTTTTCATGCTGTTCAGGAATTAAGCGGCAGGAAGTGATGGCCAGACGATATCCGGTACCACATCCAGATTAAGCGCATCCAGTTCTTTCACATAGTTACGCCAGGCGATTAGCTTAGCTTTGTCTTCCTCACTGATTGTACCCAGTGTCAGGTCAACCACCCAGCCAGACATGATCCGTTCGGCTTCGCTGACCAGAATGACTTTGTTCGCCTCAGCCTCCATCACATCATCTTCATGCGTGTTGATGTGCGGTGCATCCTTCACCCATTCATCCGTGAAGCGGTTGTGGGTCATGGCGCCACCAGTGAAGTTATCCGGGACGAGGGCCGGGTAGTTCAGCCCTTCGAATGCCGAAGGACTTGTGCTCCAGCTCCGGTTATCGGCCTGGCTTACATAGATTTTTTTCATGCTGTTATTTTCCTGACATGGACGCGGACAGGGACGTTATTGACCGCTGTCGTCGCGGTGATCTGGTGTGGTGTGCCTGTCTGAGTACTGGTGTTCCCCATCGAGTTATTGCCGCACTGAACGACAATCCCCTCACCTTCCATATAACTGCCTTTGGTTCCATACCCACCAGCGGAGTAAATCCAGCCTGAATCCCCCCACCGCGCCTGTCCGGTAAGATCTGTCCGCAGGATTTCCGCAATAACCTCTACCGGCTGATTATTGCCGAACGGGTTAGCCAGCACCTTCCGCTGCGACAGCGCCATTGCCCCGAAGTCCAGCAGCGCATAGTCGATGCGTTCATTGGTCGCGATAATCGCGTTCGCATTAATCTGATCGCCCTCAGCGATAGCCGTCGCCAGTGCCAGGGCATCAATACTGCCGCCGTTAGTCGCCCGGGTGGCGAAACGCACCGTCCAGCAGCCGTACTGGCGGTTAGGCTGAATCTCCGTTACGCCATCCTGATATACGCCGCTGGCGAGCGTCGCATTGAACCCAATCTGATAGCGCTCGTTCGCCGCTGACGCCGTGCTCTGGGGCACGATCCCGTTCCCGGTGTACTGCTGAATTTTCTGGATTGGGCCGTTTATCTCTGAAACATCATCTTTATAGACGCCCCGGGCGGTGCTACCCAGAAGAGTCCCTTTGATGTTAGGCAGCGCAGATCCTGCCATGGTCCCCATCAGGGACATATCACCCGCGTCGCCGACTTTTACCGGAATACGCAACGATCCAGGCTGCACGCCATTATCATCCGGTAAGCGCATTTTACCTGGCGAAGATTCCGGCACATAACAGCCGCGTTTCAGTGGGTCGGCCTGCCATTCCGCTTCAGTGCAGGTCGGCAGCTTACCGGCGATCGCTCTGGCATACAGATCCGCAAAGATGCCCGTCTGGTCAACTTCCTGCCCGTCCCGCGGCGCGGTTCCCGGCTCCAGCGCCCCGCGCATCTCCTGCCAGTCAACCTGCCCCAGATAGCCAGGAAGCAGGTCGGCAATCTCAGTTCTGGAGAATACCTCCAGATTACTGCGCGCAGCAGGCTTGTCTGTCAGGTCATTAAGGTTGTTCATGTTCTGCAGCAGGTTCTCAGGCTGCACCGTGGCGGCGGCCAGTTCCGCCGCCGCCCGCGCCGTCCCGGCAGCGTCAGCATGGCCCTCAGCTTCAGTAGCTTTACTGGTGGCGGTTCCTGCGGCTGTTTCTGCTGCCGATTTCGCGCTCTGCGCGCTGCTGTTAGCGGATTCCGCTGCCTCCGCATCAGCGCGGGCCGCCACCGCGTCAGAATGCGCGGCATCCTTGTCGGTCGCCACCTGCAGCGCATCACCCCGTACCTGGTCAGCCAGCTGTTGCACTACATCAATGTCGATACTGGTCAGTATGTCCTGAATGCTTTTCCAGCTCGGTCCGGTAAACGTGGAACCATCCGGCAGAAGCACGGTGATATCACCGCTGGCACTGAAAACGGCCTGCCAGTTCTGTTTGTCGTCATTGAGTCCTCGCAAGGCTTCGGTGCTCTGGACCACCAGCGCCGCCGTCACCATATTGAGCGCTGCGCGTGGTACCGCTGACCATGCGGCGCCTGCCTGAGTCGGTCCGGAGTAATTACTGACGAGCGTCAGCGCGGTGTTGTTGTTCACCGCTTTAACCGGCAACGTGTATGGCACGCCGCCGACCGTCACCACAATAAAATCACCCGCCGTCAGATCCGTGGTAAACGTGGTGCCGTCCCCCCCCACGGAGGCTGAATTGTTCGTCAGGGCTAACGTTCCTGCAGACATACTGGCTCCTGTATTCAGGTAATAAAAAACCCCGCCTGAGCGGGGTTCGAAGAGTGCTTTAAATTACTTGCAGGTCGTGCTGGTAAAATTGTTTTTGCTGACCCAGTGCCAGCTGAACGGGGGACCGGCACGATACTGCGTCTGTGCCCCCACCTTCCTCACACCATAGATTTCAACCGTTGTTTCCTGCCCACCAATCATTGCCGTTCCCTGACAAACGGGCGCCTGTTTCTCAAGTACACCGGCGCAGCCGGTCAACATGACTGAAACAGCCGCGAATAAGAGCAGCTTTGTCATTTGGGTTATATCCATTTGAATTTATGAAATAAAACAATAGCAACATTAAAGTAATGGGTATAATTGATTTGCCAGATCAATCACATAAAATTGATCGTTCAAAACGATCAATCATATTTCGACAGGTCTATCGCTCGCACCACGGTTTTCGCATCCAGCGGTGTCCCCAGTTGCCCGCCAACAGGCACGGGCACGGACATTACCGGGTGGATTACGGTTGAAGTACCATTATATTTCGCCGCCATACCAATCCCTATCTGGAAGGGGCGCTGCTGATAGACACCGACATAAAATCCGGCAAGCTCAGGTATGATCCCCCATTTACCGGAACGGGTATCACTCAGATTGAGCCCCGAATTCGCCCCACCTTTCGTTCCAATACTGACGATATCGGTCAGGACTCTGGTTTCGTTGGTGAGGATGCATTTTCCGTTTTTATCCCAGATCGCAAGCCCCCAGCCGGGTAAAGGTTGTGCCCTGGTGGTGAACAGGTAGCAGGTTAAGGTATAGGAACCACTGAAGGTGCTAATCGGGTACGCCGTTACGGTCAGTGAAGTACCTGACAGGGAATAGGCAAAAAAAGTGTCGGCTGTAGAAACACAAAAAGGCATTGCCACATCATCAGTATCAACCGTGATGGTAACGCTGACATTTCCGCTACCGGAAGCTGAGTATTTCCCCTGTAAGGAAATGGGCGTGGATTCATCCGTTAAAAATGGCACGCCATCTTCTGTCGTCAGTAAAACACCCCACGTCATCAGGCCCTCCTGAGATAAACAACAATCGTGGCCGCCTGCGCGGATTCCGTACCAATCCCGAAACTGGTGTCCCCGCCCTGCCTGACGGTTACCGTCCCGCCACTGACGGATATCACCCTTCTCTTCGTCGTATAGCTGATACTTCTCGGGCACTGGATATAATCCAGCACATACCCGTCCGGCACGGTAAAGGTCTGTGACGCTGTCAGCTGTTCAAAATTGAGCAAGAGCCGCCCCACGATCGTAATCGGAACGATGCCATAGTTATTTGGTTTTCCGCTGGCATCCCATGACTGAAACCCCCAGGCCATCAGAATACCCCCGTAATTTTCCCGTACTGGCAGCGCAGGCGATCATTTTCATCCTTAACGCTGATTGTGGTGTTGGTTTGCTTCATGGCACCGGCACCATCTGTCCCGTAATTCTCGAACGTCCCGCTCTTGTCCAGTTTCCAGCCAGCCTCTCCCGAGACGTAGTTGTCCGACTGAATGTAATTGCCGATTTTTTCATTATCGATCGTGCCTTCCTGGATAAACGCAGAACTGATGAACACCTGCCCGTCGATGGCCGCAAATGGTGAATACTGCGTATCTCCGCTGCCGCTCAGCAGAACAAACTGGTCAGCATTGAAACCCACACGTGTGACCACGGGCTTCCCTGTTTCGGCCAGTACCGCAATGCTCATCCCGGCGTTGTACATCACCCCGTTAATCCTGATGCCCGCTTTCAGGGTGTGAATAGCCGTTGCGCCGTCAGAATCCACCGTCGCGGTGAGCTTGTCCTCGAGCGACGCGGTAACGTCGCTGATCTGCGCCTGGACAGTGGTTGTCAGATCGGCCATTGCCTTATCAATACCGGCAACAGTAGTTTTGACGACCAGGATATCGGCGCGCACTTCGCCATACTGTCGCCACTGGTGATCGACTGCGGCGTTGTTTGCCAGCGCATTCTGCAGGGCGGCTTCGAGACTGGTATTGATATCACTGGTCAGCTGTTCACCGTCGGCTGACGTCAGGAAACCATCTCCGATATCGCCGAGATAATCCTCCGCATTATTGTTGACCATGCCGCGGAGCCAGTCGGTAAATCCTGATTCATTACCGGCCTTATCGACCAGCTGCGCGCAGTACCAGAATTCCTGGCCTGCCTTTAACCCGAGCTGGATGTATTCCGAGGACGGGTACGGAACATCGCTGAGTAACAACGGATCCGAAAAGTCAGCGTTCGCCGTGTACTGAATTTCCGTTTTCAGCGTGTCGCCGGTATTGGCCGGGAATCCCCAGTTAAGGCGGATCCCCCAGTTAATGCCCGTCGCGGTAAGCCCCACCGGCTTCGGCGGATTGCCCACCTTGCCGGTCAGCGTTTTCTCTTCCGAATATCCCCATCCGCTGGAGATTTCCGCGGCATTGATCGCCCGCACCCTGACCAGATATCGCCCGGCGTAGATGGACGGTACTTCGAACGAGGTGGTGGAGCTGCGCGGCACATTGATCCAGTTACCATCATTACGCCGCCACTGAGCTTCATAAGAGATGGCGTTTGTAGTCACGTCCCATGCCACCCGCAGTGTTTCCAGGCTGATCCCCTGGCTGACAGAGGAATAGCTGTCGATGACGATATTCTCCGGCGCGCGCTGGCTCCCTGGCGGAACAACCGAGACGGGCCGCTGGTCAATGATGGCGCCGGTATCAATACGCTGGTATTTATCCGGATCGTGGAAAGACCCGGACACGGCGTAAGTCCCGTCATTATTGTCAGCGACGCTTACCACCCGGTACTGCTGTGCATACAATTCATCAGACTCAACCACCCAGACAGCTTCCGGTACCGGCGTTTCACTGTATGTGGCAGACACCGTGACAACCCGACCATTCACGGCCTGAATCGTCCTGCTCTGGGAAGCGCCGGAGGGCAGGTTCGCCATCAGCCGATCGCCGGGCGACGCATGGGGTTCCCTGTCGAGGGTAATAACGCGCCCGTTTACCGCACTGATTCGTCCGCCCGTTACTTTGCCGGACAGCATTTCGTCGGCGACCGCGATGACGTAACCGGGTTGCGGGATATTGCCGTCCAGACCGACCGGAAAGGTCACCACGCGATCTTTGTTGTTGGTGAGGATGCCCCAGCGCCCTTTGCGGTTAGCTTCGGACTGACGGGTGCAACCGATGGCGGTCATCTCGAGCTGGTTGAATCCGTACCGGGCCACCAGCGGTTGCTCAAATACCGGCTCCATGGCATCGGCATAGCCATTGCCCGGATCGGACCACGACACCAGCGCAGTGGTGTAGCGTGTTTTGGTCGTGCTGCCGGAATAGGTGAATTTACCGTCAATGACATTGGCCCGCGTGTAGTTGTAGTCCACATCACGGGGCATATCCGCCAGGCAGACAATTTTGTCGCCGCCCCAGTACGTCATGCCACGAAATATTGCCGCAAAATCCCGCAACACAGTAAAGGCATCATTACGTTCCTGAACATAAACATTGCAGAGATAGCGGGGTTCAGTGCCGCTGCCGCCCCTGCCGTCAGGCACCATCTGATCGCAATACTGTGAGACCTGGTAAAGCGCCCACTTATCGATATTCTCCGCGGTGAGTCGGTTCCCCAGGCCAAAGCGGTCGGTGATCACGAGATCGTAAAAAATCCATGCCGGGTTGTCCGTCCACGCCCATTTGAAGGCTCCCGTCCAGGTGCCGCTGTAGGTTCTGGTTTCCGGGTCGTAGTTATCAGGAACCCGGATCACCCGACCGCGTGGCTCGCAGGAGATCTGCGGGATAGCGCCATTGAACTGACTCGAGTCGAATTCAATGTAGAGCAACGCCGTGTTCGGATAGCGCAGTTTGGCGTCAATCACCTCGGTATAGCTCTCGAGCGTCATGCGTTCGCCGATCTTTGCACTATTGGTTTCAGCCGTGAGTTTGCGTAAACGAAGAGTCCAGGTACTTCCGGCCTGCGGCAAATCGATGCGGTGACTGCGTTCGTAACCGGATGTGGTTTTCCCGGTCACACTGGTATTCAGAACCGTTTGCCACGCGCCGCCATCGGTCTGCAGATCAATGGCGTATTTGATGGAATACCCCACCAGATCACCGTCGTCCTCCTGCCTGTACAGTGAGGGCCATTTCAGGCGCAGGCGGGCTGCGGATAGTTGGGTGTTGGTGAAGGTATGTGTCCACGCGGTGGTGCTGGTGATTTCTGTCCCGACGTTGATTTCATTTTCGCTACCCGGTATGCCCTGAATATATTGCTGGGCCTGCGTTCCCGGGCGGAACTCCCAGACAACGCCGCTGAAGTTTTGCGAACCGTCGCTGTTCTCCAGTGGGGTACCATCCAGATAAATGTCTTTCCCCGTCAGACCACCGGCAAACTCCCCTTCACCAAGCGCGATGAGGATTTTCGCCTTTGCCACAGACTGGAGATCGTCAGGCTGTTCAACTGGCGTGCGGGCGCTTGAGCCACCGCCCTTTTTGCCCTTAATTTCTCTGGCCATATTTTTCCCACAAAAAAACCACCCGCAGGTGGCCATTGAAATAACGAAAGGATTTATTGCTGGTCTTCGACGTAAATACCCGCTGAGATGATCGCCCCGCCAATGCGGCGTTTACCATAGAGCAGAGGAACGGGATTACCCTGGGCTGTGGTGTTGGTCACCCCGCCGAAAGCATAGGAAGCGCGGTTGTCGGCATCCTGTTTGCTGGCAAGGCCGCCGGGCTGCGGCGAGAGCATCTGTACAACGCCGCCGAGCGTCATCGCGGCACCGGCAGAAAACAGCAGGTTACTTGCCGCGATACTCAGGCCGGGCATCCAGATAGAGACGACCACCAGCACAACGCCAAGGATGGTCTGTAACAGGCCTGCCTTTTTACTGCCAATCACCACGGGGACAATACGGATAACGTCACCGTTAACCGCAAACCCCAAATCATCAATACCGATATTCTTTTTGCCCTTAAAGACGGCGTAGGTGAGCCCGCGCATACGGCTCGAATTCAGGTATTTTTCAAAGCCATCCACGGTTTTTGAAAGTGCGTTCACCGCCTCGCCGGTAGTGCGGATCAAACGATAATGCACCCTGCCGAAGGTTTTACCGAGCACACCACCGAGCTCGATACGTGTCATGACTTCCTGCACAGGTCAGCCCTCTCTCAGATGAATGATTTATAGCGCACCACTTTCATGGTTCTGTCCATCCAGTAACCACCGTAGGGCGTGCGCTTGCTCAGATGACCATAGAGGTGATGCAGGAGCATATTGCCTTCCAGCAGAACCCCGGCGTGGTTCCACTTATTCGCCTGCACCTGCATGATCACCAGATCACCCGGCATCGGCGACCCGGTGAACTCCCGGAATCCACAGTCATACCAGCAGTCCCGGTAAAAATTGTCCGGATACTGGTCTTCCCACCACGGGTAATCCACCCGGTAATCGGTCAGTTCAATGCCGTGCGTCTGCCGGAAGTAACTCATCACCAGCCCCCAGCAGTCGAAATGGCCGAGCACGAACGGACGCTCCAGCAGTGGCA
Organism: Trabulsiella odontotermitis; assembly: GCF_001297775.1. GTDB lineage: Bacteria > Pseudomonadota > Gammaproteobacteria > Enterobacterales > Enterobacteriaceae > Trabulsiella > Trabulsiella odontotermitis. Next base: position 205,161 of record NZ_LIFX01000004.1, on the reverse strand, counting down.
GCTCGCCGCGTGGCTGGATAGTACGCAGGTCGCCTTCCGGCCAGCTGACAATATGCCAGGGTAACAGCGTCGCGTCGCACTGCGCCTTGTCCAGCTCACTCGGTTGCGTCGTGGCGTCAGGATGGCTGTGAACAATCGCGATCACCGTCCCCCGGTCCTCTGCCGCGGCGTAATCCTCCGGCGAAAGATGAAACTGTTCCTCCGGCGACGGTGCCAGGTTACGACAGGGGAAATACCGCTCAACCCGGCTTTTTTGCGTGATGACGCCGCAGCATTCCCGCGGATATTCCGCAGCAGCATGCGCCATGATGGCATCAATGGTTTTCTGTCGCATATCAGCTCCTAATGAGCGACGTGCCGGGGAACCCGCCAAACGGCAGCTCGTTATTAGCGCCGTGTCGCAGTTTGCAGGCGGTCAGCGTACCGTTGCACTCATCGAGCGACGGATCGCTGACCGGGTTGTTGTTTTTGTCGAAATACAACGTCCCGGCATAATCACAACCATCACCGGAACGGTATTTGTTGCGGATACACCAGGTGCAGAGAGAATGAAGCTGGCGTGTCGGGAGCAGCAGTCCCTGCAGATCCATCGGGCTGGCGAGGACAAACTGAATCACCTCGTTCGTCTCCAGCTCCTTGCCATCGATGTAATACACCCGGCGGATTTCCTGCGTCGGATCCGCCGCCGGATTACCGTCCGGGAAGTTGTTCGCATCCAGGTACTGCGCCAGCGTGTCATGAATAACGACTTTGGCCTGAAGCAAATCATCGTACGCCAGGCATAACGCGGTGACAGAACTGTCCAGGTTTGCCACTGACAGTTTTGGTTGCGCACTTGAGCCGTCAGTCGATGCCTCAATCCCTTCAATCTGACAGGGCCACGCGCGGTATTCATTCCCCTGCCACCAGAGGGATTTCACCTGCAGCTTTGTTTCATCGCCAGCCGCCGCTTCAATCTCCTCCGTCGTATGCGGGATATTGTAAGCATGGAAGTACATCACATCCGATACGCCGAATGCGGTACCGTCCACCTCAATCAGCCGGACTGTATTGCCCGGCTCCAGTTTCTGGTAATCAGCATTAAGACTCATGGTGCATATGCCTGTTCAAAGGTTGCGGTAATGGTCATCACACGTTGACCGAGAATGACTTTCTGAAGGCTGTCCGCCTGTACCCGCCACAACGCCAGCTCACCGAAAGGCGGTGCAAAAGAAAATGACGTTGTTTTGTGGCGGCGCAGGAAGGCATAAATTTCAAGTCCGGTCTCCGGCCGCCCGCGGAAGGTATAATCAAAGGTCAGCATTTCGTCGTGCAGACCCGAGCCACTCACCTGCGCATAGCCGTCGCCGAACTGGGCTTTACGAATGGTGTCCTTGCTTTTGGTTGTCGGCTGGCCAGCCGCCTGAACCGGCCAGATAAATGCCTCAACGGCCATAATAATCACCTGCGATTGCTGGCACTCCAGATAAGACCGCCGGGGCGGGTCTCCCGCTTAATGCCATCCTGTACGGATTTATTGATAACCTGCTGATACGCCCGACCGATCTGATCGCCGGTATTTTTCCCGTCATTGTCCGACTGATCATTGTTGACCGTCACCGGTGCATAGACACTCACCCCGAACGGGGAAGCCGCGCCGCCGGTAGCATTACCGACATACCCGCCCGTCGCATACCCGCGCATCATCCTGTAGAGATTGTTGACACCAATCCGGCTGGTCGCTTCTTTGTGAAAAACGAACTCACCGCGGTGAACCACCCCGGCAGGCTCATATTTCCCGCCGGATCCGGTGAACCCGCCACCCGCAAAACCGAACGCCGTGGAGGCGAAACCAGCCAGTCCGACCAGCGCCTGCTTCATGGCGATTTGGGCCAGCATCGACAGCGTGGAGCGGGTGAAATCGGCCCACTTCGTTTTTCCCGATACCAGCATGTCGCCGAGGTTCTTCGAGAACCCGTCAAACGCGGTCGCTGCCGCCGTCCGGATTTGACCGTAAGCATCGGTCGCGGAGTCGGTGTAATCCGCCCAGGCCGATTTCGCGCCGGACAGCCAGTCGCCACGCAGGGTATCCTGGGCGGCATAGTAGTTTTTCAGCGCGGCCAGCTCATTCTGATAACCCTGATCGGCATCTGAGCCACCCGCATTCATCCAGCCCTGACGGAGTTGCGCCTCTTCATTGCGCCGTTGCGTCTCCCGGCTACCCGCTCCGGCGCTGTCCAGCAGCGCACGGGTTTTCTCACCCATCTGCGTGACGTATTTCTGCGAGGAGTCCTGCAGGCGGTTGAGCCGCTCCTGCGCCACAATCTGATCGCCCAGGCGGGCATTCAGTTCGGCGCGGGACAACACTTCGTTTTTACTGGCGAGCAGGGATTTTTCTTCGTTACTCAGCGTGCGGGTTTTTGCCGCGTCCTCCAGCACCGTAAAGCGGGCCTGCTGGCGCCACAGGTTCTGGCGCTGCTGGCTGATGGTATCGTTGATACTCCTGTGCTCCTGCAGCGTCCTCAGCTGTGTTTCCAGCTCCAGCGTCTGCGCGCTCGCGGTATCTGCGGTGCGGGTTCCCTCCGGGGTTTTCACTGCCTGTGGCTTTTTGAGCGTGTCCTCGTACTCTTTTCTGGCCGCCGACATGTTGATGTTGTAGTCAGCCTGGAGGATCCGCCCTTCTTTCAGCGCGTTGTTGAGCTCGTTCTGCCGCGCCGTGTATTTCTCCAGCGCACTCTGCGTTTTCGCGTAATTCGCCTGTGCCTGAACCGCATATTTCTGCCTGTCGGACTCCGCGGCAGCTTCCTTCTCTGCATTAGCCTCGTTCGCTTTCGCTATTCCGGCCTGCTGCTGCGCCATATCCAGCGCCAGCCGGGCCGTTTCACGGTCATTCCAGAAACGGGCCCGCGCCTCTTCATTGATGAAGCGGTCGTTTTTTTCCAGCTCCCACGTCTGGTCTGCCCGCCTGAACGCGGCCTCCGCTTTGCTCAGCATTTCCTGCGCGCTGTCCGGTCGCCCGATATCCAGCGCCGCGTCCCACATGGATTTAAACGCCCGCTTAAGGGAATCCGCCGCGGCCTCTATCGTGCCCATGTTGTCGCGCAGGCTTTTGGTCTGCGTGTTGAACCCGGTTGTGGCGGCATCGTTTGCCGCCTGCAGGGCCGCCGCTTCATTACCGGAACGCTGCAGCTGCGCGACGTAAGCAATCTGCTCTGCCGTCACGTTATGGAACTGCTGCGCCATCGCAATCAGGCCGGACGTCGGGTCATTCGTCAGCTTACCGAACGCTGCGGCAACTTTGTCCAGCGGCAGGCCGGACGCCTGCGTGAAGCGGGCCACGGCCTGGCTCATGTAATCAAACCGCGCACCGGCGAGAACACCCGCGTTTACCAGCGCCGTCAGCGCTTCACCGGACTGATTAAACGTCAGACCGGCACTCTGCCCGGCGCGGGCCAGTGTCAGCATCCGGTTAGCCGTCAGCCCCGCGCTGTTACCTGACAGCACCAGCGTTTTATTGAAATCAGACAGTGTGGAGGAGCCCTGGTACCAGGCATACACAACGGCACCTGTCGCCGTCGCCAGCGCGCCGAAGCCAACCACCAGCGGTGATATCGCACTGGTCAGGGCACGGAACGTCGGGATGATCCCGCCGAAGGAATCCTTAATCTGACCGCCCTGCTGGAGCAGGATAAGCCACGGACTCTGGCCACCAGCGAGCTGGGTGGCCACGTCGGTAAACTGTGCCGGAAGCATCCGCATCGCCGCGGTGTACTGACCGACGGATATTCCGGCCTTCTGCGCCGCGCTTTGCTGCCTGCTGAACGACTGCTGAATACGTAATGCCGCATCGTTTGCAGCATCACCGGTTTGCTTCAGCTGCCGCTGAGCGTAGCTGACCTGCTCAGTAAACTTTGATGAATTGACGTCAAGGTTAACAACCAGATCACCGACTGCCGTCTGGGCCATAGCGAACGCCTCCTGTAATGCCTGCTGCTTTTGCCATCAGCACATCGTCATCCGGCGCGTCGTCCGGGAGTGTGTCAGATGTCGGGGAAAGAATGCTGAAAGAGCCGGGTGTAAGCTCAGGATCACTGAAAAACATCGTTGAGAGGGTGTAGAGCAACCCGGAAAAATGCAGATCAAGCTGCGCGTCATGAAAGTAGTTGTCCCGGTAGAAAATATGCCAGTCGCCGTATTCTGTGGAGGACATGCCAGCCAGCATGGTGCGCCAGTCCGGGCGACCGAACTCACGCGCCAGCTTCATGACAAAGGTCAGCTCACTGGCAAGGACTTTTCCGCAGACACCGGTTCAGCTTCTGCTTCAATCGCAATATCGTCTGTGGTGCCGTCCTCATCAGGCGACGGCAGCATGCCGGAGAGCTGTTTCACCCGGAAGTCCGCTTCGGCGATTAAATCCAGCGGCCAGGTGGACAACACCTCCTGCTGAATTTTCACGTATTCCGCAACCGCCCCTTCCGGGAGGGTGCCTTTCAGGGTATGCCCTTGCCAGAGAGACATCGCGACCACCCAGGCACCGGTCTGCACGGTCACCTCCATCGCTTTCTGAAAATCACCCTCTTCGATCGCTTCGATGTTTTTCAGATATTCAAGATGACTGATGCGCTGCAGCGCGGACAGTTCGAACAGAATAATGGTCTGCCCGTTACGGGTCATTTCATCGGTTTTTAAAAACATGCTGTACTCCGGGAGGCGGGGCCGGAGCCCCGTTTATCAGGAAACGGTGACTTCGCAGATGCCCACAAAGTTGCCGTCGTTCGTCATCACAACCACCGGCACCACGCCCGCTTCCACGCCGGTCACCGTGACGATGTTGCCGCTGACGCTGGCTGTGGCTTTTTCGGGGTCTGAGGTGGACACGCGGAAGGATTTATCCGATGCACCGGCGGGCAGAACGGAGACGTTTAACGTCACGGTGGCACCAACAGCGACGGCCGCGGTGGTTTTATCGAGCGTGACGCCGGTAACCGCAATCACCGGTGCACCACTCTCTTCTGCCAGATTCGGTTTCCCGGAGTTGGTGATTTTCACCGTGCGGGTAATGACTTCCTTCGAGGTGATGGTCTTGCCGAGGCTACTCGGCCAGCCTTTGAACACATCCACGGTGCCATTGGGGTATTTAATCTTGTACGCCCGGACAGTACCGTCATTGAACCAGCTCACCAGGTCTTTCTGCCCGGCTTCGCCCGGTTTCCACCCCAAAGTGACCGACGTGTCACCGGCAGATTTCTGCCCCTGCGCGGTGCTGGTCCAGTCGGCGTTTTCATCATCGATGTAGGTGTCGTCTTCCGAATCCGCGGTCATTTCGCCGGGGGTTAAATCCTTCACCTGTGCCAGTCGGGTCCAGTCGACATCTGACAGCGGATTAGCGAAAGGATCGCCTGAACCGCCATAAATCCAGAACGTGGTACCGGCACCTTTTACAGGTGCCAGCGGGTTTGGTGTTGGCATAGTGTCCTCACATTACATAACTGATCGAATATTTCAGGTCGGCAGAACTCCATAACCCCATATCGTCATCACGCTGGTAGTCATAGCCCTGCTGAACCATCATTGAGAGAAGACCGGACAGAGCAGGAACATCCGCCAGCGCCGGATACACCCGTGATTCCATCCAGTCATCGAGATGTGAATCTGGTGTCTGCGCAGGAAGAAAAACTTCGATGTGCAGTGTTGCCCGCCAGGTATCGGCGTCAAGTTCTTCGCCGGTATACTCCGCATCGGTGAGGTAAACCGCCACCGCCGGGAATTCGTTCTCTTCAAACACGACGGGACGTCCGTCAAAGAAGGTGGCGTCACCCCCGATGACCCCTTCAAGGGCATCGAGCACCGCCAGTCGAATATCACTATGTTTCATCGCGTCAGAATCAGCCTGAGTTGGTTTTTAAGGGAAGCCCGTAATTCTTTGGGCATATCGGTTTCCATCAGTTTTGGCAGTTCATCCTTAAACGCTGTGGTCAGCGGTGCTGCAAGAGGAATGCTGACGACTTCAATCGGGTAGCGCGGCTTTGCCGTTCTGCGCATGACATGCCAGCGCCCGTTTTTCAGTTTCTGGATGAAGGCATTGGGAAAACGAAACGGGCCAATGCGCAGCACGCTGTTAGCGCCCCGGGTATCACGTTTTCGGCGTGATAAACGAACACTTGCTATACCCAGCTTAATGGCCGGGAGGTTGCCCCTGTTCACCCGGATCATCGCCCGCGGTTTTTTGGTGGTAGCGCGGCGGACTTTCGCTCGCTGTTTCACCAGTTTCCGGGGAACCCGGGTGTCTTTCGACACGATGGCGACACTCCGGCTGACAGCACGATTAGCAATACGGTTTACCGCCTGGGCGGATGCCCGCGGAACGGCAGTTGTGCTGATGCTGTTCAGATTGGCGATTGCCTGCTCAAGACCTTGTATGGACATAACATTTCCTCAGCGGCGCCGGGTGCTCTCTGGCGGCGCACCATTCCCGAGCCAGACATGGCAGGAGCCGCAGTCATCCGGCCCGACACGATCGACCCAGAACGGTTTCCCGTAAATGGTCAGCGTATCCAGGCGTTTTAACAGACTCACGGTGACAGATTTGACGAACAGCGTCGGGCTGGAACCTTCCACCCTGACGCCAGCCCCTGCGTAGCCAATATTCTCAGGATCGTCGAATACCCCGAACAGAACTGCGCCAGTCTGAGCCCCTGATGTGACACGGGCTTCGGTTCCCATCACCTCACGGATAGTGTCGTCGGCGCGTGATAAAGCAGCGTCGAAGAGATTATCGAATTCAGACATGACGCCTCCTGTCAGTATTCTGCTGCCAGCCCCTGAGCAATCAGATCGGCAGCATCGCCAGGAGAGACCCGAATCGGGGTATCAGGCTCAACAATCGAGAGACGCTCATTCTTTGTCGCGTGAAGAGCGTCGATATGCAGCGTCACCCGTGTTTCAACTGTCACCAGCTCGCCTGTCGTTACCAGTTTTGTGTCTGTTCCAGTACCAGCCGGGGAAGACTCACCACCAGCGTCAGTTACTGGAGTCTGCTCACCAGCCTCACCAGATGCTGCCGCATCGTCATCAGGATCCGCGTCAGACGTATCGTCCTGCAGCTCTTCTTCCAGTTCAGTCACACGGAGTTTCAGCTCCACCTCTGATCCGGTTGTACTTACCTCGCGGTTCAGCAGTACGCCCAGTTCTTCCAGGCGCGCAATGAGTTCTTTCTTTGCCATCGGTTATCTCTCCAGAAAAAGAAACGGCCCCGAAGGGCCGCAATTACGCCAGTTTCACCGACACGAATGCATCCGGATCAGGGAGCAACATCAGCGGTGCTGACTGGATCATTGTGAATTCACGAGCCGGGTCACCGGTCTGGATCCAGTTTTTTGGATAGCGCGCCGAGGCGTTGATACCTTCACGCTGCGCGTCCACGTCCTGAATACAGCCGTAGGTACGAATCCCGCGAGCCTGCGTGTTACCCAGCACCATCGTTAAATCAGGAAGGTAGTTTTTCTTCTGATCGTCTTCGATGAACTGGCCGGAATACACCACGATGGCCACATCGCCGTACATGCCTTTATAGGAAACGACTTCGCCCAGGTCCTTCAGTGCAGTTTCCAGCTCGGAGTTAGATCCACGTCGGGTATCCAGTTTTTCCTTCACTGCCTTAAACGAACGGAACAGCGCCCACCCTTTCGGGTCGAAAACGATAATGTTCACAACCCCGCTGGCACTGAGCGCATACGCCTCAATGTCATCGGTCGGGTCATATGTCGCTTTATCACGGCCTGACCAGGCTGCCGCGCCTGCCTGCGTAATGTTGTTACCGGCATTACGGCCCATATCCACCTCAACCGGTGCAAACTGCTCACCCGTCATGGTGTATTTGCCCTGGAGAACAGCAGCAACAGCCTGTTTCTCCTCTACCTGTGCAATCGCCAGCTCTTCATCCTTCATGTTCTGAAGGATGATTCGGCGACGGCGATAGGCCGGGTCCGCCAGATTTTGTGGATCTTCATCCGGCAGACGACGCAGGGTCATCTGCGCATTAACCTCATGCTTAGGCTTCACATAGCCCGGCGTAAATTCAGAGGTGCTGCCGCCGCGGGAGCGAATCACCTTACCGGACACGATTGGCGAGACATACAGCGCCATATTGACCAGACCGGGGATCTGCGAGAGATAGACTTTCTCAGTCGTAAACGGATAGCTCTCACGAAAGAAAATCCGCAGAAACAGCGGGTCAAACTTGAATTTCTTTTCATTAACCGCCAGCAGTTTAGCGGTGGTATACATGGACATAGATTTTTTCCCGTAAAAAAGGGCCGCCAGGGCGACCCGTATGGACAGAGATAGCGATCAGCCGGTGTGGTTACACAATGCTGATGGCGGAGCCCGCAAAGGCGTTACGTTTTTTGACCTCATCTGTCACTGCAGCAGGCCAGAGCACGTCTTCAAAGCGGAATGAGCCGGTTTTATAGAACGTCAGTTGCACGCTGTTTTCGTCAGCAGCGATCGCCAGCACCCCGGTAGCCGTGCCAGCTTTCGCACCGTCCCAGACCGTCAGTTTCCCGGAGGTTGCGTCAGGCATCAGCGGCGTCATGGCCGGTGTTGCCGCAGCAAGACCACCCGGGCCGGTTGCGGTAAATGCCGGGTCACTGTTGCCCAGCGGCTGGTTATGCTTAAACTCTTCTGTGATTGCCATAAAAGCCTCTTAAACGGGAGTGTTCATCAAATCATCCCCGGCATCTGAGTCCGGGTTTCCTGCCGCCACCGCGCCGGGCGCACTTTCCATCAGACGGTCCAGCGAAGTATCCGTACGAATCTGGGCACTCTGCGGAGCCGCCCCCAGAATGCGTTGTGCATTCTCCACCGTCATTCCCGGTGTTTCCGCCAGCGCCCGGGCCTGTGTTTCCCGCCCTCTGGCTTCTTCACAGTTCAGGATCCCCATAATGCGGGCATTTTCTTCACTGACTGCTTTTGAAATACGGGCATCCATATCCGATGTTGCTGCTGTCGTGACATTCTCTGTCACAACGGGCTCAGTCGCGGCGGGCTCAGTTACAGCGGCGACCGCCGCCGGAATTGTTTCTGCGGATGCAGTGGTACCTTTCATGTTTCCTCCGGTAATCGTTTCACGTCGTTTATCAAGTGCATCGCGCATCACACTGAGCGCGTCGGTGTTAATAACAAGTTCATCCGCCAGACCGGCATCAACCGACTCCGCACCGCTGTAGACCGCAGCTTCGGTATCCAGCACGTCCCTGACGGACATGCTGGTGTAACCTGCAACTTTCTCAGCGAACATCTGGCGGGTGGCGTCAATACGCGCCTGAAAATCCGCGCGGATATCTTTCGGCAGCTTTTCGTACGGATTGCCGTCGACCTTGTGATCGCCGCTGTAAATCAGCGTGACCTCAACCCCCTGTGTTTTCAGCGCCGCGCCGTAGTTGCTGTGCGCCATCATCACGCCAATTGACCCGGTTCTGGCCGTTTGCGTAACCAGACGGTAAGAGGCAGCACTGGCGATAAGCTGTCCGGCGCTGCAGTTCATATCATTTGCCAGCGCCCAGATCGGTTTGATGTCCCGCATGCGGGCAATCAGGTCAGCACAGTCGAAAGCACCCGAGACCATGCCGCCGGGGGTGTCCATGTCCAGCAGAATGCCGTCGACACCAGGATCGCTGACTGCCTGCTGGAGGCGCGTGATAATGCCGTTGTATCCGGTCATGCCGGAGTACGGCTGCAGGCTGCGGGTTTTGCCCACCAGCGTGCCGGTAACCGGCAACACCGCAATCCCGTTCGTCACCTGGTAGCTTCTTGCCAGCCGTGGCCCCGGTTCGTCATCTTCACCAAAGAACGCCATCGGCTCAGCAATCTGCTCGCTGTTAAGCGTGGTGCCGGACAGGGTATCGGTCAGTCGGGTTATTCCCAGCTGGCCCGCCAGCGCGCAAAAGAAAACCCGCGCATAGGCGGGTTCAAGTAGCAGCGGCTCATTAAAGGCCAGACTGGCAATATGTGGGAGATTACGCAGCTCGTGCGTCATCTTTCTCCTCCTTAGTGGAGTTTTTCAGTCCTGATTCAAAGGCCGAAGCCGCCCACGCTGGCGGCGTTAACCCGGCAGCCCGTCGTTCCATTGTTTCGCGCACCTGCTGGGCAAAAATCTCCTGATAATCCTCACCTCGTTTGGCGCACTCTTTTTCGTAGGTGCTCAACCCGGCCTCGATCAACATGACCGCTTCCTGCACTTCCTTGAGACCATCAATCGCCATGCGGCCAGAGCCAATCCAGTCACAGTTGCCCCAGGCACTTCGGGCTTCCTGAAAAGAGAAACGGGCGCGGGATGGCAGCGTGACCACCCTTCGAACAATTGCCTCTTCAAGCCAGCACAAAAACATCTGGCATGCCTGCCGGGAGGCTATAAACTTACGGCGCCCCATGAAATACGCCCACGACTCATTGGCGCTGGCCCGCGCGGTGGAATAGCTCATCTGGGCATAATTGCGCGACAGTTGCTCATACGACACACCGAGACCAGCAGCGATGTAACGCAGCAGCGACTGCTCGAAGACGGAATAGCCATTATCGGTATCCTGAGCAGACTGGAGGTTCAGGGAATCACCGGGCAGCAAGTGCGGCACTTTCGCGCCACCGAGTCGTACCGGCGCGGCGGTGTAATACGAAGCCATTTCACCCAGCCAGCCGGTCATTCTGCTCTGCTGTTCTTTATTGTCAGAACCGAGGATAAAGTCCATCGCGGTATTCGTATCCAGCTCGCTCTCGATGGTGGCGGCGTACATCGCTTTCACGATCGCGCTCTGCAGCTGAGTGTTCTGCAGCGTATCGAGCATTTTCATTTGCTCCATCACGCTGTAAAACACGTTGGCGCCCCGGGTCTGACCATCCTCAAGCGGCTCAAAGACATGAATGAACGACGTGCGACCACCCGCCAGTTCGCGCGGGATATAGGTCCATCTCTGCGGCGACCAGCCGGGATAACCGTCCTCGCTGACGTAGTAGCCGATGGCCGCACCACCGTTATCGAGAGCCACACCCGCGCGACAGTTGCGTGAATCTCCGGAATTGTTCGGGTTACTGATGCGTTTCGGGCTGACCATCTTGAACTGCGTTCTGAACAGCCTGCTGGCGCTGCTGTCCCAGGTAGCCTGAGCACATAATTCCCCGTTAAAGGCATGCATCGCCACGCCTTCACGGATCATCATGGTGAAGGTGCGTTTACGCTCAACATCAATGCAGCAGCAGTCATCCTCAGCAAACTCTTTCCAGGCCGCTTCCACTTCCCGGGAAAAGGCCCGGGCTTCCTCCTCACCAATCCCCAGAAAACGCCAGCTGGGACGATGGCTCAGGCGGAAAAACGAGCCGACAATATGATCCTGATGCAGTTGCACGGCATTTGCCGCATAACCGTTATTCCTTACCAGATCGTCAGCGCGGGCGTTACCGCGGACAAAATTTGGCAGAAGTGCCGCATCAGGACTTTCGCTGGGTGGATTCCAGGCGCGCAGCTGACCGCCGAACCCACCAGCCCCGCCATGGTACCCGGCGTACTCCCGCAAAGAGGTTTTCCCGTCCGGACCTAATAACGCTGGTGATTTCATACATAGAACCCTGCCGGTCCCCGGCGCCTGTGAGTGATACCGATTTGTGTTTCCAGATCGGAGATGTATTTTTTCAGGTCAGTGACAGAGGTGGCAGTAAACTCCACCCTGCGACCGTCTTTCTGCACCGTCGCCACCCGCTTGCCCGTCATCAGTTCATGCAGCGCGGTGCGGGCGCTGTCCAGTTCGGCCTGTGTCGCCATCATTCGTCTCCGGCTAAAGCCCGGGCATAATCTGCCAGGGTTTTGTTATTTTTCGGATTGCCGTCATCCTCCAGCAGACTGACCAGAAGTGAATCAAGGTTGAGTTGCCAGCGGGAAATACTGATCCGCAGCGCAGCCAGCGCGTAGACAAAGCAGTCCAGCGCCTCGTTACGCCGCTTTTTACTGTCCCAGAGGATTTTTCGTTGCCCGTTAACCCATTTTTCGACCTGCTCTTCAGCGGTCAGTTGCTGTGCCTCAGCCAGATCGTAAATGTCAGGGTTATTGGGGAAATGCACAGCACCGGCGAGCGGTTCATCACCTTCAGCAACCAGAGTGAAACGGTTGTAAATCTGCTCTTTCGCGGTATCGGTCCCCACTTCCGTCAGATACACGCCGTTTTTGTTACGCTTGCGCGGCATGTTCGCCACCGGTTTACCGTATACCGACGCCCCTTTGACGGGAATGACACGGAACAGACCGTGTTTTTTCGACCGTTTATAAACAATGGTGGGATCAATACCCCCGATATCCCAGCAGATGCGGGATATCGACATTTCCACACCGTTGCGCCGGGGATAGACTTTATTGATCGCCTCATCGACCCTGAGAAGCGTGACTTCATCATCATGACGGCCCATGATGATCTGCCTGTCGATAAGCCAGCTTTCTTCTCCCGGGCCCCATCCCCAGACACGCAATTCGTAGCGGTCCAGTTGGGAGTCAATTCCTGCAGTAAGGTAAGCGACACGATCCGGAACAGTTGTGATGAAGTGTTCCTTACGCGCTTCCAGCGTCTCGGCGTCCGGACGTTCGCCGATCGTGGGCTCCCACGTCTCACCTAACGTCGTGTTGATGAAGGTTTTGCGCTTACCTGTGTCCCCTTTCGTTTTCAGCCAGTCGCGGACTATTTGCACCCAGGTGGTGAAAGGACTGTAAGCCGTCCAGATATGAAAAGTGACACTTTCCGGTGGGGCAATGTCAGCGCCGGAGGATGAAAACCAGCTTAAACCGTCATACGTCCAAATCCCGGTACGCTCGCAGATATAGCGGGCGCTGGTGAAGTCCAGTTCCTGCTGTTTGATCACGCAGGCATTATGTTCGCAAAGATAAAAAACGCTGGCCGGGTTATCCGCTTCCCACTTAAAGCCAAACGGGGTTTCTTTATCCCCAAATTTTAAATATTGCTCTTCACCGCAATGCGGGCAGCGGACATGAAACCGCATAAAATGCTCAGATTCACTGGCTGCACGCTCTATCTGACATGAGCCACGAAGTTTTGGTGTCGACCCGCGAATGGATTTCGGCCAGACAGAGCCTTCAATACGCTTATCACCCAGGAATGTGGGAGAACCTTCTTTCTCAATATCTTCATCAAACGATGCGAGTTCATCATAACCAACGACATCGACAGATTTTTCGCGGTAGTTTTTTGCTGCCTTGCCGCCAAGGCACCAGAAAATTTTGCCGTGGCTGTACCTCTTCATGACCAGGGTATTATCGCGGTGTTTTTTACCGAACCATGGCGCCAGCGACAGCAACACTGGAACATCGCGAATTGTCGGTTCGACGTGGGACTTCATGAAATTCGCCGCATCCGTTTCGGTAGGCAGAAAAAGAAGCTGGTTTCTCTGCTTGTGCTCGGTGAAATATGCGAAGGTGGCCAACAACATTTTGGAATAGCCGACGCGGGCCGATTTGATGATATTCACAACACGAATATAATCCGCCCCCATGCTGTTCATGATCGCCCGCTGATAAGGCAATGTTTTCCAGAGCCCCTCCTAGTAGGAGGATTCTTTGGGGAGGTAATAATGCTTGTCAGCCCATTCAACCACACTCACCGGGACAGGACGAACCAGCCCCCGTAACCCGTCGCTAATGCAACGGACCATATTACTCATCTGATATTCGGATATATTCATCAAGGATACCCGGTAGTTTTTCCCCGACACCGGCGGCAAGATTCATTGTTCTGGCAATTTCAGCTTTGATAAATGCAAGTTGGTGATCTTCCGTTCCCGGAAAACGCCGTTGTATTGACAGGGGAAGTGCATCAAGAACAGAAGCAATTTCTCCGGCAATTCGGCTAAGCGCGAAGGTACAAAACTCGGTATCCACTACGCGGCGGCTGTCCCGATCGTTTTTAAGCTTCTGGCCAATTGCCTGCTCTTCGGTCAGCGCAATGCGCGCCAGCAGAAGTTGCTTGTCGTGATCCGTATTTTCATCGTCAGGTTGTTGTTTCCGCTGCTGATGAGTCAGTCGGTTTTCGAGTACAGATTTCACATCGTAGAGGACCTCCCGGCCCTTGCGTTGTGCAGGTAAAACTCCCCATTTATCAAAAGCCTGCACCGATATCCCGAGAGAGGAAGCCATATCTGATTTGTTCAGCAAAACAGCCATCTCCGCTCCCTATTTATCAGTGACAACAAAACAACAACCAACCTCCTGAAAAAAGTCATACATCGCCAGAATCTGCGAGGCCGCCGCCCCGTAATTGAGCGAGATGCCTGAAAGGACCCGTAAACGTTAATGATTACCAATTACGACTCATTCGCAGCGGTCGCTACTATTTCTCGATATTGCTTAGCTATTTCCGCATGATCCGGCCGTCAAGATTGGATTACCTAGCTGGCTGATGCCTCTCAGTGAATGGCTTTTGTTGTGCCTGTCAATAAGGTTTAACTTCCATCAGTTCAACCATGTCAGGATCCATCTGACTGACAATACGATCACGTGTGCCGTTGAGAAGCTTTTTACGGCCACCAACTCCCCAGCGGTTCATTGTCCTAGCACAAGAACTGACCTCTTTTGCTTCGGAAGCGATCAGCAGGTCAAGACGGTTTAGGCGGTTCATGTTACTGACGACGTCTAAAACGCATTCACGGAACGTGTTGTAAACCCTGATCTCAAACTTAGGATTCAGCCACGCTGCATATCTGATAGCTACTAACTCCAGTCCCCAGACACCATGATTCGGGCCGCCATTAATGGTTTTTAGCGCCGCTATTTTCGTAGCGGCGGTCAATTCATCAACGAACACTTTGATTGATTTGCTTTTTGTGAAGTTACTCGGACGCTGTGATTCAGTAGCCTGTCCATTAGCTACGGCTGCAGAATGCAGATCATTCAGGTTGTATCTACCCTCACTATCGACACGTACAGACACGCCGTTTACTGACACTGTAGGATATTTCATAGCGTTAACCTTTTAGAAAGCGAGCCTGTCTCACAGAAAAGCCGCCCGAGAGAAGGTCGCCACCTATAACGGCTATTCTCAGGATCGCTTACTGAAAGGCTCTCGTTGAAGTGCGCGTGAGATGCGCGGTGAAACTCAGAAACAAAGTAAGCCCCGCATCAACAAGGCTTGAGTAAAACAAATATTTTCAGAGAGTTAAAACACATGAATGGATAGATATGGATAGATATGAATAGATATGAATAGAGATAAACAATCTTGCCAAGATAATAAAAAATTGTGTTTTGCGATCAGGATCACGTCATATTTGCATCTATTTTAAGCATTGTGTCTCGATGTATTCCTGCAGTGCTTTTAATGCTGTTTGATCACTGATGATCCCGGATCGGATACTGAGAATGTTTCGTCCAGCAACTGGAGAGAGTTCGACGGTGCCATCATCGCCCATGCCGGCGGTGCCGGTGGCTTTGGTTGCGGTTTGCACAGGGCATCTGCCTGCGACGTGCACCCGGCCACCAGCATCAAGTTTGCGCTCAAGAGCATCATTTTCAGCTTTTGCATCGGCTAACACCTTCGTATATTTCGCATCCAGCGCCGCCAGCGCGGTTTGTCTGGCCTCCATCGTGGTGATTGTGGCATTGGATACCGTCAGCCCATTCCCCGATGGAAAGCATGGGCTGACTAAAGTGTAGCGGTATTAGGATCAGTTATTTAGGCACCACTATGTCGGTTTCATAAAGTCGGAGTGTGGAGGGTCCTCCTTCTACATCACTGAACACAAAGCGGACGCGGGTCAATGACTTTGGTAAAGCAGTGATATCTCTTCCCTGAGCAATTTGATTACTCAGGGAATAGGAGAAACCGTCTGCGTCAATCAAAACCACATTCTTTGGCTCATTAAGTCCGGACATACGAACCGGAAAGTCATTATCGTTACGCACCGCAATGGTCAATTGCGTTTTTTGCCCTTCAAGTTGTTCGGTTTTTATAACGGTGACCTTTATTAGTTCTTGAAAATCATTTTTATTCGTCACCACTTTCGCACCGTCCGCGCTCTCGCCTTCTTTTCGACCAGCATCGACCCCTTCAACTACCCCGGCAAGCGCGTCTTTTCCTGTGGACACCATATCTGTAACGAAAGAACCGACTCCTTCTTTCACGGCATTTCCCGAGGAACTATCTGCAGCCCATGCAACAGAAGAACTTACAGCAAATACCGAGCACATAACCAATATTGATTTACGCATTTTTCAAAATCCATTTGAGGTGAAAGGTTTTTCTTTTTATACATTTCCCCTTTCCATCAATCAACCCGGTTCTGGCCGATTTTTTCTTAAAAAATAACCCCTGCGACACAGGTTCACACCCGTATGGGGACAGAGTTTTAATCTCCTTGCGATGATCTGGATTTCTCTATTTCTCGTATGCCAGATAACTGGTTATTCGCCTTGTCGATAGCGGCAAGCAGCGGCTTAATCCACAAAACTGCCTGGCAATATGTCAGCGAGCTGGTGGAAGTGGCGCTATCACTGGCTGCGTCAGCGTTCCCGGAATCGGTGTGCATTGCGCTGGTACGTAAACTGTTCGCGTAGTCGAGCAACCCACCAGCGACATCAGCAGGAACAGGCAGATCACAGGTTTTCTCACGTTTAAGGATCTCCCGGTACTCAATAATGGTTTTATCGGTGCTGACATCAATCAGAGAATTGAGGCTGCTGGCATGCTCTGCTACCTGATTAAACCGGTTGAAATTGAATGCCTGCGTGGCGATAACCTGCCCCTGCAGAGCGTTGTCATTGCGCAGAACGTTATTGTCGCTCTGCACAGTGGCAAAGTATGCGCGGCTATTTGCCAGCAGGACACACAGCACAGCGATTATCGTAACGACAACCACCAGCAATATCGGACGCCAGGCAGCTTTGATATTTTCCAGGGTAATCATTTCACACCATCCAGACAGAGAGTCTCTTCTTTACCGGCGCGCGTAACCAGTCCAGGAAGAACGCGCCCACCACCAAACACCCAGCGCGAAAACTGATTACAGGCTGCCTTCAGGTCACCGCTGCGGAATAAAGAGAACATAGTCGAGCCGCGCATATTGCCGCATCCTGAGCGGAAAGTTACCGACACGGCGGCGCTAAATGTATCGTCGGACAGGTTTCGTCCATTGCCATAACGGTTAACGCAGGATTCAGCATCGAGGATGTTTGCTTCCCATTCCGCCGCGATCTGCTGGTCGTTCTTAATGGTGCCCTGCTTAACACCATGAGTGTTGCCCATACCGTCGGTCAGTACACCCGCAGGGCAAACGTAAGGATCACGACGACAGGATTCTGCATTACCGATTAACTCGAGGCCGCGCTCATTGGTTCGTACATGTCCGTTTCCAAGCACAATCGAGATAATTACGGCAACTGAACAGATGATACCGGCCGCACCACCAGCTTTCTTTAGCGCTGCCATATCATTTATCCTGAGGAGGGGGCGTAATATAGCCGCGCTCCAGCGCCGCCTCATAGGCTTTGATCTGGCGGCGTTTAAAATAGAAGTTCACGAAGAATGTCAGCAGGCCAATAACGAAGCCGCCGATGACAGCGATCATGTTCCAGTCAAGGTCTTGCACCCATCTGGCGAAACTGCCCCAGCAGATGAGGCTACCTGATGTGCAATACCCCACCACCGAAGCTATTTTGTCAGGCATGATGTTTTTCATCCGACACCTCCTGCTTGAGGTGTATTGAGGGAAAATAAAAGGCGACTCATAGCCGCCCCGCATGAATTATTTCCCTGTCAGCCCCCGCACCTCGTTGACGGTCTGGATGAACCTTTCGGTTTCCAGTTCAATCCCTACCGCACGACGACCCAGCTCTAAAGCGGCCTTAATCGTCGAACCTGACCCCATGAAAAAGTCAGCAACAAGATCGCCGGGCCTGCTGCTGGCAGTGATTATCTGCCGCAGCATATCAGCCGGTTTCTCGCAGGGATGCTTGCCGGGATAAAACTGGACGGGTTTATGTGTCCATACGTCGGTAAAGGGTACAGTCACATTCACAGAGAAATAGCGCCGGAGAGATTGATACTCCTCCAGAAGCTCTGAATATTTTCGGTTTAACGAATGCCACGTCGCCACCAGCTGGTGGTGCGGCTGTTCAAGTTCACCGTTCTGGTGTTTATCCATTGCTGTTTGGGTAAACAGATTCTGGAGCCTGAGATAGTCCTGCTCGTTCGGCAACTGCCACTGGCTGGTACCGAACCAGTGCGACACCATGTTTTTCTTTCCTGTGGCATCGGCTATCTGTTTTGAACTCACACCCAGCGCATCACGCGCGCCCCTGAAATATGAAATCAGCGGAGCCATAACGTGCTGTTTTAATTCGGTACTCTTTTCCGCAAAGCCGTCACTCTTCGGGCTGTATGGCCCCTGATAATGCTCTGCGAAAATGATGCGTTCGGTCGCCGGGAAGTAAGACCGCAGGCTTTCTTTGTTACAGCCGTTCCAGCGCCCCGAAGGCTTTGCCCAGATAATGTGGTTCAGAACATTGAAGCGCTCACGCATCATGATTTCGATATCTGATGCCAGCCGGTGACCGCAGAACAGATAAAGACTTCCTGCGGGCTTCAGCACACGCCAGAATTCGGCGAGGCAACTATCCAGCCAGCGCAGATAATCCTCATCACCATTCCACTGATTGTCCCATCCATCCGGCTTCACTTTGAAGTAAGGCGGATCGGTAACTATCAGGTCAATGGAGTCATCAGGAAGAGATGCGAGGTAAAGCAGGCAATCAGCGTTGATCAACTCAACACTGGATATTTTTACAGTATTTTTCATAGATCAGTAAGCGGGACTCTGATAGGCTCACTATGCTTTTGCGCTAAAGCGGTGGGCCTTGGTTCGCTTGTGATCTGTAGCATGAGCGAATGGCTGGTCGGGTGCTACAACACCCACCAGCCGCCCATTTTCACAGCAGGAAGCCCCCAGTTAATGGAGGCGTTTGAAACTGACTAATTAAATGCAAATAGTCAATATAGAATATATCGGCAATGAGTTAAGTCAGCCTTTAAAAAAAAGACCAGCGATGGGGTTCGCTGGTCCTGAGTCAAATTATCGTGCAGATAATGGCTGTTTATTATTTTTGCCCTAATCCACTCTAAGGGGCAAATTAAGATTAGTTGAGCCTTATTACATTGCAACCCATTATATATAAAAATAAGACCACAAAAATATTGCGGTCATCAGCGGTGCACAGACACGCTTAATATACACACAGCTACTTCGCCACATTCAGTTCTATAGCTTTAACACCTGCTATTTTTGCCTGCTCGTTGTACTGCTCTACCAGAGCTTCAAGATCAAGTTCGGCTCGTTCCAACTCACGTCTGGCATCGTTGCACAGTTCTGCTGCACGTTCGACATGGAGACGCAAAAAGTCGCATTGCTGCGTTGCTTCTTCTACTGAGTCGAAGGTACGAGGTAAATCGCCAGGAGCTTCCAGCGGTCCACTAATAACTTCCACTTCACCGTTATTGCAAAGGTCATCGCCGCGCGTGACGTACCACGCACCAATCACCGTTTTACCAGTGTCGAGGTCGTTTATAACCTCCGGAACGTAGTACGCTATCTGTTGTCCGCCGTTGTACTGAATCCAGTAGTAGCCTTCTTGCATAAGCACCTCCCACTTGTGATGCCGTGAGTATAGCGGTACCAGAGAGATAATGGGTTTAGAAAAACTACAAACTGGATTAAGACACATGAATGAACATCTGGTCGAGTGCTACAACACTCACACGCTGCCCATCTTCACAGCAAAAAGCCCCGCATTTGCGAGGCTTTTAGAAATGCAATAATTTAGGTTTTAATCAAATACACCATTGAGAACGGCTGTAACT
Organism: Trabulsiella odontotermitis; assembly: GCF_001297775.1. Lineage (GTDB taxonomy): Bacteria > Pseudomonadota > Gammaproteobacteria > Enterobacterales > Enterobacteriaceae > Trabulsiella > Trabulsiella odontotermitis. Next base: position 185,284 of record NZ_LIFX01000004.1, on the reverse strand, counting down.
ATCGCTGTGCTCAGCGCCACCAGCACCAGATCATCACCAATCCTCTTCCATTCATAGCCCGGGTAGTTTGGCAGTTCCCCAAGCATTGAAGCTGGTATAGTTTTCTTTTCAATCCCCGGGGGCAGTGGCTTACCACGCATCACATTTTTTGCGATTCCCGGGGGTAACGACTGGTATCCAGTCAGACCATAATTTACTGCCAGTGAACGGGCTCTGGAGAAGCTGATGTCCGTATCAACATGGTCAGGCTTTCTGTCGTTCTTCCCGTTATTCGTTTTTTCGGAAGACAGGCCGTAAGCGTTCCCTTTGTCATTCTTTACGCTGCTGTTGCCATGGCTGTTACCACTATTGCCATGACCGCCGCTATTACCGTGCCCATTACCCCCACCATTACCATTCCCCGGATTTGCTAACACAGGGGTGGCAATCACTGAGAGCGAGATAACCGCCGCCAATGCAGTCTTAAAAGTGCGACGCTTAAACATGATATATTCCTCAAGATGGATTACGCACTTTAAATGTAAATAAGCGATGTAATGACGGCAATCTCCTGGATTCTTAAATTAAACCCTCGCAGGAACCCTTATTGATAGGGTTAAGCAATGTGGCGAAGTAACCACTCTTAACAGAGTATTCTGTTTTTTACGTACGTAAACTTTTTTATCCATTAGCCACTAATTTCGTTTCAGGCTCGCGGGAAACAAACCTGTCCATTTCCAGTCGGACATCGAGCATCATCAGCATACCTTCAACGACGCCCTCTGCTTTCTGCAGTTTTTTTCCGATATGGCCATCAGAGCAGTCATGCTTATGTGCCAGAGCCATAAACGTCATGCCTATCACGTAATAATCCACCAGCAGATCGTGCAGGTCGCTGTTATTTTTGTTCAGGCGAGCCATGCAGCCGCAGAGAACCATTGCATCATCATCACAGCATTGAGGGCGTGATCTTATCTTTGTGGGAATAAGCCCCTTAAACCCCGCAGCTATCGGGGACCAGGCAACATCTTCATGGTTACTGGCAGCCCATGCGCCCCAGCGTTCGAGTACCATTTGAATATCACGCATTGTTATTCTCCATACACCTAAGCCTTCACTATTAAGCCAATACTCAGCGCACGCTGCAGGTTCATCTTGTTGCGCCAGTTGACCGGTAAATCCGAACGAGATTACGAAGTATCCTGTAGTCCACCAGCACTGAGCCCGGCCGTCGATATATGCGAAGGTGCTGCCAGCGAGTGCGGAGTGATTCAATGAGTTCTGGTTTCATGCAGCCTCCCTTTTTTTAAGCGCACGAAGTTCCGCCAGGGCGGTGAGTCTGATTTCTTTCAGCTCTTCACGCGTCCAGCGATGCGGTGTGTTGTTATTCTCAAGTTCCTGTACTGCGGTTTCTCCATATCGCGCGACAAGAGCTATTCGATAGGCTTCAATGTTTCCAGATTTATGAAGATTACAGGCGTCGCACTGGAGGTTTATGTTGATGCGGGTAAAACGGAGATGTCCCGCTGCAGCTGTAGTACGATAGTGTCCGGCATGCCAGGCATTAGCGGTTTTCGCTCCACAGGAAATACACCCCTCCCCGTTCACCAGAGCAGTTTCACGGCAGACATCATTCACGGCCCGCTGTGTAAGGTCTATCCAGTGCTTAAGGGGTTTGACGGCTTCTTTGCGCTTACGCCAGGCTTCACGTTCTTTCTTCACCATAGCTTTACGCTGCTTAGTGCGTTTCTTTTCCAGCTCCACCAGCGCGAACTGCGCACCATGTTCCGGGCAGCACCAGCGAACATTATCGAATGCAGGAGTGAATTTTTGGCGGCAGATTTTGCACCGGCGTTGAGGCTTCACGCTTCACCTCCGCAGAGATAAAACGCTGGGAACAGACAATCGCAGGTGCATTTCTGCATCTGTAACTGGCGGGAATGTGTTCTGATTGTTGTTTGCACTTTGAGTCCCCTCAAAGCGCAGAAGTCACCGGAGGTGTTCAGGCTCCGGTGATATGATTATGGCGGGTTGATTATGGAAAATCAAAACATGTTTATAAAGGTTGACCTGAACCTCATCAAGTAACGTACTTGAATAACACCGGTTTACTTCAGTAATCCTTTGGAAGGCATGAGAACGTTTGGGCCAAAAATCATTACCTCAGTTCCTTTACGTTTCTCCTGCGCAGTGTAGTTTAAGAAGTACTCTTCCTGTCGATAATCCGAGTAAATTTCTTTAATCTCCTCAGCATTATCATAAGACACAATCCAAGGATGTTCTACCTCACTGAGTTTTTTACAGATGGAAACATGATCTTCATGATTATAAAAATTTCGGTATAAACCAGAGCCTTTATAATAATAAGGAGGATCTAAATATAGGAGTGTGTTCTTTGGCAGAGGCTTTACAACTTTATCCATCAACTCGATAGCATCGTAATTATGAACATTTATTCTTGCGCCAAATGAGCCGATCATCTGAATTCTGGATATTAAATCCGGCTTATTAAACCTTACATCCAAGGTCCATTTACCACTTTGATTCTTACCACCGATAACCCCAGCCTTTAATATCCCAGAACGATTTGTCCGATTTAGGAAAAAAGTGGCCAATGCAACATCCACAATAGAATTGTTATCGATATCATTGATAATTTTCTTTTGTATTTCCCATTGTTCTATGGTGACAGGTATTTTTGAAATTGCAGCACAAAGTTCCTCGGTATGATTAACAGCGGCACACCAAAATGAATACACAGCAGGATCTAGATCATTAATATATATTCTCGAGACAAATTCATTAAACAATAAGTCTAAAGCAACCCCTGCCCCCCCAGCATAGGGTTCAACATAGTGACCGTCATTGAGGCCATTAGTCTCGATCAACCTCTTGAGGTAGTACGCGAATTTCCCTTTACCACCGGGGTACCTCAATGGTGTCGAATAGATTGATTTTGCCATAGTAAAACAATGAGTTAGTTTGCCAACTTAGGATACAGTTTAACTCAAAAGACCTAAGTTGGCCAGTACATTACGGCCAGATTGCTTTAAGCATTGGCAAATATTCTTCAGCGACATCTTTTAACTCTGAAGGCAACGGAGGGCTTGCAGTACTGTGGACAAACTGATTTAAATGGTCTACAGATCCAACTACTTGTGTCCCTGCTGCCCGACGACTTATAGCTTTCGACTCTGCTTTTGTTAGTAACCCTGCAGATTCGAGATGTTTAGCGACAGAAACAATTTTGGTCGCAAGCTTATCCTCATCACTGAGAGGCTTATTGTTATCATGCCGATAAACGCCATCACCAGCATGAGTCATGCGCCTCCTGTAATCCTCACAACTAACCTCAAGAAAAACCCTAAATGTAATCGCGGTAGCGTTTGGGACACGATCTACTTCAAGCAAACCCCGTAACTCTCGGTAGATTTCATTGATTCGGCTGTTGGGAATGTTGAGGGACCATGGAACAAGATATTTTCGGCTTCTCGAAGAACCTTTTGCCTTTGTTTTTGGACTATTTCTTTCATCTGTCTTTTGTTTACTTGGATCGCTACCAGCCCCCCCATCACCTTCAGAGCCAGAGTGGCCTCCCCACGATTTATCTTGTCTACCCTCTGATTCACTACCAGCCGTCCCCCCATCTGAAGTAACGGTACGTTTAAGGGACTCTTGATATAAATGTTCCGGGCTTAATTCGGGCGGTATATGATTGAGAAATGCCTTTCGGTCATCATCGTTTCGGACATCATTAACGTTATATCCTTCATGCCGAAACATGCGTATAGCGAATTCAATTGACGGCGCGCATATATCTAATGTGTATTTGAACTGGATTTGACGGTCTTTGATAAATACTGCGAATGCATCTTGAGCTCTTTTAGAGGCGAAAAGACGTGTGAGTGTAGTTACTGGAATTTGATAAATATCACTTATAATTATCTCGCTAAAGATTTGAGGATTGTCTCTGACAATCTCTCTTATCTGTCGCCCTATAGAGTCAACCCCCGTCTGCCTTGCTCTGCGCTCATCGCGGATATCACTATCCCATGGTACACGTCCTGCGCCACCATTTTGTCCTGTGTGCTTCAGTTCTATCCAAACATCCCCATCTTCTCGGGAAGCAACAACACTACATTCAATTTCGCTGGGGAAACGCTCTGCAATTTCTTTATGAGCCGCATAAAAGTCCTTATAGTACTTTTCTTGTGTACACAAATCTGGATTCTGCAACAGCTTCAATGCAGTGAGCCGCCTATTCCCTTCAAGAACTATGTAGTTTCCCTCATCATCAGGTATGACAAGCTGTAGTTCTGTCGGATCAAGACCATAGAGAACTATGTGCTCTGCAAGTTTTAGAATCTTTTTTGTGTCTTCAGGATCAGCAAGCATCAACTCAATTGCTTCACGTTGGTTTTGAGCAACATCACCACCAAACCTAACATTTTCTTGGTCGAGTTTAATTAGATTAAAATTTATTGAGCGGATATCTCTTTTCACGAATCGGCATCCTTACTGTGTGTAGATGATTTACACTATCAAAGTAGTATACAGATATTAAGCACTATATAAAATATCTGGCAGGTCTTCAGACACTGAGAATGAATAATTAATTCATGTAGATTGTGTTGTAAGCATTAATTTCCCTTAACTGTAGTGACCGCCTTATTGCGTTTAACCACTCATCTTTATGTCCGTTTCTAACACAAATCTGCTAGTGGCAACGTCATCAGGAGGCCAGAGGAAGAAGCAGACGTTATGCACCCGGCTCAGAAATAACGAAAAGATGTTGGGGTTAACCGTAGTGACTCAGAAACCGGGCTGGCAGACTTTCGGCGGATCACTGGAACTACCGGAGTATCAGTCTGGTTACCTTCAGCCTTTGCCATCATGATTAAAGTACGTTCCCTTCGCTACAAAATCTGGTTCTTTCCAGTTCGGGCCTTTTACGACCCTTTTGTTAGCATCGTATACCAACTCTCCAGCAGTGAAGAGTTTTTTATACTCAAGCAAAATCGTTCCTGAGGATATTATTTCAAAGTTGTGGTAGGTATACATCCTGTCAATGTGAGAAATATGTAGTTTAGGGCCAAAATAACGTAAAACGTCAGCCACCGATTCGGTCGTTGCCATCTCTTTAATATGATTAACCATTTTCGACCTCACTCCCTTCCCTAATAGAAATGTCTTCGACCTCGAAAGCCTCTTTCGTATGCAGCGATTCAACTCGTCATTCATTTTATAATTTCCGAGCTTTGCCGTATGGATATTATTCCATGATGTGCCACTGGTTAACACTTTTTGGTTTTAGTCATACCCGCTTCTGACACAAATCGGCCAGTGGCTACGTCATCTTGAGGCCAGAGCAAGAAGTAGACGTTATGACTAAAAAGCACTCGACTCAGAAATAGTAAAAAGATGTCTGGGTTAGCTATGGCGCCTCATGGCACAGAGCGGACCGGCCCGAAGATCGATGTCCGCTGTGATCGAGGCGCGGACATTATTGATAAGTTAGCTGTAACACATCTCAGAGGTTGATCTCCGATACTTGCTCACCTTCAAATGGTTTGATTGGTTTTGCGTTTATATTGATAGCAGCAAAAAAATCCTCCTCTTGAAGATTTTCGTATTTTATGAAATACGATTTTAACCCACCACTTATAATTTCACTCCTCTGTTTTTCTAGCCATTTCAACCTTTCAGTGGTGAAAATAACTGATTTGCAGATAAACATTCGGCCCATAACAGACGGCATGTAGGCTTTTCTATCAAATAATTTAAAAGGATCACCTAATGAAAGAATAGAAATGTTATCCGTAGCACCTTTTTCCCGATGTTTTTCTGCTGAGAATGAAATTCCGCTCGGCAAAAAAATTCCAGTTTCAATTCCTTGTCTAATAGAGTGCAAGGCCATTTTCTTATCAAAAGAAGAACCGCCAAACAAAATACTAAGGCGGTTAATTTTACAATGTTCTATTAATTTTAGGACGACCTTTTTTTCTTGCTCATTAGGTTTGGTACTTGAGATCAAAGAAATATCGAACTCTCTAATTACTCTACCGAAAATCCAGAGGTCTTTTTCTGTATAGCGAATCAACCCTGGCGGGTAAGATTTTTCATTTTTCTTTATTACACTTATACCTAAACTTTCAAGATCTGCAAGTTTGTTAGATGTAATGGATGACACTCTCTCAGCATTTTTTGAAGATTCTGGTTCAAAAACCAAGATATTACTTTTCGTTTCTGCAAGGTAATGAATAATAAGTTTTTTAACTTTTTCCCAATCCAATCCGCCATGCCCACAGCCGAGAGCTGGTAGTGTTATCGTCAAACCTTCTTTGTTCTTTACGTAGTCAGAAAGCCAGATAAGACCACTTTCAATGTATTCGTACTCAGATGGGTTTCGCCAATGATCCTTAGTAGGGAAGTTTATAATCTCAATTCCTTTCGAAAACATGTCTTCTTTTTTCCATACGCTAGGTTTTCCAGGCAATATTTCATTAGCCTTGCATTGACGGACATACTCTTTGAACATCTCAGGATATTTGTTTTTGAAGGCTAGAGCGACCCCCGCCCCCATGACACCTACACAATTAACTGTGTTAACTCTAATATCGGCATCAAAATCAAAGAAGTTTCCTTTAACAAACTCTAACATATGTTATTACTCCTAATCACACACAGTACTCTCGATTCTAAATCCGCTATTGATTTACTGTGGGTTGTCACCCATTCAGGATTGATTGCATTCATGTCAGCTTTTGATAGAGCAATGAGCATTTTCAAGTCATTTTCATCTTTGATTATATCAATCAATTGCTTCTCATCTCGGCCCTTCACAACAATGTCACCAATCAAGTCGTCATAAGTTACTAATGTTACTATCTTTCTTATAGATTCTTCACTTAGTCCGCCAATATCTTCAGTAAGAATTCGCTTTAACATAGGCAAGGATTTTGCAGCATGGTCATTATCAGCTTTGGTCATTCCATCTTGCCCCCAGCGAGACTTCGGCCCTTTACCTATATCATGTAGATATGCGGCAATAAGAACAATTTCTTTATCCGCATCAGACAGTCCATTATATTCATGGAACTGTTCGAGAGCACCCGCAACTTTTCTGCTATGCGTGCCAACATCATCAGTGTGCGGCCAATAGCTGGCCTTTAACCCGTCTATATCATCAAGTTCTTTTATTGATGAGAAGTTTTTTTTAATTGCATCTAAAGCATCACGAAGGCTTTTATACTTATTGATTTTGTTATCACTTTTATATATTTTTTCAATTGTTTTTTCCATGTCTTTTTTTAAAAAGTATGGCCCAGTCACAATTGATTTTCTTTTGCCATCGTAAAAGTTTATGTAATAGTGTTCCTCATCACACTTAATTTCAGGTGGCTCTATTCCTTTGTCTTTAAATATCCCCACTACTGTATCCTTAATCCATTCATTCCAAACTATTATGTGATCCAGTTCTGAGATATTAATGCTACCGGGAACAAGTAACTCTGCCATCTTCTGTTGACGATACCTCTCTGACGGGCACGACCATTTCTTTCTATCAATAGCATCCCAGTTTAAAGAGTTAAGCATATTTAGTGATTGGGAATTATAAAAATTTGGCGGCACATCTGTGTTTGCTGAAGCATCTGAAAATACAACATCAGCATTTTGTACAATAATTTCTATGGGAATAGCAAAGTAAATAAGAAACGCTTGGTCTACATTTTTTTTATTAATCACCCCAAGTTGCATGGAGTTTCTTTTTGAAAAGTAAAAAGGGATATAGTCGTGAACAAATTTCCCATTAGAACACGGTACCTGCATAGTGCTTCTTCTTCCTTGTATCCCATGCTCGGCAACATTATGATGAGTTATATTCTGATCATTTTTTAAGTTTGTACACAATAGTCCATTCTCGATTATCGATTCAAGGTTGCCTAGATAAGTAAAATGATATGCATATCTTCCTTTTAGACTTGCTGGAAACTCCATAAATTAATCCTTAATTTAATGTTAACATGGCAACAATAATCATCCATAGTTAAGCAATTTTTGCAATAGCTCTAGCGCGATAAAGCAAAAAAATTTGCTTATAACCCGCATAATTGCCATAACGAGCAAACTGGCTAATTTCGAATTTGATGGTTTCTCTACCTGAGGCGAATGTCTGCTTTTGGCACAAAGCAGACTGTCAGATATGCTCAACAAGCTTAAAAAACACATCAAACTTGTTGCGTATCACTGCTATCCCCCTTCACTTTGCTTCGCTCATATTTGGCCAGCAGAATTTGCGCTGGCGTCGGGCCCATATCGCGTTTAGGTGCACCTATCGCGCGGCGGATTGGTGGTACAGGAATTCCTGCGCCTGTCCGCTTTTCCCAGTTCCCCAGCAGTTCTGCAGCTACCCGTTGCATCTCTTTTTCACTGAGTTGCCCTTCTGTGCTGCGTCTGCGGAGTTCAAGGCAGATGTGATACAGCACGGGTTGAGGCCATGGATATTGCTCGCTTATTGGGTATCTGAAAACAAGCTTTCTCCACTTCCAGAATTCAGTCATGACATCGTCAGCAGTGATGCCAAAAGCTCGTGTGCCCTCTTTGCACCAGGCGATGAACTGGCCAGGCGATGGCAGGAATGGACGGTTCTGTCTGCGGGCAACACGCATACCGGCGTTAACCTGCTCCATCGTCGTGATACCGTTTTCCATGAAGGCCAGCAGCCACTGGCGGCGTAATTCGTTGAACTGCGCCTGGTCGCTGAAGTTAGATATGCTTGCCGGGAACGCCGCACGCAGCTGGCTGAACAGTGAGTTGAAAATCTCGGCCGTCTGGTGCGCCTGCACGGCTTCTGCCTGAACTTCAGGTAATCCACTGGCGATGCGGCGAAAGTTTTCCTGGTCAAAGTTATGAAGCTGCTCAGAAAGAGTTTTCATCGAATACCCCGTCTATCCAGTCAGTGTTGTTCCAGTCAATCGGCTGGCCAGTGGATTTGCCGTTCGTATGCCCGCTCTGTCGCCGGGTGGTAAGTCTGTCCCACTGCCTGCGCAGACTGGACGGGCTGAGAATATTGTCTTTCCAGAAATCGTCTTTGCTGGCCCATCTGAACAGCTCACAGATTTCGTAGTGTGTGCGGTTATCCTGCAGGCGCATCAGACGGATGGTGTTAGCCCACTCAACCCAGTTCGGCTCTGACAGGCTGGCGTTGACAACCAGCAGCTGAGCGTAAATCCAGTTTGCTGCGCGGAGGTCTTCAGAGGTGCCCCATGATTTCCCGGCCGGGGTATAAATCCCCCCTGCTGCTTCAGGATGACGGGAAAGGAATTTTTCAGTGGGGTTGTCCGGGGATTCGTCAGAATTCCGGGACGAAGAAATAATATCTTTTTTGTCTTTTGTAATAGTGTCTTTTGTGTGTCCCCATGCTGGTGACACCCCTGTCACTGTTCTGGTGACACTTTTTGTCACTACCGTGGTGACAGTGTCATCATTATGGTGACAGTCACCACCGTGGTGACAATTTGGCCCTTTTTTTACATCAGGAATAACCCATTCGTTCAGGGTTTTATTCAGCCCAATCTGGTTACCTTCAGCGATGAGTACACGCATCGCCAGCAGCTCATTCTTGGCGGCGTTAACCTTCTGCCGGGGAAGCTTCGTCAGCGTTGCGAGCTGGGTGTCAGCAATGCGGTCCGTCTTTTTGTTGAAACCGTAGGTTTTCCGGCAAACAGCAAATGCGACCTTTGCCTGATTCTTTGTCAGGTTCGCGCCAATAAGCTCCTCCAGCAGCTCGTTTGCCAGACGGGTGTACCCGTCGTCTGTATCGGCCACGCGGTGCTCCTGTACCCCGGCATCAGCGCCGGGGAAATTGATGATTTCAGCCGTATTCATGACCCGCTCTCCTGACCTGCGTCTTTCAGGAATGCTTTGTACTCTTCCAGAATCACAGTCGCTTCCGGCGGTAACACAATGGCATCCTCACAGTCGACAATGGACTGGATGAACTGGCGCGCTTTGACCGCGCTGAACTGGGGAATAGCTGCGCTGCGGGTGAGTTTTTTCTTTCCGGCTGCTTTAGCCTTTGCCAGACTTTCGGTGGCAACCGTGCCAGCTTTGGGGCCATGTTCGCGGGATAATGCGATTGCCGTTGTCGCTGCCACTTCACCGGATTCAACCATGCCTATCAGCACATCGCCGGATGAAAGCAGCTGCAGGTGGGTTTCGACATCAGCAACAGAACGTCCAAACGCCCTGGCTATTTCAGCGGATGTGTGGCCCTGATTTCTGGCCCGGTTGTATGCGCCGGCACGCTGCAGCGGAGTAATTGGCTTCCCTTGTGACGATTTGGCCATGTGCGCAAGCTTGTCCAGCTCAGTACCGACAAAATCTCTGCACTCGATGCGCGGGATGTCGTGCCCCATCGCAATAGCCAGCTTCGCACCAATGAAACGGTGCTGGCCGTCGATAATTTTAATACCCTGCTCCGTCACTTCGACCGACAATGGTGGCAAATCAGAACCATCTATCCAGCAGTCACGCATATACTCAGCGTGCTCCTGTTCCACCGGGCGGATATTGCTGCCCTCCTCCAGGTAAAGTTCGTCAGTCGGCACCATGAAAGTCTTCTTCACGGTGGTTCCGGTACCGTTTTTATCCTTTTGCTTGTACAGCTGAGAAAGCGTTGTCATAATTATTCCTGTGAATTGTTCCAGTTAATTCGCACAGAAAGCCGCTGGTGTTGCTGCACCACGGCTTTCGCCTTTTTTAAACCTGTCATAATGCCCCCAGCATAGTGGTCACCATTGCCACCAGCGGTCCCGCTAGATCAGGTTCAACTCGAAACATCGATACGATCCCCTCGCTCATTTCTTTCAGCTTCTGGTGTTTTGGCGCGTTGAGCAGTACCGCCTGTTTGGCCTCACTGATTTCCTTCTCCATGGACGCGATGCGAGTCATGAAATTATCTTCCCCCACCAGCCGACCGCGAAACTCCAGAGGAAGAACTGACAGTATTGCTGGTGTAAGCAGACGAATATTCTCGGTCGAATACTTAGTGTCACTGTCTATCCAGCGGAAGATTTTCTGCATTTGGAGGTAAGGGTCTGTTGGTATATCCAGCCCTTTTCCGCCATTCGCATGCCACTCTTTAACGATCTGTGCAGCAACGAATTCACGACTGCGGCAAGTAGAAGCCCAAGCACGAACAGCTGATCGTATTTCTTTGTGATTTATACCTCCGGATTTGATTTCGCGCTGATTTTCAAAAATCAAAACGTTCTGGCGAAATCCGTTATTGTGTTGGTACGTAAGTGATCGCATAAGCCCTCTTTCGTTGAATCAATTACTGACTGATTTACCTGTTTGTTAATTTTTGCTTTCCGTCTTTTAAAAAGAATTCGGCACGCTAGTGAGGCTTCTCGTCGTTATCACCGTACAGTAGCCATTCCGGATCGCACTTCAAGGCTCTGGCTAGCTCAACCAAATAACGTGGGCGTTTTGTAGTCCCCGCCTCTATGGCCTGAAGCGATTGCTGTTTCATGCCTGCCAGAGTTGCTAGCTGAGACTGAGATAAATTCATCTCTTCACGTTTTTGCTTGAGGCGTTGAGAAATTGTTTCCATATCATCTCCACAGTTTTATCTGTACTTTGTAACAGTTATTTCTGTTTGTCAATTACAGTTTTAACTGTGACTATCAAGGCATAGAGAGAGAGGGATTTATGAGCCTTGCTGATCGCGTAAAACAGAAAAGAACGGAACTTGGGCTGACTCAGGCAGAAGCAGCTCAGTTGGCTGGTATTCGCCAGCAGTCATGGCAGAGTATTGAAAATGGGGATACCCGTAAGCCACGAAATATTGTGGGAATAGCCAAGGCATTAAAGTGCGATGCGGATTGGTTATTGAATGGTGGCGCATTCATGTCAACTGCGGAAGTTAACTCAAGGAAAGTTCCTCTGATAAATTATGTACAGGCAGGAGCTCTTGCAGAAAAGCCACCAATAGAAGCGTTTGATGGTAATTTTGAATATGTCATGACCGACCTTGAATTATCAGAATTCAGTTTTGCTCTCAGAATTGAAGGCGAGTCCATGGAACCTGACTTCAAGGCTGGTGACGTCATCATAGTTGACCCTGATATTGAGCCTGCACCCGGTGAATTTGTCGTAGCTAAAAATGGCGGAGATGAGGCAACGTTCAAAAAGTTTCGTCCAACCTATACTGATGCGCAGGGTGCTCAGCATTTTGAGCTTCTGCCGCTCAATGACGATTTTCCGAAAATTAACAGTGAAATGCAGCCTCTAAAAATAATTGGCGTTATGGTTGAACACCGCATCTATCGTCGGAAACGCTGATCCATTACTTATTTCCTCATAAAACCGGCTTCGGCCGGTTTTTTTATACCTTTACAAAAATAAAAACCTCTAGTTTACAGATAGATAGGTATTTTACACATTCAAATACAGATTTATCTGTTGACTATATTACAGTTTTATCTGTATTTTCTGATCATTGCTACGGAACAATGATGCGACATTCGGAAGTAAGCCGCGCCAGACGTTGCGATGACCGCTTAGACCTACGACCCAATTCACCGGGATGCCTGAATCGTAGCGAGTGCGAGGGGTAAAGTGTACGTGAGAGCGTAGGCGTGACCAGACCGGGTGATTTACCAGAGGTCATTTTCGAGTGTTCTTTGGTGAATCAAACCGAAAAATGATATGAAAAACGCGACCGCAGTCGCGCTGATTTATCACTTCGGCTGTGGTTGTGGCGGCTTAGGAGTAGGCCGCGGAATAGCATGATTAGGTATAATTTCTTTTCTACTCATTAGCAATCCTGAAGGTTTAACGGTGAGGACAATCTCCAGCAAACCAGCCAATAATTTTTATATTCCAGGGAAGTTGTGGATCTGACTCAGGGTCATAACCTTTTCGGATATTGGTTCTGACAATCGCTAAGTCTGAAAGAAGTAGCCATGGCTTATGGTCACTATCTTCTATTTCAACGAATTTATCCAACAACTCCTCATCAGAATATCTGGACTCAAGGTTCAGAAGCTTCATATAAGCTTTGCTTTGAGTTGAAGAGTGTTCTGATGCTTTAGCATACTGATACGTCATCTGAATCGCAGATAACACCGCAACAGCAAGACCATACCAGAAAGTCCCCTGAACCCCAGAGAAAACTACAGAGCCAAGAATAAGAAGAGTCAGCGATATCAGCTTATCAATACGCCATGTAATTTTGCTGAACATCAGCTCAAAGTTATATGAGTATTCAATTCGATAAAGTAGTTCTTCTCGTTCCATTTGACCCTTTTCTCTTAAGCATCCGTTTTCAACTTATGAGTTGGTTTCGGCTGCGGCTTTGGCTGTGGTCTCGGCGGTAAATGGCCTTCTTTATGACCATTATATTCGCTCATACCTTTCCCTTTAATTGTCTGTGGAATATTCAATTTATCAGTTTCTTTTGTCTGTGGAAAGCAAGGAAACCACGAGCCGGCGTGGATAAATATCCCGGCATTAACAGGTCGCCAAGTGCGACTTTTTTCATACCTCATTCGCTTCACCGAGGCGGCTTAGTTATGACAACTGGCGGCCATCCACCGCCAAACATTAAGCGCAGAAGTCTTGTTTTAACGTTCAGCAGCCCAGCTTACGGGCAAGAGGTTCTGATGAAAATTACACACAACGGAAAGCAATACACCGTCGTAACGTTAGCTTCAGGGTATCAATGGCGACTGACCGAAGTCGGACAGCCAAATAACAAAATCACGCTAAACCGCCAGCATATGCTGTTGGCCGGTTTGCTGGAACAGGTGGAGGGAAAATCGTGATTTCCCACTATGGCACTACCCCGATGATTCGCCAGTGTGTCACTACCGGGATGATGGCAATACATAAAGGGCGCACCTATCGCGTATCTGCAGTCATTCCGGAGCGTAAATGGGTGTATCTGCACACAGACGCAGAAATCATCCGTTTAAGCGACTGTGTGTTCGACATTCTCCTTGATGGATATGGCGAACCTATCAATCACTAAATCTGTCCTGTCTCAGTCAACTATCCCCGTTAAGCACCCGTCCAATTTCACCAAATGACATCGGGGCTTCATAGCGGGAGTTCCTGTCCATTAAATATTTATTTTCGCAGTGGAGGCAACGGCTTTCATGAAAGGCAGAGGTCTTACCTACCGGGATAGGATGAAGTATAGATTTTATGTTTTTGGAATAGCAAAGCTGACAAAGGTGCACGGTTACGTATTTTTCGTTCACAACTTCATCCTTCGAATAAACAAACGTTCCCGATTCAAGCTGGTTCAAAACATAGCCTTCTACCTGGGAACGAAAGTTTTCGAATTCGGCAATCTTTGCTTTGAGTTGCATTACCTCTTCGTCCTTAAGGCGGATAGCTTCGCCAAGGGAGAAACATTCACTCTGAAGAGTAAGTAGCTTGCTCTGAAGTTCGATCGTCGCTGCCTTTACTTCAGAGTCTGTTTTAGCCTCACCAAATACTTTTGCGAGACCAGCAGTCTCCTTTATAGCGGTCATGGCAGATGCAAGTTCAGCGATCACTTTAATACCCTCTCTGTGTTGGGGACATTCAGATTAGCCGAATCTTTATCAGGATTGAACGGCTTACTACTTCAGCGGATCCTCGTGTTTGCGGAGTAGCACACGAAGATAATTTATCTCATCAAGTTGAGACGTCAGAAGCTGAGCAAGTCTAAGGTTTTCGGATTGCAACGCGACCAACTGCCGATGTAGCTCATTGGTTGCCTTCTGAACTACCGGTGATTCATCCGCATCATTGATCACCTGCAGAAGGTCGAAAGAAGCCTTTATGGCTGATAGTGAGGCCGTGAATTCAGCAAGCATGTTTTACCACTTTCATGTTTTGGATAGTCAGATTAAACGGGTCCTGATAGTTGGAGAATAGCAGATTCCACTGAGCCTGAAGTGGTGAAAAGACAGGCACATAACAGGTAAGAGCATTCCCGCCACATGACTGCTGAAACCCAAGCGCTTGGCGGATGACGGTAAATCAATGGGTCAGCCCGTGTGCCCGGAGATAGCTGCCGCGACTTGATGCGCCGAAACGCAGAACTCGGGGCGTTGGTTGAAGATCGGAATGCTCTTTCCGTTGTGGTAATCCGTGAAACGGCGCGGCGGTAAGTATGGCCCGGGCTTTATCCTTTTCCCCGGGAATGTCCACCGGGTTGTCAGGTTGACCATACGCCTGAGTGACAACCCCGCCACAACCAAATCACGACTTAGGACCGTGATATCAGGTAGTACGACATTGCTGTGTGTAGCCTTGGCGGTACCCGGGTCTTCCAACTACTGGAGGAGAAGATAATGTTCTACCGCGGTACCGCCCTTTTTACACAATAGACAATGATGTCGCCAGGCGACGTACTCATGACCCAATCCGTCCAAGCTAATTAGCGAAGCGCAATTCTATAAATTATCGCCATCCGGCGAGGGCTTCGCACAACCCAAAATCGCTGGGAGGTCCCACAATGAACGGGGCAGCAATGATTATTACACATACGGATATTCGCTCGATGATTCGAGAAATCGAAGTCGCATATGACCGATATCTTACTGAGTTTCGCATCCCGGACGACCATAAAATCGTTGTGAATTACTCTGCCGGTAAAGACAGTACTGCGACTCTCGCTGTCGCTCATGCGCTATTCGGCGACCGTGCGCAGGGTGTAATGGCAGACACAGACAACGAGCATGAACTAACTATCAAGTTTGGCAAAACCATCCATGAGCAAATCGGCTGCAAACCGGTGCAGATGGTAAAGCGTATTTACACCGAAGATGATTTCGCCAGACGCCGTGCGCACCTGCAGAAAAACTGGCCAAAGCGTCAGGTCATCAGAATGGGCGTGTACCGCGGCGTCGTTATGCCTTCACTGGCTCGCTCAGACACTAAATTCGGACAGGCATGGCTACGTACCGCAGAGCGTTGGGGGATCGAATATGAAACAGCTCTTGATGCCGCCATGTCAGTTATGCATCCGAGTGGAAATAGCTTTCTCGACTGTGCCTTGCTCCATGGAAAATTCCCAATGCTACGTGACCGCTTTTGCACCGATGAGCTGAAAATCCAGATAGCTTACGAAAAGGTAATGCAGCCATTGCTGGATAACGGCGATGTGGTGGTTCAGTGGTCCGGAGTCCGGGCTGACGAGTCATCCAAGCGTGCCGGTTATGAACGCTTCTCTGCCGATCGTAGAGACCCGGACTTCCTTTACAACTTCCTGCCAATACACAGATGGACAGCCGCAGATGTTTTTGCTGTTCATAAATATTTTGGTATCAAACCGAACCCGCTTTACACACAGGGAGCTTCGCGAGTCGGCTGCATGAACTGCGTGCTGTGTAACAAAGAAGAAATTGCTGAAACGACAGCGCGTTGGCCAGAGCATATTGAGAAGCACAAACAGTGGGAACTGAAAGTTCGCTTAAGAAGCCGTTGGGTTCACTGGATGAGCGTTGGTGAGGTAAGCCAGCGATGGATGAAGCAGTTCGATTTACCTCTGGGCAGAAACGTACAGATGTATGGCATAACACCTGAAGTCCAGAATATCGACTGGTCTGGGTTTTATGGCCCGCGTGGTGGCCTTAACTCTCCAGGCGTTGAAGAGGTGGTCGAGTGGGCTAAAACAGGTCGTAGTGGCAAAGTCTACGACCTTGTGAAAGCCAGTCTGGACACGTCAGTGTGTTCGTCTCGTTACGGTTTATGTGAATAAGGAGCAAGCGGCATGACCACGTATGTACCACCATACCCACCACTGAAACATGGCGGAAAAACATTGAAGCTGCTAGCCATTATCCATCGCCTTCAGATGATAATGATTAATGAAAATATTAGTCCGGAAGAATTAGTTACCTGTGCGGAAGCGGTAAAAAATAATTATGAATATGTGGCACCTGTTAGGGAGAACATTGGTTCACAAAAAAAGTAGACAGATGTGACGTATGTGTTGAGGGTGCCCGCGGCGGTTGTGGTACCTGCTGTTTTAAAAAATTGCCGGATGCAGCCGGTAAAGTGGAGAAATAATCATGTCTCGAATGATCCCCCTACTCGACTGGGCAAGAGAGGAATTTGGCGAGCAAGCCCCGAGTGAGCGTGTATTGAAAAAATACGCAAAAGGCAAAATGATCGCCCCACCAGCTATTAAGGTTGGCCGCTATTGGATGGTAGATCGTAGCGCACGCTATGTTGGAATACTCGCGGCACCGCAGTTACCTGTTAGCGCCAGTCCTAAACTACGAAGGATTATTTCCGATGGCTGCTAGACCACGTACACATAAAATTGCCGTGCCAAACCTCTATTGCAAACTTGATAAGCGGACCGGCAAAGTATACTGGCAATATAAGCACCCTCTTTCCGGCCGTTTTCACAGCCTCGGTACCGATGAAGCTGAGGCGAAGCAGGTAGCAACCGAAGCCAATACAATCATCGCTGAGCAGCGCACCAGACAAATCCTGAGCATTAATGATCGGCTGGCTAGGATGAAGGGCAATCGAACAGATATCACCGTAACTGAATGGCTGGATAAATATTTGGTTATCCAGGATGAGCGGCTAAAGCTCAATGAGCTTCGACTTAACTCCTATAAACAAAAAGCTAAACCTCTACGTTTATTTCGTGAACATTGTGGAATGCAGTACCTGAAAGATATTTCTGCCCTTGATATTGCCGAAATAACAGATGCCGTGAAAGCTGAGGGACACAACCGTATGGCACAGGTTGTACGTATGGTTCTTATAGATGTGTTTAAAGAAGCGCAACACAGTGGGCATGTCCCACCAGGTCATAACCCGGCACTGGCCACTAAGCAGCCACGAAACAAAGTCACCAGGCAGCGTCTTTCACTGGAAGAATGGAAAACGATATACGCCAGTGCAGAACGGCAGGAACCATACCTCCAGACCGGCATGTTATTAGCGCTGGTTACAGGCCAGCGTCTCGGTGATATTTGCAAAATGCAGTTTAAAGACATCTGGGACGACATGCTTCACGTTGAGCAGGAAAAAACAGGTTCCCGCCTGGCTATCCCACTGGATTTAAAATGTGATGCCATTGGATTAACTCTGCGTGACGTAATTTCTAAATGCCGTGATGCCGTTGTGAGCAAATATCTTGTGCATTTCAGACATACCTCATCGCGGGCCAATCGTGGTGACCAGGTTTCTATCAGTTCACTGACATCCACCTTCAAAAAAGCGAGAAATAAAAGCGGTCTTACCTGGGATACAGGAACAGCTCCTACTTTCCACGAGCAGCGTTCATTGTCAGAAAGACTCTACAGAGAACAAGGGGTGAATACTCAAAAACTGCTTGGGCATAAATCCAGAGAAATGACCGATAAATACAACGATGATCGCGGAAAAGACTGGGTGATCGTCATCACAAAAGCAGGGTCATGATGAGGGGGTTTTGGGGAAACGTTTTGGGGAAAGTTTTGGGGAAGAATTTTTCGAGAGCAGTAAAAAAGGGAGCCGAATGACTCCCTTTCGCATTTAACCCAGTAACTGGATTACATGTTCGCGATAATCGCGTCGCCAAACTCTGAACATTTCAGCAGCTTAGCGCCTTCCATCAGACGTTCAAAATCGTAGGTCACGGTTTTGGCAGCGATGGCGCCTTCCATGCCTTTCACGATCAGGTCTGCGGCTTCGAACCACTCCATGTGGCGCAGCATCATTTCTGCGGAAAGGATAACGGAACCCGGGTTCACTTTGTCCTGACCGGCATACTTCGGCGCAGTACCGTGGGTCGCTTCGAACAGTGCACATTCGTCACCGATGTTTGCGCCCGGTGCGATACCGATACCGCCAACCTGCGCCGCCAGGGCGTCGGAGATGTAGTCGCCGTTAAGGTTCATACAGGCAATGACGTCATACTCTGCCGGGCGCAGCAGGATCTGCTGCAGGAAGGCGTCAGCGATAACGTCTTTAATGATGATTTCTTTACCGGTTCTCGGGTTCTTGATTTTCTGCCACGGGCCGCCATCAATCAGTTCGCCGCCGAATTCTTCACGAGCAAGCTGGTAACCCCAGTCTTTGAACGCGCCTTCGGTGAACTTCATGATGTTGCCTTTGTGAACCAGCGTTACAGAATCACGGTCGTTAGCGATCGCATATTCGATAGCTGCGCGAACCAGGCGCTTGGTCCCTTCTTCAGAGCACGGCTTGATGCCGATGCCGCAATGCTCAGGGAAGCGAATTTTCTTCACGCCCATCTCTTCACGCAGGAATTTGATCACTTTTTCCGCGTCAGCGCTGTCCGCTTTCCATTCGATACCGGCATAAATATCTTCAGCGTTTTCACGGAAGATAACCATGTCGGTCAGTTCCGGGTGTTTTACCGGGCTTGGGGTGCCCTGGTAGTAACGAACCGGACGCAGGCAGACGTACAGATCAAGCTCCTGACGCAGCGCAACGTTCAGGGAACGAATACCGCCACCGACCGGGGTGGTCAGCGGGCCTTTGATGGCAACGCGATAGTCACGAATCAGATCAAGCGTTTCAGGCGGGAGCCAGACGTCCTGGCCGTAAATTTTGGTGGATTTTTCACCGGTGTAAATTTCCATCCAGGAAATTTTACGCTCGCCTTTATAGGCTTTCTCGACAGCGGCATCCACCACTTTCAGCATCGCCGGGGTAACGTCAACGCCGATGCCATCGCCTTCAATGAACGGGATAATCGGGTTGTGAGGGACGTTGAGTTTGCCGTTTTGCAGGGTGATTTTCTGGCCTTCCGCCGGAACAACTACTTTGCTTTCCATTAACCTCTCCTTCGAGCGCTTCTGGGTTTGCTCCTCCTCTCTCGCACCGCAGGCGCGGACAAGTTTGAGCAATATTTTTTGTTAATGATTTGTAATGGGCCTGTCAATACTACCTGAATGTTTGGTTCCATGAAAGGCATTCGTAATTAGGCTATAATGCGGCAATTGACCATGCCTGAAAATACCATGCCGAAAACTTCTTATAGAAATCACCGGGTTGAGCGATTCAGCTCAAGACAATCCGCCAGACCGCGTAACGATAACTCGCCGAAGCGCGTCATTTTGTTCAATAAACCTTACGATGTGCTGCCGCAGTTTACCGATGACGCGGGACGCCGCACGCTGAAAGACTATATCGCCATTCAGGGCGTGTATGCCGCCGGGCGACTCGACCGCGACAGTGAAGGTTTACTGGTGCTGACCAACGACGGCGTGTTGCAGGCGCAACTGACTCAGCCAGGGAAACGAACGGGCAAAATCTATTACGTGCAGGTCGAAGGAGAACCAACGGACGAAGCGATTAACGCGCTGCGTAACGGCGTCACGCTGAACGATGGCCCCACCCTGCCCGCGGGCATTGAACAGGTTGACGAACCTGAATGGCTCTGGCCGCGCAATCCGCCGATTCGTGAACGTAAATCGATCCCCACCCGTTGGCTGAAAGTCACCTTATATGAGGGCCGCAACCGTCAGGTGCGCCGTATGACCGCCCATGTGGGTTTCCCTACCCTGCGTTTAATTCGCTATGCGATGGGCAATTACACACTCGACAACCTCGCCAGTGGTGAATGGCGGGATGCATAAATCAAGGAGTCCGGATGTTTAAGCCGCACGTAACCGTCGCCTGCGTGGTGCATGCCAGAGGCAAATTTCTGGTCGTCGAAGAGACGATTAATGGCAAGGCGCTGTGGAACCAGCCTGCCGGGCACCTTGAAGCGGATGAAACCCTGGTGCAGGCCGCCGAACGCGAGTTGTGGGAAGAGACCGGTATTCGCGCCACGCCACAGCATTTCATTCGCATGCATCAGTGGCTGGCACCGGACAAAACTCCCTTTCTGCGCTTCCTGTTTGCTATCGACCTTAACGATACGTGCGCGACTGAACCGCACGACAGCGACATCGATCGCTGCCTGTGGCTGACAGCAGAGGAGATCCTCAACGCGAAAAACCTGCGTTCTGCGCTGGTTGCCGAAAGCATCCGTTGCTGGCAGAGCGGTGAGCGTCACCCGTTGTCGCTGGTCGGAGAATTTAACTGGCCGTTTACAGAGGGTGTCAAGTGAGGGGGCGCGTGCTAGAATACGCCGCCTTGAAGTTCAATGTCGTGAGTATTCCATGTCAGATAACAGCCAGAAAAAAGTGATCGTCGGCATGTCCGGCGGTGTCGATTCCTCCGTTTCCGCGTACCTGTTACAACAACAGGGCTATAAAGTGGAAGGCCTGTTCATGAAGAACTGGGAGGAAGACGATGGCGAGGAATACTGCACCGCTGCTGCGGATCTGGCCGATGCACAGGCGGTCTGCGACAAACTCGGTATTGAACTGCACACCGTAAACTTTGCCGCAGAATACTGGGACAATGTGTTCGAACATTTCCTGGCGGAATATAAAGCCGGGCGCACGCCGAATCCGGATATTCTGTGTAATAAAGAAATCAAATTTAAAGCCTTCCTCGAATTTGCCGCTGAAGATCTCGGTGCGGATTATATCGCCACCGGTCACTACGTGCGCCGTGCGGACGTTGACGGCAAAAGCCGCCTGCTGCGTGGGCTTGACGGTAACAAAGACCAGAGCTACTTCCTCTATACCCTCGGCCATGAGCAAATCGCCCAGAGTCTGTTCCCGGTCGGGGAACTGGAAAAGCCGCAGGTGCGTAAAATTGCCGAAGAGCTGGGGCTTATCACCGCGAAGAAAAAAGACTCCACCGGTATCTGCTTTATCGGTGAACGTAAATTCCGTGAGTTCCTGGGTCGCTACCTGCCCGCACAGCCGGGTAAAATCATTACCGTTGATGGCGATGAAATTGGCGAACATCAGGGGCTGATGTACCACACGCTCGGCCAGCGCAAAGGGCTCGGCATCGGCGGCACCAAAGAAGGGACCGAAGATCCGTGGTATGTGGTCGATAAAGACGTTGAAAATAACGTGCTGGTGGTGGCGCAAGGGCATGACCACCCTCGCCTGATGTCCGTCGGGCTGATTGCCCAGCAGTTGCACTGGGTTGATCGCCTGCCGTTTACGGGCACGCTGCGCTGCACAGTCAAAACCCGCTACCGTCAGACTGACATCCCCTGCACCATTACGGCGTTAGAGGACGATCGCATCGATGTCCGTTTTGACGAGCCGGTCGCCGCCGTAACGCCAGGACAGTCCGCCGTCTTCTACAGCGGCGACGTCTGCCTCGGCGGCGGGATTATCGAGCAGCGTCTGCCGCTGCCTGTTGAATAAGCCAATTGCGCACAGAAAGGAGCAAGTGTGGCGAAGAATTATTATGACATCACGCTGGCGCTGGCAGGGATCTGCCAGTCAGCCCGACTGGTGCAACAACTGGCACATCAGGGACATTGTGATAGCGATGCCCTGCACGTTTCGCTGAACAGCATTATCGATATGAACCCGGCGTCAACGCTGGGCGTTTTTGGCGGCAGCGAAGCCAATCTTCGTACCGGTCTGGAAACCCTGTTGGGCGTTCTGAACGCCAGCAGCCGTCAGGGGCTTAATGCCGAACTGACCCGCTATACCCTCAGCCTGATGGTGCTTGAGCGTAAACTGGCCGCCAGCAAAGGGGCAATGGATACGCTGGGTAACCGCATTGCCGGGCTGCAACGCCAGCTTGACCATTTTGACTTACAATCTGAAACGCTGCTCAGCGCAATGGCTGGCATCTACGTTGATGTGATTAGCCCGCTGGGCCCGCGCATTCAGGTCACTGGCTCGCCCGCCGTTCTGCAAAGCCCGCAGGTGCAGGCCAAAGTGCGTGCCTCGCTGCTCGCCGGTATTCGTGCCGCGGTGCTGTGGCACCAGGTCGGCGGTAGCCGACTGCAGCTCATGTTTTCCCGTAAGCGCCTGACCACTCAGGCGAAACAAATTCTCGCTCATTTAACTCCGGAGTTGTGATTTATGGAATTATCCTCCCTGACCGCCGTTTCCCCTGTCGATGGACGCTACGGCGATAAAGTCAGCGCGCTGCGCGGGATTTTCAGCGAATACGGCTTGCTGAAATTCCGTGTACAGGTTGAAGTACGCTGGCTGCAAAAACTGGCCGCGCACGCAGCGATCAAGGAAGTTCCTGCTTTTGCTGCCGACGCAAACGGTTACCTGGATAAGATCGTCGCTGATTTCAACGAACAGGATGCTGCGCGCATCAAAACCATTGAGCGCACCACCAACCACGACGTGAAAGCGGTTGAGTATTTCCTGAAAGAGAAAGTGGCGGATATTCCGGCGCTGCATGCTGTGTCTGAGTTCATCCACTTCGCCTGCACTTCGGAAGATATCAACAACCTGTCGCACGCGCTGATGTTAAAAACCGCGCGTGATGAAGTGATCCTGCCCTACTGGAGCCAGATCATCGCGGCAGTGAAAGCGCTGGCGGTGGAGTATCGCGATATCCCGCTGCTGTCGCGCACCCACGGTCAACCGGCCACGCCATCCACCATGGGTAAAGAGATGGCGAACGTCGCTTACCGTATGGAGCGCCAGTACCGTCAGTTGAATCAGGTGGAAATCCTCGGCAAAATCAACGGCGCGGTAGGTAACTATAACGCCCATATCGCCGCCTACCCGGAAGTGGACTGGCATGAATTCAGCGAAACGTTCGTCTCCTCGCTGGGTATTCAGTGGAACCCGTACACCACGCAGATCGAGCCGCACGACTACATTGCTGAGCTGTTCGACTGCATCGCGCGCTTCAACACCATTCTGATCGACTTCGACCGTGACGTCTGGGGTTATATCTCGCTGGGTCACTTCAAACAGAAAACCATCGCCGGGGAGATTGGTTCCTCAACGATGCCGCATAAAGTGAACCCGATTGACTTCGAAAACTCGGAAGGCAACCTCGGCCTCGCCAACGCCGTGATGCAACATCTGGCCAGTAAACTGCCGGTCTCACGCTGGCAGCGTGACCTGACGGATTCCACGGTGCTGCGTAACCTCGGCGTGGGCATCGGCTATGCGCTGATCGCTTACCAGTCCACGCTGAAAGGCATCAGTAAACTGGAAGTGAACCGCGAGCATCTGCTGGATGAACTGGATCACAACTGGGAAGTGCTGGCTGAGCCCATCCAGACGGTGATGCGCCGTTACGGCATCGAAAAGCCGTACGAAAAACTGAAAGAGCTGACCCGCGGCAAACGTGTCGACGCGGAAGGCATGAAACAGTTCATCGACAGTCTGGCCCTGCCGGACGCTGAGAAAACCCGCCTGAAAGCCATGACGCCAGCCAACTATATTGGCCGGGCGATTCAGATGGTTGACGACCTCAAATAATCTGCACCATCCCCTTCTGTCCGCCGGGCAGAAGGGTTCTCTCTCCCCGGTTTAAGCAATGTTTATCCCCACCGCGCCATAATCAGCGTTAAACTAGAGACATCGCAAAGAAAAGGGAGTCAGGCTATGCGCGTACTCGTTGTTGAGGATAACGCCCTGTTACGCCATCACCTCAAAGTACAGCTCCAGGAAATGGGGCATCAGGTGGATGCCGCAGAAGACGCCAGAGAAGCGGATTACTATCTCGGCGAACACCTTCCTGATATCGCTATTGTTGACCTCGGGCTGCCGGACGAAGACGGCCTGTCGCTC
This sequence comes from Trabulsiella odontotermitis, assembly GCF_001297775.1. Classification (GTDB taxonomy): domain Bacteria; phylum Pseudomonadota; class Gammaproteobacteria; order Enterobacterales; family Enterobacteriaceae; genus Trabulsiella; species Trabulsiella odontotermitis. The sequence continues at coordinate 160,697 of NZ_LIFX01000004.1, read as the reverse complement.
ATTCGCCGCTGGCGCAGCCACGACGTTTCATTGCCGGTGCTGGTGCTGACCGCACGGGAAGGCTGGCAGGATAAAGTCGAAGTGCTGAGCGCCGGTGCGGACGACTACGTCACCAAACCGTTCCATATCGAAGAAGTCGCCGCACGGATCCAGGCGCTGATGCGTCGCAACAGCGGGCTGGCCTCGCAGGTGATCTCCATGCCACCGTTTCAGGTGGATCTGTCGCGTCGTGAGCTGTCGATTAACGACGAGGTGATCAAACTGACCGCTTTTGAATACACCATCATGGAAACGCTGATCCGCAACAACGGCAAAGTGGTGAGCAAAGATTCGCTGATGCTCCAGCTCTATCCCGATGCGGAATTGCGCGAGAGCCACACCATTGATGTGCTGATGGGGCGTCTGCGGAAAAAAATCCAGGCACAGTATCCGCACGACGTGATCACCACCGTGCGCGGCCAGGGTTATCTGTTCGAACTCCGCTGATGGGCAGACTGTTACGGCATTTTCTGCCGCTCTCCCTGCGCATCCGCTTTCTGCTCGCCACCGCCGCTGTGGTGCTGGTGCTGTCGCTGGCGTACGGGATGGTGGCGCTGGTCGGCTACAGCGTCAGCTTCGATAAAACCACCTTCCGTCTGCTGCGCGGCGAAAGTAACCTCTTCTATACACTGGCGAAATGGGAAAACGGCAAGGTCAGCGTTGAGATGCCCGAAAATCTCAGCCTGCAAAGCCCCACCATGGCGCTGATTTACGACAGGCATGGCAAACTGCTGTGGACGCAACAGGACGTGCCGTGGCTGGTTGAGCGCATCAGCCCGGACTGGTTGAAAACCAACGGTTTTCACGAAATAGAGGCCGATATCAACGCCAGCAGTGCGCTGATCCGTAGCGATCACGAAGTTCAGCAGCAGCTTAATGAAATTCGTGAAGGTCATGACGATTCAGAAATGACCCACTCGGTGGCGGTGAATATCTACCCGGCAACCGCCCGTATGCCGGAACTGACGATTGTGGTGGTCGATACCATCCCTATCGAACTCAAGCGTTCATACATGGTGTGGAGCTGGTTTGTGTACGTGCTGGCCGCCAACCTGTTGCTGGTGATCCCGCTGTTGTGGCTGGCGGCGTGGTGGAGCCTGCGGCCCATTGAGGCGCTGGCGCGGGAAGTGCGCGAACTGGAAGAGCATCACCGTGAGGCGCTGAACCCGGAAACCACCCGCGAACTCACCAGTCTGGTGCAAAACCTGAACCGTCTGCTGAAAAGCGAGCGCGAGCGCTATGACAAATACCGCACCACCCTCACTGATCTGACCCACAGTCTGAAAACACCGCTGGCCGTTCTGCAGAGCACGCTGCGCTCGTTACGCAGTGAAAAGCTGACCGTTAGCGAGGCCGAGCCGGTGATGCTGGAGCAGATCAGCCGCATCTCGCAGCAGATTGGTTACTTTCTCCATCGCGCCAGCATGCGCGGCGGTACCGGGATCCTCAGCCGTGAACTGCACCCGGTGGCGCCGCTGCTGGATAACCTCATCTCGGCGCTGAACAAAGTTTATCAGCGTAAAGGGGTAAACCTCTCGCTCGATATTTCGCCGGAGACCAGCTTTGTCGGCGAGAAAAATGACTTTATGGAAGTGATGGGCAACGTGCTGGATAACGCCTGTAAATACTGCCTTGAGTTTGTCGAGGTCTCGGCGCGCCTGACGGATGATCATCTGCATATTATTGTTGAAGATGATGGTCCCGGCATCCCGCGCGGCAAACGCACGCTGGTGTTTGACCGCGGTCAGCGGGCGGACACGCTGCGCCCCGGCCAGGGTGTCGGGCTTTCCGTGGCACGTGAAATCGCCGAGCAGTACGACGGCAGCATCAGCGCAGGCGACAGCCCGCTGGGCGGCGCGCGCATGGAAGTGATTTTTGGCCGCCAGCATAGCGGAAGCAAAGAAACATCCGTATGACATAAATTTAACGGCGCCTGCATCGTTCTGCAGCAGGTTCCGTTATAATCCGTCTCAGCTACCTGCCTGCGGAATCATAAATATGGACTATCACTTAACACTCAACTGGCCCGACTTTATCGAACGCTACTGGCAAAAACGTCCGGTGGTGTTGAAGCGGGGCATTGCTAATTTTCTCGATCCCATCACCCCTGATGAGCTGGCGGGGCTGGCGATGGAAAGCGAAGTCGACAGTCGTCTGGTCAGCCATCTCGACGGCAAATGGCAGGTCAGCCATGGTCCGTTCGAGAGCTATGATCATCTGGGTGAAAGCAACTGGTCGCTGCTGGTTCAGGCGGTCAACAACTGGCATGAACCGACCGCCGCACTGATGCGCCCTTTCCGCGCACTGCCTGACTGGCGCATCGACGATCTGATGATCTCTTTCTCTGTGCCCGGCGGCGGCGTTGGCCCGCACCTTGATCAATACGACGTGTTTATCATTCAGGGCACCGGCCGTCGTCGCTGGCGCGTGGGCGAAAAAGTGCCGATGAAACAGCACTGCCCGCATCCTGACCTGCTGCAGGTGGATCCGTTTGACGCCATCATTGATGAAGAGATGGAGCCCGGCGATATTCTGTATATTCCGCCGGGATTCCCGCACGAAGGTTACTCGCTGGAGAACTCGCTGAACTACTCCGTCGGTTTCCGCGCACCGAGCGGCCGGGAAATGATCAGCGGTTTTGCCGACTACGTGCTGCAACGCGAGCTGGGCAGTCTGCGCTATACCGATCCTGACGTGCCGGGGCGTGATCACCCTGCGGATATTCTGCCGTCAGAACTTGATCGCCTGCGCGAAATGATGCTGTCGCTGATTAATCAGCCTGAGCACTTTAATCAGTGGTTCGGCGAGTTTGTTACCCAGTCCCGTCATGAACTGGATATCGCGCCGCCGGAGCCGCCTTATCAGCCAGATGAGATCTATGATGCGCTGAAGCAAGGCGACAAGCTGGTACGTCTCGGCGGGTTGCGCGTGCTGCGCATCGATGGCGAGGTTTATGTGAATGGCGAAAAGATTGACTCGCCGCACCGTCCGGCACTGGAAGCACTGGCCAGCCACATCGTGCTGAACGACAGCCACTTTGGTGATGCGCTGGAGGATCCGCCGTTCCTCGCCATGCTCGCCGCGCTGGTCAATAGCGGTTATTGGTTTTTTGAGGATTAAACCCACCAGCGACGCGTAGTATTGTAGGCCCAGTAAGCGTCAGCGCCACCGGGCATTTTACTTCCGCTCTCCCGCATCCATATTATCCACCTCGCCTGCCCAATTTCCCGGGTATAACCCATTTCGAACGTCACGATGAAACGTTGAATAGGGCCATTCCTTGACGAGACGAACCCACCCATGCTTCACCGGATTAATATAGATGTAATCCATGTGTCGCCTGTAATCTTCTTCATTACGAATGGTGTGTTCCCAAAAACGCGGTTGCCAGATCCCGACCGCATTGATTCCTTTGGTGAACGTCTTCTTAATATCACGCCAGCGACCGGAATAGTCGCTGTCATCTTCTGGCAGCGTCCAGATACAGTGCATATGTTCCGGCAAAATCACCCAGGCGTTAATCCTGAAGGGTTTCTGTCGGTTAACCGTGCGCACAGCGTCACGAAGCATCTGAATATGACGTATTAGCAGATCGCTTTGTCGATTTTGCAGATTAACAGTGAAAAACCAGGTGCCGCCATTAACGTATGAACGGCGATAGTTTGACATATGGGCGAATCCTTGCCTTTTGCCGGGTGGCGGCTACGCCTTACCCGGCCTACGTTATCTAACCGCCCAGCTTTAATGTTTTGTGGTTAACTCGGCGATTCGCACAATCACCTGCACCGCTTTTTCCATGCCTTCCAGCGTCACGAACTCGTGCTTACCGTGGTAGTTATACCCGCCGGTAAACAGGTTCGGGCACGGCAGTCCCATGAAAGAGAGCTGGGCGCCATCGGTGCCGCCGCGAATGGGTTTCAGCTGCGGTTCGATGTCGCAATCCTGCATTGCCTGGCGGGCGATCTCCAGAATATGCGGATGCTCCATGACTTTATCGCGCATATTGTAATAGCTGTCTTCAATCACCAGTTCGATGTAGCAGTCCGGATGCAGACCCTTACCGACTTTTTTGGCGATCTCCATCATCTTACGTTTGCGCGCTTCAAACTGCTTACGGTCAAAATCGCGGATGATGTAGTGCATTTCGGCGCGGTCCACCGAGCCTTTGATGCTGGCGAGGTGGTAGAACCCTTCGTAACCTTCTGTGGTTTCAGGCGTTTCATCCGTCGGGACTTCAGTATGAATGCGCGTCGCCAGCGTCAGGGCGTTCACCATCACCCCTTTTGCGGTTCCGGGATGTACGTTATTACCGACTATTTTGATGGTCACGGACGCCGCGTTGAAGTTTTCATACTCCAGCTCACCGACGCCGCCACCGTCCACGGTATACGCCCACTGAGCGTCAAACGCGGGAACGTCAAAAAACTTCGCCCCTTTGCCCACTTCTTCGTCCGGGGTAAACGCGACGCGGATATCACCGTGCGGGATATTTTTCCCTTTCAGCGTCGCCAGCGCGGTCATGATTTCCGCGACACCGGCTTTGTCATCGGCTCCCAGCAGCGTTTTACCGTCGGTGGTGATCAGCGTCTGACCCAGCAGATGATGCAACACAGGGAACATCACTGGTGAAAGCACTTCGTCACCAATACCGAGGGCAATATCACCGCCGCGGTAGTTCTCGACGATCTGCGGGTTGATATTTTTACCGCTGAAGTCCGGCGATGTATCGACGTGAGAAATGAATCCAATCGCCGGGATATCACCTGGCACGTTGGCGGGCAGCGTCCCCATTACGGTGCCTTTATCACTCAGGGTGACGTTAACCAGTCCCATCTCTTCCAGTTGTTCTTTGAGCAGACGCAACAGCTTCCACTGTCCCTCAGTGCTCGGTACCTGACGCACGCCAGGCTTAGACTGCGTATCCAGAGAAACGTACTGTAAAAAACGCTCAAGTAATTTATCCATGTAGTCACCCTCATTTTTTGTGACAACATTATCAGGAAGCGCGAAAACACAAATATTGCGTCAGGTCACTTTTAGACCTGCAAGCGCCAATTTTTTTCATTCCGCGATGAAATGAAATAAAGGTCGCTTATCAATGTATAACAAGGATTGGAGATTACTGTGGTTTGCCGTAGAATGTCCGCCCTCATTAAGAGTCACCAAGGTGGTTAACCACACACCCCGCATCGGCAATTTCCGTTGCGTTGATAAGGGACAGAGTAAAAAATTGACTACACAACCGTGTTCGCTGTCACCGCTGGTACATCTGGCGGGGATTTGCAAAAGCTTTGATGGGAAAGCAGTCATCGCAGATTTGAATCTGACCATCAAAAACGGTGAATTTCTCACCCTGCTGGGGCCGTCTGGCTGCGGTAAAACCACTGTACTGCGCCTGATTGCCGGGCTGGAAAATGTTGATGTCGGCAGGATCCACCTTGAAGGCCACGACATCACTGATGTTCCCGCTGAAGATCGCCACGTCAACACAGTCTTTCAGAGTTACGCGCTGTTCCCGCACATGACGGTTTTTGAAAACGTCGCCTTTGGTCTGCGAATGCAAAAAACCCCGGCGGCTGAAATCCCTCCGCGTGTGACTGACGCCCTGCGAATGGTGCAGCTCGAAGAGTTCGCGCAACGCAAACCGCATCAGCTCTCCGGTGGTCAACAACAACGTGTGGCGATTGCCCGCGCCGTGGTCAACAAACCGCGCCTGCTGTTGCTCGATGAATCCCTCTCCGCGCTCGACTATAAGCTGCGCAAGCAGATGCAGAACGAACTCAAAGCCCTGCAGCGTAAGCTTGGCATCACTTTCGTGTTTGTCACTCATGACCAGGAAGAGGCGCTGACCATGTCCGACCGCATCGTGGTGATGCGCGACGGTCGTATTGAGCAGGACGGTTCGCCGCGTGAAATCTATGAAGAGCCGAAAAACCTGTTTGTCGCCAGCTTCATCGGCGAAATAAACCACTTCGACGCCACGGTGATTGAACGTCTCGACGAACACCGCGTTCGCGCGAACGTGGAAGGCCGCGAGTGTAATATCTACGTCAATTTTGCCGTTGAGACAGGCCAGAAGCTGAATGTGCTGTTACGTCCGGAAGATTTACGCGTTGATGAAATCAACCATGACAACCACATCGAAGGGCTGATCGGTTACGTACGCGAGCGTAACTACAAGGGGATGACGCTGGAGTCGGTGGTCGAGCTGGAAAGCGGTAAAATGGTGCTGGTCAGCGAGTTCTTCAACGAAGACGACCCGGATTTTGACCACTCCCTCGATCAAAAAATGGCGATCAACTGGGTAGAAAGCTGGGAGGTGGTACTGGCTGATGAAGAACACAAGTAAATTCCAGAATGTGGTGATCGTCACTATCGTCGGTTGGCTTGTGTTGTTCGTTTTCCTGCCCAACCTGATGATCATTGGCACCAGTTTTCTGACCCGCGACGATACCCGTTTCGTCAGCCTGGTCTTTACGCTGGACAACTATACGCGCCTGCTCGATCCGCTCTATTTCGATGTGCTGATGCACTCGCTGAATATGGCGGTGATCGCCACCCTCGCCTGTCTGGTGCTGGGTTATCCCTTTGCGTGGTTTCTGGTTAAACTGCCGAAAAAAGTCCGGCCACTGCTGCTGTTTCTGCTGATTGTCCCCTTCTGGACCAACTCGCTGATCCGCATCTACGGCCTGAAAATTTTCCTCAGCACCAAAGGCTATCTTAACGAGTTTCTGCTGTGGCTGGGGGTGATTGATACGCCGATGCGCATCATGTATACCCCCGGCGCGGTGATTATCGGTCTGGTGTATATTCTGCTGCCATTTATGGTGATGCCGCTTTATTCCAGCATTGAAAAACTGGATAAACCGCTGCTGGAAGCGGCGAGAGATTTGGGCGCCAGCAAATTCCAGACCTTTGCCCGGATCATCATCCCGTTGACCATGCCGGGGATCGTTGCCGGTTGCCTGCTGGTGATGCTCCCGGCGATGGGGCTGTTTTACGTTTCCGATCTGATGGGCGGTGCGAAAAACCTGCTTGTGGGTAACGTCATCAAGAGCCAGTTCCTCAATATCCGCGACTGGCCGTTCGGTGCCGCCACCAGCATCACGCTGACCGTGGTGATGGGGCTGATGCTGCTGGTGTACTGGCGCGTCTCACGCATGCTGAATAAAAAGGTGGAACTGGAATGATCGGCCGACTGCTTCGCGGCGGTTTCATGACCGCCATTTACGCTTACCTGTATATCCCGATCATTATCCTGATCGTCAATTCGTTTAACCATTCGCGTTTCGGCATCAACTGGCAGGGGTTTACCACTGACTGGTATAACCTGCTGCTGAATAACGACAGCCTGCTGCAGGCCGCACAGCACTCACTGACCATGGCGGTGTTCTCTGCGACTTTTGCGACACTGATTGGCTCACTCACTGCCGTCGCGCTGTATCGCTACCGTTTTCGCGGTAAGCCCTTTGTCAGCGGCATGCTGTTCGTGGTGATGATGTCGCCGGATATCGTGATGGCGATTTCCCTGCTGGTGCTGTTTATGCTGCTGGGTGTCCAGTTAGGCTTCTGGTCGCTGCTGTTTTCGCACATCACCTTCTGCCTGCCCTTTGTGGTGGTGACGGTCTTTTCGCGACTGAACGGTTTTGATGTGCGGATGCTGGAAGCGGCGAAAGATCTCGGCGCCAGCGAGATAACCATTCTGCGCAAAATCATTCTGCCGCTGGCAATGCCTGCCGTCGCGGCGGGCTGGCTGCTGAGTTTTACCCTGTCGATGGACGATGTTGTCGTTTCGTCATTCGTCACCGGGCCGGGTTATGAAATTCTGCCATTGAAAATTTACTCAATGGTGAAAGTCGGCGTGTCACCTGAGGTGAACGCGCTGGCGACCATTCTGTTGGTTCTGTCGCTGGTGATGGTCATTGCCAGCCAGGTTATTGCTCGAGATAAAACAAAGAGCCTGTGAGGCTCGCTATTCAGGGGACGTTAAAATGAAAAAATGGTCACGCCACCTGCTCGCGGCAGGCGCTCTCGCACTGGGCATGAACGCGGCACACGCGGACGACAGCAAAACGCTCTATTTCTACAACTGGACGGAATATGTGCCGCCGGGACTGCTGGAGCAATTCACGAAAGAGACGGGCATTAAGGTTATCTATTCGACCTATGAATCGAATGAAACCATGTACGCCAAGCTCAAAACCTATAAAGACGGCGCGTACGATCTGGTGGTGCCTTCCACCTATTTCGTCGACAAAATGCGCAAAGAAGGCATGATTCAGAAGATCGACAAAACGAAGCTGACCAACTTCCATAATCTCGATCCTGACATGCTCAACAAGCCGTTCGATCCGAGTAACGACTATTCCATCCCGTATATCTGGGGCGCAACCACCATTGGCGTGAACAGCGACGCGATTGACCCGAAAACCGTCACCCGCTGGGCTGATTTATGGAAACCGGAATACAAAGGCAGCCTGCTGCTGACCGACGATGCCCGTGAAGTGTTCCAGGTGGCGCTGCGCAAGCTGGGGCTTTCCGGTAACACCACCAACCCGAAAGAGATTGAAGCGGCTTATAACGAGCTGAAAAAGCTGATGCCGAATGTGGCGGCGTTCAACTCCGATAACCCGGCGAACCCGTACATGGAAGGGGAAGTGAATCTGGGGATGGTGTGGAACGGCTCTGCGTATGTGGCGCGTCAGGCAGGCACGCCGCTGGAAGTGGTCTGGCCGCAGGAAGGCGGTATTTTCTGGATGGACAGCCTTGCTATTCCGGCTAATGCGAAAAACGTTGATGGTGCGCTGAAACTGATTAACTTCCTGCTGCGCCCTGATGTGGCAAAACAGGTGGCGGAAACCATCGGCTACCCGACGCCAAACCTGGCAGCACGTAAATTGCTGAGCCCGGAAGTGGCGAATGACAAGTCACTTTATCCGGATGCGGAAACCATCAAACATGGCGAATGGCAGAACGACGTCGGCGATGCCAGCCGTCTTTATGAAGATTACTACCAGAAGCTGAAAGCGGGCCGGTAATAGCATCACCCTCTCCGCTCTGGAGAGGGTGAATCACTGATCACAGTCCTTTCAGTAATTTCTCGACAAACTCAGGCACCACCTGGCTTGCCAGTCCGTAATGTTTCTCTTCAAACTCACTGCCGACCTGGCTTGGTTCGAGATTCAGTTCAACGGTATGCGCGCCATGCAGTTTCGCTTCATGCACAAAACCGGCGGCAGGATAGACGTGGCCCGACGTGCCGATGGCGATAAACACATCCGCCGTTGCCAGCGCGCTGTAGATCTCATCCATACCGAGCGGCATTTCGCCGAACCACACCACATGCGGGCGCAACAGCGCCGGAAACTGGCAGCAGTGGCATTTATCGTCAGCCGTGACATCACCCGTCCATTCCAGCACCTGGCCGCTCCATGAACAGCGAACCTTCAGCAGTTCGCCGTGCATATGGATCACACGCTGGCTCCCGGCTCTTTCATGCAGGTTATCAATGTTCTGCGTCACCAGCGTAAAGCGATCGCCGAGCGCTTCTTCCAGACGCGCTAACGCTTTGTGTGCTTCGTTCGGCGCAATTTCCGGTTGTTGTAACTGGTGACGACGGGCGTTATAGAACGCCTGTACCAGCGCCGGATCGCGGGCGAAACCTTCCGGTGTCGCCACATCTTCCACCCGATGCTCTTCCCATAACCCGTCCGCCGCGCGGAACGTGCGGATCCCGGATTCGGCGGAAATCCCCGCCCCGGTCAGCACAACGACTCTCGGCTTTTCCATCGCTTCCGGCATCACTTTATCTCTGAAAAAAATCCGCTGACGCAGACGTTCGCGCAGCCGGCGTTTGTTACGGCGAAAACGACTCAGTCGATGTAAGCGACGCGTCAGCATAACAACACAACCCCTGTTATTAGTCAGTAAGATGGAGGAACGCGGCTCCGCGCATTCCTCCTGCATCCCCGTGGCGCGCCTGTTCAATGCGCGGCACACGAGCGACGGGTAACAGATGACGCGGCAAACGTGCCGCAAGGCCCTCTGTTATGGCACTAAAATTAGACAATCCGCCGCCAATTACCAGCAGATCAGGATCGACTATAGTCAGAATATTGCCAAGACAAACGGCAAGCAAATCCAGATAGCGTTCGACGTGCTCACGCGCACGCGCATCACCCTGCTGCCAGAGAGCAACAATGTCGGGTGACGAGAGTGATTGTTGGTAGAAATGTTCGTACAGCCAGGCAAAACCCCGGCCTGAAAGATAATTTTCGATGCACCCCAGTTGCCCGCAACCGCAGCGCGTCAGCGGGAAATCGCGGCCGACCACCTCAAGGGCATCCACCGGCAGGCGAATATGACCAAACTCGCCGGTAATGTAGCTGTGCCCGGTGATCGACTTGCCGTTCAGCACCAGCCCACCGCCGACGCCGGTGCCGAGGATCAGCCCCATCACCAGCGGATATTGGGTAAATTCGTCGTCCCAGGCTTCGGAGAGCGCAAAACAGTTGGCATCGTTGTCGAGACGAACATCGCGCCCGAGCCGTGCGCTGAGATCCGCCCGCAGCGGTTTTCCGCTGGCAGCAGGAACGTTGGCGGCATACAGCGTGCCGTCTGCCGTTTCCGGCATGCCGGGAATGCCGATGCCCACCGAACCCTGGCCGCCAAAGCGCGCATCGGCCTGCGCCACCAGCGCGGCGATGGCTTCTATAAATTCGTCGTAGCTGTCGCGCGGCGTGGAAACACGGGTTTCCCACTGTAAGCGCAGATTGTCATCAAATACGCCCAGCGCAATTTTAGTGCCGCCAATATCAAATCCATAATACATAACGCATTCCTCTTTCTGATTTGGCGGCAGAGCCGTCAAACCATGACGAAATTACTGACCACTTAACACCCTCGCTGGATCTATTCGACTGGCGCGGCGGGCGGGATACCAGCTTGCCAGCAAACTCAACAACAGTGCGGTGACCAGCACATAAAAGACATCCAGCCAGTGCAGTTCAGACGGCAGGAAGTCAATAAAATAAATATCGCCGGACAGGAACTGATGGCCGGTCAGCGATTCAATGCCTTTGATAATCGGCGTTAACTGGAAGGCGCAAATCACACCAATCACCACGCCAATCAGGCTCCCCAGCAACCCGGCGAGCAGACCATACCAGACGAAAATGGCGCGGATCAGGCCGTCTTTAGCCCCGAGCGTACGCAGCACAGCGATGTCGCCGCTCTTATCTTTCACCGCCATCACCAGCGTCGAGACGATGTTAAAACAGGCCACGCCGATCACCAGCACCATCGCCAGATACATGATGGCGCGGATCATCTGGATATCGCGATACATATAGCCGTAGGTGCCTATCCAGCTCTTAATATATACGTAACTGTTGGTCACTTCGCCCGCGTCCCGCACCAGTTTATTGGCGCTGAACACATCATTCACTTTAATAGCGATACCGGTGACGCTGCTGCCCATATCGAGATAGTGCTGCGCATCCTGCAAGGGGACCATCGCAAAACTGTGATCCAGTTGACCGCTCAGTTGCAGGATCCCGGTGACGTGCAGGCGCACGCGTTTTGGTTGCAGCAGCTTATGTTCGTCGTCGGAATTGGGGATCATGATCGACACCCAGTCGCCCTGCTTTACATGCAGCGCATCGGCAATGCCTTTGCCGAGGATGATTTGCTGTTCGCCCGCTTTAAAGCTGGCCCAGGCGTTATTCTGCACGAAATTCGGCAGTGCGCTGAGACGGCTCTCCTGCGCCGGTTCAACGCCCTTCACCTGAATGGCACGCAGGTTGCTGCCGCTTTCGATCAGGCCAGTGAAATTGATATACGGCGCAGCGGCGGCAATACCGTTGACCTTTTCCACTTTGCTGAGCGCGACGTTCCAGTCGTTCCACGGCTGGTTGACTGGCTCAATTTCGCCGTGCGGCACCACCGCCAGAATGCGGTTATTCAGCTCACGCTCAAAGCCGTTCATCGCGCTCAGACCGACGATCAATACTGCCACCCCGAGGGCAATCCCGACGGTGGAAATCACCGAGATCAGCGACACCATGCCGCTACGACGACGCCCCCGGCTGAAGCGTAAGCCAATCAATAACGATAACGGGGAAGCCATTAATCTGCTCCCATCAGGGTCGTTTCTTCCGACAGATGACCGTCACGCATCTCCAGCTGGCGGCTCATGCGCTTCGCCAGATGCAGATCGTGCGTCACCACCAGAAACGCCGTTCCCTGCGAGGCGTTGAGCTCACCGAGCAACTGGAAAATGCTGTCAGCGTTGCGGGCGTCGAGGTTACCGGTTGGTTCGTCCGCCAGCACCAGACGAGGATTATTCACCAGCGCACGGGCAATCGCCACGCGCTGACGCTCACCGCCGGAAAGCTCAGACGGCCGGTGATTCGCCCGGTGTCCCAGCCCTACCGCTTCCAGCATCGCCAGTGCGCGTTGCTGGATTTCCGCCGGTTTTTTCCGGCCAATCAGCAGCGGCATCGCGACGTTTTCCTGCGCGGTAAAATCCGGCAGCAGATGGTGAAACTGGTAGATAAAGCCCAGGTCGCGGTTACGCAGCTCCGCTTTTGCCGCGGAAGAAAGCTGGCTCAGCGGCTGACCGCTGAAAATCACATCCCCGGAGGTGGGTGTATCCAGCCCGCCCAGCAGATGCAGCAGCGTACTTTTACCGGAGCCGGAGCTGCCGACAATCGCCATCATCTCCCCTTCCTTCACGCTGAAGCTGACGTTGTGCAGCACATCCGTCTGGACCGAGCCTTCCTGATAGCGTTTGCACAGGTTGTCGCATTGCAACAGGATCTTATTCATAACGTAATGCCTCAGCGGGTTGAGTGGCGGCAGCGCGCCAGGAAGGGTAAAGCGTAGAAAGTAAAGCAATCGCCATCGCCACCAGCGCGATCAGCACTACCTGCAGCGGTTCGATGGCAACCGGTAGCGCCGCGCCATCCAGGAACGCGCCGATGACCGGCATCAGGTTATTGAGCTGGCTGGCAAGTAGCACGCCAAGCAGTGCGCCGAGCAGCGCGCCGATGATCCCGGCGCTGGCGCCCTGCACCATAAAGACCGCCATGATCTGACGCGGCGTAAGCCCCTGCGTTTGCAGAATGGCGACTTCGCCTTGTTTTTCCATCACCATCAGCCCCAGCGAGGTGATGATGTTAAATGCCGCGACGGCGACGATCAGGCTCAGCAGCAGCCCCATCATATTTTTTTCCATCCGGACGGCCTGGAACAGTTCGCCTTTGCGATCGCGCCAGTCCTGCCATTTCGTGCCCTCCGGCAGCGTTTGCTGACTCAGGGTATCAACCTGTAAGGGCTGATCCAGCCACAGACGCCAGCCGGTGATATTCCCGGCCGGATAGCGCAGCAGGCGCGAGGCGTCCTGAATATTCACCAGCATCTGATAACCGTCCACTTCGCTGTTGGCGGCAAAGGTACCGATGATGGTGAACAGACGCTGGCTCGGCAAGCGCCCCATCGGGGTGAACTGGCTGGCGGAAGGCACCATCACGCGGATTTGCTCGCCGCGCTTCACGCCCAGCTGACCGGCAAGCTGCTCGCCAAGAATGATGTTGTATTTGCCCGCTTCGAGATCGGTTTGTTTGACGTTCACCAGATACGGCGTCAGGGGATCTTTTTGTGCCGGATCGATACCCAGCATCACGCCTACCGCAACGCTACGCGCGCTTTGCAGCACTACATCACCGGTGGAGAGCGGCGCAATACGGTTCACGCCCTGTAATTTCAGCGCGTCTGACGGCAGCGTCTGCGGGTTAATCGACCCCTGCTTCGCGCCAAGAATGGCCTGCGGCATCAGCCCCAGAATGTTGTTTTGCAGCTCGCGTTCAAAGCCGTTCATCACCGACAGCACAGTCACCAGCGCCATCACGCCAAGGGTGATGCCGATAGTCGACAGCCAGGAGACAAAGCGACCGAAGCGGTCCGCTGCACGCCCGCGCATATAGCGAAGGCCGATAAATAGTGCGACAGGTTGGTACATGTAATCCGTCTGGTTACTGATAGCAGATGCACGAGTATATAAGCGAAAGCGCGGAGCGTAAATCTGAGAAGTCAGATCTGACGGGCCTGATCTTAATCTGAAAATGAACAAAATACAGAATGTTACTCATTACTCAGCGCGCTGCGCCCGGCACGATCCCTCTTTCATTTATGGCAAAGAAAGGCATTGAGCGCGATGAAACAAAAAGCGTTGTGGATCAACCAAATCAAGGGATTATGCATCTGTCTGGTGGTAGTGTATCACTCGGTGATCACCTTCTATCCCCACCTGAGCGGCTTCCATCATCCCTGGTCAGAGACGCTGGCGAAGTGCTGGGTTTACTTTAATTTGTATCTGGCGCCGTTTCGTATGCCGGTATTCTTCTTTATTTCAGGCTTTCTGATCCGTCGTTATATTGACGACGTCAGCTGGCGTGACGGGTTTAACAAGCGCATCTGGGCGATTTTCTATGTGCTGATGCTGTGGGGCATACTGCAATGGCTGGCGCTGAGTGAAATCAACCTCTGGCTGGCGCCGGAGCGCGATCTGAGCGAGGCGTCCAATGCCGCCTATGCGGGCAATACCAGCGAATTTCTGCACGGTATGCTGACCGCCAGCACCAGCTTGTGGTACCTCTACGCGCTGGTGGTCTACTTCATCTTCTGCAAAGTCACACACCGCTTCAAAGCGCCGACGCTTATCGCACTGGCGTTACTCAGCATCGCCATTAATTTCCTCCCTTCACCGTGGTGGGGAATGAACAGCGTGCTGCGTAATGTGATTTACTATGCGCTGGGCGCCTGGTACGGCACCGCGCTGATGGAGTGGATGAAGTGCTTCAACCTGCGCCGTTACTGGCTACTGCTCGCGGCAGCGGCAGTTTTCGCCGTGGTCACCTGGTTTGCCCGTACGCCGTTGTTTCTGTCGCTGCTGTCGATTTTCATGATCATGAAGCTGTTTTACGCCGTCGGACGTCGCATCGAGCCGCGGGAAGCGGGTTTGCTGAATGTAATAGGTTCCAATACGATCGCTATCTACACCACACATCGCATTCTGGTGGAGATTTTCAGCCTGACGGCGCTGCATTATCTGACCGCGACGAATGATTCCGCCGCCGTCGAACTGGGGCTAATCCTGGTCTATCCGTTCCTGTCGCTGGGGTTGTGCGTGCTGGCCGGGCTTGCGGCGCGCCGCCTCTCCCGTGCGGTGTTTGGCGATGTGCTTTTTACGCCCCCCTCACGAACGTTTGCTAATGTGTAACGATCGGGGATAATAATCAGCATTGAATTTCAGCGATTTGCCCCCATACTTCGGGGCAAATCCTTACGAGATACTGATGTCATTTATGCCTGAAAAACAACGATACGTCCTGCCCGCAAAAGCAGGCGAGCAGCGTCTGCTGGGCGAGTTAACCGGCGCCGCCTGTGCGACCGAAGTTGCCGAAATCATTGAACGTCATCGCGGTCCTGTGGTGTTAATTGCGCCGGATATGCAGAACGCGCTGCGGTTGCAGGATGAAGTCAGGCAGTTTACCGATGAGCTGGTGATGAACCTCGCGGACTGGGAAACGCTCCCCTACGATAGTTTTTCTCCGCATCAGGAAATCATCTCTTCCCGCCTCTCTACGCTGTATCAGTTGCCGACCATGCAGCGCGGCGTGCTTATCGTCGCGCTGAGTACGTTGATGCAGCGCGTATGCCCGCACAGTTTCCTTCACGGTCATGCGCTGGTGATGAAAAAAGGGCAACAGCTTTCGCGCGATGCCCTGCGCGCGCAACTCGACAGCGCCGGTTACCGGCATGTCGATCAGGTGATGGAACACGGCGAATACGCCACCCGCGGCGCATTGCTGGATCTCTACCCGATGGGCAGCGAACAGCCCTACCGTCTCGATTTCTTCGATGATGAAATCGACAGCCTGCGTCTGTTCGATGTCGATTCGCAACGCACGCTGGAAGAAGTCGACGCCATTAACTTGCTGCCTGCGCATGAGTTTCCGACCGACAAAGCCGCCATTGAGTTATTCCGCAGCCAGTGGCGCGATAAGTTTGACGTCAAACGCGACGCCGAACATATCTACCAGCAGGTCAGCAAAGGCACGCTCCCGGCGGGGATCGAATACTGGCAGCCGCTGTTTTTCAGCGAGCCGCTGCCAACCCTGTTCAGCTATTTCCCGGCCAGTACGCTGCTGGTGAATACCGGCGATCTTGAGGCCAGCGCGGATCGTTTTCAGAAAGAGGCGCAGGCACGCTTTGAAAGCCGCGGCGTCGATCCGATGCGCCCACTGCTGCCGCCCGAGCAACTCTGGCTGCGTACTGACGCGTTGTTCAGCGAACTGAAAAAATGGCCCCGCGTTCAGCTGAAAAAAGAGCACCTGACGGAGAAAGCCGCGCATCAGAATCTGGGTTACCAGACGTTGCCGGATCTCGCCGTTCAGGCGCAGCAAAAATCACCGCTGGATAACTTACGTAAATTCCTTGAAGCCTTTACTGGTCCGGTGATTTTCTCCGTGGAAAGTGAGGGCCGTCGTGAAGCGCTGGGCGAATTGCTGGCGCGCATCAAGCTGGCGCCGAAGCGTATCCTTCTTCTTGAAGAGGCGACTGCCAGCGGCCGTTACCTGATGCTCGGCGCGGCGGAACATGGTTATATTGATACCCTGCGCAACCGGGCGCTCATTTGTGAAAGCGACCTGCTCGGCGAGCGCGTGGCGCAGCGCCGTCAGGACAGCCGCCGGACCATCAACCCGGACACCCTCATTCGTAACCTCGCGGAGCTGCATCCGGGTCAGCCGGTGGTGCATCTGGAGCACGGCGTCGGGCGTTATGCCGGGCTCACCACGCTCGAAGCGGGGGGTATCAAGGGCGAATACCTGATGCTGACCTACGCGGGCGATGCAAAGCTGTACGTACCGGTATCTTCGCTGCACCTGATCAGCCGTTATGCGGGCGGTGCGGAAGATAACGCGCCACTGCATAAGCTTGGCGGTGATGCCTGGGCGCGGGCGCGGCAGAAAGCGGCCGAGAAAGTCCGCGATGTCGCTGCTGAGTTGCTGGATATTTATGCCCAGCGCGCGGCGAAATCCGGTTTTGCCTTCAAGCACGACCGCGAGCAGTACCAGCTGTTTTGCGACAGCTTCCCCTTCGAAACCACGCCGGATCAGGCGCAGGCCATCAACGCGGTGCTCAGCGACATGTGCCAGCCGCTGGCGATGGATCGTCTGGTCTGCGGCGACGTGGGCTTTGGTAAAACGGAAGTAGCCATGCGCGCCGCCTTCCTGGCCGTGGAAAACAACAAACAGGTCGCGGTGCTGGTGCCGACGACCCTGCTCGCGCAGCAGCACTTTGACAACTTCCGCGACCGCTTTGCCAACTGGCCGGTACGTATCGAAATGCTCTCCCGTTTCCGTAGCGCCAAAGAGCAGACACAGGTGCTGGAGCAAGCCGCTGCAGGCAAAATCGATATTCTGATTGGCACTCACAAGCTGCTGCAAAGTGATGTGAAGTGGAAAGATCTCGGTCTGCTGATCGTCGATGAAGAGCACCGTTTCGGGGTGCGTCATAAAGAGCGCATTAAAGCGATGCGTGCGGATGTCGATATCCTGACGCTGACCGCAACGCCGATCCCGCGAACGCTGAACATGGCGATGAGCGGAATGCGTGACCTGTCGATTATCGCCACGCCACCGGCACGCCGTCTGGCGGTGAAAACGTTTGTGCGTGAATACGACAGCCTGGTGGTTCGCGAAGCGATTCTGCGTGAAGTGCTGCGTGGCGGCCAGGTGTATTACCTGTACAACGACGTGGAAAATATTCAGAAAGCGGCGGATCGGCTGGCGGAGCTGGTGCCGGAAGCGCGTATTGCGATTGGTCACGGGCAGATGCGCGAGCGTGAGCTTGAGAGGGTGATGAATGATTTTCACCACCAGCGCTTTAACGTGCTGGTCTGTACCACCATCATCGAAACCGGGATCGACATTCCGACGGCAAACACCATTGTCATCGAACGCGCGGATCATTTCGGGCTGGCGCAGTTGCACCAGTTGCGCGGGCGCGTGGGGCGTTCACACCATCAGGCCTACGCCTGGCTGTTGACGCCGCACCCGAAAGCGATGACCACCGATGCGCAAAAACGTCTCGAAGCGATCGCCTCGCTGGAAGACCTGGGTGCCGGTTTCGCGCTGGCGACGCACGACCTGGAAATCCGTGGTGCGGGTGAACTGCTCGGCGAAGATCAGAGCGGGCAGATGGAAACCATCGGCTTCTCGCTGTACATGGAGTTGCTGGAAAACGCGGTGGATGCACTGAAAGCGGGTCGTGAACCGTCGCTGGAAGATCTCACCAGTCAGCAAACGGAAGTGGAACTGCGGATGCCGTCGCTGTTGCCGGATGATTTCATTCCTGATGTGAATACGCGCCTCTCCTTCTACAAGCGCATCGCCAGTGCGAAAAGTGAAAACGTGCTGGAAGAGCTGAAAGTCGAGTTGATTGACCGTTTCGGCCTGCTGCCCGATCCGGCGCGAAATCTGCTGGATATCGCCCGTTTACGCCAGCAGGCGCAGAAACTCGGCATCCGCAAGCTGGAAGGCAATGAAAAAGGCGGGGTGATTGAATTTAACGAGAAAAATCACGTGAACCCGGCATGGCTGATTGGCCTGTTGCAGAAGCAGCCGCAGCATTTCCGCCTCGACGGCCCTACCCGTCTCCGGTTTATGCAGGATCTGGCCGAGCGCAAAACCCGTATGGACTGGGTGCGCCAGTTCATGCAGCAACTTGAAGAGAATGCGGTCGCCTGAGTGACGATGTCGCCGGGTGGCACTGGTTGCCCGGCGCGCAACACGCTAATTTACAAACTCTTTGCAATCCACTGAAACATTTTCTCATCAACTGAATCCATAATAGATGTTTAGCTATTTCAGTAGCTGACAATTACCATGATGGATATTCAGTGATGATTAAACCTGTCGCGTTTTTCCGCTGGCTACCGCTGTTAATGGTCGCCTCATTATTCTCGCTCGCCCTTCCCGCTCACGCCAATACCTGGCCTTTACCGCCTGAAGGCAGTCGCGTGGTGGGCGAAAACCGCTTTCATGTCGTCGAAGATAACGGCGGCTCGCTGGAAGCGATTGCCAAAAAATACAACGTCGGGTTTCTCGCCCTGCTACAGGCAAACCCGGGAGTGGATCCTTACGTTCCCCGCGCGGGCAGCGTGCTGACGATCCCGCTGCAAACCCTGTTGCCGGACGCGCCGCGGGTGGGCATTGTGATCAATCTGGCGGAACTGCGTCTTTACTATTATCCTCCGGGTCAAAACGTGGTGACGGTCTATCCGATCGGCATTGGTCAGCTCGGCGGAGATACGCTGACGCCAACCATGGTCACGACGGTGTCTGATAAGCGCGCGAATCCGACCTGGACGCCGACCGCTAACATTCGCGCGCGTTATAAGGCGCAGGGCATTATTCTGCCGGCAGTGGTTCCGGCAGGCCCGGATAACCCGATGGGTCACCACGCGATCCGTCTGGCCGCTTACGGTGGTGTGTATCTTCTGCACGGCACCAATGCCGATTTCGGCATCGGTATGCGGGTCAGTTCCGGCTGTATTCGCCTGCGCGATGGTGACATCGAAACGCTGTTCAGAGTGATTAAGCCGGGTACGAAGGTCAATATCATCAATACGCCGATCAAAACCTCGGTGGAGCCTGGCGGCGTGCGCCTGGTCGAAGTACACCAGCCGCTGTCGAAGGATATTGATGACGATCCGCAGACACTGCCGATTGTTCTGACATCCGCGATGCAGACATTCAAAGATGCACCACAGACGGACGCTGACGTGATGACCCAGGTAATGGAAATACGCTCAGGTATGCCGGTGGATGTGACTCGTCATGGGGAGGTGGTGCAACAAGCGCTGTAATTTCCGTCCCGCGACGTAAAAAAGCCCTGCGTCTTACAACGCAGGGCTTTTTTTGTGGCAGTGGCATCAAGGGTTAGCGATGCTTATTTGTAGATGACAGCGGTACCGTGGAGGGTGTTAGGACCGGTCACAGAGGTAATGCGGTAAGATTTTGCACCCATGGCGTCAGCTTTTTGCGCCAGCTCGTCTTCCAGTGAACCCAGGTTCGTACCCGCCGTTGCGGAGATAGTCCCCACTTTATGCTGATTTGCCGGGGTGGATTGCACTTCAACTGCCGCGACGCTGGCAAATGACAGTGAGCTAAGAACGGCTGCGGCGATAAGAGTTTTAATACTTTTCATGATGATAAACCTTTGCAGATGAATTATGTACTGCCGTTAATTATTAAATTAACGAACGATACAGAAATCATAATGTGATCCACATCACACGTCAATATAATTTTTTAATGATCATTAAAATAATCCAAAAATCCATATTTTTCATACCGATAGGATTTTTTTATTTTTGTGGTGTCGCTACTGTTCGTACATAAGAAATGTTTTTATAATAGGCACGTTTTTATTACTGACTAAGGTACACCGGCACCATGACAACTGACGTTCCGAGTTGCACAAAAAAAAGCCGTGGCCGACCTAAAGTGTTCGACAGGGATGTGGCGCTTGATAAGGCCATGACACTCTTCTGGCAACATGGCTATGAAGCCACGTCGCTGGCAGATCTCGTAGAGGCAACGGGTGCGAAAGCCCCTACGCTTTACGCTGAGTTCGTGAATAAAGAAGGACTGTTTCGCGCAGTGCTTGACCGCTATGTGGCGCGTTTTGCAGCGAAGCATGAAGCTCAACTCTTTTGCGAAGAAAAGTCGTTAGAACAGGCCCTGCGTGATTATTTCACCGCGGTTGCTGCCTGCTTTACCAACAAAGAAACCCCGGCGGGCTGCTTTCTGATCAGCACCTCAGCGACCCTCGCGGCATCATCAAAAGAGATTGCGAAAACCATTAAATCGCGCCACGCCATGCAGGAGCAGACGCTGCGTCAGTTCCTCACCGAACGGCAACAGCGCGGTGAAATTCCGCAGGAAAAAGAGATTAACGATCTGGCGCAATTTCTGAGCTGCATCCTGCAGGGGATGTCCATCAGCGCCCGTGACGGTGCCAGCTTTGACTCGCTGATGCAAATCACCGACACCACGCTGCGTCTGTGGCCGCAAATCCTCGCCGCCTGACATAAAAAAGCCCCTCAGCCTGAGCAAATGAGGGGCGAATATTCCGGGAACTGCTTTTTTACGCTTTATTATTCAGGATCAGCTGGCCATTGTTATCCAGCGGGATCTGCGTGCCAGGATCTTTATCCATACGGATTTTCCCCTGCTGGTCGCCAATCTTGTAAGTCACATCATAACCGAGCATTTTTTCCGACTTGTCATACACCGTTTTACAGCGCTGCTGCGTGGTGGTGTAGGTGTCGTTGTCCTGCAGCGATCCCTGCACCTGGTTACCGGCATAACCCCCGCCCAGCGCGCCGACGACCGTGGCGACATCACGCCCTCGCCCACCACCGAACTGATGACCGATAACCCCACCGGCGACTGCGCCCAGTACCGAACCGGCAATACGGTTTTCGTCCTGCACCGGACGACGATGCGTGACGGCGACGTTGCGACATTCCTGCCGCGGCGTTTTGATGGTCTCTTTAATCGGGGTGGCGGAAACCACCTGTGCATACTGTGGGCCGCGATCAAAGACGTTCAGACTGGCTACTGCCGCCACGCCCAGCGCGGCAGCCACGCCAATCCCTATGCCCGCTAACATTGATTTATTCACGGGAGTTCCTCCTTTGTTGCTGTTAGTAACAATTTTGCAACGAGCAAGGGGGTTAAGCAAATCAGAAAGCGGATGAAAAGTGCGTGATCGTCCGGCAAATCGCATCGATTCAGAGTACTCTTAAGCGATAAAAGCAATATGCCGAAGGATATGCTGAAAACGCTGACCCGGCGGCTTGTCCGGGTCAGCGGTAAAACGTGGAATTAATGCAGTTTCAGGCGGGGACGGATAACGCGGTTAATGCTGCCCACCAGCATCATCAGCCCGGTTTTGAAATAACCGTGCAGCGCAATCTGATGCATGCGGTATAGCGAGATATAGACCATGCGCGCAATGCGCCCTTCCACCATCATCGAACCGCGCATCAGGTTACCCATCAGGCTGCCGACGGTAGAGTAGTTCGATAATGACACCAGCGAACCATGATCTTTATAGGTGTACGATTTCAGAGGCTTATCTTTCATCTGCGCGAGAATGTTATTCAGCGCGCAGGTCGCCATCTGGTGTGCGGCCTGCGCACGCGGAGGAACGAAACCGCCTTCCGGGCGCGCACAGGAGGCACAGTCGCCAATCGCATAGATATCCGCATCGCGGGTTGTCTGCAGCGTCGGACCCACCACCAGTTGATTAATGCGGTTGGTTTCGAGGCCGCCAATCTCTTTCATAAAGTCCGGCGCTTTGATGCCTGCCGCCCAGACCATCAGATCGGCTTTGATGTACTCGCCTTCTTTGGTATGCAGACCGCCTTCGTCCGCGCTGGTGACCATGGTTTGCGTCAGTACGCGCACGCCCATTTTCGTCAGCTCGTTGTGCGCGGCACCAGAAATGCGCGGCGGCAGCGCAGGCAGAATACGATCGCCCGCTTCCACCAGCGTGACATTCAGCGCTTCATTGGTTAGCCCTTTGTAGCCATAGCTGTGCAGCTGTTTCACTGCATTGTGCAGTTCAGCGGAGAGCTCAACGCCGGTCGCCCCACCGCCGACAATCGCGATGTTCACTTTGCCGTTCGCGCCGAGATGGCTGGAGTGCTTGAGAAACAGATTGAGCATTTCCTGATGGAAACGGCGCGCCTGATGCGGGTTATCGAGGAAGATGCAGTGATCTTTCACACCCGGCGTGTTGAAATCGTTTGAGGTACTGCCCAGCGCCATTACCAGCGTGTCGTACGGCAGTTTGCGTTCCGGTACCAGCAGATCGCCCTTGCTGTCGCGAATTTCCGCGAGAGTCAGGGTTTTGCTCTCACGATTGATATCGACCACTGAACCCAACTGGAACTGGAAATGATGGTTACGCGCATGCGCCAGATAGCTCAGCGCATCAACGCCTTCATCCAGCGAACCGGTCGCCACTTCGTGCAGCAGCGGTTTCCACAGATGGCTGTGATTGCGATCCACCAGCGTGATTTTTGCTTTTTTGCCACGGCCCAGCTTTCTGCCCAACTGAGTCGCCAGCTCCAGCCCGCCAGCACCACCGCCTACAATCACTATCTTTTTCAATGGTGTAGTCAACGTGACCCCCTTAAATTATTAACCAATTGTTAATTAAAAGTTATTTAAATAGCCTTTAATTAACAACAGGTTACCTGCGCGAAACCATTCAGCAGCACTGAGAATAACACGAACGGTGCATTGGTCATACCAAAATTGATATGCATCAAGTTTTACGCTTGTGATGATGAATAAGTTTAGCGGTTGAGGGGGCATTCGGACGCCCGGCAGACAGAACGCCGCCGGGCCTGAAGAGATTAACCTAAGGTTTTAAACGCCTTGATACGCTGCAGATGTGGGGAGATATTTTTGAATTTATGGGTCTGCACTTCATCCCAGATGATTTCATAGTAATGGTGCAGTAAATCCGCCGAACGCTGGCTGTTCAGTGATTCATCCTGTCGGGAGAGGATCACCAGGCAGCGGTCGCGGTTTTTCTCGCGGAAATTGCTGACGCATTTGGTGGCGATATCCACATACTCTTCCGGGCGGTCAATCCTCCCTTCCATGTTTTCATTAGGATAGAGATTCGGGTTGAACATCACCTGGCGCACATCGCACAGGAAACCGATACGTTCCGCCCAGTAGCCGCCGAGCCCGACGCCACAGATGAGCGGTCGTTCATCAACGTTGAGCTGTAGCATCTTGTCGACTTCCTTCAACAAATGCTGCATATCGTGTTTCGGATGGAGCGTGCTGTAGCTTATCAACCGCACATCCGGATCGATAAATTGCAGCTGCAACACCTTTTCGTGGTTACCCGGGCTGTTCGAGTCAAAACCGTGTAAATAAATAATCATCACATCCTCACAACACTTCCGATCCCGATGCGGGAGAATTAACGATCCGCTTTATGCGCCTGCCAGCGTTCATGCAGCTGTTCCAGCTGTGCGCTGACCGTCTTCCAGCGAGAGGAATCCATCAACGTCTGACGCGTCAATGTTCCCTGATGATACAATTTCGTAACACGCTCTGCTTTGATCGGCGACAGATTATCCAGCACACTGACCGCACCCTTACGATTATTGCAGACCAGGATCATATCGCAACCTGCATCCAGCGACGCCTGCCCGCGTTCCGCGTAGCTGCCCATAATTGCGGCCCCTTCCATCGACAAATCGTCAGAGAAGATAACGCCATCGAAACCCAGTTCGCCGCGCAACACGGTTTTCAGCCAGTGCGGCGAGCCGCTGGCCGGACGCGGATCGACATCGCTGTAGATGACATGCGCAGGCATGATGGCATCAAGACGTTGCTCGTCGATTAACGTGCGGAACACCGACATATCGTTGGCGATAATTTCCGCCTGCGGACGCGGGTCCCGCGGCGTCTCTTTATGAGAATCAGCCGTCACCGCGCCGTGACCCGGGAAATGTTTACCGGTGGTTTTCATGCCAGCGCTGTGCATGCCGTCGATAACGTGACGCGCCATCGCCAGCGCTTTGGCCGGATCGTCATGGTAAGAACGTTCGCCAATCGCCGCGCTGATATGCCCGACGTCCAGTACCGGGGCGAAACTGATGTCGATATCCATTGAAATCATTTCGCTGGCCATCAGCCATCCGGCGTCCTGCGCCAGTTTGCCGCCCTCTTCCATCCCCAGCAGCGCAGCAAAGGACTGCGCCGCAGGCAGACGGGTGAAACCGTCACGAAAACGCTGAACGCGCCCGCCTTCCTGATCAACGGCAACCACCAGATGATTGCGTGATGCGGAGCGGATCTGGCGCACCAGCTCGCGCAGTTGCGCGGGATCGTGATAATTGCGGGTAAAAATAATCAGCCCGCCAACCAGCGGGTGGGCCAGGATTTCGCGTTCTTCCGCATCCAGCTCAAACCCTTCGACATCCAACATTACTGGACCCACAAAGACCTCTCTTATCCATTTGTCTTAAGCTGGCACCATGTCTCATCTGCCAGCGTGATAAATCGTTGCTCGCCGGTCTGTACCCAGCGACATTCAAACCAGCCCGCTTTTAGCATCAGCAGCCATGGCCGCCAGCGCTGAACCTGCCGCCACAGGCATTGTGGCTCAATCTTCGCCAGCGCCGCGTAATCTCCGACCAGTTGGCGATGCTCCGCGTCACTGCTGACCCAGACGGCCGCCAGCTCCAGAGCGATATCGCCATCACCGGCATATTCCCAGTCAATCAGCCGCAACCCCGCCGCCGTATGGACGATATTTCCGGCATGAATATCCATATGCAGCGGCGCCAGGCGCAGCGGAACGGGTTCACCGGCTTTGCGCAAGCGGTGCAACTGGCGCAACCAGAACGGTGTACGGCGCGCGGGCGCGCTTTGTTGCCAGTAACCCTGCAACAACGGCAACAGCGATATTCGCCAGCCAAACCGGGGCTGTTGATGCAGATAATACAACATTGCCGCCAGTTGACGAGGTTCCGGCAGCGCGCTTTTAACCTCGCCTGCGAAATAGTCCACCGCCATCCAGCCGGGTGTGTAAAAGCGCGGGCGCGGCGCCAGATCATCAGGAAGCTGCGACAGCGCATGATACTGGCGGAGAAAATGGTATTCGGCGTCCTGCGGGGTGTGATGCTGACGCAGCACTAACCGCTGGTCGCCGTTTTCAATGATGCAGCTACCGCCGCTTAATCCTGTAGAAACGGCATTCGCGGCGGGCTGATAATCGGGGAAAAAGCGTGACAGGACCGCGTCACGCGTCAGTTTACTGTTGCTGCACTGCACCTTTACCTGACCAGATAATCTCGCCAGTCTGAACCAGCATCAGTTGCATTTGCAGCGTCGGTGCATTGACGTTGCCGGTGGCGTTCGAGTACAGCACATACTGGGCACCGACGTTACGCGCAATGCCCATCGCTTTGCTGCGGGAACCGAGGCTGTCCTGCGGCGACAGGCCAAGCTGTTGTTTGGCGACAGCCAGTTGCTGCACGGAGACCAGCGTGAATTTGCCGTTACCGCTCAGCGCGTTATGCAGCGCCGTAGTGGCCTCGCTGGCATTCAGCGAACCATTGGTGCGGTTATTGACGCTGTCGACCAGCAGAATGCTGCCCGCGTTGACACCTTCGGACTGCAGCATTTTGCCGACCATCGGCTGTACGGCGCCATTCCAGTCATAATGACGAACACGCGGCGCGGGCTGCCCGGTCTGATCCGTTTGTTCAATCGGGCCGGGTTGCTGCGGAATCGTCGGCACGGAGGGGACCGTCGGCTCCGGTTGTTGTGGCACCGGCTGCTGCGGTGTCGGTTTTACCTGTTCGACAGGCGCGGGCTCTTCGCGTTGCCCCACACACCCTGACAGGACGATCGCCAGTGCCGTCATTAATGCATAGCGACTCAATTTTGACATCACGATTACCCCTTAAAGATAAAGATAAAGGCGGACTTTATGCGCCCCAAGATTATTTGCGCTGCCGTAGAGCGTCACGGAGGCATTGCCCGGCACCGTCACGCTGCGCGGCGCTTCGAGGGGATGCATTTCCAGCCCTCTGGCGTCATACCAGTAAAAACGATAGTGAAGCGTCACCGGTTCGCGGCGCTCGTTGAAGATGACAGAAGAAGCGGTCGCCTGAATTTCTGAGGTGGTCAGTTCCGGCTTTTCCGCGCTGATCCCGGCGACCAGAACGTTCGATTCCATGACCAGCGTCTGCTGGTCGCCAACCGGGATCTCCGGGTGCGAACCGCAGCCCGCCAGCGTCAGCAAAGCCAGCATCAGGGTGAAACGCCCTGTCTTCATGTTCACCTTCACTTTCTCGACAGCATCGGCCCCAGCGGACGACCGCCGAGCAGGTGCATATGAATATGATAGACTTCCTGCCCGCCGTGGCGGTTGCAGTTCACAATCAGGCGATAACCGTCTTCGGCAATCCCTTCCTGTTCGGCAATTTTAGCGGCGACGGTCATCATGCGCCCCAGCGCCAGTTCATGCTCGGCGGTGACGTGGTTGACCGTCGGGATCAGGAGGTTGGGAACAATCAGGACGTGCGTCGGCGCCTGCGGCGAGATATCACGAAATGCGGTGACAAGATCGTCCTGATAAACGATATCCGACGGGATTTCGCGACGAATGATTTTGCTGAAAATCGTTTCTTCTGCCATGGCCTGTTCCTTTTTAATTATTCACCGTGCGGTAATCTGACAAACAGAATAGAACACTGAGTATGAGCGACTTACTCCCTGTCTTTCAACCTGAAACCGTGATTTCTTATCCTCTTAGCCGTTAGCTGCTGCCGGAATAACCACTCTTCTCCCGCCGACCTCTCTGCAGACGTAAAACAAAGTTTCATTGATATCGGTTACATCTGTTTACAGTCGTAATTCGAATGCGTATATTTCTCATTTGCATTTGTATGCACAAAATGCACAACCGCGTCTCACCATAACGCTGGCCCCGCGACGACGGGGTGTAAGCCAGAACAACAATTATATTAAAGGGTTTATTATGACTTTCATTGATAACATCAGGGACGAGCGGCGCTCCCCTGCCACCGCGCCGGCAGTACTGGCAGTTTGTATTGCAGCGGCACTCTTCCCCAATACCCTGCGCGCCGCCAGCCAGGATCAGGAGGAGAAGATCGTCGTTGAAGGCACTACAGATACCAGTAGCGACAGCCAGGATCAGGATTACAGCGTCAAAACCACCACCACCGGCACCAAACTGCTGCTGGTTCCGCGCGATATTCCGCAGTCGGTTAGCGTTATCAGCCAGCAGCGTATGGCGGATCAGGAACTGAACACCATCGGTCAGGTGCTGGATAACACCACCGGGGTGAGCGCTTCCCGCATTGATACCAGCCGTACCAACTTCTATTCCCGTGGTTTCTTCATCAGCAACTTTGCCTATGAAGATATGCCAACATTCCTCGATAACCGCTGGAACTTTGGCGATACCGCTGGCGATACGGCGATTTACGATAAAATCGAAGTGGTGCGCGGCGCGGCGGGCCTGATGAGCGGCACCGGTAACCCTTCCGCCTACGTCAACATGGTACGTAAACATGCCGACAGCAAAGAATTCAAAGGGACAGCCTCCGCGACCTATGGCAGTTGGGACAAACAGCGTTACGTGCTGGATCTGCAGGCACCGCTGACCGAATCCGGCAATGTTCGCGGGCGCATGATCACCGGTTATCAGGACAACGATTCCTGGATCGAGCGCAACCATTATCGTAAGAAATTCATTTACGGCGTTGTGGATGCCGATGTCACCGATTCCACCACCCTGTCCGTCGGTTATGATTACCAGGAAAGCGAAGAAGACAGCCCGACCTGGGGCGGCTTCCCGTCCATGTTCAGCGACGGCAGCAAAACCCATTTCCGTCGCGGTTTTAACACCTCCGCTGACTGGACTTATTCCAATAAAGATTCCACAAAGATTTTTGCCAACCTGACCCAACGCTTTGATAACGGCTGGGAAGCGAAGCTCAACGCCATGCACGCGGAAACCAACTTCGACAGCAAGTTGATGTACATCGATGGTTACCCGGATAAAGCCACCGGCCTGTATGATGCCTCCAAATGGTACGGCGCCTGGGGCGGCTGGAACCGTGGCGAACGGAAACAGGACTCCGTGGATGCGTTCGTCCGCGGCGGTTACGACCTGCTGGGCCGTCAGCATGAGCTGATGCTGGGCGGCAGTTACAGCCGTCAGCGCAATAACTACGACAATTCCTTCCCGGTTAACAGTAACTTCGGTTTGATGGATGTGGGCAGTATCTACGATTACAACGGTAAGCTGGCCGATCCGACCTGGTCTGATTTTGCCCTTTACCAGCGTGACGTGATTCGCCAGAAATCCGTCTATGCCGCGACACGTCTCTCGCTTGCCGACCCGCTGCATTTGATCCTCGGGGCCCGTTACACCGAATGGAGCGCGAAATATAACCTCGAGCGCAAGCCCGATGAAATCCGCACTTCAAAATTCGATGACGTCACGCCGTATGCCGGTCTGATTTACGACATTGATGATACCTGGTCCGTCTATACCAGCTATACCTCTATCTTCCAGCCATCGGGTCAGCGTGACGTGAACAGCAAGTTTATCGATCCAACGACCGGTAAGAGCTACGAAGCGGGTGTGAAAGGCGACTGGTTTAATACCCGTCTGACCGCCTCGGTATCTGTGTTCCGTATCGAACAGGACAATGTGGCCGTTTCAACCGGGACAACGATTCCGGGTTCCGGTGGGCAGACCGCCTATAAATCGGTTGATGGCACCGTCAGTAAAGGTATCGAATTCGAGCTGAACGGCGCGCTGACCGACAACTGGCAGTTGACCTTTGGCGGTAGCCGTTACATTGCGGAAGATGAAGACGGTAACGCCGTGAACCCAAGCCAGCCGCGGACCTCGCTGAAGCTGTTCACCCGTTATCAGTTGCCAATGCTGCCTGAGCTGACCGTCGGTGGCGGTGCTCGCTGGCAGAACAAAACCTGGCAGGATATCGATAACGGCCCGAATGGCGTGACGCAGATTACCCAGGATGGCTATACCGTGGTCGATCTCTTTACCCGCTATCAGGTGACCAAAGACTTCGCGATTCAGGGCAACCTGAACAACGTGTTTGATGAAGAATATTACGATTATCTGGGCACCTACGGTGTCTATGGCGCACCGCGTAATTTCTCTGTCAGCGCAAGCTACAGTTTCTAAAAAAGAGTCGGGTGGCGCTGCGCTTACCCGACCTACGATCCAGGTCGTTGTAGGCC
Source organism: Trabulsiella odontotermitis (assembly GCF_001297775.1). Classification (GTDB taxonomy): domain Bacteria; phylum Pseudomonadota; class Gammaproteobacteria; order Enterobacterales; family Enterobacteriaceae; genus Trabulsiella; species Trabulsiella odontotermitis. The sequence continues at coordinate 130,737 of NZ_LIFX01000004.1, read as the reverse complement.
CGGTAAGGCGCAGCCGCCACCGGGCAAAAAGTAAAAAAGGCAGCCATTCGGCTGCCTTAGTCTCCCCTCAAACTGACTTAGTTGTTGCGGATGTAATCATCCATTTCGGTTTTCAGGTTATCGGATTTGGTACCGAAAATCGCCTGTACACCGGAACCTGCAACAACCACACCTGCGGCACCCAGTTTCTTCAGGCCAGCCTGATCCACTTTCGCCACATCCGCGACACTGACGCGCAGACGCGTAATACAGGCGTCGAGGTTAGTGATGTTGGTTTTACCACCAAAAGCGGCGACCAGGGCTGGCGCCATTTCGCTGGAAACACCAGCTTTCACATCGTCAGAAGCATCTTCGCGACCCGGCGTTTTCAGGTCCAGCGCTTTGATCAGCACACGGAAAATGGTGTAGTAAACGATGGCGTAGCAGATACCGACAATCGGGAACAGCCACAGTTTGCTGCTGTTACCGGACAGGACGATGAAGTCGATCAGACCGTGCGAGAACGACGTACCGTCACGCATACCGAGCAGGATAGCGATCGGGAAAGCCAGACCGGCCAGAATCGCGTGGATCACGTACAGGATCGGCGCAACGAACATGAAGGAGAACTCGATCGGCTCGGTGATACCGGTCAGGAACGAGGTCAGCGCGGCGGAGATCATGATACCGCCCACTTTCGCGCGGTTTTCTGGTTTCGCAGAGTGCCAGATGGCGATTGCCGCTGCCGGCAGACCGTACATCTTGAACAGGAAGCCGCCAGACAGCTTGCCCGCCGTCGGGTCGCCTGCCATGTAGCGCGGAATATCACCGTGGAACACCTGACCCGCAGCGTTGGTGTATTCACCGATTTGCATCTGGAAAGGAACGTTCCAGATATGGTGCAGACCGAACGGTACCAGGCAACGCTCAACGAAACCGTAGATGCCGAAAGCGACAACCGGGTTCTGATACGCCGCCCACTGGGAGAAGGTCTGGATAGCAGTACCAATCGGTGGCCAGATGAAGGAGAGGATCACACCGGTGAAAATAGCCGCCAGACCGGAAATAATCGGTACAAAGCGCTTACCCGCAAAGAAGCCCAGATATTCAGGCAACTTGATGCGATAGAAGCGGTTGAACATATAGGCTGCGATCGCACCCGAAATGATACCGCCAAGCACGCCGGTATCTGCGAGGTGTTTCGCCGCAATCTCTTCCGCAGGTAAATGCAGGACCAGCGGTGCGACAACCGCCATGGTTTTCACCATGATGCCGTAAGCCACTACTGCAGCCAGCGCAGAAACGCCATCGTTATTGGTGAAGCCAAGTGCAACACCGATAGCGAAGATCAGCGGCATGTTGGCGAAGACCGAACCGCCCGCTTCCGCCATAACATGGGAAACGACGGTTGGCAGCCAGCTGAAGTTAGCCGAACCGACGCCCAGCAGGATACCTGCGATAGGCAGTACGGATACTGGCAGCATCAGCGATTTACCGACCTTCTGCAGGTTAGCAAATGCATTCTTAAACATAATTGAGAGTGCTCCTGAGTATTTGTGCTTTTAGTACGTATTCACGCATTGGCACGGGGGGAGAGCCGTGCCGTGGACAGGACATCTAAGCGCCCTTTATTTATTACACAGAGTAAAATAAATCAGCTGAATGTTGTTTGACGGCTATCACGTTTCGGTTAGCACCAGCCGAAAAACTTGCGTTTCTTTACATAAGTGATGTCAGGATGTGTCAAATAACCCGTCCACCGCCCATTTTATGGCGGTGAACTTTACCCGGTTTGCTTATTAATTACGAGCTTTAAAATAACCTAAGAAATCAGGCGTCTTGCAGGCGGGAAGGGGCGATATGGAACAGGCGGGCGAAGTTTTCGGTGGTCTGTTGCGCCAGTTGTTCCACGGTTACACCTTTCACCACGGCCATGTATTCAGCAACATCACGCACCAGCGCAGGCTGGTTCTCTTTTCCGCGATGGGGAACCGGCGCCAGGTACGGGGAATCGGTTTCCACCAGCAGCCGGTCCAGCGGCACGTAACGCGCGGCATCCCGGAGTTGCTCAGCATTGCGGAAGGTCACGATGCCGGAAAACGAAATATAAAACCCGAGATCCAGCAATTTGCCTGCGGTTTCCCGATCTTCAGTGAAACAGTGTAGTACACCGCCGCAATCCGTCACCTGCTCTTCACGCAGGATCGCCAGTGTATCTTCGCGTGCGTCTCGGGTATGCACAATGACCGGTTTGTTCAGCTCGCGCCCGATGCGAATGTGATGGCGAAACGATTCCTGCTGCCGCGCTTTTGTTTCCGGCGTGTAGTAATAGTCGAGCCCGGTTTCGCCCATGGCGACCACGCCCTCTTCTGCCGCCAGCTTGCGCAGCGCTTCAACGTCATAGGTCTCATCCTGATTGAGCGGATGCACGCCGCAGGAATAAACCACATCATCACGGTTTCCCACCAGTTCACGCATGTTGCGGTAACCCGGCAGCGTCGTGGCGACCGCGAGGAAAAATTTAACGTCACGGGCGGCGGCTTTGGCCAGCGCGTCGTTAACGTCTTTATGCAGGGATTGATAATCCAGGCCATCGAGATGGCAGTGTGAGTCGACTAAAAACATAATGTCTCTCTCAGAATTGAGATACGGGAAGTACCGCTCCCGGTTGCAGGTAATGCTCCCAGCGCAACAGGCGCTCGGTGAGGATCAGTTCGCGATTGAGGCCGACCACGCTCAGCAGTTGCTCGCGGCATTCGCAGGCGTCCTGAACGATGGCCCGCAGCGTCGCTACCGGCACGATGTTGGCCAGTTTTCCGGTCAGCGCCAGGGCATCGGCGTTGGTTAACAGTGTAATCCCTTGCTGAATTTTGAGCGCATCCAGCAATAGCGAGGCAAACCAGTGCAGCCGCGTCGCTGCGTCGTCATGGTTCAGGACTGGAAGCAGTGACAGCCAGTCATGGCTGGTGAGCGTAGCGTCCAGCGTCTGGCAAAGCTGCTGGCGCGCATTCCAGTGATTTTCCTGTAAAAGCGCCAGCGCTGCCGCAGGGGCACTGGCGCTGAGGCGCAACGCCGTTAAACGCGCTTCTTGTGACGTTGTCACTTCTCGTTCAAGCCATGCCATCGCCCAGCTTTCCGCAGGCGGCGACAGATGATGTAACCGGCAGCGGCTGCGCAGCGTTGCCAGCAGTCGCGCAGGCTCTTCGCAGGCGAGGAAAAACCAGGTTTTCTCCGGCGGTTCTTCGAGTGTTTTTAACAGCGCGTTGGCGGCAGCATCGGTGAGTTGCGTCGCGTCGCTTATCCACACCACTTTCGCGCCGCCCAGCCGCGCGTGCTCGTACAGCTTTTCGCTCACTTCGCGTACGGCGTCGATGCCAAGCGTGTTTTTGCCCTTTTCCGGCAGCAGATGATAGTAGTCAGGATGTGTTCCCGCCTGCATCAACTGGCAACTGTGGCACTGCCCACAGCTTTTGTGCCCGTCCGGCTGATGACACATCAGCCAGCGGCTCAGCGCATAAATCAGCGCATCGTCGCCCATACCGGGCAACGCCTGAATCAGTAACGCATGGTGCCCACGCCCGGCCTGATAGCTGGCAATCAGCTGTTCAAAATGGGGACGCAACCACGGATACCATTTCATGCATTTTGCTCCTTCACCCACGTTGTCACGGTGTCGCGGATGTCCTGCATGACGTTTTCCAGTGGCTGGGTGGCATCAATGGTGCGAATACTGCTGTCCTGCGCCGCCAGCTCAAGGTAGCGCGCGCGGGTGCGATTGAAGAAATCCAGCGACTCCTGCTCGATGCGGTCGAGATCGCCACGCGCACGGGCGCGCTTAAGGCCCACTTCCGGCGTCACATCGAGGTAAATCGTCAGGTTCGGACGGAAATCGCCCAGCACCGCATCGCGCAGCGTCGCCAGCATATGCTGATCAATACCACGCCCGCCGCCCTGGTAGGCTTGTGTGGAGAGATCATGGCGATCGCCAATCACCCATTGCCCTTTCGCCAGCGCCGGTTTAATCACCGTTTCAACCAACTGTACGCGAGCGGCGTAGAACATCAGCACTTCCGCTTTGTCCGTAATCACTTCATCGCCAACGGATTTGATGTCCAGCACCAGGCTGCGCAGTTTTTCTGCGAGGATGGTTCCGCCTGGTTCACGAGTGAAAACCAGATCGTGAATGCCCAGCTGTTTCAGCGTTTCCACCACCATGTTGCGCGCGGTGGTTTTGCCCGCTCCTTCCAGACCTTCGATGACGATGTAATTACTGGCCATTTTTTTCCTTAAGCACTTTCAGGTAATCCTGCACCGCCCGGTTATGGCTGGCGAGATTGGTCGTAAACTGGTGGCCGCCTTTACCGTCAGCCACAAAATAGAGATACGGTGTCTTCGCCGGATGCGCGGCGGCATTCAGCGACGCTTCGCCCGGGGTCGCGATAGGGCCCGGCGGCAGCCCGGCGATGACATAAGTGTTGTACGCCGTCGGCGTTTCCAGGTCTTTGCGCGACAGCTTGCCATTATAACTCGCCCCCATGCCGTAAATCACGGTGGGATCGGTCTGCAGACGCATGCCAAGCCGCAGACGGTTAATAAACACCGACGCCACCCGGTCACGCTCGCTGGCGACCGCGGTCTCTTTTTCGATGATCGACGCCATGGTCACCAGCTGGTTCTGGTCCTGATACGGCAGATTGTCCATCCGCCCTTCCCAGGCCTGCTCAACGGCGTTAACCATTTTCTGATGCGCGCGTTTGAGGATCGCAATATCCGTGGTGTTGGCGGTGTACATCCAGGTATCCGGCCAGAACCAGCCTTCCACCCAGTCGGGATGTTCCAGTTCCAGTGCCTTCGCGACGGTCGCGTACGCATCGTCTTTCAGCGTATGTTTGATGTAAGGCGCGTCACGTAGTTGTTTCAGGTAATCGCTGAGCCGCATCCCTTCCACAAACCGCAGCGGGAACTGTGCTTCTTTACCGCTTTCCAGCAGCATCAGCATCTCGCGCACGGTCATCTGCGGGGTGAGCCGGTAGGTGCCCGCTTTAAAATGGGAGAGATCAGGCTCAACGCGCAGCAGCCACTGGAACACGCGCGGGCGGTTAATGATCTTATCCGCATACAGTTGATCGCCCAGCACTTTGCGCCCGGTGCCAGCTTTCAGCGTGAAAATGGTCTCTTCTTTGATAAGCAATTTGCTGTCCGCGAGCTGGCGGACTTTCCACATCCCAACGCCCGCGGCAATACCCAGCACCACCAGCAATAACAGGACAAAACGTAACATTTTCTTCATGGCTAATCGGACAACTCACAATAAGGGGCCAGAAATTCAAACAGTTCATGTGACAGGTAGCGAACATCGCCAAACGCTTTCACCGGCACGACCGGCATCAGCGCGTTGCACAGCAGGACTTCATCCGCCTGCTGTACCGCCTCTTCACGCGCACTCACTTCGACAACGTGATAGCGGCTTTGTGCCAGCCGTGAGAGACAATACTGGCGCATGATGCCATTGACGCCAGCATGGGTGAGCCGTGGCGTAAAAACGGTATCGCCAGCCCGCCAGAACAAATTAGCCGCACAGCATTCCGTAACCCACCCTTCGCTGTCAAGGACCAGTGCCTCCTGTGCATCCGTCTGCTCAAGATGCGCGCGGATCAGCACCTGCTCGAGGCGATTCAGATGCTTAAGCCCGGCAAGATGCGGGTTACGACCGAGCCGTACCGGACTTAACGACAGCGTAATGCCCTCTTCTCGCCAGCGAACATAGTGTGCAGGCGCGGGCGAAACCGAGAGGATACGGGTTGGCGTCAGGCAGGCCGCCGGGCTGTAGCCACGCCCGCCACTGCCGCGGGTGATGATCACTTTCAGGACGCCATCACCCTGCTCTGCCGCCAGTTGCTGCATCTCTTCACGTAACGGGATGTCGTCGGCGAAAGGGATCATCAGCGCATGACAGGTCGCCTGCAGGCGTTGCAGATGAGCCCCGAGAAAATCGACTTTGCCGTTACGGACTCTCGCCGTCGTAAAACAGCCATCGCCAAACTGAATAGCGCGATCGTTCGCCGCCAGAGAGTCCCGTTCTTTACCGTTAATCAAGAACATAGAAGCTCCTTATCTGTGTCTGTCAGTCTGGCAGCAGCCCGGAAGGGTTACAAGGGGAATGCGCTGAAAGAAAAGGCCTGCAAAAGCAGGCCTTAAAGAGAGGATCAGACCTTTTTGAAGATCAGAGAGCCGTTGGTGCCACCGAAGCCGAAGGAGTTACACAGGGTGTACTCCATTCCGCTGACCTGGCGCGCTTCGTGTGGAACGAAGTCCAGATCGCAACCTTCATCCGGGTTATCCAGGTTGATGGTCGGCGGAACCGCCTGATCGCGCAGTGCAAGGATGGAGTAGATAGATTCTACTGCACCTGCCGCACCTAACAGGTGACCGGTCATGGATTTGGTTGAGCTGACCATCACACGGCTTGCCGCTGCACCAAAGACATTTTTCACCGCTTGCGTTTCGGCTTTGTCACCCGCCGGGGTGGACGTGCCGTGAGCGTTGACGTAGCCAATCTGCCCCGGTTCAATGCCTGCATCGCGGAGCGCGTTGACCATTGCCAGCGCAGCGCCTGCGCCATTTTCCGGCGGTGACGTCATATGGTAGGCATCGCTGCTCATACCAAAACCGACGATTTCAGCGTAGATTTTGGCACCGCGTTTTTTCGCGTGCTCGTACTCTTCCAGCACGATGATGCCTGCGCCGTCGCCCAGCACGAAGCCATCACGGTCTTTATCCCACGGACGGCTCGCCGCCTGCGGGTTGTCATTGCGGGTAGACAGCGCACGTGCAGCGCCGAAACCACCTACGCCCAGCGGCGTACTGGCTTTTTCTGCCCCACCTGCCAGCATCACGTCAGCATCGTTGTACGCAATAATACGGGCCGCATGACCAATATTATGCACGCCTGACGTACAGGCGGTCGCGATGGAGATACTTGGCCCACGCAGACCAAACATGATGGTCAGGTGACCCGCCACCATGTTCACAATTGTGGACGGAACGAAGAACGGGCTGATCTTACGCGGACCACCGTTAACCAGCGAGCTGTGGTTATCTTCGATTAAACCGAGACCGCCAATACCAGAGCCGATAGCGGCGCCGATACGGCTGGCGTTCTCTTCCGTCACTTCAAGGCCAGAATCCTGCATGGCCTGAACGCCAGCGACAATTCCGTATTGAATGAAGGCATCCATCTTGCGCTGTTCTTTACGCGAGATGATGTCATCACAGTTAAAATCCTTTACTAAGCCAGCAAATTTCGTTGCATAGGCGCTAGTATCGAAATGGTCGATCAGGCTGATGCCACTCTGACCGGCAAGGAGAGTTTTCCAGGTAGACTCTACGGTATTGCCGACAGGAGACAACATGCCCAGTCCGGTCACAACTACACGACGCTTAGACACGTTTGTCCTCCAGGGAGGGATAAAAAAAGAGATTCGTGGGACGAATAATAGATAAAACTCAGGCGGTCGAGTGACCGCCTGGAGATGTTCACTTACGCCTGGTGGCCGTTGATGTAATCAATGGCAGCCTGAACGGTGGTGATTTTCTCAGCTTCTTCGTCCGGAATCTCAGTATCAAACTCTTCTTCCAGAGCCATTACCAGCTCAACGGTGTCAAGAGAATCAGCGCCCAGGTCCTCAACGAAGGAAGCATTGTTGGTAACTTCTTCCTGCTTAACGCCCAGCTGTTCGCCGATAATTTTCTTAACGCGTTCTTCGATAGTGCTCATACTCTTAAATTTCCTATCAAAACTCGCTTTCGCGATGGTTTTCGTAGTGTATAAAATGTTGAAAAATTTGCAACTAAATCCCGGCAGGTCTTACCACGATTTTACGCTATTTTGCGGGTATTCGCCCTAATAACGCAAATTATTTTGCACATTAACCTGCTCCGGATGACACGAAGTGCGTGGTTCCTGAGCATATTGTGCAAATCGCGATCAAACCATGTACATCCCGCCGTTAACGTGCAGAGTTTCACCCGTGATGTAACTCGCTTCGTCAGAAGCTAAAAATGCAACCGCACTGGCGATTTCTTTTGCGTCGCCGAGGCGACCCGCCGGAACTTCCGCCAGAATACCCGCACGCTGATCATCAGAAAGCGCACGCGTCATGTCCGTTTCAATAAAGCCCGGAGCAACAACGTTCACAGTAATTCCGCGTGACGCCACTTCGCGCGCCAGCGATTTACTGAAACCGATAAGACCTGCTTTCGCCGCAGCGTAGTTGGCCTGACCGGCATTTCCCATGGTACCAACCACAGAACCGATAGTGATAATACGCCCGTGACGCTTTTTCATCATAGCGCGCATTACCGCTTTTGACAGACGGAAAACTGATGAAAGATTGGTTTCGAGAATGTCTGACCACTCTTCTTCTTTCATTCGCATTAGCAGATTATCGCGAGTAATCCCGGCATTATTGACCAGAATGTCGACTTCGCCAAACTCTGCGCGAATATTTTCCAGTACAGATTCGATAGATGCCGGATCGGTCACATTCAGCATCAGACCTTTCCCGTTGGCACCTAAATAGTCGCTGATCGCCTGCGCGCCGCTTTCACTGGTCGCTGTACCGATGACTTTCGCACCACGGGCAACGAGCGTTTCAGCGATGGCGCGGCCAATCCCGCGACTTGCACCGGTAACCAGCGCGATTTTTCCTTCAAAACTCATGGTTTTGTTTTTCCTCTGTTATTGTTCTAACGCCGCTGACATCGCTGCCGGCTCATTAATGGCCGACGCTGTCAGTGTGTCGACAATACGTTTTGTCAGCCCGGTGAGGACTTTACCCGGCCCGACTTCATATAAGTGCTCAACGCCCTGCGCGGCCATAAACTCGACGGTCTTCGTCCACTGAACCGGGCTGTACAGCTGGCGAACCAGCGCATCACGGATAGCGTCTGCGGACGTTTCGCATTTCACGTCGACGTTATTCACCACGGAAATCTGCGGCGCATTAAATGTAATTTTCGCCAGTTCCACCGCCAGTTTTTCCGCGGCAGGTTTCATCAGCGCACAGTGTGACGGTACGCTGACCGGCAGCGGCAGTGCACGTTTTGCACCCGCGGCTTTACAGGCGGCACCCGCGCGTTCAACCGCCTCTTTATGCCCGGCGATCACCACCTGGCCCGGCGAGTTGTAGTTGACCGGCGAAACCACCTGGCCTTCGGCCGACTCTTCACAAGCTTTGGCAATCGCGGCATCATCAAGCCCGATGATGGCATACATTGCCCCCGTGCCTTCCGGTACCGCTTCCTGCATGAATTTACCACGCAGTTCAACCAGACGAACGGCATCAGCGAAAGCAATCACGCCCGCGCATACCAGCGCAGAGTATTCACCGAGGCTATGACCGGCCATCAGCGCAGGCGTTTTACCGCCCTGCTGCTGCCAGACACGGTACAGCGCGACAGACGCTGTCAGCAGCGCAGGCTGCGTCTGCCAGGTTTTGTTCAGTTCTTCCGCAGGCCCTTGTTGCGTCAACGCCCACAGATCATAACCCAGTGCCGCAGAGGCTTCAGCAAACGTTTCTTCAATAATCGGGTACTGGGTTGCCATTTCAGACAACATCCCGACAGTCTGTGAACCCTGACCCGGGAACACAAAAGCAAATTGCGTCATTTTATTCTTCCTTATTAGAAACGAACCAGCGCAGAACCCCAGGTGAAGCCGCCACCGAAGGCCTCAAGCAGCACCAGTTGACCCCGCTTGATGCGGCCATCACGAACGGCTTCGTCCAGCGCACAAGGCACCGACGCGGCAGAGGTGTTGCCGTGGCGGTCGAGGGTGACAACCACGTTGTCCATCGACATGCCCAGTTTTTTCGCGGTCGCGCTGATGATGCGCAGGTTCGCCTGGTGCGGTACCAGCCAGTCCAGTTGCGAACGGTCGAGGTTGTTGGCTGCCAGCGTTTCATCGACAATATGCGCCAGTTCCGTGACAGCCACTTTAAAGACTTCGTTACCCGCCATCGTCAGGTAAATGGAATTATCCGGATTAACGCGATCCGCGTTTGGCAGCGTTAACAGCTCGCCATAGCTGCCATCCGCGTGAAGGTGGGTAGAGATGATACCCGGCTCTTCGGAGGCACTTAACACGACAGCGCCCGCGCCATCGCCAAAAATAATGATCGTGCCGCGATCGGTCGGGTCGCAGGTGCGCGCCAGTACATCGGAACCGATCACCAGCGCATGCTTAACCGCACCGGATTTCACGTACAGATCGGCAACGCTCAGCGCGTAGGTGAAACCGGCGCAGGCGGCAGCGACGTCAAACGCCGGGCAACCTTTAATGTCGAGCATGCCCTGGATCTGGCAGGCAGCGCTTGGAAAAGCGTGCGTGGAGGACGTCGTCGCCACGACAATCAGGCCGACATCATCTTTCGTGATACCCGCCATCTCCAGCGCGCGCTGTGCGGCTTCAAAGCCCATTGAGGCAACAGTTTCATTCGGCGCAGCAATACGACGTTCACGGATACCTGTGCGCGTGACAATCCACTCGTCAGACGTATCAACCATCTTTTCCAAATCGGCGTTAGTTCGCACCTGTGTGGGCAGATAACTGCCGGTACCAATAATCTTCGTATACATGTACGCTCAGTCTTTTTCCGGTAATACAGATTCCAGGCGAGCGGCAATCCGCTGAGGAACTTCCCGCTGCACCGCCTGCACTGCCTGTTCAATCGCGACGCTAAACGCGCGCTGATTGGCTGCACCATGGCTTTTAATCACCGTGCCGCGCAATCCTAACAGACAGGCGCCATTATACTGGTCGGGGTTGAGGTGACTGAATCGCCTGGAGAGGCTTTTTTGTAACCAACGCTTTAATAAAATCAGCCACCACGACCGTTTTTTCCCTTCCCCCTGAGATTTCAGCAGCGAAAGAAACATTCTGACAACGCCTTCCATGGTTTTTAACGTGACGTTTCCGGTGAAGCCATCACAAACCAGCACATCGGTTTTGCCCGTCAGCAACTCGTTGGCTTCAAGATAACCAATATAGTTGATAGTTGGCACTGTTTTAAGCAAAGCAGAAGCATCACGAATGCTTTCATGCCCTTTGCTCTCTTCTTCACCGATGTTAAGCAGCGCGACACGCGGTTTGCTGATACCGACGACTTCTTCCGCCAGCACCGCCCCCATGATCGCAAACTGCACCAGCATTGTACTGTCACAATCGACGTTCGCGCCCAGATCAAGCACGACCGTTTTACCCTTCTGCTGATGCGGCAATACCGTCACCAGCGCCGGACGCTCAATGCCTTCTATTGGCTTGAGCAATAATTTCGCCAGCCCCATCAGCGCGCCGGTATTTCCTGCGCTGACGCAGGCCTGTGCACGCCCTTCTTTCACCAGTTCGAGTGCAATACGCATCGAACTGCCCCGGCTGTTACGCACAGCATGAGACGGTCGCGCATCACTGGCAATAACTGACTGTGCAGGGATAATCTGCAGACGCGAACGTTGTTCGAAATCAGCTTTGGCAAGTAATGGCGAGATGGCGTCGGGATCGCCGACTAAAAGAAGTGAGAGTTGCGAATTGAAACCCAGTGCCTGCAAAGCTGCAGGCACCGTCACGGAAGGACCAAAATCGCCCCCCATGACATCTAACGCTATGGTCAGACGTGTCAAGGTATCGTCGCTGCCCGGTTCGTTTCTCCCCGCATGCGCGGGGAAATCCGCACTAAGCTTCACGCTTTCGCGTGATTACTTAGCGATAACCTTGCGACCGCGGTAGTAACCGTCGGCGGTGATGTGGTGACGCAGGTGGGTTTCACCAGAAGTCTTGTCTACAGACAGGCTGGTAACTGCGGTCAGCGCGTCATGGGAACGACGCATGCCACGTTTGGAACGGGTTGGTTTATTCTGTTGTACGGCCATGGACCTTACTCCTCAATTACTTACGCTTTAAGCTGGCTAATGCGGCAAATGGGTTTGGCTTTTGCGCCTCTTCAGGCAGTTCACCAAAGACCATGTCCGCGTCGGACACTTCACAGTGTTCAGAATCATGCACCGGAACTACTGGCAAGGAGAGAATGATTTCATCCTCAACCATCGCCCGCAGGTCGATTTCACCGAATTCGTTAACCTCAATCGGCTCATACGCTTCCGGGAGTGCCTCAGCCTGTTCGTCAGAACGAACCGGACTGAAACAATACGTTGTGTGAACATGATGCGTGAACGGTTTCCCGCAGCGCTGACATTCGAGCGTTACCGTTACCTTTGCATCGCCGGTTATCACCGCGAGGCGCTGGTTATCGATAGCGAATGACATGTCGCATTCTACATCGCTGTCCACACTGACTACAGACTCGGCAACGCGCTCAACCTGATCGGGCGTATAGACACCCTGGTAATCGAGGCGTTTTTGCGCGGTACGAACCGGGTCAAGAGTCAGGGGTAATTTTACCTTTTGCATAGGGCGCGCATATTAACTTTGTAACGTCATATAGTCAAAGAAAAAGGCACCCGAAGACGCCTTTTGCCATTTATTCGCACACATTGCGGCCTGTAGTTTAAAATGACGCTAACCGATTCGCCATACCTGACTGAAAAAATATGCCAAACCTTGTACTTGCTTCGACCTCACCCTACCGCCGAATGCTGCTGGAAAAGCTCGGTATTCCCTTCGAGTGTGCCGCGCCGCAGGTTGATGAAACGCCGGTCGCGGAGGAATCGCCCCGCCAGTTGGTTTTGCGGCTGGCGCAGGCCAAAGCACAGGCGCTCGCACAGCGCTTCCCGCAGCACCTTATTATTGGTTCCGATCAGGTCTGTATTCTGGATGGCGTCATTACCGGTAAACCGCATACGGAAGAGAACGCGTTTACACAATTAAAGAAAGCCAGCGGCAATATCGTCACCTTCTATACCGGGCTGGCGCTTTATAATTCGGCGAACGGTCATCTGCAAACCGAATGCGAACCGTTTGATGTGCATTTTCGCCATCTGACGGAACAGGAAATTCGCGATTACATCCGCAAAGAAAACCCGCTGAACTGTGCGGGCAGTTTTAAAAGTGAAGGTCTGGGTATTTCGCTCTTCGAGCGACTGGAGGGGCGCGATCCGAACACGCTGGTCGGCCTGCCGCTTATCGCGCTCTGTCAGATGTTGCGGCGCGAGCATTTGAATCCGTTGCTGGCATGAGCAATGCCTTCCAGGCCGGGTAAGCGCAGCGCCACCCGGCACTCAATCAACCACGCAGCACTTTCAGGCAGTGTTTTAACTGCTCGTCCATCGGCGCTTCAATGCGCAGCGTTTCACCGGTTCCCGGATGCTGGAATTTCAGCGCCGCGGCGTGAAGAAACAGGCGTGACAACCCGGTTGACGCCAGTTGCTTATCAAATTCACGGTCACCGTAGCGATCGTCAAAGGCGATGGGATGCCCGGCGTGCTGCGTATGAACGCGGATCTGGTGAGTTCGCCCGGTCACCGGGCTGCAGCGTACCAGCGTGGCAAACTCGTAGCGCTCTTCGACTTTAAAACGCGTCTCAGACGGTTTCCCTTCCTGGCTGACGTGGACAATACGCTCGCCACTCTGGAGAATGTTTTTCAGCAATGGCGCCTGCACCACTTTCATATGCGACTGCCACTGGCCGCGAACCAGCGCCAGATAATCTTTCTGCATGCCTTTTTCGCGCAGTTGTTCGTGCAGCGAACGCAGCGCCGAGCGTTTCTTCGCTACCAGCAACACGCCAGAGGTATCACGGTCGAGACGATGCACCAGCTCAAGGAAACGCGCTTCCGGGCGCAGTGCGCGCAGCCCTTCAATCACGCCGAAGCTCAACCCGCTACCGCCATGCACCGCCGTGCCCGACGGTTTGTTCAGCACCAGAATATGGTCATCTTCATAAAGGATAACGTCGCTCAGCGCGGCGACCTTTTGTAAATGCGGAGAAACGGCGTCTTCTTCGCGTTCGGCGACGCGAACCGGCGGAATACGCACTTCATCGCCCGCCTCGAGTTTATATTCAGGCTTAATACGTTTTTTGTTAACCCGCACTTCGCCTTTACGCAGAATGCGGTAAATCATACTTTTCGGCACACCTTTTAATTGGGTGCGCAAAAAGTTATCGATGCGTTGTCCCGCTTCATCAGCAGAAATCGCGACTAATTTTACGGCTGGAGTCTCAGTTTTCATGGTCGGCGATTCTAAATAGCCAGGCGCATTCGCGCCACTCATTTTTCTATGCTTATATTATGGTGACCTGGTTACAGCAGATATCTTACTGACCGGATTGCTGGTTATTAGAACAATCCTGACAGAGAGGTGCAAAAACTGTGAGTAACCGGGTAACAAATGGTAAAAGTCATCTTGCTATAACAAGGTTAGCAATGGAATAATGATGCCGTTTTCCGTGTTGAATCTTGTTAAAACAAGGAAATTTGCGGAATTACCAGTTTTGCCCGACCGATCATCCACGCAGCAATGGCGTAAGACGTATTGATCTTTCAGGCAGTTAGCGGGCTGCGGGTTGCAGTCCTTACCGGTAAATGGAAGCAACTCTGGAGAGTTTTCCCAGGCTGTTCCCCTGTTAATTGCGCTGTGTTTGTCTCAACAACACAGGCAGCCGACACTCTGCGCCTCTTAAGCGAGCGACAACCGTGAGGTTGGCGACGTGAACAGACACGAGGCCATCGGTTCACCCCCGGAAAGGCATTACTCTGCCCGCAGCTTAGTCGTCAATGTACGAATAATGAGTAAGTTACGATGAAAAGAATGTTAATTAACGCAACTCAGCAGGAAGAGTTGCGTGTCGCCCTTGTTGATGGGCAGCGTCTGTACGATCTGGATATCGAAAGCCCAGGACACGAACAGAAAAAAGCGAACATCTACAAAGGTAAAATCACCCGCATTGAACCGAGTCTGGAAGCCGCATTTGTTGATTACGGTGCTGAACGTCACGGTTTTCTCCCCCTGAAAGAAATCGCCCGCGAGTATTTTCCTGCCAGCTACAACGCTCATGGCCGTCCCAACATCAAAGATGTTCTGCGCGAAGGTCAGGAAGTTATCGTTCAGATTGATAAAGAAGAGCGTGGTAATAAAGGCGCTGCATTAACCACCTTTATCAGCCTGGCGGGTAGCTATCTGGTGCTGATGCCGAATAACCCGCGTGCGGGTGGCATTTCACGCCGTATCGAAGGCGATGACCGTACCGAACTGAAAGAAGCGCTGTCCAGCCTTGAACTGCCGGATGGCATGGGTCTTATCGTGCGTACCGCCGGGGTGGGTAAATCCGCCGAGGCGTTGCAGTGGGACCTGAGCTTCCGTCTGAAGCACTGGGAAGCTATCCAGAAAGCCGCAGAGAGCCGCCCGGCGCCGTTCCTGATCCATCAGGAAAGCAACGTTATCGTTCGCGCCTTCCGTGACTACCTGCGCCAGGACATCGGCGAAATCCTGATTGATAACCCGAAAGTGCTTGAGCTGGCACGCCAGCACATCGCGGCACTGGGTCGTCCGGATTTCAGCAGCAAAATCAAACTGTACACCGGTGAAATTCCGCTGTTCAGCCACTACCAGATCGAATCGCAGATCGAATCCGCGTTCCAGCGTGAAGTGCGTCTGCCGTCCGGTGGTTCAATCGTTATCGACTCCACCGAAGCGTTAACCGCGATTGATATTAACTCCGCGCGCGCAACCCGCGGTGGCGACATCGAAGAAACGGCGTTTAACACCAACCTGGAAGCGGCAGACGAAATCGCACGTCAGTTGCGCCTGCGCGACCTCGGCGGCCTGATCGTTATCGACTTTATCGATATGACCCCGGTACGCCACCAGCGCGCGGTTGAAAACCGTCTGCGTGAAGCGGTGCGTCAGGACAGAGCCCGCATTCAGATCAGCCACATTTCGCGCTTCGGCCTGCTGGAGATGTCCCGTCAGCGTCTGAGCCCGTCGCTGGGCGAGTCCAGCCATCACGTCTGCCCGCGCTGTAGCGGCACCGGCACCGTCCGTGATAACGAATCCCTGTCGCTCTCTATTCTGCGTCTGATTGAAGAAGAAGCGCTGAAAGAGAACACCCAGGAAGTGCATGCGATTGTCCCTGTGCCGATTGCGTCCTACCTGTTGAACGAAAAACGTAGCGCCGTGAGCGCCATCGAAACCCGTCAGGGCGGCGTACGCTGCGTGATCGTGCCGAACGATCAAATGGAAACGCCGCACTACTCCGTACTGCGTGTACGTAAAGGCGAAGAAACGCCAACCCTGAGCTATCTGCTGCCGAAACTGCACGAAGAAGAGATGGCTATGCCGTCGGAAGAAGAGCCAGCGGAGCGTAAACGTCCTGAGCAGCCTGCTCTGGCGACCTTCGCCATGCCTGACGTTCCGCCTGCACCGCCAGCCGAAACCGTGGCGCCGACAGCACAAGCTGCCGCGCCTGCTGCGCCGAAAGCCCCTGCGGCTCCGGCAGAACCGGGTCTGGTGTCTCGCTTCTTCGGCGCGCTGAAAAACCTCTTTGCCGGTAGCGAAGCACCGCAGGCCGTTGAACCGGAGCCGGTGAAGAAAGAAGAGAAACCTGAACGTCAGCAGGATCGTCGTAAATCGCGGCAGAACAACCGCCGCGACCGTAACGATCGCCGTGACAACCGCAGCGACAATGGCGAGGGTCGTGAAGATAACCGCCGTAACCGTCGCGATAAACAGCAGCAGAACGCCGAAACGCGTGAAGCCCGTCAGCAAACCACGGTTGATGAAACGGAAAAACCGCAGAATCGTGACGAGCAGCCGCAACAGCCGCGTCGTGAGCGTAACCGTCGTCGTAACGATGACAAACGCCAGGCACAGCAGGACGCCAAAGCGCAGAGCCGTGATGAGCAGCCTGCAGCGCAGGAGACCGAACAGGAAGAACGCGTTCAGGTTATGCCGCGCCGTAAGCCGCGCCAGTTGACGCAAAAAGTTCGCATCCTCTCTGCTGAGCAGGAAGCGGCTGCCGCTGCTGCGGTTACCGACGACATCGCCGAACAGCCGCAACCAGCTGTCACCGCGCAGCGTACTGAACTGGCGAAAGTCGATCTGCCGTCCGTGATTGTCACGCCAGTTGAGCAGGATGACAACGCCGAAGCACGCGATACCGCCGGTATGCCGCGCCGCTCGCGTCGTTCACCACGTCACCTGCGCGTCAGTGGCCAGCGCCGTCGCCGCTATCGTGACGAGCGTTACCCGCTGCAGTCGCCGATGCCGCTGACCGTGGCCTGCGCCTCACCGGAAATGGCTTCCGGTAAAGTGTGGATCCGCTATCCAGTTGCCCGTCCGGCTGACGAGCAGATTGAGCAGGAAGACACGCAGCAGGCCGCACCGGTTATCACCGATGTTCAGCCTGACGTTGCCGCTGTCGTTACCGACGCAGCGTTAACACCGGAAGCGCAGCCGGTTGTGGTTGAACCGCAGCCAGTGGCAAGCGAACCGCAGGAGCCGGTGGTTGAAACCACGCATCCGGAGGTTATTGCCACGCCAGTGGATGAGCAACCGCACCTGATCGCCGCAGAAGATGACATCGTCGCTGAAGAAGTGGCCGCTGAAGTCGAAGCCGCGGTGGAATCTACAGACGTTGCAGAAGAGACGCCGGTTGAAGAAACGCCGGTGGCTGAAGCTGCCGCTGAGCCGGTCGTGACTGAGCCGGTTGCTGAACCTGTCGTCACGGCACCGGTCGAGCCTGTTGAAGAGGTGAAACCGGCTGCGGTGGTAGCCGAAAAAGCCGCGCCTGCCGGTAATCATCACGCCACTGCGCCGATGACCCGCGCACCGGCCCCGGAATATACCCCGGAACCGCCGCGTCACAGCGACTGGGTTCGCCCGGCCTTTGACTTCGAAGGCAAAGGCGCCGCTGGCGGTCACAGCGCAACACAACAGGCGCAGTCCGGACCAACGCGTCCGCGGCCGATTGAGTAAGCGCTAAGTACGATAAAGCCGACCCGAGGGTCGGCTTTTTTTATTCCGTTTCCGGGCGCCGCATTCCGGCGATTTGCGGCATCACTTCACGCATCAGGTCGAGGAAACGCCGCAGCCGCGTCGGGTAATAGCGCGCCCACGGATAAACCAGATGTACCGGTAACGGTGCCGCCTGCCAGTACGGCAGGATCTCCACCAGCCGCCCTGCCCGCAAATCCTCTTCCACCATCCAGCTGGAAATGACAACCACACCGGTGTCCGCCAGCGCCGTACTGCGTGCAACATAAATACTGTCTGTACTCAGGCGGGGAACAATGTCTACCGTGTAATTTTCACCTGTCATTTGCTGAAGTGTCACATCGTGCTGATAAAAGGTACTGATGGCTATCCACGGCAGGGCCGACAACTGCTCCGGCGTAGTGATCACCGGATAGCGGGCCAGAAACGCGGGCGTTGCCACCATGCTGCGCGGTACTTCCGCCAGTAAAACGGAGACGGTTGCCGGATCGACTTTCGCGCCGACGCGGATAGCGCAGTCGATGTTATCGCTGAGAAAATCGACCGATTTGTCGTTAAGCATCCACTCCACAGAGAGCCGTGGATATTTATGCAGAAACGACACCAGCGGCGCGAGCAACTGCTGTTGCCCGAAAGCATGCGGCGCGCGCACTTTCAGCACGCCGACGGGTTCATCCTCCGCGACCTGCAAATCATCTTCCAGCGCCAGCCAGGCATCAATCACGTTTCTGGCGTGCTGGTAGCAGCGCTCGCCGTCATCCGTAAGCTTCATCGCGTGGGTGGTGCGCAGGATAAGCTTCGCGCCCAACAGCGTCTCCAGCGATTGCAGGCGGCGGCTGATGGTCGCCTGCGTGGTTTCCAGTTGCCTCGCCGCGGCTGACAGCGAACCGCCCTCCACGATGCGGATAAAGGTGCGCATCAGTTCAACGCGATCTATACGCTCATTCTTCATCATTAATCAGTTAGTCATACACATTACGTATAACTGTTTTACCATCGCCCCTGCTACAGTGCCAGCCGTAAACCGGGAAAAATAGCGCCATACCGTTTACGAGGAATCATCATGACACAGGCTTTCAGACCCAACTGGATCATTTTCATACTTGCGCTGGGCGCGGGTTTCAGCGTTGCCGCGATCTACTATGCCCAGCCGCTGCTGCCGCTGATGGGCCGCGATCTGCACCTCAGCGTCGAAGGTATGGGGCTGGTGCCTACGCTGACGCAAGCGGGTTATGCGCTCGGCATTCTGTTTCTGCTGCCGCTGGGTGACCGTCACGATCGTCGCACGCTGATTGTCACTAAAAGCGCGCTGCTGGCAGTGCTGCTGTTTCTCTGCAGCCTGAGCAATGGACTGCATACGCTGCTGGTCGTCAGCCTGCTGACAGGCATGATGGCGACCATGGCGCAGGATATCGTCCCCGCTGCCGCCATTCTGTCGCCCGCCGGGAAGCAGGGGAAAACAGTCGGTACGGTGATGACCGGCCTGTTGCTCGGCATTCTGCTGTCGCGTACCGTCAGTGGGCTGGTCGGGGCCGCCTTTGGCTGGCGGGAGATGTATCAGGCCGCCGCGGTCAGCATCGCCGCAATGGGCGTGTTGCTGTGGTTTGCCCTGCCGCGTTTCGCCATCCACTCGACGCTGAGCTATCCGGCGCTGATGGCCTCGATGGCGCACCTGTGGCGCCGTTATCCTGAACTGCGCCGTGCCGCGCTGGCGCAGGGCTTTTTGTCGGTTGCTTTCAGCGCCTTCTGGTCAACGCTGGCAGTTATGCTGTTTGAGCATTTCCGGCTGGGTAGTGCGGCGGCTGGCGGTTACGGCATTGCTGGTGCCGCAGGCGCCCTTGCCGCTCCGCTCGCCGGTGGGCTGGCGGATAAAGTCGGCGCGGCACGGGTAACGCAACTGGGTGCAGCACTGGTCACCCTCTCCTTTGCCCTGATGTTTGCCCTGCCCGCCTTGCCTGCCGAAGGCCAACTGGTGCTGATTGCGATCTCTGCCGTCGGTTTTGATCTCGGTCTGCAGTCGAGCTTAGTGGCGCACCAGAATCTGGTCTACGGCCTTGAACCGCCAGCACGGGGCCGTCTGAACGCGTTGCTGTTTACGGTGGTGTTTATCGGGATGGCGTCCGGCTCGGCGCTTGGCAGCCAGTTGTATGCCATGGCCGGATGGACGGGCGTGGTCATGCTGGCGACCGCCGCAGGGGCGATTGCGCTGCTGATCCGTCTGACCGACAGATCTCCGCGCACGTCAGCACCGCAGGCATCACGCTAAAAAAAACCCGCTCCGGGGTGAGGGGAGCGGGCTGATAAAACATGCCGGTTTCAGGACATGCTAAGAGGCAAAGCGTTTAGCTGTTCAGCTGGAACAACGACATTCCTTGCATGTCGCTAAACGCTTTGTACGACGCCTGGAGAGCCGCCTGCTGCATGACATAGTTAGAAATCGTGGCGTTCCAGTCTACATCGATCAGATCGCTCATTTGCTGCGTCTGACTCAATGCCCGGTCATCACCCAAATCGTCGAGCTTACCCAGTTCGACAAGCTGGGTCCCCAGTTCAGAACGAACGGTTACGACGTTGTTGAGCGAGTTTTTCAGTCCATCCGCGGATTTATTAATCACCGCCTGTGCCGCCGCTGCCGCCGCATCATCACCCTCTACCGGGGTTTTTAGCGCCGCAATGGCGGTATCAAGCATCACGAACAGGTTACTGTCCGTGCCGGGTGTAGCGTTACTGGTCAGGTGGTCAAAAATTTTGTCGCCGGTATGGCCAATGACCATGCTGCGGGAGGTATCCACCTGCTGTTCGACGTTCACTGTCCCGCCAACATAGGTACCGTCATCGGCAAAAGGAGGCGTATCCGTCTGGTAACCAGCAAACATATAGCGGCCGTTACCGTCCTGGCTGTTGGCCAGGTTCATCAACTGGTCGCGAACGCCCTGCAGTTGAGCCGCAAACGAGGCACGGTCATCGTCGCTCAGGGTGCCGTTACTGGCCGCAACAAGCGTTTCCTGTGCGGAAGTAATTGACGTTGTCACCTGACTCATCACGTTCTCTTCCTGCGAAACGCGCTGCGTCGCGAAAGAACGTGCGGTAGCGAACTGGCTGTTTTGAGCCTGCGCCTGCGCCAGCACAACGGCTTGCGATGCGGCAATCGGGTCATCAGACGGGCGATTCACGCGTTTGCCGGTAGACATCTGTTCGCCATAGCCCAGCCAGCGAGATTGCGAGTCGGTAATACCACGCATATTTTGCTGGTACATCATTAACGTACTTACACGCATTGTTGGCTGTCTCCTTAGCGAATGTTGATCAGGGCGTCAAACAGCGTACTGGCCGTCTGCAGTACCTGGGCATTCGCCAGATAATATTGCTGGTACAGTTGCAGGTTGCCGTACTCTTCATCCAGGTTAACCCCGGAAATCGACTGCTGTTGTTTCGTCAGTTGAGTGACGACGTTACCCTGAGTGGTGGTACTGACTTTCAGTGACGCGGTACGGTTACCAACATCGCTGACGAGGGTCGCATAAGCATCGTTAAAGGTTTTGGTGCCACCGACCAGCTTCTGGTTTTGCAGGTCGAGCAGCGCCTTACCGTTACGGTTGTCGCTCTCGCCGTTGTCGGCGTCGTTCGCCCCCATCGCGATCTGCGATTCGTTGGTGATAGCCAGTTCCATGTTCACGATCACATCGTTGACCGGTTTCACAGTAAAGCTGTCTTTGGCGTTTGGCGTCCCGGTCACATCGATTTCCAGACCGTCGAAGTTCATCTTGCCGCCGGTCACTGTCGCCGTGAAGGTAGTGTTATCCGCCAGGCGGGTAACCTGCCAGTCAGTGCCGTCAAAAACTACTTTGTAGTTCGTCGCCTGCACCTGGCTGCTATCGGTGATGGTCGACGTCAGCGCGGAAGTGCCGGTGTTTTTGGCGTTTGATACAACAGACGAGCCACCGAAGTTAAAGAAATCAACATCGGTATTGCCGTTGGCGTCCACACCCTCACGGTGCTGCTGGTTGAAGGAATCAGCAAATACCAGCGCCATCTGGTTAAGGGTATTGCGCGTCTGGTCGAGATCCTGCGAACGGAAAGTCAACAGGCCGCCCAGTGAACCGTTGGTCAACAGTTTTTCCGGGATTTCCACGT
This sequence comes from Trabulsiella odontotermitis, assembly GCF_001297775.1. Lineage (GTDB taxonomy): Bacteria > Pseudomonadota > Gammaproteobacteria > Enterobacterales > Enterobacteriaceae > Trabulsiella > Trabulsiella odontotermitis. The sequence goes on along the minus strand of NZ_LIFX01000004.1, from coordinate 108,677 downwards.
TGCCCGCCACATCATCAACGTACGCCACGGTGATGCGCGAAGGATCGGCTTTGCTCTGTACTGCCGCCAGCTGGTTTGCTTTGCTGCCCTGCACCAGGTTGTAGCCGTTCGCCATGGTGACGTTATAAGTGCCGCCGTCCTGCTGGGTCACTTCCACGCCGACAATCTGGTTCAGTTCGCTGACCAGTTGATCGCGCTGGTCGAGCAGATCATTAGGTGATGCCCCGGCGCCAACGCCAGTCATCTTGGTGATTTTTTCGTTCAGGTCGGCAATCTGTTGCGCGTAGCTGTTGATCTGGTCAACGCTTGAAGAGATTGACAGGTTAACCTGTTTGTCCTGGTCACGCAGATACTGGTCGGTCACCTTGAACTGGTTCACCAGGCCGCCCGCTTTGCCGAGCAGTGCCTGACGTGCCGCCGGATCTTCGGCGTTACTGACCAGCGTCTGCAGGGTGGCGAAAAAGTCCTGCAACGTCGCAGACAATGAGTTAGTGGTGTCCGAGAGCATGTCGTTAATTTTCGACATCTGATCATAACGTGCGGTCAGACCGCTGCTCTGGGTCTGTGCGGCACGCAACTGGTTGGTGATAAACGCGTTATATTCACGCTGCACGCCATTCACGTACACGCCGTTGCCGACCCAGCCGCCCGCGGTCAGGGAGCTGTTCGCCTGCCCGAGCACAGTAGTCTGGCGGGTATAGCCCGCAACGTTATAACTGGCGATGTTGTTACTGACGGTGTTCAGTGCCGCCTGGGCTGCGTTCAGCCCACTCATTGCGCTGTTAATCAAGCTGGACATGCTGGTTCCTTTTATTCTCTCAGACACGGGTCCTATCGAAGATTATCGGCAGGCGTTCGCTGAACTTGAGCCGTTTCAGAACAGATTTTCGAGATCGCTGCCGTACGCTTTGCTGACTTTCTCGCCCATCGATTTCAGTTGCTGGATCATGCTGGTCAGCTTGCGGGCATAATTGGGATCGGTCGCATACCCGGCGTTCTGCAATGCCTGCGCGCCCTGCTCCGCCGTCGCCGCGTTGGTCACCGCCGCATAGCGTGGGTTGCGGGTCAGCAGGCCGACGTAATCAGACAGCGCTTCAAGGTATGAGCTGTAGACGCGGAATTTGGCTTTCACCTTTTTCGCTTCGCCGTTTTCGTATTCGGTGGTGGTGATTTCCGTCACCTTGCCCTTCCAGTCTGGCGAGGCTTTCACGCCGAACAGGTTGAAGCTTGGCGCGCCGTTTTCACCGCGGATTTGCCGCTGCCCCCAGCCGGACTCCAGCGCCGCCTGCGCCAGAATCAGGTGATGCGGAATACCGCTCTGCTCACTCGCCAGCCGCGCGGGAAGTGACAGTTGCGCCAGGAAGTCTTTACTGTCATCAGGCAGCGCGACATCGCTGGCCGCTGGCGCTTTTGGCATCGCGTTGCGTACCATCTGGCGCAACGTATCGTTCTGGTAGGTCGTGATGGTCTGCATATCAAACTTCATCGGCACCTGCGCATCGTTCTCCGCAGGCGTGCCCTGCGCGGCAGCCATCTGTTTGACCATCATGTCCGCCAGCCCGAGTCCTTTTCCGGCGGTCATCTGCTGGGCAATCTGCTGATCGTACATACTGGTGTAGAGGCGGGTCTGGTCGCTGCTGAAAATGCCGTCTTTCGGCAGCGCCTCACGCATGCTCTTCAGCATCATCTGCACGAACATCCCTTCCATCTGGCGCGCCACCGGACGCAGGTTCGCGCCCGGGTCCTGGCTCGCTTTGGCCTTCAGTTCGTTCAGCGACTGCGCATCCCACGCCGCGCTCGCCAGTAATTTGCTGTCGCTCAGCATCAGATGATTTCCACTTTCGCACGCAGGCAACCTGCGCTTTGCATGGATTGCAGGATAGACATCAGCTCGATAGGCGATGCCCCCAGTGCATTCAGCGCCCGCACCACGTTGTTCAGACTGGCGCTGGAGCGAATGCTCTGCAACGCGCCGCCGCTCTGACGCAGATCGATTTGCGTCTGTGGCGTCACTACCGTCTGCCCCCCGGCGAACGGCGTATTCGGCTGGCTGACCTGCGCCTGACGGTTAACCGTCACCGACAGGTTGCCCTGCGCCACCGCACAGGTATCCAGCGTCACTTCGCGGTTCATCACCACGGAGCCGGTACGGGAGTTGATAATGACTTTCGCCTCCTGCGGCGTGACGTTGACTTCCAGATTCTGAATATCCGCCAGCAGACGCACCTGATTGCTGTTGCCTGACGGCGCATGAATTTGCACCGTGCGCGAATCCAGCGCGGTAGCGTTGCCGTAGCCGCTGCGGCGGTTAATGGTGTCGGCAATCTGCTGCGCCATACCAAAATCTTCCTGATTCAGTTGCAGGTTGATGGTATTTCCGGCGCCAAACTGCGTCGGCAGTTCACGTTCGATGATCGCCCCGTTGGTGATGCGACCGCCGTTAAGTTGGTTCACCTGCACGCTGCTGCCACCGGCTGCCGCGCCCGCACCGCCAACCAGAATGTTACCCTGCGCCAGCGCATACACCTGACTGTCGACCCCTTTGAGCGGCGTCATCAGCAGCGTACCGCCGCGCAGGCTTTTGGCGTTCCCCATCGAAGAGACCACCACATCGATGGATTGCCCCTGACGACCAAACGCCGGGAACTGGGCGGTAACCATCACCGCCGCCACGTTTTTCAACTGCATGTTGGTGCCGGTCGGCACCGTAATGCCAAGCTGCGACAACATGTTGTTCAGCGTTTGTGTGGTGAACGGTGTTTGCGTCGTCTGGTCGCCGGTGCCGTCAAGGCCAACCACCAGGCCATAACCGATCAATGAGTTTTCCCGCACGCCCTGTACGCTGGTGAGGTCGCGAATGCGATCGGCCTGGGCGAAACCCGCCACCAGAACCAGAGCAATGCCAACCAGGAACTTATACATAATTCACCTCGTTACATCGGCGACAGATTAAGGAAGAAACGTTGCAGCCAACCCATGTTCTGCGCTTCATTGATATAGCCGTTACCCACATATTCGATGCGGGCGTCCGCCACCTGTGTGGACGGAACCGTATTGCTGCCACTGATGGTGCGTGGATTCACCACCCCGGAGAAGCGGATGAATTCCGTCCCCTGGTTGATGGCGATCTGCTTTTCGCCCACCACGTGGAGGTTGCCGTTCACCAGCACCTGATCCACGGTCACTGTCAGCGTACCGCTGAAGGTGTTGCTGGCATTGGCGCCGCCTTTGCCATTAAAGGTATTGCCGCCAGACGCATCGAGATTGGCGCGATCGCCGCCAAACAGCCCCTGCATCGCACGTGGTACGGTGTCGAAGCCAAAATTCGTTTTACCGTCGCGGCTCGCGTTCGCTGACGAGCTCTTACTGGCGCTGACGTTTTCCTGCAGCACAATCGTTAACGTGTCACCGATATTGCGCGGACGCCGGTCTTCAAACAGCGGCTGATAGCCGTAATTAATCGGCTGCGCGGTCTGGAAAATAGAGCCATTGGCCATGGGTACCGGACCGGGAACAGGCTGAGCGGTTGTGGCACCTTCCACCAGTGGTTTGGAAGGGATCAATGCGCATCCCGTCATGATGAACGCCATGACGGCGAGAAGCGGATAACGAAACGCTGCGGATTTTTGCATTGCTTTCATCTTCTGAATAAAAAAGCCGGTGCGAAGTATTCCGCACCGGTTACGTCTTAGAGCTGAGTCAATTTTTGCAGCATCTGGTCGGTGGTCGAAACCGCTTTACTGTTAATTTCGTAAGCACGCTGAGTCTGGATCATATTGACCAGCTCTTCGGCTACGTTAACGTTCGACGTTTCGACATACCCCTGATACAGCAGACCGGCGCCGTTCAGGCCCGGGGTGGTTTCGTTTGGCGCGCCGGAGGATTGCGTTTCGGTGTACAGGTTCTCACCGATGCTCTCCAGACCGGAGTCATTCATGAATGTCGTCAGGTTCAACTGACCGACCTGCACCGGGTTGGTTTGCCCCTGTTGCGTCACGCTGACCACACCGTCACGACCAATGGTGATACTCAGGCTGTTCGCCGGAATGGTAATCGCCGGTTGCACCTGGAAACCGCCCGCCGTCACCAGCTGACCGTTCTGATCAACCTGGAACGAGCCATCGCGGGTGTAGGCCATGGAGCCGTCCGGTAACATCACCTGGAAGAAACCCTGCCCTTTGATCGCCACGTCTTTGCTGTTGTTGGTCTGTGACAGGTTGCCCTGGCTGTGCAGACGCTCTGTCGCCACCGGACGAACACCGGTACCAATCTGCAGCCCTGATGGCAGTGTGGTTTGCTCAGAAGACTGTGCGCCAGGCTGGCGAATGGTCTGGTAAAGCAAATCTTCAAAAACCGCGCGCTGACGTTTGAAACCGTTGGTGCTGACGTTCGCCAGGTTGTTGGCGATGACGTCCATATTGGTTTGCTGTGCGTCAAGACCGGTTTTTGCGATCCATAATGAACTGATCATAGTGGTCCTGTTATTAGCTCATGGAGAGCAACTGGTTAGCCTTCTGCGCGTTCTGATCAACGTTGCTGATGACTTTCATCTGCATTTCGAACCGACGCGCGCTGGCGATCATATCGGCCATCGCGGCCACAGGTTTAACGTTACTGCCCTCAAGCACGCCAGACTGCAGCGTGATGCTCTGGTCGGCCTGTAAGACCGGACCACGCGTCGCCTGCGCCGCGGCGCTTAAGCGGAACATACCGTCATCACCGCGCACCACTTCATTCGGCTGAGCGCGCACCAGCTTCAGACGCCCGACCGGCGCAATGGTGTTTGCCGGGTCGCCCGGATTCAGTGCGGAAATGGTACCGTCGGCGGCAATGGTGATTTCAGAACCTTCCGGCACCACCACCGGGCCGCCTTCGCCAACCACCGGATTCCCCTGAATGGTCAGTTGCCCGGTAGGCGTCACCTGGATATTCCCGTTACGGGTATACCCTTCGCTGCCATCGGGAGCCTGCACGGCAAGCCAGCCATCCTGCTGCAACGCCACGTCCAGCGGACGCGCGGTGTAGTCAAGCTGACCTGGCGTCATGTCCGCCCCCGGCGTTGATGCTGCCACCAGCGTACGGGTCTGGACGGTCTCGCCGTTGACCGGCACCGCACGCAGTGCCGTCAGTTGAGCGCGAAAGCCAGGCGTTGAGGCGTTGGCAAGGTTGCTGGCGGTGACGGCCTGCTGATCCAGCGTCTGGCTGGCAGCACCCATCGCGGTATATATTGCGTGATCCATTCCGTTATCCCGTCAGGCGCTTAGCGCAGGTTAACCAGGGTGTTGAGGATCTGATCCTGGGTTTTGATGGTCTGCGCGTTCGACTGATAGTTACGCTGCGCGACGATCATGTTCACCAGTTCTTTACTCAGATCGACGTTGGAAGCTTCCAGCGCGCCGTTGGTCAGCGAACCGAAGTTACCCTCACCCGCCGTACCGAGTAGCGCCACGCCAGAAGCCAGCGTTGCCGACCAGACGTTATCGCCTTCCGACTGCAGCCCTTCGTTGTTAGCGAAGTTCGCCAGTACGATCTGCCCCAGAACCTGCGATTTCTCGTTGGAGTAGTTACCTACAATCGTGCCATCGTCGTTGATCTGATAGCTCACCAGATCACCCGGGCCATAACCATTCTGGCCGGACGCCACGATGTTGTTGGAACCGGTATTCTGCTGCATAGAGTTGGCAAAGCTCAGCGCAAATGTCGCCGGGGTCGCACCGTTAATGGTTCCGGTGGTCAGGTTAGCGGTACCGCCAGTGACCAGCGCGCCGTCGTTGTTGAACACCATGGTGGTGGCAAGCGTTGCGGCGTTACCGGCGACGCTGCTGTCCTGCGAGTAAACTTCCCAGGTGTTGTCTGCGGTTTTCACGAAGTACAGGTTCATGTCATGGGAGTTACCCTGACTGTCATAAACGGTCACCGTACCTTTTTTGTTGTAGGTGTCCGCGTCGGTTGCGTCGAACGGCGTGGTCGCTGGCAGCTTGTCAGTGGAGTTCAGGTTGATCTGCATTGACGCTGTGGTGGTGATTTTGGCGGCCATCAGGGTGTTCGGGATGTTCAGCCCAACCGGGTTGGCGCCCTGCTGAATGGTCGGCGGCGTACCAGTGGCCGGATACCCGGTCAGTTGCAGCCCCTGCATGTTCACCAGGTTACGGTTTTCATCCAGTTTGAACTGGCCGTTACGGCTGTAATAAACCGAACCATTGCTGTCGACCAGACGGAAGAAGCCGTTCTGGCTGATAGCGACGTCCAGCGCACGCCCGGTGCTGGTGGTAATCCCGTCGTTAAAGTCCTGAGTGATACCCGCTACTTTAACGCCCAGACCCACTTTGGAGCCTGCGAACATATCGGCGAAAGACGCCGTGCCGGACTTAAAGCCATAGGTGGCGGAGTTGGCGATGTTGTTACCAATGACGTCGAGGTTAGTAGAGGCAGCATTCAGACCGCTGACCGCTTGAGAAAAGGACATGTCTTTCTCCTGATAAGGTTGAAGGCTTAAATAATCTGACGAACATCGTCGAGCGTGGTAGAACCGTAAACCCCGAGATCCAGGGTATTACCATTCGCGCCACGGATAACACCCTGCACCAGCGCATACTGCAGTGGCTGGCTTGTCAGCTGTGTACCGCCGCTGGTGGCATTAACGGAAATGCTGTAGGCGCTGTCGGTCGCATAGGAGCCATCTTCCAGCTTGCCGTCCCAGGTGTAGGTATGAACACCGGCGGACTGCTCGCCCAGCTCAAGCGTACGCACCACTTTACCGGTCTTGTCGCTGATGGTGACGGTCACTTTGTCCGCCGCCTGTTGCAGCTCCAGACCGAACGGTGTCGTGCTGACGTTACCGTCATCATCTTTACCGGTCAGAACCACGTTGCCCGGGATCATCACGCCATGACCAATCAGCGTTGCCGCCTGCATAGACTGGTTGCTGTCGATCTGGCCGGAAATAGAGCCAAGCGTGGTATTCAGTTTTTCGATACCGCTTACCGTGCTGATTTGCGCGAGCTGAGAGGTCAGCTCGTTGTTCTGCATCGGGTTAGTCGGATCCTGGTTTTTTAACTGTGCGACCAGCAGCGTCAGGAAGCTGCTTTGCAGATCCGCCGCGTTGTTGCCGGTGAGCGAATTGGCTCCGGTCTGGACATCGTTACCGGTATTCGTGGGATCGTTGACATTGACGGCAATTGTCATGGTTTTCTCCTTATTGTCCCAGCGTCAGTGTTTTCAGCATCATGCCCTTCACGGTGTTGAGCACTTCCACGTTGGCCTGATAACTGCGCGACGCGGACATGGTGTTCACCATTTCGCCGACCACGTCGACGTTCGGCATCTTCACATAGCCTTTGGCGTCGGCCAGCGGGTTGCCCGGCTCATACACCAGTTTGTCCGGTGCCTGACTTTCAACAACATCAGCGACTTTTACGCCGCCGGTCGCCGCACCGACAGGGGCATCAACCTGAAACACCACCTGTTTGGCGCGATAAGGCTGTCCGTCCGGTCCGGTGACGCTGTCGGCGTTCGCCAGGTTACTGGCCGCCACGTTCAGGCGTTTGGACTGTGCGGTCAGCGCGGAACCGGCGACATCAAAAATATTCAGCAATGCCATTTATTAATTCCCCTGTTGCAGGACGCTCATCATGCTCTTGATTTGACCACCAAGAACCGTCAGTCCTGTCTGGTACTGCAGGCTGTTGTCGGCAAACTGCGTCCGTTCGCGATCCATATCGACGGTGTTGCCATCCATCGACGGCTGGTCGGGAACGCGGTACATCAGATCAACAGCAGGCGACGAAATCGTTTCGGCAGGTATATGACGAGCAGAAGTGAGCGAGAGCGCAACGCTGTTGGTCTCCGCTCTGCCACGCTCCATCACCTTTTTCAGTTCACTGGCAAAATCGATATCGCGCGCCTGATACCCCGGGGTATCGGCGTTGGCGATATTGGCAGCCAGAATCTCCTGACGCGCGGCACGCAAGTTCAGCGCTTCCTGTTGGAAACGTAGCGCAGCGTCGAGTTTATCGAGCATGGCTCCTCCGCTAATGACAAAATTTCAGCTAACACTTTAATTCTCTGGCCTGTCTCCCTATCGTCGGAATAAACGCAAAATGCGTCGCTATTTATTGCGTTGAAGAAATCACCTTGCGAGTAAAATCCTGCCAATCCCTGGACAGACTGGAGTTGGCGATGCGAAACCTGAAAAGCACTCTGGCAGCAACGTTATTGCTGCTTAGCCCGCTGGCGCTGGCGCAGGACCTCAGCGCGCAGCTACAGGACTTTTTTGCCCAGCGGCTGACCGGCTTCAGTGATGACGTGACGGTGGACGTCCGCACGCCGCAGAACCAGTTACCGCAGTGTGATCAACCGACGCTGAGCGTTCCGGCAAGCGCCCGTCTGTGGGGAAACCTGAACGTGCTGGCGCAGTGCGGCAACGAGAAACGCTATCTTCAGGTGAATGTTCAGGCGGTGGGAAATTACGTGGTGGCGGCGCAGGCCATTGCCCGTGGCAGCCAGTTGCAGTCTGGCAGCGTTGAGCTTAAACGCGGCCGACTGGATCAACTCCCGCCGCGCGCGATGCTGGACATCAACCAGGCGCAGGATGCGGTCAGTCTGCGGGATATCGCGCCGGGGCAGCCGATCCAGTTGTCGATGTTACGTCAGTCATGGCGCGTGAAAGCCGGTCAGCGCGTGCAGGTAATCGCCAGCGGTGACGGCTTTTATGTCAATGGCGAAGGCCAGGCGTTAAACAACGCCGCGGTCGCGCAAAACGCGCGGGTCCGCATGCCGTCGGGCCAGGTAGTCAGCGGGAAAGTGAGTGCTGATGGGAATATTCTGATTAATTTATAATGTTCATAAAGAATCTGCGGCCCCTGCCGATAAAATATCAACAAATGATGATGGCAGGCTGTAGTGCCACGAACCCTCGATGAGGACAGCATAATGAGTATTGATCGTACATCGCCCCTGAAGCCAGTGAACGCAGTACAACCTCGCGAACCGAACGACGTCGGCACGCCGAAAAACCGTACCGAAAAATCCGCTGCGAGCAACAGCACCAGCGTGACGCTGAGCGATGCGCAAACCCGACTGACCCAGGCTGGCGCCAGCGATATTAATGTGGAACGCGTTGAGACACTGAAGACGGCGATTCGTAACGGCCAACTGAAAATGGATACTGGTAAAATCGCCGACGCGCTGATCCAGGAAGCCCAGAACTCACTGAGTCAATAAGCGTATGAGTCGGTTGTCAGATATTTTGGATCAAATGACCACCATCCTGAACTCACTGAAAGAGGTGATGGATGCTGAGCAACAGCAGCTCTCTTTTGGCAGCGTGAACGGTAGCGCGTTGCAGCGCATTACCGAAGAGAAAAGCTCTCTGCTGGCGGCACTCGATTATCTGGAACAGAAGCGCCGTGTGGAGCAAGAAGCCCAGCGTTGCGCCAATGACGATATTACCGACCGCTGGCAGCTTATTACCAAAAAAACGCAGCATCTGCGCGATCTGAACCAGCACAACGGCTGGCTGCTGGAGGGGCAGATTGCCCGCAATCAGCAGGCGCTTGACGTCCTGAAACCGCATCAGGAACCGGGGCTGTATGGCCGGGACGGGCAAACTTTCAACGCCTCCCGCGGCGGGAAAAAATTCTCCGTCTGATTTCCCCACGAATGCTATTAGTCTGCCGGTTAGCCTCGCGCTAACCGGCAGCGTGGTATTTATACCGTCCGGCGGGTGAACTCTTTCACTTTAAAGCCCAGCAGCGCCAGCGTCGCGAAATAGGCGGCAATACCCACCACCACCACAGCCATCAGACGCAATAAGCGGAACGGCATGGTGCCCTGCGACCACTCCGGCATCACATACATCATCCCCAGCAGCGCGGCGGACATCACCAGTACCGCCACCACCAGACGCAGCAGGAACGCGCCCCAGCCCGGCATCGGAGTAAAAATGTTTTGTTTACGTAACTGCCAGTACAGCAGGCTGGCGTTCAGACAGGCCGCCAGACCAATAGAGAGCGACAGTCCGGCGTGTTTCAGCGGGCCGATAAACGCCAGGTTCATCAGTTGCGTCATGATGAGCGTGATAATGGCAATTTTCACCGGCGTTTTGATGTTCTGCCGGGAATAGAACCCTGGCGCCAGCACTTTCACCACGATCAGCCCCATCAGCCCGACAGAGTACGCCACCAGCGCGCGCTGGGTCATCGCCGCATCGAAAGCGGTAAATTTGCCGTACTGGAACAGCGACACGGTCAGTGGTTTCGCCAGGATCCCCAGTGCCACGGCGCTCGGCAGCGCGAGCAGGAAACAAAGGCGCAGCCCCCAGTCCATCAGACGGCAATATTCGTCATGGTTGCCGCTGGCAAAACTTTTCGACAGCGACGGCAGCAAAATCGTCCCCAGCGCCACACCCAGCACGCCGGACGGAAACTCCATCAGGCGGTCGGCGTAGTACATCCACGACACCGAACCTGACACCAGAAACGAGGCGAAAATGGTGTTGATGATGAGGGAAATCTGGCTGACCGACACGCCGAGGATCGCCGGGCCCATCTGTTTCACCACCCGCATCGCCCCGGCATCTTTTAAATTAATGCGCGGCAGCACCAGCATGCCGATTTTTTTCAGGTGCGGCAGTTGATAGACCAGTTGCAGAATACCACCCGCCGTCACCGCCCATGCCAGCGCCAGCACTGGCGGATTAAAATACGGCGCGGCAAACAGCGCAAAACCAATCATGCTGATGTTAAGGAAGGTCGGCGCAAACGCCGGTACCGAGAAACGGTTCCAGGTATTCAGAATCGCCCCCGCCAGCGAGGCCAGCGAGATCAGCAGAATATAGGGGAAAGTAATGCGCAGCAGTTGCGTGGTGAGGGCGAATTTCTCTGCCGTATTGGCAAAGCCCGGCGCGGTAATGGTGATGACCCACGGCGCGGCCAGCATCCCGAGAACGGTCACCACCGCCAGCGCCAGCGTTAACAGCCCGGAGACGTAAGAGACAAAGACTTTGGTGGCGTCGTCGCCCTGTTTGCTTTTGTATTCGGCGAGGATCGGCACAAAGGCCTGTGAAAACGCGCCTTCAGCAAAAATACGGCGCAGCAGGTTCGGCAGCTTAAAGGCGACAAAAAAGGCGTCTGTCGCCAGTCCCGCGCCAAAGACCCGCGCCACAATGGCATCGCGCGCGAATCCCAGCACGCGTGAAAACATGGTCATCGAGCTGACGGCGGCCAGCGATTTTAATAGATTCATTGAAGTGATATTCCACAACCCTGGAGCAAAACGCCTGCAGTGCAGGCGTGGAAAGTGGCGATAGTCTACCGGGATCGTCGTGAATTACTACTGCCAGTTGTTACAGCGTTTTATTCGCTGATGGCTTCCTGCCAGATCTTTTCGACGATACGCTGCGCCAGCACGGCCTGCTCGCCTGCCGTTTGCGGAACCGTCTGATTTTGCACGCATTCAATAAAATGGTGCGCGCAACCGGCGAAACCACGCTGTTCGAGCGTGCTCTGCCAGCCTGGCACCGGGCGTTCAACCACGCCAGCGCCCCGCTCTTCCCGCCATTCGCGCATATCCGTCACGCTGAACAGCCCGCCGTCAGTCACCGCCTGTACCCACTCCCGCTGACTGCCGGCACGGCGATGCATGCTGGTGGTGACCTGTAACTGCGGATGGCTGAAATGGTGCTCAGCGTAGAGCATTTCTCCCTGATCGGTGGTTTGCAGACTCCCGCCGCTCAGGGAAGCGCCATCCGCCAGCCATAGCGCGGTATCCACCACATGCAGATAGTCATCGAGCAACGTGAAGTGGCAGTCCTGCGGACCGACGCTGTCGGTGCGGTGTTTGTCCATCCGTAACGACGCCGCCGAAGACAGGTTGTTTTTCAGTTCGCGGTACAGCGGCGCAAAGCGACGGTTAAAGCCCACCATCAGCGTGAGTTTTTTCTTCGCCGCCAGATCCACCAGCCGTTCCGCATCGGTGAGTTTTTCCGCCAGTGGTTTATCCACGCAGACATGCACACCGGCATTGAGCAGCTCACTGACCACCGCCGCGTGGGTCGCGGTGGAGGTATGAACGAACACTGCATCACACTGCGCCGCCAGCGCGGTCAGCGAATCCGCATACGGCAGACGGTATGTGTCGCAGATGCGCAGCGCTTTTTCTTTGTTGGGGGACCAGGCCGCCTGCAGGGTCCAGTTTGTTGCGGCGCTGAGCACCGGCAGCCACGCTTTTTGCGCAATGCCGCCTAGCCCAACGACGCCGACGCGAAGTTTTGCTGTCACCGTTATTCTCCCAGGTGCGCGAGTAGAGATTCCAGACGCTGCTTCAGTTCGGCCACTTCCCCTTCCAGCGTTTCGACGCGGGCCAGCAGATCGTCTCCCACTGGCGCCACCGCTTCCACGACGGTCGCCAGCGTTTCAATGTCGCCGCTGAACAGATGCATATAGCGGCTTTCACGTTTGCCAGGTTCCCGTGGCAGACGGGCGACAAACGGGCCATCCTCACGCGACGCCAGACCGTCCAGCGTCGCTTCGACTTCCGCCATGTCGCTGAACTCATACATGCGTTGCGCGCGACCGCGCAGTTCACCCGGCGTCTGCGCGCCACGCAGCAACAGCGTGGTGATAATAGCCACTTCCGCCGCGGTCAGCTTCAGATCGCCAAATTCAGAATTACAAAAACGCTGCTCATATTTAGTGACCCGGTTACCGAACCCGCTGACCGTGCGCAGATAGTGGCGCTTCACCAGCGCATCGAGCAGATCCTGCACCTCTGTTTCGCTGAGATTCATCACCGGTTCACGGTTGGTTTTTTGATTGCAGGCGGTCACAACACCATTGACCGACAGCGGATATTGCTCCGGCGTCGTGACCTGTTTTTCCAACAGACAGCCAATGACGCGCGCTTCATAAGCGGTGAGTTGATACTTCATGTTTTCTCCTCAAAGACCCTGGCGCTTAGCGGCCAGTCGTCCATTCCTTCGTTGTCAGCGCCGTCAGCACATGGTCGCGCCACTCCCCGTCAATCAACAGGTAATCTTTGGCGTAACCCTCTTTTTCAAAGCCCAGTCGGGCGAGCAGGTCGCCACTGCGCTGATTATGCGGCATGTAGTTAGCCATGATGCGATGAATATGTTGCGATCGTTGCATATAGCGGATCGCCGCAGTCAGCGCTTCAAACATCAGCCCCTGCCCCTGCCATTTTTGCCCGATGGAATAGCCGAGATAACAGGCATGGAAAGAGCCGCGCACCACGTTGGAAAAATTAGCGACACCGATGACTTCCTTCTCATCCGGATCGAGCAGGGCAAAATAAAACGCGGAGCCCTGTTTATGAAATTCATTGATCATGCCAAGACGCGCCTGCCAGCCAGAGGGATAACAGTGGCTGTCGTCGCGAACCGGCTCCCAGGGTTTCAAAAACTGGCGGTTCTCGGCGTAATAATCAGCAAGACGCCAGGCGTCACGATCATGAACCAGACGCACCACCAGCCGGTCTGTTGTTAAGCGTACTTTCGGCACGTTACTGCGATAGCCAAACATTTTCCCCACTCCTTCACGCAAGCAATGACCGCAGGTTTCACCCTTTTCCTGATTTATAATACCTGCCCACAGGCACTCTGTGAAAACAGCAACATACCATTTTTCTGCGCGACATCGGCTTTTCGATTAAAAGCCTCTATCGAAGTTGTACCTTGATAAAAAAATATTGTCGCAGGCAATATGGGAAAACAAGCCTTAACCACGCAGAATAGAACGGCACTCTTCTTTTTATTTCCCAGGGGGGGAAATGTCCCGCGTATCGCAGGCAAGGAGCCTGGGTAAATATTTCCTGTTGATTGACAATATGCTGGTGGTTCTCGGTTTTTTTGTCGTGTTTCCTCTGATTTCAATCCGTTTTGTTGATCAATTAGGTTGGGCGGCGTTGATGGTGGGCATCGCGCTCGGTTTGCGTCAGCTTGTTCAGCAGGGTCTCGGGATGTTTGGCGGCGCCATTGCCGACCGTTTCGGCGCAAAGCCGATGATCGTCACCGGGATGCTAATGCGTGCAGGCGGTTTCGCCGCCATGGCGGTGGCGCAGGAGCCGTGGATGCTCTGGCTCTCCTGCATTCTTTCCGGGCTCGGCGGCACCCTCTTTGACCCACCGCGTACAGCGCTGGTGATTAAACTGGTGCGCCCGCATCAACGTGGACGTTTCTTCTCCATACTGATGATGCAGGACAGCGCGGGTGCGGTGATCGGCGCGCTGCTCGGTAGCTGGCTGCTGCAATACGATTTCCGTCTGGTGTGCAGTGTTGGCGCATTGCTGTTCATTCTCTGTGCCGGGTTTAACGCCTGGTATCTCCCCGCCTGGAAACTCTCCACGGTCAGAACGCCCGTACGCGAAGGGCTGGCGCGCGTGCTCCATGACAAGCGCTTCGTCACCTACGTGCTGACGCTCACCGGCTACTACATGCTGGCCGTACAGGTGATGCTGATGCTGCCAATCATGGTGAACGATATTGCCGGGTCGCCCTCGGCGGTGAAATGGATGTACGCCATCGAAGCGGCGCTGTCGCTGTCACTGCTGTACCCCATCGCCCGCTGGAGCGAAAAACGTTTCCGCCTCGAACAACGGCTGATGGCGGGGCTGGTGGTGATGTCGCTTTCCATGCTGCCCATCGGGATGATCAGCACGCTTTCGCAACTGTTCGCGCTGATTTGTACCTTTTACATCGGTTCGATCATCGCCGAACCGGCGCGTGAAACGCTCAGCGCAGAGCTGGCCGATCCCCGCGCCCGCGGCAGTTATATGGGGTTCAGCCGTCTGGGGCTGGCCTTCGGCGGTGCTTTTGGCTATGCCGGTGGCGGCTGGCTGTTTGATACCGGCAAAGCCTTCAACCAGCCCGAATTACCGTGGATCATGCTGGCGATTATCGGCCTCATCACCTTCATTGCGCTATGGTGGCAGTTCGGTCAGAAACCCGCTGCATCCGGGATGCTGGAGCCGCGAGTCTGATCATCACCCGTCAAATTCAGCGTATTCTGCTGGTCTGTTGAATGCTGACAGACCATGCTGCTTTGTGTCAGGATGAACGCTGGCATCATGTAGAGGAACCCCATGAAAAAGATTTTGGTTATTGCCGCACTGCTCACGGGCGGCTTGCTGGCGGGTTGTAATCAGCTCACACAGTATTCCGTCAGTGAACAGGAAATTAATCAGGCACTGCAAAAGCATAATAACTTTTCGAAAGACATTGGTTTGCCAGGCGTGGCGGATGCCCACATCCAACTCACTAATCTTTCCAGCGCTATCGGGCGCGAAGATCCCAACAAGGTCACGCTGAGCGGCATTGCAAAGCTGGACATGACCTCCCTGTTCGGTAACCAGAAAGCGACCATCGACCTGAAACTCAAAGCGCAGCCGGTTTTCAATAAAGAACAAGGCGCTATTTACCTGCAGGAGATGGAAGTCGTGGACGCGAAAGTCGCGCCGGAGAAAATGCAGTCGGTCGTTCAGACGCTGATGCCCTATCTGAACCAGTCTCTGCGAAACTACTTTAACCAGCAACCGGCGTATATTCTGCGCGAGGATGCCAGCAAAGGCGAAGCGCTGGCGAAGAAATATGCGAAAGGCATTGAAGTGAAACCGGGTGAAATTATCATCCCTTTCACCGACTGACCTGACGGGCGCTGAGGCGCCCGTTTTTTTTCGGATAAAGAGTGCAAACGAAAACGTTTCCGCTTATCCTTAGTGCCCGGCAAAAAGCAGCCTGATGACTGAACCAACCAGCCGGAGCCCCTCATGACAGCACAACCCCAGGTTTTAAAAATCCGCCGCCCTGACGACTGGCATATTCATCTGCGTGATGGTGATATGTTGAAAACCGTCGTGCCTTATACCAGCGAACTCTACGGGCGTGCGATTGTAATGCCGAATCTGGTGCCGCCGGTGACCACGGTGGACGCCGCCATCGCTTATCGCCAGCGTATTCTTGACGCGATCCCCGCCGGGCATGATTTTACCCCGCTGATGACCTGCTATCTGACCGATACGCTGGATCCGAACGAACTGGAACGCGGTTTTCAGGAAGGCGTGTTTACCGCCGCCAAACTCTACCCGGCCAATGCCACCACCAACTCCAGCCATGGCGTGACCAGTATTGATGCCATTATGCCGGTACTGGAGCGCATGGAAAAACTGGGAATGCCGCTGCTGGTGCATGGTGAAGTCACGCAGGCGGAGATCGACATTTTCGACCGCGAAGCGCGCTTCATCGATACCGTCATGGAGCCGCTGCGTCAGCGCCTGCAGGGGCTGAAAGTGGTCTTTGAGCACATCACCACCAAAGATGCCGCGGAATATGTTCGCGACGGCAACGATCGTCTGGCCGCCACGATTACGCCGCAACACCTGATGTTTAACCGCAACCATATGCTGGTGGGTGGCGTACGCCCGCATCTGTACTGTCTGCCGATCCTCAAGCGCAATATCCACCAGCAGGCGCTGCGTGAACTGGTCGCCAGCGGTTTCAGCCGCGCGTTCCTCGGCACGGATTCCGCGCCGCACGCCCGTCATCGCAAAGAAGCCAGTTGCGGCTGTGCGGGCTGCTTCAACGCCCCGACCGCGCTTGGCAGTTATGCCACCGTGTTTGAAGAGATGAACGCGCTTGCGCATTTCGAAGCCTTCTGTTCCCTGAATGGCCCGCGCTTTTACAATCTGCCGGTCAATAACAGCTTCATTGAACTGGTTCGCGAAGAGAGTACCGTCGTGGACAGCATCGCCCTGCCGGACGATACGCTCATCCCCTTCCTCGCCGGTGAAACCGTGCGCTGGACGGTAAAGGCATAAAAAAATCGCAACCCCCTGTTGTAAGTTAGTTTATTTACCTGTATACATATACAGTATAAATACAGGGGGTGTGCGAAAGCCGCCTGCCAGGAAACAGCCTGAAGGATGACGTGACTATGCGAATTGAAGTGACGATTGCTAAAACAACGCCGTTACCTGCCGGAGCATTAGACGCGCTGGCAGGAGAACTCTCCCGCCGCATCAACAACCAATACCCTGACGCCGATGGCAACGTTACCGTCCGGTACGCGGCTAACAATAATCTTTCCGTTATCGGCGGCATCAAAGAAGACAAAGATCGCATCAGCGAAATCCTGCAGGAAACGTGGGAAAGCGCTGATGACTGGTTCATCACTGATTAAATATTACTCGCTCATTGTGTTGTCTTGCCGGGTCGCCCCGGCTTTTTTGTTTTCCCGCCTTGCTTAATTTTTAATCTCTTTCCGATATATTCTCTAATCTCTTAAAAAATAATGAACAATCTGGTGGATTGTCATTCAAAAATGCGCAGTGTTAAATAATTTGTGTTGCAGATTATTTAATTTCTCGAGTAATCGGTTATTTATTGATATACTTACTTTGCTTCAGATAAAGATAAAACACGCAGAACCTCGAGAGTCGTTATCATTTAACACGTAGATAAGGGGTTATGATGGAAAAAATTAATGAAGTCATTCAGACCCATCCCCTCGTCGGATGGGACATCAGCACCGTAGACAGCTACGATGCGCTGATGCTGCGCTTACACTACCAAAACCCCACTCAAGCGAGCAGTAACGACGCGGAAATCGGCCAGACATTGTGGCTGACAACGGATGTCGCCCGCCAGTTTATTTCGATTCTGGAAGCGGGCATCGCCAAAATAGAAGCAGGCGATTATCAGAAAGATGAGTATCGAAGACATTAAACGTAATGCATAGCTTCACAGGCACCTTCGGGTGCCTTTATTATTTATAGTGTTGTATCACAACTGATAATTAATTACTCTGCTAAGAAAGATTTTCCGGAAGAGACTATGCAATACGATTTAATTGTTCTTGGCAGCGGCTCCGTCGGTGCTGCCGCCGGTTATTACGCGCGCCGTGCGGGTCTTAATGTTCTGATGCTCGACGCCCATCTTCCGCCGCATGACAAGGGCAGTCATCATGGCGATACCCGCCTGATCCGCCATGCCTACGGCGAAGGTGAAAAATATGTCCCGCTGGTGCTGCGGGCGCAGGCACTGTGGGATGAACTCGCCACCCTCAGCGGCGAAGCCATTTTCGAAAAAACCGGGGTGATTAACCTCGGCCCGTCTGGTTCGCCATTTCTGGCTAATGTCGCGCACAGCGCGCAGCAGTTTGGTCTGGCGGTTGAAACGCTTGATGCGCAGGCGGTCATGTCCCGCTGGCCGGAAATCCGGGTGCCCGACAATTACAGCGGGATTTTTGAATCTGCCTCCGGGGTGCTGAAAAGCGAGCTGGCCGTGAAAGCGTGGATCCGCCTGGCGCGGGAAGCCGGTGCGGCGCAACAGTTTAACGTGCCGGTCACCGCCATTCATCATCAGGCCGACGGCGTGATGGTAGAGACTGCCGAAGAGAATTTTCACGGTAAAAAACTGTTGATCAGCGCCGGAACCTGGGTAACGAAACTGTTGCCGGAACTGCCCGTACAGCCGGTACGCAAAGTATTTGCCTGGTTCCAGGCCGACGGTCGTTACAGCAGTAAAAACCATTTCCCGGCCTTTACCGGTGAACTGCCGAACGGGGATCAATATTACGGCTTCCCGGCGGAAGATAACGAACTGAAAATCGGCAGGCACAACGGCGGGCAAATCATTTCCTCCGAAGCGGAGCGGAAACCATTTGGCACCGTCGCCACTGACGGTTCAGAGGCGTTCAGTTTCCTGCGTCAGGTGTTGCCGGGGATCGGCGGTTGCCTGCATGGCGCGTCCTGCACCTATGACAACTCGCCGGATGAAGATTTCATCATCGACACCCTGCCCGGCCATCGTGAGACGCTGCTGATTAGCGGTCTCAGCGGTCACGGTTTCAAGTTTGCCCCGGTGCTCGGCGAAATCGCCGCGCAGTTTGCCCAGGGCACGACGCCGGAATTCGACCTCACACCCTTTTCGCTGGCGCGCTTTAACCGTTAAGTGAAAGCGCCTGATGACAGGCGCTTACTCCGGATCCGGAATACCCAGCTTCGTATTCAGTCGCCCGCGAGACTTATTGAAGATTTTATTGCCATTTTCACGCCCGGCGCGAAGACGACGCTGTTCCTCTTCCGGCAACTTGTGCTCCTGCTGGCAGGCTTCGCTGCAACAGCCTTCGAATTTTTCCGCACACGCCGGGCATTGTATGAACAGCAGGTGACAGCCGTCATTCAGGCAGTTTGTGTGGGTGTCGCACGGTGTGCCGCACTGGTGGCAATGGGCAATGACTTCATCGCTGATGCGTTCGCCCATGCGCTCATCAAAGACAAAGTTTTTACCGATAAAACGCACCGGCAACCCCTGCTCGCGCGCACGACGGGCGTATTCAATGATCCCGCCTTCAATGTGCCAGACCTTATTGAAGCCGTTGTGTTTCATCCAGGCGCTGGCTTTTTCGCAGCGAATGCCGCCGGTGCAGTACATGACAATCTTTTTGTCTTTATGCTCCTGCATCATCTCCACCGCTTTCGGCAACTGCTCGCGGAAGGTATCGGCGGGGATCTCCAGCGCATTTTCGAAATGGCCGACTTCGTATTCGTAGTGGTTGCGCATGTCGATGAAAATGGCGTTCGGATCGTCCAGCATCGCGTTCACTTCCGCCGCTTTCAGATAGTCACCGACATCACCGGCATTAAAGCTCGGGTCATCAATACCGTCCGCCACAATGCGGTCACGCACTTTCATGCGCAGCACCCAGAATGATTTACCGTCATCATCCAGCGCAATGTTCAGACGCAGGCCGTTCAGCGCCGGGTCAAAACCGTACAACAATTCACGCAACGCCTCCACGCGGCTTTCCGGCACGCTGATCTGGGCGTTAATCCCTTCTTTCGCAAGATAGACGCGACCAAAGACGCCAAGGGCGCTGAACGCCACATACAGTGCGTCGCGGGTCGCTTTAGGATCGGTGATGGTGAAATATTTATAGAACGAGATCGTTGTGCGCGGCTCGGTTTCCGCCAGCATTTGCGCCTTCAACGCCTCATTCGAAATGCGGTTATGTAACACTGGCATGGTGTCCGGTTCCTGCAATCGTCTAAGGGAAATATGAGTCGGGCCGCATGATATAGCAAAGAATCACAATTTACATCCCCACAATTTGCGCTACATTTCTCTCACCTTATTATATGTACTCTCAACATTTGTCTGTTATCACCGCACATCGTTGGCACGGATTTTGGCTGACGGAAAAAAAATGCGACAATAGAGGGAGTTGTTTGTAATGACAGGAATGACATGACCCATTTACCCAAATTTTCTGCAGCGCTTCTGCACCCTCGTTATTGGTTAACCTGGCTCGGTATCGGCGCCCTGTGGCTGATGGTGCAGCTTCCTTATCCGGTCATTTATCGCGTCGGCACCTCAATGGGTCGCCTTTCAATGCGTCTGATGAAACGCCGCGCCCGTATCGCTTACCGTAATCTGGAACTCTGTTTTCCTGATATGAGCGACGCGGAGCGCCACCAGTTAGTGGTGAAGAATTTTGAGTCCGTGGGAATGGGGTTGATGGAAACCGGTATGGCCTGGTTCTGGTCAGACAGGCGCATCGCGCGCTGGACGACAGTGACCGGTTTCGAACCGTTACGTGAGCTGGAAGCGCAAAAGAAAGGCATTCTGCTGATCGGCGTTCATTTTCTCACGCTTGAAATGGGCGCGAGAATGTTTGGCCTCAACTGGCCGGGTATCGGCGTGTATCGCCCTAACGACAACCCGGTACTGGATCTGCTGCAAACCTGGGGACGTCTGCGTTCCAACAAAGATATGCTCGACCGCAAAGATCTCAAAGGGATGGTCAGAGCGCTGAAAAATGGTGATGTGGTGTGGTACGCGCCAGATCATGACTACGGTCCGCGCAGCAGCGTGTTTGTGCCGTTCTTTGCCGTTGAGCAGGCTGCCACGACGACCGGCACCTGGATGCTGGCGAAGATGTCGAAAGCCTGCGTGGTGCCGTTTGTGCCGCGCCGCCGGGCAGACGGTAAAGGCTATGAGCTGATCATGCTGCCGCCGGAGTGTTCACCGCCGCTGGATGATGCCGAAACCACCGCCGCATGGATGAACCGCGTCGTTGAGCAGTGCATTCTGATGGCGCCGGAGCAGTATATGTGGCTGCATCGTCGCTTCAAGACCCGCCCGGAAGGCGTTCCTTCGCGTTACTGATCCACAGGCAGCCTTCACGGCTGCCACCTCTCCCTTTCTGATGTCTCTGATTTGCAGAACCCTTTCCGCAGGCGCATAATTAGCCTGCTATAGACTTTTTAATCAGCTGATTACAGCCGCTCTGCGCGCTGCTGTGGATTTTTATGCCTTCTTCTGAGACACCCATTAACTGGAAACGCAATCTCGCCGTTGCCTGGCTCGGTTGTTTTCTTACCGGCGCCGCTTTTAGCCTGGTCATGCCCTTTCTGCCGCTCTACGTCGAAGAGCTGGGCGTAACGGGTCTGCGCGAGCTGAACATGTGGTCCGGTCTGGTCTTTAGCATCACCTTTCTTTTCTCCGCCATCGCCTCGCCTTTCTGGGGCGGTCTTGCGGATCGCCGTGGTCGAAAAATCATGCTCCTGCGCTCGGCGCTGGGGATGTCGATTGTCATGGTGCTGATGGGGCTGGCGCAGAACGTCTGGCAGTTGCTGATCCTTCGCGCGCTGCTCGGTCTGCTGGGCGGGTTTGTGCCGAACGCCAACGCCCTGATTGCCACCCAGGTACCACGCAACAAAAGCGGTTGGGCGCTGGGGACGCTGTCGACAGGCGCTGTCAGCGGCGCGCTACTCGGACCGCTGGCAGGCGGACTGCTGGCGGATACGTGGGGGTTGCGTCCGGTCTTTTACATGACCGCCAGCGTGCTGTTCGTCTGCTTTGTCATCACCCTGCTGCTGATCCGCGAACAATTTACCCCGGTATCGAAAAAAGAGATGCTCCACTTTCGCGAGGTGATCGGCTCACTGAAGAGCCCGCGGCTGGTGCTGAGCCTGTTTATTACCACTATGATCATTCAGGTGGCGACCGGCTCTATCGCCCCGATTCTGACGCTCTACGTCCGTGATCTGGCGGGAAACGTCAGCAATATCGCGTTTATCAGCGGGATGATCGCCTCAGTGCCGGGCGTCGCGGCCCTGCTCAGCGCGCCACGACTCGGCAAGCTCGGTGACCGCATCGGGCCGGAGAAGATCCTGATTGCCGCGTTGGTGGTGTCCGTGCTGCTGCTAATTCCAATGGCGCTGGTACAGACGCCCCTGCAACTTGGGATTTTGCGCTTCCTGCTTGGTGCCGCCGACGGTGCGCTGCTCCCGGCGGTGCAGACATTGCTGGTCTATAATGCCACCAACCAGATCGCCGGGCGTGTGTTCAGCTACAACCAGTCGTTTCGCGACATCGGCAACGTCACCGGGCCGCTTATCGGCGCGGCGGTTTCCGCCAGCTACGGCTTTCGCGCCGTCTTCTGCGTCACGGCAGGCGTGGTGCTGTTTAACGTCATCTACTCGACGCTCACCCTGCGCCGCCCACGGGCACAGCGAGCCACCGCTGAGCGCTAACCTTACCCTTATCAGAACGTTTTTTTGTCTGCAGACCTTGCATAACGCAAACTTCAGCTATTCTTTCCCTGAATACCACATCAACCTGCAGGGAGAAAAGAGATGACTATGTATGCCACGCTCGAAGAAGCTATTGATGCGGCTCGCGAAGAGTTCCTCGCCGATAATCCGCAACTCGACGACGAGAATGCTGATATACAGCAGCTGAATATTCAAAAATACGTGTTAGAAGACGGCGACATCATGTGGCAGGCGGAGTTTTTAGCCGAAGAAAGTGATGACGGCGAGTGTCTGCCAGTGCTGTTCGGTGAGGCCGCGCAGAGCGTATTTGACGGTGATTACGACGAAATCGAACTTCGTCAGGAGTGGATGGAAGAGAACACCCTGCACGAATGGGATGAAGGTGAATTCCAGCTCGAGCCGCCGCTTGATACCGAGGAAGGCCAGACGGCGGCCGATGAATGGGATGAACGCTGAGTAGTCCTACGGGCTGTGATGGATACCCTGCGGGAAAAAAATACCGGCACAGTGGCCGGTATTTTTCCTTAACCTGCGGCTTACTGCACTTTCACCGCCAGCGGGTCCAGCCCTAACTGTTGATAATAGCTTACCCAGGACGAATATTTTTCCGGCGCGGCCCACACACGATAGTGCAGGCGCGACAGCGTCACCGGGTCACTCAACAGCACCAGACGACGGTCGCGATTAAGTTTATCCGGCGTTTCGTTCAACGCCTGCTCAACGTGACGGTCGCGGGCAATCTCCAGCACATGACTTTCACGGTGACGCGCGGTGGCCATCGCCGTCGCCAGCGCGTTGAACGCCGGACTGAACACCGCCTGCATAAAGCCATGCTCCAGTTCACGCCCACGGTTGAGCACCAGATATTTGTCGGTATCTTCCAGCACCTGCGGCGGAGAATACTCTTCCGGGATCAGGAACAGTTTCCAGCGCTTGCTGCGCAGACCGATCGTGGCGCGGCTGGAAAGCACAGAGACAAACGGCGACAGGATCAGCGAGAAGACGATCGGCGCCAGCCAGAACAGGAAGCGCAGATCGAGCCATGCCATCCCCACGGCCCACACCAGACCAAGCACCAACTGAGAGCCATGACGCATGAAGGCTTCGCCCCACGGGGTGGAGTCATCATCACGCTGCGGCGAGTTCCAGACCACTTCCCAGCCGAGGAACGCGCTGACCACAAACACCGTGTGGAACAGCATGCGCACTGGCGCCAGCAGTACCGAGAACAGCACTTCCAGCAGCAGAGAAATCGTCACGCGGAAGAAGCCGCCATACTCTTTCGAGCCTTTACACCACACCAGAATGATACTGAGCAGCTTCGGCAGGAACAGCAGCACCATGGTGGAGGCAAACAGCGCAATCGCCAGTTCTGGTCGCCACTGCGGCCAGACCGGGAACAGTTGCCGCGGTTGCAGGAAGTATTGCGGTTCGGTCAGCGCGTGCACTACCTGCAGGGCCGTCGACAGCGCGAGGAACATAAACCACAACGGCGCGGAGAGATAGGACATAACGCCCGTCAGGAACACCGCACGATGTACCGGATGCATCCCTTTCACCAGGAACAGGCGGAAGTTCATCAGGTTACCCTGGCACCAGCGGCGGTCACGTTTGAGTTCATCCAGCAGGTTCGGCGGCAGCTCTTCATACGACCCCGGAAGATCGTAGGCAATCCACACGCCCCAGCCAGCACGGCGCATCAGCGCGGCTTCCACAAAGTCGTGCGACAGGATGGAGCCGGCAAAGTTACCCTCACCCGGCAGCGGCGCCAGCGCACAGTGCTCGATGAACGGCTTCACGCGGATGATGGCGTTGTGGCCCCAGTAGTGGGATTCCCCCAGTTGCCAGAAATGCAGACCGGCGGTGAACAGCGGGCCGTAAACGCGAGTGGCAAATTGCTGACAGCGCGCATAGAGCGTGTCCATCCCGGAGGCTTTCGGCGAGGACTGGATGATCCCGGCATTCGGGTTCGCTTCCATCAGACGCACCAGCCCGGTCAGGCACTCGCCGCTCATTACGGAGTCGGCGTCCAGCACCACCATGTAGCTGTACTGGCTGCCCCAGCGGCGGCAGAAATCGTCGATGTTACCGCTTTTGCGTTTCACGCGACGGCGACGGCGACGATAGAAGATCTGCCCTTCGCCCTGCACTTCGGCGATCAGTTCCATCCACGCTTTTTGCTCAGCCACGCAGATATCGGGGTTGTAGCTGTCGCTCAGGATGTAAACGTCGAAATGCTGTGACTGCCCCGTGGCTTTTACCGATTCCCAGGTCGCACGCAGCCCGGCAAAGACGCGGTTCACGTCCTCGTTACAGATAGGCATGATAAGCGCGGTGCGATGTTCCGGGTTAATCGGTTCATTGCCGGTCGTGGAGGCGGAAATACTGTATTTGTCTTTGCCGATGAGCAATTGCAAAAAGCCCATCAGCGCGGTCCAGAAACCCGCCGACACCCAGCAGAACAGCACGGCGAAGAGGATGAGGATCCCGGTTTGCAGCACATACGGCAGAAGCTGCATAAAGGAGACCCACAAGTCCTGACCGACCATATCCGCCGGGTTAATCAGCGCCCAGCCCTGATAAGGCAGGATGGTTTTCATATACCAGGTGGCAACCACCGTCTGCGCCAGCGTTAACAGCAGCAGAATATAGCGGCGAATCGAGCCGACCATACGCCACTTCTGCTCACGCGCCTGCTCTTCTTTGGTCAGACGCGCCAGATAGCGGGGGGTAACGTCGCGGCCACGCAGCCGGTCCCAGAAACGCCCAATCGGGTTGGTGCGCCACGGGTCGGGGAACATGGAGGAACGTTTCGCTTCCGGCATCGCCTGCAGTTGATCGCGACCTTCATCGTCTTTGATAAACTGACCTTTCGCCAAAGAGTCCGGCCAGCTGTGTTCGAGACGCGCTTTCACCGACGCTAAGGGCGTGTCGTCGTCACGCGCAAACGTCCGGTGGTCGGCATCCAGCGCTTCGTGAATGGCACGGAGATCCGTGTCAGGCAGCGCGGCTTTTTCAGCCTCTGAAAGTGGCAGAGCGTCAATGTACTTCGTTGTCTTATTCATTGGCAGGCAGCTGATAGCTCCAGGTTTCGCTCAGCGTCTGATCGGCATTGACCAGCGCGGCGCGCATGTCCGTGGTTTTCTTGGCATCTTTCACTTTGACGCGCAGCATGAGGCGCCAGCCTTTGGTAAGCGGATTATAGCGAACGCTGTTTTCAACGATTTCACCATTGTCGCCAATGCTGGTCTGCGCGGTTACCGGGGTATCCTGCGGCAGTTTTTTCATGTCGGCGCCCGTGAAATCAACCATGAAAGCGATGGTGCCATCCGGCTGACGGATCAGGTTCGCCTGTTTCACGTCGCCCGTAGAGCGGCGGGTTTGCATCACAAACGCATTATCCGGTGCGTGCAGCTTATCTTCGTCACGGCTGAAGGTGATGGTGTATTTATAGTTCATCTCCTTGCCCGCCTCAGGCAGTTGCTCAGGCGTCCAGTAGGCGACGATGTTGTCGTTGGTTTCATCGTTGGTCGGAATTTCAACCAGTTCGATTTTACCTTTGCCCCAGTCCCCTTTCGGTGTGATCCACGCGCTCGGGCGCAGGTCGTAGCGGTCGTCCAGATCTTCGAAACGCGAGAACTGACGGCCACGCTGCAGCAGACCAAAGCCCAGCGGGTTTTCGGTTTCGTAACTGCTGACGGCGAGGTGTTTCGGGTTGTTGACCGGACGCCAGATCCATTCGCCATTACCGGCGTGAATGGAAAGACCGTTGGAATCATGCATTTCCGGGCGATAGTTGGTCGTCGGCGACGGCTGGTTTGGCCCGTACAGGAACATACTGGTCAGCGGCGCAACGCCGAGTTTACCCACTTTGTCGCGCAGATAGATTTTAGACTGCACGTCAACCACGGTATCGCGGCCCGGGATCACCACAAAACGGTAAGCGCCCGCGGCGCGAGGAGAATCCAGCAGGGCATAAATCGTCAGGCGTTTATCAGTTGGTTTCGGACGTTCAACCCAGAACTCGCGAAAACGCGGGAACTCTTCACCTGATGGCAGCGCGGTATCAATAGCCAGCCCGCGTGCGGATAAACCATAAACCTGCCCCTGACCGATCACCCGGAAATAGCTGGCGCCGAGCATGCTGACGATCTCATCGTTCTTATCTTTGCTGTTGATCGGATAGAGGATTTTGAAACCAGCAAAGCCCAGATCCTTGACCGTGTCTTTATCGTGCGGGACATCGCCAAAATTGAAGTAATCCGGGCTATATTTAATTTTACGCACGGCGGTGGCCGTCACTTCGTTGATGGTAACCGGCGTGTCGAAGTACATCCCCTGATGGTAGAACTCTAATTTGAACGGGGTTTTGATGTTGCTCCAGTAGGCTTTATCGTGGTTGAACTGGATCTTTTGATAGTCCGCGTATTTCATATCGCGGAATGCGGAGGGCAGGTTGCTTTTTGGTGCCTCGTAGCCTTTGCCAGCGAGTGATTTTGCCTGCTTTGCAACGTCATCAATACTAAATGCCCATGCAGATGAAGTACACAGGGATAACATTACGGCTGCGCCAATCCAGCGCAGTTTCATCATCTGTGGTTTATGTTTCATATAAGTAAGCACTTCCCCCTTTGTGTGCTTAAATCGATCCGATCTATTTTAATGGAAACTCAAGCAATCCGACAACTGAATCCCAGTCATGTTCAACACGCCGGCTCATGGATTAGTGACTGATCCGCTGCCTTTTTGTACTTTGCGTGCTTATCCTGGAGACAGGTTCCCGGACATCGTGTAGGGTTGCTGCCGAATTTAAACGTTATCGCCACTCGCGATAAGACGAAAAGTCTGAGATTGTATGTAAGTCTATGAATAAAGTACCGCCACAACGTGAATATTTCCTTGATTCTATCCGTGCATGGCTGATGTTATTAGGGATTCCTTTTCACATATCGTTGATCTACTCAAGCCATGCCTGGCACGTGAACAGCGTGGAGCCATCATGGTGGTTGACGCTGTTCAATGATTTCATTCATTCGTTCCGCATGCAGGTCTTTTTCGTCATCTCTGGCTACTTTTCCTACATGCTGTTTTTGCGCTATCCGCTTAAAAAATGGTGGAAGGTGCGCGTGGAGCGCGTCGGCATCCCGTTGCTGACCGCCATTCCGCTGCTGACGCTGCCGCAGTTTATTATGCTGCAGTACGTGAAGGGCAAAACCGACAGCTGGCAGGACCTGTCGCTGTATGACAAGTACAACACGCTGGTGTGGGAGTTGATTTCGCACCTGTGGTTCCTGCTGGTGCTGGTGGTGCTGACAACCATAAGCATCGTGGTGTTCCGCTGGCTGAGACGTCGCCAGACCCGCACCCGTAAACGTTTCTTCGAACATGTGACGCTCTGGCAACTGACACTGCTGTTTCTGGCGCTCGGTGTGCTGTATGCCGCGATCCGCCGCACGTTGTTTATCCTGTATCCGCCCATTCTGAGCGACGGCCTGTTCAACTTCGCCGTGATGCAGACGCTGTTTTACGTGCCGTTCTTTATCATTGGCGCGCAGGCGTTTATCAATCCGCGGCTGAAAGCGCTGTTCACCACCCCTTCTCCGTGGTGCGCGGTCGGTGCGGCGTTGGGCTTTATCGCCTATCGTCTTAATCAGCAATACGGTTCCGGTGATGCATGGATGTACGAGACGGAATCGGTGATTACGATGGTGTTGGGGCTGTGGATGGTGAATGTGGTGTTTGCTTTCGGGCATCGACTGCTGAATTTTCAATCGTCGCGCGTCACCTACTTCGTCAACGCTTCGCTGTTTATCTATCTGGTACATCATCCCTTAACGCTTTTCTACGGGGCGTGGATCACGCCTTTCATTACATCTGATACGCTGGGCTTTCTCGCCGGGCTGATCTTTGTTATCGGCTGCGCATTGATTTTATATGAGATACATTTGCGCATTCCGCTACTGCGCTTCCTCTTTTCCGGCAAGCCTTTGCAGGCGCCGAAAAAAGCGCAGGCCAGCGCCGGTTAATCAAAGCCCCTGCAGGAGGGGCTTTTTTCTGGTTACTGGTAATCGACCCGCAACACCGCCATGGTTTTTTGCGGGTTGATGTAATCCATTTTCACCGCCGCAATCGCATTATTCCCTTTAACGCCTTTTTCAGCCTGTTCGAGGGAATAGACCGAGGTTTTTGTTACGCCATCGCGATAGCAACTGATTGCCAGGTTATCCGCAGTGCGCGAGACGTTGCAGGGATCTTCGACAATGGCGCCACGGAAGTGAATCACTCCGCCTGGCGAGGTGTTCGCTGCGAGGCTTGCTGTGGATGAGATGAGGAGAAGTAAGGGAAGCGTCGTGCTCACAAATGTTTTCATGTCAAACCTCTTCAGTATGGCTCATCCTTGAGTGCGGTAAGCATTGCACCAGACGATAGCTACTGTGTTTACAACATGACACGGTCACTAACATTTATTACAGCATATTAACGTTTTCGTATTTCCGCCAGTCGAGTCAATGACTTGATTTACTGAATTTTTTTGGTCACGTTTTGTTCGATGACAACCACTGCTGTGACAAATGAAGCGCCTGCCCGTCGGTGACGGTGACAACCACTTTAACTGTGTCTTCAGGGGTCAAATTTATACGAAGCAGTGGCAGATCAATCGCCTGATTAGCGGGCAAAGAGAGGGTCTTACTCTGCTGTATCTGGCTGGTGCCGCTCTGCCCTTCCCGCAGGGTCAACACCTGAACGCGGCAGACGCAGGATTGATTTAAGGTAACGACAGGAACGATCGTAGTGATATCGCCCTGCTGTGCGACATCAAACGCAATCTGATTGCTCAGCGCCGCCAGCAGCAACAAGCTGTGCATATTCACCTCCAGAAAAAAACAGGGCCAGCGCCCTGTTTTTCAGATGACAATATCGGATGTTAGTACTGGCTGGCCGTTGCGTTGTTACCGTAACCAACCTGATGGACAGTGACGCTGGAATCAGAAGCAGACTGAGTCACCAGAGCACCATTGCTGGTACCGAACTGACGCACTTCGACTTCAGAGTTTTTGCTGTTCCACTGATCGACAGTGGCATTGTTTGCATAGCCATTCTGCTGCAGGTCGACAGTGCTGGTGTCAGACCCCTGGCCCACATCGGCTGCGTTAGCGCCGCCATATTGTTTGATGGTCAGATCAGAGTTGCGGGCATCGCTTTGCAGCGCGGTCGCCAGGTTGCCGCTACCATACTGATAGATGCTCATGGTTGACTCAGGGCCTGTGGTGCTGCCACCGCCGCCATGACCACCACCGTACTGCGGCACAAGACCTGCCAGAGCACTGCCAGAAACTACAATTGCTGCGAATGCTGCTACTTTGATAAGTTTCATGGTAAACCCCCATCGGATTGATTTTAATTGCCGTGAATAGCTAGCGTTGAATGACGCGTATTGCCATCTGCGACTGTCGTTGCACTACAACTGCGGTTTTTTGCGTACCATATTGCGTAATATTTGCTTTATTACCTGATCCTTGCTGGATAATGGCCGCAGTATTTCCGTATCCTCCTTGCTGAATATTTGCATCGTTACTACTGCCGGTCTGCGCAATATAAGCAAGGTTGTAGGTTCCTGACTGGTCAATTCTCGCCCGATTCCCGGACCCTTCCTGTGAAATAGCGGAAAGGACTTTTGAACCGCTCTGGCGAATAGTGGCATTATTATAACCACCCTGCTGACCAATAATGGCTGCCTGATTGTAAGATGGATTACTTAACTCATTAACCGCGAGGTTATATTCTGAATTTGCCAGATCATTACCTGCGGCGATGACTAACCCAGGCGAACCCAGTATTGTTAACACCATAAATAACAATTTGTTTTTCATGTTGTCGCCCTGGACCTGGTTCTGTTGTAATAATAACGTACCGATAATATGTAAACGATCTGCGTTTTTTGTTAACGCGGCGTTACGTTGGAGAGTATGTCGGGAGAAACATTTTAAATATCTCACCCGCCAGTGGTATTTTATTGCTTATATTCACCCCAAAGTATGAGGAGTAAAGCGTAATCGAAGCGGCAGAGGCGTTTTATTTCTTCCTGTTTCCTGATGTTTGCCAGATAAAAACGCATCGCCCGGAGGTGCTGCCGTCAAGAGAAGTTGACGCTATTCATCGCGTAAGAAATGGTTATTCGTGATCATCACGTGACCACGCTCGACTTTTCTTAAGCTGTGAGCGTGTACCGATCAACCTGTCAGAATTTTGTAATAAATTGCACTCTGAACCACATTTTAAAATCAATAAAAACCATTTAAATCAATAGATAAATGCACACACCAGCGTCCGGTAAATTTGTGCACAATTATTGAAATGTACAACTTTTCTATTAAATCTAAACAGTTTAAAATCCAGAAATACACATTTAAATATTTAGTTTTACATTCTGTTACACGATTAACACTTGCTTTAAGGTTGGTAATGACTAGATTGAAATTAGTCGTACTCAATTAGTTTTACTTTTGCCCCCATTGCGGGGTTTATGGCACTTTCTACACACAGCAGTTCCGCATCTTTCAGTACTTCTGGTACTCACGGTCTTCCCGTGAGCAGCTGTCAGGTGCGCTCAAAAAGTGGGGTTTCATCATGTTTAATGAAGTCCATAGTATTCATGGTCATACATTATTGTTGATCACTAAACCTTCTTTGCAGGCCACTGCCCTGCTACAGCATTTAAAGCATTCGCTGGTATTAACGACAAAACTGCATAATATTCAGCGATCTCTCGATGATATTTCGGCTAATAGCATTATATTATTTGATATGATGGAAGCCGATAAAAAGCTCATTCATTACTGGCAGGAAAACTTAGGCAGAAAAAACAATAATATCAGGATGCTGCTGTTAAATACTCCTGATGAATATCCTTTCCGCGATATTGAAAACTGGCCGCATATCAATGGCGTATTTTATGTCTCTGAAGATGAATCGCGTCTGATTGAAGGATTGCACGGCGTTCTGCGCGGCGAATGTTATTTCTCACAGAAATTAGCGAGTTATCTGATTACCCATTCCGGCAACTACCGCTACAACGGGACGGATACCGCGCTGCTCACCCATCGTGAGAAAGAGATCCTCAACAAGCTACGGATTGGCGCTTCCAACAACGAGATCGCCCGCTCGCTGTTTATCAGCGAGAACACGGTCAAAACACATCTTTATAATCTTTTCAAAAAGATATCCGTTAAAAACCGCACTCAGGCGGTCTCATGGGCCAACGATAATCTCAGGCGGTGAGCCCATGAAACGCTATTTTGCCTGGCTTGTGGCAGCAGAACTCCTGCTCGTCACCGGGAGTCTGCACGCCGTTGAGGTGGAAATCCCCGGCTTATTGACCGACCACACGGTCTCGTCGACAGGACATGATTTTTATCGTTCCTTCAGCGACAAGTGGGAAAGTGATTACAAGGGAAATCTGACGATTAATGAGCGACCCAGCGCCCGCTGGGGGAGCTGGATAACCATCGCCATTAATCAGGATGTGATTTTCCAGACGTTTCTCTTTCCAACCAAACACGATTTTGAAAATACGGTGGGTCAGGCGCTGGCAGCGACTGACGAGGCGATAAAACGCCGGCAGATCGATCAGACGTTGCTGAGCACTAAAGATTTAGCTCAGGACGAATTTTAAAAAACTGAATATAACGCGGAGGCTGTCATGCGTATTGCATATACAGTGATTTCACTCATCCTGATCCCTACCGTCAGTTGGGGCGGGAATATGGTATTCCAGTTCCGGAACCCGAATTTTGGCGGAAACCCGAATAATGGCGCTTTCCTGCTCAACAGCGCGCAGGCGCAGAACTCGTATAAAGATCCGAACTATGACGATTACGGCCTGGAGCCGACTTCGGCGCTGGATAATTTCACTCAGGCGATCCAGTCGCAAATATTAGGCGGGCTGCTCACCAATATTAACACCGGCAAACCGGGAAGGATGGTGACCAATGATTTCATCATCGATATCTCCAACCGGGACGGCCAGCTGCAATTAAACGTCACCGACCGTAAAACCGGGAAAACCTCAACCATTGAGGTTTCAGGTTTACAAACCAATTCCACTGACTTCTAACGCTCAGTTATTACAGGACGACTATCATGCAGCGCTTATTACTTCTCCTGGCCGTCAGTTTATTGAGCGGATGTTTAACGGCCCCGCCAAAAGAAGCCGCAAAACCGACGTTAATGCCGAGGGCGCAAAGCTATCGCGATTTAACCCATTTACCGATGCCCAGCGGGAAGATTTTTGTTTCGGTGTACAACATTCAGGATGAAACCGGGCAGTTCAAACCGTACCCGGCCAGTAACTTCTCGACGGCTGTACCGCAGAGCGCCACCGCCATGCTGGTCACTGCGCTGAAAGATTCACGCTGGTTTGTACCGCTGGAGCGCCAGGGTCTGCAAAACCTGCTGAACGAGCGCAAAATCATTCGCGCGGCACAGGAAAACGGCACGGTGGCGATCAACAACCGCATTCCGCTGCAGTCGCTGACCGCGGCCAATATCATGATTGAAGGCTCGATTATTGGCTACGAGAGCAATGTGAAGTCGGGCGGCGTGGGGGCACGTTACTTCGGGATTGGCGCCGACACGCAATACCAGCTCGATCAAATCGCGGTCAACCTGCGGGTGGTCAACGTCAGCACCGGCGAAGTGTTGTCGTCGGTGAACACCAGCAAAACCATTCTCTCTTATGAAGTGCAGGCCGGGGTGTTCCGCTTTATTGATTATCAGCGCCTGCTGGAAGGGGAAATTGGTTACACCGCCAACGAACCGGTGATGTTGTGCCTGATGTCGGCGATTGAAACGGGAGTTATCTATCTGATTAACGATGGCATCGACCGCAGCCTGTGGGATCTGCAAAACAAAGCCGATGTGAATAATCCGGTGCTGGCGAAGTACCGCGAAATGTCGGTTCCGCCGGAATCCTGATTGCAGGCAAAAAAAAGCGTGGCACCGCATCGGGCCACGCTTTTTTATTCACCCTGTAACGAGGGCGATTCCGTTTTCAGCCGCCGGGACGCCAGCCACAGGCCGCTGTTTTTCATCGCATAACCAAACAACAGCCCCAGCGCCAGCGACGGGACGATCACCCGCCAGTCGCCCTGCCCCGCGAACGTCGCGCCTGCGCCGATGAAAGTGCCAGGGACAAACGACAGCAGCAGTTGTTTCGCCTGAATGCACATCAGAAACGCCACGATACCGGTCAGGGAATAGCTGAGGATTTCCAGATGCGGCGCCAGCGCGCTGCCATACATAATGACCTGCGCCCACAGAACACCGCTCATCACCGTACAGGTGGCGATCAACAGCCCTTTCAGTCCGCCCTGCGGACAGGCGAAATAGGCGGTGCAACCGAGAAAACCGGCCCAGCTCAGTAAGCCTAAAGAGACAGCCACCCAGCCCCAGATGCCGGAGAGAATGCCTGTCGTCAGTGCAATAGAAAAGAGTATGTTCATGGCGCGGATCATAGCAGAAACGCGGCGCACAATTGTGATTGTGAGCACATTATCATCACGCAATGATTTTACGTTACATTGATAACGTGATTTACATCACCCTTCGTTTTCTTCCTGTAATTCATCCCACATGGCGGAAATCGCCTCGCGGGTCAGCGGCGCCATCGTGCGCCAGAACGGTGTCGCAGCATGCGCTTCCAGCTTGCCGAGGAAGGCGCCGCACCAGGGCAGCAGGTAATCTGCGAACAGGGTTTCCAGCGCCTCGCTTTCATCCTCTTCCGACTGATCTTCAAGCCAGGAGGCTGCCAGCAGCAACGTGCCGAGGTGATCGGCAGGTGCGTCGCTGAGCGGCATACCGCGTTCGGACAAGAACGCGCGCACATCCGCTTCTTTGATCTCACTCTGCCAGTGGCTGGCAAACGGCGGTACGCTGCACTCTTCCCCAACAAACAGGGCGTTGTAGTCAGTGGCGATCTGCTGCCCGTCGCAGCTTTTCTGCAGGCGCTCCAGCAGTTCGTCCTGCTCCAGCGGCCAGCTTTCCGCCAGTTTGCCTTCACGGATCAGGGTAAACAGCGGCACCAGCAGCGGGTCCTGCGGCTGACGGTAGAACAGCGATCCCAGCACGCGGCAGAGGATTGAAAACTCGTTCATTCAGTTATTCCAGTTAACAAATTACAGTTCAGAAAATTCAGGGATCGGCGCCATCCCGCGTGATTCCATGAAATTCAGGAAACGGCGCGGCGTGACGTTGAGAATGCGATCTTCCGGGAAATCGACGGCATCGAGGATTTTCTGGCATTCAGTGAAATCGCCCAGCGAAAACGCGGTGTGCGAGTCAGAGCCGAGCGCCACCCAGCCACCCGCGTCGCGCACAGCTTCGGCGATGGCGCGGCAGTTGTCTTCGCTGCCAATACGAGATGCGACAAACGAGGAGTTGTTAATCTCCAGCGCCACCTGATATTTCGCCGCCGCTTTAGCGATGGCCGGAATATCGACCGGGAATTTCGGGTTACCCGGATGGCTGATGATATGCACGTTGCCGCTGGCCATGGTGGCGATCATCGCTTCGGTATGGGTGGCTTTATCCTGCGGCGGAAAAACAGGTTCATGGAAACCGGCGATGATCAGATCTAATGACGTCAGCATCGGTCCGGTGCAGTCAATTTCACCCTGTGTATTTTTAATGTTTGCCTCAATACCCCGCAGGATACCGATCCCATCGACCATCCGCGGCCAGATGCGCATATTGATAAAGTGCCAGTGGTGTGGCGCATCGGCCATGTCAGGGCCGTGATCGGTGATAGCAAACAGCGCGATCCCTTTGCGCTTGGCCTCAGCAATATAATCATGAAGGGTGCTGTAGGCATGGGTACTGGCGACGGTGTGCATGTGCAGGTCGACGGGATACATTGCTTTCTCCTCTCTGTTTTACGCAAAGGATAACAGGATTGCGTGAACTTTATGAGTAAAAAACCCGACGCGACCCGCCGGGTGTGGCATTCAATAACCTGAGTGACGATCCACTGGTTTGCTACCCGCTTCACCCCGCTCAAGCTGCTGGATGGTGCGGGAGATAAACTCGATTGCCTGCAAAGGGCGCGTGACCGCCGCGACATGCGGCGTTATCGCCACTCGGGGATGTTTCCACAACGGGCTTTCCGCCGGTAACGGCTCCTGATTGAAAACATCCAGCATCGCGCCTTTGATTTTACCGCGCTCCAGCGCCTGCAGCAGATCGTTTTCAATAACATGCACGCCACGCGCCAGGTTGAGCAGATAACTCTCATCCCTGAGCTGCGCCAGCAGGGTCTTATCAATAATGCCCACCGTTTCCGGAGTGTTGGGCAACAGGTTGATCAGCACGCGGGTTTCGCGCAGAAAATCCGCCAGTTCGTCTCGCCCGGCAAAGCTGGTCACGTTGG
The DNA here is from genome assembly GCF_001297775.1 of Trabulsiella odontotermitis. GTDB lineage: Bacteria > Pseudomonadota > Gammaproteobacteria > Enterobacterales > Enterobacteriaceae > Trabulsiella > Trabulsiella odontotermitis. Next base: position 72,685 of record NZ_LIFX01000004.1, on the reverse strand, counting down.
GCCAGTTCTTGCGGCTGCGGCTCCAGCAGCGCACCGGGAAACCCCAGCCAAGCAGGCTTTCCGCGACTTTACTGCCGAGCACGCCCGCGCCCAGAATGCCTACCGTAAAATCTTCACGCTGATAATCAGGCAGCGGCTGCCAGTGGACATTGTACTTTTGCTGCTGATAATCGTCGAAACGGCGGAACCAGTGCAGCACCTGGCTGACAGCATATTCCTGCATCTGTTGCGCCATGCCGGTATCTTCGAGGCGAAACAGCGGCGTGGTTTCCGGCAGCATTTCCGGGTGGGCTTTCAACTGGCTCAGAATCGAATCCACCCCCGCGCCCAGGGCAAACACCGCTTTCAGCGACCGTCCTTCCAGCATTTCCACTGGCGGATGCCAGACCAGCGCATAATCCGCAGGCCCGTTATCGCCGCTTTTCCATCCGCGCACTTTCGCGCCAGGGAGCCGTTTCTCCAGTTCTGAAATCCAGAACGGAATATCAAAGGTGGGATGGTAGAAAATGATGTTCATTGTGTCTCCAGACGGATAAACGCGCTTTTACGGTTTAATGACAATCACGCATGCGGTTACTGGTTGTTTTGTCGCGGTTTATCAGCATAGCAAATTTCTTTCGCGCAGCCTTTAAAAAGCCGATTGCTGACAAAAAAAGCGTTTCCGGTTCGATTTAGAAGCAAGTTGCCTGAAGATTAGCTAACTGCGCGATTTTTTCGAAAAGTCAGTTGACGATCGGTACGGTTTTCCCTACATTAGCGCCCGTCCCGGTGATGCCGGGAAGACAATATGGTGAGGTGTCCGAGTGGCTGAAGGAGCACGCCTGGAAAGTGTGTATACGGCAACGTATCGGGGGTTCGAATCCCCCCCTCACCGCCATATTTAAAGAAGAGCTCGTATGCAAATGCGGGCTTTTTTTTCGCATGTAACTCCGCGCCGGGGGGGATGAGAACGCCCGACCGGGGTTCGACAACGTGCTTTAGCACGTTGGACAGACCGCGAACGCAGTGAGCGGGCTGCCCGCAGGGCGAGCGAAGCGAGTCAATCCCCCCCTCACCGCCATATTTAAAGAAGAGCTCGCATGCAAATGCGGGCTTTTTTTTTGCATGTAGCGCCGCACCAGGGGGGGATGAGAACGCCCGACCGGGGTTCGACAACGTGCTTTAGCACGTTGGACAGACCGCGAACGCAGTGAGCGGGCTGCCCGCAGGGCGAGCGAAGCGAGTCAATCCCCCCCTCACCGCCATATTTAAAGAAAAGAGCCTGTACGCAAGTACGGGCTTTCTCTTTTATGTTCTCCGTAAGGGGGGATGAGAACGCCCGACCGGGGTTCGACAACGTGCTTTAGCACGTTGGACAGACCGCGAACGCAGTGAGCGGGCTGCCCGCAGGGCGAGCGAAGCGAGTCAATCCCCCCCGGTGCCTGATGCCACTCAGTGCCAATATTCGAACCGTTGGCTTTTGTGCGGTTTGCTTGTCGGGTGGCGCTTCGCTTACCCGACCTACAGACTACACTTCCCTCAATCTTCCACCATCGCGCGATACTCTTCGGTGAGAAAATCAACCAGTGCTCTGACAGATGGCAGCAACCCACGGCGGGACGGGAACAGCGCGTGAATGACCTCCCGGCGCGGTTCCCACTCTTTCAGCACCACCACCAGCTCGCCCGAGGCCAGTTGATCGCGCACCATCAGCAGCGGCAATTGCACAATGCCCACGCCAGCGATGGCGGCTTCGCGCAGCGCCAGCATGTCGGAGGTGATAAGCCGCGGGGTAAAATGCACGTCGGCGTGAGCGCCCTCCGGGCCGTTCAGCGCCCACCGGTGCAGATGCTTGCCCTCACTCAGGCTCAGCCCCGGCCAGTTGCTGAGTTCGGCAGGCGCACCTGGTTCCCCCATCCGCGCCACCAGTTCCGGGCTGGCGACCAGACGCTGGCCGCGATCAGCGATCACCCGCATGACCAGATCGCTGTCATCGAAAGGCGGGGGCAGCACGCGGATCGCCACGTCAACGCCCTCACCCACCACATCAACACGGCGGTTAGTGGCTTCCAGTTGCAGTTTAACGTCCGGATAGCGCACCATAAATTTCGCTAGCATGGCGCCGACATGCACATGCAGTAGCGTCACCGGACAGGTAATTTTAACCGTGCCACGCGGCTCCACCTGCAACGCGGCAATCGCATCCTGTGCGGCTTCCGCTTCCACCATCATCGCTTTACAGTGCTGATAAAAGGTTTGCCCTAATTCGGTGACCGTAAACTGGCGCGTCGTTCGCTGAATCAGCCGCACGCCGAGCCGCTCTTCCAGTTGCGCAATGCGACGGCTCAGTTTTGATTTCGGCTGACCGAGCGCTCTCCCTGCGGCGGCAAATCCACCGTGATCCACCACCTGTACAAACCAGGCGAAGTCGTTGAGATCCTGCATATTTGCTCCATTGTTCCCTTTTCAGAACAGTGTAGAGCATTTTTGCGATCTACCGATCCATTAATGCTGAATGTAAGCTAATTCATATCGAAAATTCACATCGCAGGAGAGTGTTATGAAACAGATTACCGGTGTTTATACCGCGCCACGTCCGCATTGGGTGGGTGATGGCTTTCCGGTGCGTTCCCTGTTTTCTTACCAGTCCCATGGCAAGCAGCTCAGCCCGTTCCTGCTGCTGGATTACGCGGGTCCGCACACCTTCCCTGCGGATGGCGTGAAACGTGGCGTGGGTGAGCATCCGCATCGCGGGTTTGAAACAGTGACGCTGGTGTATGCAGGCGAAGTTGAGCATCGCGACTCTACCGGCAAGGGCGGCGTGATCGGCCCCGGTGATGTTCAGTGGATGACAGCGGGTGCAGGTATTCTGCATGAAGAGTTCCACTCTGCTGATTTCTCGCGCAAGGGCGGTGAGCTGAAGATGATCCAGTTGTGGGTTAATCTGCCCGCGAAAGACAAAATGGCGGCACCGGGTTATCAGAGCATCACCCAGGAGACCATCCCGACGGTGACTTTGCCCGACAGCAGCGGCACGTTGCGGGTGATTGCCGGTCATTATGACGGCGCGACAGGCCCGGCACACACCTGGTCGCCGATGAACGTCTGGGATATGAAGCTTAATCAGGGACATGACCTGACGCTGACACAGCCGGAAGGCTGGAGCACAGCGCTGGTGATCCTCGAAGGCAGCGTGACGGTCAACGGCACGTCAGACGCGCATGAGGGGCAACTGGTGGTATTGAGCCAGAGTGGCGATTCGTTGCATCTGCACGCCTCGTCAGACGCCAGCGTGTTGATGCTGTCTGGTGAACCCATCGACGAACCGATTGTCGGTTATGGTCCGTTTGTCATGAACAGCAAAGCGGAGATCGCCGAAGCGATTCAGGATTTCAATTCCGGCCGTTTTGGGCAGATGTAATCCTCCCGGACGGGAGCATCAACTGTTCCCCGCCTCATGGACGATGCGGGGAATGATTATTGCTTAACCGAATGATACAGAAAGCTGAAAATATGCTTGACCGTTTTCCTGCAACTCCCTATAGTACCGCCCCGTTGCCCCCTGTGTGGTCAGGCAACAAGACAATATGGTGAGGTGTCCGAGTGGCTGAAGGAGCACGCCTGGAAAGTGTGTATACGGCAACGTATCGGGGGTTCGAATCCCCCCCTCACCGCCATATTCTAGATAAGAGCCTGTACGAAAGTACGGGCTTTTTCTTTTATGTTCTCCGCTGGGGGGATTCGAACGCCCGATCGGAGTACAACCTTTTATTTCTCCCCTTCCCGCTCCGTCATTTTTTTGTCATAACTCACTCACCCTGTTGTCAGAACCCTCTCGCTACACTCACTCCCACATTCAGAGTCAATTCCTGTGAGGAGAAAATGAGCATGAAACTGAAAAGCAAAGCAGTTATGGGTATTGTCGCCGCAGCGCTGATGATGATCGGCGTCAGCCACGCCGCCCACGCCGCACCGGTAAAAAACATTGTGCTGGTGCATGGCGCCTTCGTTGATGGCTCGGGGTGGAAACCGGTCTATGATATTTTGCGTCGTGACGGTTATACGGTCACGCTGGTGCAGGAACCGTTAACCTCGTTTGCCGACGATGTTACGGCAACCCGGCGTATTCTGGACCGCCAGGATGGCCCGGTGATTCTGGTCGGCCATAGCTACGGCGGCGCGATTATTACGCAGGCCGGTAATGATCCCAAAGTGACCGGTCTGGTTTATATCGCCGCCCATGCGCTGGATGCCGGGGAGAACCGGGCAGAAATCAGTAAAAAATATCCCAACACGGCCCATCCTTTTATTAAAACATCGGATGGCTACGTTATGCTTGATCCACAGTACTTCCCGGGTGATTTTGCTGCCGACCTGCCGCGTGAGCTGGCGCAGTTCCAGGCGCAGGCGCAAATTCCCACGTCGCCAACCTCGCTTGCTGCTGTCGTGACAGAAGCGGCATGGAGAACCAAACCCAGTTGGTATATGGTCGCCAAATCGGACAAAATCATTAATCCCGATCTGCAGCGTATGTACGCTAAACGCGCCAAAAGCCATACCGTGGAAGTCGATGGCAGCCATTCCGTTTATCAGTCGCACCCTAATGAAGTCGCCACGCTGATCGAGCAAGCGGCTAACATCGCGCAGAACTGAGTTACCGCTGCTGCGCAGGGAAACACGTCCAGGAGCCAAAGTGAAAATACTGGTGATAGAAGACGAACCCAAGGCGCGTGAGTACATGCGCAGCGGCCTGACCGAATCCGGCTATGTGGTTGATGTCGCGACAGATGGTCAGGAAGGGCTGTTTATGGCCCAGGAATATTATTACGACCTTATCCTGCTGGATGTAATGATGCCCCAAATGAATGGCTGGGAGGTGATGGCGCAACTGGATAAGCAGCTTGATACGCCCGTGATTTTCCTCACCGCCAAAGGGACTCTGGAAGACAAAATCAAAGGGCTGGAGCTCGGTGCCGATGACTATCTGGTCAAACCGTTCTCTTTTGCCGAACTGCTGGCGCGTATCCGTACCGCGCTGCGCCGTGGTGGTCAGGCAAAGCGGGAAGAACAACTGGAAGTCGGCGATCTGCGCCTGAATATGAGTACGCGCCGGGTGGAACGCGCAGGCGTGCGCCTGGATCTGACCAACAAAGAATTCAATTTATTACAGCTGTTTATGCAGAACCCCGGCCAGGTACTGACCCGGACGCTTATCGCTTCGCGCGTCTGGGATATGAATTTTGACAGTGATACTAACGTGGTGGATGTGGCCGTCCGCCGCCTGCGACAAAAAGTGGACGCGCCCTTCGCCTTTCCGCTGATTCATACCGTGCATGGCGTGGGTTATTGCTGTGAGGAAAAGCGATGAGAAATCTGGCGATCAGCACCCGATTATCACTGATGATGGGGACCGCGGTTCTGGTGGTGTTGATCGGCGTGGGAACGGCACTCTATCAGTCGCTTTGCCAGCAACTCAGCATTCGTGACGACACCGCGTTGCTCAATCGTCTGGATCAAATCCGCACGCTGGTGCTTGATGAAGATGTCCAGCAGATGCTCCGCAAGAAGCCACACCTGTTTACCAACATGCTGGGCAACACCGAATCCCTGCTGGTGCTGCGGTTCCCGGGTCAGCCGCCGCTGATCGAGGTGAATCCCGGTCAGCGCCCGTTGCCAGAGCATGTTCCGGTGGTTGCCAGCCAGCCGCTCAGTCTGTCAGACGTGCATCATCAGCCAACGCAAAATGGCGTCCCTTTTATCTCAGCCGCCGCGCTGGCGATCACTGGTCAGCCTCCGCGTCAGCTCGAGATTATTACCGGCAGGCTCATGACTGAACGGGCACAAATCCAGGGGAACTACCTTCGCCAGATTGTCCTTATCACCTTGTGCGCCGCACTGGCGGTGATCATCCTCAGCGCATTTTTAGCCCGCCGCAGCCTGCGGCCGTTGCAACGTCTGGCCAGGGAAACGTCGGCCATTGACGTGCGCCATCTGGGACGGCGCATCACACTGCGCAGCGCGCCCACGGAACTGCAGCCATTGATCAGTGCTTTTAATCAGATGCTGGACCGGCTGGAAAACAGCTTTCAACAGCTCAGTCAGGTCAGTGCGGATATGGCCCACGATCTTCGCACGCCGATCAGCAATCTGCTGGGGCAAACCGAGATTGCGCTGACGCAAAAACGTCCCGAAGCCTATTACACCGCGCTACTCGGTTCCAACTTTGAAGAGCTGGTGCGCCTGTCGACCATGATCGACAAGATGTTGTTTCTTGCCCGGGCGGAAAATGCCAGCCAGGCGATTAACAAAGTGCCACTGTCGCTGGAGGCAGTTTTGCATCCGCTGGCAGACTATTTTGAAGGTCCGGCAGAAGAGCGACATATCACCCTGCGCTTTTCGGTCACTGGGAAAATCATGGCCGATGCCGACCTGCTACAGCGTGCCGTCGCCAATCTGTTAGCTAACGCGATCCGCTACGCCGACAGCCATAGCGACGTACAGATTGAGGCGCGACACCAGGCCGATGGCGTTCTGCTTACCGTGACCAACCACGGTGATGCTATCCCCCAGGAGCAACAGGAAAGGCTGTTTGATCGCTTCTGGCGCGCCGACAGCGCACGCCACGCCTCGGAAAACAGCAGCGGGCTGGGATTGTCGATTGTTCGCAGTATTATGCAACTGCATCAGGGGCGCTGCGGCGTAACATGCGAACAGCGCCAGACAACGTTCTGGCTGCGCTTTCCGCATTAGCCGTTAAAAAAACAAAGCCCGGTTTCCCGGGCCCTGAGTACAGTAACAGAACCGTTATTTAGCTATAGGCATTCAGCGTACGCTGGCACAGTGCAGAGCGTACGCAGTCGTCTTTGGTGAAACGGACGATACCTATCATTTCGTCTTCCTCGAAACGCGCGAGCGCATCGCTTAACCCTGACGGGACGCCAGAGGGCAAGTCACACTGGGTGATGTCGCCGTTCACGATGACTGTCACGTTCTCCCCGAGGCGCGTTAAAAACATCTTCATTTGCGCTGCGGTGACGTTCTGGGCCTCGTCAAGGATCACCACCGCATTTTCAAAGGTACGTCCACGCATATAGGCGAACGGCGCGATTTCCACCTTACCAATCTCTGGTCGCAGGCAGTATTGCATGAAGGATGCCCCCAACCGCTTCACAAGCACGTCGTAAACGGGGCGGAAATAAGGTGCAAACTTCTCGGAAATGTCTCCGGGTAAGAAGCCGAGATCTTCGTCAGCTTGCAGGACCGGACGGGTAACAATGATCCTGTCCACATCCTTATGTATCAGGGCCTCCGCCGCTTTCGCCGCACTGATCCAGGTTTTACCGCATCCGGCCTCACCGGTTGCAAAGATCAGTTGCTTACTTTCGATAGCATTCAGGTAGTGCACCTGAGCGTCATTGCGTGCTTCAACTGGAGAAGTATCACGGCCTTCCCGTGCCATGCCAATTGATTCCACGCCACTCATCTGCACAAGCGATGTGACCGATTCTTCTTCACGTTGCTTATAGCTACGTGAATCTCGTCTCAGCACACGTTTTGCTTCACGACGAGCTTTGATCACTGCTTTTTGTCTTCCCATGGATAGCACCTTGCGTTGTAGGTATTCATCACACGTGCCTTGAACGGCACGACTATGCGTACGAACGATTGAGGTTTGGCTTCCTTGTAAGCCATTGCTTGCTACTGAAGATAGTGTAAGCGCACGATGCGAAGCATCGTGCGTCACACTGGTGAATGCGTTTGCTGTTGAAAATGGGGAAAATTCAGGGGTGAAGAAGTCGCTGCCGGAGGCTGAGGCTCCGTGCTGGGTATTGCGGGTTGTTGCTGTTCTGTTTTGTCCAGTACAGGACGCTACCATTAGCGATCTCCATCGTGAAACTACATCACTGCCGGGAACTACCGCTTATGTCAATAAGTACATCACAAATTATCATTAATGCAACATATTTTTTACCTGAACATAACGTTCAGTGTCCCGTCCAGTCCGGGAAAGTATCTGGCATTTATATTACAGAAATATATCAGCCACCTGGAATCAGAAAAAATATCGAATTATTATAAATTGAATTATGCGCTGCGATAACAATAAGCCAGTGAAGCGTTTGTTGTCCAGTCTGTCATTTAACCTGCCCTTGCGGGCAGGTTATAAATCAGGCAGACAGCAACGTCTGACCGAGATAATGCTGCTCATCTTTCGCGGCTGGCAGTACAAAGAAAAAACCACCGCCAATCGGTTTGATGTACTCTTCCAGCGCCTCGCCGTTGAGCCTTTTCTGCACTGTCAGGAAACCTTTTTCCAGATCGTGCTGATAACAGACAAACAGCAGCCCCATGTCGAGCTGACCAGAATTGGTCGCACCTAGCGAGTAGCTGTACCCCCGACGCATCATCAGACTGGACTGCGTTTCCGGCGTACGCGGGTTCGCCAGGCGAATATGGCTGTCGAGGGCAATCACGTCGCCGTTCGGATCACGGCTGTAATCCGGCACGTCGTGCTCATGCTGCATCCCCAGCGGCGCCCCGCTCTGCTTGTCACGGCCGAAAATCGTCTGCTGTTCTTTCAGTGGCGTACGATCCCAGAACTCAACGTGGAACTGAATGATGCGCACCGCCTGGTAAGAGCCGCCCACCGCCCACGCAGGTTCACCCTGATCGGCGGTCACCCAGACGATATTGTCCATCAGCGACGTATCGCTGCTGTCCGGGTTTGCCGTTCCATCCTTGAAGCCCAACAGGTTTACTGGCGTCTCTTTGCCTTTACTGCGCGCCGCGTGGTCGGAGATAAACCCTTCCCGCTTCCAGCGCACGCTGAGGAGATCCGGCGTGTGCTTGATGATGTCGCGCAGCGCATGGATCACCGTATCCTGGGTGTTGGCGCAAATCTGCAGTAACAGGTCGCCGTGACACAGTGAGGCATCCAGAGAATCATTCGGAAAGCGCGTCATCTTTTGCAGCTTTTTCGGCGCTTTTCCGGCCAGGCCAAAACGTTCATCGAACAGCGAATCCCCCACCGATACGGTCATCGTCAGGTTATCCGGGGCGATATACGGCCCGAGGATCCCGGAATCCATCGGCGGCATGCGCGGATTCGGCGTATCCGGTGCCGGGCCGCCCGCGGTGAGAAAGGCGATACGCTGCGTCAGCAGGCGAAACAGCCGCTCAAGTTCGGCTTTGTCGCCTGCCAGGACATCAAACGCCACCAGCATCATCGATGCCTGTTGTGGCGTCAGCACGCCGGACTGATGGAGACCATAAAACGGCTGCGTTTCCATACGCGCATCCGGCGACACGGTGCCTGGCGCGCTCTGCGGTTTTGCCGCATGAGCGACCGGACACCCGCCGCTGAATGCCAGCGCGCCTCCCAGCACGCCGATACCTTTGAGTAAACGGCGACGTGACGGTTCGTTCACGTCGTCATGTTTTTGTTGTGCCATGATGCTTAGTCCAGCCCCAGGATCCCACGCAGCTGTGCAAGGTCTTCCGCCAGGGTAGTGATCGGCCCTTTCAGCGCGTTGCGGTCAGCGCTGGTCAGTTTGTCGTAAGTTTCGTAACCGTCTTTGGTGCGATACTTCGCCAGGATCGCGTCCACTTTTTTGAAGTTGGCATCGACTTTCGCCAGCAGCGCGCTGTTCTCTTTTTGCAGTTGCGGACGCAGCAGGTCGACAATTTTCTGCGCGCCATCGATGTTGGCCTGGAAGTCCCACAGGTCAGTGTGGCTGTAGCGATCTTCTTCACCGCTGATTTTGCTGGCGGCCACTTCTTCAATCAGCCCGGCCGCGCCGCCCACCACTTTTGATGGCGGGAATGCCAGTTCGCTGATGCGTTTTTGCAGTTCAAGCACGTCGGTGTTCAGTTGCGTGGCGTACTGTTCCATCCCTTTGGTGGTGTTGTCGCCAAACAGCGCTTTTTCGAGACGGTGGAAACCGGTGAATTTCGGGTCGTCCGCTTTCTGCTCATAATCGTCTTCACGGGCGTCGATGCTGCCGTCAAGGTCAGAGAACAGTTCGGCGATCGGTTCGATGCGCTCGTAGTGCTGGCGGGTCGGTGCGTACAGCGCTTTCGCTTTTTCGATGTCCCCGGCTTTCACGGCATCGGTAAAGGCTTTAGTACCGTTGACCAGTTCTGCGGTTTCAGCGGTGACGTAGGTTTTATAGCTGGTGATCGCCTCGCCGAGGCTCAGCACGGCATTCGCTTTGGCAGCGTCAGCCGCTGTTGCTTCGCCCTTCACAATCAGCTTGCCTTTCGGGTTGGTCAGCAGGCCACAGGTCATGTCATATTCGCCAGGCTGCAGGTTGGCCGTCATCTTCTGGGTGAATCCCGGCGCGATGTTTTCACGCTCTTCCACCACCATCACGCCTTTGAGGATTTCCCATTCCAGCGCTTTCTGACTGTGGTTCTGGATGATGAACTGCGTTTTACCGGCATTGACGGTGATGCTTATCGGCTCACACTGTTTGTCGTTGACGGTGACTTTTACCTGCGGAATATCCGCAGCCTGAGCGGCAAAAGCAGAGGCGAACAGCGCAGCAATACCCACTTGCAGCGCACTACGGCGGAAGTTAGTTGTCATGACCTATCCCTTTCAATAAGTATGTTGTAACTAAATGGTGTAATGCGTCGAATGACATCAGGGTGCTGTACGGGACGCTGTCGTACCGGCACGCGGCGGCAGTGCGAACAGCACCAGCGCCGGAATCAAATAAATAAAGTAAACCGCCACTTCGCTGACGCTCGGCGCTTCCTGGTAGCCGAAAATGCCTTCCATCAGCGTGCCGGTCAGAGAATGGGTGGAAAGCACATTGCTGAAATCGAACGCCACCTGCTGGAAGTTGTTCCACAGCCCGGCTTCATGGAAGGCGCGGATCGCCCCCGCCGCCAGCCCGGCCGCCACCAGCAAAATAAACAGGCTGGTCCATTTGAAGAACGCACCAAGATTGAGCCGGATGCCGCCCCAGTAAAGCAGGAAACCGAGCACCACCGCCGTCGCCAGCCCAAGCATCGCCCCCAGCGGCGGCCAGATGCCGACATCCTGCTGGAACGCCGCCAGCAGGAAGAACACTGACTCCAGCCCTTCACGCGCCACGGCGAAAAAAACCATCAGGATTAACGCCCAGCCGTGGTGATTGCCTTTTTGCAGCGCGTTATCCACCGCCTCTTCCAGCTGTTTTTTGACGTTGCGGGAGACTTTGCGCATCCAGAACACCATCCACGTCAGGATGACGACCGCGATCAGCGCCACCAGCCCTTCAAACAGCTCCTGCTCTTTTTGCGGGAACTCGCCCGTGGTTTCGTTGATGAAGATGCCTAAACCGAGGCACAGCGCCGCGGCGAGAAACACACCGATCCACATTACGCCAATCCAGCGACCACGTTGGGTGCGCTTCAGATAACTGGCGATCAGGCTGACGATAAGCGCCGCCTCAAGTCCTTCACGTAACATAATGAGAAATGGAACAAACATGCCGATGTCCTTAAATGTGAATCACGGTCAGCTGGTGCAAAGAAAAGTAAATCTTAGTGATAGCGATTATCATTACGCAGCAAATAAACACAAGTAAAATGTCGTGAGAATGATGACAGGATGTAAAAATTACATGGGGATGGATTCAGGAGAGAAATTCCTGAGCCCGAAAACCAGGCTCAGGATGATTTTCCGGAGGATTATTCCGCCTGTAAACGCGGCGGTGGCGCAGAGCGGTAATGCGCATCGGCCTGTGCGAAACGCTGCTGCATGGACGTTGACGGCGCTTTACCCAGCAGGCTGAACACCACGATGCCAATGCTGCCAAAGATAAAGCCAGGGATAATCTCGTACAGACCCAGCCAGCCGAACTGTTTCCAGACGATGACGGTCACCGCGCCGATGATCATCCCGGCCAGCGCGCCGTTGCGGGTCATGCGGGACCACATCACCGAGAACAGCACCACCGGACCAAAGGCCGCGCCGAAGCCCGCCCAGGCGTAACTCACCAGCCCCAGTACGCGGTTTGCCGGGTTCGCGGCCAGGGCAATCGCCACCAGCGCGACCACCAGCACCATCACGCGCCCGACCCATACCAGTTCTTGCTGGCTCGCGCCTTTACGCAGGAACGCTTTGTAGAGATCTTCAGTAATGGCGCTGGAGCAGACCAGCAACTGACAGCTCAGAGTCGACATCACCGCCGCCAGAATCGCTGACAGCAGAATACCGGCAATCCACGGGTTAAACAGGATCTGCGCCAGCTCGATGAACACGCGCTCGGCGTTCTGGTTCACCGCACCTGCCAGTGACGGGTTGTTGCTGAAGTAAGCAATGCCGAAGAAACCGACCGATACCGCACCGGCCAGGCACAGGATCATCCAGGTCATGCTGATACGACGGGCATGCACGATGCTGTGGTGCGAATCCGCCGCCATGAAGCGCGCCAGAATGTGCGGCTGCCCGAAGTAGCCCAGCCCCCAGCCCATCAGCGAGATGATGGCGACGAAATTCAGCCCTTTCAGCATGTCGACGTTTTCGATGCTTTTCTGTTTGATCACTTCCAGCGAATCGCCGAAGCCGCCGACGGTCAGAATAACGATGACCGGGGTCAGGATCAGCGCGAAAATCATCAGGCTGGCCTGCACGGTGTCGGTCCAGCTGACGGCGAGGAAGCCGCCGATGAAGGTATAGATGATGGTGGCTGCCGCACCGGCCCACAGCGCCGTTTCGTAGCTCAGCCCGAAGGTGCTTTCGAACAGACGCGCACCGGCGACAATCCCGGAGGCACAATATATAGTGAAGAACAGCAGAATGACCAGCGCGGAGATGATGCGCAGCACGCGGCTGCTGTCTTCAAAACGGCCGGTGAAATAGTCCGGCAGCGTCAGGGCATTGTTGTTCACTTCGGTGTGGACGCGAAGGCGACCGGCCACCAGTTTCCAGTTGATCCATGCCCCGACCGTCAGGCCGATGGCAATCCAGCTTTCGGAGATCCCGGAGATGAAAATCGCGCCCGGCAGGCCCATCAGCAGCCAGCCGCTCATGTCAGACGCCCCGGCCGACAACGCTGTCACGAACGGACCGAGACTGCGACCGCCAAGAATATAATCATCAAAGTTTTTCGTGGAGCGCCACGCAATAAACCCGATTAAAAGCATGCCAAAGATATAGACGCAAAACGTCACCAGCATCGGTGTACTAATAGCCATTAAACCTCTCCAGAACTCTTTTTTATTCGCCGTTATGTGCCATCACCGGAACGGAGTGATGATTCTGTGACTGTCAGGGGGACCGTATCCTGACCGAAGCTTTAAAATTTCACAAACGATTTAACACATCATTTACAACGATTGTACCCTGCTCCCTGAGCTAAATTAGCATAGGTTGCACTCGCTCACACTTCTCACAGTTGCACCTTTTATTTTTGTTAAGTAGCGCATGGAAACGTTTTGCGTTCTGTTAATCGTCGTTTTTATTTTTCTTTTGTTATTAACATTTCATTCATTTTTAAGCTTGCTACTCAAGTCACAATTAACAAGGTTGCACAAAGTTGCAACATGATAGATATTTCTGCGTAACCAAATAAAAGTACACAAATAACAGACACAGGAGTGAACGGCAATGGGCACCACCACCATGGGGGTTAAGCTTGACGACGCCACCCGCGAACGCATTAAAGCGGCCGCAACCCGAATCGATCGCACACCGCACTGGTTAATTAAGCAGGCGATTTTTAACTATCTCGAAAGACTGGATAACGACGATGCCCTGCCGGAGCTGCCTGCGCTGCTCTCTGGCGCCGCCAACGAAAGCGAAGACGCGGCCGCGCCGGTCGATGAAACACACCAGCCTTTCCTCGAATTTGCCGAGCAGATCCTGCCGCAGTCCGTCACCCGCGCGAACATCACCGCCGCCTGGCGTCGTGCCGAAACAGATGCGGTGCCGATGCTGCTCGAGCAGGCGCGTCTTCCGCAAAATGTAGCGGAACAGGCGCACAAGCTGGCGTATCAGCTGGCAGAAAAACTGCGTAACCAGAAAACCGCCAGCGGTCGCGCCGGTATGGTGCAGAGCCTGTTGCAGGAATTCTCCCTCTCCTCTCAGGAAGGCGTGGCGCTGATGTGCCTTGCCGAAGCGCTGCTGCGTATTCCTGATAAAGCCACTCGCGATGCGCTGATCCGCGACAAAATCAGCAACGGTAACTGGCAGTCACACATTGGCCGCAGCCCGTCACTGTTCGTTAACGCCGCCACCTGGGGCCTGCTGTTTACCGGCAAACTGGTATCGACGCATAACGAAGCCAGCCTGTCGCGTTCGCTGAACCGCATCATCGGCAAGAGCGGCGAGCCGCTGATCCGCAAAGGTGTGGATATGGCGATGCGCCTGATGGGTGAGCAGTTCGTCACCGGGGAAACCATCGCCGAAGCGTTGGCCAACGCCCGTAAACTGGAAGAAAAAGGTTTCCGTTACTCCTACGACATGCTGGGCGAAGCGGCGCTGACCGCCGCCGATGCGCAGGCGTATATGGTTTCTTATCAGCAGGCCATTCATGCCATTGGTAAGGCGTCGAACGGTCGCGGCATTTATGAAGGGCCGGGCATTTCCATTAAACTGTCGGCGCTGCACCCGCGCTACAGCCGCGCGCAGTACAACCGGGTGATGGACGAACTTTACCCGCGCCTGAAGTCATTAACCCTGCTCGCGCGCCAGTACGACATCGGCATTAACATCGATGCCGAAGAAGCTGACCGGCTGGAGATCTCCCTCGACCTGCTGGAAAAACTGTGCTTTGAGCCGGAACTGGCTGGCTGGAACGGCATCGGTTTCGTCATTCAGGCATACCAGAAACGCTGCCCGTTCGTGATTGATTACCTGATTGATCTTGCCACCCGCAGCCGCCGTCGCCTGATGATCCGCCTCGTGAAAGGCGCTTACTGGGACAGCGAAATCAAACGCGCGCAGATGGAAGGGCTGGAGGGTTATCCGGTTTACACCCGTAAGGTCTACACCGACGTTTCCTATATTGCCTGTGCGAAAAAACTGCTCGGCGTGCCGAACCTGATTTACCCGCAGTTCGCCACCCATAACGCCCATACCCTGGCGGCGATTTACCAGCTCGCAGGGCAGAACTACTATCCGGGTCAGTATGAGTTCCAGTGTCTGCACGGCATGGGTGAACCGCTGTACGAACAGGTGGTAGGCAAAGTGGCGGACGGCAAACTGAACCGCCCGTGCCGCATTTATGCGCCGGTGGGGACGCATGAAACGCTGCTGGCGTATCTGGTGCGTCGTCTGCTGGAAAACGGTGCCAACACCTCGTTTGTGAACCGTATCGCCGATAACACCCTGCCGCTGGACGAGCTGGTTGCTGATCCGGTGGACGCCGTGGAAAAACTGGCGGCGCAGGAAGGCCAGCCGGGTCTGCCGCATCCGAAAATCCCGCTGCCGCGCGATCTGTACGGCAAAGGGCGCGCCAACTCGGCGGGGCTGGATCTGGCGAACGAGCACCGTCTCGCCTCCCTCTCCTCTTCACTGCTGAACAGCGCGTTGCAGAAATGGCAGGCGCTGCCGATGCTGGAACATCCGGTGGAAGACGGCGAACTGACGCCCGTGATCAACCCGGCAGAGCCGAAAGACCGGGTTGGTTATGTGCGTGAAGCCAGCGAAAGCGAAGTCGAACAGGCACTGAACAGCGCAGTGAGCAACGCGCCTATCTGGTTCGCGACGCCGCCGGAAGAACGTGCCGCCATCCTAGAACGCGCCGCTGTGCTGATGGAAGGCCAGATGCAGCAGCTGATGGGCATTCTGGTGCGTGAAGCCGGGAAAACCTTCAGCAACGCGATTGCCGAAGTGCGTGAAGCGGTGGATTTCCTCCACTATTACGCCGGGCAGGTGCGCCACGATTTTGATAACGAAACCCATCGCCCGTTAGGCCCGGTGGTGTGTATCAGCCCGTGGAACTTCCCGCTGGCGATCTTCACCGGCCAGATTGCCGCGGCACTGGCGGCGGGCAACAGCGTGCTGGCGAAACCCGCGGAGCAGACGCCGCTTATCGCCGCTCAGGGCATTGCCATTCTGCGCGAAGCCGGTGTTCCGGCAGGCGTGATCCAGCTGTTGCCGGGGCGCGGTGAAACCGTCGGCGCGCAACTGACCGCCGACAACCGCGTACGTGGCGTGATGTTTACCGGCTCGACAGAAGTCGCCTCGCTGTTGCAGCGCAATATCGCCAGCCGCCTCGACGCACAGGGCCGCCCGACGCCGCTGATTGCCGAAACCGGCGGTCTGAACGCGATGATTGTGGATTCGTCCGCGCTGACCGAACAGGTGGTGATCGACGTGCTGGCCTCGGCGTTCGACAGCGCCGGTCAGCGCTGCTCAGCCCTGCGTGTACTGTGTTTACAGGAAGAGGTCGCTGACCACACCCTGACCATGTTACGTGGTGCGATGGCGGAATGCCGGATGGGTAACCCTGGCCGTCTGACGACCGACATCGGGCCGGTGATCGACGCGGAAGCCAAAGCCAATATCGAGCAGCATATTCAGACCCTGCGCGCCAAAGGCCGCAACGTCTTCCAGGCGGCGTTTGACAACGGCGAAGATGCCCGCGAATGGACCAGCGGTACCTTTGTTCCGCCGACGCTGATTGAACTCGACAGTTTCGACGAGATGAAAAAAGAGGTCTTTGGCCCGGTACTGCACGTCGTGCGCTACCGCCGCAACGAGCTGGATCAGTTGCTGGCGCAGATCAATGCGGCCGGTTATGGCCTGACGCTTGGCGTACATACCCGTATTGACGAGACCATCGCCCAGGTGACCGGCAACGCCCACGTCGGCAACCTGTACGTCAACCGCAACATGGTTGGCGCAGTGGTTGGCGTGCAGCCGTTCGGCGGCGAAGGGCTGTCGGGAACCGGGCCAAAAGCGGGCGGCCCGCTCTATCTTTACCGTCTGTTGTCGAGCCGCCCGGAAACGGCGCTGGCGAAAACCCTCGCCCGTCAGGATGCGGAATACGCGGTGGATACCCAACTGAAAGCGCTGCTGGAAAAACCGCTGCTGGCCCTGACGCAGTGGGCAGAAAACCGCCCGTCGCTGCATGCGCTCTGCCAGCAGTATGGCGACCTGGCGCAGGCCGGGACGCAGCGCCTGTTGCCAGGGCCGACCGGTGAGCGCAACACCCTCACCTTCGTGCCGCGCGAATGCGTGCTGTGCGTGGCCGATAACGACGACGATGCGCTGGTACAGTTAGCCGCGGTGACGGCGGTCGGCAGCGAAGTGCTGTGGCCGGATGAGCCGCTGCAACGCGCGCTGGTGAAACAGTTGCCAAAAGCAGTGGCTGAACGCGTTCGGTTGGCGAAGCCTGACGTGCTGATGGCACAGCACTTTGACGCGGTGATTTACCACGGTGATTCCGATCAACTGCGTGAATTGTGCGAACAGGTCGCGGCGCGTGACGGGGCTATTGTCTCGGTACAGGGGTTTGCCCGCGGTGAAACCAATCTGCTGCTGGAACGTTTGTATCATGAACGTTCGT
This sequence comes from Trabulsiella odontotermitis, assembly GCF_001297775.1. Lineage (GTDB taxonomy): Bacteria > Pseudomonadota > Gammaproteobacteria > Enterobacterales > Enterobacteriaceae > Trabulsiella > Trabulsiella odontotermitis. Next base: position 55,199 of record NZ_LIFX01000004.1, on the reverse strand, counting down.
TAAGTATTAATACCGCCGCGGCTGGCGGTAATGCCAGTCTGATGACGATTGGCTAAGTTATTATTAACCCGGTAACGAATGAGTTACCGGGTTTCTTTCTGCTCACGATATTTCCCCCTCATCTTGCCTTTGCTCACGAATTGCACCTGAAAACGAGAATTTATCTTATATCAGGAATAACTCAACTCCTGATTTAGGATAATATCTCGCCATTCGGTGATCTCGCACATTTCCTGTAATCCCTGACCTTTCTAAGTATTTTCCTAAGAATTTATTTCTTAAATCACCTATTTAATACGATTTCCTTATATTACATATTGAAAGTCGAAACATGTCTGAAGTAAATTTAAGCAATAACTGCCGGAAGTAACAAAAATGCAGAAAAATGAGCTTGTTACATTAAAGAGAAGTTTTTGAAGTTATTGTTAATCTCTCGTCAGTCAGAATCTGATAGTTATTCCTGGATTCTTATGTGGTGCGATTAACATCAATTATTAATACACCAGTCCTCTGTTGAAAAAGGATGTCGCTTACACGACTCGTATTTGGGATTACACCCAAAGTTTATTTCTCTGCCGGTAACTTACGTATGCTTTGGATAATCGACGATAACATCGAGTTTGTACCCGAAAAAAACAAACTGGCTTCCCTGTCAAGGCCGGAACTGTCGGTATTGTTAACCCGCCCGGCCAGCCGTTGCCTGGTGTTGCTGCTGGAAGCGGCGCACAGTGTGGTATTGCACCAGACCTTTTTTGAAAAGGTGTGGCCTGACGAACTGGTGCAGGTGCCGACCAATACCCTTTACCAGAACATCTCTATCGTCCGTCGCGGGCTGCGTACCGTGGGGGAAACCGATAAAACCATTCTCGCGACGGTGTCGCGCCGGGGCTTTCAGATTGAGAGCAACGTGAAGGTGGTGCGCATCAGCGCTGAGGAATATCACAACACGGCGCAGGTGGAAGCCCTTTACGAGCCGAAAACCACGCCGGACGCCACCGATACACAGCGCATCGTTAAATCGCTGGCGAAGCCCCGCCGTCGGGTCTGCGTGCTGCGTGATAACAAATGGCCCGCGCTGCATATGGTCGCGGCCTTTTTACTTGGCGCGCTGGCCGTCTACAGTGCTGCTCTTTTTACGCCTGACGACTCGTTGTTTGAGCATTACACCCTGTTCGAAAGCAGCAACGGCTGCCACTTCTATTCCAGGGAAGATGAAATCGATGACAGGAGCTCATTTCAGGAAAATAAAGCCACCATCATCAAAACGGGACTGGACTGCAAGCGATACCCGTGGGTGTATTTCCCGTCATCCAGCTCATTGCCCGCGTTGACGGCGCTGATTTGCCAAAAACCTTATGACGACGCAAACGATTCTGGTTGCGTTTCGCTCTATTTTCGTGGGGTAGCTCGTGACTAGAACACAGACAACGCTGGGTTGTCTCATTATGTTGGTATTAGGAGGCGCGCTCTCTTACCACTTCACTTTTCAGGTCGAGAAGATCTACAAGCCGGAACGCTGCTCGGCGCCGGTGCGCATCTATTCCGGCAATGTGAGCGCCTATCTGGTGCTGGATTTTATGTATTCGACCAACAATAACACTGGCGTGGTATCGGTGAGCGGAACCTACCGCGAAAACAATAAAGTGGTGGGGACGGTGCGCCGCGAAGTGGCTTATAGCTGGACCGAAAATAAAAACGAGGTGCGCCTGCATTCGACGAGCATCAATAAAATGTCGAATGATGAGTCGCTGCCGGACAACGTGATGGATGACATCCTGCCGGATTTTTACGTCTATCCTGATAAAAACATTACCTATTCCATTCTGCCGCAGGATGAAAAGGGGTTCCTGTTCACGGTTGGGCAACGTCCGATTTTCTTCTGCGCGCATTGAAACGCAGAACAGGTATACTACGTTTCATTATGAAATCGGGAGATGATAATGAAACGTATACTGATTATGTTTAGCGCCCTGGCGTTCAGCACCGGTGCACTGGCCGACGAATGCGCCAGCGCAAGCACGCAGACGGAACTGAACACCTGCACTGCCGCGCAGTATCAGGCCGCCGATAAAAAGCTCAACCAGACGTATCAGGATGCGCTTAAGCGTGCGGTACCGGCGCAGCGCGAACTGCTGAAAAAAGCGCAAAACGCGTGGATTACGCTGCGTGACGCGGACTGTACGTTTATGAGCTCTGGCGCCACGGGCGGCAGCGTCCAGCCGATGATAAACAGCCAGTGTCTGGCGGACAAAACCGTCGAACGTGAAGCGTTTCTCGCCTCGCTGTTGCAGTGCGAAGAGGGTGATCTGAGCTGCCCGCTGCCGCCGGGAAATTAACGCACGCGGATCCCTTCGATGATCATCCGCTGTACGTTTTCTACTGTACGCTGAAAGAAGGCCTCGTCTTTCAGCGTGGCACCAGTGACCGCTTCCACCTGGGTGGCGAAATCGGCGTAATGCTGGGTGGAAGCCCAGATCATAAAAATCAGATGGTGCGGGTCGACGGGCGCCAGCTTACCGCTCGCTATCCATCCGGCGATAATCGCCGATTTCTCGTCAATTAACGTTTTCAGATCCCCGGTCAGTTCGCCCATCAACAGCGGCGCGCCCTGCAACATCTCCAGACAGAACAGCCTTGAGGCCTCCGGGTAGTCGCGGGACACTTCGAGCTTCAGCCGGATGTACTCTTTGATGGCCACCAGCGGGGTAAAATCCGCCTGGAATGCGCGCAGCGGCGCCAGCCAGATATCCAGAATGTGCCGCAGCACCGCGATGTACAGGGCTTCTTTGGAAGGAAAATAGTAGAGCAGATTGGTTTTCGAGACACCCGCCTGTTCCGCCACCTGCTCGAGTCGGGTGCCGTGGATGCCAAATTGCGAAAAGGTGTTCAGCGCCGCGTTAAGAATGGCCTGCTTTTTTGCACTCACCGCCTGTGAACGCTTACCGGTTTTTTTGACTGCGCCCTGCGCCATGCACCCTCTCCTTTTGTTATGCGCGGACAGGATAACAAAAGAAAAACCGCCGGGATATCCCGGCGGCTGGGGTGTCACAGTCACTCAGCAATTATTTGCTGCCGTGGCTGTTTTTGCCCCCTTTTTTGCCTGCTTCAGAGGCACGCTGCGGATCATTTTTAAAATTACCGCCGCTGTGCTGACCACCTTTACGACCTGCTTCTGATGCTCTGTCACGGTCTTCGGCAAAATTGCCGGCTCCACCACGATGGTTTGCCATAACTAACCTCCGGTTATGTGAAAACATTAGACATCATACTGCATTCAGTAAAAGAGAATTCTTTCACCTGCGACGTAGGGAAGTATTCCCTCGCCGTGGAACTAATCTTAGTAAAGCTGGCCCGGACAGCCAGTCAGTCGAAATATCCTGCAACAGGATCTCCGACTTTCGGGTGACTTTCCCGCCTCGCAATCAATAAGCGTCTCTTATCACTGCCAAAAGCGGTAAGGCGGAAAATGTATCAAATTACAACAAAACCGAAATTTGACATTTTTGTTATGAATCAAAGAAGTGATTGTGATAGTTGCACTCTCAGCCACACGACATATCTTTAAAGGAGGGCAGCCACAGGCTGTTAACTATGAAAATCGAGGAGTGAAGCAAATGGCAAAGATTTTGGTGCTTTATTATTCCATGTACGGACACATTGAGACCATGGCGAAAGCGGTGGCCGACGGGGCAAACAAGGTTGACGGTGTTGAAGTGGTGGTAAAACGCGTCCCGGAAACCATGCCTGCTGAGGTTTTCGAAAAAGCCGGGGGTAAAGCGCAAAACGCACCCGTTGCCACGCCACAGGAACTGGCTGACTATGACGCTATCATCTTCGGCACACCAACGCGCTTTGGCAACATGTCGGGGCAGATGCGGACTTTCCTCGACCAGACTGGCGGATTATGGGCTTCCGGCGCGCTGTACGGCAAACTGGCGAGCGTCTTTAGCTCAACAGGAACCGGCGGCGGTCAGGAGCAGACCATCACCTCCACCTGGACGACCCTCGCCCACCACGGCATGGTCATTGTGCCGATTGGTTACGCGGCGCAGGAACTGTTTGACGTTTCCCAGGTACGCGGCGGCACGCCATACGGCGCGACCACCATTGCTGGCGGTGATGGTTCACGCCAGCCAAGCCAGGAAGAACTTTCCATTGCACGTTATCAGGGTGAGTACGTCGCCGGACTGGCGAAAAAACTGAACGGCTAACGCTAACCTTCAACCGAATTCCACAGGAGGAGACACATGCCGAGTAATGAAGCAAAGGCACATCACGTAGGCGAATGGGCAAGTTTGCGAAACACTTCTCCCGAAATTGCCGAAGCCATTTTTGAAGCCGCGAAGTATGACGAAAAGCTGGCGGAAAAAATCTGGGAAGAAGGCAGCGATGAAGTATTGATCCGCGCGTTTGAAAAAACCGATAAAGACTCGCTCTTCTGGGGCGAACAGACCATCGAACGTAAAAACGTCTGAGCAACTGATAACCTGAGCCCCCGCCGCTGGCGGGGGTTTTTTTATCGCCTCAGTTCAATACCCCCTCAACGATTAAGGGGCGAAATTGTTATTTGACCGCCTGAGTCATCACTTCTTTGAATTTATCCATCGGGCAGAAACCATTAGCATCGACCGGGCAACCATTCAGCGCCAGCGTGACACGTTGCGGCGGGTTTTCCAGAGTTAATGGCTCGGCATTCCGCAACTGTTCTGTGCTCTGATAGACATATTCAATTTTCATCAGTTCACGGTTGGCTTTGTCGTCATGCCAGCGCTGGAAGACAATTTTACCGCCGATGGGTGTGCGCTCATACTGGTTCGGCAACTGATAGGGCTTGAAATCCAGCGCGCGGATGAGCGAAGCAATGTTGGAGTCGTGCCCCGCCAGCATGGTGATTTTCGGCGCATTCGCCACATCACTCACCAGCACTTTATTGATGTATTTCACCAGCGGCGCTGAGACGTTGCGCGCCACTTCCGGCGAGGTGAAGAGGCTGTCCTGATAGCCATTTTTCAGCTTCGACAGGACGCGCCACTGCTGATCGGTTTTGATTTTCCCCCAGGCCACCTGATCCAGCGGGAAACCTTCATAGTATTGCAGCGTGAAGGCATCCACTAACGAGTTACCCACTTTCAGCGGACCGTCAACGCCGGGCTCTTTTTCATAATTAGCGCTGAAAGTATCTTTCGCATCAATCAGTGAGCAGACCTTTTTTTCTTTACAGGCGGGGGAATCCTGGTAATCAGCGATTTGCGCCAGTAACTGATAACTGTCGTTGAGCTGCATTTTCTGGCGCTCATTTTCCATCGCCTGCAACGCTTTCGCTTTAAATTCCGGCGAGTCATCGGTGATCACCGGGTTGAAGGTTGGGTCCATGGTGCCCATTTTTTCCTGATGGTGAACCGGCACATCACACCCCGGGAAGGCACCAGCGATAAAGAACTGTGCGGTTGCCACGGTACGTTGCAGACTGTTCGCGTAGGCATAAACCGTCTGCGGCGCCGGGCATTCCGTGGTGGTCACCATCGCCTGCTGCGCCAGCCATTCACGCATATAATGGCCCATGTAAACTTCAAGCACACCGCCCTTGGTGGTTAACTCTCCGCCCGGCACATCCCATTCCGGCCATTTGTCCGGCGTGGACTGCTCCAGCACGCTGCCGTTATTCGCCAGCGGGGCGCGCAGGTTATGGCGGCTCATGATCAGCACCTGTTGCAGCTTATATCCATCAGCCGCGCTTTGCGCCTGGACACCCGAGGTCATTAACATCGCGCCGACAACTGCGCTGGTAAGTATCGTCTTATTCATCCCTACGTCCTCATTGTGGTAATCATTCGGTTAATTGTGACAGATTTATGACGATTTTCCGGGGGATAGTTCGCAAAGCAAAAGAACAAAGGTGACATTGCGCGCTATTTAACCGAGCAAAAACACACCGCAACACCTGCTCAGGAAATAAATAATTTGTTAACTTGCTCGCAAATCCTGTTATTATTTAAGAAAAATCTTAATCGTGTAAGTTACACCCGCTTCAGACCGATAATAAACTCTGAAATGCGACTTTGGCGGACAGAATGACTCGTTAATAAGGTTTAACTATCACCCGCCCCACCTGTAAAGGTTACAGATTCTTGCCATAGACTAACTACCTGTTAATTCTCATTAAATATTTTTAGTATGATGTTATAAGGCTGTACTTATTTTTTTCGATTATTCTTAGCTGACCTGGGGTTTTTGCATTTTTAAAAATGTGTTTCAGTTGAAAATGTGCGATACTTATAGCCGACTGTAAGTACACAGTTTTTTGCCAATTTATGAGTCTGAACTTTCATTTCCGTTACAACTTTATATGCTGCATTTAAATACATGGTGACTGATGTATGTTATGGATTATTAACAATAACATTGAGTTCAGGCCAGAAAAGAACAGACTGTCGTCTGTCACTAACCCTGAACTAAGCGTAATACTTACCACGCCTGCCAGTCGCTGTCTGACCCTTTTACTGGAAGCTGCACCGGAAGTGGTACCGCAGCAGGATTTCTTTAAAAAGGTCTGGGAAGACGATGGCATGCTGGTGCCTGCCAATACGCTATATCAAAATATTTCTATTGTTCGCCGTGGGCTGCGCACCGTGGGTGAAACCGAAGGGACGCTGATTGCCACTGTCCCGCGCAAAGGCTTTCAGATTGACAGCACCATTAAAGTTGAACAGATCGAGGAAATAGCCGGAACGGAAGCTGCCGGAAACACCGTTGATGATGTCGAAGTCGCTGGCGATAATGCCTTACGGGATGTCACGCCACCACCGGTATCAGAAACGACTGACAGCAACAGGAATAGCAAACGCGCGCGTAACCTTCGCGCGTTGCTGATGGTGTTATCGTTTATTGTCGGCGCGCTGATATTCCAGTATCCGTGGTATCTGACCAACGAGAAGAATTTCTTTGACAACTACCGGTTATACGAAACGGTGAATGGTTGTCAGTTCTTTTCCCGTAGCGATGATATCGACGGCAGTGACAGTTTCCAGAAATACAAAACTGCGGTCATGAAAACCGGCGTTGATTGTAAAAAGTATCCGTGGATTTACTTTTCCTCTTCCAGCACCGCGCCTGCGTTGTCAGCGCTGATTTGCCACAGGCCCTATGAGCGAAAATCAAATTCCGGTTGTATCACCCTCTATTTCCGGGGGCTGAATGATGAATAAGAAAAGAACAGCCGCAGTGTGTGCACTGCTTTTCGCACTCGGCGGCATCGCCGGATACGCTTACCACCGGCAGAGCGAGCGCATGCTCGACCCCGAAAAATGCACGGCATCGGTGGTGGTTTATTATAAAGATGTGCGGGCAAATATGACGCTCGACTTTATGTACACCCTGGAAAAACGGACCGGTGTGGTCGCGGTCAGCGGCACGTACTACCAGAACGACAAACCGCTTGGCGTGATCCGCCAGGACGTCGCTTACACCTGGACGGAAAACAAAGATAACCTGCGTTTTCACTCCACCCGGGTGCATAAAGTGACCAACGATGCGGTCGTCTCGGACGAGCTGCTTAATGATGTGTTACCCGATTTTTACGTCTATCCGAACAAAACGATTAGCTACACCATTCTGACGCAGGGTCATCGGGGTTTTATATTTACCGTGGGTAAACGCCCTATTTTCTTCTGCGCGCATTAATTTTCTGACGCCACGCCACGGGGTTTTCCCGTGGCAAATCGTCATGTTATCTGTCTCCATGGCTGTCGGTTATACCGTCCCGCAAATTTTCAGACTTCGATTATCATTAAATGAGGTTCGAATACGGAGTAAGCCAAGATGCAAAGCTATGTCGCCAGAGTAAAAGATGAATGGCTCGGCCTGATCCGGGAAACCGAGCCACATATTCATGACATGGCTCGGGGACTGGGCGAAGATAATGCCCGGAATCTGAGCGAAATTTTTTACAGCAATATTCTTACCGATCCGCAGGCCGTCGATTTTCTCACCAATGAACAGGTCGAAACACATCTGAAAAAATCACTGGTGATGTGGTTAAAGCGTGTTCTCTCCTGCTCGGAGAATGACGTCGATGAGCTGATTGCCATCCAGCAACATGTGGGCGAGATCCATGCCCGCATTGGTATCCCGATACAGTTAGTCGATATGGGCGCGCGGATCTTAAAGCGTAATCTCATTCCGCTGATCATCGAACGCCACGGCAGTGACAGCGACAAAATTAAGCTCCTGAGTTTTTCATTAAGCAGCATTGATCTGGCGCTGGAAATCATGGCGCGGACATTCACGTTTGGTGAAAACAGCAGCATGAAAGAGGATGAAAACTACCGCATCTTTTCGCTTTTTGAAAATGCCGAAGAGGAAAAAGAGCGGCAGATTGGCAGCCTGCTCAGTTGGGAAATGGATGTGATGTATAACGTGATGCTGGAAGCGGATCTCGACAGTATTCAGCTTCTCAGCCGCGCGGATTTCGGCCTGTGGTTTAATCATAAAGGCCGCCATTATTTCAGCGGTATTGCCGAAGTCGGTTATATTGCGAAATTAATCCAGGAAACCGATCAAATATTGATAAAAACGCGAGAAGCGTCCCGGACCTTTCGGCAAAAAAATATTCGCAATGATTTTATGCTGAAAGTTAAAAATAACACGACACAAATTTCCGTCCTGTTACGCGGGCTCTTTGATGATGTGTCCAAGCATGAAGTCGGCATGGATGTATTAACCAAACTGCTGAACCGGCGTTTCCTGGCAGCCATTTTCAAACGCGAAATTACCCATGCGAATCGCGCCGGATCCAACCTGTCGGTATTGCTGATCGATGTTGATAAGTTCAAGGAGATCAATGACGGTCATGGGCACGCGACCGGTGATGACATTTTGCGCAAAATTTCCCAGGTCTTTTATGACAACGTTCGCAGCAGCGATTATGTTTTCCGCTACGGCGGTGACGAATTTCTGATTGTGCTGACCGAAGCGACACCTGCCGAGACCATGCACATTGCGGAACGTATTCGGGCGAAGGCCACGAAACAGGCAGTAATAACGCCGGACGGAAAACAACTCACCACTACGTTATCCATCGGCGCGGCGATGTTTCAGGGACACCCGGACTACGAACGCCTGATTCAGGCGGCGGACGAAGCCCTGTATGTCGCGAAACGTAATGGCCGAAACCGCTCGGAAATGTACACCCCTGAAAATAAAGCGTGATTATATTCCCCTGGCGATGCCCGTCGCCGGGGAACTGATTTAGTTCGTCTGCACCGGCTCCAGCCCGCCAATCTGTTCGAGCGCAATTAGCGTTTCCCGCGCTTCCACTTCGTCGATGATGCTCATGGCAAAGCCGACATGAACCAGCACCCACTGACCCACCAGCGCCGCCGGATCGCCTTCGCACACCAGAGCAATATTGACGCCGCGCTTCACGCCGCACACTTCCACTTCCGCCATCTGGTGGATATCTTCACCCACCGACAGCACCTTTCCGGGAATGCCAATACACATCGTTAACTCCTGAATGACGACGTTATTCCACTTCGATACTCTTCACCACCAGCATGTCGCCGCTGCCGATACGCAGTCGCGCACCGTTGCAAACGGGACAGCGGGCGTCCTGACTGGTCACTTCCACTGCCTGACTGCAGTCCCAGCACCACGCCTGCGCCGGTTTAATGGCGATATGCAGCTCGCATCCCTCCGCCACCGTGCCGCGGCAGACACTGTCAAAACTGAAGCGCACCGCGTTTTCTTCCACGCAGGACAGCGCGCCAATCTCCAGCCAGACGCCGGTGACCCGCGCCACATGATGCTGCGCGGCCTGTTGCTGTATCACTTCGACCGCACTCTGACAGAGGGACAGCTCATGCATGTTCATCGCTCCGGCGGCCAAACAGCAGCGCGCGACGGCTGGCATGTACGGCGTAGGGATCGCTCACCGGGATTGAGAGCAGCATGCGCTGGCAGTCTTCCGCCAGCCGCACGCCCTGCTCCGCCGTCAGGTTATGATCCAGCGGCGACATCAGTGAACAGGTCAGATACTGTGACACGCCATCCAGCTCGCCAACGGTAAAGGTCATGGTGCCAAAGGGCAGCTTAAGCCCGATTTTTTCACTCACTTTCCGTTGCGGCCAGCGTTGATCCGGTCCGGGGAAAATCAGCGCGCTCAGCATCCATGGCGTCACCACGCAACCGACCCACTGGCCTTCAAACAGACTGAAAGGAGACACATGCACCGGCATGTCGGGATGCAAAAACGAGAGGTTCTGCATCGCCTCACGCGAGATGACCTCAAACGCAGCCTGTACCGCCTGCGCCGGGCTGTCTGAGAAACCGACAATCTCATTATCCATAACATGCCTCCCTGGACACCACCTCCACGCCGGACTCGCGCAGCGCTGCAATCACGTGTTGCAGCGCGGGTTCCAGCGCCGTTTCAGCTTCGGCAGTCATCCCGATTTTGGGTTCGAGTGACGCCGGAATGACGCCAACCAGCGTCAGCTTACGGGGGAATTCCCCCGTAAAACGTAATGCCGAGAGCACATCTGACAGACCGAGTTGGTGCGGCGAAATCTTGTTGGTAAACAGCGCGGGAACGTCATCATCACGCAGGATTAAGATGTCCCCCGGCACGCCTTTGCGCGAGATAACCGCATCGGCGATGATCAGGTGATCCCTGTCCGCCATCTCGCTCAGCAGCTCCATGCCCGCCGTCCCGCCATCAAGAACATCGACGTAGTCCGGCAGTACGTACCGTTGCTCAAGCGCTTCAACAATACGTACGCCAATGGCTTCGTCAGTCAGCAGAATGTTACCGACACCTAACACTAATATCCGCATTACAGAACCTTCACTGAGACCACTTCATTTCCATCAGCATCCACCACATGCACCGCGCAGGCCATGCACGGGTCAAAGGAGTGGACAGTCCTTACCACTTCCAGCGGTTTTTCCGGATCGGCAATCGGTGTACCTACCAGCGACTGCTCGTACGGTCCGACATCATCGTTAAAGTTACGCGGCCCTGAGTTCCAGGTTGTCGGCACGACCGCCTGATAGTTGCTGATTTTCCCGTCCTTAATGACCACCCAGTGCGAGAGCATCCCGCGCGGCGCTTCGAGGAAACCAACGCCTTTAAACTCCGCATTGGCCGGGATATCCGGTTTCACGAAGGTGACGTGGTCGCCTTTACCGATGTTTGCGATCAGCGCGTTGAACTGATTCTCCAGGATGTGTTGCAGTTCGCAGCAGTGCACGGTACGCCCGACGATGCGACCCAGCGTCGAATGCAGTTGCGCCACTTCAATCGTTTTCCCGGTCAGCTTCTGGTAAATGGCGATGATTTCACCGAGCTTGTTCCAGGTGGACTCGCGTTTCGCCGCCAGTTTGCACAGCATGTTGGCGAGCGGCCCGACTTCCACCGTTTTGCCGTAGAAGGTCGGCGATTTCACCCACGAGTATTTTTCATCCGCATTCCAGCCGGTGAAATTCGGGATGGTGGTGCCTTCCCACGGCGCCTGCGGCGCTTCGTCTTTGTACCAGGCGTGCTTCGCGCTCTCCTGAATGCCCTTAATCAGGTATTCATCCGTGTGCGAGGTGATCGGCCGGTACGTCGACAGATCGCTGTCGGCGATATAACCGCCCGGGAACAGGAAGCTGCCGTTCTGGCCGTCGGTCGGGTATTCCGGCGCCGCCAGATAGTTTTTCGAGCCTTTGCCCAGCTCCAGCCATTCCGGGTAGAACGCCGCGATGACCGCGGTATCGACCTTATAAACCTGCTCAACGAAATCGCTCAGCTTGTCGATAAACGACTTGATGTACATCAGGCGCTCAAGGTTCAGCACGCCAAGCCCGTCAAGGTTGATCGGGTTCGCGACGCCACCCACGGCGAGGTTCTGAATGTGCGGTGTTTTACCGCCCAGCAGCGCCACCACGCGGTTAGCGTCACGCTGGCACTCCAGCGCCTGCAGATAGTGGGCAACGGCAATCAGGTTGACTTCCGGCGGCAGTTTCATCGCCGGGTGTCCCCAGTAGCCGTTGGCGAAAATCCCCAACTGACCGCTGGCCACCAGCGCCTTGACCTTGTTCTGTACCTTCGTGAACTCTTCCGTGCTGTTCAGGTGCCAGGTTGACACGCCTTTCAGCAGCGCCGACGCTTTCGCCGGATCAGCATTCAGTGCGGAGGTGATATCCACCCAGTCCAGCGCCGACAACTGATAGAAATGCACGATGTGGTCGTGCATGGTATGTGCCGACAAAATAATGTTGCGAATGTACTGCGCGTTGAGTGGAACGTTGATCTTCAGCGCGCTCTCGACCGCACGAACGGACGCCAGCGCGTGCGTGGTGGTGCACACGCCGCAGATACGCTGCATGATCATCCACGCATCACGCGGATCACGGTTCTTGACGATTTCTTCCATGCCGCGCCACATGGTTCCCGATGCCCACGCTTTTGACACGACGCCGTTTTCAATTTCGCAATCGATGCGTAAATGCCCTTCAATACGGGTTACCGGATCAATAGTTATACGTTGGCTCATGCTTTGCTCGCCTCATGACGATGATCGTGTTGCTTTAAAGGAGGAATTATCGGCAGTAAACGAATGAGTAAGATGTATGCACATACCTCAATTGCCACAAAACCAATAGAAATTAAAATCTCTTCCCAGGCCGGGAAGTACTGATAACCGTTGCCCGGATTGTAGGCGACCAGCGAGTAGGACAAACGCCACAGCGCACAGCCCAACAGCATGCTCAGCGCCCCGATGAACAGCATCCGCGAATCATGGAGCAGTTTCGGCACACGCAGCACCACCAGCGGGAAGGCCAGCAGCAGAATTTCCACCCAGAACATCACTGAATAGAAATCGCCCGCAAAGGCTAACCCGAGTTTGTGCCGGTAGATGAGTTCGCCAAAACGCAGCACCAGGAACAGCGCAAGGAAAATGCTGATGGTGCCCATCAGTTTTCTGAACAGCGGTTGTTCATCCGGCCCGTTTCCACGCAGGCCGCTCTGCACCAGCGATCCCTCGAAAATGACGATCGAGAAACCCATGATGAACGCGGTCAGCAGGGAGAACAGCGGCAGCATTTCATAGCTTTGCCACAGCGGATGCACTTTATGCCCGGCGACAATCATCAGTGAGCCCATTGACGACTGGTGCATGCTCGGCAGCAACGCGCCAAAGGCGATGATAAAGAACATCACTTTATTGATGCGCTTCAGGGAGACTTTCCAGCCCAGCCGCTCGAACAGTGCTGGCGCAAATTCCAGCGCCATTACGCCGATGTAGATGGTCATACAGACCGCCGTCTCAAACAGCACCGAGTTGACGTTGAAGAACCCCGGAATGTAGAAGTACGGCAGGTTCCAGTAACGACCCACATCGATGGTGATCGACAGACCACCCAGCGAATAGCCGAACAGGCTCGCCAGCAGCGCAGGTCGCACCAGCGGGTGATATTCGCCTTTGTTAAAGACATACACTGCCCAGGCCAGCGCCCAGCCGCCGCACGCGAAACCGGTGCCGATCAGCAGGTCAAAGGCGATCCAGATCCCCCACGGAAAACCGCCGTTCAGATCAGAGACCGAGCCCAGACCGAACACCAGACGCTTGCCGATAAACAGGAGACAGAGCAGTATCAGCGGGCCGAAGAACAGGATCGGCTTGCTGACGAGCTTACCGCCCAGCGGTTTCGGATCATGACTCATCGTCGTCCCCTCCGTCGTGATGGTCGTTTTTGGTGTTGCGACGCACCAGGGCGGTCAACCCCGCAAGCACGGCCAGTGGTAACACCATGCCTTTGTACAGCGTGTGCTGGATATTCTCCGAGCGCGCGCCGGTGGAGAGATCATCCAGTTTCGGCAGCCCTAACTCTTCATAAGGCACACCGGTCAGTACCAGCACCTGCGTGCCGCCACCCTCTTTCTCACCGTACAAATGCTGCTGGTAATGCGGCACCGTATGCTGATAACGGTCCGTGGAATCCACCGTCTCGCGCGGGTAGTGATACTCGTCGCCAGGCTTCATCTGCAGACGTTTTTTCGCTTCCGCCATCAGTTCTTCACGGGTACCGAAAATCACCGCCCCTGCCGGACAGACTTCGACACAGCCCGGTAATCCGCCCTTATCAAGACGCTCAACGCCCTTCTGGTTGCACAGTTCACACTTGTGAATGGCGCCGAACGGGTTGTTGTAGTCGTATTTCGGGACGTTGTACGGGCAACCGACCATGCAGTAGCGACAGCCCGTGCAGATATCAGGGTCGTACTGAACGATGCCGGTTTTCGGGTGTTTGGTCAGCGCCTGCACCGGACATACGGACACGCAGTTCGGATCAACACAGTGCATGCACTGTCTTTTGATGTAGGCATAGCCATCGTCGAGCTGATCCTTGTGCTCGCCTGTGCCGCTGTGCCACACCTGAATAATGTTATTGGTATAGGGCGACAGCTTGTCGTTGTTCGACCAGGTTTGCGGGCCTTCCGGGTTGCGGGAGGGGAAGTTGATATCCTGGCATTTCGTCACACACGCCTGACACCCCACGCAGAGCGTAGAGTCATACAGCATGCCGAGCGAGCCAGGGATCGGCGGACGGTTTTCCGCCGCCGCATGACCGGGAGAGGTGCTGCCGATCAGCAGCGCCCCACCGGACGCTATTTTCAGGAAATTACGTCTATCCACGGCTATTCTCCCCGTGAATCAGCATCGTCTTTCTTCTGCTGACGTCCCAGTTCGCGCACCGTCATCACACTGACGCCGGCTACCAGCCCCACTACGCCGCCCAACAAACCGACCGCCGTTGCCGAGACATTGCCGCCTTCCCGATTGTTGACGTCGGGTTTTTCTGAACGTGGCGTCTGATTCTCAACGTTAGCCAGTTGATGAATGCCTTTGTGGAAGCCAATCCCTTGTTCATTACAGCCATAGCACGGATGACCTATCGATACCGGCCAGACGCCGCCCACGTCGCAGAATTGCAGCGTTGAGCAGTTACCCCAGGTTTCCGGCCCTTTACAGCCGAGATGGTAGAGACACCACCCTTCGCGATGCCCTTCATCACCGAACTCTTTGGCAAAGCGACCGGCATCAAAATGCGCACGACGCTCACAGTGTTCGTGGATCAAACGGCCATACGCAAAGGCCGGACGGTTTTTCGCGTCCAGTTTTGGCGGTTTACCGAAGGTAATGATATGCGCGACCGTCGCCAGGAAGTTCTGCGGGTTTGGCGGGCAGCCCGGAATATTGATCACGGTTTTACCCGGCAATACCTCCTGAAGCCCGACCGCGCCCGTCGGGTTAACCCCCGCCGCCGCGACGCCGCCCCAGGATGAGCAGGAGCCGATGGCGATAATCGCCGCCGCATTCTCAGCCGCCTTGCGGATATGATCGATAATCGGTTCCCCAGCCACCACGCAGTAGATGCCATCGTCCTTTAACGGGATGGAACCATCGACGACCAGAACATACTGCCCTTTATACTTCTCAAGCGCGTTATGTTTGTTTTCTTCGACCTGATGGCCGAAGGCTGCAGAAAGCACCTCGTGGTATTCCAGCGAGATGGTCTCCAGCACCAGGTTTTCTACCGTCGGGTGCGTTGCACGGAGCAGCGATTCTGTACAACCGGTACACTCCTGCGCGCCAATCCAGACCACGGGCGGGCGCTGCGGACTACTGACAGATTCGGCGATGGCGGCCGCGGCTTCACTGCTTAAGCCCATGGTCGCAGCCAGCGCGGTGCAAAGCTTCATGAAATCACGGCGACTCACACCATGAGAAGAGATTAACGCATTTACTCCTTCCATTTGTTGTCATTCCTTTATGACAAGAAAGCGATAATATATGTTTATTGTCGATTAAATGATGAGATCACCTCGACATTCATAAACAAAAATATAATATTGCGGCCCTCAGGGGGCTAAATTTTCAATATTGTGAGATCTAAATCAAACAACCCCGGATTTCAGCAAAATTCTCCTTCAGGTTGCGATTGTACATTTTTTTCGTTGCAGTATAATCCGATCGCTTCAATTTTACTTTATTTAAAACGCCTTAAAAAAACTAATAAAATCAGTTAAGTAACTTAAAAAACCATCCCTCAATACCCCTTTATGGGTATATTATGAGCTATTATTCATTTTACTGATTTACATCAAAGCACACTAAGTAAAATCTATTTTCTTCGTTCTGCAATATAATCCTGAACACACTAAAATCAAGGTCTTTTTTTGCGGAATAAATAAACATTTGGCGAGTAGAATCTTAATAAATTCCTGGATTTTGCTGACTGCGTTTTGTCATTTTTCAGGCGAGATATTTGCTGAAACGTTACTATTTGCGAAGAGCTTCACATTAAACCGGTAATGAAAATAATAATAATTCCGGCTCGCAACCCACTTTGCCCCCCGTTCCCCTGACATTATGGTGTGCAAACGTAAGAATGAAAAATGCCGTGCATCAGATGACGCACGGCATGAGGAAACGGCGGTTACTGCACGGGTTTATAGGGGGTATAAACACCGGTCAGGCTTTCAAGGAAGGCAACGATGTCATCAACGTCCTGCTGCGGCAAGTCAGTGCCAACCTGATAACGCAACATCAGTTTGACGGCGCTATCCAGTGACGTGACATCACCACGGTGGAAGTACGGCCCGGTCAGTGTCACGTTACGTAAGCCCGGCACTTTCTGACGCAGTTTGTCGCGGACTTCTTTGGTGACATTCATGCGGCCAATATCCGCGGCCGTCACTTCACCAAAGTTAAAGTCCTGCTTCAGTCCTAACGGTTCAAATGAACGACCACCCAGAATGATACCGCCATGGCAGGTCGCGCACTTGTTATCTTTAAACAGCTGATAACCGTGTAACTGCTGCGCCGTCATCGCCTTGTCATCGCCACGTAACCACTTATCAAACGGCGAATCGGGCGTGATGAGCGTTTTTTCAAATTCGGCAATCGCGTCGGTAATGGTGTCACCGCTAAAGCCGCCAGGATAGACCGCCAGGAAATCCCGTTTCAGCACCGGGTCTTTATCCAGTTTCGCGACGATATCGTCCCAGGATTTAGACGCCATTTCGATCGGGTTCAGCGGCGGACCACCCGCCTGAGCCTGCAGCGATGGCGCACGACCATCCCAGAATTGCTCGATGTTAAAGGCTGAGTTGAACACCGTCGGTGCGTTGATTGGCCCGACAGCGCCACCCACACCCACTGACGTTTCTCTTCCATCCACCCCACCCGCATTCAACGCGTGGCAATGCGCACAGGAAATCGTGCTGTCGCCGGACAAGCGCGGATCATGGTAGAGACGGAAGCCCAAATCGACTTTCCTGTCATCGACAGGAACGCTTCTGGGGATCGGTTGCACGGGTTCGTTACGATGCTGCGCCGCAACATCGGCACTGGCATAGTTCTTTTCACGCTGACCGGCAACCCAGCTCAGAATATCCGCCTGCTCTTCCGGGCTGACACTGGCGCTCCAGTGCAGAGAAAGATAACGTCCGGGCGGCATGGTCTGATGCTGCATGACCCACTCAATTTTATTCAGCTCACTTTGTGGAACAGGGGTATCGTCAATCAGTGCTTTACGCACCGCCTCCAGGTTAAAGGATTTATATCCGAGTTGAACGTCGTATTCCATCAACTGCTTCGCAACAGGAAATGAGGCATAAAAAGGTAATTCAGCAGACGGCGTGTGACAATAATCACATCCCTTTTCACTGAAAAACCCAAGTATTTTATTATTTCCTGCAACTGCCGAAGCCTGAGTGGGATTATTTTTACTTCGTTGGCTGTCATAATGCGAGATATATCCAGCCAGTCCCAAATAACACACCAAAACGACAACAACGATGGCGGCTATTATATATTTAACCTTTTTCATGAGTCTGTCCTTTGAGGTATTGCGCCAGGGTTGAATACATTCCCTATATTTACCGTTACGGCATTCCGATGGTAACCTTAAAGGCATTATGGTTATTGACGGGTATCAATGAATATTATTGGCCCCACCTATAGATGTAATAGGTTCCGGCTATCGTCTTTTTTGACGATTATTTATTGGATTTTATTGGAATTATTGCGAAGCCTGAGAATAATATTCCCTTGCTTTCGGAAGGCCAACGACGCATTGTACGTCACGGGATTTGGCTTAATCTGGAATTGAGAACTTGGAAAGTTTACGGTTTTCTCGCTGCATTTCGTCTTTAGCGATAGTTAAAAAACCCGGTATGCTTATTACCGCCGCACTGCTGTTAATAAGTTGCGCCTCCGCGCCGCCCACCTCACTCGTAACGCCTCTTCCTTCTACCGGGCAATGGCCTCAGCCTCAGTCTCCCTCGTCTCCGGCCACCGTTCGCGGTATCTGGCTGACCACCGTTTCGCGGCTCGACTGGCCGCCAGTGTCATCCGTTGAGGTCAGCAGCAGCGCGCTGCGCATCCGCCAGCAACAGGACGCGCTGAAAGCCAAGCTGGATAATCTGCAACAGCTCGGCATTAATACGGTTTTCTTCCAGGTTAAACCGGACGGCACCGCGCTCTGGCCGTCGAAGATTCTGCCCTGGTCTGATGTTCTGACCGGCACTATCGGCGCCGATCCAGGCTATGATCCGCTGCAATTCATGCTGGATGAAGCGCATCGTCGCGGTATGAAAGTGCATGCCTGGTTTAACCCTTATCGCGTTTCCACCAACATCAGTGCATCAACCATAACGAAATTAAACCGTACGTCATCACTGCGCCCGGCCAGTGTTTTTGTGGAGCACCGCGACTGGATCCGCACCGCAGGCAACCGCTTTGTGCTTGATCCGGGCATTCCCGACGTCAGAGACTGGATCACCAGTATTGTCAGCGAAGTGATTACCCGCTATCCGGTCGATGGCGTGCAGTTTGATGATTACTTCTATGCCGAGTCTGCCGATTCGCGGCTTAATGACCAGAACACCTTCAGACAATACGGGCAGCACTTTGCCAGTAAAGCCGACTGGCGGCGCAACAATACACAACTGCTGATTGAACAGGTTTCACGCACCATCCGGCAACAGCGACCTGGCGTTGAATTCGGCATCAGTCCAGCCGGGGTGTGGCGCAACCGGTCATTTGATCCGGCAGGCTCTGACACCCGTGGCGCGGCCGCCTATGATGAGTCTTACGCGGATACCCGTCGCTGGGTGCAACAGGGGCTGCTGGATTATATCGCGCCGCAACTGTACTGGCCGTTTTCACGCAGCGCCGCGCGCTACGATGTGCTGGCAAACTGGTGGGCAGAAGTAGTGAAACCCACTCACACCCGGCTGTATATCGGCATTGCGCTGTACAAAGTGGGTGAGCCGTCAAAAAACGAGCCGGACTGGGCCATTGACGGCGGCGTGCCGGAGCTGAAAAAACAGCTCGATCTGAACGACAGCAATCCGAATATTAACGGCACGATTTTGTTCCGGGAAGGGTATCTCAGTCAGCCGCAGACGGGATCTGCGGTGAGTTACCTCCGAAACCGCTGGGGCCGATAATATAAAACCGGCATGATGATGACAGCATGCCGGTTTTTTTATCCCTGATTATTGCGTCACTCAGAACGTTTCCCAGTTATCCCCTTCCGGTGCCAGTTTTTTAAACCGACCTGAGGCAGGTAAGTCCTTCTGTTCGCGGCGGGTGGTGTCCGGGCGAGTGATTCTCTTCGCGTGCTCACTCAGGCGGAACGCGCTGACCATCGCCTGCAACACCTGTGACTGCTCCTGCATCGAGGCTGCCGCCGCCGCAGATTCTTCCACCAGCGCCGCGTTCTGCTGCGTGGTGGTATCAATCTGTCCCATAGCGCTGTTGATCTGGGCGATACCGTCGCTCTGCTCGCGGCTGGCCTGGGCTATCTCTTCAATCAGCTGGCTCATGTTCTGCACGTTGGTAACAATCTCCACCATGCCGCCATCGGCTTTTTCAACCAGCGTGCGGCCGGTAGCGATGCGCGAGACAGAGTCATCAATCAGCTCTTTGATTTCTCGTGCCGCAGAGGCGCTGCGTTGCGCCAGCGTACGCACTTCACCCGCCACGACCGCAAAGCCACGACCGGACTCGCCCGCCCGCGCCGCTTCCACCGCCGCGTTCAGTGCCAGAATATTGGTCTGGAAGGCGATGCCGTCAATTACCTGGATGATGTCAGACATTTTTGATGACGAGTCGTAAATCTCCTGCATCTGCGAGGAGACTTCGCCCATCACCACGCCGTTTTGTTTCACCACCGTCGCCGTCTCGTTGACATAACGGTACGCCTGTGCGGTGTTCGAGGCCGTGTTGTTGATGGTGGAAGTCAGTTCTTCCAGCGTCGCGGCGGTCTCTTCCACACCCGCCGCCTGCTCTTCCGTGCGGGAGGCCAGATCGGTGTTGCCGTTGCTGATTTCAGACGCCGCCATCGCGATGTTATCGGCACCTTCACGCACTTTACGCACGGTATTGCTCAGGCTGTCCGTCATCTCCTGCAGGGAGAGCATCAGTTGTCCCAACTGGTCGCGTGATTCAACTTTCACCTCAATGCCCAGATTGCCGGAGGCCACTTCTTTCGCCACATGCACCGCGGCCTGCAGCGGACGGGTGATGCTGCGGGTAATGAACAATGCCACCAGAATGCCAGAAATAATGGCAATCGCGCCGAGGATCAGCAGCAGCTCAATGGCTTCAGAACCGTTGCCTTTAATGGAAACATCCGCTTTGTTGATCTGCGCTTTTTCATGTTCCCCCAGCGCCTTCACGGTGCGGGAGTAGATTTCCATTTCGGGGATGAGTTTCTCACGAATAAACGCGTTGGTGGCCGCGCTGTCGCCCTGTTGACTAAGGCGAATCGCATCCGCGCGCACCGCGATATACTGCTTTCTTTGCGCGCCAACCGCATCCAGCAGTTTTTTCCCCTCATCAGAGGCAATCGTCTCGGTTACTTGTTTCTGAATGACCGTGACACGCTGCGTCACTTCATTCATTCTGGTCTGAGCAAAGGTCTTGATTTCAGGATCGGCGGTGGTCAGCAGGGTAAGGCCCATCGCGCCGTTGTAATCGATTGCTGCACCCCACTCACTGGTGAGGCGTTCGAGCACCAGCAACCGGCCGGTAATCGTATCTGCATCTTTCAGGATACCGCTTAACTTAACAACCCCGGTAACAGCCATCATAATCATGAGGGCAAGAACGATACTAAAACCAGCGCCCATACGGGTACCAACACCAAAGTTATTTATTTTCATCTATTATCTCACGGTAAAGGTCGCTTTCTCTCTGCTCTCCCGTTGGAAAAATTTGAACAAGAACGGGTGCGCTCCCTCACGAACAGAGTTTTGTCTAACACATTGAATTTGATCATGTTTTAACGTGTCTATGTGATCTATCGGCGAAAAACGGTTTTACTTTACGTGCGATTTTACTCACAGATGACAGGTATTTTACCGCTTCATGTTGAAAGAAATCGCCGTATCTGACTGTTTTTTATGCAGAAATAATTGTGAGCGCGCTCGTTCATTTTTGTTGTTTTACCTCGCGGATAACAAAAAAAAAGTTAATGTCATGGGGTGCCGGAAAGGCAAAGTAATATCAATCTTAAAGTCAGATTATTAGCACTTAACGCCGATGTATGTTGATATATGGATAGCGAAATGAAAAAAGGAGGATTCATGTTTTCATATATTATGCTCGGCACCAACGACCTGCCCCGCGCGCTGCGGTTTTACGATCCGTTGATGGAGTTACTGGGATATCCGCAGGGCGGACGGGGTGAAGAAGGCGCGTCATGGGGAACATTCAAAGACAACCATACCACCGGGCTCTGCGTCGGCAGACCGTTTGATAAGCAAGAAGCCACGGTCGGAAACGGGGTAATGGTGGCGCTAAATGCCCGCTCGCCTGAGCACATTGAAGAACTTTATGCGCTGGCGATGCGCCTGGGCGGAACAGACGAAGGCGCGCCGGGACATCGTGCTTATTACGGCAACGGTTTTCACAGCGCGTATGTCAGAGATCCCGACGGCAACAAACTGGCGTTTGTTTATTACGCCGCGGCGTCCTGATTGTTTTTTTAAGCCAGACAGTAAAAGACCGCTTCATTCAGGAGGCGGTCTTTTGTTTTTTCGCGGTCAGGACAAATCATGCAGTGCGTTATCAAACGCTGGCGCGAGCAGAAAATCATCGAACCGCACCGAGAGCCCGCCGCGTTCCGGTGTGCAGCACATCACCCCTACCGTGCATTTGCCGGAGCCGGGGAAGTGCGCCAGCCGCAGCAATGGCCAGCTTTTGCCATCGGCTGAATACTGCAGCCGCAGGCTGTCGCCTTTGCGGGTCAGGCGCATCCAGAACAGATCCGCATTACCGGGGAACACCCCCGTTGCCCAGTCTGAATGCCCGAGCGTTAACACACTACCGATGGCCGGAGCACCATCGTTAAACTCGATACCGGCTTTTAACCAGTGCGCGTTATCCTGCATGAACATGATCCCGGCCTGATCATAAAGAGTGTTGAAATCCCCGCGCACCCTCACCTGGAAGGTGAAATCGCCGGTGACATCACAGCCGTAAAAATGCCCGGAAAAACGCGCAAAGCCGTACCAGGTTTTATGCCAGAAGTCGGTATTTTCATCTGTCGTCACCCATAACGTGTCGTCTTTACGCAGCCATGAGTGGGGTTCATTGATCCAGTAAAAATCCGCGTTCATCAGGCGTCCCCGGTTTCCGTTTTCAGGTACTGATAAATACTCGCCAGATCCTGTTCACCGTAACCTGCCTCTGCCGCCTGCTGCCACAGCGCAATGATGTTCTCCAGCGCAGGCAGTCTGGCGTCTCCGGCGGCATCTTTCGCCAGACGCGCGTCTTTCAGCGCCCAGATAAGGTGCATTTGCGGTGTGAAATCACCACCCGAAATCATATCGAGTTTCGCTTTGGCATAAGGCGCCGCCAGCGGCCCGCCCTCCAGCACGCTCCACAGATCGCTGGCCGTAAAACCCAGTTTCTCCGCCAGTATCACGGTTTCGCTCAGGCTCTGCATCATGCCAATCAGCCAGCTGTTGACCACGAGCTTCATCCGCGAACTGGCCCCGGCCTCACCGAGCCATACCTGGCCTTTGCTGATAGCAGAAAACACCTGTTCCGCCGCCTGCGCCCGCGAACGCTCGCCGCTGGCCAGGATCAGGATTTGCGCATTTTCGGCGGGGGCTTTGGTGCCTGAAACCGGCGCATCAATGAACACAACATCAGGACGCGCCTGTGCCAGTTGTGCCAGCAGCGCGTCGGTCGCCTCCACGCCGATGGTCCCCATCTGGCAAAGCGTCGCACCCGGTTTAAGCGCTGACTGCACCTCAGTCAGCACCTTTTGCGTCGTCTCGCCATCCGACAGCATGGCAATCACCACGTCGGCACCTTCTGCCGCCTGCACTGCGCTGTCTGACAGCGCCAGTCCCAGCGGTAATAAGTCCTCACCACGCGCCCGCGTGCGGTTCCAGCCGCGCACGGTAAACCCTTTTTTGAGCAGGTTGGCGGCAAAAGCATGCCCCATCGCCCCCAGCCCTAATACCGCCACTACAGGTTGCTGATTCATTGTTCTCTCTCCTTATTCGTTACAAGAACACTAACAGTGGATGGCGGCTTGCGGAAGCGGGAATCATAAACACCATGGAATACTCCCGTTTCCGTTATATGAAAGAACGAATTCCTATTTCGTCCGCCGTCAATGTGCTGCTAGCTTTGCTGGTTTGTATATACAAGTAAATTCAGGCATTTCATTTATGGGGACACCGGGGATGAACAGTAAAAAGAAACGTGTAACCTCCTGGCTTTTGCTGGGACTGGGGCTGGCGACCGCTCAGGTGCAGGCGGCTGATTTCGTGGTTGGCAGTAAAAACTTTACCGAACAATATATTCTGGCGGAAATCTATGCCCAGACGCTGGAACAGTCAGGACTTTCGGTTGAGCGCAAAACAAACCTGGGTGGGACGTTGATCGCCCACGCCGCGCTGGTGAAAGGTGAAATTGATATGTACCCGGAATATACCGGGACGGCGCTCAGCGCGGTAGTCAAAGGTAAACCCTCTTCCGACGCCGCCCAGGTGTTTAAACAGGTCAGCGACACCTATCAGCAGCAATACCATCTTACCTGGCTGCAACCTGCCCGCGTGAACAACGGCTACGCACTGCTGGTGAGTAAACAGACAGCAGAAAAATATCACCTGAAAACGCTTTCCGATCTCGCTAAAGCCGCGCCGGAACTGACTATCGGCGCAGGCGCGGAGTTTGGTGATCGCCAGGACGGCCTGAAAGGGCTGGAACAGACCTATGGCATCAAATTTAAAGCCTTCCGCCAGTTTGCCAAAGTCGGCCTGCGTTACGACGCGCTTGCCGCCGGGCAGATTGACGTTGCAAACGGCTTCGCGACCGACTGGCAAATCGCTGAAAATCAGTATGTGGCGCTGGAAGATGATAAACATCTTTTCCCACCGTATGAAGTCGCGCCGGTGGTACGCGATGCCGCCCTGCAAAAACACCCTCAGGTTCGCGAAATAGTAAACAACGTCAGCCAGTTACTGGATAACGCCACCATGCAAAAACTCAATGCCGAAGTGGAAAAAAATAAAGAAGAGCCGCGCGACGTGGCGGAAGACTTTTTGCGCGAAAAAGGCATCATCAAATAGGGCATGACCGTGGCAACGAAACTTATTCCGGGTGATGCGCCACTCACGCTTGAAGATGTGCGGGCGGTCGCCGACGGCGGTCAGATTGTCGAATATGGGGCACCAGCGCAGCAGGCTATCGGCGCGTCCTTTGATTTTCTGATGCAAAGCATCAGCGCCGGAGAGCGCATTTACGGCGTGACCACCGGGCTTGGCGCCAGTGTCGATACGACGGTATTGCACGCCCGGGATGGCCGTCACGATGAGGACCTGTTACAGGCGATTCAGCGACGGATCCCCCTGGCGCGGGCCGTCGGCGTCGGTCAGCAGGCAACCCGCACGCAGGTGCGGGCTATCATGCTGGCGCGCCTAGCGGGACTGGCGCAGGGTGCCTCCGGTATTTCCCTGCCTGTGGCGCAAACATTGCTGACTTTCCTCAACCTGGGGATTCATCCCCGCGTCCCGCTCATCGGGTCGATTGGCGAGGCGGATCTCGCGCCACTGGCGCATATCGGACGCGCGCTGGTCGGCGATGGCGAGGTTGAATACCAGGGCATGATGTTGCCTGCGTCCACCGTGTTGAACCAGCTTAACCTGACGCCCGCGCCGTTACGCGGAAAAGACGGGCTGGCACTGGTGTCATCCAACGCCGCCAGCGTCGGCCTCGGCGCACTGCTGCTTCTGGATATCGCCCGGCTGGTCAATGTCCACGCGGGGGCGATTGTGCTCTCGTTTGAGGCGTTTCGCGCCAATATTTCACCGCTCACCCCCTGGGCGGCGCACATGCGTCCCGCACCGCAACAGGCTGAAACCGCCGCATACCTGCTGACGCTTCTGGAAGGCAGCCCGCTGCTACAGCCCGGTGGCGCGCGCGCATTGCAGGATCCCCTGAGCTTCCGCTGCGTCGCGCCGGTACTGGCCTGCGTTCGCCACTATTATTTACTCGCCCGTGCGGCGGTGGAACTGGAACTCAACAGCGCTGACGACAATCCTGGTCTGCTGGCAGAGCCCGGGCTGGTGCTGGCGAATGCCAATTTTGATGCCACACATCTGGCGCTGGCGCTGGAAAGTCTGGGGATGGCGCTCGCGCGTCACGCCGCCTGCACTGGCGAACGGATCATGAAAATGATGTCCCCCGCCGCCAGTGGGCTGCCGCGCTTCCTTACGCGTCATGCCGGGCAAACCGGATTCGCCACGCTGCAAAAAACGGTTTCTGCGCTGGTGAGTGATATCGCACATCATGCCCAGCCGCTCTCCCCATTGACGATACCGGTGGCCGACCGGGTTGAGGATTACGCCTCACAGGCGATGGGCGTTATCAGTAAAACCGCGCGTTTGCTGGAAAGCCTGCGTTATCTGGTCGCCATTGAACTGCTGGTGGCGGCACAGGCGCTGGATCTGCAGGATGCCGCGCAACCGGGTCATTATGCAAAAGCGCTACACGGCAGGGTTCGCGCGCTGGTCGCGCCACTGGATGAAGATCGTTCCAGCGCTGATGACATCGCCGTACTGGCCAGGGAAATCATGCAACCGGAATGGCTCGTTGGTACGGCTCCGTTACTGGAGACCGCCTGATGCGATGGGTCACCCGACATTATGACGATATTCTGCTGGCACTCATGCAGCATCTGCTTCTGGTGGGGGTCGCGATGCTGGTGGCGTTCGTCATTTCGCTGTTTCTTGGCATTACGACCGCCCGTCGTCCGCGACTGTACGCGGTGGTACTGACCATCACCGGCACCCTCTTTGCGATTCCTGGGCTGGCGCTGTTCGCGTTGCTTATTCCGTGGCTTGGCATCGGTATTCTCCCGGCGATCGTCGGTCTGACGGCTTATGCGCTGATGATCCTGACCCGCAATATCGCCGCCGGTTTCCACGCCATCCCGCCGGAGGTCCGCGAAGCGGCACGCGGCATGGGATACGGTAAATGGCGCAATCTGCGTGAAGTGGAGTTACCGCTGGCGTTACCTTTTATTATCAGTGGATTACGCATTGCCACCACCACGCTTATCGGCATTGCCACGATTGCGGCCTATATCAATGCGGGCGGGCTTGGCGCGATTATTCTCGCCGGGCTGGATCAGCGTTACCCGGAGAAAATCTTTATCGGCGGCGGGCTGACATCGCTTCTGGCCATCGGCGCTGATGTGTTTTTTGTCCGGTTACAGCGACGCCTTGCGCTAAGGAGATGCCAGTGATAACACAAGCGTGGTTGTGGGTGCTGGAAAACCAACCGTTATTCTGGCAGGCGGTATGGCAGCATTTGATCATGTGCGGGCTTTCGCTGGGTATTGCCTTAATCATTGCTGTCCCGCTGGGGGTGCTGATTGCGAACACCCCTCGCCTCGCCTTTATTGTCACCAGTGGTACTGGCACATTGCGAACCATCCCCAGCCTGGCAATTCTTGCGGCAACCATGCCCTTTCTCGGCATTGGCCTGCTGCCCTCGGTCGTTGCGCTGGTGGTACTGGCTATTCCACCGATTCTGCTCAATACCTGCACCAGCATTCAGTCCATTGACCCGGATACGCTTTCCGCAGCGAACGGCATGGGGCTCACCCCCCGTCAGGTCACCGGCAAGATAGTTCTGCCTTTAGCGGCGCCCGGTATTCTCGCCGGATGTCGTACCGCCGCCGTCCAGGTGGTTGGCGGCGCAGCGCTGGCGTCATTTATCGGCGGCGGTGGGCTGGGGGATTTTGTCACCACCGGCATTGCCATTATGGATATGTCACGCCTTCTGGTCGGCGCGGTGCCCATCATTTTGCTGGCAATGGGTATCGAAGCGCTTTTCTCCCTGGTGGAGCGTTTGTTTTTTCAGCATATTCCAAAGAGTTAATGGCATGATTACACTGGAAAATATCAGCAAAATTTACCCGGGTTCATCACGCAAAGCGCTGGATGACCTCTCAATGACCTTTGAAGAGGGAACCACGACCGCGCTCATCGGCCCTTCCGGCTGCGGCAAAACCACCACGATGCGCTTAATTAACCGCCTGGAACAACCCACCTCCGGGCGGATATGGGTGAATGGACGGGATATTGCAACGGAAGATCCGGTCATGCTGCGCCGCCATATCGGCTACGTCATTCAGAACGTCGGGCTGTTCCCGCATATGACTGTCGCGGACAACATTGCCACCGTACCGCGCCTGCTGGGCTGGACGCCCTCACGGATTCAGGCGCGGGTGGAAGAACTGATGGAGCTGGTGGGACTGGATGCCCGGCAATACGCCCGTCGCTTTCCTGCGGCGCTGTCAGGTGGGCAACGTCAACGTGTTGGTGTTGCGCGGGCTCTGGCGGCAGATCCGCCGGTGATGCTGATGGATGAGCCCTTTGGCGCCATCGACCCGCTGGTTCGGGGACGTTTACAGAGCGAGTTTAAGCAGATCCTGCAACGCGTGAAAAAGACGGTCATCATCGTCACGCATGATCTTGATGAAGCCATCAAAATGGGCGACCGCATCGCCATCATGCGCGAAGGGAAGCTGTGCCAGTATGCTCCGCCAGCCGAGGTGCTCTCTTCGCCTGCGGATGCGTTTGTCGCCGCTTTCGTCGGCAGCGACGCCACGCTGAAACTGCTTGCCATTACCCCGGTGAAACAGGCGATGGAACCCGCCTTAACGACTCACCCGCACCAGCTTGAGGCCAGCGCCACACTGAAAGACGCGCTGGCGCTGATGCTGTCCCGACGCACCGACAGCCTCACCGTTATCGAAAACAGCGCGCCCGTCGGCGTATTAACCCGTGAGCAATTATTCGCTCACGTACAGTCTGATACCGATCATGTTATCAATGAGAGAAATGTATGACGCAACCCATTAATTTGACCTGGCTTAATGGTCCGGATGTTGATCAACTGACGTTGACGGACGAGGAAATTCTCACTGCGGTAGAAGCCGGACTGCTGGCGCAGGGGCAGAAAAAAACCGTTATCGAACCGCGTGTACATTTGATTCCTGATAAAGCGTTTAACGGCCACTTCAACGTCCTGCGCGGTTATATCGAGCCGCTTGGGCTCGCGGGTGTGAAAATTGTCGGTGATTATGTCGATAACTACACACGCGGCCTGCCCTCCGAAATGGCGTTGCTCAACCTGTTCGACCCACGCACCGGGATGCCCGTCGCCATCCTGGACGCATCAGCGATTACCGATATGCGTACCGGCGCACTGACGGCTCTGGGCGCACGCCATCTCGCCCGCCGTGACAGCAAAATACTGGGGCATATTGGTGCGCGGGGAACCGCATACTGGAATGTTCGTCTGCTCAACAGCATTTATGATTTCGATGAAATCCGCATCCACTCGCGTCGCCCTGAAAGCCGCAACGCGTTTGCCCGCCGTCTGGAGCAGGATCTCGGCAAGAAAATCATCGTAACGGATGACTGGGAAAGTTGCGTACGCGACGCAGATATTGTCGTTGAAGCTTCCCGCCTTAATGCACCGACGCCGTTGTTGAAAACCGCATGGATAAAGCCCGGTGCCTTTGTTGTGCCTTACGGCACCATGAGCGCCGTGGAACTGTCACTCACGGATATTATGGACAAACTGGTCGTGGATGACTGGGGGCAGTGCAAGGGCGGCATGTTTGGATCGCTGCGCGCCCATGTCGATGCGGGGAAATTAAGCGAGCAAACCTTGCATGCTGAGTTGGGTGACATTGTCGCAGGAATAAAACCGGGCCGTGAAAGCGATCGCGAAACCATTTTGTTCTGGCATCGCGGCCTGTCGCTGAGCGATATCGCGCTGGGACATGCGATGCTGGAGAAAGCGCGCGCCCTCGGCATTGGACAGGAATTACGTTACCGATGATCGTTAACGCGCGAATGTACTCTGTCACCCCGGCGACAACCGAAGGCTGGAAAGTGCTTCTTCGCGAGGTCGTGCGTCGTGCGGGCCTGACAGCAGAAATATTCGACTACCCTGCCCCGGCCAGGCTGGAAGGCTTATGGTCGCGCGCCGATCTGCTGGCGGTATTTATGTGCGGCTGGCCGTTCGCGCAGAAACGGTTTGCCGTGCAACCTGTTGTCGCGCCGGTAACGCGCATTGCCGCGGAGGAAGGGCTGCCGGGTCATTACCGCACCCTGTTTATCGTGCCGCAGGGATCCACCGCCCGGTGTCTGGAAGACACTTTCGGTGGGCGGCTGGCATACACCAATCCCGAATCCCACTCCGGCTATAACGCGGTGCGTTACCACCTGTCAGCGTATTTTAGTGAAACGAGGAAGCCGCTGTACCGTGAATGCACAGGGCCGCTGGTCACCCCACGGCGAGTCGTGGAAACACTCATCGCCGGTCAGGCCGATGTGGGTCCGCTGGACAGCTATGCCTGGTCGCTGTTGTGTCAGCATGAGCCGGAATTAATGCGCCAAATCCGCATACTGACACGTAGCGCCCCGGCGCCGATGCCTTTACTGGTGGCGAGTCAAACCGTTGACCCGCAGACCATTCAGGCACTACAAACCGCGTTTCTGACACTTAAAGCGCAACATGATGCCGCGCTATTACAGCCGCTGGCGCTACAGGGATTTATCGCACCGCCCGCCGACGCCTGGGACGTTGTTAATGATCGGGCGGAAATCGCCTTCGCCAGAGGTTACCAGACGTTATGCTGAGCACAACGGCAAGGACGCCCATTCACGTTTTAGTTCGTTAATGCCCCGACGCCGCAGGCGAGGAAGGCGCGCCGGAGCGGATAAACGGCGGTCGGGCAAACCAAATCACGATAATCAGCGCCATAAATCCCCAGCCCAGGATCCAGAAATAGTCGATAGTCGACATCATGTACGCCTGCTGCTCGATGGTTTTATCGACCGCCGCCAGGTGCTGCTGCGTCACGCCGCCCATCTTTTGCAGATAGTCCATCGCCGCCGGGTTGTAGACGGAAACGCTTTCCGTCAGGTTCGCATGGTGGAACACCTCGCGCCGCGACCAGATCCAGGTGGCCAGCGATGAAGCGAACGAACCGCCCAGCACACGGAAGAATGTCGCCAGGCCGGAACCTTCCGCCACTTCCACGCCATGCAAATTCGACAGCACGATGGTGGTGATCGGCATAAAGAAAAACGCCACGCCAATCCCCATGAACATCTGTACTTCAGCGATGGTACGAAAATCCACGTCAGTGGTGAACTGCGCACGGACAAGGCAGGAGACGCCCATCGCCAGGAATGACATTGTCGCCAGGAGCCGCAAATCAAATTTACTGGCGTAACGGCCAATAATCGGCGTCAACAGCAACGGCAAAAAGCCCATTGGCGCGGCGGCAAGTCCGGCCCAGATCGCGGTATACCCCATCTCAGTCTGCAACCATTGCGGCAGGATAAGGTTAATGGCGAAAAATGCCGCGTAACCCAGCGTCAGGGCCGTCGTACCGATGGCGAAATTGCGATCAGTAAACAGCCGCAGATTCACAATCGGGTGTTTTTCCCCCAGCTCCCAGATGACAAACGATACCAGTGCAATCGCCGAAATCACCGACATCACAATGATGGTCTGCGAAGCGAACCAGTCGAGATCGTTGCCTTTATCCAGCACCACCTGCAACAACCCGACGCCCAGTACCAGCAACGCAATGCCGATATAATCGATGGGCGCCGTCGTCGTGGTTTCTTCACGCGCACGCAGTTGCGACCAGACGGTGATCGCCGCAAAAATGCCGATAGGGACGTTGATATAGAAAATCCACGGCCACGAGTAGTTATCCGTGATCCAGCCGCCGGTAATCGGCCCGACAATGGGCGCCACCACCGTGACCATTGAGAGCAACGCCAGCGCCATACTGCGTTTACTGGCCGGGAAAATAACCAGCAGCAGCGTCTGACACATCGGGAACATTGGCCCGGCGAAAAAGCCCTGTAACGCGCGAAAGACAATCAACTCGGTCATGCTGTGGGCGAAACCGCACAGGAACGAGGTCAGGGTGAACAATATCACTGAGCCGGTAAAAAGCCTGAGTTGCCCGATGCGCCGGGTAAACCAGCCCGTCAGCGGCAGCGCAATCGCGTTGCACACCGCAAACGAGGTAATAACCCAGGTGCCCTGATCGGAACTGACGCCCAGGTTACCGGCGATCGTCGGCAACGCCACGTTGGCAATCGTGGTATCCAGCACTTGCATGAATGTCGCAAGCGACAGCGCGATGGTGGCAAGCAGCAGGCTGGGCGGCGTAAACGCTGACTTATCTTCTTGCATCACATTTCTCTTAGCGGGCGTTGGTCGCTACCACTTTGCTGTTGTCATGAAGGATTTTCGCCACCAGCCTGTCGGCCTGATCGAGCGCGTTCTGATAAACGTCTGTTCTGAAACGCGGTGCGGCAACGGTTTTCTGCGGCAGTAAATTGCCGTCGGCGTTGCGGATATCCACCCGGGCGAACATCGACAACCCCACGCGCAGCGGATGTTTCTGCATATCATGTGGATCGAGGGTGATTCGCACCGGCAATCGCTGGACGATTTTGATCCAGTTGCCGCTGGCGTTTTGCGCCGGTAACAGAGAGAACGCGCTGCCGGTGCCGATACCCAGGCTTTCAATCGTGCCGTGATATTCCACATCATCACCGTACAGATCCGCCGTGAGCGTGACTTTTTGCCCCAGACGCATGGTATTCATCTGGCTTTCTTTAAAGTTGGCGTCCACCCACACCTGATCCAACGGCACGATGGACATCAGCGTCGTGCCGGAATCCACCCGCATGCCTAACTGCACAGCACGTTTAGCGACAAAACCGCTGACTGGCGCGAGGATGGTGCTGCGCGCGTTATCAAGGAAGCGCTGACGCAGTGTGGCGACAGCGCTTTTGATTTCCGGATGGCTGTCGATGACAGTGTCATCCACCATCGCCTGGTTGGTTTTCAGCGCCTGCTCCGCTGCGGCCAGATCACTTTTTGCACTGGTCACGGCATCGCGATAGTGGGAGAGATCTTCGGCGGCAATCGCGCCGGTTGAGAAGATCTTCTGCCGACGCGCGTAATCGCTTTGCGCGGTTTGCAGGGCGACCTGCTTCGCCGCGACCTGTGCGCGATAGTTATCCGCCGTGCTGTACAGCCCACGTACCTGGCGCACAGTATTCGCCAGATTAGCCTCTGCCTGTTGCAGGGCGATTTCGGTATCGCTCGGATCAAGCAGGACCAGTGGTTGCCCTTTCACAACGTAATCGCCTTCATCAACGGTGACCTGGGTGACCGTACCGGCGATTTGCGGCGTCAGGGTCACCAGGTTTGCGTTAACGTACGCATCGTCAGTCGTTTCATAATAGCGGGCGTAAAGCAGATACCATGCCAGGCATCCCGCGCCGATCAGCAGCAGGATAACAAACAAAATACCGAAGTTACGTTTGCGCTTACTGGGCTTTTTTTCTGGTTGTGCAGATTGTGCAGATGAAGTTTGCATCTTTGTCTTAACCTTTTTCAGGACAACTTAGCGATGTGGCTGGATGACCTCGTCCGGCAACATTTTTATCAGAAGTGCTTCAAGTTGCCGGGACTCCCCGGCGGTGAGACGAGCGGTCAGCAGGCCAAGAATCGAGGCCAGCGCCTCATTCTGAAAACGGTCGCAAATGGCCCGTCCTTTTTCGGTCAACGCCAGGATGACCTGCCGTTTATCTTCCGGATTTGGGGTTCGCACGATCAGTTCGCGCTTCACCATCCGTTCAATCATGCGACTCATTGCTCCGGCGTCCATCAACAGATTCTTGCTGATTTCTACCGGGCTGGTGAAACCTTTATAGATACTTATCAATACCTTGAACTGAGCGGCAGTGATGTCGATGGCGGAGAAATACTGGTTAATCAACTGATCTTTAAACTGGCTTGCCAGATGAATCAGCAAGCCGAGGTGAAGTTTGATATTGGGAGTTTCTGTAGGGGTAGTCATAATACTTGCCTGATCAGTAATTGCATTTGAAATTACTGACCAGGCATTTAGTTGTCAATACACGTTGCTGAAAAGCGCAAGTTTTGCCACTTATCAGCCCGATGGATTAGAAAGCCACCCACTCGTTTTCGGCTGCCGCTGGCTTTGCGGTACCTTTAGCAGGAGGCGTGGCTTCGCCAGCGGGCTTCGCGATGAGTTCATTGTCGGCAAGACGGAATCGGGCAACCGCTTTTTGCAGTGTTTCAGTTTGCCCTTCCAGCGCGACGGCTGCGGCGGAAATCTGCTCAACTAACGCAGCGTTCTGCTGGGTTACGCTGTCCATTTCACTGACCGCCACACCGACCTGCGAAATCCCTTTGCTTTGCTCGTCGGTGGCAGACGCGATTTGCTTCATGATTTCCGTGGTATCGGATACCGCTTTCAGCACTTCCTGCATCGTGCTGCCCGCTTCGCCGACCAGTTCCGTCCCGCTGCCCACGCGGCGAACCGAGTCGGCAATCAGCGTTTCAATCTCTTTCGCTGCTTCGGCGCTGCGGCTGGCAAGGTTACGGACTTCCCCGGCCACGACGGCGAAACCTCGTCCCTGCTCGCCCGCACGGGCGGCTTCCACCGCCGCATTCAGCGCCAGAATATTGGTCTGGAATGCGATGCTGTTGATAACACTGGTTATCTCGCTAATTTTCTTCGAGCTTTCGGAAATGCCTTCCATGGTGATCACCACATCCCCCACCAGCTTGCCGCCCCGGCTGGCGGTCACTGAAGCTTTCTCCGCCAGGCTGCTTGCCTGACGCGCATTGTCGGCGTTGAATTTCACCGTCGCGGTCAGTTGTTCCATGCTGGCAGCCGTTTCTTCCAGCGAAGCGGCCTGTTCTTCGGTACGGGAAGAGAGATCGTTATTCCCGGAGGAGATTTCCGCCGCCCCGCGATAAATATTTTCCGTACCGCTGCGAATGGTGCTTACCGCTTCGCGCAGGCTGCCCTGCATTTCAGCCAGTAACGGGAACAGCCGCCCGATGCAGTTGTTACCGAAAAACTCAACCGGCTGGCTTAAATCCCCTTTGGCAATCACGGTAAAATGATGGCGAATGCGATCCAGCGGTTTCACCAGAAACTTCACCAGATAACGATCGGTAAACAGCAAAATAAGCAGGCCGATGACAATCGCCGTCACCACCGTGATTTTCATTATCTGCGTCAGGCTATCCATCGCGACGCGGGTCCTGTCCAGCTTCTCGTCGGCGACCGCGGTGAATTTATTGGTGCTGGCGCCAAACGCGCGGCTCAGTTCCGGGGTGACCTGGGTGGCGTGCCGACGATAGTCGCTGCTGTCCTGCTGCGCGAGCTGCATCTGCACCACCACGCCGTCATCCAGCAACTTCTGCCATTTTTTCAGGACATCGGCGGAAACGTCCGCGTCCATCGGGCCGGGCGAGACGCTTTTCAGCCGTTCTAACTGCGTTTTCATGTTATCCAGCGCTTCCTGCACCGGTTTAAAATCCGTGGCTTCCCCCGCCGCTTTTGCCTCCATCACGCGGGAAAGACGGGTGACAAAGCGGAAATATTGATCGTTCCCCTTACTCAGCATGGTTAATTGCGCGACCAGTTCACGATCAACGATATTGCCATCGCTAAGTTTCGTCAGCGAATACGTAGTAAATACTCCGACCGCAGACCAGAGCAGACAAAACAGCCCCAGTACCCAGAGCATAACGCTGCGAATAGTGAAATTTTTGAACAAGCCCATAGATATTACCCTTACGTGTGAATCGTGGTTGTTATCCCGCTATTGCCGGGCGTCAAAGGGTTATCGGCAAAACCACGAAGGGCAATTATCTGTTGATGATGAATTTTTTCGGAAGGCTCACAAAGTTGACTTTGGCGTGACATATCCGTCATCGGCCTCATGCTGACTCAGAGCCCCGAAAATACTCCCGGGCTTACGCATCCTTGTCCGTCTTCAGGGTCACCGCGCGGGTCGCCTCCAGAACCTGCAACCGGCCATTCAGCGCCTCGCGAATAGAGTGATAAGCCTTACTCCCCAGCGCCAGACGGAACGGGGGCTTTTCCGTATCCGCAGCAGCAATTATCGCCCCGACGGTTTTAACCGCATCGCCATTGATGCCGATACTGCCGTCAGCCAGCCCTCGGCGCACCTCACCGGCGGGGGTATTCTCATAGCAGGCCATCGGCTGGGCGACATCCAGACCACTGGCGAAATTCGTCGCCGTCGGGCCGGGTTCGGTGATAAGAAAATCGATACCGAAAGGCGCCACTTCCTGGGCGACGGATTCAATAAATCCTTCGATACCCCATTTGGTGGCGTGATAGAGACTGAAATTCGGCCAGGCGATTTGCCCGCCCTCTGATGACACCTGAACAATTCGCCCGCCCCCCTGCTGACGCAGATGCGGCAGTACAGCGCGAATAAGCTGGATTGATCCGGTGAGATTGGTGGCAATCTGACGCTCAATCTGGGCGTCGCTGACCTCCTCCGCCGCACCGAAAAGCCCGTATCCCGCATTACTGACCAGCACATCGATACGCCCGGCAAGGTCGAATGCCTGCTGCACGACACTGCGTATGGCCGCGGTATCCGTGACGTCCAGCAACAGAACATGGAGCTGCCCGCTATAACGCACCAGCAGATCATCCAGCGCGCCGGGCTTACGCAGAGTGGCAATCACGTTATCGCCGCGCGCCAGCAGGTGCTCCGTCATCAGACGTCCGAGACCGGTTGAGGTACCGGTAATAAACCAGGTTTTATTGTTCATCGCACTCTCTCCAGAAAATTGTTAACTCACCAGTACAGGTTATGGCACGATGATTGGAATGATAAGACTCAACAAATGGCATAAAGAGGTGAAATGAAATCACCAATAAAAACCCCGACGTTTTCCGATCTGAAAGCCTTTATGGCGGTAGCGGAGCAACGTAGTTTTCGTCGCGCAGCGGATTTTTCCGGTGTGACCCGCTCAACGTTAAGCCACGCTATTCGCGGGCTGGAAGCGCGTCTGGGCGTTCGCCTGCTGCACCGCACCACGCGCAGCGTGGCGTTGACAGAGGCCGGAGAAGAGTTGCTGCGGCGCATTTCTCCTCATCTGATGGGTCTGGAGCAGGCACTGGAAGAAGTGGCGGATACCCGGGGACAGATGCTGGGTACGCTGCGTATTAATGGCGGGCAGGAAGCCATCCAGTTGCTGTTGCAGACGATTGTGCCGGAGTATCTGGCACGTTATCCCGGCGTGTCGCTGGATCTGGTGGTGGATGGCCGGCTGGTGGATATTGTCGCCGAAGGGTTTGATGCGGGGATCCGGCTGGCGGAAGATGTTCCCGCTGATATGGTGGCGGTGCGTTTTGGCGGTGATGTCCGCTTTCTGGCCGTCGCATCGCCGTCCTATCTGGCGCAGCACCCTGCACCCGCGGTGCCGGACGATCTGGTACATCATCACTGTGTTCGTCAGCGATTACCCAGCGGCAAACGCTACCGCTGGGAGTTTTCCCGCCACGGGCAGAGCATCGCGGTGGATGTTCCCGGAACACTGACACTGAACAGTTCACCGCTCATGGTGTGTGCGGCAATTCAGGGACTGGGGATCGCCTACGTCCCGGATGTTCATGCCCGGTCTGCGCTGAAGGATGGCAGGCTGGTCACAGTACTCGAACCGTGGTGCCCGCCGATTCCCGGTTTATGCCTCTGGTTTCCGGCCAACCGGCATATGCCAGCCAGCCTGCGGGCACTGATTGACATCATTAAAGAGCAGGGCTGATGCCATCATGCAGGCTGCTGCTGGAGCTGATATCCGCCGTGATCCAGGGGTTTCAGGATCGGCAGGCAGCGCAGTAGCCGCTGGGTGTAGGGGTGACGCGGGTTATCCAGCACATCGTCACTCCAACCGCTTTCTACCAGTACGCCTTTTTCCATCACCAGAATACGATCGGCAACCTGTTCTACGGCCCCGAGATCGTGGGTGATGAAAAGACAGGCGAATCCATAATGGTTCTGTAGCCGTTTTAATAGTTGCAGGATCTGTTTTTGTACCGTCATATCGAGGGCCGATGTCGGTTCATCAGCGATGATAAACGCAGGACGGCGAATAATCGCCCTGGCGATAGCCACTCGCTGGCGCTGCCCTCCTGAGAGCTGATGCGGATATCGGGTTAAAAACATTTCCCCCAGACCCACTTCATCAAGCACTTCGCGGACTCGTTGTTCGCGGGCGCGCCGGTTCATGGTGTCAATCAGCAGGAGCGGCTCTTCGAGGATTTGTGCGATAAACATCCGCGGATCCAGAGAGGAAAACGGATCCTGCTGAATCATCTGGCATTCGCGACGCCAGGTGGTGAGCAGTTTCTTATCGGCATTGCTGACCAGATGTCCACGAAACGCCAGCGTTCCACTGCTGGCCTTTAACATGCCGGCAATCAGTTTACCGATGGTGGTTTTACCCGAGCCACTCGCCCCTACCAGCGCGACTGTCTCTCCCGCACGCACGTTAAAGCTGACGCCCTGCACCGCCTTCGTTACGGATGCCGGGCGAAACCATCTTTTATGACCGCTGTAGATAATTTCAACATCCGTCAGGGCAATCACGCTTTCCGCCGTCAGTAATCGTTGCCGGTCCGGGGCGGGCTGGCGCACCGGTAATGCTTCCAGCAGCCGTCGCGTGTAGGGATGCTGTGGTGCCGCCAGCAGATGCTGACTGCTGTTCTGTTCAACCAGTTCCCCCTGCTCCATCACCATGATGCGCGAGGCATAGCGCGCCACCATCGATAAATCATGGCTGATGAGGATCACCGCGCTGCCCTTCTCCGCCGTCAGCGACAGCATCAGTTCCATCACTTCATGCTGCACAAGCACATCGAGCGCTGTGGTTGGCTCATCGGCAATGATCAGTTTCGGCTCCAGCAGCATCACGGCGGCAATCATGACCCGCTGACGCATGCCTCCTGAAAATTCATGAGGGAAACGGCCAAGCAAACTGGCGGCATCCGTTAAGCCAACGCGCTCCAGCATGGCGATAATTTTTCCACGCCGCTCGCGTTCAGTCAGTTGAGTGTGCAGCACTAACCCTTCATCCAGTTGACGGCCGATGGTCATCGCCGGATTCAGCGACGTCATCGGCTCCTGGAAGACCATGCCAATGCCTGCGCCGCGCAGACTCCGCAACTGTTCCTGGTCAAGCTGCTGCAAATCCTGACCGTCGAAGATCAGCGAATCTGCGAGGCTGGTGATGCCGGTGGGTAATAATTTGATTAAAGAGCGCATCGCCAGCGTTTTTCCACTGCCTGACTCTCCCACAACGGCCAGCACTTCGCGTGGCGCCAGCGAAAAAGAGATGCCTTTCACGACGTCACGTTCTGCCGCATTCACCCGCAGGTTAGTCACCTGCAACAAAGGCGTCGGGTTATTCATCATTGCATCCTCGGGTCGAGATAGTCGCGTAACGCATCACCAAGCATATTGACGCCCAGTAATGCCAGAGAGATACAGATCCCCGGCAGCAGCGCCAGCCAGGGTGCCTGTGCCAGATAATTGCGGCTGGCCGCGAGCATATTGCCCCAGGTCGGTTCCGGTGGCGGCACGCCAAGCCCTAAAAAGGAGAGCGCGCTTTCAGAAATCAACACCCAACCGAGCATCGACGTTGCCAGTACTGTCAGCGGCGCAAGACAGTTCGGCAACACGTGCTTGCGAAGAATGGTCAGTTCGTTATGCCCCATAATTCGCGCCGCGGCGACAAAGTCCGCTTCACGCAGCCCCATGACGGTTCCGCGCACAATACGCACCACTGACGGCGTATAAGCCAGCCCCAGGGCGAGAATAATGCCGTAGCGGTTATTACCGAGGATACTGAGGAGTCCCAGCGCCAGAAGGATGCCGGGGAACGCCAGCAGTGTATCGGTTATCATCATGATGACCCGATCCACCACGCCCCGCAGATAGCCGCTAATCAGCCCGAGGACAATACCGGCCAGCAGCGCGAAGCTGACTGTCACCAGAGAGATGGTCATGCTGGCGCTGGCCCCGGCCAGCAGGCGGCTGAGTACATCACGGCCATATTCATCTGTGCCGAGCAGGTACTGCGTGCCGGGCGCCTGCAGGCGTGCCAGGATGTTAATCCGGCCAGGATCAAACGGCGTCCAGAAAAAGCCCACCAGCCCTGCCAGCACGATGACGCCAATCAACGTCATGCCGACCAGGGCATTGGGCGCAAGCGCTATTCGTCTTTTCATCAGGCGGAAACCCTCGGGTTAAATAGCGGGTAAAGGGCGTCAATCAACAGATTGGTCAGTACGTAGAGCGTGGCGATAAATAGCATGCAGCCCTGGATCACCGGGTAATCGCGGGCGTAGATGGCATCAACCAGCAGTCGCCCCAGGCCGGGAAGGCTGAAAACCGTCTCCGTTACCGCGACGCCGCTAAGCAAATTACCGAGCGTTAAGCCAATCAGTGTCCACGTCGGACCGAACGCATTAGGAAATACATGACGCGACAGTACGGTACGCTCGCGCAGCCCCTTGGCGCGGGCGTGGGAAACGTAATCCAGCCGCAGCACCTCCAGCGTACTGGCACGCATCATCCGCACCAGCGCCCCTATCTCGACCAGCACCAGCGTCATTACCGGCATCAGCAGATACAGAACGCCCGCTTTCAGGTTATCGCTTAACGATACGTACCCGACCACCGGCAGCCAGCCCAGTTGCAGTCCGAACAGCAACAGGATGAGTAGCCCCATCCAGAAACTTGGAATGGACAGCAAAAAGGTGGAGAACATGACCAGCCCGGTATCCAGCGATGAGTTCTGTTTCCACGCCGCCAGCATTCCGGCAGGCACGGCGAGCAGCGAGGCGATCGCAATCGCCGCCAGCACCACGCTCAGCGTCACGCTGAAGCGTTGCAGGATAAGCGGCAATACGTCCTGGCCGCTTTGAATCGAGTGACCAAAATTGCCCTGCAACACGTTGCCAAACCAGATAATGAACTGCTGGACCATCCCCTGATCCAGCCCCATGCTATGGCGCAGATCAGCGAGGCTCTTTTCCGTCGCCATATCGCCCAGCATCAACAGTGCCGGATCCCCCGGCACCATGCGGGTGAGCAAAAAGACCAGTACCGTCACCAGCAGCAGCGTGGGAATGGCGGTCATAATACGGGTAAGCAGGAACTGCAGCATGTGCGTCTCCTCATCTCATCAGGCTTTGCTGACGTTCCACAGCCGCGCTGCAGCTGCCAGCCAGGCTTTATAGCCGCTGATAACCTTGCGGTGAGCAACAATATCCAGCCCCGGATAGAAGATAATCAGCGGGACATCGGCAATCATCTGCTGATGGAGTTTGTCGGTCAGCGCCTGGATTTGTGCCTGATCGTCGAGGGTGGCCAGTTTGTCGGTCATGGCGATGGCCTGTGGATCGCCCCAGACTTTGCGTTTCTGTTGGGTTTTGTCGCCGGTAATTTGTTCAAACGCCAGCGCAGGGTTGAAGCGCGCCGAATAGGTGAATGTCATCATTTGATAGCGGCCGGACTGATAACGCTCCAGCTGCGTCGCCCACTCCATGGTGGTGACACGGGCATTGATACCGGCACCCTGCAACATGGCCTGAATGATGATCGCCATGTCGAAACTCGGTACCGTGGCACGCTTATTGGCGATAATTTCCAGCGGTTGCCCCTTGTAACCCGCCTCTTTCAGCAACTGCGCGGTGCGCGCCGGATCGTATTTGTATCCCTGCTTCTGCACATTGCTGTAAAACGCCGAGGCGACGGAAATATTGGAATTGGAGGCGTGAGCCATATTCTGACTGGTGCCGAGCGCAATCTGTTCACTGTCCAGTGCGGAGGCAATCGCCTGGCGCAGCTTGACGTTTTTCAGCAGCGGATCGTCAGTCTGAATCAACATCACATGACGCTGAGCATTCGGGGCCACTTCGAGCGCGATATTGGGATCTTTTTTCAGATCACTGCCGTCAATCGGGCTGACCTGCGCCAGATCCACCGCACCGGATTGCAGACCTGCTTTTACCGTCGCCGCATCCGGCACGGCCATAAAGCGAACCTCATCAACCAGCGCTTTTTTCCCGCCGACAAAACCATCAGGTTTACCCGGTAAGGCGCTGTAATCAGCAAACCTTTTCAGGGAGACGTATTCGCCGTGTTTCCAGTCGCCAAAAACGAAGGGGCCGGTGCCTATCGGCGCAACCCAGGCGCCATCCGCCGCGACGGATTTCGGACTGATCACCGCCGCGGCGCCGCAATCGGTTCGCGCCAGCGTATCAAGGAACAGCGCCACCGGTTTTTCCAGTGTCATGACTACCGTGCGGTTATCCGGCGCGCTGACGTCAGTCACATGAATCAAACTACTGCCGTCAAATTCACGCAAACATCGCCACTGGGTTTTCGGATCGTTCCAGTGCTTCCAGCTCCATACCACGTCCTGCGCCGTCATGGTGTCACCGTTGTGAAATTTCACCCCGTCGCGCAGATGAAAGGTGTAGGTTTTCCCTTCATTGCTGACGTCCCATGAAGAGGCAAGCATCGGCCCGACCGTACCGTCTTCGCGATACCCGACCAGACCTTCCACAACGTGCATCAGGACATCGTCGGTGTTGCCGTCACGGTTCACGCCTGGCTGGCTACTCCGGATATCCTGATTGAGAGCGAAACGGATCACAGTATTGTCAGCCGCCTGCGCCATCAGTCCCGG
This sequence comes from Trabulsiella odontotermitis, assembly GCF_001297775.1. Lineage (GTDB taxonomy): Bacteria > Pseudomonadota > Gammaproteobacteria > Enterobacterales > Enterobacteriaceae > Trabulsiella > Trabulsiella odontotermitis. Next base: position 12,999 of record NZ_LIFX01000004.1, on the reverse strand, counting down.
CATGAGCAGTGCCATCGCAGATAAAAACTTTTTCATACCAGCCTCTCTGTTAGTCGAGCGTGTAACGTGTAAAGGTGCGGTTCAGCGCCGGAAGCGGCGCCACATCCATCACGCCATCGGCAGGCGTCATCACAATCATCGCCACGGTGGCAGACAAATCACTGCTGAATCCGGGACGTGGCGGGCGGCACACCGAATAAGGGGTTCCGAAATCATCAAAAAAAGCATTTTTCATTTCTTCTTCACCGGGTTTTTCGCAGCCTTTCAGCAACTCGCTGACACGCCATCCCCGGTACAGCGAATCGGGCGATGCCTCAATGCCCTCCTCACGGACTTTGCAGCGGGCGGGCAGGCTTTCCCAATGGTTGGCGTGCACCAGCAGGCCGTTTTGCGGATACAGGGTGAAACTCTCGTCCGGCGCACATTCAAAGTCGATGGCAAACCCCTCTTTGGTGCTGAGGATCATGTTGTTGGAACAGGACTTCGGCGTGGTGGCGACCACTTTCATCGCCAGAGCCATATGCTGCTGCTCCAGCGCTTTACGTCTAATCAGTGACAACGGGACGCCCTGCTGCTGATAGTCGCGCTCGCAGCGCAGATAATTGGCGGTAATCGCGATGCCTGCGCTGTTCATGCCGCTGCGCCCAAGACCTCCTGCCTCAACAAACGTCAGCACATCCGGCCCCTGCTCCCGTTTGATTTTCACCACCACGGAACTCTCCGCGCATTCGGCTCGCCAGTCCCAGTTCTGCCCGTGAATGAGCTTTCCGTGCTGGCTACGTTCAGGCAGAATCACCGCGCCGGTACAGCCGTCTTTTATCGCGTCATCATGCGGCGTCGCACAGCACTGCAGGTTTCGCGCCTGGGCTATGACTTCAGTCCGGGCGTTGATCATCACAATCGCTTCCAGCGGTACGCCAGACGCCGCGGCAATGCCCCGCATCTCGTTAAGATAATCGGCGTCAAAATCGTGGATAATCGCGCTGAAACTGGTGATCAGTTTTTCGCGTTGTTCGCGGCTAATCTGCAGGGCATCAAGCTGGTCGCCATAGATGGCCACGCTGGCGTGAATTCGGGCCTTTGCCTGTTCGCCATACTGGCAGCCGCGCGCATAGGGCGTGCCGGAAATTTCAATGAGCGGAAATGGTTGCGTCACGTTGTTTGCTCCTCAGCGATGTGCCTGCAAAACCCGCAGGAAGAAATCTTTAACCTGCTCCAGAACTTTCATCCCGTCATGGCCGACGTTCGGGACAATGTCCTGTACGGCGTCGATGCCGTGTTCGCGCAGGCTGTTCAGCAATGCCGTGTTGCGCTCGATACGGGTGACGCCAGCATCATTACAGCCGGGCATGTAGTAACGACCGCCGGGTTTGTGTGTAATCTCCCAGGTTTCCAGATCCACCTTCCCCACCACCAGCTGTACCGCCACCTCGCGCAATGCGCGGTAATTCAGGGGCTTGCCAAAAATCTGCTCAAAGTTCTGCACGCCAGGCCACCAGGCCTTGCTGTCGTCCAGCAGCGTGACGGACCCCGGCGCACCGACAGAAACACCGAGCAACTTTTCCGGGTGGATGTAGAGAAAGCGGTGGGCGAAATGACCTCCGCCGGAATAGCCGAACAGCAGAAAGCGGCCAAAGTCATATTCCAGCAGGGCGCTGACTTCGTCGATCATCGCCAGCAGCAACTGGTCGTAGCGAAGATCCTGCTCGATGATGTACTTAAATCCGTGCGCGTTGCCATCGCCCAGCGGCCCGACCGCAAACAACGGCGCCAGCACGACGCACCGGTTGTAGCGCGCAAACTCGGCAAACGCGTCGCGGTACTGCACCATCGAGCGCCCGGTGCCATGCATCGCCACAATCAGGCGATATCCGCTTTTGTCATCATCAAAGCCAGGGGGAACATACAGGCAATACTGAAAGCGCGGATCGTGCTGGCAGGAAAAGATGGTGGTGCTTCCACGGTAGTAAAGCGCCAGACCACGCACGGCGGCATTTTCTGAATTACCTTTAATATCAGTTTGTTGCATAAATTGTTTGCCCATTCAGTCGCTGTTCAAATTCGATTCAAACACAAAACCAAAATTGGCGCCAATTTAAAAAACAATTTATTAACAAAAGATCTGGCTCGTGTCACAATTCGCCACTGAGTCAGATAAAAAAACGATAGTGCCGGGGTTTACGCTGGCGAAAAAACAGGGAGCCCGTCATTATCAGAGGATCGGGCAGCAGCATAAGATCGCAGAAACAGCAGAAGGAACAGAAGATATGGCGCACCGTAAAAGCGCACTGGTACATGTCGCCAATCGCCTCGCGATGGACATCAACACCGGAGAATTTCAGCCGGGCTCCTGGCTGAAACAGGTGGAACTGGCTGAACGCTATCAGTGCACCCGCAGCGAGGTGCGCCGGGCGCTGGATCAACTGGTAATTGAACGACTGGTGCAGCATGTGCCTAACCGCGGCTACCACGTTTATACGCCTGACGAGCAGCAACGCCGCAACATTTCTGCTATCCGGGCAATACTGGAAAGCGCTTCGGCGGCAGATATCGTGGAGCATATTCAACCGCAGCAACTGGATGCCCTGCGCCAGTGCGCGGAATTGTTCGATCACTATACCCAGTACGGTACGCTGTTAGAGCAGTACGAATCTAACCTCGCCTTTCACCGCGCGCTGCTCGCCCCCTGCTCCAACCTGGATATGATTGAGCTCATTTTTGAATTACGTGGCCGGGTGCCTTCCGCGGCGCTGGGGCAATGGAATTCCCATGCCAGAATTGTTCAGTCATCGGAGGAACATTTCGCGATGGTGGCTGCGATTGAGCGCAAGGATGCGGCTGCGCTTGCACAACTTCTGCGGCTGCATATCCTGCAGGAAGACAATCCGAGACGGCACGGATAGCGTGCCGTTGTATCCGGCACATTATTTCGGTGCCAGTACCCGCTGACGACGTGACGGCAGGTAGATTTTACGCATCAGTTTCAGGAAGAAAAAAACATCACTCAGGCTGCTCACCCCTGGCAGCAACTGGCGTAGCGAAATCCGCTGCCTGAACAGCGTTCTCAGTGCCTGCGGGTTTTCCACTTTGCGCCGGTACAACCCCAGAAAGTGCCGACTCTCCACCAGAGCATGCCTGACCAGTGAACCTCTGACCGTGTGATGTTGCGGCTGTGCGCCAATGGCCAGGATTTCTGCAATCAAATCAATATAGCTGGTCGCGCGGATATCATAATAATCCTGCCGGTGCGTTATCGACGCCGGGTTACTGATATAGAGGTAATCCGCTCTGTCAGAGAAATAAAACCGGCCATTTCCGGTCGCAAGCTGAACCGTCCACAATACATCTTTGTGACTTTTGCCTGGCTGGAATCGCAGGTTATTATCGCGGATATACGCCGAGCGGACGATCTGCAGCCACAGGTAGTGCGGCCATTCTTTCTGACTGACGCAATGGCGTATCCACTCGTACCCGGTCAGTGTACTCACGTAAGGCTGCCGGTGGTGGACAGCACGGCGACGTTCCCCGGTGCTGCTGACATGCCAGCCGTTAAAGATAACGACATCCGCCTGTGTTGTACGGGCTGTGTACAGCCGTTTCTGGAGAAAATCCCCGGTGATCTGATCGTCGGCATCAAGGAACACCACCCATTCACCGCGGTGAACTGCCAGCGCCGCGTTACGTGCAGCGTATACGCCCTGATTCTCCTGGTGGAGCGTAATGAGCCGTTCATCGGTGATGGCGCAGAGAACGGCCCATGTCTCGTCTGTCGAGCCATCATCCACGACGATCACTTCCATGTTGACCGCCTGCTCGCTGAGCAGGGAACGAACAAGGTCACCAATACAGGCCGCTGCATTGAATACCGGAATAATAACGCTAATATCTTTTTGTTGATCGTGTTTCATGTTTACGTATGCATGGTCGCGGAATTAAGCAATCAGACGATAAAGCGGTTCCCGATCACACCAGCGGGCTTTATAGTCAGCGGTCGGACGGCCAAAGCTAAATCGCATCTGTTTCCCTGTTATCTGGCAATAATCCTGCGCTGCCTGAATATTCACCCATGCCGCCAGCGTCCCTACTGATAACGATGACAAGGCGAGATCCATTCCGGCGTTAATGTAATCCAGATAGACGCGTTGATGATCTTCTGACTTAGTGAGCCATTGCATGGCGCAGGGTTCATCGTTGAAGGTAAGTATTTTGCCGAACATAAGATCGGGGATGTCATTTAGTAAATCAGCTATCGGCTCTGCTGTGATATTTTTCCCGCGTCGCAGAAAATACAGACGCGCATAAATACGGATGAGTTCATCATGTGAATAATCGGTGACACAACGGACTTCGCCGCCACTATTCAGAAAGCGTTTTAACTCGCGATTGCGCGACTGGCGTGTTTTCTGACTGACCGGCCTGACAATGCTGATTTCTCTTCCTGCATTGAGCCGGTGGCTACAGTTCATGAATGATGCATGATTAAGCCCGGACAAAAATTTCGTTCTGAACGGGAGCAACGCTCTGGTCTGCGGGGATACCGGCAATACCAGTTCGTCAAAATTAAGAGGATAGCGGGTTAACTGGTGCGCTTTCACTGGCTTCTGGTCACCGGCAATATACTTACCATCCCAGATACATACGCCGCCCGTTAACTCCCCTGACCGGCTTCGTTGAATAAAGAATGTTTCATTAAGACGATGTCGGGTATGAAAGAAATGAAGAATACGAGGATTTGCGAGCGTACTGCCACCAAACCGATCATAGGCCTGAATATAATCCTCAAAAGAGGCTTCATGCCAGCCAAAGCGACGGGATAAAAAATGCATGAACGTTCCTTGTCGTTATTTTTTGCGTTCAGATTCTTTAACGGAAATTTCCCGTTTTTCCCTTATCTCCTGATTAACGAGCATCAGGCAACGGTCGCAATACTCATTATCCAGCCCGAAGAGGCGCTCCGACAGGCTCCTCTTCTTATTGCATCGCATACACCTTTTCATACTATTCCCTGTAATCGCATTCCGCAGTCACGTGCTCAGGGCACAAGCGTCCCGCCCGTCAGGAGACAGGAAATGGATTAATAAACAAAGAGTTAGTTATTTTCCGGAAATTTAACACAGCCGCCGCCGGGTGGATAATTCATTTTGCAGATCGATTAATGTTAATCGATCGTTTTTATCGATCATTATTGCAGTGATCTAGCCGTTAACAGCATTATCGGCTGCAGGAGCGTTCAGAAACGGAGAATACAACCGGGAGATCACTACAACCGCGGGTTCACAGAAAAATGTGAAAAAGAACTGAACAGCTAAGAGTATAGTTTTTTTACGTTCAAGTAATTGCAGAAAGGGAATACTGGCATCAAACAAAAGATTTAAATTTTCCTTTGTTTAATTTTTAACGATGTTAATTTAAGTTAAGGCATTATATTTCACCTTAAATATAAATTCTGGTTTCAGCCATTAGGAAAGCGGCATCTGGCGAGTTATATTATCGCCGGCAGTAGATATAAGAGATATTAATTTTTCTGGGCACTCTCAGCAAAATTTGCCTTATGGGTTTGATGAGGCCTTGATTATACCTTTACTGGAAAGTGGAATAGCCCTTTGAAGAAAAACAATTTAGAATCTATACAAATGTTTCGTGGAATTGCAGCACTGATGGTGGTTGTGTTTCATTTCAGAGAGGTTTTACCACTTAGCTACGACACGTTTATTGGTCACTTTATTATCCGCGGATACTCTGGCGTTGATATGTTTTTCGTTATAAGCGGCTTTATCGCTTATTATACAGTCGAAAACTCAGTATATACGGGCACTCGTCAGGGCATATATTATTTTTTCAAACGCATAGCCAAAATAATCCCCCTTTATTTTATTTTTACGCTACTCAGTTCCGGGCACACTCTTGATAGCTTTTATCAGACATTGAAATCTTTGATGTTTATCCCTCTTGGGCTTGGACGTGAGGGGCCTATGTATGGCGGCGCACGGGTAAGTCAGGGTTGGACTCTAAACTACGAAATGTATTTTTATCTCGTGGTAACGCTATCTTTCTTTTTCGGTAAATTTAAGTGGTGGTTTACCAGTATAACTATAGTTTCTTTCGTTGTTATTCCACCGTGTGTTATCGGAATGCCAAAAAATTATGCGTTCGAAGGATTCAATTTCGACAATCAATATCTAAGTATGATTACAAATCCTATAAACATAGAATTCCTTATTGGAATTTTAGTAGGATTTGCTCATTCCAGAATGAATGATAAAGCCAACAAAGCATGGTATGTACTAATCATTCTTTCGACAATTGGGTATATCGCTAATCTGTACAGCCCCTTTAATTTTTCATTCCGGGCGACCGCATGGGCGATTCCTGCCGCATTGATTATCGTGTCTTTTTTAAAATTAGAAAAAACACATAAAATAAAAATCCCAAATATTTTAATAGAAACCGGAAACAGATCATTTTCAATTTACCTTGTTCACGCCGGAGTGATAGGATTAATAACAAAAATCGCAGATCATAGTTTCCATAAAGGCGGACAAGAATATCACTTTATGCTCGGAATATCTTTATTCGCTATCGCATTTGCTATTACATGGTTTATTTCCGGGCTAACATACAATTACATTGAACGAAAAGTCTCGAGCAAATTTAGAAACTGGCTACTTTCACGAGATATTTTTAAAGCCAACGTCCACCACGAAAGCAAACTAAAAGCACTTTAATATTAAGTGGGTGAAATATCTGGTCTGAGTATTATTTAAATATTCCCATCCAGATATTTCTACTTTTCTTCAGCGGGAATGGTGGCCCGTTGATTTAAGGTGCTGTGCTAAGCCCACTGGCTAAGGGAGATCATCACGTGTAAGACCAATGTCCTTCAGTTGATCATCACTCATTTTTTTAAGCGTAATATATGCATTCCGGCGTACTTGTACTCTTTTAAGATATTTTAAAAAGAAAAGGAAAAGAGATAGCGCTTTCGGCATTATTTTAAATAATAAGCATTTTATAAAGCAGTAACCTTTCTTTCTTTTGCAGTTCATTTTAGATGCCTGCTCATCAAGATAAGATAAACTGACAATATTTACGTTATTGTCAGTTTCAGCGTCGGGCACATGTGGAGTATAAATTTTGAATTAGTTTTCTTTCTCAATTAATCTGTGTGCTGCATTAGCGTCTAAATCCAGCGCATAAATTTTCTTTAACTCAGCGATACACGCCAGGCTTTGTTCACCGAATGCACATTTACCTTCAAAAGCGTGGAGCACTATCCCTTCAACCAAATCCCCTAAACTAATATCGTGGTATTCAGCCAGGCCTTTCAGCACCTTGAGGATACGTTTTTCTATACGGAAGCCGGTTTGCACCCGTTCAATATTGAGAGAATCAGTCATTGGTTGTTCCTGTTCAGTTGTCATTACACTTCCCTCATTCAAAAAGTGAGCGGTAACATCATGAAACTCATGAACGAGGGGTAGGACAATTCGTTACCTAGGTAACTTGTTACCAATGTAAGATCAGTCATCTATCCTGTCAATGAGATTTTGCGGCAGTTGAATGAAAAGGGCCCGCGACGCTTTAGTGAGGACAACACCGAAATTCAGGTTGAGACGTACGATCGAATGGTCAAAATGTCACCAACTCTGGACATTCCGCTGATGGGAGAAGAAGGTTAAACGCGGGGAAAAAAGGGAAATATTCAAACACCAAAAAACAAAGGGGTTACCTTTCGGTAACCCCTTGTTTAATCTGGCGGAAGCGCAGAGATTCGAACTCTGGAACCCTTTCGGGTCGCCGGTTTTCAAGACCGGTGCCTTCAACCGCTCGGCCACACTTCCGGAATGAGGCGCACTATAAACATCCCTGTTCGCCGTGTAAAGCCTGTTTTTGATCGTTTGCCTGAAAAACCATCAAAATGCCGCTTTTCGCCTGAAATAGCAGCGCATTGACCAGTTATTCAGCATGTTAGCACGCCATCAAATTAATTTTTTTTGATGTACATGTCTTTGGTGTAGTAGTACCCCAGCCGGTCCGGGTTGAATCCCCCTACCCACGGCTTGACCAGGTGGGAGCGAACGTAGTGATAAAGGGGAATCGCCGGGACATCCTGCCCTATGCGGTCTTCCGCCTGCTGGTAGTATTTGCCGCGTTCAGTCAGCGCCTCCGCTTTCGACGCATTGATGAGCGCTTCATCGAACGCCGGGCTGCTGTAACGACTGGTGTTTTCGCTATCGCCGGTGCGGAAGTTGTTCAGAAAGGTCGAGGCGTCGTCGTAGTCGGCAATCCAGGCATAGCGTACCACGTCAAAGTTGCCGGTATGCATGTTGTCGAGCATGGTTTTCCATTCCTGGTTTTGCAGCTTCACCTCCACGCCGAGGTTCTTTTTCCACATTGAGCTGGCGGCGATGGCGATCCGCTGATGGGATTCCTGAGTGTTATACAGCAGACTGAATGTCAAAGGATGGTCCTTGCCAAACCCTGCCGCTTCCAGCAGTTTTTGCGCCTCGCTGATGCGTTTTTCCATCGGCCAGCTGGCGTAGTCCGGGTTCGTCAGTGTCACACCGCCAATTTCTGGCTGGCTGATGACCCAGGCGGCACGTTGCCCCTGTCCCAGCACCTTTTGCGCAATGATGTCTTTATCCAGCGCCATATTGAGCGCCAGGCGAACACGCGGATCGTTAAACGGCGGTTTCGTGGTGTTGAACTGGTAATAATAAGTCGCCAGTTGTGGCTTCACGCTGAGCTGATCACCCAGTGTTTTCTTCAGCGAGGCAAACTGGTTGATCGGCACCGTCGAGGTAATATCAATCTCACCCGCTTTGTAGCGGTTCACATCCGCCGCCTCCGAGGCAATCGGCAGGTAAGTGACGGTATTGATCACCGTATGCGCATCATCCCAGTAGCGCGGGTTACGTTGCGCCACGATGCGCTCGTTCACCACCCACTGCGAAATCTTATAGGGGCCGCTGGTGACGATATGCTCGGGCTGAGTCCATTTATCGCCAAAACGGCTGATCAGGATTTTATCGACCGGCACCATCGACTGGTGAGCCAGCATCGGCAAAAACGCGGCGTTTGGCTGGGTCAGCGTCACCTGAAGCGTGGTGTCGTTGAGCGCCTTCACCCCCAGCGTATCGGGCGCTTTTTTGCCGTCGACAATCTCTGCCGCATTAGCGATACGCATATTTGCCGGGTAAGAGGCATACGGAGAGACGGTTTTAGGATCAACCAGACGTTGCCAGCTCCAGACGATATCCTGCGCCGTGATAGCCGTGCCATCGGACCAGGTAACGCCGGGGCGCAAATGGAATGTCCAGACGGTATTGTTCTGTTCTTCCCACGAGACAGCCAGTCGCGGTTCGACCTGACCATCCGCATTGACCGACACCAGACCTTCAAACATGTCCTTGATAATATTCGCTTCGACATCACTTTCAACTTTATGCGGATCGAGCGATGACGGCTCGCTGCCGTTGTTCCTGACCAGCGTCTGCTCCGCCGCCAGTTCAGTCCCGGCAGGCACCGTGGCGGCAAACGCTGCCGACGTCACACACAACAGTCCTGTAGCCAGCAATATTTGCGTAATGCGATTGTGTTTATATGGTTTCATGTCCATTGCCTTATGCTGAGAATTTTTGCGACACTGCATCCAGTCTTAGTCATGGAATTCCGATAAAGCAATAATTTTCAGTAACCTATAAGATGTCGATCTGCTTCGCTGAATGAAAAAATCGTTTATGCTAACTTTCTGATTAATGGTGAAATAATCTGCTATTAAGAAAGGAAGCCGAATCGGTAAAGTTGGGTAAAAGCATTAGGGCTTTGGCTTTCCTTTTTTTATGCTTCTTCGTTAATGATATCTGTCATAAGAGAGTGACTTATGGATCGTATAATTACCTCGTCACGCGATCGTTCATCGCTGCTGAGTACGCACAAAGTTCTGCGTAACACTTATTTTCTTCTCAGCCTGACGCTGGCATTTTCTGCCATCACAGCAACAGCCAGCACGGTACTGATGCTGCCATCGCCAGGGCTTATCCTGACGCTGGTCGGGATGTATGGTCTGATGTTCCTGACCTATAAGCTGGCAAACAAACCCAGCGGCATTCTGGCGGCTTTCGCGTTCACCGGCTTCCTGGGCTACATCCTCGGCCCGATCCTTAACGCGTACCTTTCAGCCGGAATGGGCGATGTCATCGGCATGGCGCTCGGCGGTACCGCGCTGGTGTTCTTCTGCTGCTCGGCTTACGTACTGACCACCCGCAAAGACATGTCCTTCCTCGGCGGAATGCTGATGGCAGGTATCGTGGTGGTACTGATTGGCATGGTGGCAAACATCTTCCTGCAACTGCCAGCGCTGCACCTGGCGATTAGCGCGGTGTTTATCCTGATTTCTTCAGGCGCCATCCTGTTTGAGACCAGCAATATCATCCGCGGCGGCGAAACCAACTACATTCGCGCGACCGTCAGCCTGTACGTATCGCTGTATAACATTTTTGTCAGCCTGCTGAGCATTCTTGGCTTCGCCAGCAGAGACTAACGGTTAACGTCCGACACGAAAGCCCCGCTTATGCGGGGCTTTCTTTTTTGCTACACTGCCGCCAGTTTGTTCAGATTATGAAGCGCTATGTTTATTTTTGACGGCAGAGAAATTGAAACCGATAGCGAAGGCTATCTGAAAGACACCACGCTGTGGAGCGAGCCAATGGCGGCGACAATCGCCGAAAACGAAGGTATCACGCTCTCCCCTGAGCACTGGGAAGTGGTGCGTTTTGTGCGCGAGTTTTACCTCGAATTCAACACTTCCCCCGCTATTCGCATGCTGGTGAAAGCGATGGCCAATAAGTTTGGCGAAGAGAAAGGCAACAGCCGCTATCTGTACCGTCTGTTCCCGAAAGGCCCGGCGAAGCAGGCCACCAAAATCGCAGGTCTGCCCAAGCCGGTGAAATGCATTTAGTAGCGGATATCGAAGTTATTCCACGTTCTGGCGGGTTGATGCGGTTCAGTAAGCACTTTATCGACCCGCGCGCTCCGCGGCCCTCCCGCCTTCAGCCAGTCAATTAGTGCCTCGACCTGTTGCGCCTCGCCGCAGGCCAGCACTTCGACGCTGCCATCATCCAGATTGCGGGCGTAACCGGTCAGCCCGAGCTTCAGCGCCTCGCGTTGCGTGCAATAGCGAAACCCGACACCCTGAACGATGCCGTGAACCCATGCGCGGGTACAGATGTTTGCCATCATTGATCTCCTTGAATACCTCTTACCTGCAAACAGGTTTAAGTATTGATGGCTTTGCCTTTTTGTTGTAGTCCTTTATGCCATTACAGCGATAAAAAAAACCGCCCCGGAGGGCGGTTTCGTTTACTTCACGCAGCGCGTGCATTGCGATGACTGGATCTGCTGGAAGAAGTCGTTGCCTTTATCATCCACCAGGATGAACGCCGGGAAATCTTCCACCTCGATTTTCCAGATAGCTTCCATCCCCAGTTCCGGGTACTCCACACACTCCAGGCTCTTAATGCTGCCCTGCGCCAGTACCGCTGCCGGACCACCGATGCTGCCAAGATAGAAACCGCCGTGCTTATGGCACGCGTCGGTCACCTGCTGGCTGCGGTTGCCTTTCGCCAGCATGATCATGCTGCCGCCTTCCGACTGAAGCTGATTCACGTAGGAATCCATCCGCCCTGCGGTGGTTGGCCCCAGCGAGCCGGAAGCATACCCTGCCGGGGTTTTGGCCGGACCGGCGTAGTAGATAGGGTGATCCTTGATGTACTGCGGCAGCCCTTCGCCTTTATCCATCCGCTCTTTCAGCTTCGCGTGGGCGATATCGCGCCCGACGATAATGGTGCCGGTCAGCGACAGGCGCGTGGATACCGGGTACTGCGACAGTTGTTTGAGGATTTCATTCATCGGGCGGTTCAGATCCACACGTACTGCTTCACCCTCGCCCGCCTTACGCAGCGCTTCCGGGATGTATTTGCCCGGATTGTCTTCCAGTTTTTCCAGCCAGATACCGTGACGGTTAATCTTCGCCTTGATGTTGCGGTCCGCCGAACAGGAAACGCCCATGCCGACCGGGCAGGAGGCGCCGTGGCGCGGCAGACGGATCACGCGGATATCATGCGCGAAATATTTACCGCCAAACTGCGCGCCGAGGCCGAGGTTCTGCGCCTCTTCCAGCAACTCTTTTTCCAGTTGTACGTCGCGGAACGCCTGGCCGTGCTCGTTACCTTCCAGCGGCAGACCGTCATAGTATTTGGTCGAGGCGAGTTTGACGGTTTTCAGCGTGGCTTCCGCCGAGGTGCCGCCAATGACAAACGCAATATGGTACGGCGGGCAGGCCGCGGTCCCCAGCGTGCGCATCTTCTCAACCAGATAGTTTTTCAGTTTACCCGGCGTCAGCAGCGCTTTGGTTTCCTGATACAGATAGGTTTTGTTGGCCGAGCCACCACCTTTGGCGATGCAGAGGAATTTGTACTCGTCGCCGTCCACGCTGTAGAGGTCAATCTGCGCCGGCAGGTTGGTGCCGGTGTTAACCTCTTTATACATGTCCAGCGCGGCGTTCTGCGAGTAACGCAGATTGTCTTCGATATAGGTGTTGTACACCCCGCGGGCCAGCGCCGCTTCATCGCCGCCGCCGGTCCAGACGCGCTGGCCTTTTTTACCGGTGATGATGGCGGTGCCGGTGTCCTGACAGGTCGGCAGAATGCCCTTCGCGGCGATTTCCGAGTTACGCAGGAACTGCAGCGCGACGTATTTGTCGTTCTCGCTGGCATCCGGGTCGTTCAGGATATCGGCGACCTGCTGCTGATGCGCCGGACGCAACATAAAAGAGGCATCGTGGAAAGCGTGTTGCGCGAGGAGCGTCAGCGCCTGCGGGTCTACTTTGAGGATCTCCTGCCCTTCAAATTCTGCGACAGAGACATAATCGGGGCTGAGGAGATAGTATTCGGTGTCATCCTTTGCCAGGGGGAAAGGATCCTGATAATGAAAGGGTTT
>NZ_LIFX01000039.1 GCF_001297775.1 Trabulsiella odontotermitis | reverse complement strand
CCAGCAGCATCACTGACGATAATCGTCCGCTGATCAAGGGTACTGGCGCAGAAGCAGGTAATACCATCACGGTTTACAACGGTGACACGGTGATCGGCTCCACGACCGTCCAGGTTGACGGTACCTGGGAGCTAGTATCGACCACGCCGCTGCCTGATGGTCTGTACACCCTGACGGCGCAGGAAACCGACTCTGTCGGTAACGTCTCCGATCCGTCCAACGAGTACACATTCAACCTGTCTACTCAGGCACCACCGGTTCCGTCGCTGGATAGCGTCTATGACGATGTCGCGCCTTCAGTTGACTTTGTACAGAAAGGTGAAGTCACCAACGACAATATGCCGACCCTGAGCGGTAGCGGATTGATTGGTGGCACCATTAGAGTCTACGACAATGGCACCCTGATCGGTACCGCGACGGTGGGCAGCAATGGCAGCTGGAGCTTCACGCCAGGTACGGCGCTGAACGACGGCAACCATAACTTCACCGTGACAGTCACTGACGTGGTAGGACGCGTCAGCCCGGC
>NZ_LIFX01000038.1:321-608 GCF_001297775.1 Trabulsiella odontotermitis | reverse complement strand
GTCATCAGCGGTATCGGCGGCGCCGGTAACATCGTGTTTGTTTACACCACCGACGCGGCAGGCACTCACCTGATTGGCTCGGCAGTGGTTGACAGCACCGGTAACTGGAGCATGACCCCGGACGCACCGCTGCTGGAAGGCCTGAACAGCCTGACCCTGGAAACCCAGGATCCGGCCGGTAACCGCATCGCCGGTGAAGCTCCGGCGTACGACGTTACGCTGCTGATCCCGACCGGCACAGAGCCGTCGATCACCAGCGTGGTCGATAACAGCGAACCGCATGTCGG
>NZ_LIFX01000038.1:0-203 GCF_001297775.1 Trabulsiella odontotermitis | reverse complement strand
GACAGCAACGGTAAGTGGACCTTCACCCCGGGCACTGCCCTGGCGGATGGTAACCATGCGTTCAGCGTAACCGCTACCGATGCAGCCGGTAACCACAAGGACAGCGGCAGCTTCCCGATCGTCATCGACACCACCGTGCCGAACTCAAGCAGCGTGGTGGTGAACGACGATGTGGGCGACAAGACCGGCCCGATCGCCGACGG
>NZ_LIFX01000037.1:844-1069 GCF_001297775.1 Trabulsiella odontotermitis | reverse complement strand
ACGTCACCTCTCCGGCCTTCGATCTGACCGTCGACACCACCGCACCGGATAAACCGTCCATTGGTTCTGCCATTGATGACGTGGGCACTGTCCGTGACGAACTGCAGAGTGGCGACGTCACCGACGATGCCAACCCGACCCTGAAGGGCGATGCCGAACCGGGCAGCCGCGTGGACATCTACGACAACGGCGAGCTGATTGGCTCGACAGTGGCGGATGAAAACG
>NZ_LIFX01000037.1:0-731 GCF_001297775.1 Trabulsiella odontotermitis | reverse complement strand
ACCACCGACTACACCCCGCCGGTTGCCACCGAAGACAGCCTGCGCATCACAGCAGTTGATGACAATGTGGGTGGCCGTCAGGGTAACGTCGCCAGCGGCGAAATTACCGATGACAGCCTGCCGCTGATCAGCGGTATCGGCACTGCCGGTAACACGGTGTTCGTCTACACCACCGACGCCGCAGGGAAACACCTGATTGGCTCGGCGGTGGTTGACAGCAACGGCGACTGGAGCATGACCCCGGATGCACCGCTGCTGGAAGGCCTGAACAGCCTGACCCTGGAAACCCAGGATCCGGCCGGTAACCTCATCGCCGGTGAAGCACCAGCCTATGACATCACCCTGTTGATCCCGACCGGCATCGAGCCGTCGATCACCAGCGTGGTCGATAACAGCGAACCGCATGTCGGTCCGTTGCAGAAAGGCGAGGCCACCAACGACAGTACCCCGACCCTGAACGGGACGGCGGCGGCTGGTGATATTGTCACTATCCGCGACGGCAGCACAGTCCTGGGTTCCGTGACTGCTGACAGCAACGGCAAGTGGACCTTTACGCCGGACACGGCGCTGGCAGATGGCAATCACAACTTTGCCGTCACTGCCACCGATCCTGCGGGTAACAGCAAAGACAGCGGCAGCTTCCCGATTGTCGTCGACACCACCGTGCCGGATTCGAGCAGCGTGGTGGTGAATGACGATGTGGGCGACAAGACCGGCCCGATCGCCGACGG
>NZ_LIFX01000036.1 GCF_001297775.1 Trabulsiella odontotermitis | reverse complement strand
ACGGCCATCACCGGCGACGGTGCGGTAGTCAATAACGGTGGTGATGCAAAAATCAGCGGCGGCGGTACCGGTACCCGTGTGGACGGTAACGACGCGGTGATTGTTAACACTGGCGACACCACCGCCGATGGCGAAGGTTCAGCGGGAACGGTGATTAACGGCGACAACGCCAGCTTTGACCAGCAGGGCGACATCACTGTCACCAATGGTGCGACAGGTATCGCGGTCAACGGCACCACCGCGAAAATCGACAACAGCGGGACCATTACCGTGACGGACGCAGGCTCCACCGGTGTCCTCGTCAGCGGTGACAATGCCAGCTTCACCAACACCGGCACCCTCGACAGCAGCCTGAACGGTACCGGGGTCAGCATTACCGGTGACAGCGCCAGCGTGATGCTCGACGGCACGGTGAATGTCCATGCAGTAAAAGATGCGGACGGGATTTACCAGGGCGCGACCGGGGTCAGCGTGGCGGGGAATAACGGCACGGCGGAAATTACCGGTGACGTCGTGATTACCGGTTCAATGGATGAGTCTGACGTTGCACCTGAAGGGACATTAACCGGCGTAGGCGTTTCCGGCACCGGGAATACCGTAACACTGGATGGCGCAGTCAATATGACGCTGGACAGTACTCAGGAAAATGATGTCGGTACCTTTTCGGCAGTGGGTATTACTGTTTCCGGAAGTGATAATACAGTCAATATTAACGGTGGGATGAACCTCAGTACCTCTGTCGTGGATAACCACTATGATGAATTACCATTTAATCAAAATACGTATGGTATTACGGTTTCAGGAGATAACACTGTCAATGTGAGTGGTCAGTCGATCATAAACATAACAGGGTTATACGGGGAGCCTTCGGGTCTGGCAAGTCTCAGCGGCGGCGGGCATCTGGTACTTAACCCGGACTCAACGCTGGACATTAATTTTAACGCAGCGTCAATGTGGGGCGGGCAGGTATCAGCAACCTCAGTTTATGCTGTTATGTACGCTTCCGGTAATGATACTGATATCTCTAATTATGGAATAATTAATGCATCAACAGGCACAACAATTGCAAAAGTGTCGGATGGTGCCTCAATGCGTAATAGCGGAAAAGTGAACATATCTTCATCTGGTTCATCCTTTTCGCAGACCGCCGCAATGGAAGCGTCTGCAGTGGGTTCCAGCGTAGTGAATGCCCAGGGTGGAGAAATCAATATCACTTCTGCTGACAAGCCCGTAGGCTCCAGTTTTTACTATGTTTATTTTCCGGCTGCATGGATTGCCAATACCGAATATGCCCTGCTGGCGACAAACTACGGCAGTGTGGAAAACGATGCCGGGGCGACCATCAACCTCAACGGTGCGGGTCTCTATGGTGTGGCGGCCGCTAAAGGCACCGCCACCAATGCCGGGACCATTAACGTCGATGGTTTTGTTCCCACCCTCGATGAAGACGGCAATATTACCGGTAAAACGTTCTACAGTACCAGTCAGCTGTACACCATGAGCACCGGGGTGATTACCGGCTCCTCCGAGGCCGGTAAAGGCAACGCTACCGGCCTGAACACCGGTACCATCAACGTCAACAACGAAGGTATCGGGATGCTGGCGCTCAACGGCGGCACCGTTACCAACCAGGGCACTATCAACCTCACCGCGGACGACGGTGTGGAAAAATCAGCCGACAACCAGTTAATCGGCATGGC
>NZ_LIFX01000035.1 GCF_001297775.1 Trabulsiella odontotermitis | reverse complement strand
ACGGCCATCACCGGCGACGGTGCGGTAGTCAATAACGGCGGTGATGCAAA
Source organism: Trabulsiella odontotermitis (assembly GCF_001297775.1). GTDB lineage: Bacteria > Pseudomonadota > Gammaproteobacteria > Enterobacterales > Enterobacteriaceae > Trabulsiella > Trabulsiella odontotermitis. The sequence goes on along the minus strand of NZ_LIFX01000035.1, from coordinate 1,710 downwards.
AATCAGCGGCGGCGGTACCGGCACCCGTGTGGACGGTAACGACGCGGTCATTGTCAACACCGGCGACACCACCGCCGACGGCGAAGGCTCGACGGGAACGGTGATTAACGGCGACAACGCCAGTTTTGACCAGCAGGGCGACATCACTGTCACCAATGGTGCGACAGGTATCGCGGTCAACGGCACCACCGCGAAAATCGACAACAGCGGGACCATTACCGTGACGGACGCAGGCTCCACCGGTGTCCTCGTCAGCGGTGACAATGCCAGCTTCACCAACACCGGCACCCTCGACAGCAGCCTGAACGGTACCGGGGTCAGCATTACCGGCGACAGCGCCAGCGTGATGCTCGACGGCACGGTGAATGTCCATGCGGAGAAAAACGCGGACGGGATTTACCAGGGCGCGACCGGCGTCAGCGTGGCGGGGAATAACGGCACGACGGAAATTACCGGTGATGTGGCAATTTCCGGGACAATGACAGCGGATGAAGATACCACCTCCAGCGGGAAATTAACGGGCGTGACCGTGTCGGGTAAGGATAATACCGTGACGCTGGATGGCTCGCTGTCGATAGATCTCGATTCGCAGACACCTGCACCCACGGATAACGCCGCTTTCAAAGCCACAGGTATTAATGTTACCGGCAGTGGCAATCATGTGGACATCAATGGTGGGGTCAACATTTCGACGTCGATTGTGAACCTCGCATATAACCATTATGCAACCGGAATTCTCATTAGTGGCGACAACACGGTGAGCGTCAGTGGTGAGTCCAGCGTGAATATTGTCGGTTTTTCTGGCACTCCTACAGAATTTGCAGAAGTCTCGGATGGCGGGCAGTTAATTTTCAATAATGACTCGGTCCTGGATACCACCTTCTCCGGTTCAGCCCCGAATGTATATGGTAATTATTCACTTCTGCAAAGCCAGGGAGTCAACAGCAGCGTTGTCAATAACGGAACCATTAACTCCAGTCTAGGTGCCATTGTCATGCAGGCTGTTCAGGGGGCCAGTGTCAGCAATAGCGGAACCATCAACATTGATGCCACAGACTCTGTGACAGGCAATACGTCCATGATGCGAGCAGATGGCGCAGGCTCGGTTGCTTCAAATAAAGATAGCGGGACGATTAATATCAAGGCGGCATTAACACCAACAAGTTATGGAGGCTTTGGCATTTATCCTGTGATGTGGTACCAGAACACCGAATATGCCCTGCTGGCAACCAATTACGGCAGCGTGGAAAACGATGCCGGGGCGACCATCAACCTCAACGGCGCAGGACTCTATGGTCTGGGCGCATCGAAAGGGTCCGCCACCAACGCCGGGACCATTAACGTCGATGGTTTTATTCCCACCCTCGATGAAGACGGCAATATTACCGGTAAAACGTTCTACAGTACCAGTCAGCTGTACACCATGAGCGCCGGGGTGATTACCGGCTCCACCGACGCCGGTAAAGGCGATGCCACTGGCCTGAACACCGGTACCATCAACGTCAACAACGAAGGTATCGGGATGATGGCGCTCAACGGCGGCACCGTCACCAACCAGGGTACCATCAACCTCACCGCCGACGATGGCGTGGAAAAATCAGCCGACAACCAGTTAATCGGCATGGCCGTATTCAACGGCGGTACCGCCATCAATGATGAATCCGGCACCATCAATATCCTCGCTGATTACGGCCAGGCGTTCTACAACGA
>NZ_LIFX01000034.1 GCF_001297775.1 Trabulsiella odontotermitis | reverse complement strand
ACCTTGGTTTAGGAGGTGCGGCAACGAAGAACGTCGGCACCGGCTCCGGGCAGATACCTGATATGTCCAGTTTCGTATCGTCAAGATCTGCCTCGTCGATAGTATTAAATCTACCTGGTGGGTTAAAAATGATGTGTGGGCAGCAAGCAACCCCAACAGATGCACAGGGGAATATATTTTTAACACTGCCTGATACGTTTCCCAGTACATATATTTATGCAGAGGCGCATCAGAGCAAGACATCCTTTGCTGGAGATTTAGATCCCTTCATTTTTTCATCATACCCACCGCCAAACGGACCAATTAATCAGGTTAGTTTTGCTGTCAGGGGAACTAAATCAGGTGTTGTGCTTGCAAATAGCAGCATTGCTTTCATGTATTTTATTTGGGGGTACTGATGAAGATTTTTTATAGCCCGTCATTGAATGGTTTTTTGTTGGAATCTACAGCGCAAGACTATAAAGGGAAAGATTTGGTTGAAGTCACTCAGGATACCTATGATAAGTTTTTAGCAGGTTCAAAAACACAACTCATGGTTCCAGGTGATAATGGTCCGGCATGGGCAGATATTCCCCCACCAACGCACGATGAGCTAGTCGCAGCGGCTGGAGCAGAAAAACAACAGCGAATAGACCTGGCTAACGACTTTATGAACAGCAAGCAGTGGCCTGGCAAAGCTGCGATTGGTAGGCTGAAGGGGGACGAACTGGCGCAATACAATTTGTGGCTTGATTATCTGGATGCGCTTGAGGCGGTAGACACGAACAGCGCACCAGATATCAAGTGGCCTACACCTCAGGCTTCGGTGGAAGAGTAATGTCAGGCGCGGTACTGGTATCGACTTTAGTCAGCTTGTATCGGTACCGCTGCCACTCAGCAAGGCGCGGCATATCTGCGTCGTCAATATATCCTCCAGCCTGAGCATCTGCTAACGGGGCAATAATCCCCGCAGCCTCTGCGAGTAACGCGTTTTTTTGCCGTTCGGCCTCAGCCACCTCCGCAGCATGTCGCGCCTTTGCGTCGGTCTCCCAGTTGCGCCCGTTCCACTTATCATATGGCGTTGAAGGTGCCGTACTGGTGTATCCATCCTTGATGGGACCAATATAATCGACCTTTGATGCTTCGCCATCTTCGGTTGAATAAACAGTATTACCCCGATGGTTTTCCTCTTTACTCCATCCTGAACCAGTAAATACCGATACGTACCCAGTCTCATTATCTCCGGGCTCAATATCAGTCGAATGGCCTGGCATGCTCACACCAAGATTAATATATTCGTCAGACCAGCCCATATATTCAGAAGTCGCAGCATCATAGTAATAGCAGCGAATTTCACCCGGTTCTGTTGCCAGTCCATTTTCATCGAAAACAGGTTTCATTATTTCGCCCTTACTAAAAAGTTGAATGCAATGTTACGTGGGCGTGTTTCAGTACCACCTGGGTTTTGAAAAGCGGGCAAAGCACTTCCACCCGGCTGACTAACGCCGTTGGTGTAGAAAGGAGAAGCATTCGATGTTGTGCCAAACACTACATTGCCACCACTTCCATTTGTCCCCAGAATTTTGTGTTCATGCGTTTTGAAATCGTCTAATTGCGCGGAAAGCAATGTGCGTCCACTATCCACACCACGGCCATCATCCCAGATACGAATAAATTCACCGCGTGCTTCAGGCAGTGTTAATCCAGGAAACACCAGAGCGAGTTTTGGATAATTCGACGCTGAGAATGTGGCTCCGTTGAACTTCAGAAACACCATATCAGCCCATTCAGTCATAACCGTATTTGGCATTGCCGAGGACGGCCAGAAGAACGGAATACCGATAGCTGGCACACCTGCTCCCAAACCAAGGT
>NZ_LIFX01000033.1 GCF_001297775.1 Trabulsiella odontotermitis | reverse complement strand
TTTGACCAGCAGGGCGACATCACTGTCACCAATGGTGCGACAGGTATCGCGGTCAACGGCACCACCGCGAAAATCGACAACAGCGGGACCATTACCGTGACGGACGCAGGCTCCACCGGTGTCCTCGTCAGCGGTGACAATGCCAGCTTCACCAACACCGGCACCCTCGACAGCAGCCTGAACGGTACCGGGGTCAGCATTACCGGCGGCAGCGCCAGCGTGACGCTCGACGGCACGGTAAATGTCCATGCGGAGAAAAACGCGGACGGGGTTTACCAGGGCGCGACCGGGGTCAGCGTGGCGGGGAATAACGGTACGGCGGAGATCACCGGCGATGTGGCGATTTCCGGGATGATGCCAGCAGATGAAGATAACCCATTCAACGGGACATTAACGGGCGTGACCGTGTCGGGTAATGATAATACCGTGACGCTGGATGGCTCGCTGTCGATAGATCTCGATTCGCAGACACCTGCACCACTGGATAACGTCATTTTCCAGGCTGCAGGTATTAACGTTACCGGTAGTGGCAATCATGTGGACATCAATGGTGGGGTCAACATCTCGACGAGAGATTTACAGTATGCAACCGGTATTGCCATAAGTGGTGACAACACGGTCAGCGTCAGTGGTGAGTCCGGCGTGGATATCACTGGCATTGTTGGCACGCCGACAATATTTGCGACAGTAACGGAAGGCGGGCAGCTAATTCTTACTGATGACTCCGTCCTGAATACCACTTTCAGCAGCACAAGCGCTTACTATTTTGACCACTATTCGCTTCTGCAAAGTCAGGGAGTCAACAGCAGCATTGTCAATGACGGAACCATTAATTCCAGTCTAGGTACTATTGTCATGCAGGCTATTCAGGGGGCCAGTGTCAGCAATAGCGGAACCATCAACATTGATGCTACAGACGATGAAATAAACAATACGGCCATGATGCGGGCAGAAGGCCCAGGGTCGGTTGCTGCAAATAAAGATGGCGGGACGATTAATATCAGATCAACATCATTGCCGATTTATACATCAGGGAATGGCAATTATCCTGTGATGTGGTACCAGAACACCGAATACGCTCAATTGGCAACCAATTACGGCAGCGTGGAAAACGATGCCGGGGCCACCATCAGCCTCAACGGTGCAGGGCTTTATGGTCTGGGCGCATCGAAAGGGTCCGCCACCAACGCCGGGACCATTAACGTCGATGGTTTTATTCCCACCCTCGATGAAGACGGCAATATTACCGGTAAAACGTTCTACAGTACCAGTCAGCTGTACACCATGAGCGCCGGGGTGATTACCGGCTCCACCGATACCGGCTTCGGTGACGCCACTGGCCTGAACACCGGCACCATCAACGTCAACAACGAAGGTATCGGGATGATGGCGCTCAACGGCGGCACCGTCACCAACCAGGGTACCATCAACCTCACCGCCGACGATGGCGTGGAAAAATCAGCCGACAACCAGTTAATCGGCATGGCCGTATTCAACGGCGGTACCGCCATCAATGATGAATCCGGCACCATCAATATCCTCGCTGATTACGGCCAGGCGTTCTACAACGACGGCAGCGGTCTGATTGTTAACTACGGCACCATCTGCGTYGGKGAMGACTGYCAGGAYGCSGCGACCTATAACCCGACCGACAGCGCCGTCAGCACCGTGTATGCCGACGGCAGCGTGATGGCAGAGGCGGGCACCACCACCACCCTGACCAATAATGCGCTGATTAACGGCAATGTCAGTAACGAAGGCACCGTCACCGGGCAGACGATTGTTCTTAATGATGCCGGTACGACACTGACCAACCAGACCGGTGCCCTCATCAACAGCAACCTGACGATGAGCGCCGGGCAGTTCAATAACAGCGGCACCCTCGACAGCGCGACCGTGAAGATTACTGGCGGCACGGTGCAGAACGACGGCACCCTCAGCGGCCAGGTCAGCCTCTCCGGTAATGCCACCGTGCAGAACAGCGGCACGCTGGTCTCYGACAGCAGCAGTGACGGCATTTACCTCACCGGTAAYGCCTCGCTGATTAACACCGGGACCCTGGAGTTCACCGCCGCACAGAGCAGCAAGCCACTGCGGTTCAACGGCAATGCCCAGGTGATTAACGCCGGAACCATGAATGTCACCGGGGTGGCTGACGGTATTGTGTCAGAAGGCTCAGCCACTGATGCCTTCTTCTGGAACCAGCAGGGCGCCACGCTCAACTTCAGCGGCAACAACGGCTGGGGCGTCAAAATGGGGGGCAGCGGCTACTCAGCGCAGAACGACGGCACCATTAACATCAGCGGCAACAAATCCGTGGCGATGTACGTGGGCGGCAGTAACCAGGCAGTCAACAACGGCACCATTAACCTCGGCACCGAGGGCGGCAGTGACTCCGGGCTTATCGGTATGCAGCTGGGGGCTGACGCCACCGAAGACGCGGTGATTGAGAACAACGGCACCATCAATATTTATGCCGACAACTCGTATGCCTTCAGCAAGGCCGGTGCGAACGGCCATGTGGTCAACAACGGCACCGTGTATATCGCTGATGATGTCACCGGCTCCGGCCTGATTGCCCAGGACTCCGCCACCATCGAAGGGCTGAACGGCAATGACGGCAACGCCAGCGAAGTGCACTACTACAGCCACGACAACAGCAACAGCCTGAACGGTTACGTGGTCGGCACCAACGCTGACGGCAGTGCCGGGCAACTGATGGTCAGCAATGCCAGCATGGACGGCGTCAGCGTCAACACCGGTTTCACCTCCGGCACGTCGGCCACCACCATGACTTTCGACAACGTGGTGCAGGGCAGCAACCTGACCGACGCGGACGCCATCACCTCCACCTCGGTGGTGTGGAACGCGCAGGGCAGCACTGATGCCCAGGGCAACGTGGACGTCACCATGACCAAAAACGCCTATGCCGATGTGGCAACCGACAGTTCGGTCAGCAGCGTGGCGACCGCGCTGGACGCGGGTTACACCAGCAATGAACTGTACAGCAGCCTCAACGTCGGCAGCACCGCAGAGCTCAACAGCGCCCTGAAACAGGTGAGCGGCAGCCAGGCAACGAACGTGTTCCGTGAAGCACGGATGCTGGGCAACCGCTTTGACATGCTGGCCGACGCGGCACCGCAGGTGAGCAGCGGTCTGGCATTCAACGTGGTGGCGAAAGGCGACCCGCGTGCCGAACTCGGTAAAAACACCGACTACGACATGATGGCCCTGCGTCAGAAACTCGCCCTCACGGACAGCCAGAACCTGACGATGGAGTACGGTATCGCGCGCCTTGATGGCAGCGGCAGCCAGAGTGCCGGTAACAACGGCATCACCGGCGGCTACAGCCAGTTCTTCGGTCTGAAGCATCAGATGGCGTTTGACAACGGCCTGAGCTGGAACAACGCCCTGCGTTATGACGTGCATAACCTCGACAGCAACCGCTCTGTTTCCTACGGCGACACCAACAAGACCGCTGACAGCAGCGCGAAACAGCAGTATCTGGAGTTCCGCAGCGAAGGGGCGAAGACGTTTGAACTGAGCGAGGCGCTGACCGTCACCCCGTATGCGGGTGTCAAACTGCGCCATACGCTGGAAGACGGTTATCAGGAGCGTAACGCCGGAGACTTCAACCTGAACATGAACAGCGGCAGTGAAACGGCGGTGGACAGTATCGTCGGGATGAAGCTGGATTATGCCGGGAAAGATGGCTGGGGAGCGAGCGCCACCCTGGAAGGCGGCCCGAACCTGAGCTATTCGAAGAGCCAGCGCAGTGCGACACTGGCGGGTGCCGGAAGCCAGCGCTTTGCGGTGGACGACGGCCAGAGCGGCGGCGGCGTTAACAGTCTCGCGACGGTGGGCGTGAAGTACAGCGGCGAAAGCAGTGCCCTGCAGCTTGACGCGTTCCACTGGAAGGAGGACGGCATCAGCGATAAGGGGATGATGCTGAA
>NZ_LIFX01000032.1 GCF_001297775.1 Trabulsiella odontotermitis | reverse complement strand
GTGATCAGCAGATCGGAGGCGGCAGACGGCGCGGTGGTATCAACAACAATGTTGAAGCCGCCAGTGGCCGGGCTGACGCGTCCTACGGTGTCGGTGACCGTGGCAGTAAAGTTATGGTTGCCGTCGCTCAGCGCCGTACCTGGCGTGAAGCTCCAGCTTCCGCTGCTGTCAACCGTCGTGGTGCCAATCAGGGTGCCGTTGTCGTACACGCTGATGGTGCCGTTGGCCACACCCGTACCGCTGAGGGTCGGCGTATTGTCGTTGGTGACTTCGCCTTTCTGCAGGAACTCTGTCTGCGGCGCCACATCGTCATACACCGTATCCAGCGTCGGGGCCTGCGGCGCCACCGTGGAGACTTTGATGGTGTATTCATTGGACGGACCGGCTTCGTTACCGACAGAGTCAGTTTCTTTCGCGGTCAGGACGTACGTACCGTTCGCCAGCGGTGAAGTYGGTTCCAGCTCCCAGGTGCCGTCAGACTTGACGGTGGTGGAGCCAATAACCTTGTCGCCGTTGTAGACAGTAATTACGTTGCCTGCTTCCGCACCGGTACCAGAGATGACCGGACGGTTATCGTCGGTTTCAGTACCGCTTGCCACAGAACCGGTCATACCGCCAACATCATCCACCACATCGGTGATGGCGAGTTTGCTGCTGTCCGGCGGTGTGAAGTCCAGCGTCAGTTCGAAGTTATCTGACGGCACGCTGACGTTGCCGGCCTTGTCGGTGGCGGTGACGTAGAACTGGTGCGCGCCTTCGCTCAGGTTAGCCGTCGGCGAGTAGCTCCAGGTACCGTCAGCACGGGCGGTGACAGAGCCCAGCAGACCGTTCTGATCGTAGATCGTCACGATGCTGCCCGCTTCTGCTTTACCGTTCAGCGTCGGGGTCGGATCATCAGTCAGGCCATGGTTCGCCAGTGATGTCTGCACCGCACCCACATCATCGGTGGCACTGTCGATGCTCGGTTTCGCCGGGGCATCCGTGTCGATGGTGATGGTCCAGTTGCTGCTGGTGGTGGTGTTCCCCGCCGGATCTTTCGCCGAGGCGGTAAAGGTATGGTTGCCTTTACCCAGGTCGCCGGTCGGTGTGAAGGTCCAGTTGCCGTCAGAGCCCGCGGTGGTGGAGCCCAGCACGTTGCTGCCATCAGTGATGGTGACCACGCTGCCGGCCTTCGCCGTACCGGTGATTTCCGGACGGGTGTCGTCGGTCACGCCACCCTGAGCGATGTTGGTGGTGACGCTGCCCACATCGTCCCTGATGGCGGTGATTTCGACTTTACCTGCGACCACATCAACCACGAAGGAGGTGTGCGCCCCTTCCGGCCCGGTGTTGCCCGCGGTATCAGTCACTTTCGTGGTGATATCGTGCGGACCGTTCGCCAGCGGTGTGGACGGTGTGAAGCTCCAGTTACCGTTGATATCGGCGACAGCCGAGCCAATCACGGTACCGTTGTCAATGATGCTCACCGTACTGCCCGCTTCAGCCTTGCCGCTGATAACCGGTACGTTGTCATCGGTGGTATCGCCGGTAATTACCGGACCGGTCTTCGCACCGACATCGTCAGTGATCAGCAGATCGGAGGCGGCAGACGGCGCGGTGGTATCAACAACAATGTTGAAGCCGCCAGTGGCCGGGCTGACGCGTCCTACGGTGTCGGTGACCGTGGCAGTAAAGTTATGGTTGCCGTCGCTCAGCGCCGTACCTGGCGTGAAGCTCCAGCTTCCGCTGCTGTCAACCGTCGTGGTGCCAATCAGGGTGCCGTTGTCGTACACGCTGATGGTGCCGTTGGCCACACCCGTACCGCTGAGGGTCGGCGTATTGTCGTTGGTGACTTCGCCTTTCTGCAGGAATTCCGTCTGCGGTGCCACATCGTCGTACACCGTATCCAGCGTCGGTGCCTGCGGCGCCACCGTGGAGACTTTAATGGTGTATTCGTTGGACGGACCGGCTTCGTTACCGACAGAGTCTGTTTCTTTCGCGGTCAGGACGTAAGTACCGTTTGGCAGCGGAGAGGTCGGTTCCAGCTCCCAGGTACCGTCAGATCTGACGGTCGTGGAGCCGATCACCTTGTCGCCGTTGTAGACGGTAATGATATCGCCTGCCTCTGCACCGGTACCGGAGATGAGCGGACGGTTATCGTCCGTCTCAGTACCGCTTGCCACAGAACCGGTCACGCCGCCAACATCATCCGCCACATTGGTGATGGCGAGTTTGCTGCTGTCCGGCGGTGTGAAGTCCAGCGTCAGCTCGAAGTCATCCGACGGTGCGCTGGTGTTGCCAGCTTTATCCGTTGCAGTGACATGGAACTGATGGCTGCCTTCATCCAGTTTGGTGGTTGGCGTGTAGCTCCAGGTGCCATCATCGCGCGCAGTGACGGAGCCCAGCAGACCGCTCTGGTCGTAGATCTTCACGATGCTGCCCGCTTCCGCCTTACCACTCAGGGTCGGAGTCGGGTCATCGGTCAGGCCATGGTTCGCCAGTGCGCCCTGGTTGCTGCCCACATCATCTATTGCGCTGTCGATGCTCGGTTTCACCGGTGCATCGATATCAATGATGATGGTCCAGCTGTTACTGATGGAGGTGTTCCCCGCTGGCTCTTTCGCCGTGGCGGTGAAGGTATGGTTGCCTTTACC
>NZ_LIFX01000031.1 GCF_001297775.1 Trabulsiella odontotermitis | reverse complement strand
TTCAGCATCATCCCCTTATCGCTGATGCCGTCCTCCTTCCAGTGGAACGCGTCAAGCTGCAGGGCACTGCTTTCGCCGCTGTACTTCACGCCCACCGTCGCGAGACTGTTAACGCCGCCGCCGCTCTGGCCGTCGTCCACCGCAAAGCGCTGGCTTCCGGCACCCGCCAGTGTCGCACTGCGCTGGCTCTTCGAATAGCTCAGGTTCGGGCCGCCTTCCAGGGTGGCGCTCGCTCCCCAGCCATCTTTCCCGGCATAATCCAGCTTCATCCCGACGATACTGTCCACCGCCGTTTCACTGCCGCTGTTCATGTTCAGGTTGAAGTCTCCGGCGTTACGCTCCTGATAACCGTCTTCCAGCGTATGGCGCAGTTTGACACCCGCATACGGGGTGACGGTCAGCGCCTCGCTCAGTTCAAACGTCTTCGCCCCTTCGCTGCGGAACTCCAGATACTGCTGTTTCGCGCTGCTGTCAGCGGTCTTGTTGGTGTCGCCGTAGGAAACAGAGCGGTTGCTGTCGAGGTTATGCACGTCATAACGCAGGGCGTTGTTCCAGCTCAGGCCGTTGTCAAACGCCATCTGATGCTTCAGACCGAAGAACTGGCTGTAGCCGCCGGTGATGCCGTTGTTACCGGCACTCTGGCTGCCGCTGCCATCAAGGCGCGCGATACCGTACTCCATCGTCAGGTTCTGGCTGTCCGTGAGGGCGAGTTTCTGACGCAGGGCCATCATGTCGTAGTCGGTGTTTTTACCGAGTTCGGCACGCGGGTCGCCTTTCGCCACCACGTTGAATGCCAGACCGCTGCTCACCTGCGGTGCCGCGTCGGCCAGCATGTCAAAGCGGTTGCCCAGCATCCGTGCTTCACGGAACACGTTCGTTGCCTGGCTGCCGCTCACCTGTTTCAGGGCGCTGTTGAGCTCTGCGGTGCTGCCGACGTTGAGGCTGCTGTACAGTTCATTGCTGGTGTAACCCGCGTCCAGCGCGGTCGCCACGCTGCTGACCGAACTGTCGGTTGCCACATCGGCATAGGCGTTTTTGGTCATGGTGACGTCCACGTTGCCCTGGGCATCAGTGCTGCCCTGCGCGTTCCACACCACCGAGGTGGAGGTGATGGCGTCCGCGTCGGTCAGGTTGCTGCCCTGCACCACGTTGTCGAAAGTCATGGTGGTGGCCGACGTGCCGGAGGTGAAACCGGTGTTGACGCTGACGCCGTCCATGCTGGCATTGCTGACCATCAGTTGCCCGGCACTGCCGTCAGCGTTGGTGCCGACCACGTAACCGTTCAGGCTGTTGCTGTTGTCGTGGCTGTAGTAGTGCACTTCGCTGGCGTTGCCGTCATTGCCGTTCAGCCCTTCGATGGTGGCGGAGTCCTGGGCAATCAGGCCGGAGCCGGTGACATCATCAGCGATATACACGGTGCCGTTGTTGACCACATGGCCGTTCGCACCGGCCTTGCTGAAGGCATACGAGTTGTCGGCATAAATATTGATGGTGCCGTTGTTCTCAATCACCGCGTCTTCGGTGGCGTCAGCCCCCAGCTGCATACCGATAAGCCCGGAGTCACTGCCGCCCTCGGTGCCGAGGTTAATGGTGCCGTTGTTGACTGCCTGGTTACTGCCGCCCACGTACATCGCCACGGATTTGTTGCCGCTGATGTTAATGGTGCCGTCGTTCTGCGCTGAGTAGCCGCTGCCCCCCATTTTGACGCCCCAGCCGTTGTTGCCGCTGAAGTTGAGCGTGGCGCCCTGCTGGTTCCAGAAGAAGGCATCAGTGGCTGAGCCTTCTGACACAATACCGTCAGCCACCCCGGTGACATTCATGGTTCCGGCGTTAATCACCTGGGCATTGCCGTTGAACCGCAGTGGCTTGCTGCTCTGTGCGGCGGTGAACTCCAGGGTCCCGGTGTTAATCAGCGAGGCGTTACCGGTGAGGTAAATGCCGTCACTGCTGCTGTCGGAGACCAGCGTGCCGCTGTTCTGCACGGWGGCATTACCGGAGAGRCTGACCTGACCGCTGAGGGTGCCGTCGTTGTTAAGCTGACCCGCGCTCATCGTCAGGTTGCTGTTGATGATGGCACCGGTCTGGTTGGTCAGTACCGCATCAGCGGAACTGATGAAAATGGTCTGCCCGGTGACGGTACCTTCGTTACTGACATTGCCGTTAATCAGCGCATTGCCTGTCAGTGTGGTGGTAGTCCCCGCCTCTGCCATCACGCTGCTGTCGGCAAACACAACGCTGACGGCGCTGTCGGTCGGGTTATAGGTCGCGGCATCCTGGCAGTCGTCCCCGACGCAGATGGTGCCGTAGTTAACAATSRKRCCGCTGCCRTCGTTGTAGAACGCCTGGCCGTAATCAGCGAGGATATTGATGGTGCCGGATTCATCATTGATGGCGGTACCGCCGTTGAATACGGCCATGCCGATTAACTGGTTGTCGGCTGATTTTTCCACACCGTCGTCCGCGGTGAGGTTGATAGTGCCCTGGTTGGTAACGGTGCCGCCGTTGAGCGCCAGCATCCCGATACCTTCGTTGTTGACGTTGATGGTACCGGTGTTCAGGCCGGTAGCGTTGCCTTTACCGGCCTCGGAGGAGCCGGTAATCACCCCGGTGCTCATGGTGTACAGCTGACTGGTACTGTAGAACGTTTTACCGGTAATATTGCCGTCTTCATCGAGGGTGGGAA
>NZ_LIFX01000030.1 GCF_001297775.1 Trabulsiella odontotermitis | reverse complement strand
GTCGCTGCCGCAGCTTCGGTGCATGGTTTAGCCCCGTTACATCTTCCGCGCAGGCCGACTCGACCAGTGAGCTATTACGCTTTCTTTAAATGATGGCTGCTTCTAAGCCAACATCCTGGCTGTCTGGGCCTTCCCACATCGTTTCCCACTTAACCATGACTTTGGGACCTTAGCTGGCGGTCTGGGTTGTTTCCCTCTTCACGACGGACGTTAGCACCCGCCGTGTGTCTCCCGTGATAACATTCTCCGGTATTCGCAGTTTGCATCGGGTTGGTAAGTCGGGATGACCCCCTGGCCGAAACAGTGCTCTACCCCCGGAGATGAATTCACGAGGCGCTACCTAAATAGCTTTCGGGGAGAACCAGCTATCTCCCGGTTTGATTGGCCTTTCACCCCCAGCCACAGGTCATCCGCTAATTTTTCAACATTAGTCGGTTCGGTCCTCCAGTTAGTGTTACCCAACCTTCAACCTGCCCATGGCTAGATCACCGGGTTTCGGGTCTATACCCTGCAACTTAACGCCCGGTTAAGACTCGGTTTCCCTTCGGCTCCCCTATGCGGTTAACCTTGCTACAGAATATAAGTCGCTGACCCATTATACAAAAGGTACGCAGTCACCCCACCNGTGGTGGGGCTCCCACTGCTTGTACGTACACGGTTTCAGGTTCTGTTTCACTCCCCTCGCCGGGGTTCTTTTCGCCTTTCCCTCACGGTACTGGTTCACTATCGGTCAGTCAGGAGTATTTAGCCTTGGAGGATGGTCCCCCCATATTCAGACAGGATACCACGTGTCCCGCCCTACTCTTCGAGTTCACAGCCTGTGCATTTTTGTGTACGGGGCTTTCACCCTGTATCGCGCGACTTTCCAGACGCTTCCACTAACACACATGCTGATTCAGACTCTGGGCTCCTCCCCGTTCGCTCGCCGCTACTGGGGGAATCTCGGTTGATTTCTTTTCCTCGGGGTACTTAGATGTTTCAGTTCCCCCGGTTCGCCTCGTAACACTATGTATTCATGTTACGATGATGCACCGAAGTGCACCGGGTTTCCCCATTCGGACATCGCCGGTTATAACGGTTCATATCACCTTACCGGCGCTTTTCGCAGATTAGCACGTCCTTCATCGCCTCTGACTGCCAGGGCATCCACCGTGTACGCTTAGTCGCTTAACCTCACAACCCGAAGATGTCTTGTTCTGTCCGGCTTGTTGCGCGTCGTGAATACTGCGTTGTTCCGTACTCGCGATGCTCATGGACATTAAGTCCACTGCGCTCGCGGCGTGCGGTACGCCTTGTCTTCACTTCGCTCACATCACCTCTGACAGTGTTATCTTCTGATTGCGAAAATTTGAGAGACTCACGAATAATCTTTCGACTATTCAGTGTTTCAATTTTCAGCTTGATCCAGATTTTTAAAGAGCAAAACTTCGCAGTGAACCTTTTAAGGCACACTCTGAAGTTTTCTTGTTTTCGCAGTAAAGATGGTGGAGCTATGCGGGATCGAACCGCAGACCTCCTGCGTGCAAAGCAGGCGCTCTCCCAGCTGAGCTATAGCCCCATCGTAGTCAAACCTCATGAACCGCAATTCTTGTTGAGGCAAGGCGTGGTGACACGAAGCATACTGAAGTATGTGAGTGTCGCCACAACGCAGCATCAGCAAGAATTTGGTAGGCCTGAGTGGACTTGAACCACCGACCTCACCCTTATCAGGGGTGCGCTCTAACCACCTGAGCTACAAGCCTGCAGAGATTTTTACTGCTGTTTTTCATCAGACAATCTGTGTGAGCACTTCGAAGGCAGGTTCTTTCAGGTAAGGAGGTGATCCAACCGCAGGTTCCCCTACGGTTACCTTGTTACGACTTCACCCCAGTCATGAATCACAAAGTGGTAAGCGCCCTCCCGAAGGTTAAGCTACCTACTTCTTTTGCAACCCACTCCCATGGTGTGACGGGCGGTGTGTACAAGGCCCGGGAACGTATTCACCGTGGCATTCTGATCCACGATTACTAGCGATTCCGACTTCGTGGAGTCGAGTTGCAGACTCCAGTCCGGACTACGACATACTTTATGAGGTCCGCTTGCTCTCGCGAGGTCGCTTCTCTTTGTATATGCCATTGTAGCACGTGTGTAGCCCTGGTCGTAAGGGCCATGATGACTTGACGTCATCCCCACCTTCCTCCAGTTTATCACTGGCAGTCTCCTTTGAGTTCCCGGCCGGACCGCTGGCAACAAAGGATAAGGGTTGCGCTCGTTGCGGGACTTAACCCAACATTTCACAACACGAGCTGACGACAGCCATGCAGCACCTGTCTCACGGTTCCCGAAGGCACATTCTCATCTCTGAAAACTTCCGTGGATGTCAAGACCAGGTAAGGTTCTTCGCGTTGCATCGAATTAAACCACATGCTCCACCGCTTGTGCGGGCCCCCGTCAATTCATTTGAGTTTTAACCTTGCGGCCGTACTCCCCAGGCGGTCGACTTAACGCGTTAGCTCCGGAAGCCACGCCTCAAGGGCACAACCTCCAAGTCGACATCGTTTACGGCGTGGACTACCAGGGTATCTAATCCTGTTTGCTCCCCACGCTTTCGCACCTGAGCGTCAGTCTTTGTCCAGGGGGCCGCCTTCGCCACCGGTATTCCTCCAGATCTCTACGCATTTCACCGCTACACCTGGAATTCTACCCCCCTCTACAAGACTCAAGCCTGCCAGTTTCGGATGCAGTTCCCGGGTTGAGCCCGGGGATTTCACATCCGACTTGACAGACCGCCTGCGTGCGCTTTACGCCCAGTAATTCCGATTAACGCTTGCACCCTCCGTATTACCGCGGCTGCTGGCACGGAGTTAGCCGGTGCTTCTTCTGCGGGTAACGTCAATTGCTGCGGTTATTAACCACAACACCTTCCTCCCCGCTGAAAGTACTTTACAACCCGAAGGCCTTCTTCATACACGCGGCATGGCTGCATCAGGCTTGCGCCCATTGTGCAATATTCCCCACTGCTGCCTCCCGTAGGAGTCTGGACCGTGTCTCAGTTCCAGTGTGGCTGGTCATCCTCTCAGACCAGCTAGGGATCGTCGCCTAGGTGAGCCGTTACCCCACCTACTAGCTAATCCCATCTGGGCACATCTGATGGCATGAGGCCCGAAGGTCCCCCACTTTGGTCCGAAGACGTTATGCGGTATTAGCTACCGTTTCCAGTAGTTATCCCCCTCCATCAGGCAGTTTCCCAGACATTACTCACCCGTCCGCCGCTCGCCGGCGGGAAAGCAAGCTTTCCCCCGCTGCCGCTCGACTTGCATGTGTTAGGCCTGCCGCCAGCGTTCAATCTGAGCCATGATCAAACTCTTCAATTCAAGTTTGATGCTCTAAGAATTAAACTTCGTAATGAATTACGTGTTCACTCTTTGAGACTTGGTATTCATTTTTCGTCC
>NZ_LIFX01000003.1 GCF_001297775.1 Trabulsiella odontotermitis | reverse complement strand
AGGCAGGTTCTTTCAGGTAAGGAGGTGATCCAACCGCAGGTTCCCCTACGGTTACCTTGTTACGACTTCACCCCAGTCATGAATCACAAAGTGGTAAGCGCCCTCCCGAAGGTTAAGCTACCTACTTCTTTTGCAACCCACTCCCATGGTGTGACGGGCGGTGTGTACAAGGCCCGGGAACGTATTCACCGTGGCATTCTGATCCACGATTACTAGCGATTCCGACTTCGTGGAGTCGAGTTGCAGACTCCAGTCCGGACTACGACATACTTTATGAGGTCCGCTTGCTCTCGCGAGGTCGCTTCTCTTTGTATATGCCATTGTAGCACGTGTGTAGCCCTGGTCGTAAGGGCCATGATGACTTGACGTCATCCCCACCTTCCTCCAGTTTATCACTGGCAGTCTCCTTTGAGTTCCCGGCCGGACCGCTGGCAACAAAGGATAAGGGTTGCGCTCGT
The DNA here is from genome assembly GCF_001297775.1 of Trabulsiella odontotermitis. GTDB lineage: Bacteria > Pseudomonadota > Gammaproteobacteria > Enterobacterales > Enterobacteriaceae > Trabulsiella > Trabulsiella odontotermitis. The sequence goes on along the minus strand of NZ_LIFX01000003.1, from coordinate 413,457 downwards.
TGCGGGACTTAACCCAACATTTCACAACACGAGCTGACGACAGCCATGCAGCACCTGTCTCACGGTTCCCGAAGGCACATTCTCATCTCTGAAAACTTCCGTGGATGTCAAGACCAGGTAAGGTTCTTCGCGTTGCATCGAATTAAACCACATGCTCCACCGCTTGTGCGGGCCCCCGTCAATTCATTTGAGTTTTAACCTTGCGGCCGTACTCCCCAGGCGGTCGACTTAACGCGTTAGCTCCGGAAGCCACGCCTCAAGGGCACAACCTCCAAGTCGACATCGTTTACGGCGTGGACTACCAGGGTATCTAATCCTGTTTGCTCCCCACGCTTTCGCACCTGAGCGTCAGTCTTTGTCCAGGGGGCCGCCTTCGCCACCGGTATTCCTCCAGATCTCTACGCATTTCACCGCTACACCTGGAATTCTACCCCCCTCTACAAGACTCAAGCCTGCCAGTTTCGGATGCAGTTCCCGGGTTGAGCCCGGGGATTTCACATCCGACTTGACAGACCGCCTGCGTGCGCTTTACGCCCAGTAATTCCGATTAACGCTTGCACCCTCCGTATTACCGCGGCTGCTGGCACGGAGTTAGCCGGTGCTTCTTCTGCGGGTAACGTCAATTGCTGCGGTTATTAACCACAACACCTTCCTCCCCGCTGAAAGTACTTTACAACCCGAAGGCCTTCTTCATACACGCGGCATGGCTGCATCAGGCTTGCGCCCATTGTGCAATATTCCCCACTGCTGCCTCCCGTAGGAGTCTGGACCGTGTCTCAGTTCCAGTGTGGCTGGTCATCCTCTCAGACCAGCTAGGGATCGTCGCCTAGGTGAGCCGTTACCCCACCTACTAGCTAATCCCATCTGGGCACATCTGATGGCATGAGGCCCGAAGGTCCCCCACTTTGGTCCGAAGACGTTATGCGGTATTAGCTACCGTTTCCAGTAGTTATCCCCCTCCATCAGGCAGTTTCCCAGACATTACTCACCCGTCCGCCGCTCGCCGGCGGGAAAGCAAGCTTTCCCCCGCTGCCGCTCGACTTGCATGTGTTAGGCCTGCCGCCAGCGTTCAATCTGAGCCATGATCAAACTCTTCAATTCAAGTTTGATGCTCTAAGAATTAAACTTCGTAATGAATTACGTGTTCACTCTTTGAGACTTGGTATTCATTTTTCGTCCGAAGACGTTCAAGAATCCATGTCACTCCGAGTGCCCACACAGATTGTCTGATAAATTGTTAAAGAGCAGTGCCGCTTCGCTTTTTGTCAGCGGCGCGGGGTGTGCATAATACGCTTTCCCGCTATGAAGTCAACATGTTATTTCGGTTAACTTCACCTGACAGGCCGGTGTGTTTGCCGTTGTGCCGTGTCAGTGGAGGCGCATTATAGGGAGTAATTCTGAGGTGACAAGAGGAAATTCAAAAAAACTTTTTGTTCGCTCAATTTCCAGGCAATTACGCCGTCAGACGCGGTAATTTGCCTGTTTTAACACCAAAACGGGCCTTTCGGCCCGTTTTAGATTTATTGCACAGCAACGATATGGTCGTCTTTCACTTCCAGCCGTACCGTTTTGCCGGGCACCAGTTCCCCGGAGAGGATCTGCTGCGCCAGCGGGTTTTCGATCTGCTGCTGAATTGCCCGTTTCAACGGACGCGCGCCATACACCGGATCGTAGCCGTTTTCGCTGAGCAGTTTCAGCGCCTCGTCAGAGATGCGGACTTCATAACCACGCTCTTCCAGACGTTTGTACAGACGCTGCAACTGGATCTGCGCAATGGAGGCGATGTGTTTTTCACCCAGCGGATGGAACACCACCACTTCATCGATACGGTTGATGAATTCCGGGCGGAAGCTGTGGCTGACCACACCCAACACCAGTTCTTTCATGTGGCTGTAATCCAGTTCGCCAAAGCGTTCCTGAATCAAATCGGAACCGAGGTTAGAGGTCATAATGACGACCGTATTACGGAAATCGACCGTTCGCCCCTGCCCGTCCGTCAGGCGTCCATCGTCCAGTACCTGCAACAGAATGTTGAAAACATCCGGGTGCGCTTTTTCCACTTCGTCTAACAAGATGACGGAGTAAGGGCGACGGCGCACGGCTTCAGTGAGATAACCGCCCTCTTCATAGCCGACGTATCCCGGAGGCGCACCGACCAGACGAGACACGGAGTGTTTCTCCATAAACTCGGACATATCAATACGCACCATCGCATCGTCGCTGTCGAACATAAAGTTAGCCAGCGATTTGCACAGCTCCGTTTTACCGACCCCGGTAGGCCCGAGGAACAGGAACGAACCAATCGGGCGATTGGGGTCAGACAACCCGGCGCGGCTACGGCGAATCGCGTTCGACACCGCTTCAACCGCTTCATCCTGGCCGATAACGCGCTGATGCAGATCCTGCTCCATACGCAGCAGTTTATCGCGCTCACTTTCCATCATCCGGGAGACCGGGATCCCGGTCCAGCGAGCCAGCACCTCGGCGATTTCCGCATCGGTGACCTTGTTACGCAGCAAGCGCATGGTTTTGCCCTCTGACTGCGTGGCCGCTTCCAGTTGTTTTTCCAGCTCCGGAATTTTGCCGTACTGCAGCTCAGACATACGCGCCAGATCACCCACACGGCGCGCCTGCTCAATGGCGATTTTCGCCTGCTCCAGCTCGGCTTTGATCGTCTGGGTGCCGGACAGCGAGGCTTTCTCCGCTTTCCACTCTTCTTCCAGCTCAGAATACTGACGCTCTTTGTCGTCCAGTTCTTCGTTGAGCATATCCAGACGCTTACGGCTGGCTTCGTCAGACTCTTTCTTCAGCGCCTGCTGTTCCAGCTTCAGCTGGATGATACGTCTGTCGAGCCTGTCCAGTTCTTCCGGTTTGGAGTCAATCTGAATACGAATGCTGGAGGCGGCTTCATCGATCAGGTCGATGGCTTTATCCGGCAACTGACGGTCAGAAATGTAACGATGCGAGAGCGTCGCGGCAGCCACAATTGCCGGGTCAGTGATCTGCACATGGTGGTGCAGTTCATAACGCTCTTTCAGACCACGCAGGATCGCGATGGTGTCTTCCACCGTCGGCTCAGCAACAAACACTTTCTGGAAACGACGTTCCAGCGCCGCATCTTTTTCGATGTACTGGCGATACTCATCAAGTGTGGTAGCCCCGACGCAGTGCAGTTCACCGCGCGCCAGCGCAGGTTTCAGCATGTTCCCGGCATCCATCGCGCCATCGGCTTTACCGGCACCCACCATGGTGTGCAGCTCATCGATAAACAGGATGACGTTGCCTTCCTGTTTGGCGAGATCGTTCAGCACGCCTTTCAGACGCTCTTCGAACTCACCACGATATTTCGCCCCGGCCACCAGCGCGCCCATATCCAGCGCCAGCACGCGACGGCCTTTCAGCCCTTCCGGCACTTCACCGTTGACGATACGTTGCGCCAGCCCTTCGACGATGGCGGTTTTACCGACGCCAGGCTCACCGATCAGCACCGGGTTATTTTTAGTACGGCGCTGCAGTACCTGGATAGTACGGCGAATCTCTTCATCACGGCCAATCACCGGATCGAGTTTGCCCTGCTCGGCACGCTCGGTCAGATCGACGGTAAATTTCTTCAATGCCTGACGCTGGTCTTCGGCACCCTGATCGTTCACGCTTTCACCTCCGCGCATTTGTTCAATCGCCTGATTCACATTGGCGGTTGTTGCTCCGGCAGTTTTCAGCAGATCGGTCAGCGTACCGCGCGATTCAAGCGCTGCCAGAACGAAGAGTTCTGACGAAATAAAGTTGTCCCCACGTTTTTGCGCCAGCTTGTCGCACAGGTTCAGTACACGAACCAGCTCCTGCGACGGCTGCACGTCGCCGCCGGTGCCTTCCACCTGCGGTAAACGGCTCAGCGCCTGTTCAATGGCGGTGCGCAACTGGCCAGCGTTGACGCCAGCAGTGGTTAATAATGGACGAATCGATCCCCCTTCCTGATTCAGTAAGGCGCTCATTAAATGAAGAGGTTCGATGAACTGGTTGTCGTGCCCCAGTGCAAGGGACTGGGCATCGGCGAGAGCAAGCTGGAATTTGTTGGTAAGACGATCCAGACGCATAACTCCTCCCATAACAGGTCAAATTTGCTACTGGAGATTAAATGAGGTCATCCCTCAATTATTCAAGGTTAAAGACCTGAACTATGCGAAAAATAAATCAGCATTCTGGATCGTCTTGATTCTATAGGTTATATCAGCCAAATGAAACTTGCCATACGACCGGTGATCTTGTCGCGGCGATAAGAGAAAAAATCATCCTTTTGGCTGAAGGTACAACGGTCTCCACCGTAAACCTGTTCAACCCCGACATTCGCCAGACGCTGGCGCGCAAGCTGATAAATATCGGCATAATATTTTTCACCCGCCGGGCGGAAAGCCTTGTCAGCATTAGCGTCTTTCGCCATAAATGCTTCGCGCACTTCAGGCCCGACTTCAAACGCGTCCGGGCCGATGGCAGGGCCGAGCCAGGCCATAATGTTCTCCGGCTGGTCGGAAAAACAGGCGACCGTCTCCTCCAGCACGCCTTCGCACAGACCACGCCATCCCGCATGCGCCGCCGCCACTTCGGTGCCTGCGCGGTTGCAAAACAGCACCGGCAAACAGTCCGCGGTCATCACCGCGCACACCTGCCCCGGAATATTGCTGTAAGCGGCGTCCGCACGTTTCGAGTCGTAAGTTCCACCGGTTAAAGTCAGTACATCTTTACCATGCACCTGCTCAAGCCAGACAGGTTTCGACGGCAGACCACCCGCCGCAAACATCCGCGCGCGGTTTTCTTCGACATGCGCAAGATCATCGCCACAGTGGGCCCCCAGATTCAGTGAATCATACGGCGGCAGGCTGACGCCGCCGACACGTGTGGAACTACAGGCTGCAACGCCTTGCGGAACGGGCCACTGTGGAACGATTATCGTCGTCATAACCAGTCAACTTCATCTTTGTGGGCTTCGAAATCAGCGCGCATCGCGTCGATGAGATCCACCATGTCCTGTGGGATTGGCGCGTGCCACTCCATTTCGATGCCGGTGATCGGGTGATAGAGACGCAGCATAGTCGCGTGCAGCGCCTGTCGGTCGAATTTACGCAGTGCGGAAATGAACTCGTCGGAGGAATGCTTCGGCGGACGCGGGCGGCCACCGTACAGCTGATCACCCACCAGCGGATGCGTAATGTGCGCCATATGCACGCGGATTTGGTGTGTACGCCCGGTTTCCAGACGCAAACGCAAACGCGTGTGCACACGGAAGTGTTCCATGATGCGATAATGCGTCACCGCCGGTTTACCCATCGGGTGAACCGACATATGGGTACGTTTGGTGGGATGACGGCTGATTGGTTCTTCCACCGTACCGCCCGAGGTCATATGACCAATCGCCACCGCTTCGTACTCTCGGGTGATCTCACGCAGCTGCAGCGACTCGACCAGTCGGGTCTGCGCCGGAATGGTTTTCGCCACCACCATCAGGCCTGTCGTGTCTTTGTCGAGACGATGGACAATGCCGGCGCGCGGCACATCTGCGATGGGCGGATAATAATGCAGTAAAGCGTTCAGTACGGTGCCATCCGGATTACCCGCGCCAGGATGCACGACTAAATCACGCGGCTTGTTGATGACGATGATATCATCATCTTCATAGACGATAGTGAGGGGGATATCCTGAGGCTCAAAGCGAACTTCTTCTTCGATTTCAACATCGACAGCGATGCTTTCGCCGCCCAGGACTTTCTCTTTTGGCTTGTCGACGACGTTGCCGTTGACCAGCACGCGCTGGTCGAGGATCCATTCTTTTATGCGCGAACGCGAATAATCAGGGAACAATTCGGCCAAAGCTTGATCTAAGCGTTGACCGAGTTGATTTTCGGACACCGTTGCGGTGAGTTGTACTCGTTGTGCCATATACAGCTTCTTCGTTTAACGTTGGGTTTTACGGCTTCGCCGTTTAATATAGTGTGCTATTGTAGCTGGTCTTAATCGGGAGCAGGAACAGAGAATCTCCCGTATACACATTTTGAGGAATGTCAAAACGTCATGACGCGCATGAAATATCTGGTGGCAGCAGCCACCTTGAGCCTGGCTTTGGTGGGTTGCTCTGGTTCAAAGGAAGAGGTGCCCGATAACCCGCCGAATGAAATCTATGCTACTGCTCAGCAAAAACTGCAGGACGGTAACTGGAAACAGGCAATAACGCAACTGGAAGCGTTGGACAACCGTTATCCGTTTGGTCCTTACTCTCAGCAGGTGCAGCTGGATCTGATCTACGCATATTATAAAAATGCCGATCTGCCGCTGGCTCAGGCAGCGATCGATCGCTTTATGCGCCTGAACCCGACGCATCCGAATATCGATTATGTCATCTACATGCGTGGCCTGACCAACATGGCACTGGATGACAGCGCATTGCAGGGTTTCTTTGGTGTTGATCGCTCTGACCGCGATCCGCAACATGCGCGTGACGCCTTCAATGACTTTTCCAAACTGGTTCGTGGCTACCCGAACAGCCAGTACTCCTCAGATGCTTACAAACGGATGGTGTTCCTGAAAGATCGTCTGGCGAAGTATGAACTGTCTGTCGTGGATTACTACACTGACCGTGGCGCATGGGTGGCTGTCGTCAACCGCGTAGAAGGCATGCTGCGTAACTATCCGGATGCCCAGGCGACGCGTGACGCGCTGCCGAAGATGGAAAATGCTTATCGCGAAATGCAGATGAACGCGCAGGCGGATAAGGTCGCGAAAATTATTGCCGCCAACAGCAGTAATACCTGATCCCCGTTTCTGATACGTAAAACGGCAGCCCGATGGCTGCCGTTTTTTTATTCGTTTTTTGTCGCCCCTTAAGGAAAATCTCGCCGACGCAACTCATCAACTATGGCTCCCTTTCTTCACCTCTTCAAGGAGAAAATCACTTGTTCCTGTCCTGCCTCACAAAAAGATTTCGTTGACAAAAAGTGACAAAATAACGTGATCTGAATCACACATTTTGACATCAGGAACGGTATGCTGAAATCACTTAGACGGGAAAGACAAGAGGTAAATTTATGACAATGAACATTACCAGCAAACAAATGGAAATCACCCCGGCAATCCGCCAACATGTCGCCGACCGTCTCGCTAAACTGGATAAGTGGCAAACCCACCTGATTAACCCGCATATCATTCTTTCGAAAGAGCCTCAGGGCTTTATTGCTGATGCGACGATTAACACGCCAAACGGGCACCTGGTTGCCAGCGCTAAGCACGAAGATATGTATACCGCTATTAACGATTTGATCAACAAGCTGGAACGGCAGCTCAATAAAGTGCAACACAAAGGAGAAGCGCGTCGCGCCAATGCATCGGTGAAAGACGTTAACTTCGTTGAACAAGAGTGAAACCTTCACAATTGAGTGTATCGCCAACGCGCCTCCGGGCGCGTTTTTTGTTGACAGCATGAAAACAGTCCGGGTACTGTTATCTGAGCAGACATAAGGAATTTTCTATGCAGCGTGTACCGTTTTTCTTCGCATTCTTTTTTACCTTCCCCCAGACCGGGAGGCGTTTCGTCGTATAAGAAAGAATGCGAAGACGAACAATAAGGCCTCCCAACCCGGGGGGCCTTTTTTATTGCTAATGACTAAGGCGACTCTATGACATCGGAAAACCCGTTACTGGCTTTGCGCGACAAAATCAGCGCACTGGATGAAAAGTTACTGGCTTTGCTGGCTGAACGCCGTGGACTGGCGGTGGAGGTTGGTAAAGCGAAACTCGCGTCTCATCGTCCTGTACGTGATATCGATCGCGAGCGCGATTTGCTGGAGCGGTTGATCGCGCTGGGGAAAGACCATCATCTGGATGCGCACTATATCACCCGCCTTTTCCAGCTCATCATTGAAGATTCCGTCCTGACTCAGCAAGCCCTGCTCCAGCAGCATCTCAACAAAATTAACCCGCATTCGGCGCGTATCGCCTTTCTGGGGCCAAAAGGCTCTTATTCCCACCTTGCTGCGCGCCAGTACGCGGCCCGTCATTTCGAGCAATTTATCGAAAGCGGTTGCTCAAAGTTTGCCGATATTTTTAATCAGGTTGAAACCGGTCAGGCTGATTACGCGGTAGTGCCGATCGAAAACACCAGTTCCGGGGCGATCAACGATGTCTATGACCTGTTACAGCACACCAGCCTGTCGATTGTTGGCGAAATGACGATCCCTATCGATCACTGCGTACTGGTGTCCGGCTCGACCGACCTCGACAGCATCGAAACGGTCTACAGCCATCCACAACCGTTCCAGCAGTGCAGCCAGTTTCTGAACCGTTATCCGCACTGGAAAATTGAATATACCGAAAGCACGTCCGCCGCCATGGAGAAAGTGGCGCAGGAGAATTCGCCGCACGTCGCCGCGCTCGGCAGCGAAGCCGGTGGCGCGCTGTATGGCCTGCAGGTGTTAGAACGGAATCTGGCCAACCAGACGCAGAACATCACCCGCTTTGTGGTACTGGCGCGGAAAGCGATCGACGTCTCCAGCCAGGTCCCGGCGAAATCCACCCTGCTTATCGCCACCGGTCAACAGGCGGGCGCGCTGGTAGAAGCGCTGCTGGTGCTGCGTAACCACAATCTGATCATGACCAAACTGGAATCGCGCCCGATTTATGGCAATCCGTGGGAAGAGATGTTTTACCTCGATATTCAGGCCAATCTCGAGTCAGAAGCAATGCAAAAAGCGCTGAAAGAGTTGGGTAACATTACCCGTTCGATGAAAGTGCTTGGCTGCTACCCCAGCGAAAACGTGGTGCCTGTCTCGCCGGAGTAAAGCGGGACGAAAAAAAGCCAGCGGGTTTCCCCACTGGCTTTTCTTTTTTTCGCAAAGTTACTGACGGCTGTCGTTCGCCTGACGCAACAATCCCCGGCTTTCGTTCTGAAAGCGGATCGCGTAATCACCGAACCAGTGCTCGACCTTGCGGAAGCTGTCGATAAACGCCTGCTTATCGCCCTGCTCCAGCAACCCAATGGCTTCGCCGAAGCGTTGATAGTAGCGTTTGATTAACCGCAGATTGCTCTGCGACGACATAATGATATCGGCGTAAAGCTGCGGATCCTGGGCAAACAGACGCCCGACCATCGCCAGCTCAAGGCGATAGATGGGTGATGAGAGCGCCAGCAGCTGTTCAAGCTGCACGTTTTCTTCCGCCAGATGCAGGCCGTAAGCAAAGGTAGCAAAGTGGCGCAGCGCCTGAATAAAGGCCATATTCTGATCGTGCTCGACGGCGCTGATGCGGTGCAGCCTCGCCCCCCACACCTGAATCTGCTCCAGGAACCACTGATACGCTTCCGGCTGGCGACCATCGCAGTACACCACCACCTGCTTCGCCAGGCTTCCGCTGTCCGGCCCGAACATCGGGTGCAGCCCGAGAACAGGCCCATTATGGGCGGTGAGCATCGCCTCTAACGGCCCGGCTTTCACCGATGCCAGATCGACCAGAATGCAGTCGGCAGGCAGCGCCGGTAACTTCGCGATAATTTGCTCTGTCACGTGAATAGGGACACTGACGATCACCATTCCGGCGTCAGAAACGATCTCCTCCGCCCGCGCCCAGTCCTCTTTTTCCAGAATTCTGACCTGGTAGCCGGACAGCGTCAGCATCTTCTCAAACAGACGCCCCATCTGCCCGCCGCCGCCCACAATCACCACCGGACGCATATCCGGGCGCAGCGTTTTAAAACCTTTGTCGTTCTCACTGGAGTAAGATTCCCGCATCACCCGACGCAGAACATCTTCGATAAGATCCGGGGGAACGCCGAGCGATTCCGCCTCTGCGCGGCGCGACGCCAGCATTGAGGCTTCACGTTCCGGCACATAAATCGGCAGGCCGTATTTGTTTTTTACCTCGCCGACTTCTGCGACCAGCTCAAGACGGCGCGCCAGCAGCCCCAGCAGCGCCTTATCGACTTCATCAATTTGATCGCGCAGCGCGGTCAGTTCAGCAACCATAACGTTCCTCTTACCCCAGACGCGCCTTCAACTGGCCACGCAGATCTTTATCAATTTCACGCAGCAGCGCGTCCGTTGTTTCCCAGCTAATGCAGGCGTCTGTCACCGACACACCGTATTTCATCTCACTGCGCGGCTGTTCGGACGACTGATTACCTTCATGAATATTGCTTTCAATCATCAGACCAATGATAGAACGGTTTCCGTCTTTGATCTGCGCCACAACGGACTCTGCCACAGCAGGCTGACGACGAAAATCTTTATTCGAGTTACCGTGGCTGCAATCGACCATCAGCGCGGGTTTGAGCCCGGCCTGTTCCATCTCTTTTTCACACTGCGTAACATCTGACGGGCTGTAGTTCGGCGCTTTGCCGCCGCGTAAAATTACATGCCCGTCCGGATTCCCCTGCGTTTGCAACAGGCAAACCTGCCCGGCCTGGTTGATACCGACAAAGCGGTGCGGCATTGCAGCGGCGCGCATGGCGTTGATCGCCGTGGCGAGGCTACCGTCCGTGCCGTTTTTAAAGCCGACAGGCATAGAAAGGCCGGAGGCCATTTCGCGGTGAGTCTGCGATTCGGTGGTACGTGCGCCAATCGCCGACCAGCTAAAAAGATCGCCCAGGTATTGCGGGCTGTTCGGATCCAGCGCTTCGGTCGCCAGCGGCAGCCCCATGTTCACCAGTTCGAGCAGCAGACGACGCGCAATTTTCAGACCAGATTCAACATCAAACGAGCCATCCATGTGCGGATCGTTAATCAGCCCCTTCCAGCCAACGGTGGTACGGGGTTTTTCAAAATAGACGCGCATCACCAGATAGAGGCTATCGCTGACCTCTGCGGCAAGTGCTTTAAATCGACGAGCATATTCAATCGCGGTTTCCGGATCGTGAATCGAGCAGGGTCCACACACCACCAGCAGGCGCGGATCGCGACCAGCGATGATGTCGGAAATCGTCTGGCGGGAATGCTCCACCTGGGCTTCCTGTTCTGCACTCAGCGGAAATTCGACTTTCAGTTGTTCAGGGGTGATCAGTATCTGTTCGTCGGAGATATGTACGTTGTTCAGCGCGTCTTTTTGCATGATGGCGATCCTGTATAGCTCGTTTGCGATAGTGGTTTCCTCACCTGAGGAGACATCACGATATCACAGACAGTAAAGAATACAAGCCACAATACGTAAACATTACTTTACAACAACCATTTTTAAGCCATTTTCTCGCCATAATCAATGTAATTATTTATTTACACCATTTATGCGCACTCGATAAGGTGATTAAATAATCGTACAGCAGGATCAACCAGTAATGATGCAAAACGTTTCGCTATTCTGATTAAGATTCACCTAAAGGCCAGATAATCAATTTCAGTGCGTAATGACTGCCTTAGTTAATAGTGATAATCTTAAAGATACATTGACTCATGTTTTATTTCAGGCTGCACGGCGGTTTTTGGTGAGCAACCCACGTTGGAAATTCTCTTACCGGCTCTTATGGGTACTGGCGCTTATTTTTGCAGGTAAACCGCTCTTCGCAGCAACAACCCCTGCCGCCGACAACGCAGTACGCGCTATCGTCTCTGGCATTGTCAGTTATACACGCTGGCCGAATCTCAGCGAAGCGCCACGCTTGTGTATTTTTTCCTCTTCCCGCTTTACGCAGGCCTTAAGTGATGGCGCCTCAACGCCGCTACCCTACCAGCCTGTCGTGGTGAAAAACGATCAGGAAGCGCTCTCTGCCCGCTGTAACGCGCTTTATTTCGGCAGTGAATCGCCTTCACAACAAATAGCCCTGACGGGAAAACTTCAGCCCCACCCTGTACTGACAATTGCCGAACAAAACCCTGAATGTGCTGCGGGCAGCGCCTTTTGCCTGATATTTCGTTCAGCGACGGTGAAATTTTCTGTAAATCTTGACGTACTGACCCGCAGCGGCGTCAGAGTGAATCCTGAGGTATTAATGCTTGCACGGACTAAAGAGCATGAATAAGGATATAACCCCTCTTCAACGCCCGACGTTTAAACACACCCTACGGAAAATCAGCGTGATTAGCGTCGTTATTACGATGATGCTGGTCTGGCTGCTGTTAAGCATCGCGTCGGTTCTGACGCTGAAACAGTATGCGCAAAACAACCTCGAACTGACCGGCGCCACCATGAGTCACAGCCTTGAGGCGTCACTGGTGTTTGGTGACAGCGCTGCCGCCACAGAAACGCTCCGGACGCTCGGCAAACAGGGGCAATTCGCCGTGGCCGAAGTGATGGATCGCAACCTCCAGCGCTTCGCTTACTGGTCATACATTCCCGGCGAAAAACAGGACGCACTGAACAACCTGGTTAACCGCTGGCTGTTTCCCGTGCCGGTATCGCAGCCAGTCTGGCATAACGATCAGATGGTCGGCGTTATTCACTTAACCGCACGCGCCAGCCTGATCAGCCATTTTATCTGGATGTCGCTGGCGGTACTCACCGCCTGTATTCTGCTGGCCGCTGTGGTGGCGCTATTGGTCACTCGCTACCTGCATGCGGATGTGGTGACGGCGCTGCAAAATATCACTGATGTCGTTCATGACGTGCGTACCAACCGTAATTTTTCCCGCCGCGTCCCGGAAGAACCGATAGAAGAATTCCATCATTTTGCCCAGGACTTCAACAGCCTGCTTGATGAAATGGAGGAGTGGCAGTTGAAACTGCAGGCCAAAAATGCCCAGTTGCTGCGCACCGCATTGCATGATCCCCTCACCGGGCTGGCAAACCGCGCGTCATTTCGCAGTTCTATCGCCGCGCTGATGAACGACAAACGCGCCAGAACCAGTTCTGCATTGCTGTTTCTCGACGGCGATAATTTCAAGTTTATTAATGATACCTGGGGACACGCCGCCGGTGATTGCGTACTGATGGAAGTGGCGAAACGGCTGAGTGATTTTGGCGGCAAACGTCATATCGCCTACCGGCTTGGCGGCGATGAGTTCGCCATGATCCTGTATGGCGTTCACAGCGAAAATGAAGTGCAGCGCCTTTGTACTGCGCTGTCACAACATTTCGTTCCGCCGTTCAACCTCCACAACGGGCTTTACACCCCGTTCTCACTGAGCGTCGGTTATGCGCTGACGTGGGAGCATACCTCGGTTGAAAGCCTGCAGGAACTGGCGGACCAGAATATGTATTTAATGAAAAATCAACGTGCTAAGACTTCATCATAAGCAATAAGGAAAGAAATATGCTCGGTCGTTATGTCGCACCGGCTTTGCTGGCAACGCTGTTTCTGACAGGCTGTCAGGCGCCGCAAGGAAAATTTTCGCCTGAACAGGTCGCCGCCATGAAATCGTATGGCTTTAACGATCTCAACGGCGACTGGTCACTCGGGCTTTCCGATAAAATTCTGTTCGGTAAAAACGACTACACGCTAAACGATGGCAGCAAACAGCAAATTGCAGGTATGGCGTCACATCTCGCCGCCACCGGCATTACGCATGCGCGCATGGACGGTCACACTGATAATTACGGCGAAGACAGTTACAACGAAGCGCTTTCTCTCAAACGCGCCAACATTGTGGCCGATGCGTGGGCCGAAGGCGCACACATTCCGCGCAGCAATCTGACCACCCGAGGGCTCGGCAAACAGTTCCCGGTCAGCAGCAACAAAACCGCACAGGGCCGCGCCGAAAACCGCCGCGTCGCCATTGTCATCAGCGAACCATAAAACGCAGAGACAAAAAAAGGGCCAGCCTTTCGGCCAGCCCTTTTTAAACAGGATGTCGCCTGAGCGAATCTTAGTTAAGGCGCTCTTTGATACGAGCCGCTTTACCAGTACGCTCACGCAGGTAGTACAGTTTAGCTTTACGAACGGCACCACGACGTTTAACAGCAATGCTGTCAACTACCGGTGAGTGAGTCTGGAAGACACGCTCAACACCTTCGCCGTTGGAAATCTTACGAACAGTGAATGCAGAGTGCAGACCGCGGTTACGAATAGCGATAACCACGCCCTCGAATGCCTGCAGACGTTTTTTGGAACCTTCAACAACCCATACTTTCACTTCCACGGTATCACCCGGACGGAAGGAAGGTACGTCCTGCTTCATCTGCTCTTGTTCAATTTGCTTAATAATGTTGCTCATAATTTAATCTCTTATCCTGGGTAAACTGATATTCGGGGGCGTTATGCCAACCCATCATGTTTATGTTGCTGTTGCGCGTGTTCCGTTTTGAACTCCGCCAGCAACTTTGCTTGCTCTTCAGTCAGAGCCAGGTTTTCCAGAAGTTCAGGTCTTCTAAGCCAGGTACGGCCCAGCGACTGTTTCAAACGCCAGCGACGAATCTCAGCGTGGTTGCCTGACAGTAACACTGCCGGGACTTCCATGCCTTCTAACACTTCAGGACGAGTATAGTGTGGACAGTCCAGTAATCCATCAGCAAAGGAATCTTCCGTTGCTGAAGCTTCATGCCCCAGTACCCCCGGAATGAACCGGGAAACCGAGTCAATCAGCGTCATTGCTGGTAACTCACCACCACTGAGAACGTAATCGCCGATAGACCATTCTTCGTCAATCTCGGTCTGGATTACGCGCTCATCTATCCCTTCGTAGCGACCACACACCAGAATCAGCTTTTGATTCGTGGCCAGTTCGCTGACGCCTGCTTGATCAAGCTTGCGCCCCTGAGGTGACAGATAGATCACCTTTGCGCCTTCACCTGCCGCGGCTTTTGCTGCATGAATGGCATCCCGTAAGGGTTGCACCATCATTAACATCCCCGGTCCGCCGCCGTAAGGACGATCGTCCACGGTACGGTGCCGGTCGTGCGTGAAGTCACGAGGACTCCAGTTCTGGATGCTCAGCAGGCCATTTTTTACTGCCCGGCCAGTTACCCCGTAGTCGGTAATCGCGCGGAACATTTCAGGAAACAGGCTGATTATGCCAATCCACATAGCGCCGTCTTTTACCGGTAATCCGGAGGTTTAAAAACCAGGATCCCAATCTACTTCAATCGTTTGAGTAGTGAGATCGACTTTCTTGATAACCTGCCCATCGAGGAACGGAACCAACCGCTCCTTGATACCAAACGCATCTTTCAGGTTTGCCTTAATGACGAGAACGTCATTCGACCCGGTTTCCATCATATCGATGACTTTACCGAGGTCGTAGCCTTCGGTGGTCACTACCTGGCAGCCCATCAGGTCTTTCCAGTAGTAGTCACCCTCTTCCAGCGGTGGCAACTGCGAGGAATCTACGACAATTTCACAATTGGTCAGCAGATTCGCGGCATCGCGATCGTCAATGCCTTTCAGCTTAATGACGATATCCTGATTGTGGTGACGCCAGCTTTCCAGCTCGACTTCTTGCCACTGACCCGCCTTCTGGATAAACCAGGGCTGATAGTCAAAAATGCTTTCGGCGTCTTCGGTGGAGGAAAACACTCTGAGCCAACCACGAATACCGTATGAAGACCCCATTTTCCCCAATACGATCGGTTCGACGGGTGCTTGTGCGGTGTGTTGCTTGCTCATCATGACCACCGTGACAGATTAAGCTGCTTTGTTTGCTGCTTTGATAAGCGCTGCAACGCGATCGGAAACAGTAGCGCCCTGGCCAACCCAGTGAGCGATACGATCCAGATTCAGACGAGTTCCTTCTTCCGCGCCAGAGGCGATCGGGTTGAAGAAACCAACGCGCTCAATGAAGCGACCGTTGCGTGCATTACGGCTGTCGGTGACAACAACCTGGTAGAACGGACGCTTTTTAGCGCCGTGACGTGCTAAACGAATAGTTACCATAACATCCTCTTGTGTGAATAAAACAACCGGGCCCCATCGAGGAACGGAGCCCGGTGTCATATTAAAAGCCCGAAAATTTTACTGATTTTTGGGAAAATTGCAATCAGCAGTTAATAAACCGTGATCTCAAGGGCCGTCGGCGGTGCAGGCCAGTTAACGTCCAGGGAAGCCGGGAGGCATCATCCCTTTCATATTCCGCATCATCTTCGCCATTCCGCCCTTCTTCATTTTCTTCATCATGCGCTGCATGTCGTCGAACTGTTTCAGCAGGCGGTTAACGTCCTGCACCTGCATACCGCAACCGGCAGCGATGCGGCGCTTACGGGAACCTTTGATGATTTCGGGTTTGGCGCGCTCTTTCATCGTCATGGAGTTAATAATCGCCTCCATCCGTACCAGCACTTTGTCGTCCATCTGCGCTTTTACGTTGTCCGGGATCTGCCCCATGCCGGGCAGTTTGCCCATCAGGCTCGCCATGCCGCCCATGTTTTTCATCTGACGCAGTTGCTCAAGGAAATCGGTCAGATCAAAGCCGTCGCCTTTTTTCAGCTTGCTCGCCAGCTTCTCCGCCTGCGCGCGGTCGACTTTGCTCTCGATATCTTCGATCAGCGACAGTACGTCGCCCATGCCAAGAATACGGGAGGCGATACGATCCGGGTGGAACGGCTCCAGCGCTTCGTTTTTCTCGCCAACGCCAAGGAATTTGATCGGCTTACCGGTGATGTGACGGATAGACAGCGCCGCACCGCCACGGGCGTCGCCGTCGACTTTGGTCAACACGACACCGGTCAGCGGCAGCGCTTCGTTGAACGCTTTCGCTGTGTTTGCGGCATCCTGGCCGGTCATGGCATCAACCACGAACAGCGTTTCTACCGGGTTGATCGATGCATGAACCTGCTTGATTTCATCCATCATCGCTTCATCGACGTGCAGGCGACCGGCGGTATCCACCAGCAGCACGTCGTAGAATTTCAGCTTCGCCTCTTTCAGCGCCGCGTTAACGATATCAACCGGTTTTTGCCCCACGTCCGAGGGGAAGAAATCCACGCTGACCTGCTGCGCCAGGGTTTCCAGCTGCTTGATCGCCGCCGGGCGATAAACGTCCGCAGAAACCACCAGCACTTTCTTTTTATGCTTCTCGTGAAGGAATTTACCCAGTTTCGCGACGCTGGTCGTTTTACCGGCCCCCTGCAGACCCGCCATCAGCACGACTGCCGGTGGCTGTGCCGCGAGGTTCAGGCTCTGGTTTTCCTCACCCATCGCCGCAACCAGTTCGTCACGAACGATTTTGACGAACTCCTGTCCTGGCGTCAGGCTTTTGTTGACCTCGTGACCCACCGCTTTTTCTTTCACGCGATTGATAAAGTCACGCACGACCGGCAGCGCAACGTCAGCTTCCAGCAGCGCCATGCGCACTTCGCGCAGGGTCTCTTTGATATTGTCTTCAGTAAGGCGTCCGCGACCGCTGATATTACGCAGCGTACGCGACAAACGATCGGTTAAATTATCAAACATTGTCTCTCGCCTGAGGTGGAAACGTTCAGTCGCTGATGCGACATAAAGCCAGAAATTTGCCGCAGTATAACACGACACATCCTGAGATGTGATGCAACGGTTGGAGCGGACGTCTCCTGACGGTATACTGATTCTCTTTCTTATCCAGCAAACCGTTGACACCTATATGCCTGTTTTTGCCTTGTTAGCTCTGGTCGCTTACTCTGTCAGCCTCGCGTTGATCATTCCCGGTTTGCTGCAAAAAAACAGCGGCTGGCGTCGCATGGCAATTATTTCCGCCGTTATCGCGCTCATCAGCCACGCCTTTGCCTTGCAGGCGCGCATATTCCCCGGTGGCGAAAGCGGACAGAATCTGAGCATTCTGAATGTCGGGTCGCTGGTCAGCCTGCTGATCTGCATCGTGATGACCATCGTCGCCTCGCGCAATCGCGGCTGGCTGCTGCTGCCGATTGTCTACGCCTTTGCCTTGATCAACCTGGCGTTAGCCACGTTCATGCCCAATGAGTTCATCACCCATCTTGAAGCCACGCCGGGCATGATGATCCACATCGGCCTGTCGCTGTTCGCCTATGCGACGCTCATCATTGCCGCGTTGTATGCCCTGCAGCTCGCCTGGATCGACTATCAGCTGAAAAACAAAAAGCTGGCATTCAGCAGCGAAATGCCACCGCTGATGAGCATTGAGCGAAAAATGTTTCACATCACCCAGGTCGGCGTCGTGCTGCTGACGCTCACGCTCTGCACTGGCCTGTTTTATATGCAGAATCTCTTCAGCATCGAAAATCTCGATAAGGCGGTCCTTTCCATCATCGCATGGTTTGTCTATATCGTATTGTTGTGGGGCCACTATCATGAAGGCTGGCGCGGTCGTCGCGTCGTCTGGTTTAACGTAGCGGGTGCCGGATTGCTGACGCTGGCCTATTTTGGCAGCCGTCTTATCCAACAATTCGCGGGTTAAGCGATAAAGGAATTCCGTCTTGGAACATATCTCAACCACTGCGCTGATCATCACACTGATCATCATGGTGGTCATTTCCGCCTATTTCTCCGGTTCTGAAACCGGCATGATGACGCTGAACCGCTACCGGCTGCGTCATCTGGCCAAGCAAGGCAACCGCCCGGCCAGGCGCGTCGAAAAGTTGCTGCGCAAACCCGATCGTCTCATCAGCCTGGTTCTGATTGGCAATAACCTGGTGAACATTCTGGCCTCGGCGCTCGGCACCATCGTCGGGATGCGCCTGTATGGCGATGCGGGTGTGGCGATCGCCACCGGGGTATTGACCTTTGTGGTGCTGGTATTCGCCGAAGTGTTGCCAAAAACCATCGCCGCGCTGTACCCGGAAAAGGTCGCCTTCCCGAGCAGTTTTCTGTTAGCGCCATTGCAGGTATTAATGATGCCGCTGGTCTGGCTGCTGAACACCATCACCCGCATGCTGATGCGCCTGATGGGGATCAAAGCCGATACGGTGATTAGCGGCGCGCTCAGTAAAGACGAACTGCGCACCATTGTTAACGAATCACGCTCGCAAATCTCCCGCCGTAATCAGGACATGCTGCTGTCGGTACTGGATCTGGAAAAAGTCAGCGTCAACGACATCATGGTGCCGCGTAATGAGATTGTCGGCATCGACATTAACGATGACTGGAAATCCATCGTCCGCCAGCTCACCCACTCCCCGCACGGGCGCATTGTGCTCTACCGCGATTCGCTGGACGACGCCATCAGCATGCTGCGCGTGCGGGAAGCCTACCGGCTGATGACCGAGAAAAAGGAGTTCACCAAAGAGGTGATGCTCCGCGCGGCAGATGAAATCTACTATGTGCCGGAAGGCACGCCGCTCAGCACACAACTGGTGAAATTTCAGCGGAATAAAAAGAAAGTGGGGCTGGTCGTTGATGAATATGGCGATATTCAGGGACTGGTCACTGTGGAAGACATTCTGGAAGAGATCGTCGGTGATTTCACCACTTCCATGTCGCCGTCGCTGGCGGAAGAAGTCACGCCGCAGAATGACGGCTCGGTGATTATCGACGGCAGCGCCAACGTGCGCGAACTCAACAAGGCGTTCAACTGGCGTATGCCGGAAGACGAAGCCCGCACCATCAACGGCATGATTCTGGAAGCGCTGGAAGAGATCCCGGCGGTCGGCACCCGCGTGCGCATTCATCAGTACGATATCGATATTCTCGACGTACAGGACAACATGATTAAGCAGGTGAAAGTAGTGCCGGTGAAATCGATTCGGGAGAGCGTGGCTGAATAAATGTAACAGGCCGGGTAAGGCGAAACCGCCACCCGGCCCTATGGCAGCGAATTACGCTTTCGCCTTCGCGACGGTCACCATCGCGGCGCGGATCGTACGACCGTTAAGGGTGTAACCTTTCTGCATCACGCCAAGCACGTTGCCCGGGGTAACGTCGTCAGATTCCACCATCGCAATCGCCTGATGCACGTTGGGATCCAGCGGTACGTTCGTTTCCGCGATGACGTCAATGCCAAATTTGCGTACCACATCCAGCATCGATTTCAGCGTCAGTTCAATACCTTCCACCATCGCGGACATCTCTGGATTAGCCCTGTCGGCCACTTCCAGCGCGCGATCGAGGCTGTCGATGACCGGCAGCAGCTCGTTGACGAATTTTTCCAGCGCAAACTTATGCGCCTTCTCAACGTCCAGTTCGGTACGACGACGCAGGTTTTCCATCTCTGCTTTGGCACGCAGCAGCGCGTCACGTTCACGATTCTGTGCTTCAGCAAGCTGAGCTTCCAGATTCGCAATTTGTTCATCGCGCGGATCCACCTGCTCAGCCGATGCATCAGGCTCTACGGCCTCAACCTCATCATGCTGTTCCTTGATAATTTCTTCCGGGGCTTGCCCGTCAGGCGTTTTCTGTTCTTTACTACTCATGAATTTCTCCGCGTTTTTTCGTATTCGTCTCGCTAACATCGCTTATTATGGGGATCAGTTTCCGGGATTCAAGGGAAGCGGGCATATTGTCATCATACATTTGGTACAAGGACTCGAGAAAATGAACAATCATTTCAAGTGTATTGGGATTGTAGGACATCCGCGTCACCCTACCGCGTTGACGACACATGAAATGCTGTACCGCTGGCTCAGTACTAAAGGGTATGACGTCATCATTGAGCAACAGATCGCACGTGAACTGCAACTGAAAGATGTCCGCACCGGTACGCTGGCGGAGATCGGCCAGCAGGCCGATCTGGCGGTGGTGGTCGGTGGCGATGGCAATATGCTGGGCGCGGCTCGTACGCTCGCACGTTACGATATCAAAGTAATTGGCATCAACCGCGGCAATCTCGGTTTTCTGACCGATCTCGACCCGGACAACGCCCATCAGCAACTCGCCGATGTGCTTGAAGGCCATTACATCAGCGAAAAACGTTTTTTGCTGGAAGCGCAGGTGTGTCAGCAGGACTGCCAGAAACGCATCAGTACCGCCATCAATGAAGTGGTGCTCCACCCCGGTAAAGTGGCGCACATGATTGAGTTCGAGGTGTATATCGATGAGACCTTTGCGTTTTCGCAACGCTCCGACGGTCTGATTATCTCGACGCCCACCGGCTCAACTGCCTACTCGCTTTCAGCGGGCGGCCCGATCCTGACGCCGCAACTTGATGCCATTACGCTGGTGCCGATGTTCCCGCATACCTTGTCGGCGCGACCGCTGGTTATTAACAGCAACAGCACGATTCGTCTGCGCTTTTCCCACCGCCGCAGCGACCTTGAAATCAGTTGCGACAGCCAGATAGCCCTGCCGATTCAGGAAGGTGAAGACGTGCTGATCCGCCGTTGCGACTATCATCTCAACCTGATCCACCCTAAAGATTACAGCTATTTCAACACATTAAGCACCAAACTGGGCTGGTCAAAAAAATTGTTCTGATTTTGAACAAGGGGCTTTACTGTATAAAAAACCTGTTTATACTGTATGAAAACACAGTTATGGTTTTTCATACAGGAAAACAACAATGCTGGCACAACTGACCATCAGTAATTTCGCCATCGTGCGTGAGCTTGAAATCGATTTTCAAAGCGGTATGACGGCAATCACCGGCGAGACCGGTGCAGGTAAATCCATTGCTATTGATGCCCTGGGGTTATGCCTGGGTGGGCGCGCCGAAGCGGATATGGTCCGCGCTGGCGCCAGTCGTGCCGACCTCTGCGCGCGCTTCTCCTTAAAAGACACCCCTGCCGCCCTGCGCTGGCTCGAAGAGAATCAACTCGACGACGGACGTGAGTGTTTACTTCGCCGCGTCATCAGCGCCGACGGGCGTTCACGCGGCTTCATCAACGGCACCGCGGTTCCCCTGTCGCAATTGCGGGAGCTGGGTCAGTTGCTGATTCAAATTCACGGCCAGCATGCACACCAGTTGCTCGTCAAGCCGGAACATCAGAAAGCGCTGCTGGACGGCTATGCCGGTGAGGCCACGCTGATTCAGCACATGAGCGACCGCTATCATCAATGGCATCAGAGCTGCCGCGATCTGGCGCAACATCAGCAGCAAAGCCAGGAACGCCTCGCCCGCGCGGAACTGCTGCAATACCAGTTGAAAGAACTCAACGAATTTCACCCACAGCCGGGCGAGTTCGAACAGATCGACGAAGAGTACAAACGTCTGGCGAATAGCGGCCAGTTACTGACCACCAGCCAGCACGCGCTGGCGATCCTTGCCGATGGCGAAGAGGTGAACCTTAACAGTCAGCTCTACGCGGCAAAACAGCTGGTCAGTGAACTGGTCGGCATGGACAGCAAACTCTCCGGTCTGCTCGATATGCTGGAAGAGGCGTCCATTCAGCTCAGCGAAGCCAGTGACGAACTGCGGCATTATTGCGACCGTCTGGATCTCGACCCGAACCGTCTGTTTGAACTTGAGCAGCGCCTTTCCCGCCAGATCTCACTGGCGCGTAAACACAATATCAGCCCGGAAGAACTGCCCGCGTTCCACCAGTCGCTGCTGGATGAACAACAACAGCTTGACGATCAGGCCGATTCACAGGAAACCCTGAGCCACGCCGTCGCGCAGCATCACCAGCAGGCGCTGGAAGCCGCCAAACAGCTGCATACACTGCGGCATAACAGTGCGCAGGAACTGGCGCAGCTGATCACCGAGAGCATGCACTCGCTGTCAATGCCGCACGGCCTGTTCACCATTGATGTCGAGTTTGATGAAAAACACCTCACGGCAGAAGGTGCCGATCGCATCGAATTCCGCGTCACCACCAACCCCGGGCAGCCGTTACAGCCGATTGCGAAAGTAGCTTCCGGCGGCGAACTGTCGCGCATTGCACTGGCGATTCAGGTGATCACCGCCCGTAAAATGGAAACCCCGGGGCTGATTTTCGATGAAGTCGATGTGGGCATCAGCGGCCCGACCGCCGCCGTGGTCGGAAAACTGCTGCGCCAGTTGGGTGAATCCACTCAGGTGATGTGTGTGACCCATCTGCCGCAGGTGGCAGGTTGCGGTCATCATCATTTCTACGTCAGCAAAGAAACCGACGGCGAAATGACGGAAACACACATGTTACCGCTCGATAAACGCGCGCGTTTGCAGGAGCTGGCACGTCTGCTCGGTGGTAGCGAAGTCACCCGCAACACCCTGGCAAATGCGAAAGAGTTGCTGGCAGCGTAAACTTTTTTTGCTTCTCAGAGTCTGAGTTCACAATAAAAACGCCGTTAGACCTGCCGGCAGAGGTTTTAAACTGACTAAAGGTCTATTATCATCGGCATATTACATATGAGCCGCGCGCTGCTCGGGCCCGAAAAGGAATCAAATCACTATGCGCTGTAAAATGCTGACTGCTGCCGCAGCCGTTCTTCTGATGATGACCGCAGGCTGTTCCACTCTGGAGCGAGTGGTTTACCGTCCTGACATCAACCAGGGTAACTATCTGGCACCTAACGACGTATCAAAAATTCGTGTCGGTATGACGCAACAGCAGGTTGCTTATGCTCTGGGTACACCGATGATGTCTGATCCGTTTGGCTCAAATACCTGGTTCTACGTGTTCCGCCAGCAGCCAGGTCATGAAAACCCGACTCAGCAAACGCTGACCTTAACCTTCAGCAGCGCAGGCGTGTTAACAAACATCGATAACAAACCTGCCCTGACCAGTCAGTAAGATTCAGAAATGCAAAAAGCGCTCATTGAGCGCTTTTTTTATGTTCGGTAAACCTGAGTTAAGCATTACTGCCCGGCGGATTTCTCTGCGCGCTGGCGGCGTAACTCTTTGGGATCAGCAATCAACGGGCGGTAAATTTCCACACGGTCGCCGTCGTGCACTTCGTCATGCAGCTTAACCGGTCGGCTAAAAATACCGGTTTTGTTTTTACTGAGATCGATATCCGTGCGCAGTTCAAGGAGCCCGCTGGCGATGATCGCCTGCTCTACTGTCGCCCCTTCATCCACCGTCACGCGCTGCAAATATTGCTTTTCCGGCAGCGCATAGGCGACTTCCACCGTAATCTTACCCGGCACTGTAAACCTCTTTTGCACGGACCGTGAATGCCTGCACCATATTGGCGGCCAGCTCTTTGAAGATGCGGCCAAACGCCAGCTCAATGAGCTTATTGGTGAACTCAAAATCGAGATGAAACTCAATTTTGCAGGCTTCCTGACTTAACGGCGTAAACTTCCAGCCCCCCATCAACGACTTAAACGGGCCATCGACGAGATGCATCAGGATACTTTGATTGTTGGTCAGCGTATTACGCGTTGTAAATGTTTTGCTGATCCCAGCCTTCGAAACGTCCACCGCCGCTGTCATCTGCGTCGGGCCAGATTCCAGCACGCGACTGCCGGTACAACCCGGTAAGAACGCAGGATAGGATTTCACATCATTCACAAGCTGATACATTTGTTCCGCGCTGTAAGGCACCAGTGCAGTCCGGCTAATCTGAGGCATAGCAATTTCCATGATCAAACACCGGCCAAATTGTAGCATTTATCCCGTGTTAAAAGCACGTTCAGCCTTAACTCGTGCTAAGATAGCGCATCACACCTCGCAGGAAAGATCGGGGTAAATCTGTATCAGAATAGCGATGACTTCAGGACATTATGACCAAGAAAAAAACCCACAAACCTGGATCAGCCACCATTGCGCTGAATAAACGCGCCCGTCACGAATACTTTATCGAAGATGAATTCGAAGCAGGCCTCGCATTACAGGGCTGGGAAGTGAAATCTCTGCGCGCAGGTAAAGCGAACATTGGCGACAGCTACGTGCTTCTTAAAGACGGTGAGGCTTACCTGTTTGGCGCTAACTTTACACCGCTGGCGGTGGCTTCCAGCCATTACGTCTGTGACCCAACCCGTACCCGCAAGTTGCTGCTGAATCAGCGTGAGCTGGATACGCTCTACGGCCGCGTTAACCGTGAAGGCTATACCGTCGTGGCGCTGTCACTGTACTGGAAAAACGCCTGGTGCAAAGTCAAAATCGGTGTCGCTAAAGGTAAGAAACAGCACGATAAACGTTCGGATATCAAAGAACGCGAATGGCAGGTGGATAAAGCCCGTATTATGAAACATGCCGGTCGCTAAAAAACACACATTTATTTTCCGGCTATCTCTATTTTGAGGGATAGCCACCTCTCCCTAACTAAAATTAATTAATAATACCTTCGCTCCAACGCTGTTTTTACACCTGCCATTTCTTCCCTGACGAATTGCATAATTCAGTGTTATTAAATATACGATATATCACCCGTCTGTTGTCAGTCATATTCTCGTCTTTATTTTGCACTGCCCGCTTTTTATTTCGATCGATGTCACAACACTAATCACATGCAGAATACAGGGATATACGGAAATAATTCAGTATAGTGATTAGCCGACACTGCCTGCAATGATGATAAATAATCCTTAAAAATCAAATCGTTAACTTATCCATAATATAATCAATAAGAATAATCCTTATTAATAAAGCGCGAATTCCACACTTATTTCACTGCTGCTTAACTCATCAGGTACCTTATTTAATTTCAGCTTCATTTGCGCTTTCTATATTTTCTGGCTATATCATTTTTAACCACCAATATTAAAAGAAAAATCTATGCCTCTGACACTCATATAGCGTTAGTTATTCATCACATAAATGCTTCAGCAAAATGCAAAAAACCACCCTGTTCCGGGCGGTCGCTCTCTTATTGCTATTTGCTTACCGAAGTGAATATCGCGCGTGTTGTTTTTACGGGCTTTTGCTCCTGAAAACACAGCAATAACAGAACCCAGCGTTCATCAGATTGGAGTGATAACGATGCGTCCAGTATCCATTATCTCTAAAGTGACCGGTGTCTCTCAACAGGTTGAATCCTCAGTCATTACTTTGAATTCGTCTTCGATCGTTAAACTCCGGCTTGAACGTTCGGATATCGCCAGTATTGCCCGTGCAAATCAGGACATGATCATCACCCTGCATTCTGGCGAGACGATCACCATCCGGAATTTTTACGCATCGTCAGAACTGGGGGGTAGCCAGCTGGTGCTGGAAGACTACCAGGGCGCACTCTGGTGGATACAGGATCCCGATACTGCACTCCAGTTTGAACCTATTGCCGATATCAACACCCTGCTCGTTACCGAATCCGGCAGCGAAGCCGGTGGTGCGTACTGGCCCTGGGTGCTGGGAGGCATCGCCGCCGCGGGTGGCGTGGCGGCGGTAGCGGCCACCAGCGGGGGTGGCTCGGATGACAGTGGTTCCGGTAATAGCGGTGGCGCCTCGGGTTCAGGTGACGCCAACGACACGACACCGCCCGATGCGCCGAAGAACATGAACGTCTCCAGCGAAGGGACAACAGTGACTGGCAACGCCGAGCCGGACAGTATGGTGGTCATTAAAAATGCTGAGGGTACGGTATTAGGCAGCGGCAGAACGGACAGCGACGGCAATTTCTCCATTGAGCTAAGTAAACCGCATGTGAGCGGTGAGCAACTGACCGCCACGGCGACCGACAACGCGGGCAACGACAGCCCGTCCGCCAACGTCAACGCACCTGACATTCCGTTTCCACAAACACCAGCCATCGACGGCGCGCAGGACGACGTCACCTCACAAACAGGTGAGTTAACGCAGAGCCAGTTTACGAACGATGCTCAGCCAGCGCTGTACGGCACCGCAACCGCGCTCTCCGTCGTTCACATTTATGACAATGGCACCGAAGTTGGTTCCGTCCGGGCGGACGCTGACGGCAACTGGAATTTTACGCCATCAACACCGCTGAGCGACGGCAGCCACGCCTTTACGGTTACCGCGACCAACGTGAAAGGGGAAAGCCAGCCTTCCGGTAGCTTTACGCTGACTATTGATATCGATGTACCGGATGCACCAGCCATCACCGCACTCACGGACGACGCGGGTTCTAGTACGGGTGCCATCACGGCGAATACCATCACCGACGACAACACCCCGACGCTTTCCGGTACTGGCGAAGCGGGCAATATCATCACGATTTATGACAATGGTCAGCCCATCGGCAGCGTCACAGCCGACAACCAGGGGAACTGGAGTTTCACGCCAGGGACAGCGGTAGCCGAGGGCACGCATCAGTTTGGCGTCTCGCAAACCGATAAAGCGGGTAATACCAGCCCGATAACCAATGGCGATACGTTCTACGTCTACACCACGGCGCCTGCCGTACCGACAATGAACACGGTTCAGGACAACGCAGGCAGTGTCACCGGCCCGCTGACAGACAATCAGCCCACCGATGATAACACCCCCACCTTCAGCGGCACCTCGCAGCCTGGCGTGACGATTCAGATTTACGATAACGGCACCGCCATTGGCTCAGTGGTCGCTGACAGCAATGGCGCCTGGAGCTTCACACCGCAGCCGCCGCTGGCGGAGGGAAGCCATGAAATCACTGCCACGGCAACCAACCCGCTCGGCGAAAGCGATCCCACAGACGAGTTCACGCTGATTGTCGATACTTTTTCCCCTGCCACGCCCGCGGGTTTCACCGTCACCGACGATGCTCCGGATACGGTCGGTCCGCTGCAGAACGGGCAGACGACCAATGACACGACGCCCACGCTGGCGGGGATCACCGAAGCCAGTGCCGTCATCAGGGTTTACGACAACAACGTACTGATCGGGCAAACCACGGCAGACGCGCAGGGCAACTGGAGCTTTACGCCCTCTCCCGGCCTGAGCCAGGGTTCGCATTCGCTGACAGTCACCGCGACCGATGTCAGCGGCAATGCCAGTCCGCCATCAGGCGCTTTCGTGGTGGTTATCGACACCACGCCGCCGCAGATGCCCACCATCACCCTGGTGACTGACGATATGCCTGGGGTTCTCGGTACCGTCGCGAATAACGGCCTGACCAATGACAATACGCCAATGATCAGCGGCTCTGGCGAACCGGGATCAGTAGTGAAACTCTATGATGGCGACACGCTACTCACCAGCATCACCGTAGGCATTTCAGGCACCTGGAGCTATCAGGTCACCACGCCACTGGACGATGGCGAACATCCGTTCACCGTGACTGCCAGCGACAGCAACGGCAACACCACCGCGTCCTCGGCAGCGTTTACGGTAACTATCGATACCGGCGCACCCGCAACGCCTGCCATTGATACGGTCAAAGACGACGCTGGCGCCACGCTGAATAACACGCAACTGACCGATGAAACACAACCGCAACTGAACGGTACCGGTGTCGCTGGCTCGACTATCACTGTTTACGACAACGGCACGCCCATCGGCACTGCCGTGGTCGATGGGGATGGTGCGTGGACCTTTACCCCGCAAACGCCGCTGGGTGACGGTTCGCATACCCTGACCGCCACCGCGACCGATCCGGCAGGTAACGAAAGCGGCGAAGCGAGCTTCACCTTAACGGTTGACGGCACCGCGCCGGACGCGCCGCTTATCGACTCGGCCACTGTGGTGGTTGGCGGCAATGGCGTGGCGCTGAACAGCGGCAACGCCACCAACGACCAGCGCCCCACGCTCTCAGGCGAAGGGGAAGTTGATTCTGTCATTACGATTTACAATAACGGCGATGAGATTGGCACAGCCATCGTCGGCAGTAACGGGCAATGGACTTTCCAGCCCCCCACCAATTTGCCGGAAGGCAACAACGTGCTGACAGCAACAGCGACCGACCCGGCAGGCAATACCGGAGACCTTTCCGGCAGCTACACCGTGGTGATCGATCTGACCGCGCCGGACAAACCAGCCATCCCGACGATCACCGATAATGCGGCGCCTGGCACCGGTAACGTGGGCAATAACGGCGCCACTAACGACACGACGCCCACCATCAGTGGCACCGGTGATGCCGGAAATCTGATCACCCTCTACAACGGCAACACGCCCATCGGATCAACGCAGGTCGACAGCAACGGCAACTGGAGTTTCACCCCCTCCCCGGCGCTGCCAGAGGACAGCTATACCCTGACGGTGAAAGAAACTGATCCGGCAGGCAATACCAGTGTGGCGTCAGACGCTATCACCTTTACCATCGACACTACGCCCCCTGCGGCGCCAGTCATTAGTAATGCTGATGACAACGTTGGTACACCCGCAACGATTACCAGCGGCGGTATAACCGACGACGCCACCCCGACGATAAACGGCACTGGTATCAATGGCAGTATCGTGACGCTGTACAACGGCACCACGCTGATTGGCGAAGCGACCGTCATCAACGGCGAGTGGTCGATTACCCCCACGACCCCGCTACAGGATGGCACCTGGACGCTGACCGCCGTGGCTCGTGATCCCGCCGGGAACAACAGCCCCGTCTCTGGCGACTTTACGCTGACCGTTAACACTGTACCGCTTGCTGCTCCGGAACTGATCGAGGTAGTGAGTCACGAAGAAACGACTTCCGACGTCCTGGCTGACGGGGCGTCAACCAACGACAATACACTCACTTTCAACGGTACTGGCACACCGGACAGCACGGTACTGATCTATGACACCGACACCACCACGCCGGTCGGCAGCGCCACGGTCGACCCGGACGGTACCTGGACATGGAGCAGTCCGGTATTAAGCGAAGGTGATCATACCTTCAGCTTTGGTGCGGAAAACAGCACCGGTAATACGGTGTCACCGTCAAATCCCATCATGCTGACCGTAGACACCACGCCCCCCGCATCTCCAACGGTGGGTACGGTTGATCCCAACGGCACGCTGGTGAGCGGAACCGCTGACGCAGGCAGCACCGTAATCATCACAGACAACGCCGGAACCGTGCTTGGCACCGGTGTGACAGGCAGTAACGGCAACTACAGTGTGACGATCTCCCCGGCGCAGGTGAACGGTGAGGCGCTGAACGCAACCGCCCAGGATCCGGCCGGCAATCAGAGCCAGCCGACTGGTTTCACCGCAGCCGACAATCCCGGAACCGTCCTGCCGCCGACACTGGTCATCACTGACGATATCGACCCGGTTTCCGGGACGCTCGTCAGCGGCGACAGCACCAACGATACGCTACCAACCCTCAGCGGTACCGCAGTGGCCAACGCCATCGTCACCATCTGGCTGGATGGCAGCAGACTGGATTCCGTCACCGCCGATGGTAACGGCAACTGGGAATACCAGCTCACAACGCCATTGAATGACGGTACACATCGCTTCGCCGTCAGCCAGACCGGCAGCGGCTCATCGCCGGACGTTACCATTACGGTAGATACGGCGGCACCGGGCGCGCCAGTGCTGGGCTCGGTCATTGACGATCAGTTGCCAGTCACCGGGGCGATCGCCAGTGGCGGCACCACTAACGATACGCATCCAACCCTGTCGGGTACCGCTGAGCCGGGATCGCTGCTGACAATTAACGATAACGGCACGGCCATTGGCTCTGTTGTGGTCGGCCCTGGCGGGAACTGGGTGTTCACACCGACGACGCCGCTCGGTGACGGGCCGCACAACATCACGCTGGTCGCGACCGACAGCGCAGGCAATGTCGGCGCTCCGTCGACCGGTTTTAACTTTAACGTCGATACGGCAGCGCCTGCCACGCCTGCGCTTCCCACCGTCACGGATGATACCGGCACCACACCGGTGACACTGACGACGGGCGATCCGACACGCGATACCATCCCGACGCTCAGCGGCACCACTGATGCCAACGCCACGGTGCAGATTTACGACAACGGCACGCTGATCGGCACGACCACCGCGGACGGCAGCGGCAACTGGAGCTACAGCGGCACCACCTTTGCTGATGGCAGCCATCCGATTACCATCAAAGTGACCGATCCGGCGGGCAACACCAGCGCCACTTCGCCGACCTTTACACTGGTGGTGGATACCACCGCGCCCGTAGCACCGACCATTACCTCGGTGGTGGACGATCGGCCTGGCGTCACCGGCCCGCTGACCAGTGGCCAGGTGACCAACGACACGCAACCGGCCTTAAGTGGCCGCGGCGAAGCAGGCGCCACACTGACTATCCTGGATGGCACGACGGTACTGGGCTCGGTCACCGTACAACCGGACGGCAGTTGGACCTTTACCCCCGGCACACCGCTGACGGGGGGCAACCACAGCTTTACCGTCACTGCCACGGATGCGGCAGGCAACACCAGCACGCCGTCCAGCGCCTTTACCGTGGTGGTCGATATCACCCCGCCAGCCGTGCCGGTGATTACCGGCGTGACGGACAACACCACACCCCACACTGGCGCGATAGCCGACGGCGGTACGACGAACGATACCCGCCCGGTGCTGAACGGCACAGGCGACGTTGGATCGATCATTACCATTTACAGCGATGGCGTGGCGCTCGGCTCTACCACCGTCGGCAGTGACGGCAACTGGACGTTCCGCCCGCCATCGGCGCTGAGCAATGGCGCTCATGATTTCACTCTGACCGCCACCGACACCGCAGGCAACACCAGCGGAACGTCAGCCGACTGGACCGTCCGGGTCGATACCACCGCACCCGCGGCGCCGGTGATCAGCAGCATTGTTGATAACACCGGTAGCGTCACCGGGCCCGTCACCGGCACCCAACCGACCAACGACACCACCCCGACGCTGAACGGGACGGCGGAAGCCAACGCCACCGTCACGATTTTCGATAACGGCACGCAGATTGGTCAGGTGCAGGCGGATGCCAACGGCAACTGGACCTTCACGCCAGGTACTGCTCTCGGTGAAGGCAACCACGCGTTCACCGCATCAGCCACCGACATCGCAGGCAATACCAGCACGCCTTCCGCGATAACCACTATCGCCATTGATACCACCGGACCTGCTGCGCCGGTCGTGCTGGCGGTAAACGATACGGCACGCAGGTGACCGGGACGGCGGAAGCAGGCAGTACGGTGACGATCACAGCTGCCGATGGCACTGTGCTGGGCACCACCACCGCTGACGGAACGGGCGCCTTTACGGCAACGATTACCCCGGCGCAGACCAACAGCGAAACGCTGTCAGCCACGGCAACTGACCGGGCAGGCAATAGCGGCGCCTCCACCAGCTTTACCGCACCGTCAACCGGGATCCCGGCCACACCGATCATCTCCAGCGTACTGGATGATGTCACGCCAGTAGCGGGCAGCGTGGCACGCGGCCAGAGCACCAACGATACCCTGCCTGAACTCCACGGGACCGCGCAGGCAGGCGTCATTGTTACCCTGTACGACAACGGAGCGCTGCTCGGCAGCACAACTGCCGATGCGCAAGGTAACTGGAGTTTTACGCCGTCAACCGCGCTGGATAACGGTGTGCACAGTTTCACCGTCACCGCCACCAACGTGAACGGCACCAGTGCACCCTCTCAGGCGTTTGGTATCAACGTGGACACCGTCGCCCCCGACGCGCCAACGGCGACGGTCAGTGCGGATGGCAGTTCAATCAGCGGTACCGCGGAAGCCAACAGTTCTGTGACCGTGACCCTGCCTGGCGGCGCTACCGTCACCGCAACCACCGACGGCAGCGGCAACTGGACGGCGAATCTGCCGACCCGACAGATTGACGGGGAAAGCCTCACCGTCACCGCGACCGATGGCGCGGGCAACGTCTCACCACCGTACACGGCTACCGCGCCTGACCTGCCGCTGGCGGCAAATGACAACGTCGTCAACCTGCCGCTGGTCACCGAGGCCGAAGTCACCACGCAGCATTACGATGATTACGGCGTCCTGCTGGTCGGCGCGCTGGGCAACGTGGCCTCGGTACTGGGGAATGACACCGCGCAGGTGGAATTCACCATCGCCGATGGCGGCAGCGGCAACGTCACCATCAACGCCGCAGGCACTGGCGTGGTGCTGTCGTTGTTAAGCTCCATGGAGATCCTGGTGCAGGTGTACGACACCAACCTGCAAATGTGGACCACCTACGCTGATTCCACCGATCCGCGCTTCCTCAACCTGCTGACGCTTGGCGCCTCCGGCGTCACGCTGAATCTGGAAGGCTTGCCGGGCGGCAGCTATCGCGTACTGAGCTATAACACCGATCTGCTGGCCACCGGCTCTTACACCAGCCTCGACGTGACGGTGAACCAGACCAGTGCCGGGACGATCACTGGCGGCACCAGCGAAACCGGCAACGTGATCACCGATGTCGATCCGAACAGCGGGCAGGATAACGCCCCGACTGGCACGGTGGTGACCTCCATCACCGATGCCAGCGGCGCGACTATCGCCGTGCCATCAGGCGGTATTGATGTGCAGGGGAACTACGGGACGCTGCATATCAATCAGGATGGCAGCTACACCTACACCCTGACCGATACCTCGGCGACGGTGCTCGGCAGAACAGAAAGTTTTACCTACACCATCAGCCAGAACGGCAGCAGTGCGTCGGCAAACCTTGTCGTAACCCTCGGCACAGGCGCGACGGCCAGCAGCGTGACAGCGGCAGATGACAACGCGTCGCTGATCTTTGATACCGACGTGTCGGCGGTGAATAACGGCGCTTCGTCGCAGGGCGGCTTTACCGTCGTCGGCGTCAACCTGGGCAATGTTCTGAATGCTAACGTGCTGGACGATCTCAGTAACCCGATCATCTTCGACGTTGAAGAGGGCTCCACCCGCACCATGACGCTACAGTCCAGCGTTGGTGGCGTGGCGCTCGCCTCGTCGTGGGATCTGCTGATCTATCGCTTCAACGATGTCACGCAGCAGTATGAACAGTACCGGGCGGTGGATAACTGGCTGAACGCGCCACTGCTTGGCGGTCAGTCCGATCCGCTCACGCTCACGCTGCCGGGCGGGAAGTACCTGTTCCTGCTCGACACGGCCAGCGGCATTTCGGTGCTGACGGGCTACACGCTGAATGTGCTCGCGGACCACACGTATAACGTCGACAGCGTCAGTGCGACGACGTCGGGGAACGTGCTGACCAACGACGCCCACAGCGGTGCCGCCACGGTCACCGAGGTGAACGGGCATCTCGTCTCCGCTACCGGCACCACCACTATCGACGGGCTGTACGGTACGCTGACGATCAATGCCGCAGGCAACTACACGTACACGCTGAAAAGCGGCGTCGGCGCCGACAGCATCAAAACGCCGGACAGCTTTGTCTATAAGATCACCGGCGCCAACGGCGATACCAGTACCGCGACGCTGAATATCACCCCGACGCCGCACGGTGTGGATGCAGTCAACGACACCAGCAGCCTGATGGCAGTCACCACATTGCAGGATACATCGCAGCCGTTTACCGACAGCAGTGTCGGCACCGTGACCTGGACGTCATCGCTGATTAACCCCACCACCGCCACCGGTAACGGCACCATTGACATCACCGCTGGCTCGGCGGTGAAAGATGTGGTCCTGCATTTCCAGATTGCCTCTGCGCTGGCGCTCGGTGGACTGACGGTGAACTGGACGATCAAAGACGGCACCACCACCGTCGCCAGCGGCAACTTCAGCGGCGGTTCGCTGTTGGGCGGCGCGATTGATGTCACCGTGCCGGGTCTGGAGCTGCACTCCGGCAGCTACACATTGACCTATACCGGCAATGTCGGCGCGCTGTCGATTGGCAACATCACCATCACCCCGAGCGTCAGAGGTACCACCATCGATCTCGATAACTTCGAGAGTTCGGGCACCAGTGCCGTCACCGGCAACCTCTTCGACGGCAGTGGTTCGACAGGCGCGGCGGATCAACTCGCCAGCGTACATACCCTGCTGACGGTCAACGGCGCAGGCGGCAGCACCGCCACGCTTGATCCGCTGACCAACAGCAGCGCAGAAGCCACCATTAACGGCCTCTACGGCACGCTGACCGTCGGCGTTGACGGCCATTACACCTATACGCTCAACAACGGCGTTGCCATTTCGACCATCACCCAGAAGGAGACGTTCACCTACACGCTCAACGATCAAAATGGTCACACCGACAGCGCCACGCTGACCATCGACATGAACCCGCAAACGGTGAGCACCGCCCAGGCCGACAGGGTTGTCGGCAGTATCTACGGCGATACGCTGATTTATCACCTGCTCAGCAGTAACGACGCCACCGGCGGCAACGGCACGACCGACAGCTGGAGCAACTTCTCACTGGCGCAGGGCGACAAGATAGACATTGGCGATCTGCTGGTGGGCTGGAACGGGCAGAACGCCTCACTCGGCAACTACCTGACGGTTTCCGCCAGCGGCAACAACACGGTGATTTCCATCGACCGCGACGGTACCGGCTCGACGTACCACGCGACTAACCTCGTGACGCTGGAGAACGTTCATACCACGCTCGATGAGCTGATCCAACAGAACCACATTGTGACCTGATAAGACCGACGGCAGCCCCGGACGCATGCACGTCCGGGGCGCTGAAAATAACGTACTCAGCTTTCTTAGGGACAATTTATGGGAAAATTACTGCCTGCCTGCCTGCTGCTGGCTGGCGAGCTGTCTGTGCGTAATGCCGGCGGCGTATGCCGATGACGAACCACAGCGAATTACGACGCAAGGGCTGGCCGGGCAAGAACTCCCCGCGCTGGATGGCTCCTCCACGCTAAAGCTGGATGCCGCGCCCCCGGGAACGCTGACGCTGAATGAGGCGGTAAACCGCGCGGTCAACTGGCACCCCTCAATCAACGAAGCGGTGGGTAAACTGTGGGCGCAAACCGAACAGGTGAATGTCGCGAAAGCGAAATACTATCCGCAGATCAGCGCCGGGATGAACAACGGTTACTCCAACACTTATCTCGATCACGGCTTCAGCCCGTCGCTGGTACTGTCGCTGTCGCAGATGCTGTATGACTTCGGCAAAGTCGACAGCCAGGTGCGAGCGGAAAGCGCTGGCGTCGCGCAACAGCAGGCCAACGTGCTGGTCAGCATCGACAGCGTCGGCCACGATACCGCCATCGCCATGGTGCAGGTACAGACCTGGCAGCAGATGGTGGCGATCGCCGAAGAACAACTGGCAGCACTGAACGCCATCGGCAAACTGACGCAGCAGCGCAATGACGAAGGCGCGACATCCCTCTCCGACGTGGTACAAACCGACGCCCGCATCGCGTCGGCCCGTTCTCAGTTGATTCAATATCAGGCCAGTCTGGAGAGCACACAGGCAACGCTGATGAGCTGGCTCGGTTGGGATAATCTCAACGCCATCAGCGACGAATTTCCGCAAAAACTCGGTAAAAGCTGCGATATCGCCCAGCCGGACGATCGCTTAGTGCCCTCGGTGCTCGCTGCCTGGGCGCAGGCCAACGTGGCGAAAGCCAATCTCGATTACGCTACAGCGCAAATGACCCCCACCATTTCGCTGGAGCCGCAGGTACAGCACTACCTCAACGACAAATACCCCAGCCACGACGCGCTCGATCGCACTCAGTATTCCACCTGGGTTAAAGTCGAAATGCCTATTTACCAGGGCGGCGGCCTGACGGCACGGCGCAACGCCGCCACCCACGCGCTGGAAGCGGCACAGTCCGGCATCAAACGCACTCGTCTCGACGTGCGGCAAAAGCTGATGGAATCCCGCAGCGAAGCGCTGAATCTACTTGGCGCGTTGCAGGTGTTGCAGCGCCAGGAGACGCTCAGCGAGCGCACCCGCGAACTGTATCAACAGCAGTATCTCGACCTCGGCTCACGCCCGCTGCTCGACGTGCTCAACGCCGAACAGGAAGTTTTTCAGGCGCGTTTCGCGCAGCAGCAGACGCTCAGCCAGCTCCATCAGTTGCAGCTTAACTGCCTCTACAACAGCGGCAAGTTGCGCAGTGCCTTCGGTTTAGAGAACCGCAGCATTCAGTCCGTGGAGATCCAGCCATGACCCACACCTCCCCGCCCGTTGAAGAGTTGCTGACCGAGCGCGCACTCAGCCACTGGGCGCTGGCGATAAGCCATGTCGCAGCGCATTACCGCGTGGCCTGTTCGCCCGGCACATTACAGGCCAACGCGCCGTGGTTTAAAGATAAAGGCATGCATTCCGCACTGACGCAACTGTCGCGCCAGGCGGGTCTGTCGTTCTATCAGTTAACGCCCTCAACGGAGGCGATTTCCCACTGGCGGCTGCCGGTGGTGGCTTCGCTGAACGACGGGCAACTGGTGGTCATCGAGCATTTTGACGGTCAGGAGACCGTGGATATCTGCCTCATCGACCACGAACAGCGCACTAACCGCCTGCCGCTCAACACGCTGCTGGCGGAGATCCGCTTTATCGCCGTATTGCGTCCGCTCTCGGCTTTACGGGACAGTCGCGTGGACGCCTACGTGACCCGCTTCAGCCCGGACTGGATGAAAGCCCTGGTGCTGGCCGACTGGCGCCCGTACGGTCCGGTGATGCTGGCGGCGTTTCTGGTGAACGTGCTGTCGCTCTCCGGGATCCTGTTTTCGATGCAGGTCTATGACCGGGTGATCCCGGCGCAGTCGTACCCCACGCTGTATGTGCTGGCGACGGGCGTGCTGGTGGCGGTGATTTTTGGTTTTCTGCTGAAAGTGGCGCGCAGCCACATTATGGATGTGATCGGCAAACAGGCGGACATGCGGATTTCCGATCGCGTATTCGGCCATGCGCTGCGACTGCGCAACA
Organism: Trabulsiella odontotermitis; assembly: GCF_001297775.1. Classification (GTDB taxonomy): domain Bacteria; phylum Pseudomonadota; class Gammaproteobacteria; order Enterobacterales; family Enterobacteriaceae; genus Trabulsiella; species Trabulsiella odontotermitis. The sequence continues at coordinate 376,194 of NZ_LIFX01000003.1, read as the reverse complement.
GCGCCATTCCGCGATCAACGGGCAGCTTTATTTCACAGCTACGCGATCTGGAGCAGATCCGCGAAATGATCACCTCCTCGACCCTGTCGACGCTCGTCGACCTGCCCTTCTTTTTCCTGTTTATCATCGTTCTGGCGATCATCGCGCCGCCGCTGGCGTGGATTGCCCCTGTAGCGGCGATCCTGATGATGCTTCCCGGTCTGCTGCTGCAAAAACGGCTGGCGCTGCTGGCGAACCAGTCCGCTCACGAAGCGTCGCTGCGCAATGCCGTGCTGGTGGAGAGCGTGCAAGGGCTGGAAGACATCAAACTGATGCAGGCGGAAAACCGCTTTCTGCAACAGTGGAACAGCTACATTCGCATCACGGCGGAGTCCGGCCTGCGCACCCGCGAACTGACGCAGGGGCTGATCAGTTGGGGGATGACCATTCAGAGTCTGGTTTATACCGCGGTGATCCTCTTCGGCGCGCCAATGGTGATCGACGGCGAGCTGACCACCGGTTCAGTAGTGGCCGCCTCGATGCTGGCGTCACGCATGATCGCGCCGATGGCTAATCTCTGTGGCGTGCTGGCCCGCTGGCAGCAGGTGAAAGCGGCCAAACAGGGGCTGGATGGCATCATGCAATTGCCGACGGAGACCGGGCGTGATGAAAACCTCGTCCATCAGGCGATTTTTCACGGCCATTATCAGTTTGAAAACGCGCAGTTTCGCTACCACAGCGAAGAGCAGCGCATTCCGCTGCGGATTTCACGCCTTGAGATCCTCCCCGGCGAACGAATTGCGCTGCTCGGACGCAACGGCGCGGGAAAATCAACCCTGTTGCAGGCGCTGGCGGGCGGCATGGAGATCGTCAGCGGCGACGTGCGGCTGGATAACCTCAGCATGGGGCACATCGACACCGCCGATCTGCGGCGCAACATCGGTCTGCTCAGCCAGAACGCACGGCTGTTTTACGGCACCCTGCGTGAGAACCTGACGCTCGGCGCGCCGCACGCCAGCGATGAGGCGATTTTTGAGGTGCTGGAAATCAGCGGTGCCGACAACTTTGTCAAACGCCTGGAAAAGGGACTCGACCACCCGATTATGGAGGGCGGCGCGGGATTGTCCGGCGGGCAACGGCAGTCGATTCTGCTCGCCCGCATGCTGTTGCGCTCGCCAAATATTGTTCTGCTTGATGAACCTACGGCGTCGCTCGACGACCATACCGAACGGGAATTTATCCAGCGCATCACCCCGTGGCTTGGCAATCGCACACTGATTGTCGCCACCCATCGTGTGCCGATATTAGACCTGGTCGAGCGCGTGGTGGTGCTGAAAGAAGGTCAGCTGGTGATGGATGCGCCGAAAGCGCAGGCGATGAACAACAGCCGGATGGCGGCGCAGTCCAGTGCACGGGAGTGGAAAAATGAAAACCAGTCTGCATGACGCCGCGATGGACACCCCCGACGCGCGCCATCACCACGAGCACGCCGGATCGAGCCGCATCATTCTGCTCAGCACGCTGCTGTTTGTAGTGGCGGGCGTCTGGGCATGGTTCGGCATTCTGGATGAGGTCTCAACCGGCACCGGTAAAGTGGTGCCTAGCTCCCGCGAACAGATTTTGCAGTCGCTTGACGGCGGTATCCTCGCCGAACTGACTGTGCGCGAAGGGGATCAGGTGCAGGTGGGAGAGATCGTCGCGCGGCTCGATCCGACTCGTTCTGAGTCTAACGTCGGCGAAAGTGCCGCACGCTATCGCGCGTCATTAGCCTCCAGCGCGCGCCTGTATGCGGAAGTGAACGATCTTCCCCTCACCTTCCCGACATCGCTCAACGCGTGGCCGGAACTGATCGCCTCCGAGACGCGGCTGTTCAACTCCCGCCGCGCGCAACTGAAAGACTCAGAAGCGGAACTGCGCACCGCGCTGGTCTCGGTCAATAAAGAACTGGCGATCACCGAACGGCTGGAAAAAAGCGGTGCCGCCAGTCATGTGGAAGTGCTGCGGCTGCAACGGCAGAAGAGCGATTTAGGCCTGAAAATTACCGATCTGCGTTCACAATATTACGTGCAGGCGCGGGAGTCGCTGTCAAAAGCCAATGCCGAAGTGGATATGCTCTCCGCCATTATTAAGGGGCGTGAGGATTCGGTGACGCGGCTGACCGTCCGTTCGCCCGTCCGCGGGATTGTGAAAAACATCCAGGTCACCACCATCGGCGGCGTGATCCCGCCCAACGGCGAGATGATGGAAATCGTCCCGGTTGACGATCGTTTGCTGATTGAAGCGCGGCTTTCCCCGCGCGATATCGCCTTCATCCACCCCGGCCAGCGCGCGCTGGTAAAAATCACCGCTTACGATTACGCCATCTACGGCGGGCTGGAAGGTGAAGTTGAAACTATTTCGCCGGACACCATTCAGGATAAAGTGAAACCGGAGATCGTCTATTACCGGGTGTTTATCCGTACACATCAGGATTATCTGGTCAACAAAGCGGGACGTCACTTTTCTATTGTGCCGGGGATGATTGCCAGCGTGGATATCAAAACCGGTGAAAAAACGATCGTCGATTACCTGATCAAACCGTTCAATCGCGCAAAAGAAGCGCTACGTGAGCGATAAGTGAGCAGAACCCGGCTGGCAAAGGGCTTCACAAATCTGTTATAATCGACAGAACACATTGGGGCTGATTCTGGATTCGACGGGATTCGCGAAACCCAAGGTGCATGCCGAGGGGCGGTTGGCCTCGTAAAAAGCCGCAAAAAAATAGTCGCAAACGACGAAAACTACGCTTTAGCAGCTTAATAACCTGCTCAGAGCCCTCTCTCCCTAGCCTCCGCTCTTAGGACGGGGATCAAGAGAGGTCAAACCTAAAAGAGATCGCGTGGATGCCCTGCCTGGGGTTGAAGCGTTAAAACTAATCAGGCTAGTTTGTTAGTGGCGTGTCCGTTCGCAGCTGGCAAGCGAATGTAAAGACTGGACTAAGCATGTAGTACCGAGGATGTAGGAATTTCGGACGCGGGTTCAACTCCCGCCAGCTCCACCACTTTTGATAGGACTGCAACCGGACAGCGGCAATAAAAACAGCCACTTACGGACACTGACCAGACAGTACGCAGACCGTGAAAAGACAAAAATATGCACGTGAAATGCACGTGCACTTTATAAGAACCCCAGATTTCACGGTCTGGGGTTTTTCTATTTGTAACTAAGGGTAACAAAAATACATCACCTCTTCGCGCTGCTCTCGCCTTGACACTGTTTATTTTTACAGTAAAGATACTGTATACAATCACAGCGGTTTCCGGAGGCTTTTATGTTCGTTGAACTGGTTTATGACAAGCGTAATGTTGAAGGGTTGGCGGGCGCAAGAGACATCATTCTGAATGAGCTGACAAAGCGAATTCATCGCATCTTCCCTGACGCAGAAGTCAGGGTCAAACCGATGATGTCACTACCGGCGATCAACACCGATGCAAGCAAGCACGAAAAGGAACGGATCAGCACAGCTGTTCAGGAAATGTTTGAAGAGGCTGACATGTGGCTCTGCGAAGGCTAACCATGCTAGCACACTGTATTAATTCACAGTAAAATGTTGAAACTTAAAAAATTATTGAAAGGTAAAACCTAATTGACGCAGCCTTGTCGATAATCAACAATCCTATTGTAATATTGGGATTATTTTAATTGGTGGATTGATGGCCGTAGTCGAATTTCAGTTATCTAGAAAGATGATTGACTGGATTGCAGATTCTCAAGGACTTTCTCTTGAAGCCCTTGCGGATCAGGTCATGCCAAAAAAAATTAACAAATTTTTTAATGGCATTGTCACCAAAAGCGGCGCTGAGAAATTAGCCAAAATTGGAGGAATTCCGTTTGGCTTCCTTTTCCTGGATAATCCCCCTAAACCAGTTAAACCTAAAATTCCAGATCTTCGCCAAGCCGTTGATACTCGTGAGCTCGGTAGAAACTTTTTTGATGTTTATAATGATATTGAATACAAGCTGGAATGGTATAAAGAATATCTGAAAGAAAATGGTAACGACCAACACCTTGATTTTATTGGTAAATTTAAATACACACGTAATTTACTCCCAGAAACGGTAGCGCAGGATATTATACAAAAAATCAACTTCAACGTTCAAAGAGAAATAAAAGGTGTAACAGTTGAAAGCTACTTCACAAAAGTAGCAAAATTAATCGAAAACGTTGGAATACTGGTTTTTAAAAATGGGGTGGTTGGTAACAATAACTCTCGTAAGTTAGACACTCGGGAGTTCAGAGGTTTTTGTATTTCTGATAATGTTGCACCTATTGTATTCGTCAATGGTTCTGATGCGTTATCTGCTCAAGTTTTTACATTGTTTCATGAGGTTGCCCATCTTTGGCTTGGTGTCGATGGTGTTTCTGGATGGGATACAGAAAAGAGCATAGAAGCGTTTTGCAATAAAGTATCTGCAGAAATCCTTATGCCCCAATCTTTGTTCTTATCCACTTGGGAAAGCGGATTTAACGAAAATGATCTTTATCGAGTAAAAGAAGTTTCCCATAAATTTAAGGTTAGTGATTTTGCTTGTGCAATCAGAGCAATCCAACTTGGGCTTATTGATGGTAGTACTTTAGAGGTTATAAAGCAGGAAGCAAACAAAAAGCCTAAAAAAGAAAACAGCAGCGGATCTTTTTTTAATACACTCCCTGTTCGAAATAGTCATAAGTTGACAAATATCATCATTTCCCGTGCTATGTCTCAGCAACTTCCTTTGAGAGAGGCTGGTGTACTGTTAAATGTCAAAGCAGATACTATTGTTGAATTTCATAAGAAAAGAGAATCTCTATGATTTCTAATGGAAAATTTTTAGTAGACAGTAACGTCTTCATAGAGGCAAAAAACTTTGCATATAACTTTAATTATTGCAAACTTTTTTGGGATTTTCTTTTAGCTCTTCATAGTAAAGGTCTTGTATATAGTATAAATGCTGTAAAGAAAGAGCTATGCGTAAAAGAAGATCCATTGTGCCAGTGGGTTAAAGAAGAACTCCCATCTTCTTTTTTTGAAAGTGAGGTCAGCTCGATTGCTAACTATGCAAAACTTATTAATTGGTCCATGACGTTAGATGTCACTGAAAAAGCTCGAACAGATTTTGCAAGTCAAGATAAAGCTGATGCATTTTTAATTGCACACGCCATGACTCATGGATTTACCATAATCACCCATGAAAGGCCATCAGGCGGCGCTCCCAAAAAACGCATAATGATTCCAGACGCAGCTGCAATTCATGGAGTGAAAACGCTTACCCTATACGAGTTTCTTCCAAGTTACGCGAGTCACAATTTTTCAATCAAATAAGTGCCCAAGTTTAATCTGGGCACAATTGAATCCACTACTCTTTCATTCCAAGCATCTTTCGCAATTTTTTATTCACTTCTTTCTGCCGTCGAGTGAACTCCACATCAACTTCAACCTTTTCCTCTTTGTTCCTTTGCTTGATGGGCTCGACTTCCACAGCTAACAGGGCTGCCTGACAATCTTCTTTTGTAAATAAGTACGGTGACTTTGGCCTGTCGCTGACCCGGTAAGCCTTAAGCCTGCCTTCAAGAACCCACTGTGTTACGGTAGCCGTAGAGATACCAAGTAGTTCAGCGGCTTCCTTTCGTGTCAATGTTAGCTTTTCCAAGAAGACGTCCATTTATCATTCACTGAGGAGAGCATAACTTGAACATATATTTGATGGATCTGAAAGAAGTTTGTAAAGCTGTTGGGTTCAAAAAGGGATCCATTTACAGTTGGATGAACGCGGGCAAATTCCCAAAACCCATTAAGATAGGTAGGTCAGTAAGATGGGTATCAACGGAAGTGGAAGAATGGATAGCTGAAAAAATTCGTGCAACGAGGCAGGAAAATAGCGATATTTGAAAAGGCCGATATGTGGCTTGTGTCTGAGTTTCCGACAGTCCGTCAGGTTGGGCTGTAAAATTTTGCAGGCTGCCAGTCTCAACAATCACCGGCGGCCTGCATCGTGTCTAACCACTACCTACCGGGAATTTGCGATACAGTGTCGATACTCCGACATCGTAAATTATTGCCACACGCTGGCGCGATTCCCCTGCTGCAATTAACCTTCCGGCCTGCGCCCACTGCTCATCCGTTAATTTTGGCCTGCGGCCACCGATCCGCCCTTCTGCGCGCGCAGCTGCCAAACCTGCCCGGGTACGCTCAATTATCAGCTCCCTTTCCATTTCGGCTAGCGCGCCCATGACATGAAAGAAGAATCTCCCCATCGGCGTAGACGTGTCTATGCTATCGGTCAGGCTGCGAAAATTTATCCCCCTCTCCCGCAGTTCCTCCACCAGAACGACAAGATGTCGCATGCTCCGCCCGAGGCGGTCCAGTTTCCATACCACCAGCGTGTCGCCTTCTGATAGTGTCCGGAGTACTTTTTTCAGCCCCGGTCTTTCAGACGTTTTACCGCTGATCTTATCCTCGAAAATTAGCTCACAACCTGCGCTATCCAGTGCATTTCGCTGCAGCGCCGTATTTTGGTCATTTGTTGACACCCGTACATAGCCGATAAGCATGGTCAATGGTCCTGATAAAAGACGTGATCATGCCATCTGAACGGTAAATGTGCATTTTCTCAAACGTTGGTATAGGAGAAGCGGCAAAACTTGGTGTTGCAAAAAATAGTGATATGCAGACCTCCCCCGGTTCTGTCGAGCTTTTAACAACGGTAGCGGCGGTAATGAGCGTGCTGCCGACAAGGGCAATGAGCCCGACAGATTATGTACGAATCCCGGACAAGCCAGGTGGTTTGATAATCCAGTGGGGAACAACTCCGATAATCCCCAAAGCCAGTTGGGTCGATGTAACTTTCCCCATCCCGTTCCCGTCCAGTTTTTTGAGTCTAATGGCGATATTCAAAGAGGCTAACTCCGGGTGTATTGAATACAGGCCTTACTCTGGAGCGTCACTGTTGACGGGATGCCAAATTGGTGAGGGTGGGGCTGCGCATTACAGTGGCTCGAATCGCGCGATATATATCGCCATTGGACAATAAGGAATAAGGCTATGAATGCAAAATTTAGCCCGTCACTAAACGCAATATATCCAGAAAATATGATTGAAGACGGAAGTTATGGGGACTCATTGCCTTCTGACCTGACAGAACTGTCCGAAGAGGAAATGCGTTCTTACTGGAAAGTTTCACCACCTGATAATAAAAGGTTAGGGAGTGAAAATGGACGTCCCGCGTGGGTTAATATTCCCCCACGCACAGCGGAAGAACTGATTGCTATGGCTGAGCTGGAACGCAGTAGTTTACGCGCTATTGCTGACGCAGAGATAGTCTGGCGACAAGATGCAGTTGATGTTGGTATCGCGACGGATGAGGAAACCGCCGCGCTGGCTGAGTGGAAAAAATACCGGGTTCTGCTGATGCGTGTTGATACAGCAAAACCCATATGGCCTACGCCTCCGGGGGAACAGGCCAGTTAATATCCGGTGCGGTTGCTGTATCGGTTGCAGTAACCGCATCAATATAATCAAGCGTCGCATTGAGTTTATTTTTTTCTGCGTCACTCAACGCTCGCCCTGCCTGCAATTTCAACTGAATGATACTGATAGACTGCATCGCAGAACTTATTAATTGTTGACGCTGTAGTTCCGCTTCGGCTTTAGCAGCGGCCTGCTGCGCCTCAGTATCTGTTACCCACTTTTTCCCGTCCCATTTATCAAATGCTGACACTGGCGCGGCAGTGGTGAATCCCTCTTTGACTGGCCCGATGTAATCCACGACTGACCCTTGTTTATTCTCAACCGAATAGACTGTATCCCCACGGTGATCTTCTTCCTGTCTCCAGTCAGTGCCGGTGAATAGGGAGACCTTTTCTGCAACTGTTTCACCCGGATCAATATCGGTGGAGTTACCTGGCATGCTCACGCCAACATTAATAAACTCATCTGACCAGCCAGTATATTCCCCTGTTAATTCATCGTAATAAAAACAGCGAATATCACCGGCCTGTGTCGCCAGGCCATTTTCATCAAATACAGGTTTCATTATTTAGCCCTTACCAGAAAGTTAAATGCAATGTTACGAGAGCGGGTTTCTGTTGAAGTTCTTGCAACTCGACCTGCATCGAAATACATAGTGTTAACCCGATCATTACCGGTGGTAGCCGTAGCGTTAGGAGGAGATGTTGTCTGAGCGCCAGGATAAAATGCACCGCCCTCACCGTTAACAAGCACACTTAATTGTGCTGCCCCGGCAGTTGCTGCGCTAAAAGAACCAGTAATATTTTGTAGTGCATCGAGTTGAGCTGACAGTAATCCTCGCCCTACATCCACCCCGCGCCCATCATCCGCTATTCGAATAAACTCACCACGCGATTCTGTAAGAACGAGACCAGGCCAAACAAGCGCCAGTTTAGGGTAAGTGGCCGCTGAGAACGTCGCGCCGTTGAACTTCAGAAACAACATATTTGACCATTCATCCATCACCGTATTAGGCATCGCCGCCAGCGGCCAGAAGAACGGAATTCCTATCGGCGGCGCGCCTGCTCCCAAACCAAGGTTTGAGAGAGCCGTTGCAATAGCAGCCGGGCCATCTGATGCAATATCGCCAAACGGATTCGAGCGACTTAAATATTGTGCCGCAAAGCCGGCAGTCAGTTTTTCAACAAACCCAGGCAAATCCCCGTCATCGAGAACGTCCTGATCCGTTTTCTCGCTGACAAACTGCGCCAGTGCAGCAGCGATAAAACTCACCTGCCGAAAAGCTTTGTTAATTTGCGCACTGGACGCCTTACCAGACATAAAGCCAGATAAAAGCGCGGGCAGGTTTTCCCAGTCCGCCTGGGATGTTACGTTTGCGCCAGGACCAGCCGCGAACGGTTTAAAATCGTTAATAGGCATTAGAGCAATTCTCCCCATGCGCCGTCATCAAATCCGGCGATATATTCATTGTCCATGTCGAAACCGAAGAATCGGTTACCTTCTGACGGTGTTTCTACCGCCGGGATTTCTATACTTCCTCCCCATACCCCTGCTGCTTTCACCGTCAGATACCCCTGTCGAATGGCCGCAATAAGTTCAAGAGAAACGTTTGAAATGTCAGTCTCCGGGAATACCCAGATGCTGATGGTCATGTCCTGGTTGTCGACGATCTGCATTTTCAGACCTGAACCTTCCAGCGCAGCGTCAAGGATTGGCGGGAGCGAGTCGTTACGGCCGTCCCAGTTGTTAATTGCAATTTTCGCTTTAAGGATTATTCGGTAGGTTTCATCACTCAGGGTCGTGTAACCTGAATCAGGGTCATACGGCCCCTGCCATACCCCCTGATCGAAACCAAGACCATCAATATCCAGGCTGAAATAAACTCCACTGATTGGCTGGCTGACAATGCGGCTTCGTCCGATCCACAGACCGAGAATGTCGAGTTGCACACCGACGGCTGTATCGATATCAAAGGCACTTACCAGCCCTCTTGTGGCGGTAGAGATATCAATCAGTGGTCGGGTGCTGAGATCGATATGGTCAAAAAATTTTGGCTTCGTCGCGTGGTAGTTGGTGATTAACCCGGTGTACTTGCTCATGACGTCACCGTGATAGCGATGTTTGTCGGGTTACAGGACGCTGATTCGTTGTAGGCAATATCGATATTTGCCGCCGCTAATGATCCGGCCGATTTGCCGATCAACAGTTCCTGAATGTCGTAATAGCTCGCACTGCCACCACTGACTACGCCAAGGTTCGCCGGCGAGTAAATGCGGCTCAGCAACACTGAATCACCAATCGTCAGCCCGTTGATATAATCAGCGACCGCCTGCTGGATCTGCACACCGATTTGAGATGTATAACCCGCGAAGGCTTTCAGCGTGATACGCCCGTAGACCGGGACATCGGTCGACCGGGAAAAGCTGATAACGTGCGGATTGCCGTAAGTGTCCGGCACCGTAACAGAGGTGGTCCCGTAGGTTGACGTCCCCTGCCCTTTACTGCCCCTGATGGTCTGGGCTATTTCTGTAATGTCACCACCGTCAACAATGGCAGAAATTGAATGCGGAGGAAGACCGTTAACGTCAACAGCACCAGTATCGTTCTCGTAGAGCTTGTGTCGCGTCACGCCAGCAACATTGGCGATCGCACCGTCGACACCCTCAAACGGTGTGACGGACGGTAGCGCTACGCTCTGCCCCTGCCGGATACGCAGCTCTGCATCGGTTTCTGCCGGTGCGCCAACAGTGGCCGCCGCAGGATTTGTTACCGATGTCCAGCCACGGGTGGGCGTGTTGATGGTGGTGATAGTTCCGGCCAGTGCGGCAATCGCTCCGCTGTTAGCGCTCGTTGCAGTCGCCAGTACCGTTCCGTCGACACTGATTGACACAGACGTCGGGAGATTCCAGATAATGTTATTCTGGTCCCGCACGGATCCGTTTGCAATTGTCGTGCCGGCAGTGCCAGTAAGCAGCAGATCTACAGTCGAGTTCGTCGCCCCTTTGCGCGCAATACCGTTAATTTTTACATTGCTGGTTAGCGCTGCACCGTACCCGGTTGCAGGAGAAAAGCAGTTATAGACGGAAATGGCTGTGTTGTTGGCATCGTGAATCGCCAGTGCCACCAGCGCCACCATCTGGCCGTCTTTGCTGTCCGGTTCCAGATAAGCATCACTGCCATAAATCTGCTGGAAATAGCTTGTCAGGGTATCGAGTATCGTCTGATAATCGGGCGCACTAATACCCTCAGCGGTTACCGTTGCCGATAAGCCGAGTGTGTCCAAATTGAGGGCCATTTATGCCTCGCTGGTTACTGTCGTTGTTCCGTAGATGGTGTCGACTGTAGAGGTGAACTCAACGCGGCGCGTCGTGGTGTTCACTGTCGTATTGAAAGAGAGGATAGATTTCACGCCCCGCGTTTCGAGGATGCGCTTGCGGATCGCCAGATTATAGGTTTCCGGTTTCTGTTTACCGAGTACGGATTGAATCCACGGTGTCCCTTCTGTCGTATCGAGGAACCATTGCCCGTACCACAATTCGAATCGCGTTTTTACTGCCTGCGCCACGGCCTCAGGTGAGTTAACCAGCCAGGTATCATCACCACTGCCAAAGGTATATTCACCGTCGGCGTCTTCACGTCTGTATCGCATCAGTTCACCTCGTCAGTGTTGCTTGTGCCGTGCTGCACACCGCCGTGAGTGTGCGTATTGTCGATTGTTTTGCCGTTCGCTTTCACACTGCCGATAAACTCAACAGCGCCGGTGATTGTTGATGCTACGCCAGAAGCGATAGAACCGATCATGCCGCCCATCCACGTTAACAAACCATGAATAGTGACTTTATCCGAGAAGTCAGCCAGCGGGGTAACCACCTCAACCCCGCCAGGGGCAACTATCTTAATTTTCTGGGTGCTGGGGTTGAGCTCAAAGAACGTGCTTCCGTCGTCGCTGCGCAGTTGCGCCGCACTGGTGCTGATACCACTGATTTTTTTGGCCTGTGACATCGGACCGAGAAACGCGACCGCATCTCCTATGTGGTGCTGGCGAGGGTGCACCGGCTCCTGTTCGCCGCCACTCTGCCACCAGAAATCAATGCAGCGATCGTTAAATATCAGTTCACACTCATCGCCGGGCTTAACCGGAAATGTGAGGGTGACACCGCCGCCACGCGGAAATGTGACCGGAACATCCACCAACTGAGGCATTGAGATAGAAATCTGGTTGCCATTGGCGTCTGGTTCATAGCCTTTAATCGCTGGCTGAATCACTGCAGTAACCGCATCACTATCAAACGAGACCACAATGCCAGGCATCGCCACACGGATCCCAGCGCTGATGGCCTCTTGAATCGCGAGCATGAATTGCTGATCGCCGCTGATTTGCGACGAGAGAGGGATAGGCATAAGGAAAACTCCGGGCATAAAAAACCCGCTCGGCAGCGGGTGAGTGATCAAAGCATAGATTGAAACAATCGGCTATTAATCAGCCATTCAACATTCGTTTGACAGCATCAAGGATTGCAGGCAGCGCAGGTATTAATTGAGCGAAAATAACCGCACCTACAACCCACATAATGATACTGTTCTTGGCGTTGCTTACATCTTCTTTTGTAGCGTAATTTGATTTCATGACAGCCAAGTCTGTCTTGATAGACTGGACGTCTTTTTCAAGCTCTCTTACCCGCTGTTGCATGTCATCGTCTCCAGTTGGTGGTTCGCCACCCTCTCTTTTTCTGAGCGGCGGAAACCTTCCCATTGTTACGTTATCACTCTGCCTTTGAGCCACTGCCACCCTCCTGATCTTCAATCCATTTGAGTACAGGATATACGGCAAAGCTATGTACAAATCCGCAGTTATTGCATGGCAACCGATATTCATAGTTAAAAAGCGAGTGAGGAGGGCCACCGCCATCAACTTTAGAATAATTCAAGAATTCACTATGCCCCGCATGGGTGGTGAGCGGAACACCTATATCACCACTACCACATATCCGGCAAGTTAACCCTTCAATCCCTTTATCAACGAGAAAGTTAGAAAATTTATCCAATGTAACCACGGATAACATCTTCATTAAGTCGTTTTCAAGATCCCTCTCAATCTGCGTTCTGGTCTCTTTATCCATACATCTAGCTCAGTTGGCATTTTCCGGCATTGTAACAGTGGATAATTAAATAAGAATACTGGTTATTTTAACACGCTCAGGATTATTTCACCTTCACACAATCATACGTCCCATATACTCGCGGCGCGTTCATGTTGGCCTGCACCAACTGGACGTTGAGGATCGCTTTACCGTTTTTTTTCACATAGTCCATACCGTACCACTTGCCAGGGGCATCGGTTGGCACCATCCATTGCATTTTGACGTTGTCATAATCACCTTGGGATTTCAGGAACGTGAATTTTTGAGACTCCGGCTTAGCTCCGTTAATCCGCGCCCACCCATCATCTTCTTTACTGGTTCCAAGGTGGAATGGACCGCACTGAGAATCAGCAAACACGACGGACGGAAACAAGCACACCGCAAATGCCAGGGTTTTTATTCTCATGTTCAAAAAGTCCTGTTGAGTGAAGCATTCGTCTGCAAATCTCGCGCACCACGTGCAAAGCACATCATATCCATGTACCACGACTGGCCCCGCGTCTCGCCAGTATAGTCGATCGCTTTGACGATATAAACGCCATCTGCAGCGATACTGGCTGCCTGCGTTCTACTGGGTAACATATCAGTTTCGATATTACCGTTAACGGTCGACGTGCCTATTCTTGATGGCGTTTGAGCAATGTCCGAATTACCCGCTGCGATCCGGTAAATCGATGCCTGATCAATCTGTACCAGACCGTTTATTTTGATGTTCGGATTTATCAGACACCGCACGTTTACTCCACCGCCCATCGTCTGTTGTGGCATCCCAATCAGCCCGGTGTCGGCATTCAATACGATCGCTTCCTGCACATACTTATCAGACGGCACAACATGCACCTGACCATCGACCATCTGCCACGTACCGCCGCACATTTTGGCGATATCGTCCATGATGTCGCGGTTTGAGTGGTACAACGGCAACCCGCGAGGAAATACCGTAGTCGGCATATCACCAATGATACCCGGCGTGATCCCGTAGGGGTTGAATCCCCTCATCGTCAGGTCGAGCAGATCTTTCGTCGTATACCCGGCGGCAAGCGTTGTCTTCGTGCTGGCGAACAGGAACGCGTTGTAATCGCTGGCGGCCTGTACCAGCACCCAACTATCGGTGATATTGTCTTTGCCGTTGATGGTGAAGCGGATATCGCCAGTGAAAATCAGCCCATAATTGGTGCCGGAAAATTTACCTTCGTCGCCTGGTGCTACCGGGTGAGCAACACCTACCTCGCTGGCCGGGACAACCGGCATCGCGCCATCGTACCCGGCGATAATGCGGATTTTGCTGAATTCCTCCCCCATGATACGTGCCTGCGTCTCCTGCGACACATTATAAATTTTGACGTTTGCCACGCGTGGAAACCGCGTATCCGCCCACTCGATGCGAAATGTCACCTTAAAATCAGACAGGCTGATCCCGGTCCCGTTCTCATCGACAATTTGTAACTCAAAATGCCGTATCCAGTTTTGAGACATGGCTACTCCGTGACGATGTAAAGATGACTGTGAAATCCGAGATCGGTTTTCGTAGGTTCCTGCCCGGCAGCGTCCGTACCAATGTAGAGTGAAAACCCCAGATCCAGATACGCATATTGCCCTAGCAAATCAGCGCCTGTAAAAAGAGGCAACGAGAGCACTATTGGAGTCTGGTCGCTGTTCAACAGATCGAGACACCAGAAACTTTCCCGCCAGACCAGACGCATCCTGTAGGCAGTACCGGCAGTAGTGATCGCAAACTGCTGGTTATCGGCTGATAGAGGAATTTCGCTGATGGTCATTACAGTTCTATCCCCCAAAGATTTGCGAAAGGAAACTTTCATTTTTCGGTACCGGAGACTTCACCCCGGCATTCTGTGTCCCTGCCGTACTCACACCTTCTTTCATATCGGCTTTATCAGCAACCTTGACCGCCTTCGTTTCGGTGATAGTCAGCTCTCGCAGCGTCAGCACCGCCGACAGCACGTTTTCTGTTGTCTTGTCTGTAACCACCTCCAGCGCACGAATCAGCATGTTGCTGTACAGTCGTTTACCCGTAGTAACATCTAACAGTTCGCGATTTCTCTGCAGCTCCAGAAATTTCTCATAAACCTCACCGGGAGAAAGGCCGAGACTCAGGCCAATGCTGCTGGTATTGAGCAAATCGAGAAGTGAACCACCACCAGAAAACCCCACCTGCATCACTACCTCGCTGGGGCGTCGGTATGCGTGATCAGCAACGAACCCGGTACCGGATGATGTCGGTTTCTCTACCGGGTGTTCCGTGATTTCCAGCGTGTCGCTGTGCTTCTCGCTGACAACCACACTCGGTACCAGCACCCCTATGCGGCGGCTTTGCTGATGGAAAATTGTTGAGAGAATATCCATCAGCGTGGCCCCGTCTGAAGTTGCTGAATACCGTTGGCCTGAATACTGGCCTGTTTGTCGGCAAGAATATTCCCCGCTTCCTGCGGGTTAGAAACACCATGAATGTTGATGTTGACTTCCTGGTTGAGCGACGGACCACCTATCGCAGACATGCCGGCACTGCGAACCATTTCATCACCATACGGATTGCGACCGTTCTCCTTCTGGATGATGCCATTCATCATGGCGGTCATCACATTGGGGTCGCGCATGTTGATCTGTGCATCCGGCGATACACCCAGCATCTGAGAGATATGCGCGATGTAGGCCAGCGTGTCATTCTCGACCTTTCCATTTTTTGTGGGTGGCGCCCAGGTACTGACAATATCGGAAACAGTACGCAACTGCTTGCCCGTCGTTTTCCCGTCGTAGTAACGCAGAAGCTGGCGGGAAAGAGCACGCAGCCCCTCGAACGGTGTGCGGAACTGCGCAAACCGGCCGTCGGAAGTTGCGCCTTCCTGTCCGGCAAATTCGATATTGCCAGGGTTATTGTTGCGGATACCGCGCTCATTACCAGGAACATAAAGCTCTCCCGGGTGATTCTTTTGCCACTCCTGGGCCTTTTGAAGTTCAGCGGGGTCGATATTTGAACCAACACCACCAATCATCGCCATCTCTTCTGAGGTAGTAGGCGTGTTGTTCGTCGGGACAAACATCAGCAGCCACGGATTGCGCAGTGCAATATCAGCAATTGCTTTTGTGAGATTCCCCAGACCGCCCAGCACACTACCGATTGCCCTAGCTACACCACCAAACGCGCTGCTGATTTTCCCGATACCACCGAGAAAACTCGCCAGTTTTGCACCCACCATGAAACCAAAAATCAGCTCCAGTGTGTTTTTCCACCCACCGAGATTATCTTTCAGCCCGATTAGCGTATCGCGCAGCCAGGTGAATACCTTTTTCGCCTGGTCAATCTCAGGCTGCCATTTCGACCAGTCGATCAGCGATTTCCCACCTTCCTTCCAGGTCTGGTAGTCATCCCAGAGCAACAGAAGCGCGCCCACCAGCGCCAGCACCCACGTAACGGGAGATTTCCACATCTCCGCATTCAGTAGTCGCCAGACCACCAGCACGGCGCCCAGCGTCTCAATGAGGGATTTGCTGTCATCGTCCAGGCTCTGCCACCATTCAGAAACTTGCCCGACGACCTGAATCAGTCGCATCACCGCCCGACCAATAACGTCTGACAGCCACAAAATCCCGTTGATGACCGCCATGATACCGCGCTCAATGGAAGGGAAATTATCGAGGATTTGCTTACGCAGACGATCGAGCGAGCCAGCAAGTCCATCCGTCAGGCTGGTGCCGATTTTGTCCCGCGCCATGCCCGCCATCATTGTAAACTCGCGCATGGAGGTCATGAAGCGGTTGGAACTTTTCGCGGCCACATCAGCATTAAAACCGATTGCTTTCGCCGTGGCGTTGTATTGTGCGCCAAATTCACCCATGCCGCGACGCATCGCCATCAGCGTATTTTCGTCAATACCGAGCATGGAAGCGTACTGATTAGCCCGGTAATAAGGCATGTTGCTGAGGCGCTGACCCACGCCAGCAAAGATTGACTCCATGCCGCGCATCTGGCCGCTGGCATCGCGAGTCTGCACTCCCAGACGATTCAGAAAACCTTCCGCCCCAGGACTGGTTCGCATGAAATGCGCCAGGCTCTCCAGAGAGCTGCGCGCCGCGGCGGCACTGCTGCCAGTTTGCGATGCCGCATAGCCGATAGCCTGTATACCCGCCACCGTTGCACCGGTACGCTGGGAAGCCCAGTAAAGCTCATCAAGGCCGCTGGCGGTTTTGGTCGTGAATGCCATCACTGAAAGCGCGGCGGCCTCCGCCGCAACACCGAGAGCAATAGCCTTTTTTGTCGCACTGACCAGTGTCGCATCGAATTTTGCCGCGCCAGCGCCATCAACATCGAACCCAAGAGAGACCAGGAACGATTTTATTGTTTCAGCATTCACTGTTCTTTCTCCCATTGCTGGATGCGGGCTTTGTTGTCGGCGTTGATATCAAGCCAGTCATTCATGCGTGCGATATCAGCCAGATCAATAGATCCGTCCTTTAACGCGGTATAGGGGATATACCCGGCATGTACCGGGCGCATCAGAAAGTCCTCACCATCTGGCAAGGCGTTTAGCGTCAGGCCTCTTGCCCCGACGTATCCGTCTCTTTCGTATGGAGTGCGTGCAAAAAATTTCCCAGGTTGTCTCCCACTACGCGAGCAGCAATACCGAGCATAGTGAAGAGGTCTATATCCTCAAACATCAGATCGCCTTCGCTGAAAATAGGCGTCCAGTTGCCCATCGCGCTTTTGCGGGAGACCACTCTCAGGCATGGGTGCAGGATCGCATCCACGCTTTCATCCGGCATTTCCGCCAACACATCGGCAATTTTCGGGAGCACCGTTTCCAGTGTTTTAAAAATCTGATCACGGCCAGGTTCTTTATCTTTCAGCGCATTTTTCAGCAAAGATACATCGGCAATGACTTTTGCGATTAGCGGGAGCACCTTACGGGAGACCTTTAACTGGTCAAATACGCTGAGCTTGTCGGCGTGGTATTCCACGCCGTTAAGGGTAAATTTCATCGGTTAAAACTCCCCGAGTAACGGATCGATTTTACCAGCATCAAACACCCAGGCGTTGTTGTTGCCGACTTTGGCGTTAACCATGTCCGGGTGTTTCTGGAATGCGCAACTGCGCGCGGTAATGATGTCGCCGCTCACCTTGTTGCGGATAACAATGACGTTATTCCCCCAGGTGGCAGACGAAAGCGACTGCGCGTTATATGCCAGGTTAAGTTTTTTATTCACCGGCGAGGTTTTCAGCAGGTTTACCGTGATGGTTCCCGATTTTCCGGCGTGAAGGCTGTGCATAACTTCGCCGTCCGCGCCAGTTGTCATGGTATTTTTTGCCTCAGAGAAGGTAACCGTGATCCCCTCGTCAGAGTTTGCGGAACCGTACCCCAAATCGATGGAGCCAGTCGGCCCCACAAGCGTGGCGGTCACGTCGATAAAAGAATAAGTAGCCATGTCGCCCCCTTAGCGCACGACAGTGATTGCCACGGTACCGTAATGCACGGCACCGGCCAGCTTGCCAAGCACCTGAATAGGTACCCCTTTGCGTGCCTCACGGTCGACCTGCAACTGGTCATCCACACTCTCGGCATAGGTGTAATACCCCTTAGTCAGGGTATCACCCGTCGAAATTACGCCCAGAGGCCCACCAGTCCAGATGCCCGGCGCGAACAAACCGTTGTCGACAGCCTGATCCAGCACCTTCTCAATATTCGCAATACGGGTAGTGGTACCGGCATCTGTCTGCGGAATTTTTGTGGTGCTGGTGTAGAGCGTATTAAAGTCTGCGGTTTGTACCGCGTTTTGCAGCCAGTCAAGGCCGTGGCGTTCATCGAAGAAATCGCCGTTCGACATCACACCCTGTTCCAGAATTGCCGTGTCGTTTTCGTAGTACACGTAAACGTTGCAGTTCTTCGCTTCCAGGTTGTTGGCCTGGCTGGTTGTCATCGTTTCATAGGTAACACCCGGCTCCTGTTTGAATTTCAGAGTGATAGTGGTGTTACTGGCGCTAAAGTCGACAGTAAACGCGCGGGCAAACGCGGACAGCGCTGCGTAGCGTGAACTGGTCGAATACTGGATAAATGTGCGGCTGTATTTCGCAGCTTTCAATTTCGACGACAGGTCGGTCGTGGTGGCAGCCACCAGCGTATCGGCTTCATCTGTAGTAATACCGAAGATGCGGGATACTGTCGCCGCCTCAATGGCTGCAGCCACACTTATAATGTCCGCATCAGAAGGGTAATCAACCTCTGGCACGGCAAGGTGTAAGCCATACCAGCTGTTGTAGTCCATCAGCTCATTGACGGCCTCCAGCAGGGTCTCCGGTTCACCGGTTTCCGCAGACTCGAGGGTTTTCACCCAACGCCCAACGTAGACTTGAGTCGGTCGCGGCGACTGGGAAAACCAGATAACCGCAGCTTTATATTCTTCACTGTCCACACCGAAATCATCGCCGATATCGTCCGGGGCTGAATACAGGCGCAGACGTTCGGCAATCGGAATAACAGTCGAGTTACCCAGAATCAGCATAGAGCCAAAGTTTCGGCCCTGTGCTGCTCTGGCTGAAAGCGTCACAGTCACGTTGGTGACGCGATTTAAAGGCAAGCCTTTCGCCATGATCAATCTCCGGTTGAAATTGTAACGTTGGGTTCAACGATGGATTTAATGTTGTAGGTGCGGATGGTTTTACGGGTCAGCGTGACAGTGATGTCATAGCGCCTCACCCACTGCTTATTAATCAGTTCAGGCAGGTTATAAATTGTCCCGGCATCGCTGATGGATAACCCGGCGCGGTTAAGCTCTGTGTTGTTTTGTTCAACAAAGAGACCGGCTCTGAACGTCGCCGCCGTGCTGGCTCCCTGCGGACCGTAAAAGCATAAAATGACCGTCACGCTCTCCCATGCCCACTGAGCAGAGGTATTTTCATCCACCTGGACATTCGCGGGCATGCCGGAAAGCGGTACGGTCGTGATGCCGAATGCACACCATGTATTCCCGTTCTTCGGGATCTGCGGTTGCGGGTCAGTCCACCGGGGAAAAACCGCTTTAGCCGGTAACCCGGTGACGCCGCGGATCCACCGACTGATTTCCCTTTCCAGTGCCTCATCGTAGGCAGGCCCATCAGCGACAGGTGTCAGGTATCCGCGCGTGGTGCTGTCGTTACTCAACTGGCGTCCCTCCGTCAAAGTCCACCAGCTCACAATGCGCCTGGACGAAACCAGCACCGTAGCGGGTGTACGGGTCAACAAATGTCACGCGATAATCACGCCCGCTGTATGTCACGATATCGGCATCCAGTCGCGGACTGGTATCCGTTCCGGGTTGCCCCTGCGTCAGCCTGAACTGTGTCACGATGAGGATCGCACCACTGATGTTCTGACCTGCGGCCATACGTTTCGCCTCGAGGGAGCGGTCGACAGTCACCACTCCGGAAAACGGAATATCCTGCGGGGTATTTGTCGCGAAATTATCCTCATCAGCCGTCTGAATCTGTCGGTGACAAACCAGACTGGTGTCCATGAAGTCAGGATCGAGAAGAACCTCGCTCACATCGAGAAAAGGCATTATTTTTTCCTCACGACGTAGTTAATGGAGCGCAGCAGGTAACCGTGGGCATACAGCGGCTTCTCACCGGGAATGCCTTCGGCCCGCCTGCGTTCAAGGGTTTTCTCAGAAAGAGGATGCAGCCGATCACCAGCACCGATAACGGCTTTTGCAGCGTCACGGGCAATCTGTCCGGCGCTTTCCAGTTCACGCATTGCCGCTTCTGTCTGCCCTTCCAGCGCAGCAGTTGCCGCCGCCTTCAGGTGCGCAGTAGTCCGGGGTTTTGAATCCTCGATCCCCATATCAAGAAATGGCCTCGGCGGTAACGTAACGGTCTCACCGTCAATTTCCACCGTTGCGCCCGTTGAGTGGAGGTAGCCCAGTTCCGCGTTGCTTATCGGAGAGTCTTCGCGCGCGGCCTTGTCTTGCGGGATCCCCACCAGCACATCCATACCGGATAACTGGCGCAGGGATTCCAGGACAGACTCAGCATTGTCCGTACGTACCGTCAGGCCACTTTTCATTACGGCGTCCCCAGTTGAATAGCCCCGGCACCGAAAATCATCAGATATTCCCAGAACTCAGAGCCGTAACGGGTGTTATTCCAGAAACCTGCATCAGGATTCATGGTCATGCCGGCGTCGTAGCTGACAGAAACCTTGTCCACTGATTTTGATGTCTGCACCCCGCTGTTCGCACCACCGGAAGAACCAACCGCGGCGCCACGCTGATCCGCTGCGTACAGCGCCATGTAGTGCGCCACGAATAACTCAACGACATAAGGGAAAATATCTTCGCCAAACCGTGACTCGCTCATCAGCACATCTGCCAGGGCGAGACGGGCCTGAATCATCGGAGTGGGGTATTTTGTTTCATCAGAAAACTGCGGGAAGTCAGCGCGGAACTTCTCAGGCGTCGGCAGACTTTTGTTTTTTGCCATTAGCTTTTGCCTCTGCGAGTTGCGTTTCGAGCTCTGCAATACGGGTAGCCTGTTCCGCCGCCAGCGTTTCGAGCTCTGCAATACGCGGATCAGCTTCCAGTGCCGGAGCTTCACCATCAGGCGAACAGTGCGCCTTCACGAACCAGTGATCAGCCACATCGCTTTCGACGTCATGAAAACCAGGAGTAAACGCCCTGATGCTGGTGCCGTCGTTGAAGTTGAACGCGGTCAGTACATAGATTTTCTTCATTGGAATTCCTTAGAAAAAAGCCCCTGAGAAGGGGCTGTATCTGGATTAAATGCCATCCATGTAGTTCAGGGTTTCCGGGTATACCGGTTCAACTGCGCCCAGCTTGCCGTAATAAGTTACGAGCTGGTAGATGCCACGGTACTGAATCGGAACGCTCTGCAGAGGAACCATCGGGAAGCGCACAAACTTTTTATCGTTCGTGTACGCGACCATACGGTCTTTACCTGCCACACCGCGACCGATAGCCCATTTAACCGGGCGAATGTTCAGCGGCTTGCCGTTCTGGTGGAAGGCGATCGTGTTGGTTTCAAGGTAGGTCAGCAGTGACTGATTACCTGCAGAAGAAACGATGGTGCTCGCCAGGAAGGAATACTGTTCCGGCGGGATCAGCAAATCTTCCGGTACTTTCGAGTACGCTGAACGGGTCCATGCATTACTCAGTACCTGGTTAATGGCAGCGCGGATTTCGTCCGGAGTGGATGTCGCAAAGGTTTTCGCTGCGTTCGTCGGTGTAACCTGTGACAGGTTCAGCAGACCTTTAGCACCTTTCACCGCATCCCCGATATACACCTGCTCATCAGTATCCATGTTCCACTTCAACTGCATACCGTCGTATTTCTGGGTGTCAATTGGGCGCCCGACCTGTGCCGCTGCGGCCAGTTCAACAACGGTCCAGCCCAGCTCCATCCCCCACAATTCCAGAGGAAAACCCGTTTTAGCGATATCCACATTCAGCCCGGCGATAGCTGTGGCAAGCTGGTTAATCCAGTTTTTGCCGTTCGCGTTCGGTGTACCTGCCGCAGCAAACGTGGTGTTGGTGAAAGAACTCACCTCATCCGCAATAGAGACGTCTTCGCGCAGCTCGATATCACGGCTCCACGTCTGTGATGTCAGCGGAAGGTTCAGCGTCTGGTCGAGTCGCTCCAGCTCGTGAACAAGGAAAGCACCAGTGCTGTCGACTGTTGCCTGATCAAAGGTCATTGGCATTTTTAGTGCTCCCTTTAAATGTTGTATGCCAGTTCAATGTTGCCGTCGGCGTCGCCGGGACCATTGAAATAGGCGTTGGTGATCTGTACGGTGTTTGCACCATCAGCCGCCGCGAGGAAAGCGCCGAGCGGGCTGGCTTCGGTCGGCGTATCAACGCGCATAAATACCGGGGCATAGAGAGCAACAGAAGATGCGTCCCCGCCGATATTGACCGTGACATAGCCGCGCTTCAGGTTGTCACCGCTAAAGTTGAAACCAGATCCAATCTGGCGAATCTTGTCGGGCTGTGAGGCGGTCGGATAAGGACGAACAAAAATACCCGCCAGCACAGTAGCCTCATCGCCCGTTTCGACAGGAACGAATTTGCCGCCAGAGATTTTCCCGCCCAGACCATACGCCGCGAATGGCTTTGTGGAATCGAGTACATGAGGCTCGACGGTTAAATCCTGCGGGCGTGAAATAGCCCCGGCGATGCCCGAAGACATCCGGTAAAGAATGGTGTTAGCCATGTTTTAGCCTCGTTTAGCCCAGATTTCTTTCGCGGCTTTGTTGATCTCCGCGATAGATTTTGTGGTGTTGGTGGTCATCGTGCGAAAACTGTCGACAGTCTGCGCGGAGGTGTTGCGGTTTTTCGCCAGTTCAGAAACGGCGTTGAATGCCATATCCACAGTGGCTTTTTTCAGACTGGTGACATCCGCATCGCCCACGATGGGACGAACCAGCGACTGATCGGCAGCGGCAAGGATCTGACGTTTGAATGCCGTAGGTTTCGCTTTCGCTGGCAACTGAATGCCTGGCTGAATCAGGTCGGCGCGGTAAGCGGCATCACCTGTAACAGCCCCTTCCACCTCGCCTTTTTCGTCCTCATCCTCGTCGACTGTTGTTGGTGCTGCCGGGGTGAGTTTTGCCACTGCGGCAATCAGCGCCTTGCCCCATTCCGGAATATCTTCTTCCGAATCGGTCGTGACGGGCAGCGTCGGTGCAGGCATTGGGGCTTGTGGTGCAAGGTTAATAACCACCCCACCAGGCGTCATGGATGACGTCACATCGTCGTTATCACCAGTCATATTGTCCGGCGGGTTATCGATCAGGTTCGCCATTTCGGCGGCGTCGTTGGTTTTACGGGCCTTTAAAAGCCGGGTAAACCAGTTTTTAGTCGTGCTAGGCATAGCATCCCCTATTTTGCAGCGGAAACCGGCCCGCCCGTTTGGGACAAGGGCCAGATGGTTACCGGTTATCGCAGACTGATTTGCGAGGCCGGGTGAGATTTGTTCATAATCAGCGTCATACCCACAACTGACCTCATCGTCACCATCGTCGATGGCCTGTAACCCCTCTGGGGTTTTAACGATGACATCAGCAAGCAACAGGTCGGATTCTGAGCCTTGCCCGCGCCTGACGTTCTGAATGTGCCCGTTGGCTAACTGGCGCCAGTTCTCCGGGGTGACAAAGATAATTTCCCCGTTGAAGTCGCGAGGGTGTCCGATGGTCACCGCCATACTTTCAAAGGAAGCCATCGCACGCTCGCTAAAGACCTCTTCCGGCGTGCGTCTGACAATCACCTTCCCTCGGGCATCCGGCACCAGCTCCGGGCGTTCGGTGGCGTCATACTCCTGTTCACCGGTGCGCCCTATCGGCACATCTTTAAAGAGCACTGAGCCATCAGCCAACTGGAAACGGGTGTTCCCCAGGCGGGCTTTAAAGAAATATTTCATCCTTCTACCGCCTGCGTTGATTTAATGAATTCTCGTAGCAGGTGTTTAATCTGGCGCGCGTTACCGCGACCACATACACAACACCGACGCTTATCACCTACGCGTTGATGGGTTGCCGAGATCCCGTTATAGGTGGCGGTTATCTTCTCGATATCGCCATTCTTTAGCTTGAGGAAATAGATATTCTTTTTCATGGGTTACCTGCTGTTGTCAGGCAAGAAAAAAGGCCGCTCAATGGCGACCCTGTCAGATGGGAAAAATGTTCAAAATAACGGGCTATTTAACATAAGGGTTCTTACCCGTACCGACGAAAATGGACTTGATTAAAATGTCCCCTCAAAGCCGTAAAAGTAGCGATTAACCAGGCTGAAAACGGACTTTTTTGAATACAACATTTCCATAACATTTCGCGGGTATTGCAGTTCACATAAAATGAACGTTCAAAGCCGTATTTTTTACTTTCTCGGCTCTGGTATCTGTACTTCCGGCCAGCATTTGCAGTTCGGTAAACATCCGGCGTGTCCGGTCATACCGTCCAGCGTCGGCGGGTTATCCCAGCGAACGAATTTATCTTTCATTTTCCGATGAGAATCACGCGTCCCTGCGCCTTCAATACGCCACCAGTACCCTTCTGAACCAACCGACAGGGCCCGGGCCTGAGTCAGCGCGCCGGTAGCGCGACCAATCTCTGTACGGGCAATCAGTCGCGCCCTGCTGGCGGACACATCACCAGAGGCCATGATCATTTCGTAAAGCTGTTCCGGCCGCTCGCCGTTGATAACGGCCTGTATCGCACGTTCCTGAATGTCTTTGACCCGGTCTGCGGCTTCCAGTGGCAGGGACTTCATCAGTTGGATCTGACGATAAACGATATCTTGCGCCACCTGCCCGACAGGAGTGTTACCCACCACATCGCGCAGACCAGCGGCAATCTCTTCCGAGACAGATCGCCACTGGTTCCACTCTTCGCGCTCGACCTGGGCAAACATTTTGCGACCGACCATTTCTGCCCAGTCACTGATGACGTCCGAATAGTCCACAAGGATGCTGGCGGTTTTGTCAGCGCTGGCCTGTGAACCATCGTAAGAGCCTGCTACGATTTCCCCGATCTGGTTTGCTATCGCCAACAGGCTTTTGCGGTACTGTATTTCCGAACGTCGGCGGAGGGCTGGTTTCAGATTCATCCTCCGACCACTGGGCCTTCGCATGGTCGATATCCTCATCGGTAATGGATGCGCCAATACCCGTCACACGCGCCGTTTCCCTGAGGTCGGTTAATGCGGCGGCAGGAGGCATTCCCAGTTCACGCACAGCAGTCGCCAGTGCGGTAGTGGTATTGCTTGCCACAGTCGAACGATCAACATCTGACATCTGCCAGAGTGGGTTAAATTCGAATGTAAAATCGTCAGGCAGCGGCTCACCAAACTCAGAACGATGAAGCACGTCATAAAGCAGCCGAACCGGTGCTCTCAGGGTGTTTTCCTGTAGCGCACCAATATCGTCGTAGTAGTTAGCCAAGTCAGAATCGCCCGTTGAAAAACCCTTCGGCGACTGTCGAAACAGGCGGACCAGTGGAATACCAACGGCACCGGCAATGTCTTCTTTGAACTCGCTCAGCAGGTCGGATAATCCGGCGAACGAGTAGGAATGCGTTTCGAAGGTATCTTCAGCATCAAAGAGAGACATCCCCTCATTAGTCTGGAACTGACGTACCATGTCCATTTGTTTGAGCAGCGCTTCGTATGGCTTTCCGCCCATCGCAATAATTTTGCGCAGTTCCTTGATTTTTGCCGTGCGCAGATGCGCTTTGTAAGCGAGCTGTGCCGCACCAACACTCGTACTGTCATACGATGTCAGGCGATCGAAGATACGCTCAACAACAGACATTCCCCACTCGTTTTCCGTGAGAGCCTGCTGGTACGGAAGGGTTATGCCATCCATACGAATCAGCCGGCTGTAGTTCACCGTCCACGGTGGTATACCCTGCGCTGTGGTGACAATATCGTAAGTTTCTGGCTTACCAAGCTCAGGACCGAGCGTTTTGATACGGCGTCCGAGGTTCGGGTTAATCATCCAGCGGTCGAGCACGGCCAGGCCTTTAAAGCTGCCTTTCCCGACTTTATCCAGTACCAGCGGAGTAAGCGGAGCCTGCCCCTCAATGAGGATCAACCCCACGGCACCACCGTACAACCTTGACCATTTCAGTACCAGGTTAAGCCTTTCCCAGAGCTTCAGCTCTTCAAACCTGGCCTCCAGAATACCCCGGCGCTTCGGGTCGATTTCGCTGGTTATCCTGGCCCCTTTTTTCGTCATATCGTCAGGCTTGGCATCGACAGCAGCACCGATGATCCACGATGAACGATAGGCCCACTCCATCAGCAGGCGGTTGCGGCTGGTGTAATTGGCGCGGTACGTTGATGCTGCATGCTGATTTGGCTGCTGCAGGCCAACCCGCGCAACAAAGTTGTCGTAAGAGTCCGCTGTGGCGACTCTTCCTGTTTTTTTCGCCATAGCGGTTATGCTCCGAGTCTGGACCAGATATCGAGGGAGGAATCCATCGGTGCGTAGTTGATCATCACCGAGTCAGCCAGGTTAGGTGACTTCGTTCCTTCCGGTTGTTTATCCACGAGGATTTTACCGACGGCGTTTTTCGACCAGGTTGGCTGTGAAAGCTCCATCAGCAGGCGGTCTTTGTTTTCAATCTCGCTGCTTATCGAAATGATTTCATCAGGGTCATAATCCATCCCGTTCAGCGCGCGGAAGGTGTTACGAAACAGCTTGCGGAGATGCCACCAGCTCTGTGCCTTCGCATTTGCGAAGAAGTCTTTATTCAGGCGCGCCGCTTTACCGTTATCACCAGGAACGGCTTCATCTTCCGGATCGAATACGCTACCGCTACCACGGAAAGGCGTGGCTGTTATCGTTCCCCGGCCTTCAGCCTGCCTGAGCTCGTTTATCACACGGGCATCACCACGCGCACCGGCGCCCAGACCATCCTCATCAAAACGGAACTCATCCAGACCGTAATCGTCACAGTACCCAAAGGATTTAACGACAGAGGCGTAGATATCACTCCCCTCGCCAGACCATTCGTGGACGTTCTGCAGGAGGAAGCCATAACGGGAAGAAAAGCCGTTTTTGTCTTTCCCCTCGTCGGCGATATCCATTGCACCGAGGCGCTGGCCGCTGGGCTGAATACCCAGTTTGATATGTGCGTCGACGGCTGCCTGCACCCATTCAGAAGGAATGAGGATCCCCTCAGTGGATGCGCTGTAGTTCAGGTCCAGTTCCTGGGCAACGATAATTGGATCGTCAATTTTCAGACACTCGTTGCGGTACCATTCATCGTCCTTGCGCGGGTCGCTGCGCCAGTGGAACGTGAATACAGGGATTTTTCCACCATGCCGCTTGCGGGCGAACGGGTTGTTCATGCCGTTGACCGATGAGAGGTCTATACGGCAGCGGGTCGTCTGGGAAAGCGCCGCATCAATAAGTTTCGGGCGCTGCAGGAATGCTGACTCATCGACAAAATACATGGTAGTCCTGTCCCCGCGCCCGATATTGTCGCCAGCTTCACCGGTGATTACGGCGCCGCTGTCGGGGAACGCAATCCGCATGTAAGGCGCGTGTTTTTTCTCATTCCAGCTACCGCGAAATTCCACCGGCAACAGTTCAACGAATTTGCGCGCCTTCCAGAACAGCGCTTTCGGACTGCCTGAGCTGTCCACGTACTCTTCTTTACGGGAGCCAAACCCAATAACCATTTCCCGGTTAAACAGGCAAAGCGAACAGGCCAGGCCGATGGAGGTCCAACTAAGCCCCATCTCGCGGCTTTTCTCCGTAATGCCGTTCTCCATCAGCTTACGGCGGTCCATTATCCAGTGGATCCACTCCTCCTGTTTCGGGAACAGTAAAAACGGAATGGAGACCGGGAGCCCGTAGTCGAGATTGCGCGGGTCTGTGGTCATGCCCCAGTCAATAATGAACTGAGCCGGATTATCGCGGTAAAACTGGCGGAGCGCCGGAAGCACCTCCGGGTTCTGGCGAATGCGTTGCAGACGCTCCATACGCCACTCGAAAACCTGCGTATAGTCAGGTTTTTTGAAATCGAAGGGGAATGGGATCGGCACAGGTAAATTCCTTAAAAATGCCCCGATTTAACATAATGGTCGTTACCCGAACTGGCGTAACAGCCCTCATCGAGCAAACAGCGTGATGCCTCTGTTTTGAACAGAAATGTGGCTAAATCGGGATGAATAAAACGTGCATAAAACGGGTCAAAAAGTGCATAGCGTTTTTTCGCTTCGAAACGCCTGTTTTTGCATTTTCAGCCCAGAATATTTTTATAGACGTCTGCCGCTTCCTGTGGGGTAAGTTTTGCGGTGTCGGCTTTGGCTGCCTCGTCACTATTGGTGAACGGTTCGAATATTTTCGGCGCGCCAAGCTCCATAAGCAGAGTTGGAGGAACTTTTACCCCCTCAGCCTCAAGTAGCTGCGCTGCCTCCAGTGCGGAGTATTTTCCGGCAACCTTATGTTTCATGACATCACGCAACACATCACGCTGGCGTTCTTCCTCGCTATAGACGCTGGTACCAAGACCGAGCGCCTTCGAGAAAACAGCAATATCGTTGTGCGTGGGCAGCACATCTTCAATCGTAGTTTTCACACCGTCCGGCGATGTGGTGACAACCTTCCGTTTACGAACGTCCAGGCTCTTACCGGCGACGCGGTTAATTTTCTCTCTGAGAGCTTCGCGAGCCTCAGTGAAAGCGCGCTCAAACTCGATATTCTCTTTACGCCAGCGACGGATCGTCGTCTCGTCCACACCTAAGCGCTGAGCAACCATCCGATTGCTGATTTTGCTACGGGCTAATGCCATGTCCATAACGATACCGACGTAGGCTTTTCTGAAGCTTTTTTTAGGATCCATACTTCCGCCTAAGTCAATGTGATTATTTTTTGTTCAAAATCCAATTTTGCCGATCCGGGTGCGGCGTATCACCAACGGTGGAATGCGGGCTGCGTGTGCGCGATATGCCGCACTTCTTCAGGCTACAGACCGCGCCAATCCTCAATGCGCCGCATTTTGATGAGAAACTGTTTTGAGATCTCGAAAAAATGCGGCATTTCCTTTTTTTCGGGAAAACTGCGATTTAATGCCCGGAGGCCGCGCAGAATGGGGAGATAGTGGATCGCCCTAATATTTCCACTATGTGGATAACTCAGTCCAAATCCATCTCCACCACTTCACCGAAAAGGTGACCGTAAACGTCCATTGTGGTTTTGATGTTCGAATGCCCAATAAGTCGGGAAACCTTCAGAATATCGACTCCTTTGTTTGCCAGGCGAGACACAGCAAAATGGCGAAGATGATGGAATCGCTTAATGCCATAGTCGGTCAGGGTTCTGACGAGAACCCCCTGAGTGCCATAGCTGGTAGCGAGGCATGCGCCAGTAAACTGGTTGCAGATAAGAGGCTCAGAGGTACCTAGTTTACTTTTATCCAGCAACGCGAAAAGCTCACGCGGCATCCGTACCCGGCGCTCCACTCCTCTTTTCAGCCCCTCATGTATAACGCCGTCAACAACATGCCCCCGGATGTCGATCCAGTCGGCTGACACGTCGTTATAAGTAACCGCCAGAGCCTCACCGATGCGCAGGCCACAAATCCCGAGCCAGCACGCGATACGCTCACGAACTGGCGCGTTATTCAGTAGCTCTCTGACCGATGATGATGGCGGTATAGTGATGGGTCGACGCTTCCGGCGCGCGGGACGGTCAACAGGGTTAAAAGTGATGAGCCGCTTTTCCACCAGCAGGAAAAAAGCTGAGCGAATCCAGCGATGGCAGCCAGTGCGAACCGAATCACCGATATCGCGATGGCTGATATGGAGAATATTTTTTTCCAGTATCGGGCCGTCTACAGCGAGAAGATCGTGACGGCATTTCGTATATGACGACAGCCGTATGATATTTTTTTCCAGCTTGCCGGCCTGATACCCCAGATAAAACAGAATTAACTTTCGGAAAGTCCAGGAATGGTCTATTCCGCTCCAGCTGGCAGTTCGACAATCCAGCTCGATATTCTGTTTTTGCCAGAAAAGATGTGCAGCATCATCAATATTCTTAAAAATGCGACGGCGTCCATGACCGGATTTTTCATCCTTCCAGTGGACGTAATATTTTGATTGTCCATTGGCATCAGTGGATTCTTTTATCGAAGCCATACTGAACAATCCTCACTCAAAAAAACATTACAAAAACCACTCGGTGAATGCCTTTTGCAATGCACGTAAAAAAGGCCGCGAAAGCGACCTTTTGAAGTTATTAATCAGTGTTGCCAACAGTGTAAATAATGGAGCTACGAATAGCGCCCTCATCATCGCGCCATTGGGATTCTGATACTTTCAGCAGAACCCATCCCTGAGCGAGCAGCCTGTTGACTTGCGCGCTATCCTCGATCTGATTGACTTCTTTTACTTTAGTAATATCAAATTGTTGGTCGGACATGAAACCTCCTTGCTGAGTGAGACTTCATGATAAACGAATGAAGATAGAAATACTTCACTGTACTTTTCTATCAATAACCTCATGAAAGGATACGTATTCATTTATCCGCATCAGAGGATAGGGTTATTGTCGGTCCTGCTCGATTTGACGGATGCCCGCCAGCTGGTTATTCGCTTTTTCGATAGCGGCCAGCAGCGGCTTAATCCAGAGAACAGCCTGGCAATATGTCAGGGTGCTGGTGGCAACGGTACGATCATCGGCTTCGTCAGGTCCGACGGAATTGGTGTGCATGGCGCTGGAACGTATACGGTTCGCGTATTCGAGCAGCCCACCAGCAACATCATCAGGAACAGGCAGATCACAGTTTTTTTCACGTCGAAGAATCTCCCGGTATTCGATGACAGTCTTTTCGGTGCCTGCATCGATCAACGAATTAAGGCGGCTGGCATTCTCAGCCACCTGATTAAAGCGGTTGAAGTTGAAAGCCTGAATTGCAATAACCTGCCCCTGCAGCGTGTTGTCATTACGCAGGACGTCGTTGTCACCTTTCAGCGTAGCGACATCAGACCGGCTGTTTGCCAGCAAGACACACAGAACGGCGACAATCACTATAGACATCACGATTGCAATGAAAGCGGAGCGATTCACAATAAAATTACTCCCACACCGAGAAACCATGGCCATGCGTCGCTTCCTTTAGCAGCCAGAAGTCCAGCAACGAGCATACAGATTGCAGACGGTAAATATCTCACTGGTCTATCCCCCAACACGTCAGCGCGCTTTCCTGGTCACGACGGGATACCTGCCCGTAGCAGTTGTTAGAACGTATACGGCAATCCCGGCCACCGTCTTTTATCCACCAGCGGATCGCTTCGCATGCACCTTTACGGTCACCGGCATTGATTCGCTTATAAAACGTGGAGGGGAAGCACTTGCCGGGCCCGATGTTGTACGGACAGAACGACGCAATACCTGCTTTCTGTGGTTCTGTCAGCGGCACCTTGATATTTCGTTCAACCCAGGCCAGCGCTTTATCGCGCTCGATGGCGTTTACCTGGTCACATTTCGCCTGCGTCAACTTCATGCCCTTCACTACTGGCTTACCATCGACCATCGTGGCGCCGCGGCAAATGGTCCAGATTCCACCGCCATCCCGGTACGCTGTCAGACTGTTTCCCTCTTTCTCATCGAGAAACTGATCGAGAATCACCGACGCTGGCGCACCGGCAAGAACCAGACCCAGAACGGCGGCGCTAAGTTTTGCCCTGTTCCCCATCATTCACCAGCCTTAGTAAGCGCGTCGGCAACAACACTTACAGCAGCCGGACGCTCAGCAATGGGCTTATCACTGATGCCATCCAGGTAATTGCGGATCATGGCTGTGCGCTTCTCGTCTTCTTTGCGTTTACGACGAGCGTCAATTCGACCATTTACATAAGAGATAAGAGAAATAAGCAGGCCGACAGCGCCAAAGAACATGAACACAAGGTCCTGTGTGGTAAATCCAATTACAGATGCCAGAGCTGCCAGCCACGCAAAGAACTGCGTGAAAATGTTCCCTGAGTAGTCATTCATTCTCATGGTCTCTCACCTCCGATAGTTCGGATGGTGCTGTGTTGGAAATAAAAAAGGCCACGCAAACGCGCAGCCTGTGAATGATTGCCGCTCTATGGCGGCATACAACCACATCTGATATCGTTAAATCGCCAGAAATAACCACTCAGAAATGGAGTATTTTTTATGTCTCAACCAAAGCAATCGCAGGGTGATAGCAAACCTCAACAACCTGCGGAACAAAAACCAAAGCCATCACAGGGCTCTGCTGACTTTACGACTAAACGCGTACTGGTTGGTGACTCTGCCGATCCATTCAGGAAAAACAAAAAGTAATCGCTGAAACAATTAATGCGATTACCGGGGCGAGGATTGTGACCATTCTCGCCCTGTCAAGGCTTTTCCGAAGGGCTGAGTTTAATATGCGCAATTCATCAGCAGTATCCGTTAAGTTTTTAAGCCGATACCGGCGCAGAACAGGTAAAACCTCTTTAGGTCCGGTGTAACCATTATTCCGCAAATACTGATAATTCAAATCAGTTATATTTTTATATGTTTCTGTATACAGACATTCTGGCGGTGAATGAATAAGAGCGCGCACCTTAGCAGAAAGGCCTGCGTGAACCAGATAAATCGCACACCATGTCCACAAAAAAATAAAAGCTGTCAGTCCTGCGGTCAAATAGTCCCAGCTTGTCTTCTGTGTCAATAGCAGGAATGATGAACCAATCCCTACAATTTGAATATTGAGCAACTTATATCCGTTCTCGATATTGATGGTGTTCGATTGATAGGTTTCCTTGATGGATGCCTCTCCCTGCTTTTCAAGAAAATCAACGAGTTCATCATCAGCATCCAGAAAATAGTCATCGGGTATATTTATCATTTTGTCCCCTACTCAGGATCCTGAAATGCGGTAAATCTTACCTGAATGTCTGCCGACGAGATATCACTGTCATCAGAAAAGCAAAAACCCCGCCAGATGGCAGGGTTCATAATCAGTTTCATTTGGATGTACGTATCCATGATTAGAAGCATACAAGACAACTTCGGACAAAATCAAGTCCTATGTCGTGAAAATGCTAAAATTTATCCACATCATCATTAAAACTGGTCGTTTTCTGAAAAGCAGCATCAGCCTTACGCTCTTCCTGGTAACAAATATCCACCAGCGACTCAAGAAACAGCTTCCAGTTGCGTGTCCATGTCCTTACGTGCAGTTCTGGCAAACGCCTGAGAATCGCTTTATATGCCGCAGTAGACGGTACCGATGAAAAACCGTTTCCAGAGCAACGCTCACAGGTTTTAAACACCGGCGCACCACGTTCTTTTGTAGCAATACGGTCGAGCACTTCGCCTTTTCCACCACAACGGCAGCGGGCTTCCAGTTTCCCCTTACCGTTACAGGCGGTACAGAGACGTTTAACCTGTTCACGTTCAATTTTTGGCGCAACAATCTCATCACCATCGATGTTATAGAGTCCGGGATACTTAACCACATCCTCACACCCTTCAATAAGCCCTGTCCCGTTGCAGGTGTGACATGTCACGCTGGTGGCAGCAGAGCGGGAGTATTCCGCAAAGGCAAACTGCGCCAGTACCAGCATGCTCCAGCCAAATTCACCACCAGCGGCTTTACGCACGTTCTTCGGTGCAGCGTCCATCGCATGACGCGCCAGAGCCTGAACCGCCAGTTGCTCATCCGATTTACTGATGCCCGCCTTACCAAAGAACGCCGCCAGACCAAACCGCGCGCGGCTGCTGGTGGTACCAATGGCCGCCATAACATCGGTGCCGGTGAGACGATCCGGAGAGGTGCCTTTCACGCTGTCGCTGATGTGCATCCCCTGTGGGCTGAAGTGTTTTAGCGATGCCTCAAGCTTCATTGTTCGCACTCCCCAACCAGATTAAGAATGACCGCCGCGCCGTGGTTTTCCATGTACTGACTCTTTTCACTTTCAAGGAACCAGCGACATACCTCGATAGCTTCTGCTCGCGTCACGGGTTTGATGGTTGCCAGCAATTTTTCAAGGTAGCGCTCTCGGTCATATACGGATTCGTGATGCTCGGAATAACCAAACTCATAGCCCTGTTCTTTAGTTGCAGTGTGGCGAACGCTGTAGAGCCAGTCCCAGTAAACAAACTCACGAACAACATCAGACAGCGTATAAGGCTCAGGCATCACATCGCGATACCCCTCAACAAATGCCCGACGCTGTTCATCAATTTCGTTCATACGGCTGCCGTTAATGCTGCCAGCTTTCTTCTCGACAGCAGTCCAGCCCCAAAGGTGATCGTCGATAAATTTCGGGGAAGACTTGATTACTCGCTCGGCCTCCACATCTTCGAGCGCAGCCTCATAGCTACCGAACGTAGCGCGCACATCAGCAGCCTTTTTGATGTTCTTACGCGCATTCTCAATAGCCCTAGCCGGATTATCCATGCCGATGGTACCGAAAGCTACCTGGAAAGGATCGCCACCATTCGCCAGCAGATAACGGGAATACCGTTCCTCGGCCTCTTTTGGAGAGATTTTAATTTTCTCCAGCGCGGCTTCTGCAGCATCCAGATGTGCCGGTTCATTCAGGTGGATGACCTCCAGCACCCAAAGATAAGCATCAGTCTGCTTATGCCCGGTAATTCTCCGTTGCTCAGGCAGAGGCTTGATGTTTGCGAGGGCTGAGCTGTGAGCTGCCGTCGGGATGGTGAATAGTGCTTTATGTTCGTTGTTATCTGTACGCATTACGCAGCCGCCTTTTTCTTGTGGAAAACCAGCTCACGAACCTGATCACCGTTCATGAGCATGTTGTTGAAATCATCGTGATCGGGCCAGTACACGCTCACGCGCTGCAGGTCATTCTTTGCCAGTAGATTGGCATGAGCGCATTCATAGGCCGCAGCCAACCCGGTAGCGCTGTTCTCGTCACGGTCAGCAAAAATAATGAGGTGCTTAACGCCAGCCGGAACGCGGAATTTCTTCATGAAGTTTGCCGTCATGGTTGCCCAGGTATTTACGTTGTAAATCTGGTGCGCTGACAGAGCCGTTTCGATGCCTTCGGCGATGCCAAGTGTGCTGGCTACCGGGAACATCCGGATCGCTACTGAACGGGCGTGATCAAGATAGTTATCTTCCTGCAGGGATTTTTGGCGCTTTGCACTGGTGCCGATATCTGCCTTTTTTGCTCCATCGAGTAATGTCTGGTGCAGATAGCACAGTTCCCCTTTATCGTCGGTGGCGAGGGAATAAAGCGACTGATACACCCTCCCGGCATGGCGCTGCTTGTCGTTGAAGCGAATCGCTTCAAGAGGCAGACTGAAAATACCGCGCGCATTGAGATACGCAGCACCAGAAGTGCCACGCAACGATTGCAGATTCGCAAACTTATTCAGAACCTTTGTACGCAAGCTGGTAGCGCTGCTACTGACCGGGATTTTTACACGCTGAAAATCATTACCGATCAGGTGGTCTATTTCCCTGCAAACCTCATTAAATGGCTTCCCCTGTGTCAGGGAGACAAGCTTCATACCGTCACCGCTGCCGCAGGTACAAATCCACGTCCCCCGACCGTCGCGGTCGTCAATACGTAGCTTGCCGCGCGCTCCACATACCGGGCATTCGCCTTTAAAGTGGTTTTTACCGGTGATCGGCGGAAGGCCGAAGTGCTCAAAGATGGTAGGCCAATGCCCAATTGCTGCTTCTGCCGTCTTCATGCTCGTTTTCCAAACTGCTGTTTGATATCGCTAATCACTTTCTGTGCTTGCCGAATGGAGGATGGCGCAGGTGCACCAGATGCCGCCTGCATACGTTTGGCCTTCTCCTGACCTTTCGCATAAGCAATCAATTTGTGCCGGATGAAATTCGAAACGGTTGGTGTGATCTCCATCGGGAAATCGCTCAGCCCGTTAGGCCACTCGTCAAAACGATCGCGAAAAGTGTTTGCACACCAGCCATCACTAACGGGATTTTTCCCCTGCGATACGCGCTGGCGCTGATAGAATTTGATCTGACTCCACCAGGCCTGTTTCTCTGCCTTTGTGGGCAGATGCTGGTTTTTACCCAACTTTTTGAGTTTGCGGCCGGTATCAGTATCGACGTCCTCACCGCCCAGCGGCTTATGTCCACATTTCGGGCATACGTACACACCAGCGGGTTTCATGTAGTGGCATTGAGAACATTCATGGGGGAGTTTTTCGGCCCGTTCCTCAGCTGCGCGGCGTGCGCTTTCCTCCATGCCATCAGACTTACCAGGGAGATCGTCATACTCGATAGAATCCGGATAACCGAGGCGGTGTACTGTGCCACTATGATCGAAGATGAGGCAGGATTCTTTACCCGGTGCGGTGCGCAGGCCACGCCCGAGCGCCTGCAGCCAGCGAATTTCGCTTTTTGTTGGCCTGGCGTAGATGATGCAACGAACGTCACTATCAAAGCCGGCCACCAGAACGCCCACACTAACGATGATTTTCGTTGCACCGGTTTCAAAGCGGTGAATGATGGTCTGGCGCTCATCCACTGGAGTGTCGGCGGTCATAACCTCAGCGTTAACACCCGCCAGGTTAAACTGGATTGTCAGGTAATTGGCATGGGCTACGTTGACGCAGAAAGCGATGGTAGGCAGATCCCGGCCATTCTCCAGCCAGTTCTGTACGATGTCGCCCACCAGAGTAGAGCCACACATGATTTCAGCCAGCTGCGTTTCGTTGTAATCGCTACCGTACTCAAGCGAAGACTTGGTTTTTACGCCTTTCAGATCCGGCTTTGTTGGCGCGTAAAATTCGTATTTACTCAGATCGCCACGCTGGATTAACTCGCCGATGGTGGTCGGCTTAATCAGTCGGTCATAGTATTTGCCCAGGAACGGTGAAAACGGTGTACCCGACAGGCCAATCACCTTTACGCCTTTGCCGCGTAGACGTTCGATATCCTTCAGGATGCGTTTTTTACGCAGGTGTGCTTCGTCGATAATCAGCAGATCGATATTTTCAGGAAAAACACGACGAATAAGCGTGTCGGCGCTGGCAATCTGAATTTTCCGGTCCGGATCGTAGTTCGGGTGATCCGCCCAGATATACCCGATTTCATCCCCCGGTAGCCCATACTCCACGAACCGATTAGCCGTCTGACCGATCAGGATGGTGTACGGTGCACAGAACAGGACACGCATACCATGGCTGACAAATCCGGCGACGATGAAGGCGGCCAAACCCGTTTTACCGCTACCGGTTGGCGAGTACACCATGAAGGTGTCGTTTGCCTTCCAGTCACGGCGCAACATGTTTAGCGCTCGTTCCTGTGCAAAATTCGGCGTGATCGTCAGCTCCATTGTGCTGCCCCCGTGCTGATGAGATAATAATTTTGTGATGTGGTTTTCATGGATTCCCCCTCACATGACTGGTGGCCTCCCCAAAGGCTGCCAGCCTCCCTTCTGATTCAGCTCCTCTGAAAAATTCACTCTTCCAGGAAGAACCCTTTTCGTTTCTCAGCGCCTGAGCGCTTTGTACTACCTTGCTGATACAGGTGTTTTTTTTAATTGCGCCCTTAAGACAGAGATCTACTTAACCAATGGATCTCTCCTGTTGGAAAAGACCCTATTCCTGCCCCTACACCCAATCCCCCCTTACCCCCCTTTCCCTCTTCCCCATAAAAACGTACTACTTACCTAGTACATGTGAGGAGTTGGGTCAGTTGGTTGCCAACCTGAACAGGCACCTTTAAGCCTGCTCCTGTTCGGGTACCTTTAAACCCGAAACAATGAGGAGCGCGATTGCGATCCAGCCAGGGGAGGTTCGGCGGTATACCCCTGTAAGGCTCTGCCCTGATTTCTCACAAACAGGCGAAGCCTTGTGTTTGCTTCATGCCTTGCCCGG
Source organism: Trabulsiella odontotermitis (assembly GCF_001297775.1). Classification (GTDB taxonomy): domain Bacteria; phylum Pseudomonadota; class Gammaproteobacteria; order Enterobacterales; family Enterobacteriaceae; genus Trabulsiella; species Trabulsiella odontotermitis. The sequence goes on along the minus strand of NZ_LIFX01000003.1, from coordinate 338,237 downwards.
TTCTCCTTGCGGTAGGAAACGGGTTCAGCTTCGAACGTCTCCTGATACACAGCTGCATAACGCTGGATAGCTTTTTGTCGTGCAGTTGGTGTCAGGCTAAGTAACTGCTGCTTAATCCACTCGGCATCCGCTTGTGAGTAGGTTTCCGGCAGCATTGCGTTATCGAAGTTGCTCTCCGGTATGCTCATCGGAAAAAACCTCATCCAGACTGGTTTCATATCCGAGCTGCTTAAAAGCGCTCACAATGCGTTTCCCAACTTCAATATCTGGGATTCGACGACCAGTTTCGTAGTGGCTAACGGCCCCTTGAGAGCTAGCGATCAACGCTGCCAGCTCACCCTGGGTCACTTTTGCTCTCAGCCTTAGGCTCTTGATACCGCTCATTCGGATAGTTCCTATCTAAATAATACATAATGTACTATACACGCTTAAAACAATAATACAAAATGGAAGTTGCTCAAAAAATACGGATTGTAATAATCATGTCTATGAAACAGAGATGGCAGGACCTGGCTAAATCCAGGATGAAAGAAGTCGGAATGACTCAAGAACAGCTAGCTGAAGCACTCGGCATGACGCAGGGTGGGCTAGGCCATTGGCTGAACGGAAGACGTGAACCTAACTTGGAGGTCATAGCTAAAATTTTTAAAATTCTACAAATGCCAGGTTTTGTGGTTGACGCTGAAGGCGCTGTGAGCGACGCAAGAGCTGATCACAATGTGTCATTTCACGGAATCAATGAAGCGAAAGGAAGCTACCCCGTAATCAGTTGGGTGAGCGCAGGGGATTGGATGGAAGCAGTAGAGCCATATCATAGGCGCGCGATCGAACGCTGGTATGATACAACCGTAGAATGTTCAGAAGATTCATTTTGGTTAGACGTCAGAGGGGATTCAATGACCTCGCCAGCAGGGCTTAGCATTCCAGAAGGCATGGTTATACTGGTCGATCCTCAAGTTGAACCCATCAACGGGAAGTTAGTTGTCGCTAAGCTCGATGGGGATAACGAGGCCACTTTCAAAAAGCTGGTTATCGATGCAGGCCAACGATTTCTCAAACCGTTGAATCCTCAATACCCGATCATTCCCATAAACGGTAATTGCCGTATTATCGGCGTCGTAGTAGACGCAAAAATAACCAACCTACCATAGAGCACAAGCCGCGTAAGCGGCTTTTTTTATGTCTATCTCCACTAAAACAGACAAAAACACCTTTATAAACAACAATATAAAAATTAATACATCAGATTAATCCGTTTTGTATTGACGTAATTTAATACGTTATGTATTGTTATTTCATCGGCAAACAACGGAGCCAATGAGATGAACATAACATCCCAACCAAACCCAGCGAGCGAGGAATTTGATATCCACGCTAAGCTCAAAGCAGCAAATTCGCACTGGTCTTATTGTTATGCGGTGCAGCCTTGCGAGAAAGGATTTAATTACCAATTTAATACAACGTTTGTTGGTGAGATGGAGTTCGCCGTTTACGAACGCATCGATAATTATTTTGTATTAGTTGATTTCTTCAAGTCATATGATGGGGCGTGTGATCATGCTAAAAAAATCATTGATGACCATCCTGACATTAAAAAAATGTTCTCTGCCATTTAACTAACTAATTAACTCAATTATTCATTATTAACACCTTTCTCGGTGGGAACAAACTCACCCTGAGGAAATGAAAATGCAAAATGCACCTAACCCAATCAATAAGCCAGTTGCATATCCACGTGAATTATTTATTGCCGAAGAAGGCAAGTATACACCAGGCAAAATAATGACATGTCAGATGGGTGGGGATTCCATGCAGCCAACCAGCCAACCATGCGAACTGATCGCTTTCGCTGACTGTGGAGGGAAGATTTCACAGCCAGGGATTTATGTTCTTACCCGTGATGTTTTCGGTCGACCATGTGTATTTGTTAAGCGTGTTGAGCCAATGTCGGACGGTGCTTTGGTGATAATTTCCGATAATCATCATTACGAGACTTTTACTCTTGATGCCGATGAGCAGAGCGATATGCAAGTGCATGGCCGGGTTATTGCCTCAATGACTATGAGGCGCTTCGTATGACTTTCATCATTGATAAATCGGCATACAGAGCAGCGTGCCTTTATGCGGCGTGCGGTTACGAAGTAATCGCCAGGCTTTATCTTAAAAAAGCATATGGGAGGTAAACAATGCCAATTCAAGAACGCCAAGATATACAAGGCGTAAATGTTAAAGCTGAGCAGTTAAATGCCTTAATGCAAACAATTCACGCACACCACGAACAATTCGACCGTCACCAACTGGATGGCCTTTTAGGTCTGGCTTATGACCTAGCCAGTTTGATTTATAGCTGGACAGAGAAGGAAGAAACAATCGTTTTAGCGAATGAAGATGCGCAAAGAGAGATTAAATGAATGGATAATTTAATTAACACTTATCGCCGACGAATTTTAAAGGCTGCGTTACTACGCCACCAGCGTAAAACCGGAAGCACCTGCATCATTATTAATATGCCTAAGGGTGGAATAAACACAGTCGAATTAACAGAAATACTGCTTGATGGTCTGTTGAGACGATTCGAAAAGCTGGCTCTCAGTGAATACGGGAATGTCGACGGCGTAAAAACTATTAGAGGAATTTACAGCAACGCCGTGGATGTGAATGGCAGCGGTGAGTTCCTGACAGAAAGCGGAAAGGCATTAATCGACGATCTCATTGCTGAGCTGGTCGAGTTTGCCAAGAAACAAAAATCAGTCACAGCGGAGACAAGCCATGAGTGAGCAGACACCAATTATCACGCACGAACCAGTAAATATCGTGCTGACGATCGAGAACGGGAAAGTTATCCACGCGCGCCCGGTTCAGAACGGCGAGGTTACAGCATCGCTGGAGACATTTTTATGGATGGCTGAGCAAGCCGGTTACACGGTCACCCCACCAGCAGGAGAGAAGGACAATGGCCCTGACAGCGATACGAATTCCTGAGTGGGTACACCTGCAGGCGGTCCATGTACTCCGCCAGTTCAGGGCTAGGCGGATTCATCCCTGCCGTATGCACGGCTCCGGAAACCTGAGCCTGAGGGTTAATCGCCGCTGGCGGCTGCTGTCCCGAGACGGCGGCCAGAACTGGGAAGTAATGAGCCATGAACGATACAGCAAACTGAAGGACAGAAAATGAAAATTCAACATCAGGACTATGGCGCCGTGGCAAACATCGTTATCACAAGCACTCTGTTTGAGTTCCGTAAACATAACCGAGTGGTAGATGTCACGCTGCTAAACACCCCCGGCATCGTAGCAACCCGTAGCGGGATGTTCTTCATGAGAACTGTTTTATCCGGCAAGTCCCGGGACATGCTGCGTGCATACAGATCTGTTTTTCGGGAGACGTCACGATGAAGTATTTCCTCCTCTCTGTGCTGTTTGGCCTGTTGCTGGTGGCCGTCGTGTTCGGCGCGCTGATTGAGTATAAATTTTTGATAGGTTTCTGAGGCATGCCATGAAAAAAGGTACCACTGAAATTATTGAACGCTGGACCCGTTTAGCAGCGGAGGCCAAAAAGCTGGGGCTCGCCACCATCCCGATCGACCCTGAAAACATGTTGATGGTACTGGAGGAACTGCCAGCCAGTTCGGCGGAAAAGTCCGCCGATTGCCAGAACGACCATCAGGCTGCGATCGACATCTTGCGCGACAGAGCTGCTCGCGAACTTGATGGTGGTTTTCGCGCACATCACAACGCCCTGATTTATGCAGCGAATGAACTGGAAAATGCCCAGGCTTTCGGGCAGGAGGTCAGCCATGAGTCTTGACTGTGTACCCCTTTCTACGTACTGCAGGGACGCGGGAGAAACGGTAGAAGCCGTTAACAAACGGATACAAAGGGGGTTATGGAAGGAGGGAGTACATGTATTAAAAGTCGATGGCGTTAAAGAACGCTGGATTGACTTAACGGAGGTTTCAAAGTGGGCAAGAAAGAACAAGGATCATTATCTCTCCCAAGAGGAGTAACCATCCGCCAGCATAAAACTGGCGACACTCTGGTTATCACTTTCACATACAAAGGGGTTCTGTGCCGGGAGCCCCTCTCCAAAATGGAAGCAAACGCGCGCGGTGTGAAGTATGCCGAGCGCCTGCTCGGGGAGATACAAAACCAGATCGTCAGTGGCACCTTTGAATATGCGAAATATTTCCCCAACTCCAAAAAGCTGGAGCTGTTCGGGGTAGTGAAGAAGACCAAAAATATAAAGTCTTACCTGGACGAGTACCTGAAAATCTGCCAGAACCGCAACCTGTCCCCGTCGACTATCAACGGTTATGAAAAATGCCTGTCGGCGCTGTCAGCTCTGCATAAACTCCACGTGTCAGAACTGACGCCAGCGGTCCTTAAAAACTGGATAGCCAGCCGGAAAACAAAGCTGAAAACGACCAGGAATAACCTTTCATTTCTGCGCAGCGCCATCGATGAAGCTGTTACGGATGGCCTGCTGACCATTAACCCGGTAACCCTCGTCAGCGCCAGCCGGTACCACGTGATCGACAGCAGCCCAAGCACCGACGATTACGAGGTGGACCCGTTCACGCCAGCGGAAACCCTCGCTATCTACCAGAGCTGCAGGTACCCGGAATGGGAAAACCTGTTCCGCTTTGCTTTCAATACCGGTCTGCGGAGTTCCGAACTGTGCGCGCTGCGCTGGCCTGATCTCGACACCATAGCGAACACAGCTCACGTACAGGCGGCCAGTGTCGTAGGGGTACTCAAAGGCACCAAGACAAAAGCCGGTACCCGTAAGGTTGATCTGAACAGTGAGGCGCTGGCAGCCCTGCAGGCGCAGAAGAAATACACCTTTATGAAAAGTGAGTTCATATTCAGCGATCCGAAAACGGGAGAGCCCTGGGCGAACGCCGACGCGATCCGTAAAAAAGCATGGGTGCCTACCCTGAAAAAAGCTGGCGTGCGCTATCGTAACCCGTACCAGACGCGGCACACATTCGCCACCAAGCATATTAGCCAGGGCGTTAACCTCTTCTGGCTTGCCGGACAGATGGGCCACAAAGGGCCGGAAATGATATTCCGCAACTACGGTAAATACCTGGCTGAATATGACGGTAAAACCGCGATTTCAGCCGCGCTGTAGCGGAGGGCAATATTTCAAAATGTTGGACAGAATCATGACGTTAGACAGACCTCAATATGCACGTAAAATGCACTTAAGGCCTGTCACAGTGACAGAATTGTTTATTTTCAATGAGTTAAATACCTTTCGGACGCGAGTTCAACTCCCGCCAGCTCCACCACTTACTTTTCCGGATACGTCCGGGGAAATCCTGAAAGCCCGCATGGCACAAGCCCTGCGGGCTTTTTTGTGTCTGTCGTTGTCCGAGAACATCCGGCTAAATCCAGAGAAAATTGGTACACGTTTAGGTACACGCTATACTGTGGTCCATTAAACGTGTACCAATTATGGAAGGGATCCAGACATGGCGCGCATCACACGCCCCCTCACTAACAACGAAATCCTTAAAGCCAAACCTCGGGAAAAAGATTTCACCCTGCATGATGGTGACGGCCTATTCTTGCTCGTCAAAACCACCGGTAAAAAACTCTGGCGCTTCCGCTATCAACGTCCGGTCAGTGGCACCCGAACTAATTTGAGTCTCGGCTCATACCCTGCCCTTACTCTCGCAGCAGCTCGTCAGATCCGCGACCAGCACTTAACCACGCTCGCACAAGGTATGGATCCGCAACAGCAACAAGAGCAGACATCAGAACAACGTCAGATTGAGCTGGATAGTATTTTCTCAACTGTGGCCGCCAACTGGTTCAAAATGAAGAGCAAAAGCGTCACTGAAGACTACGCCAAAGATATTTGGCGCTCTTTGGATAAGGATGTGTTCCCTGCAATAGGCGCAATACCAGTTCAGGAGATTAAGGCCAGAACGATTGTTGAAGCATTGGAACCAATCAAAGCACGTGGTGCATTAGAGACGGTTCGCCGCCTGGTACAGCGTATTAACGAGATAATGATTTACGCAGTCAACACTGGCCTGATTGATGCGAACCCGGCATCTGGTGTCGGAATGGCATTTGAGAAACCGAAAAAGCAAAACATGCCGACGCTTCGGCCGGAAGAATTGCCAAAACTCATGCGCTCTCTGGTGATGTCGAATCTCTCAGTTTCGACCCGCTGTCTAATTGAATGGCAACTTCTGACGCTCGTTCGCCCGTCAGAGGCTTCTGGCACTCGCTGGACTGAGATCGACTTGGATGCAAAGCTCTGGACAATTCCTGCCAAACGAATGAAGGCTAAACGTGAGCACATTGTGCCTTTGTCTACTCAGGCATTGGATATTCTTGAAGTGATGAAACCCGTTAGTGGCCATCGCGAACATGTCTTCCCGAGCAGAAACGATCCAAAACAACCGATGAATAGCCAGACTGCTAATGCTGCTTTAAAGCGTATTGGATATGGTGGTAAATTAGTAGCACATGGTTTACGTTCAATAGCCAGCACAGCTATGAACGAGGCGGGTTTTAATGCTGATGTTATTGAATCAGCTCTTGCACATTCTGACAAGAATGAAGTGCGAAGAGCTTATAATCGCTCTACCTACCTTGATAAGAGAGTTGAGCTAATGAACTGGTGGGGTATAGTCTCTAAAAGCAGCGCCATAGTTAAGTAGTAAGGCAGAAATCTTTAGGTAGTTTGGACGTCAGCTTTGCAAAGGCAAGCTGATACTATAAAAAATCATTCCATAACCGGAGTTACTGTGAAAAGTATAGGTTTTTTCAATAATAAAGGTGGTGTTGGTAAAACAACTCTATTGTGTAATGTCGCTGCTTCATTGGCTATCCAGTACAGCAAAAAAGTTTTAGTTATTGACGCTGATCCACAATGCAATGCCTCTGCTTACCTACTTGGCGAAGACGAGCTTGAAAATATTTTCTTAAATACCGATTTTTACAGCATCGATTCTTTTTTTGATCCAGTGCGAAGAGGACAAGGTTACCCTCAACAAATGCCTGAAATCGTCAGAAGTCAAAGGTTTAATGTTGATTTGATTGTAGGAAGCCCAAAACTGTCAATCAGAGAGGATCTTTTAGCAACTGATTGGGCTGCAACAAGAAACGGTGAACACCGTGGCTTCCAAACCACTTATGTATTCAAAGAATTAATTTCTAGGTTAGATGCTTACGATATAATCCTGATTGACATGGGACCATCTCTTGGAGCGTTGAACAGAGCTGTAATTCTTGGTGTTGATACATTCCTAATGCCTCTTTCAGTAGATATATTTAGTATGATGGCCGTTGAGAATATTATTAAATCCTTCAATAACTGGAAGCTGGCACTTTCTGATGCCATTCAAAAATATAAAGATGAGGAGGGTAACGAATTCAAAATTTCAGATAAACCAGTCAAATGGGATTTAGACTTTGCTGGCTATGTCATGCAACAATATAGAGCCAAAAGCAAAGGCGGAGTACGTGAGCCAGTTGCTGCTTTTGAGCGAATAATTAGCAAACAAAAAGACGAGTTAGTTGAACTTTGTAATTTCTTCAACTCAGATATTAATAAACTTAATCTAGGTGAAATTCCGACCCTCAGTAGTGTGGTACCTCTATCCCAACAAGCTCACGCTCCTATTTTTGAATTATCCGCAAAAGACGGCATTGTTGGTTCTCAGTATACTCGTGTGTCGGAAGCTGCGGAATTCTTCCATAATATTGCGTCTAATCTCCTGGAGCGTTTTGAAAAATGATTTCATGGCCAGAGTCTTTGATTGACACTATTGCGCGACGCCGCAGCGTGATTATGATAGGTGCTGGAGTTTCAAAAAACTCAGCCAATAATACTGGGAAAAGACCTGCAACTTGGGAAGAATTTCTCAGGACATGTTTAGATGAGATACAAGATCAAGGTTGTATCACTCAATTATTAGATCAAAAAGACTATTTAAGTGCATGTGAGATAATTAAAGAAAAACTCACAAGAGATGTGTTTATCGACAAGGTTCAAACAGAGTATCAAAGAGCAGGTTACAGGCATGCTGAAATCCATGAGCACATATATAACCTTGACGCATCGATAGTCGCCAGCCCAAATTTTGACACTATTTATGATTCCTATGCCCGTGGCGTCTCAGATGGCACTCTAATAATAAAAGATCATACCAGCATAGATACAGCCAACTATTTGCATGGTGGTGACACAAGACTGCTACTCAAGACTCATGGTTCTGCAAACGACCCTCAAAATATAATATTTACTCGTCGCGACTATGCTGAAGCCAGAACAAAGCATGTTTTATTTTATGAAATAATAAAAGCATTAGCATTGACCCATACTTTTTTATTCCTTGGTTGTGGTACGGACGACCCTGACATCCGAATGTTATTCGAAGATATTCAATTTGCACATGGAAGAATGCCTTACCATTACATGACGCTTCCAAATGGGGAAGTACATGATGATTTATTGAATATTGCATCAAAGTCTATGAGAATAAAATTCTTACCCTATTCACCAGACAATGGTCATTTAGAGTTAACTGAATCATTGAGACTTTTGGTTGAAAAGGTTGAAGAGCATAGGATAGAACATTTAAAAGAGTCGCAAAACTGGTAAAACACAATACCAAGGCCATAATATACAGGAGGCTTTTCATGCCTCCTATGATTAAATTAATTATTACCCCCGTAAACCAAACAAATCCCATCTATGCTATTCCTCTTAAACAACAATTAAATTTCAACACATCCACTGAGCTATCTAAAATAAAATAAATTTGGAACTAACGTCAGCGCGCAATGCTCTCCCCGCCCCGCCTGCCCGCTTAAGGGGGCGCTTTTAATGCAGGTGCATGACCAGACTCAGGGAGCGCCAGTGCTGGTGTAAGTATCCCGCATAATCGTGCCATTCACATTTAGAGATCGCCCGGCATATCCTTACCGAACTGGGTCAGGAAGCGCGCCTGCCGGAGCTGTTGATTTCATCCGAAGCCCCTGACGCACGAGATGTGCGGCTCAACACAAATAAACTGGCCGCTGCGGGGGTGACTTTTACTGAGAGTCGCGCAGCGCTCAGTCAATGTCTCAAAGAATTTGGATTTTAACTTCGCCCAGGTTCATCCCTTATCCCATTTCCGTCAGATTCTGCGTGGTGAATAAAAACAAAAATTCCGCTTTTGCGCCTGGCGAAAGCGGATTCCTGTCACTCGCCCTACTCTTATTCAGCTTTCAAGCCAAAAAAAATAAATAATTTAAGGTTTTTATATCTTAACCCCCTTCCGCTCACCCATTCTCATTCAGGCTTTTAAGCCAAAAAATAAATAATTTAAGGTTTTTTATATCTTAACTCACTCATATAACAGAATTTAATAGCAAGAAAGATTTAAGACTATTTCATTATGATTGGGTCCGATCGGTTGCTAATATAATCACAACAGAAACCAAATAATAAAATACAACCTTAGCGTGTTAATTATATTCCCGGAAAAGATTTCATTATTGGAAATAAAACACTGCGATAGAAACACGCTTATTCAACTTTATTAAAAACCATTCTCTAATATACGGATTTAAAAGGTACATTTATGCTGTCTTTCTATTATCACCGGGAGTTCAAACCGAGAAAAATTGCACTTATTATGAGTACAATACTGGCCTCCGGGTCCGCCTGTGCGGCGGATGACTCGCTTTATATAACTCCCGCATCCCCTGAACAAACGGTCACCATTAATAATGATTCGGTCTGGTCACGCATTAGCGTTTATTCTCCAAATGCTGACGTAATCGTAAATGGCAAAACAACCGTTAATGGCCAGGCCGGAATTTCACCGGATGTGGCAATCAGCCAGAACGGTGGAAAGCTGGATTTAGGCGATGGCTCCGTTGTGAACTTTACCTCTGATCAGATCCACGCAATTGGTAATGACGATGTGATTGAGCTGTATGGCGACGGTCGATTTACGGCGAAGAATCTGACGATCAACAGCACAGGCGCTGCCTTCAACGGGATCGGCGCACATGGCTCGAACCATCTGGTGCTGAAAGGCACCACGAATATTAATCTTAATACGACCAAAGAAAACATGCTGTTTCCTATGGCCCGCGCCGAAGGGATCTATCTTCAGAGCCATGTGTCAATGGACGCCGAAAATATCAATGTAACCTACCGTTCTAATGGCCCGGACACTATTGGTATTAATGAAGCATCCGGCCTTTGGCTATGGAATAATGAAGCCTCGGTTAATATTACCGGGACAACAAATGTTGACCTTGAAACCTCAACCCAGGGTGCGCTCTATGGGGTAAACCTTGCGGATACAAACGACGCAAATGGCGCCCGCAAGCATGTTTTCATGAATGAAGTTAACATCAAAATGCAGAGCAACATCGCCTATAACCCGGCGGTGCATAATGCAGTTTCCGGCTTTTTCACGATTTATGCGAACGCCGAAACGGAAGTTAATAAGCTGAATATTAATGCGTCCAGCAACAATGACCTTTACGGCCTTCATTTTGGTACAAATACCAGCGACGATAAATCGATCACCACGATCCATGAAGCGAACATCTACCTGAAAGGGGGAGAAAAATCCCGCATTTCAGGGGTCACTAATTCAGCAAATAACAGCATCATCGGCAAATTAACCGTCGATACAGAAGGCGGCGAAAACGTCTATTTGCTCGACCGCGTCGGCAAAAAAACACATTTCCTCGGCGACGTCACGCTGGGTAGCCAGAAGGCATACGATACGACCGCCGGCACCCTGTATTCGATTTATAACTCCGCGACGATCGATGGCGTCAAGCTGGTCGCGTGGGGCAAAATCTCTGCCGATCCGTATTCCGTCATTGATATCGCTACGGCGGATAATTCGTATCTTTATGGGGATTCTGAAATCTGGCGAACGGTATCGAATTCGAACATCGGCGTCATCAACATGACGCTGAACGGTGGCAATACGCGCTGGGATATGACCGGAAATTCAAAAGTCACCAACTTGACGCTGAAAGACGCGACGCTGAACTTCCTGCATGAAGACGGCGCCGCAAGCCGATCCACCCGCGCCACACCTGGCTTTAAGACGCTAACGCTGAATGGCGACTACCACGGTGAAAACGGTCATATCGTGATGAACACCGCGCTGGGTGATGACGCTTCGGAAACGGACCATCTGACCATCAACGGCAACACCAGCGGTTCGACGACCGTCCAGGTGAAAAACGCGGGCGGTAACGGCGCGCTGACCACCAACGGTATCGAGTTGATTAGCGTGGCGGGCGCCTCTGACGGTGAATTTAAGCAGTCCGGTCGTATCGTTGCCGGTGCGTATGACTATAACCTGCTGCGCGGCAACGGGCAGAATGCCAACAACTGGTATCTGACCAGCGCCCTGTCGCCGGAACCGGTTGACCCCGTCGATCCAACGCAACCGACGCCTGCGCCAGCCTCACCAGAAGCCCCGGCGACAAAACCGGAAGCGCTGGTCCGCCCGGAAGCGGGCCTGTACGGCGCTAACCTGTACGCCGCGAATACGATGTTTAACCATCGTCTGCAGGACCGTCTGGGCGAAACGCATTACACCGACGCCATCACGGGCAAAGAGTCTGTCACCAGCCTGTGGCTGCGTAACAGCGGCGGTCACACGCGCGCTCATGACAACAGCGGCCAGCTCGGCATTCAGAGCAATCGCTATGTCATGCAACTGGGCGGCGACATTGCCCAGTGGAGCACCGACAATCAGGATCGCTACCATGTCGGCGTGATGGCGGGTTATGCCAACCAGAAGAGCCGCAGCAACAGCAACAAAACGGGTTATCGCGCGGATTCATCCATCGACGGTTACAGCGTCGGGATGTATGGCACCTGGCTGCAAAACAACGAAACTCAGGAAGGCGCGTATGTGGATACGTGGGCGCTGTACAACTGGTTTGACAACACCGTCTCAGGTGAAGACGTTGCCGCGGAGAAATACAAATCCAAAGGTTTTACCGGTTCTGTAGAAGCGGGCTATACCTGGAAACTGAGCGATCTGAGCGAGCGGTCGGCGGTGTATATCCAGCCGAAGGCACAGGCAACCTGGATGGGCGTCAAAGCCGACTCCCATAAAGAAACCAACGGCACGCGTGTCGAAGGCAAAGGGGATGGCAACCTGCAGACCCGCCTCGGCATCCGTCTGTTCGGCAAAGGTCATAACTCGCTCGATGACAACACCGGCCGTAACTTCCAGCCGTTTGTGGAAGTGAACTGGATCCGTAACAGCAAGGACTTTGGCGCAACGCTGAATGGCGAAAGCGTGGACTACGCTGGCACGAAGAATATCGGAGAAGTAAAAGCTGGTGTTGAAGGTCAGTTGAATAAGAATGTCACCCTGTGGGGCAACGTGGCGCAACAAGTGGGGGATAAGGGTTACAGCGATACCTCCGCGATGCTGGGCGTCAAAGTCGCATTCTGATGCTAAGAAAGCCGGGAATTTCCCTAATGCTGGTCACTTAAGGTGATCAGCATTTTTTCATGCTGGCTATTTCTGGGCTTTTACTCTCAATTCCCTGGGGTAACTGAATCGCCACAGGTTTAACAGACACCTCAGAGTCATTTAAAATGGCTTAAAGAGAGGTGCATATGAGCAGTATGCTTTATCCTGAAGAGTTTAAAATTGAAGCCGTCAAGCAGGTTGTTGATCGTGGCCATTCTGTTTTCAGTGTCGCAACACGTCTCGATATCACTACCCACAGTCTTTATGCCTGGATTAAGAAATACGGGCCGGACTCTTCCACCAACAAAGAACAGTCAGATGCTCAGGCCGAGATCTGCCGACTCCAGAAGGAGCTGAAGGGTGAACGGATAAAGAAAAAGATCGACGGAACGCGGGAAGAAGCCCGTAGCGATATTTTTGATTACATCGAAATGTTTTATAACAGTAAGCGTTGGCATGGTTCGAGTGATCAGACGCCACCAACAGAATATGAAAATCAATATTATCAACGGCTCAGAAGTGTCCTGATTACCTGTGGCGATTCAAAGTTTTTGATGCTATGGTACAGCAAAGGGAATATTTACGGGTTTGGAGGAAAATTACATGAAGCCAAAAGAAATAGTTTGCCAATGGGTTGACGCATTTAATAATGCAGATGTAGAAATTATTTCAGAATTATACGATGATAATGCAATAAACCATCAGGTTGCCAATGAGCCAGTTATTGGGAAAGAGGCTATAAAGAAAATGTTTGAACAAGACTTTTCTTTCCCGGAAATGGTTTGTATCGTTGAAAACATTTTCGAAGATGGACAATGGGCAATTTTGGAGTGGCGTGACCCATTAGGTTTGAGAGGTTGCGGTTTTTTTCACATAGTAAATAATAAAATTTTATTTCAAAGAGGCTACTGGGATAAGCTATCTTTCTTAAAACAGCACAATTTGCCTATTGAATAAAATGAATATGTACCTTATATGAATAGTTTGCAAATTTCTTAAAATGTGTATTAAGGGAAGTATAATAACTTCCCTTAAAATGGTTATGATATCAACATTGTATTAAAACATAGCCATTGGTGAAAGTACTGATCATATCATTAATGCTGCAACAAAACCTGTGAAATCTTCCGGGCTTCACCTGCCGGGTCAACCGCATGTGTAATCGCGGACCCCACGATCACCACGTCCGGCCCCAGCAACGCATAGTTCTTCACTGTCTGGCTGCTGATACCGCCCGCAACGGCAATCCGGGCTTTGCGGCGGGCTTTTAGCATCGTTTGCAAATCATCAATCGGCTTGCGTCCCGCTGCCTGCTGGTCTGTGCCGGTGTGTACCGCGAGCATATCTGCGCCCGCCTCTTCCAGCAGGTGAACCCGCGCGGGCAGATCGTCGACACAGATCATATCCACCACTACCTGCTTTCCGGCCTCTTTTGCCGCCCGGATGCAGGACTGAATGGTCAGCACGTCGGTTACACCTAAGACCGTGACATAATCTGCCCCGGCGTCGAACAGCATTTGCGATTCAAAATGACCGCCATCCATAATTTTTGCATCCGCCAGCACTTCTTTATGTGGATATTTTTCTTTAATCGCTTTAATCGCATTCACGCCTTCACGAATAAGAAAGGGCGTCCCCACTTCAATAATATCAATATCGTTAACGACCTTATCAATGAATACCAGTGCTTCAGGCAGGGTTAACTCGTCCAGGGCTAGCTGTAATTTCATGTTTGTTTCCTTAACTATCGAATGACTATTCGAGGTTGGCGTGCAGCGCAAAACCTTTGGTTAAGCGATATCCCGTCGACTGCGCCAGATTCACAATCATGGCGTCGCCCAGCACCATTACCGCCTCCTCAAAAAGGCTGCCGCCGGGCAGAATGCCTTTCACGTTATCGGGTCCATCCGGCAGCTTGTCGGTATAGGCTGGGATCCTGACCGTCACATCCGCCAGGCTACCCAGCGTGGAATCCGGGAAAATGGTCAGTAAAGCCACCCTGCCCTCCAGTTGTTTCGCTTTGGTCGCAACGTTGACCAGCGACGAGGTTTCACCCGATGCACTGGCCAGCAACAGTAAATCGCCTTTTTGCAGCGCAGGCGTGACCACATCGCCGACGATATGTACGTTCAGACCGATATGCATCAGGCGCATCGCAAAGGCTTTCAGCATTAACAGCGAACGCCCGGCGCCAAAAACAAATATCGCGTTTGCCTCAGCGATGGCCTGCTCCAGACGGGCCAGCGCAGCACCATCAATACGCGTCATTGCCTGATGCAAATCAGTACAGGCCACGCCCGCAACAGATTGCGTCTCCATCATTTACCCTCCTGACAGAACGGAAATAAGGCGTCCTGATACTGGAGCATCGCCATGATTTCCCCTACATAATCATCAACATGGCCGAGGAAATGAAAACGTTCCGGTGCGGCGCGATATCGTTGATAAAGCGGCGTATCGAACGTAATACCGAGATGGGAATTCTCTTTGACCGTCGCGAATTTTATTTCCGGAATATGCGGATAGTAGTGATTCTTCCGCACACATAATTGCCCGTTATCTTCAACGATATAACAGGCCATACCGTGGTAAAACTGCACCGTGTCATAGTGAACCGCGCAGGGTTTATACGCCAGGTTACTGAACACCAGCGGCTCGTCGCCGATATTAATGGAGCAGTGACCGTAATTCGGCGGCACAATGATGCTTTGCCCTTCCTTCACCACCGCCACGATGACATCGTCCACCACCAGATCTTTTGGCGCGACAGAAAAGTCCGGCGACTTTTGCAGAATATAGGCCGCCGTGCCCTTAATCACTTCATACACTTCCGGATGAGTATTACGCCGCGTGTCGTTATAACCGTGATAATGACCGCTGGTCTTTTTACGCTCCCCGCCAATCGTCCCCGGCATGATGATGGTGATGTCATACTGATACTGATCGGCAGAAAGCCGGTCCTGATCCTCCGGGAAACTGAGCCCACGATAGACATCGTACGCCTGTTCATCCCGCAACCCCTCGGTGAACTCCGGTAATACCACCGCCATCTGCCCGGCGCTTTTACGGCCAAAACCCAGATAGTTCAACGGTGGTTTCAGCGCCATTACACCGTCATCATCGAGATAAAGCGGTAACCCACTGTGCTGTAGCTGTTTCATTTCGCCTCCTGTATACACGTCATACTTCAAGTTGCCGCTGCGTTTTAACCGCGCGGATCTCCTCTTTCAGTCGATCAGATTTCATGCCAAATACGCTTTGTATGTTGTCCCCAACTTCGACGACACCCGCCGCGCCAAGCTGCTTCAGCAGCGCCTTGTCCACCAGCGTCTTATCGGTAACGTCAATGCGCAGACGCGACATACAGGCTTCGATGCTGGTAATGTTCTCCAGCCCGCCATAAGCCAGAATGATGCCGCTCACCAGCGCGTCCTGTTCGTTTTCCTTTGCCACGGTTTTTTCATCAACTTCACGCCCCGGCGTCAGCAAATTCCAGCGGCGGATGGCAAAGGTAAACAGGAGGAAGTAAACCGTCCCCATCACCAGCCCAACCGGGAAGACCATGTACCAGTGCGGTGCGCGCGGCAAAACGCCAAAGAAGAGATAGTCAATAAGCCCGCCAGAAAATGAGAGCCCGATGTGCACGCTGAACCACTCCATCAGCAGGAAGACCAGGCCAGCCAGCACGGCATGAATGCCATACAGCACGGGCGCGACAAACAGGAAGGAAAACTCAATCGGCTCGGTGATGCCGCAGACAACAGAGGTGATCGCCCCGGAGAGCATAATGCCTTTCACCCGGGCTTTGTTTTCCGGGCTGGCGCAGCGATAAATCGCCAGCGCAATCGCCGGAATACAGAACATCTTGATGGGTGTCAGCCCGGCCATGAAGGTCCCGGCGGTGATCGGCACCTGATCTTTTAACTGGGCAAAGAAGATGAGCTGGTCGCCATGCACTACCTGTCCGGCCTTGTTCACGTACTCACCAAACTGCAGCCAGAACGTCGGCCACCAGACGTGGTTAAGACCAAACGGGATCAACAACCGCTCCACAAAACCGAACAGGAAAGCGGAAACGCCCGGCCCCTGCACCGTCATGGTATTCGACAGACCATTGATCAGATGCTGGACAGGAGGCCAGATAATGGCCATCACCAGCCCGACAAACAGCGCGGCGAAGGAGGTGACAATCGGCACGAAACGCTTGCCGGAGAAGAACTCCAGCCATGACGGGAGCTGGATGCGGTAATACCTTTTGTACAGCCAGGCGGCGATAATCCCGATAATAATGCCACCGAAGACGCCGGTCTGTAGCGAAGGGATGCCGAGCACCATCGCGTAGTCCCGCACCTGCGACACAGACTCCGGCGTGATACCCAGAAACTGGCCGATGGTGACATTCATAATCAGAAAACCGGCGATCGCCGACAGCCCGGCAATCCCCTGATCGTCACTCAGGCCGACCGCAACACCCACCGCAAACAGCAGCGGCAGGTTGGCGAAGATCGCGCTGCCCGCTTCCGCCATCAGCTTTAGCACGTGAACCAGCCAGTCAGCACCGAGAAATGGCAGGCTGGCGACAATGTTGGGATCCTGAAAGCTGACGCCGAAGGCCAGCAAAATACCCGCGGCAGGCAGCATGGCAATGGGGATCATTAATGATCGCCCTATGCTTTGTAACATTTGCAGAAGGTTTATTCTTTTCATCTCGTTCTCCTGAGCGCCTCTTCATTACACGGATTCGCACAACAGCATGTTCTGTTTCAAACACGTTAAGTATCCGAACCTGTGGTGATGAAAAAAACAGCAACCGAAGACGAAAGATATTTCCGGTTTTGGCTTAAAACCGGAAAATTTATGAAGGCAATCACGTCAGAAACGCTCAGAAAGGGATAAAACAGGAAACCGCGTGGGGATGGAGGCACTATCATGAGCACCTTTGAGGCACATTTTCGCAGACTGCACGCCCGCTACGGTGCGGGCCAGACGCATGAATTACAGATGCAGGAGATTGCCACTATCTTCGGCTGTTCGGTGCGTAACTGCCGTATCGCGCTAAAAAAGATGCATCAGGAAAAATGGCTCGACTGGCAACCGCAGCGCGGACGCGGCAGACGATCACGGATCCACCTGTTAACCTCGCCGGAAAAACTGTTCAGCCAGAACGTCAACAAACTGCTGGAGAAACAGGATTACGGCAACGTGCTGCGATTTATCGGCAACGACAAATATCTGCTGGATCGTCTGAGCCTCTGGCGCTTTGGCGTGCAGGACAAAAGCAGCGAAAAGCGGGTGCGCATCCCCTACTATCGTAATCTGGAGCCTCTTAATCCGCTCGTCCCCTTGCGCCGGACCGAACGCCATCTCCTGCGTCAGTGTCTGAGCGGGCTGACACGCTATGATGCCGTTCAGGGCAAGATTGTTCCTGATATCGCGCATTACTGGACCCACAACGACGACTTTACCCGTTGGGAATTCTGGCTCAAATCCACCGCGCGCTTTGCCGATGGCGATGAACTGAATGCCAGTGCCGTTCAGCGCTGCCTGCTCGCCGCCAGCCAGAGCCCGCAGTTCGCGCCACTTTTCAGTCCCCTTAAATCCATTACCGCTGACGCCCCATGGCATCTGGTGATTGAAACGCATCACCCCGTCAGACGCCTCGACTACCTGCTCGCGACCCAGCCCACGATGTTGTTTGATTATCACCACGGCAAAATCCGCTGTACCGGCGCCTTTCATATCCAGGAACACAGCGACAACTTCATGGTTTTGCGGCGCAATGAACACTGGCATCAGGCGCGTCCAGGGCTGGACGAAATCACCATTTTTACCTGGGCGCCGGAACATATCAGCATGAGCTTTATTCCTCTGCTGTTGGGTGAAAAGGCACAGGATGACCGCCCGCTGAATGAGCGTCGTCTCGAGCAGGGATGCTGCTTTGTTCTGCTCGATCATGAAGGCGCCTTTGCGGATGATGCCGGCAGAAGGTTTATCAATTACCTGCTGCAACCCATCGAACTCCTCAACCAGACGCAACTTCCCGACGAATACGCGCTCATCCTCTCTGTTGCTCAGGGCATGCTGCCACAGTGGAATCACCGCCCAGTGGATTTCGGCGGGATCACCGCACCGTTTAATCTTCGTCTGCCCGTCATCATTAGTACCTTTCAGCAGCCGGAACTGGTGGAGCTTGCCGGGGCGATTAGCCGCCTGCTTGAGTGCTGGCATATTCGCAGCGAAATACGGGTCGAGGCATTTGAACGTTTTAACACCCAGGCACAACGACCCGCTGATATCTGGCTCAGCAACTTTATGCTCGATACCCTTTCCGTTCCGGCGTTTCTTGAATGGTTGTCTTCCACCGCACTGTTTACGCGACTGCCTCAACGACAAAACCTCAACACGCTGCTGCCCGCCATTCTTAACAACAGCGATAAACAGGCGTTTTCGGCGATTGCCGCCTTTTTCCATGAAATCACCCACCAGCGATATGTGATCCCTCTGCTGCATCACTGGATGGAATTTGCGACCGAGAAGTCATTTACCTGGCGGGATTTAAATACACTGGGATGGCCGGATTTCCGCCAGGTGTGGCTGGAGTAATGGCTATATTCTGCAATTCCAGAGTCGAAGTGCTCGTGAATTGCTCACCGTTATCTCTCACTGAAGTGGCTGTGCTCATGATGTTTCAGTAGCCTGGCGAGCCAGGGGCAGATTTTCAGTAAAAAATATCGGCTTGTATTGAGAATGACCGCACCGTGAAGATGCAGACTGCCTGGACATCCCTTTGTAGCTCAGAGAAGAAAGATTTTGAGTGCATGATGTCCGCTATGAGCGAGAAGCGGACATTCTTGTACAAAGCATGGCGTCGGATTACAGTGAGATCATTGATTGATAAGTGAGTCGAATCAGAACAGTAGCCAATGAAACAAAAACTTCGCAAACGTAACCAAGACTGGATATCAAGGCAATTGCAACGTGCGCAAAAAGAGGAAATGCCGTTAAGTTTCTTTATTAACTTTCCCTCAATACGAGCAACTGCTTGTAATGGTGAGCGCCTTAAACGGCGTGGTCGTCTCAAGCCGGACTGGAGTCGCGCATTGTTTCATCAGGGTTGGGGAGAAGTGCCGATTGTTGGGCCGAAAGGTACAGTTTACTGGTTTGAAGGATTTGATAAGGAACAGTTGCCTGTTGAATGGGTGCCGCTGTGGGAAGATGCATGAATGTATTGGTTTTGATTTGATCTCACAGTGCAACACACAATCAACTCTTATAGTCTGCTGTGAGCGAGGAGCGGAAACTCGGCTTTCTGACATATACCATGACAACAAGCTCTCCAGAAGTAACAATCCACACAATTCAAAAGCATTTCGCTATCTCATTAGTCTATTTAGATTATTTACAAGCGAAATCATCTTCTCTTTCTGGAACTGGTATAGTTGGTACAGTCAAAGTCTACTTGGATGTCAATGTCGATTTATTGTACTGAAAGCTCATAACGTCTGTAAGACTGGGTATCCCAGCTTTCTTCGACACTTCCGTGAACGCTAACAGAGAGGTATTGATGGTGACTATCACCTTGCCAGTGTTGCGTAGTAATTTATAGACGACTATAACGCATTGACGCTACGAAGAAGTGATAACTACTTAATAATTTGCTAAAAATGTGATTAAATTAACTTACTACTCACATGATTAAGACTTAAAGATGACTATAGAAGCGCTGCATATAAAAAATGTAAGGCATTTTCCGGAGATAAATATCTCATTTAATTCCGGGTTTAATTTCATTACTGGACCAAACGGATGTGGTAAAACTTCACTATTGGCTACAATTGCACATTGCCTAGCTTGGAATCCCGCATACTCCCGGTTTAAAGAAGGCTCTGAGTATTGGGTAGATATAAAGCAATCAGGCAAGCAATTCCGTTTTGGAATGGGCCCAGGATGGTTTCTTTCTAGCTCTTATAGGAACAATGAAATTAAAAGCTGGAATGCTCCAACTTCAGAGTCAGGAAGGGAATCATTTATTCCTAACGCAGTAGATAAAATATTAAGCTTGCCTCCATTATTTATTGGTGCACAAAGAAAAATAAATTATAAACAAATCCAGGGGTTATCTCGCGAGCAAGATGCAGAGCATAGCAAACAACTTTATATACTTGATTCATTAAGCCAGATTTATAGTGAAAGTGAACGAGAAGTGAAGCAGTGGCTTATAAATCGTTATTTCATTATTGAAAAAGAATGGGCGTGGGAAGAAAAGAAAAATTGGAAACACCTTGAGCAATCCCTATCTAAAATAGGGCCATTTAATAGTAATTTTAACTATGTGCGTATTGGCCGAGACCTTGAACCCGTATTCTCTTTATATGGTAAGGAATGTTATCTTGAAGAACTTTCTTCAGGTTTTCAAGCCATATTGTTCATTATTATTGCCATATTTGAGTGGGTTGAATCGTGTTTACCTGAAGGCGAGAGGGATGTTCAAAAGGCATCGGGCACCGTCTTGATTGATGAGCTTGACAATCATTTGCATCCGGAATGGCAGTTCACAGTCAGGGATGGTATTGAAAAACTATTCCCCAATATTCAATTCATTATAACAACTCATTCCCCACATCTTCTTTCTTCAGCAAAAGAAAACGAAATAATCATGCTACCGGGTTCATACCCTGAAGAGCGATATGATTTCTCTCCGTCAGAAGATGCTTATTCCGGTTGGAGTACTGATATGATTTTGAAGGAATTAATGGGAGTGCGTAGTTTAGATAACAAACGCTACGAGAAACTGGTTCATACATGTTTTGATAATATTGTAAAAAATGACCTTAATGCTCTCAAAGAGAGCTTTGCAAAGCTTGAGGCTATATGTCATCCTGGTGATAGCGTCTTAGTGGTACTCAAAGCTCGCATAGCGGGGATGGAGGCTAAAAAGGATGATTAAGTTAGAACGTCCAGCAAAACCACAAGTGCTTGTGGATAACGCAGCAGAATGGACGCGTAATTTGATGTCGCTTGTAGCAAAATATAAGGAATACAAAAAAATCCCTGAAAAGGAAAAAGAAGCAATACTGAAATATTATCGACACCCTGATATTAAGGAAGCACTTAGGAAAAGTTCTTTTGACAAATGCGCATTCTGCGAAGGAATTCCAGGTAAAACCGGTTTTGCTGAGATTGAGCACTTTTACCCAAAGAGTGACTATACTGATAAAGCATTTGAATGGGATAATCTTCTTTATTCCTGTAAGCAATGCAATAACAACAAGCTGAGCCACGATACGATGCGTGAGCCAATTATAAACCCTTATGATATAGATCCACAGGGGGCTTTCACCTATCAGGATATAATGATTTACCCTGTCGACGGACCTCTTAAGGAGGTAGCAAAAAAAACAATTGAAGTTTGCGGACTGGCTGATGGACGGCTCTTCAGTGCAAGAGCCGATGTATTAGTGAGTTTGCGAAATTTCGAGAGCGACATACAGGAGGCTCTAAACGATTACAAAGAAGCAGATACGGACAAAAAAAGATCAAGCCGAATCAGAAAAATAAACAATGCGTTGGGAAAAATTGATGAATTAATTCAGCCACAAGCACAATTATCCGCCTACTGCAAGCATTTCCTCGATAATTCTGTGGTATATAGAACGGCTAAAGAAACTGTGGATGATTTTGTCCAGCAACATAGCTAACTTAGATTGTATGGTTACGTCCGCTCCTGGCACAGGGCTGCTGTTGCAGCCCTGACAACCTTAGACTTCAATCGATTCAGAAATCTCTAGCGCATCATCGACTTCAATGCCCAGATAACGGACTGTGCTTTCCAGTTTCTTATGGCCCAGCAGAAGTTGAATCATCCGGAGATTCTTGGTTTTCTTGTAGATCAGGTAAGGTTTTGTTCTTCTCATGGAATGTGTGCTGTAAAGCGAATCTTCGAGACCAAGCTTTTCTACCCACCCATGAAAAATTCGGTTGTATTGCCGGGTTGATATGTGCTGGTTAGTTCCGACCCGAGATCGAAACAAGAAGTCTTTACTGTGCAAATTGCCAAGCTTTATCAATGCAGCAACAGCTTCTCTTGTCCCCTTGGTTAACTCAAATTGCACCGGGCTACCGGTTTTCTGTTGCAACACAGTTGCTCTGCTTGAAACAGAGCTACCATATGCAACATCAGATACTTTTAGTTTGACCAGATCACAGCCCCGCAGCTTACTGTCCAGGGCCATATTGAACAGAGCTAAATCGCGCGTTTTACCTTCCAGTTCAAGCCGGATTCGTATCCCCCAGATATGAGATATCTGAAATGGTCTTTTTTGGCCGATGATACGGTCTTTGTTCCACGGTGACGTGTTCATACTCAAATCTCCTGCAATGTGGGAGATTTGAGTATGGTTGTCCCTTATGAGGGACGAGCGGAAGCTGGCTGCCGAAGCAGTGGCGATTCATGATGTACAATATGATGAGTAGAATCACTTATTAGTATCTGAATCTGGTTGGACCGTAAATATTTACCCCGCTACTCTGTTGCTCGTGATTTGCCTGTACAAGCCAAGGCGGGGAAACTCACCTTTATATTTTTTTTGAATTCACAATCACTGGTTGTTCACTAAACAAATTCCTATTTAAAGTAAACCTATAGCACTCATTGTTGTTTCTTCGTAGATACATCACTCCCCATTGCTTTACTCCGCAATCAGATAGAAATGACGCATCCGACAAGATAGCTATCTTTGCGACATAATCTGAAGATATAGCGGCAAGAAAGAACGGAATTGCTACAACAATCACCAGAGATTGAAGTATGGTAACAAACCTGACAAAGATTGATTGCTCATAATAAATTTTTGTCCGTTCGGGGAGGAAACCAACAACGTTACCAGTAATCATGCCTACTGCACTGAATATACCGGCGACAAGCACCAAGAAGAAGTACAGAACACAAATAGAAATAGGAATAGCAACAACGGCAGGGGAAAATTTCAAATACTCCTCATCAACACCATAAATCACACTAAGCATTTTTAGTGTCAACACATATGAAATAAACCATATCACTATATTATAAAACTTAATAGCGAATGCACTTTTTATTATTTTTGCCAGCATATATCTTTCTGGGTATAGCTTATACAAGCTGTAGATGAACAAAACTGAAAATGCGATAAAAAAATATTTGAACTTCAGAAGTAGCAGCCCAGTCGCAACAACTCCTAACGATAGCAAAAAATCCTTTGTTTTCTCTCTCGTGGCATCATTCTTATCATTCATAGTAAATTTCCATCAGGGCTTTATGAACAGCAGACATGTAAAATTAACAAATACGCTTCCAATTGTTTACCCTCCCATTTTATTGTTTGGTTTTAAATTATTATGTGGCGAAGAGTTTGGTTTGAAGTGTTCACCTAACTGTTCACCCTTTATATAGGAATGTTAACAACTTCCGCTTCTGGCACGAAGCCGTCGATCAAGGGGGAGGCATGTCCGCTCTGAGCGAGGAGCGGGCGTCCGTAGTCACTCTCACCACTGATTAAGTATTCTTCAAATCACGGTGAGTTAATCAATGGGAGGTGTAAGCACATCTATTTGAGTTCCACATGCCTTTGAGATTTCCGAGTATTCAGCCCTAAGCCAGCACTCTTCTGGCGACAGGTTTCAAAAAATTTCCCGACACTTTATAACCATCAAAATATAAATAATTGATTAAAGAACTACTACGATGGTGTTGCAATGCCTTCTAATTGTGAAGAATATTCTTCAAAAATTCGATCGTATCGCTCTTCATCTGTAGTCCGATTTCGTTTATGCATAAAATCAGGTACCGGATTCCCTGTTGCCCTGTAGTTAAAAATTTGGTCCTGAACTAAACGCGACTGCTTTTCTAACGCTTTTTTGTCGTAAGCATGCTCTTTTACTACTTGCCTAAGAGTATTCTCAACAAGTGTGCGAAGTTCGTCTGCGCGGGCGACAGATTTCTTATTCCCACTAACGTACCGATAATAAAATTGGTAAGTTGGAAGCAATATTGCTACAAATGCAATAAATTGTAGATATGTCGGATTGGTGAAAATAAATGTTATAGCAAACATAATTACGTTCAGCGCCAGGATAATACTCAGAAATGTTGAAGTTTTCCTTTTTAGACCTGCATCCCATCCCATGTTCTTACTTTGACAGAGCATTACCATTAAAGGAGCTGAAACGCTCATGGGAGCATTAAGGTACCAGTTGTGGAGGCGACGTTCACCTTCAGTAGCTAAGTGTTTCTGGGCATACTCTATACTTTCAGAAATAGGTATTTTTTTCCCAGCAACGATATCATTCCATTCCATGTTAAACAAACTGGTATCATACTCCTCCTGAATACGAGCTGCTTTTTTCTTACAGTTACTGACATATTCCATTATGAAGTGGTTAATAATGAAGAATACTAATCCGTAGATCGTAAGAAGTGTTTTTATCCATGGACCCGTATAGCCTGGATAAAAACTCATTACAAAGAAAATTAATGATAGTATTGATGGGATAACTACCCCCGCAAAAAAACCTTTCATTAGAATAGATTTTACTTCAGAGTAGATCTCACGCTGCCCAGCAAGAAGTTTGAGCATATGAGGCTCATTCTGCTTTTCATAGAAATCGTTCATTATACGTTTCCTACTGGAAAATATTTACCTAACACATTCTGCCATATTTTTCCGGATTTTTCGGGGTCAGTAAATTCTATCGATAGAGCCTCTTTTGCCTTGTTGGCATCGTCAAGTGCCATTTCTTGCACCTTTTTCTGCTCTTCTGAACTTAAATGATTTATATCACCTTGGAAGTTTTTTTGATCACCAACATAACCGACGATTGCAGTAGCT
This sequence comes from Trabulsiella odontotermitis, assembly GCF_001297775.1. GTDB lineage: Bacteria > Pseudomonadota > Gammaproteobacteria > Enterobacterales > Enterobacteriaceae > Trabulsiella > Trabulsiella odontotermitis. The sequence continues at coordinate 312,889 of NZ_LIFX01000003.1, read as the reverse complement.
AGCACTTGCAAAGCATCTGCAAATTCGATATCGAGATATTCTGACATTGAATCTTTATTAAGTTCGTCATAGTGGTTTAGCATAATAGTTTCGAGTAGATATGAGCCTATTGCAGGTACGCCGCGCTTACGCTTCCAATACTTAACTAAACGAATTACATTCAATACCTTACCACTATGCTTTTGGTTCACTCTAGTCGCACGGTCTTTATCAATACGCGGGTCAGTCTGTTTCCAGTTACCGCTGCCGTCTGGGATCAGGTAAAATGTGTTTCCATAGCTGTCTGGTGAAGTGATGAAGGCTGGAACAATATCAAAATTCCATGTATAGGATTTCAGATTGAGAGTTGCTGCCTCTCCTTGACGTTTGCTATCAGCGCTCGAGTATTGAGGGACAGATTTTAGCGATGAAACAAATTTGTTGACAACTCTGCGTGAATTTACCCACGCACCAGTTTCGTTCAGGTAGTTTTGGAAACGGGAATTTGTCCCCGGAGATATATAGAAGGTTTTGCCGCTTTGAGTGTATGTGCTACCTTCAGCATGCATGACAATCATCATATCGATGTCATCAAGTTCACGAATTTTTGTTCTTCTGGAGAATGAACCAAACCACATTTTAGGCGTAGTGCTCAAAAGTGGGAATTCATCATCTTTATCTGGAAACCTGGTCAACTGCTCATCGACTAACCAGTCACGGCTTCTTCTTCCTTTGCGTGTTTCATCTGCATCTAGATTAACAAAGTTGTTCATGAGGCTATTGAAAGCAGTACTAACCTGATAAGCCATTTGTTTTTTCCTTGTTCTGGTACTACGTAAAGCAAAAGTAAACCATATGGAGGGAATCCGTACAAAAAATCAAACTCACAACATGTGGTGCTTATTTTTTATCTTATACGCACTATGTTGTGTTTTTCATCAAGCAAGTTTTCATTTCTATTGATGTAGAACAAGGTATAAATGTGAAAGCAGGAATGGTGCGGGATTAGAGCGATTGCAAAATTTACATTTTTAATGATGAATTAAAGATCATACTCATCAAGCTATGAGCATTGACATGCTCCCCTCTAATTAATGTTGTGCGGACTTAGCAATGTCCGCTCCTGGCACGAAGCGGACAGCCGACGGTAGATTTAATCATCTTCATCTTTTGAGCGAGGAATGAACGTACGAAATTGTTCTCACCGCTGAGAGGCATTACTAACATTGCCGTGTGTTAAGCATCGAGGATGCAGGTCATAAAAGGCTCACCGGATGAAGCGGTGAGCCTGTTCGCTCATTAACGTATCACACTAACATTTTCCAGTTTCACCAGACTTTCAGGTTTATCACCCAGTTGCTGAGCGACCGGGACGAAAACGTTGAGATCTTGCAACCAAGCTAGTTTGCTACTGCTATCCAGTTGCCCTTCATAAGTTGCATGACACTCAACTAATAGATATTTCCCGCTAAATTCAGGTGCAATGCTATGTGCGTCCCCCTCTCCCGTTACTTCACAGCGTAACGTTGAAGCAGTAACTTTCTTATCGGAATTAATATGGTCCAATTGTGCCTGATATCGTTGACCATTCACTAATGGGAAACGCAGATCCGTCTGCAACTTGTTTAGCAGTGAGGAACCATTACTAATGGACATGGTGAACTTCAGCTGTAACTGATTAGCCAGCGTTAAACGTTGTACCGTCCAGACACCATAATCTTCCAGCTTGCGAATATAACCATCCGGTTGTGCATCCAGCTGTACTTTGACCTTACCGAGCGAGCTTGCTTCTGTATAACGAACCTGTTTAAAACGCGGAAGTGCCCAGGGTTTGATCAATGACTGTACCTGGTGCTCAATTGCAGCAGAAAGGGGAAATTTATCCAGCCACTGCGGATTATTATTACTCAGATCGGGCATTGATGGCCCCATCAACGTTGATGCCGGTTTGTTAGTGTCGGATACAAAGTGCCCTTCGGCTTTGAACGTTTTTCCGGCTGGTAACTGGCAGAGCTGCTCAAAGCGTTGCGCCATTTGAGTGTTAATTTTAAAACTACTCTTGCGGCGAACAATATCAGCAGTGATGAGTGAGTCCGTAACGCGCCCCTCGCTGTCGAAATTCATTGCAGCAACAGCGTCACCCTGGTGGGTTTTGCAGTTATATAAGTAGTGCTCAATCTTTAACTCAAGCGGCGCATCGTAAGGCGGTTCCCAGATGATATCTGCAAAGTCGTATCCCAAGCGTACCGATAAAATGTCACCGACATGATGGATGCTATTCACATCGATAAGATCGGTAATGCCAGCTGTTGACGTGGCTGATAATCTTTCCCACCGAGTATCTTTTATCGGTAGCTGGCAAACCGTGCGGATATCCTCTGCCGTCATCTGCTTATCATCCTGTGCAGGCGCATAGCGAAGATAGTTGTTTCCGTAATAGCGAGCTTTGGTAAGCCCCTCCTCATTCAGTAAATCCTTATACAGAAGCTGTGCCTTGCCCTGCTTACAATCAACAGAACGCCATTGCTGAGCTGTTTTTCCGTTATTGAAGTTTAACGACACCATGTAATTCACACGATCGTGGATTCTGACTACAGACAAGGGGTTAATGCCACCATCTGTCAATGCAGGCTTATCAGCAGCCTGAACGAAAGAAAACGGTAAGAGAGACAGAAAAAAAAGTGGGCACATTAAAGGGCGTACGTAGTACATACATGTTCCTTCATATATTGATTAAGAAATAAAGGTATCGGCATAAGGAATAAATTGTTAGTCTGACTTGACAGGCACCTTATAGAGAAACGTAACATGAGGTTAGCAACGTCCAACTTTATGGGGTCAGTCCACTCGCAGGCTTTCCTCCCCCCAAACATAACGCTTTGCAAACAAACAGCATCAGTTATATTTCTTTTCCCCCAGCATCGAAACGGTATACGGGCATTCATCAAAACTTATCGATTTTGTTTTCTCACCCGTCGTGATATCCGTGATATCGATGTCATTACCGAGGGTGCCGATCTCGTAGGTATGGCCTTTCTCGGCATTAAAGGTAGAACTCCATGTCCGGCTCAGGTCAATGCCGTACTGGCTTTGTTCATGGAAAGTCCACCAAATCTTATACTTTTCTTCAGACTTGATCGCATATTCGAGATAGCCGCGTTTAGCGTAATTCGCGGAAACGGGTGCAATCCCCGGTACGGTTTTGGAATAACTGGTTTTGATGCCCACGACGGCAAGCGATGCTGTCATGCCATAGGGTTTATCCAGCCGTATGCAATTCCCTGTCGGGATGAGTTTCTGGATCCGTAATGCGGTGGGTTGTCCTGAATTATCGACCCGGATATAAGCGACATCGCTGCCCTGATAATCCTTCAATTTATCTGCCATATCCAGTGAACAGCCAGAGAGAAATACACATGCTGATAACGCCACTAACCCCTTGTAAAACATACAACAACTCCATTTATCGTTAAAATTTACTGATAAGATTATTTGTTTTAGCGCACCCAGATTACGGGTTATGGCGACAGAGTGCTATGGGGTTTTTAACAAAAGACATCACGAGAAATACTTCGCCATGATCCTGATAATATTTTAGATATTACCGTTTAATATTCCGGCATAAGTAAAATAAAAGAGCGCTCACACAACACAATGAGCGCTCTGATCACCACGACCTCTCAGAAATAATGCGATCCCATCGTCTGCAACCCATGCGCTGCTTTGATGAGATCGGCGGCACGTTCACCGATGACCACACAAGGCGCCATGATGTTGCCTACAGGGATCCTCGGCATTACTGACGCATCGGCGATGCGTAGATTCTTAATGCCGTATACCCGCAGTTGCCCGTCGACGACCGACATCGCATCGCGCCCCATTTTTGCCGTACCGCATTGATGCCAGAAGGTCACCGCTGAGTTGCGCAGGAACTGCTCCATCTCACGGCGCTCACGGTACAGCGGCGTCACTTCGCGTTTGATGAGGTTATCAAATCGCGGATGGTTGCCAATCGCCCGGCACAGTTCAACGGTGGCGAAGGCCGCTTCCAGATCCTCCGGCTCACTGAGCACGTTAGGATCAATCAACAGCGGATCGTCAGGATTCGGGCCTGTCAGACTCACGCTACCACGGCTTTTCGGACGCGCCAGCCCTGCAAACATGGTCCAGCCATGCTCGGGGGGATCGATCCCCACTTCCGGCGGCGACGGTACGGCGAATTCAAGCTGACACTGCAGGAGATCCGGCGCATCAAGTCGCGAATCGCTCTTCCAGTACAGCGTCGACTCGCAGCCACCCGCGTTGATCGGCTGGGGCGTGCGATACTCCCACGTGCAGCCGAAAGCAATATGATCCTGATGATTTTGCCCCACACCAGGATGATGCTCGACCACGTCGATACCGTGCTTGCGAAGCTCGTGCTGCGGGCCAATCCCCGACTGCATCAGCACTTTCGGGGTCTGGATAGCCCCCATCGACAGAACCACTTCGCACAGCGCGCCAATCCGGCAGAGCTTGCCGTTGATCACTGCTTCCACGCCAATGACCTGCTTGCCTTCGAACAGCAGACGCGTCACCAGCGCATGCGTCACCACCGTCAGGTTGGGCTGATACATACGCGGATAAACGTAGGAGCGGTAGAGCGACTGGCGTCGGCCATCACGAATGCGTAAATCGGCAATCGCCACCCCGCCCGGGCCTTCCATCATCTCACCGTTAGGGCTGTCAAAACGCGGAATGCCGAAGGCGCTGGCGGCCTGCAGCGTGGCATGCACCAACGGCTGCGGTTCTGCTGCCGGGGCGACATAAACCGGCCCGCCGCTACCACGACGTCGCTGATCGGGCGCACCCTGCCAGTTCTCGATTCGTCGGTAATAGCCGAGGATAGACTCATATTCCCAGCCTGAATCGCCCGACTCCGACGCAAAATAATTCCAGTCGGTTTTATGGCCGCGCGACCAGACCATCACATTAATACTTGAACCACCACCCAGCCCCTTTCCCATATTTAAGGGCAGCCGCCGACCGTTAAGGTGCGGATTAGGTTCGCCGACGAAATTCCAGTCGTATTTAGAACCCAGATTCAACGGCCAACTACCGGGGTCGGAGATGGTTGGGCTGACATCATCATCGCCCGCTTCAAGAAGCAAGACTTGTACACCCGGCAGCTCGGATAAACGTGCGGCAACGACACACCCGGCTGAACCAGCGCCACAAACAATGAAGTCATAGTTCGACTTGAGCCCAAAGGTAAGCGAACCGTGCTCGTCCGCAGCACCGATCTTGCTGAAAGAATCAACACTCATTTTAAATCCTCTTAGATATTTACAGTTAGAGTTCCTTACAACCACAACTATTGCGATCGTGCTCCCTGAACATCTCTTAACTGCATACCTGTGCTGAGAAGGATCGTACCTCTGTCGACTACCCGGTCCGTGCCAGCAAACGCGGCAGTATTAGGGAAGCATGAAAAGCAATTCTCCACGCTCTCGCCAGGTTTAAAGGGGTCTCCAGAAATACCCACCCGCGAAAGCAGAACAATGTTTCACCCTAAGACAAACTTGTTAAAATCTTGTGACAAGTAATATGCCGCGATAATAAACAAAGTAAATAGTCGCTATTATGAACAATTCAGATCATTTTCTTATAAGCCCACAGGACGTGGGGTCAAGGCAGGAGGTAAAGTAAAAAGCAGGATAATTCCTGGAGGCGCAAGGCTCAGAAAGGGAATTACAACGTATTACCGTGGTAAATCTGGTACCCAAGATCCACCGTATTGTGGTTGAGATCATCGTTCTTGAGTTTGTCGAGCAGCATTTGCGCGGCCATGCGGCCGATGTCAAAACGAGGGGTTATCACGCTCGCCAGGCTTGGGATCATCTGCTTGCCCATTTCCAGACCGTGGAACCCGGCGATGGAGATCTGCTCCGGGATCGCCATTCCCCGTTCGAAACACAGCAGCAGCGCGCCCATGGCGATATCGTCATTGGTACAGAACACGCCGTCGGTGTCGGGAAAAAGGGTAAGGGCTTCATTCATCAGTTGCATGCCGAGGTTAATCGACGAGCTGGCGCGAGGGTTGATACGATGCGCCTCCAGGCCGCGCCCGGTCATGGCGTCGCAATAGCCGCGAAACCGCAGTTCATCGCGAATGTCGTCTTTCGATCCCAGGTAGATAATTTTACGGCGCTGGCGCTTGTCGAGCATGGTGGTCACCATGTCGAACGCCGCCTGGCGGTTGTCGAACCCCACTTCCATGTCGAGCCGTTCGCCCTGCAGATCCATCAGTTCCACAATCGGAATTTTGGCGGAGCGCAGGAATTTTACCGTCCGCAGCGTGTGGAATTTCTCCGACAGAATAATGCCGTCAATATTATAAGAGAGCAGATTAATGACCGATTCCTCTTCCGATTCGCGGTCATAGTTATAGTTGGCGATCAGCGTCTGATAGTTATGCCCGGACGTCACCGACTCGATCCCGGCAAGAATGTCGGCGAACAGCTGATTCTGAAATGAGGGGATCAATACACCAATGGTATAACTTTGCGCGTTCAGCAGAATGCCCGGCGCGCGGTTAGGAACGTAGTTGATCTCCTCCATGATTCTGGCGATGCGCTCCCCGGTTTCCTTCGAGACCTTTTTCGGGGAACGGAGATAGCGGCTGACCGTCATTTTGGTGACGCCCGCCAGGGTGGCGATATCCTGTAGTGATATCCTGTGGTTTCTCATCATCTCTCCGGATTCGACGCCTGTCCCGGCTGGCGCTGAGGGAAAGCGGCGCCCTTTCCCTCAGTTTTACACCAAATGATTAATGCAAAATAGCGTTCAGGCTCAGAACACCAATTAAACCCATGAATGAAATCAGTGTTTCCATCACGGTCCAGGTCCGCAGCGTTTCGCCCACGCTGAGGTTGAAATAGCCCTTAAACAGCCAGAATCCCGGATCGTTGACGTGAGAGGCAATCACGCTCCCTGCCCCGGTCGCTAGTACCATCAACGCCGGATCGGCATGAGTGACGTTGATGATTGGCAGAACCACGCCAGCCGTGGTGATTGCCGCGACGGTCGCCGAGCCCAGCGCGATACGCAGCACCGCCGCCACGGTCCAGCACATCAGCAACGGAGACAGCGACGTGCCGTTCATCAGTTGCGAAATGTACTGCCCGACGCCGCTGTCCACCAGCACCTGCTTAAAGGCACCGCCACCGGCGATAATAAAGACGATCATCGCGATAGCGCCAATCGAATCCGCCGCCATATCCATCACTTTTTCGAGAGTACGCCCGTTGCGCATCCCGAGAGTGAAAATCGCGATCACGATAGCAATAAACAGCGCCACCGCCGGGTTACCGATAAATTCAAAAAACACCCGTACGCTGTTGCCTTTCGGCATTGTGATTTCACACACCGCCGCGATAGCCATCAGGATCACCGGCATCACTGCGGCGAAAATACTGTTCCAGAAGCCCGGCATCTCTTCTTCACTGAAGATCCGCGGGTTAAACAAGCCTTCCGGCGGCGTTCTTTCAAAGCGGGTCAGCAGTTTGGAAAACAGCGGACCGGCGACGATCACCGTCGGAATGGTGATGATCAGGCCATACAGCAGTGTGGTGCCGAGGTTAGCTTCAAAAATCGTGGCGATCGCGGTCGGGCCGGGGTGCGGCGGCAGAAAACAGTGAGTCACTGACAGCGCGGCCACCATCGGCACACCAACGTACAGCATCGGCAGCCCGGCTGACGCCACCACGGTAAACACCAGCGGTAACAGCAGGACGAAACCGACTTCAAAGAACATCGCCAGACCGACCACCAGACCGGTGATCATCAGCGCCCACTGCACACGTTTTTTACCGAACGTGGCAATCAGCGTGGTGGCGATACGCTGCGCGGCGCCGGTGTCGGAGATCATCCGCCCGAGCATCGCGCCAAAACCAAGGATCATCGCCAGCCCGCCCAGCGTTCCGCCAATTCCCCCCTGAATAGAATGCAGTACCGCCTGCGCATCCATCCCTTCCGCAAAACCTACCACAGCCGCAACAAGGACAAGGGCGATAAAGCCGTTGACCTTAAAGCCAATCATCAGCACCAGCAGCAGTGCAACGCCTGCTGCAATTATTATTAAAGGCATAGTCGTATCTCTTATCAGTGCCAGAAAAGCAGCGCTTGCGCGCTGCACAGGATTGCGACGACGTCAGACAGCCACCAGCATGCCGCCATCGACAAACAACAAATGCCCGTTGACGAAATCAGACGCTTTCGAGGAGAGGAACACCGCGGCGCCAATCAGTTCCTGCGGATCGCCCCAGCGCGCGGCAGGCGTACGTTTGCACAGCCAGGCGGTGAAGGCTTCATCTTCCACCAGCGCTTTGGTCATCTCGGTCTGGAAATAGCCCGGCGCAATGCCGTTGACCTGAATGTTGTAGCGCGCCAGCTCAACGCACATGCCGCGGGTCAGCATTTTCACCGCCCCTTTCGACGCCGCGTACGGGGTGATGGTGTCGCGGCCCAGTTCGCTCTGCATTGAGCAAATGTTGATCACTTTGCCCGCTTTGCGTTCTACCATCCGCCGGGTCACCGCTTGTGACACAAGGAAAACCGCCGTCTGGTTGACCGAAATCACGTCATTCCACTCCTGCTCAGGGAATTCGGTGAACGGATGGCGACGCTGGATCCCGGCGTTATTCACCAGCACATCAATAGGGCCAACCTGCGCTTCAATCCGCGCGATGGCCTCGTCGATTTCCTGTTTGTGGGTGACGTTGAACGGTGCCGCAACCGCGCGGATGCCTGCGCTCTGTAGCTTATCCACCGCCGCTGCTGCACGTTCCTGGGTAATATCGTTGACGATAATCTGCGCGCCATATTTACCCAGCCCGGTCGCCAGTAAATAGCCGATGCCCTGCGCTGCACCGGTAATCAGGACATTTTTGCCCTCAAGAGAAAAAAGATCGTTCATGCTCACATTCCTTATTTAATGTCTCAGAAAACTAGCTGGACTTTTGCTGCCTGCGATTTGTCGCCCGCGAATTTCAGCGCCTGCTCAAGTTCAGTAAAGGGATATTCACCGCTCAGCAGCGGCAACGGATCGATGACGTTATTCGACAGCCACGACACGGCGGTATTGAATTCAGTGGTAAAACGGAACGTGCCTTTGAGGGAAATTTCTTTGGCGATCAGCATCATCATCGGGAATTCCGGGACTGCGCCGCCCATGCCTACCTGCACCATCACGCCTTTGGCGCGGGTTACTTCGAGACACGTGGTGATGGAAGACGGATGACCGGAAACCTCAAAGCTGACATCGAAATAACCTTTCTCCGCTTTCCACGGCGCGAGATCGTCATGCTGCGGGTTAATCAGCGTGTCGGCGCCCATTTTTGCCGCCAGCGACAGTGAACGCGGGCTGACATCGGCGCAGACAATTTCCGCCGCACCGAGCGTTTTCACCGCGCTGAGGATCAGGCAGCCAATCGGGCCGACGCCGGAAATAAAGACCCGTTTGCCCTGTAAATCACCGGCTTCGTGCGCCGCATGGATCGCCACCGCCAGCGGTTCAGCAAAGGCCATCACTTTTTCATTGGCGTCTGGTGAGAACGGAATACACTGCGCGGTATCCACCACTTTGTAGCGGGTAAATCCGCCATCGACGTGCGGAAAGTACATCGCGCTGCCAAAGAAACGCATTTCCGTACACTGGTTTTCTTCATGCTGCAGACAATATTTGCAGTGACCACACGGTTTCGATGGATTCACCGCGACAGTCTGCCCTTCTTTTAATTCTGCGGAATCGGTATGAACAATTTTGCCAATAACTTCATGGCCAAGAATCATTGGCGCTTTTACGGTGAAATTACCGACTTTACCTTCCTGATAATAATGTAAATCGGAACCACAAATACCGCCTCGCGTTATTTGTACGAGTGTTCCTTTATTATTCCACTCTATTTCCTGGTCGCTAACGGCAACAGTTTTCTTGCCCGCGACAACGCAGGATTGTGTTTTAACCTTCATATGTTCCTCACTGGTCAGGCATTAACCTCAGCGGCATTTAAACGGTTTTATTTGCGCCAATTCGTGACCAGAGTCACATTAAAAAATTGTTACACCACAATGTTACGCATAACGTGATACGTCTTTAACTTCTTCCTGCTGATCGTGAAAATGGTTGAAAGTGATATTTTGACGGGCGCATGCAGCTAAAAAACGAAACCGGTTTTATTATTGAAAATAATAATATCGCGATATTTTTCACAATCGCTGTTGCGGCGTAAGACGGAACAGAACGATTCCGGCGCACTACTCTGGCAAGAAAAAGGCTATGCTTATTGTTGCAGCAAATAACAGAGCATTCAGAGGTCATGTCATGGATAAGGAACTTGAGGACGCAGGCTACCGGGTTTATCACGGTGAGAAGATTGACGTCTATTTTAACACCGCCATCTGTCAGCATTCAGGTAACTGCGTGCGCGGCAGTCATCAGTTGTTTAATCTCAAGCGTAAACCGTGGATCATGCCGGACGAAGTCGGGGTGGATACCGTGGTGAGCGTGATTGATACCTGCCCCAGCGGCGCGTTGCAATATCGACACAAATAAGCGAGAAGATGATGGAAATACTGGAAGGCCACAACAAATTCTACGTCAACGACGCACAGGGCCAGCAGGTGGCGGAGATTGTCTTCGTCCCGACGGGCGAGAATCTGAGCATCATTGAACATACCGACGTTGATCCGAGCCTGAAAGGCCAGGGTGTGGGCAAACAACTGGTCGCCCGCGTGGTCGAAAAAATGCGTCAGGAACATCGCAAAATCATTCCACTTTGCCCGTTTGCAAAGCATGAGTTTGATAAAACCCGCGAATATGACGACATCCGCGCATAAAAAAACGCACCGGTTCTCACGCCGGTGCGCAATTCATCCCTGAAATGATACTTCCCTCTACCGTCCCCACAACAGCAAAACGTTAAGCTTTCACCGCCTTATTGCGCATCATCAGCACGATAAACAGCGAGGCGACTAAGGAGATTGCCAGCAACACTAACAACGTGTGGCTGAACGCCTGGGTATAGATGTTTTCCAGAATCGAGGCTTCCTGGCCGGAGACGCGGGCGAAGGCGTTGCCCGACACCACGTCAGCAATAAACTGTTTGCCTGATTCCCCCGCAGGCATCGGTTGCGATCCCAGCGCGTGGAAAATCCCGGTAGCCATCAGCGAACCATAAATCGCTACCGCAATGGCTTCGCTGCCCAGGCGGAAGGTATTCAGAATGCCCGCCGCGCGGCCGACTTCGTGGTGATCGACCACGCTCAGCGCAATGCCATCCACCAGCCCGGCGGAAAGCCCCATCCCGGAACCGACCAGCAACAGGCAAAGGATGATTTCGCCGAGCGGGATATCACCCGCGCTGAACGCCCACAGCAGCAGCAGACCGACGATGAACAGCACCAGGCTGACAATGAACAGCACATCAGCAGACACACCACGCGTGACCAGTTTCCCGGCCACCAACGGCAGCACCAGCACTGGCGTGGTGAGCGCCAGCATCACCAGCCCGGAATCAAGCGGCGACAGGCTTTTCACGGCGATAAGCCAGGTCGGGAACCAGGTCAGCAGGGTGACGAAACAGAAGCTCGCCACCACCGGGATCATGATCATCGACAGAAAATAGTGGTTGCCCAGCAGGGAGAAATTCACCATCGGGTGAGCGGCTTTTTTCTCCACCAGCACAAACAACGCCAGAATCACCACGCCAACGGCAAACAGACCAAGGGTGATGTTGTCCGTCCAGCCGCGCTCTGCGCCCTGGGTGATACCGGTCATCAGCAGGAACAGCGCCACGATGAACAGCACAATGCCCGCCGCATCAAGCGACGGTTTTTCCGTACGCTTTGCTGCCGCCGGAACAGCGCTGGTCAACAGCAACACTACAAACAGCGCAATCGCATGGACGATGAAAATATCCCGCCATCCGGCGATGCTCAGCAGCCAGCCGGAGATGGTTGGCCCGAAGGTGATGCCTAACCCGGCGGTGGTGCCAAACAGCGCAAACGCGCGGGTACGCTGCGCGCCGCTGAAAGTCTGGATCAGAATGGCGCTACCACAAGAGAAGATCGCCGCGCCGCCAATGCCGGCCAGCGCACGCGCGGCATCCAGCACATAAATGTTATCGGCATGCCAGGAGAGCAAAGAAGCAAGGAAATAGAGACTCGCCCCGGCGATGAACGAGCGCTTGCTGCCGAACACATCGGCCAGCCCGCCCCATGCCAGTGTGAAGCTGGCAAAGGTTAAGTTAAACGCATTGACCACCCACTGCAGCGATGCTGTCTGTGAATGGAGATCCGCGCTGATTGCCGGCAGCGCAATGGCCGTCCCGGAAATCGAGGTTGGCACGACGAACACTGCAATCAGAATGCAGAGTAGGATCATGCTATGCGATGATTTTGCTTCGACAACGTGTGTTTCCATTATTTTATTGAGCCTTGTTTACGGGTAATACAAACCGGGAGCTGTGCAGGTCTCCTGAGAATAATTCCTTCATTCCAGATAAAGTTTTCCGGTAATACGTCGTGGGCTAACTGCAAATCAGGCGCAAGCTGGCTTATGGTTTTTATTGCCGTGCAGATTTCCAGTTTTGCCAGTTCCTGTCCCATACAGTGGTGCATGCCATAGCCAAACTGCAGATGGCGAGGCCCGTTGCGGAACGGATTAATGGTCAGCGGTTGCGGATAGACTTCCGGATCGCGGTTGGCGAGAAACACGTCCGGGAAAATGGTGTCGCCCGCCGGGATACGCTGGCCAGACAGTTCGATGTCCTCGCTACAGATGCGCGGAAACGCCGAGGCGGTGCCGAGGTTGGTAAGGCGAATCAGCTCGTCCACCACCTGCGGAATGGTCTCTGGCTCCGCGACCACCTGCTGCCACAGCGTGCCAGTGCACAACAGGGCGTAGAAAATTTTGGTCATCACCGTGAGCGTGTTTTGATCGCCGCCGAGCAGCGAACCGAGCAGGATCGCGGTGATTTCATCGTCATTGAGCGGCGGCGTGGCGCTGTCGCGCATCGCCACAAAGCGGGCGATCAACCCTTCGTCGTGATGCGACCGCACGCCGGTGACATGCTCGCGGACGTAGGTGTAGAGCGCGGTAAACTTCTCAATGAGATCGTCCACCTGCTGCGGATTGGCTTTTTGTACCGTCACGCTCAGCACGCGGAAATAGTCTTTCTCCTCCAGCGGAATGCCGAGCAGCAGGCAGTTGATCTGCACCGCCAGCGGGTCGAGCACATCCTGATAGAGGTCAAAACGCGACGCAGAAAGCGGGCGCTGCATCAGAGTTTCGATGACATCGACAATATGCGGCGCCAGCCACGCCAGACCGCTGGCGCTGTAGTCTTTCGCCACAAAACGCTTCATGCGGGCGTGATGCGGAAAATCCAGGTTCAGCAACAGATCTTTCGGTGTCAGCGTCGGGAGAATACTCGGCGCATCGGGGAGGTTGGACGGACCACGCAGGCAACTGTTACTGGTGAGGACTTTTTTGACGTCGTGGTAGTTAATCACATGCCAGGCTTCATGCCCGCTCAGCAGTCTGATTTTGCCTGCCTGCTGATAGGTGGCGGGTTGCAGCGTTTGATAACCCGGTGTGCAATCGTAATGCGGAATGTCGGCGACGGACGGGAAACGTTCAGATATCACGCTCACAGGGCAATCTCCTGTTTCTGTAGCAGTTGGGCGATCTCCGCCACCACGCTGGAACTCTCTTTGAAGTGCACGCTTCGCCAGCCGCTGCGTTCAGCCGCCATGCAGTTTTCCAGCATGTCGTCGATGAGCAGGCATTCGTCCGGGCGGACACCGGCCTGTTTTGCCGCGATGTCAAAGATTTCCGCTTCGGGTTTGCGGTAGCCCACTTTGCAGGAGTCGACTATCGCATCCGCGAGGTCGCTGATGCCAATGACCCGCTTCCAGTGATCTTCCCATTCCACTACGTTGTTGGTGAGGATCCCGGCCATTAACCCGGCGGCTTTGACCTTGTGAAACAGATCAATCATCAGCTGGTTCGGTAAAATTCCGTCGAACCATTGCGCACCGAACATTTCCAGTTGCGCCCGTGAGAGATCAATTTCCGGCGACGACAGCGCAATCTTTTGCCGGATACGCGCGCCCCACTCGGCTTCGGTAATCAGCGCTTTTTCAATGGGGGTGAGCACCCCCATATTCATGTCGTCGGCGACCTCTTTCATCCCCCGCTGTAATATGGCTGGCGGAATACCGGTTTTCAGGTAATACGAGGTAAAGAGATCCGGAATCGATGGCGACAGCACGCCCCCAAAATCAAACCAAATAATTTTCATACTGTTTTACTTAAAGGTAATAGTGAGTTCAGCCGTAGAGACTGTTTTCTCGTCCTGAGAAATCGTCATCGGAATGACGGTGCTTTTTTTATCTTCCGTCAGGTAAATTTCACCCAGCAACGCATGGCAATACGCTGGCGAATTAAATTCGCAGAAACGGGTAAAATTAACGTTATAACGGCTGATGACCAGATCGTAACAGCGGGTGCCCAGCCGACTGCGCATCGCCAGCAGTGCGGTTTGACGGTAGGCTTCCATCAACAGCATGCCCGGTACATGGTCGAGCGGATGGTCAAAAATGGACGGGTGCGACTGGTCAACAATCACCGTGGTGGTAATGCCAGGCTCACTGATGTCCGCATTGCCGACGACCACGTTCAGCGGCAACTGACGCCCGACTTCCAGCATTTCGGCGGGTACCACGGCGGAATAATCATGATGTTCCAGCGGACGCTGGCTACGCAGACGGTGCCATTTTTTGTCATCCATCCACGAGATATTCATGATTTTCTGCGCGCAGCACAGACCATCGACATAAATATCCATGCGGAAAATAAGGCCGGTCAGTTCTGACTTTCTGAATTTGCGCTCGATAATATCCACTTCGACAATGACGTTTGAGCACTCAGTTTTGTACGGAATTTCACTTTCAAAAAGGGTGAAATCGGCGTCATCAAAGACAAATTTTGCGCTGTAAGGAACGGCGAAAAAGTTATGCGTGACGTAAATCGAGGTCTGACGGCAAATTTCCAGTAACAGGATCGCGTCATATACCCGTTCGCTCGATTTTCGAAAAGGGAGATCGTTAAAGTAAATATGTGATTTGGGTAAATACCCGGCGGTTATGTATTTATTATCGTGGATTTTTCTGATGTCTGTTAAAAAGACTTCGCCCACTGCCGCACGATGCACACAAGATTTCGGTATGGTGTTCTGATAATTATATGAACCGGTCCTGATTATGAATTCTGATTCAACATCTTCGATGAAAGACATGTTAACCCCATTAAATCAATCATTAATCTCAGGATTAGGGTTATCTCACTGAGTCGTAGTAAGATAACCATTAATCGTTCGCCCCACATCGTACGTATCACCCCACGCGTACGTTCGATGTCCATCGAACACCTATAAAATTCAGGATTCCTGGAAATTTGTCAAGAATCTGTTAAGAGAAATCTGTAAATCAGGAGAAAGAATGGAAGAAAAGGTTAGTGAAGAATCGTTACCCTTTGATATGGTTAAAGTATTTAAAGCTCTTGCCGATCCTGTTCGTTTGACGATTGTGCGGGGCTTGCTGGCTGACAGTCCGGGAGCGGAGCGTCACTGTTCCACTTTTGGGCTCACCGTCACACGCGCCACTCGCTCACATCACTTCAAAGTGCTGCGTGAAGCGGGGCTGATCCGCGTCGTTGACAAGGGTAATATGGCCGTCGCTGTACTGCGGTGGGATGAAATTGAACACGAGCTTCCAGGCCTGGTTCAGCTTATTCGTCATACTGACAAAGAATAATCAACGTGCTATGGAGTATCACCAGAAAATAACACACTGAATGTGTGAATATCATTATTAAATACATATCAGTGGAATAAACTTCTGGCTGTTCTGAATAGTCCAGCCAGAAGCGTCTGATTTATTTCCTTGTCCACCGATTTTCTGTTAATTCTTTTTTCAATGTTACACTAACCCGTGACCCTCTTCGCAGCGAAGGGGTTATCTTACCGCTATGATTTCCCGGAGTCTTCAACGCAGGTGAATTCGCCATGGAACCTTTGCACGCCATTCTGCTTACTGTCGGTCTGTTTGTTCTGACCTTTTTCAATCCTGGCGCAAACCTGTTCGTGGTGGTGCAGACCAGCCTCGCCTCCGGGCGGCGCGCGGGTGTGTTGACCGGGCTTGGCGTGGCACTGGGCGACGCACTCTATTCCGGCCTCGGCCTGTTCGGCATGGCGACGCTCATTACTCAGTGCGAGGGGCTCTTTTCGGCGATCAAAATTGGCGGTGGCGTCTATCTGCTGTGGTTCGCGTTTAAAAGCATGCACCGACAACCGTCGCCGATGACGCCCGCGCTGACCCACCCCATCATCGCGCCGTGGTATGTCTTTTTCCGTACCGGGACGATCACTTGTCTTTCCAACCCGCAGACGGTTCTGTTTTTTATCAGTATCTTCTCCGTCACCCTCAGCGCCACGACGCCTGGCTGGGCCAAATTGCTGGCATGGCTGGGGATTGTACTCAGCTCCATCACCTGGCGGCTGTTCTTAAGCCAGGCCTTTTCCCTGCCCGCCGTCCGGCGGTCTTACGCCAGTATGCAGCGCATCGCCAGCCGGGTGATCGGCGCGGTGATTGGCCTGTTTGCTGTCAAGTTGATCTGGGAAGGTGTGATGCGGAAATAACATCAGCAAAAGGGTCGTTTATTGCGCGATTGTTAAATTTAAGTTTGATAATTTCGCGCCGATATTACTTAGGCAAACCTGCCTAAATGATGGACGATCGCTATGCTGAAAAATACTCGCGTTATAACCGGAATTATTATCGCGTTGGGGGTATTTTGCCTACTCCAGGCAGCAACCGGGGGCCTGTTTTATTCTGCGGTCAGTAATGACCGGCACAATTTCCAGCGCTCCGGGATCCTCAATGCTCAACAGGAAAATCTAAGCGACAGTGTTAACACTTTGATCAAAACCCGCGTCACCGTCACCCGTGTGGCGATCCGTTTTCTGAAAAATCAGCGCGATCCGGCCTCTCTGGAGGCGATAAATAAACTGCTCAACACCGCCGGAGACTCCCTCAACAACGCCGAAAATTATTATAAATCCTGGCAGGGACTGCCGCCCGTTGCCGGGCAGAGCGCGGCGCTGACAACGGAGATGGATAAAACCTTCCGGCAGATGCATGACGTACTGCGCCAGTCGATAGACTACCTGCGCGCCGACAACTATCAGGCCTATGGCGATCTTGACGCCCAACAGGCACAGGACGATATGGAAGCCAGCTATAACCGCTGGCGGGCAGAAAACAACACGTTGTTGAAGGGCGCTGCCGAGGCTAACCAGCGCAGTTTCATCAACATGCACTGGACGCTGGGGGTGATCCTGCTCTCTGTGATTGCCGTGCTGATTGTGATCTGGTTTGGCCTGCAGCATCTGCTGCTGAAGCCGCTGCGCAGCATCATGGACCACATCCTCACCATCGCCCGTGGTGATCTGACGCAGACGATGGCCATCGACAGTCGCAACGAAATGGGGCAACTGGCGGCGAGCCTCAATGAGATGCAGCAGTCGCTGGTGACCACCGTCAGCGCCGTGCGTGGCAGCACCGATTCCATCTACACCGGCGCAGGGGAAATTGCCGCAGGCAGTAACGATCTCTCTTCCCGCACCGAACAGCAGGCGTCATCGCTGGAAGAGACCGCCGCCAGCATGGAACAACTGACCGCCACGGTGAAACAGAACACCGATAACGCCCGTCAGGCGACGCAACTGGCGAAAGCCGCCTCGGAAACCGCCGCCCGCGGGGGCCAGGTCGTGAATACCGTAGTGCGCACGATGAGCGAAATTGCCGACAGTTCACAGCAAATCGCCCACATTACCAGCGTCATCGACAGCATCGCGTTCCAGACCAATATTCTGGCGCTGAACGCCGCCGTTGAGGCAGCGCGCGCCGGGGAACAGGGGCGCGGTTTCGCTGTGGTGGCTGGTGAGGTGCGCACGCTGGCCAGCCGCAGCGCACAAGCGGCGAAAGAGATCAAAGGGCTGATCGATAACTCCGTCAGCCGCGTCAACACCGGCTCCAGTCAGGTGTCCGACGCCGGTAATACCATGAAAGAACTGGTGGAAGCAGTGACCCGGGTGACGGATATCATGAGTGAAATCGCCTCGGCGTCTGATGAGCAGAGCCGGGGCATTGAACAGGTGAGTCTGGCCGTGTCGCAGATGGACAGCGTGACGCAGCAGAACGCCGCGCTGGTACAGGAATCCGCAGCCGCCGCGGCGGCGCTGGAAGATCAGGCCGAACAGTTGCGCCAGGCAGTAGCGGCGTTTCGCCTGAATGGTTCATCAACCCCCGACGCGAAACCGGCAGCCAGTGTGAAAGCCCCGGCACGGCTGCGCCCGGTGGCCGCTGCGCCGACCGGTGGCGACGGCAACTGGGAAACATTCTGACAGCCTCTTCAGCCCTCTCCGCACGGAGAGGGCTTCCGGCGTTTTACGCCCCGACGCTTCCCCACACCATTTTCCCTTTGTGGAACGTGGCGGTACGGGGAGAAATGCGCGCCACGGCTTCCGCAGAGCAGGAAGCATCCACCAGCACAAAGCTGGCGTCATCCTGCGCTTTCGGCCAGACGCGTTCCCCTTTGTCGTTCAGCGGCAGCACATCCCCCGTCGCAAAAGAGAGCGCACGGGACAGCGTGCCTTCATTCGGACGGATATAGAGCTGTGCGTAGAGGTTCGCTTTTTCCAGCATGTCGCCGAGACCGTACGGTGACCAGTGGTCGATCACGCTGTCGGTGCCGGTCATTACAAACACGCCGCTATCCCGTAGCTGTTTCAGCGGCATGTGCAGCGTGCCGATCGGCACCGTCGAGGCAATGGTTATCTGCTGCGCCGCCATGCGGGTCGCCAGCGCAGCAACCTGGTTCTCATCGAGCGTGGCCAGCGCAAAGGCGTGACTGATGGTGAGTTTGCCCTTCAGCTGCGGGGTTTTCTCAACCGTTTCCACCATGTAATTCACCGCCGCCACGCCCGCCGGGCTGGTTTCATGCAGGTGAATATCAATGCCTTTGTCGTAGTCGAGTGCAATCTGGAACATAGTATCGAGGGATTTTTCCATCGCGCCGTCAACGTTCGTGGGATCAAGCCCGCCCACGTAGTGCGCTCCCGCCTGCATCGCTTCACGCATCAGCGGTTCGCATTTTGACAACAGTAAACCGTGCTGTGGAAACGCCACGATTTCACAGTCAAAACCCGGCTTGCGCTGCGCCAGCACCGCCTGCAGGTTTTCGAGGTTTTTCAGCCCGGAAACCGGATCAATATTGCAGTGGCTGCGCGCCACGGTGGTACCTTTCGACTGCAGCAGATCGATAAGCTTTCCGGCGCGCTCCTGTGTATAGGGTTGCAGTTCCGGCAGCAGTTTTTGCTCCAGGCGGATCATGTCCTGAATGGTGGTGCCCGCCGGGCGATTCAGCGAGCGCCACGGGCCGCCATAAAAGGTCTTATCCAGATGGATATGCATATCGCGCATCGTCGGCAGCATCAGCTTGCCACCCGCGTCGTAATGCGGCAGCGTGGCATCCGGGTGGGTTTTGTTCTCCCGCAGCGCGACGATTTTGCCGTTGTTGATCTCCACCGTCTGCAACGCGGTCATCGTGTGGACGGGCACACTGCCGTCGAACTCAAAACCAGTTTCCAGAAGCACGTTGTCCAGGTAGTAATGGGTGTCGTTGATATTCACAGTCCCTTTCGCCAGGCAGTTTTCCCCGTGGGTACCGGCAGCATACGCGACCGGCGCGACTGAGCCAAACAGCGCCGCAGCGGTGACCATTTTGCCGCTCTGGGTCAGAAACTCACGGCGACTATTGTTTTCCTTCATCTCTTGATCCTTTCAGCTATGGACGATGTGAGTGCCCGTCTCGCCCCGCAGGGCGGCAGGCAATTTTTCCGGCGTGGTGATAATCACCCGTTTACCGCCGTGCTGTAAGAACGCCAGGCTGGCGACGATTTTTGGCAGCATGCTGCCGGGCGGGAAATGTCCTTCCTGCATGTAGCGCGTCATGTCGCGGACAGTGACGGTATCCAGTGCCTGCTGGTTGGGTTTGCCAAAGTGGATGCAGACTTTTTCAACGCCGGTGGTGATCACCAGAATGTCAGCGCGAATTTCACGCGCCAGCAGCGCGGTGGAGAGGTCTTTATCAATCACCGCGTCCACGCTCTGGTAATCCCCCTGCTCACTGCGAATTACCGGGATCCCACCGCCACCGGCGCCAATGACCACGAATCCCTGCTGCGTCAGCGCCTTGATGGCTTCCGCTTCAACAATCCGCTTTGGCTCTGGCGAGGCGACGACCCGGCGATAACCGCGGCCTGAATCCTCCACGAAGCGCCACGTCGGGTGCGCCTGTTGCAGTTCATCGCGCTGCGATTCGCTAAAGAACGCGCCAATCGGCTTGGTGGGATGGGTAAAACCGGGATCGTTTTTATCCACCTCCACTTGTGTTACCACGGTGACCGCCTTCTGCTCGCCGTGGCGCGCCAGACGGTTATTCAGCGCCTGCTGAATGAGATAACCAATGCCGCCCTGGGTATCGGCGACACAGTTAGCCAGCGGCGTCAGCGGCAGCCCTTCCCGCTCGTGGGCAATCTCCGCACGACGCAGATCCAGCCCCACCTGCGGGCCATTGCCGTGGGTCAGCACGATGTTGAAATCCGATGCCAGCATCTCCAGCACCGTATCCGCCACCGCTTTCACTGCTTCAGCCTGGTGCTCAATCGACTGGCTGGCGTTGTCTTTGATAATGCTGTTGCCGCCAATGGCAACGACCACAAGTTCTTTCATGAGTTTTCCTTCGCCATGGTGCCAGGCTCAACGTGCGCCACTTCGCGACTGTCGAGAAAATGTTTCAGTACAAACATGCCGCTCATCATCAGGTAGGCGATGACGAACATCAGCGAACTGCCTTCGGCGAAACCGACCATCGGCGAGTGAATTACGCCAAACAGCGACAGCAGCGCGCCACAGGCCGCAGAAACTGCGCCGCGCAGCGGTTTATTGAGGATGGCGAAGATAGCGATACAGCCCCACAACATACTGGCGAGCGGCGCGCCGTTGCCCAGGTGCATCAGCCCTTCGTAGTAAATGCCTTTGCTGTGCAGCACGTCGGTGCCAATCTTCGCCGCCGAGGTGCCCGCCGCGCCCATCACGCTGTTCATCATGGTCAGCGCCCAGTTGGCGATCCACGGGAACAGGCAGATGAAAATCACCGGCACCTCCATTTTTGGCGTTTCCCTCACCACCTGGTTAGCGGTGACGACGCCGATAAACACCAGAATCGGCACAATGGCGGTCATCGGGATAATGGCGAGCATGAACGCGCCAAGTCCGAACAACGGCACAAGGAACATAGTGACGCCGGAGGCCAGCGTGTAACCGATGCTTGCGCCCATCGCTTTCCAGCCCGCATGGCCGACGTACACTGTCACCGGGAACGGGTTCCCGAGCAGGCAGCCGAGCATTGAGGAGAGGCCGTTCGCCAGCATCACTTTGCGGGTGTTGTACTCATCGCCCGCCGCGTGAGCGCTCTCGATGTTCTCAAGGTCAAAAATGTAATTCGCCAGCCCCAGCGGTACCGCCGACGCCAGGTACGGCAGCGCGTGCGGCAGCCCCTGCAGGAAGCTGTCGACGTGCAGTTCCGGCGGGTTAAAGCCGAACGAGGACATGGAAGCTTTGATCGCTTCCGGGCTCTGCAGACCGGAAATCCACGCCAGCGCCGTTCCCGCCACCAGCAACAGCAATCCGGTTGGAATGCGGGCGAAAATGGCTTTCTTGCCAAACCAGTTAATGAAGATCAGCAGCAGCACAATGAACGACACCGTCGGCGCTTCAAACGCCTGCAGCATCGGGTTCATCGCCAGCAGCAACAGGCCGAGGCCGGACAGGCAGGAGAGCAGCACCGTACGCGGGATCATCTTGCGGATGGTCTCGCCAAGGAACGACCCGCCCGCGAGGATCAGCGCTTCCACAAAGCACCAGACGAGGCCAATCTGAATGGCAAAATCGGCGTCTTTGGTCTGCTGATATACCGGCATCAGCACCAGAAACGTCACGGTAAAGATCGACGGCGCGCTCGGCCCCGACGGCAGCGCCGTGACGTCTGTGCGCCCGGTCTGGCGCGCCATCTGCATGGCAAACCAGGCGTAGCAAACACTGGCGACCAATACCGCCAGCCCGAAGGCTGGCGCAATACGTCCATAAACAATCTCTTTCGGGATGCCGACGACAAAAATGAGCAACCCCATCATGGTCAGCAAATTGGTCAGGTTGTTGGTCATCAACCCGAAATACGCTGCCCAGTCACCTCTTTTCCACTCCAGTTTCATGTTTTTCATGGATGCTGACCTTATAAAGAGTAGCGATCGCGGTACGTCAGAATGGCCTTTTCAAAGCAGGCGAACGGCGGGTGAACAATCCCCGCGCCGATCATCCCGACACCCGCATCCTTGTGCGCTATCGCGGTGTTGATCACCGGCAGAATGCCGCTGCTGCCCACGCGCGTAATATCAATGGCCGTCGGCACGCCCATAAAGCCGAGCAGGGGAATGGTGACGTTGGGGTTTTCGCCGAGGGTGATTTCGCGCATCTGGCGCGAGAAATCGACGGCTTCTTCCACAGTACCGCCCACCAGCGCCACGATGGCCGGGGCTGTCGCCATCGCAAAACCGCCGATGCCGTAGGTTTCGGTGATCGCGCTGTCGCCGATGTCCAGACCGGAATCTTCCGGCTTATAGCCCGCAAACATCGGGCCGATCACCTGCTGCGCCGGGCCGGTGAACCACTGCCCCGGCAGACCGCTGACGCGCAGACCGAACTCCACGCCGTTACGCGCCATCGTCGTCACCACGGTGCTGTATTCGATGCCGTGTGCCGCGTCCATTGCCGCTTTACACATCGCCATCCACGTCGGGCCGGAGAAGTAATCGCTGCTCAACACGAACTCAAACACCTCACGTTGTTGCGCCACCGGATACCCGGTCTGGATAATCCACGGCGTCAGCGCCTGGATCAGCAGCGCGGTACCGGCGTTGTTGCGATTGTGGCATTCGTCACCCATGTGCAGCGCCTGCGCCAGCATCAGACGCAAATCGATTTCACCCGCCAGCTTCATGGCGTCGCGCAGCATCGGCCCCATCACATCGCGCATCCAGATCAGGCGGTCAATCACGCTCTGATCGTTAGCGCCCATGCGCAGGATCTTCGCCATCTGCTCGCTCATGTTGGTATAAGCGCGGTTGCCGTAGGTTTTGTTTTCAACGATGTGCATAAACATGGACGCCGACGTGACGCCTGCCATCGAGCCCACGCAGTCGTGTTCGTGGCACGGCGAAAAGGTGATTTCGCCGGAGGCCGCCAGTTCAGCGGCTTCATTGAGATCCTTCGCCAGCCCTTCAAACACCAGTGCTCCGGTAACCGCGCCTTTCATCGCACCGCACATCTTTTCCCAGCGCACCGGCGGCCCGGCGTGGAGGATGGTTTTCGGCGTCATGCCGGGGACGACGTTGATTGCCTGGTCATAACCGATCAGCACCGGGTGAGACTGAATAATGCGCTCCAGCGCCTGCTGGTTAGCGGCGGCGATTTTGTCTGCCAGCGACGAACCGGCAATCTGATCCAGCGCCTCAACCACCTGCATGTTGCCCTGCCCTGGCGGCGTCCAGTCGAGCTGGGTCACTGGTGTGTGCTGCTTTTTCAGATCGTCGCTGAACATGGCGATGCCCACGTTGATAACGTTCAGCGGTTGGGTAAACAGTGACTGGCTCATCAGGCTTCCTCCCCTTTCATCACAAATTCACGCGCCAGCAATCCGGTATTGGTGCTGCTGCTCGCCCAGATAACGCCCGCGTCGGTCAGCATCTGGCACTGCTGCGCCAGCGACGGCGTGTCGATGTCGGTGCCAAGCACGTAGCCGAGGATCTCCAGCGGACGGCCATCGGCCTTCGCAATGGCTTTGGCTTCTTTGATGGCGTCGATCATCACGCCGACCGGATCTTCGTGCGAACCGAAGCCGAGGACGAAATCCATCACGATCACCGCCACTTCCGGATCGCGCGCTTCCTGCAACAGGCGGCTGATACGGTTGGTCGGGTCGATCATCGGGTGTGGTTTGCCGTTGGTGAAATCGTCATCGCCAAAATCGAGGAAGGTATGGCCGATGCTGCGATTGAGATCTTTCAGGCGATAAGCCGGATCGGGGTGAATGTTGCTGTAGACCTCGGTATGTTTTTCCATCGCCGCAAACATCGCTTCATCACACAGCGTGCCGCCGCAGAACAGACCACGAATGTATTTCTGCTGTGGCGTCAGACGGGCGCGAACTTCAGCGATCAACGGCAGGTTGAGCGGATGGAGATCCAGGCTCTCCTGCTTAATGCCGGTTAACAGCACTGCTTTCAGCGCCGCTTCTTTAGTGCCGCGGGCGAACTGTAGCCCGGCTTCATCCGCAGGCGGCGCTTCACGGCCGAGGAAGCACACCACTACCGGTTTTTTACAGGCTCGCGCGCGTTCCAGCACCTTGCGAGCCACCGCGGGCGCGGGCGGTTTAGAGATAAGCGTAATGATCTCTGTTTGCGGATCAGCTTCCAGCATGCCTATCGCGTCGAGCATCATCAGGCCGCCGATGCGCTCGCTCAGGTCGCGACCGCCGGTACCAATCAGTTGTGAAATGCCGCCGCCAAATTCGTGGATACGGACGCTCAGTTCCTGACTGCCGGTGCCGGAAGCGCCGACAATGCCGATGTTGCCGCGACGCACCGCATTCCCGAAGCACAGCGCGGCACCGTTAATAATGGCGGTGCCGCAGTCCGGCCCCATCATCAGCAGTCCTTTATCATGCGCCAGCTGTTTCAGCGCCAGCTCGTCTTCAAGGGAAACGTTGTCAGAGAACAGCATCACGTTGAGATCGTTTTGCAGCGCCTGACGCGCTTCACGGGCGGCAAACAGGCCGTTGACAGAGATCACGGCCAGATTGCTGTCAGGGATGTGTTTTTTCGCACTGGCAAGCGTGGCGTAGCGCGCCTCGTGCTGCCCGCCCTGCTCTTTGTGGGTGAACAGATCTTCAATGGCCGCCAGCGATGCGTCGTTGGCCGCGTCGCTGGCTCCTTTAATGACGATCATCAGATCGCCATTTTTCGCTTCTTCCAGTTCAGGCGTCAGTAAGCCGAGATTTTTCAGTACGCCTTTATTCATCTCGGTCGCCATCGCGACAAATGCCTGCTCGACGCCGTCAAGTTTATTGGCTCGCGTCGAAATGGACATCAGTGAGACGGAATCGAAATACGTGTTCTTTTTAACAACTATCCTGATTGACATAATTCCCTCCGGACCAGTGGCTCAGCGCGCAGGCGTCCGCCATGCCAAAAAGCATGTCGCAGCCTGAACTTGAACCGATATTTTTAATGTCGGTAATATGTTGAATCGTTAATTTTTCAGATTCGGTAATCAGGCGGGTAATAAATCGCCCGATATGTTCCCGATAACGCTGCTGAAAAGCGGCTTCAAGAGTCACCGCACTGAGCAACGTGGTATTCTTTCTGGCGCGACTGAGCGCCGATAAAAATACCTCGCGATATTTTTCCGCCGGGTGTCCGCGAATAAATAAAATAACGCCGAGGCCTACCAGATAATCATCCGCCGATGGCGTCAGCCCAATACCCAGGCCAATAAATTCCGCAACGGCATTTTCCACATTGTATTGCTGCACCAGCGCCTGATATAAATCCTGGCGGCGCTGTTGTAATACTCTGGCGATTTCCTGATAAAAAACGTTGTCGCCGCGATAAAGAAATAAGGTCTCGTTTTCCTGTAATTGCTGATGGAGCGTCTCACTCCATCGCTGCCAGGGGATCTGTTGAAATTGTTCTGCGGTAAGCGCCCACTTCGGCGCCAGCCAGCGCTGACAGGAGGATGTGTCTATCCATTTGTCTTCACCTACCGCAATACCTGAATCACTAAACTGAACCTGTTCGCCGGGTCGGAACAGGGTGTCGCACTGCGTGAGCGCCAGCCGACAGCTGTTCGGCGCATTGTCGCAGCCTTCGCTGAGTAACGTCAGCAACTGCTGCGTTTCGGGAATAAACAGGTTCACCGCCCGGGAAAAAACCTGTTCAACCCTGCCGCACAATCTCGTTGTGAGAAAGGCGTCATCCGCCGTTAACGCCTGCACGCACTGCCGTAATGGCGTGGCGATAATGGCTCTCCTCTGTCAGGCACCCGCGGCGATCAACAGCTCAGCAATGGCGTGATAACCTTTTTCCCGCGCCAGCGTCAGCGGGGTTTTGCCGTATTTATCGGTCATGTGTGGATTCGCGCCGTGGTCGAGCAGCAGCTTAACGATCTGCTGCTGTTTTTCGCCGCCGTCATTCAGCACGATGGCTTCCAGCAGTGGCGTCCAGCCAACAAAATTGGTGTGGTTGTAATTAATTTCCGTACGGGTCAATAATTCACGGACAATGTCAACGTGCCCTTTTTCACTGGCGGGAGTAATACCCACGCCGCCAAAACGTGTCAGGCGATCAAGATCGGGATTTGCTGGCAGTACAATACGCAACAGCGTTAAATCATTATTCAGGCAGCTAATCAGGAAAGGGTTAAAACAGGTCTGGTCCTGTTTATTAATATCCGCGCCAGCATCAATCAACAAAGAAACACACTCGTAATGTTTATTCAGGCTGGCGATAATAATAGCCGTGCGACCCTGGCGATTGGTGGCGTTTATATCAACGTTTTTCGCGAGACAGGATTTTAATGCTTCGGCGTTTCCCTGTTCCGCAGCATGCAGAAATTCTGCAATAAGTTCTTTCTCAGACATATTTCGTACTCCGGCAATTTCTGATGTGTCTTGATTTTCCAGTGATCTGAGAATAGCAACAGCGTAACGATAAAAACATCCGCTTAAATTTCATTCATCGTAAGCGCAGCGATTATTGAAAAGGATTTAACAATGGAAGCAAAACGTGCGGTAGTGCAATCTTTTTCTTAGGGTAAACACAGTTTTTGGCAATAACAGCGGCTGCTGAGAAACCGTCACCGTGGCGCGCAGCTTGCGGCCTGCCATGAAAGTTCAGTAGTGTGATTGTCTTCAAATCAAATGTAATCGCAGTGTTAAATTCTGTTCAAAACTGATTGCCCGTCATAAGGATTACAAATACATTCAACAATCGGGCCGTGGCAGACTGAAGTCTTATGATCAGGGAGCGTGTTGCATGAATTCAATATTTACCGAGGAAAACCTGCTGGCGTTCACCACCGCCGCGCGCTACAGCAGTTTCAGCAAGGCCGCCGAAGAGCTTGGCTTAACCACCTCGGCCATCAGCTACACCATCAAGCGGATGGAGACGGGTCTCGACGTGGTGCTGTTTACCCGCAACACCCGCAGCATTGAGCTGACCGAATCCGGTTTCTACTTCTTTCGCAAAGCCACCGACCTGCTGAATGATTTCCACGCCATCAAGCGCAGCATCGATACCATCGCGCAGGGCATCGAAGCGCGGGTGCGTATCTGCATCAATCAGTTGCTGTATACGCCCCGCCATACCGCGCGTTTATTGCAGGTACTGAAAAAACAGTTTCCGACCTGCCAGATAACGGTGACCACCGAGGTGTATAACGGCGTCTGGGATTCGATCATCAACAATCAGGCCAATATCGCCATCGGTGCGCCCGACACGCTGCTTGACGGCGGCGGCATTGATTACACCGAGATAGGCGCGATCCGTTGGGTGTTTGCCTTCCCGCCGGATCATCCGCTGGCGTTTTTGCCGGAGCCGATTTCAGAAAGCCAGTTGCGCCTCTACCCCAACATCATGGTGGAAGACACCGCGCATACGATTAACAAAAAGGTGGGCTGGTTGCTGCACGGTCAGGAGGCGATTCTGGTGCCCGACTTCAACACCAAATGCCAGTGCCAGATCCTCGGCGAAGGCATCGGTTTTTTGCCCGACTACCTGGTGCGGGAAGCGATGGAAGACGGCCTGCTGGTTATCCGCCAGATCCACAATCCACGCCAGGACTCACGCATGCTGCTGGCAACACAACACGCCGCCACCGGGCAGGTCACCCAGTGGATCAAAAAAGAGTTCAGCCCCGGCGGCGTGCTCACCGGCATCTATCAGGATTTACTGCATCGGGAAGTGTGACTTCCCGCTGGTCATTCGCCCTTTTTTATTTTAGTATTTACTAAATTTAGAAAATGCTAAACAAACAAATGACCGAACTCGAACAACTTCAACAAAGCGCCGATCAGGCTGCAGCAATGCTGAAAGCGATGAGTAACCCCCATCGTCTTCTCATTCTGTGCATGCTGAGTGGCTCGCCCGGCACCACCGCGGGTGAGCTGGCGCAAATCACCGGGCTTAGCCCTTCTGCAACGTCCCAGCATCTCGCCAGAATGCGTGATGAAGGGCTGATCGACTGCGAACGCAACGCGCAGCGCCAGCATTACTTCATCCGGCATCCGGCGGTAAATCAAATCATCAGCACCCTGAAAGCCATCTGGTGCCCGTAAGGAGACGATATGACCTGTGCCACTCTGAGCCCGCGCGATGCGGAAGCCCGCATCCGCCAGGGCGCTCAATTGATTGATATTCGCGAAGCCGATGAATATGCCCGCGAGCATATTGCGCAGGCGCGGCTGTTTCCCCTCAGCGCTATTGAGAAAGGCGAATGCCTGTCGTTGCAGGCCAGCGATGAGGTGATTTTTCACTGCAAAGCCGGGAAGCGGTCATCGGATAATGCGGTGAAACTCGTCGCTGCTGCCGCGCCCGGAAAGGTCTGGCTGATGGAGGGCGGCATTGATGCCTGGAAGCAAGCCGGACTGCCGACAGAGGAAGATAAATCCCAGCCGCTACCGCTGATGCGTCAGGTACAGATTGCGGCAGGGGTGCTGATACTCTGCGGCGTGATCCTCGGCTACACCGTTGCGGAAGGCTTTTTCCTGTTGAGCGGATTTGTGGGTGCCGGATTATTACTGGCAGGCGTGAGCGGATTTTGCGGAATGGCACGATTGCTGGCGGTCATGCCGTGGAATCGCCGGGCGTCGTAATCAGAATTTATTAACGATTGCGTTAATCAACAGCAAAAAATAAGGCGGTGAGGCCATGCTCACCGCCACAGATTAAATCAGGAAGTCATCCATTGATTTACCGTTTGCCAACGCCTGGGCAATCGGTTTCGGTGTTCTTCCCTGACCCGTCCAGGTTTTTACTTCACCATCAGTATCGGTAAAGCGATATTTCGCCGGACGTGCTTTGCGTTTCGCCGGACCTTGTGCAGACGCGCTGTTGGCTTTCAGTAATTCTTCCGGCGAGAGGCCGTCAGCTTTGATAAGTTCAAGCCAGGCATTGATTTTTTCCTGCTGCTGCATGCGTTCCTGATGCATCTCCTGCTGATCAGCACGCTTTTCTTCAGTCACGATCCTGAGTTTTTCCAGCATATCTTCAAGAACGTCAATGGAGAATTCCCGCGCCATCGCACGCAAGCTACGAATATTATTAAGTTTTTGCAGTATTAAAGACATATATATTCCAGACCTTTATTTAAAACACAATATTACACACTCCGCCGGTAGCTTAATATAATCGCCATCGTTTTGAAACCCATATTTGTGCTGTCTGGCTTTAATTATTAGCACTCATATTAGTTGTTTAATTATTAATTATAATTCAGAGGTCATCAGAAAAGACTAATAATGCGGTAACAGACGACCATCAACGCTTCCGTTTTTTGAGACGATATATCAGTCACAAACCGAAAGCCTAACTCATTGAAATTAAATAACATTATTAACCTTAAGCAATTAAAATAGCAAAAACTGTAAAAAAGGCCCGATCGCAGAGCATTTTATTGACAAAACGCTTCTAAATAAAAATTTAACACTAGTTGTTACTTTTTATCCAGTTGTATATTCTATAAACACCTGAACCAGCCAACCAATCACGCTGCAAAACAGGACATCCCCTGGTGTTTACGGCTAACTTTTGAGGAGCAAATCGATGTTCTCTGCGCAGTCCCGCCTGCGTCATGCGGCAGCAGATACCTTTGCTATGGTGGTCTACTGTTCCGTCGTGAACATGCTGATTGAGGTTTTTCTCTCAGGTATGACCTTCGAGCAGTCGCTGTCATCGCGGCTGGTGGCGATCCCGGTCAATATTCTTATTGCATGGCCATACGGAATGTATCGCGATGTGATTATGCGTCAGGCAAAACGCCTGAGCCCGGCGGGCTGGATGAGAAATCTGGCGGATGTGCTGGCGTATGTGACGTTCCAGTCGCCGGTGTATGTCGCTATCCTGCTGACGGTAGGCGCTGACTGGCACCAGATTGTCGCGGCGGTGAGTTCGAATATTGTCATTTCGATGTTGATGGGCGCCGCTTACGGCTACTTCCTTGATTATTGCCGCCGCTTGTTCCGCGTAGGCAATTATTACCAGGCCAAAGCCTGATATTTAGCGACTGGCATACGCCAGTCGTTTTTTCAATTGACGGAATCACCAAATAATCCGTTTAAAAAACGCTCCAGCGCGATCCGCGAACTGAAACCATGAGGGATACCATAATGCTCTCGCGCATCACCCGCCAGGTAGAGGGGGAATTGCTGGTAATGATCGCAGGTTTTAATTTCCGACGCAGGTTCCGCCAGCATGTTACTGCGCTCTTTCAGCGCCGGGTGGATGATTAATGCCGTACGCCCCATGCGGGCTTCACGATTGACGTAAACATAATTCTCACCACGGCGATATCCGTACGTTTTTTGGGTTACGCTATCCATCGTAAATCCCGCTTTTTCAAGAACGCGCGCCACCTCATCGGGTCGTAAATACATAATAATTCCTCGTTATCTTTTACTGCATCGCTACCTTATCGTATTCAGCAATAGCATCGCTTTCAGAAAATTCCACAAAGGGAGCAATAAGGCGTGATTTATCTCAGAGGATAAAAAATCTGTTCTACACTTTACTTCACCGCGAAAACGAAGGAGGGTCACATGTTTAACCGACCAAACAGAAACGACGTGAATGACGGTGTACAGGATATTCAGAATGATGTCAGCCAGCTGGCCGACTCGCTGGAAGCCGTGCTGAAATCCTGGGGCAGTGATGCCAAAGACGAAGCCGACGCCGCGCGTCGCAAGGCGCAGTCGCTATTGCGTGAAACCCGCGCCAGAATGCATGGACGGACCGTAGCACACCAGGCGGCCCGCGATGCTGCGGATTGCGCTTATACCTTCGTACGCGATCGTCCCTGGCAGAGCGTTGGCGCTGCTGCCGCTGTCGGTATTTTTATTGGCGCATTGCTGAGTTTACGCCGATAATCATACTGTCAGTGATGAGAATAAATACGCGTCTACCCCTGTGGGCTTCTGCCCGCAGGGGTTTTTATTTTTAGCGGTATGCCCCTGTAATTTCGGGATAAATCCCCCTTCCCCCGCCACGTTCATCAACAGAGGTTAATCAACCTAAAAATACTATATATTGTATGGTTGAAGTTTAATTCAACTACATCTAGTATTTCCTTTGTAGTCACCACACCCTGACCGACGCTCACCATTGCGCCGCTTTGTCATTTTAAACGGAAATACGAATCATGCGCATTACTATTTACACTCGAAATGATTGTGTTCAGTGCCACGCCACGAAACGGGCGATGGAAAGCCGTGGATTTGAATTTGAGATGGTTAACGTCGACCTGCACCCCGAGGCCGTGGATTCCCTGCGCTCGCTGGGTTTCCGTCAGTTGCCGGTCGTGGTGGCGGGTGAGACGAGCTGGTCCGGCTTTCGTCCGGATATGATTAACCGTCTGCGTCCGGATGCCATTGCGGCCAGCGCATGAGTCAGCTCGTTTACTTCTCCAGCAGCTCCGAAAACACGCTCCGCTTTATTGAGCGTCTGGGGCTGCCCGCGGTGCGGATCCCGCTCAATGAGCGCGAACGCATCCAGGTGAACGAACCCTACATTCTGGTGGTCCCGAGCTACGGTGGCGGCGGAACCGCAGGCGCCGTGCCCCGCCAGGTGATCCGCTTTTTAAACGATCCCCATAATCGCGCGCTGATCCGCGGCGTGATTGCCTCGGGCAACCGCAACTTTGGCGAGGCGTTTGCCCGTGCCGGTGATGTCATCGCGCAAAAATGCGGCGTGCCGTACCTGTGGCGCTTTGAGCTGATGGGCACCCAATACGATATCGACAGCGTTCGGAAAGGAGTGAACGAATTTTGGCAACGACAACCGCAGAGCGCGTGATGCAGAGCACGCCGGACTACCATGCCCTGAACGCCATGCTGAATCTGTATGATGCAGAGGGCCGCATTCAGTTCGACAAAGACCGGGAAGCCGTGGCGATGTTTATGAGCAGCCACGTGCAGCCAAACAGCGTCGTGTTTGATTCGCAGGATGCCCGCCTCGACTGGCTGGTCGCCGAAGGGTATTACGACGCCAACGTGCTGGCGCGTTATTCGCGCTCTTTCGTGGTCGAGTTGTTTGCCCACGCGCACGCCAGCGGTTTTCAGTTTCAGACGTTCCTCGGCGCGTGGAAATATTACACCAGCTATACGCTGAAAACCTTCGACGGCAAACGCTATCTGGAACATTTCCCGGACCGGGTGGTGATGGTGGCGCTGACGCTGGCGCAGGGTGATGAAGCCCTCGCCCGCCAGTTGACGGAGGAAATACTCTCCGGGCGTTTTCAGCCAGCCACCCCGACATTCCTCAACGGCGGCAAACAGCAGCGCGGCGAACTGGTCTCCTGCTTTCTGCTGCGCATTGAAGACAATATGGAGTCGATCGGTCGTGCGGTGAATTCAGCGCTACAGTTGTCAAAACGCGGCGGCGGCGTGGCGTTTCTGCTCTCCAACCTGCGTGAAGCGGGTGCGCCAATCAAGCGGATTGAAAACCAGTCCTCCGGGGTCATTCCGGTGATGAAAATGCTGGAAGATGCCTTCTCCTACGCCAATCAGCTCGGCGCGCGTCAGGGCGCGGGAGCCGTTTATTTGCATGCGCATCACCCGGACATTCTGCGTTTCCTTGATACCAAACGCGAAAACGCCGACGAAAAAACCCGGATTAAAACGCTGTCGCTGGGCGTGGTGATCCCGGACATCACCTTCCGTCTGGCGAAAGAAAACGCGCAAATGGCGCTGTTCTCACCGTACGACGTGGAGCGCCTGTACGGGAAAGCGTTTGGCGATATCGCCGTCAGCGAGATGTACAACACGCTGGTTGCCGACGCGCGGGTCCGTAAAAGCTGGATTTCCGCCCGTGACTTCTTCCAGACGCTTGCCGAAATTCAGTTCGAATCCGGTTATCCGTACATTATGTATGAGGACACGGTTAACCGTGCCAACCCCATCGCCGGGCGCGTCAACATGAGCAACCTGTGCTCAGAAATTTTGCAGGTCAACAGCGCATCCACCTACGACGAGAATCTCGATTACGCCAACACCGGGCGCGATATCTCCTGCAATCTGGGGTCGCTGAATATTGCCCACACCATGGATTCCCCCGACTTTGGTCGTACCGTTGAAACCGCAGTACGCGGCCTGACGGCGGTCTCAGACATGAGCCACATCCGTTCGGTACCATCGATCGAAGCGGGCAACGCCGCCTCCCACGCCATTGGCCTCGGGCAGATGAACCTGCACGGTTATCTGGCCCGCGAAGGGATCGCCTACGGCAGTGAAGAGGGGCTGGATTTCACGAATTTTTATTTCTACACCATCACCTGGCATGCGCTGAATACCTCGATGCTGC
Source organism: Trabulsiella odontotermitis (assembly GCF_001297775.1). Lineage (GTDB taxonomy): Bacteria > Pseudomonadota > Gammaproteobacteria > Enterobacterales > Enterobacteriaceae > Trabulsiella > Trabulsiella odontotermitis. The sequence goes on along the minus strand of NZ_LIFX01000003.1, from coordinate 279,056 downwards.
TGGCGCGCGAACGCGGTCAGCGCTTTGCGGGTTTTGAGCAGTCACGCTATGCCAGCGGTGAGTTTTTCGACCAGTACCTGGAAGGCGACTGGCAGCCAAAAACCGGGAAAGTCCGTGCGCTTTTTGCCCGCGCTGGTATCACCCTGCCCGACCGCGCGATGTGGCAGCAGTTACGTGATGACGTGATGCGCTATGGCATTTATAACCAGAACCTGCAGGCGGTGCCGCCGACCGGGTCTATTTCGTATATCAACCATGCCACCTCCAGCATTCATCCGATTGTCTCGAAGGTGGAAATTCGCAAGGAAGGCAAAACCGGGCGCGTGTATTATCCGGCGCCGTTTATGACCAACGACAACCTGGCGCTGTACCAGGATGCGTATGAAATCGGACCGGAGAAAATCATTGATACCTACGCCGAAGCGACGCGCCATGTCGATCAGGGGCTGTCGCTGACGCTGTTCTTCCCCGATACCGCCACGACACGCGATATCAACAAAGCGCAGATCTACGCGTGGAAGAAAGGGATCAAGACGCTGTATTACATTCGCCTGCGTCAACTGGCGCTGGAAGGTACTGAAATTGAAGGCTGCGTGTCCTGCGCGCTGTAAGGAGAGAAGGATGAACCGATTATCACGCGTCAGCGCCGTCAACTGGAACAAAATTCAGGACGATAAAGATCTTGAAGTCTGGAGCCGTCTGACCAGCAACTTCTGGCTGCCGGAAAAAGTGCCGTTGTCGAACGACATTCCGGCCTGGCAGACGCTCACGCCCGCAGAGCAGCAACTGACGATCCGCGTGTTTACCGGTCTGACACTGCTCGACACCATTCAGAATACCGTGGGTGCGCCGTCGCTGATGCCCGATTCGCTGACGCCGCACGAAGAAGCGGTACTGTCGAATATCAGCTTTATGGAAGCGGTACACGCCCGTTCTTACAGTTCGATTTTCTCGACACTGTGCCAGACCCGGGATGTCGACGCCGCTTATGCCTGGAGTGAAGAAAACGCACCGCTGCAGCGCAAAGCGCAATTGATCCTCGACTATTACGCCGCCGACGAACCGCTGAAAAAGAAAATCGCCAGCGTCTTTCTCGAATCGTTCCTCTTTTATTCCGGTTTCTGGCTGCCAATGTATTTCTCCAGCCGCGGCAAGATGACCAACACCGCGGATCTTATTCGCCTGATCATTCGTGATGAAGCCGTTCACGGTTATTACATCGGCTATAAGTATCAGAAAGGGCTGGAGAAAGTGAGCGCCGGGAAACGCGAAGAACTTAAACACTTTGCTCTGGAACTGCTGATGGAGCTGTATGACAACGAGATAGCCTACACCGACGAACTGTATGCGGGTAGCGGCTGGGAAGAGGACGTAAAAGCGTTCCTTTGCTACAACGCCAACAAGGCGCTGATGAATCTTGGCTACGAGGCGCTGTTCCCGCCCGAGATGGCGGCGGTGAATCCGGCGATCCTCGCCGCGCTGTCACCGAATGCGGACGAAAACCATGACTTCTTTTCCGGCTCAGGATCATCCTATGTAATGGGCAAAGCGGTCGACACCGAAGACGAAGACTGGAATTTCTGATACGCCTGTTTTGGGGGAAATATTTACGGTTATTTACCGAAATATTTCCCCTTTTCTGCCATTTTTTCCACACAAATATTTATCACCGACTACACTGTCATCGCGCCGTCATATTCGACTGAATCATCACGATCCAGCCGAAATTGTGCTGGGTGACAGCAAGTTTTTGACAAAAATTCAATTCCCGCTCAGCCCTTATCTCATGGGAAACTCCGGCGATTCTCGCCAGACCAATGCCACGCCATTTCCCCACCAAGGGTTGTCTCAGATTCTGAGTATGTTAGGGTATTGCCAGACAATTATTTTTAATCGGGTAATTTATAGCGCAAATATATAACAGGAAACTTCTTATTGCATGGCAATTAAATTAGAAATCAAAAATCTCTATAAAATATTTGGCGAGTCTCCACAGCGGGCTTTCAAATATATCGGAAAAGGACTTTCGAAAGAACAAATTCTGGAAAAGACGGGACTGTCGCTTGGCGTTAAAGACGCCAGTCTGGCCATTGAAGAAGGCGAGATATTTGTCATCATGGGATTATCCGGCTCCGGTAAATCCACTATGGTACGCCTTCTCAATCGCCTGATTGAACCCACCCGCGGACAGGTGCTGATTGACGGCGTGGATATCGCCAAAATATCAGACAACGAACTCCGTGAGGTTCGCAGAAAGAAAATTGCGATGGTCTTCCAGTCATTCGCCCTGATGCCACATATGACCGTGGTGGATAATACTGCGTTCGGCATGGAACTCGCCGGAATATCACCACAGGAACGTCAGGAAAAAGCCCTTGATGCATTACGTCAGGTGGGGCTGGAGAATTATGCCCATGCTTATCCTGATGAATTATCCGGCGGCATGCGGCAGCGTGTTGGTCTGGCCCGCGCATTAGCCATCAATCCCGACATCTTATTAATGGACGAAGCCTTCTCAGCGCTTGATCCCTTAATTCGAACTGAGATGCAGGATGAGCTGGTGAAATTGCAGGCGAAACACCAGCGTACCATTGTTTTTATTTCGCATGATCTCGATGAAGCGATGCGAATAGGCGACCGCATTGCCATTATGCAAAATGGCGAAGTGGTTCAGGTCGGTACGCCAGACGAAATTCTGAATAATCCTGCCAACGATTATGTCCGCACTTTCTTCCGTGGCGTGGATATCAGCCAGGTGTTCAGCGCCAAAGACATTGCCCGCCGTTCGCCGAACGGATTGCTTCGCCGTACGCCAGGTTTCGGCCCGCGCTCAGCGCTGAAATTGCTGCAGGATGAAGACCGTGAATTCGGTTACGTCATCGAACGCGGCAATAAATTCGTCGGCGTTGTTTCCATTGATTCCCTGAAAGCCGCACTGACGGAAGGTCAGAGTATCGACGCCGCGTTGATTGACGCGCAGCTGGCTGTCGATGCTCAGACACCGCTCAGCGAGTTGCTCTCCCATGTCGGTCAGGCGCCCTGCGCGGTTCCGGTGGTGGACGAAGAACAACAGTACGTTGGCATCATTTCAAAGCGCATGCTGCTACAGGCTTTAGATCGCGAGGGGGCAAACAATGGCTGATCAAAATAATCCGTGGGATGCCGCACCCGCAAATGACAACGCCGCCGCATCGGCAGATGCCTGGGGCGGCGGCGGTTCAACACCAGCACCGACTGACGGCGGTGGCGCCGACTGGCTGAACAACGCGCCTGCGCCACAGCCGGAACATTTTAATATTATGGATCCGTTCCATAAGACGCTGATCCCGCTCGACAACTGGGTGACGCACGGCATTGACTGGGTGGTGATGCATTTCCGCCCGCTGTTCCAGGGCATTCGCGTGCCGGTGGATTACATTCTGAGCACCTTCCAGCAATTGCTGATGGGGATGCCTGCGCCGGTCGCTATCGTGCTCTTCGCGCTGATCGCCTGGCAGATCGCCAGCCCCGCCATGGGGATCGCGACACTGATTTCGCTGATTGCCATCGGCGCCATCGGTGCCTGGTCGCAGGCAATGGTCACGCTGGCGCTGGTACTCACTGCACTGTTTTTCTGCATGATCATCGGCCTGCCGCTCGGGATCTGGCTGGCGCGCAGCCCGCGCGCATCGAAAATCATTCGTCCGTTACTGGATGCGATGCAGACCACCCCGGCGTTCGTCTACCTGGTGCCGATCGTGATGTTATTCGGTATCGGCAATGTGCCGGGCGTCGTGGTGACCATTATCTTCGCCCTGCCGCCGATTGTCCGTCTGACCATTCTGGGGATTAACCAGGTGCCTGCGGACTTGATTGAAGCATCACGCTCGTTTGGCGCCAGCCCGCGCCAGATGCTGTTCAAAGTGCAGTTGCCGCTGGCGATGCCGACCATTATGGCCGGGGTGAATCAGACCCTGATGCTGGCACTGTCGATGGTAGTAATCGCCTCGATGATCGCCGTCGGCGGTCTCGGTCAGATGGTTCTGCGCGGCATCGGTCGTCTCGATATGGGTCTGGCGACCGTCGGCGGCGTGGGGATTGTCATTCTCGCCATTATTCTCGACCGCCTGACCCAGGCAATGGGTCGCGACGCCCGCAGTCGCGGCAACCGTCGCTGGTACTCTACCGGCCCCATTGGGTTGATCACTCGCCCTTTCACTAAATAACGAATAAGGAACAACGATGCGACATCAAGTACTTTTTGCCACAGCGTTTGCCACCCTTGTATCCACCAGCACATTTGCTGCCGATCTGCCTGGCAAAGGCATTACCGTTCTGCCGGTACAAAGCACCATCACGGAAGAAACCTTCCAGACGCTGCTGGTCAGCCGCGCACTGGAAAAACTGGGTTATACCGTCAGCAAGCCGAGTGAAGTGGATTACAACGTCGGCTACACCTCTATCGCGTCCGGCGACGCCACCTTTACCGCCGTTAACTGGCAGCCGCTGCATGATGACATGTACGCCGCCGCTGGTGGTGACAAGAAATTCTACCGTGAAGGCGTGTTTGTGACTGGCGCGGCGCAGGGTTACCTGATCGACAAGAAAACCGCTGAGCAGTACCACATCAAAAGTATCGATCAGCTAAAAGATCCGAAGATCGCCAGCCTGTTTGATACCAACGGCGACGGCAAAGCGGACCTGACTGGTTGTACGCCGGGCTGGGGCTGCGAAGCGGTGATTAATCACCAGATTGGCGCGTACGACCTGAGCAAAACCGTCGAGCACAATCAGGGGAACTATGCGGCGATGATGGCCGACACCATCACCCGCTTTAAAGAAGGCAAACCCGTGCTGTATTACACCTGGACGCCGTACTGGGTGAGCGACGTGCTGAAACCGGGTAAAGATGTGGTCTGGTTGCAGGTACCGTTCTCTTCAATGCCTGGCGAACAAAAAGACATCGACACCAAACTGCCGAACGGTGCGAACTATGGTTTCCCGGTGAATACCATGCACATTGTCGCCAACAAAGCCTGGGCGGAGAAAAACCCGGCGGCGGCGAAATTGTTCTCGGTGATGAAACTGCCCATCGCCGATATCAACGCCCAGAACGCCATGATGCATCAGGGCAAAGCCTCTGAAGCAGACATTCAGGGTCACGTGGATGGCTGGATCAACGCCCACCAGCAGCAGTTTGATGGCTGGGTAAAAGAAGCGCTGGCGGCGCAGAAGTAACAAGAAAAGCCCCTGGCGATGAAGTGCGCCAGGGGCTTTTTATCTTTAACGGCAGCCCGCCCGTCGTGCTCTCGCCATATAATCAACCGCTTCAGATTCACTGATTACGCTGCCTGTCGCCGATGAGATGCCTGGCGAACGGTTGCCGAGGCCCTTCACTGATGAGACCGGCAGCGCCATTGACGTTAGTACCGTGATACCCGATAAAGGTGGATTGCGTGGTACGGGAAGGTCCGGCGTAAGAGGTGAGCGCTTCATTCGTGCCGCTTCAGGGTTTTTATTTTTCACCGCCTTCGCAGACACACCTGTGGCCACCGATGCTGCTACCGTCACGCCAGTTTCTACAAACCCTGCCGTCGTCACAGCGGCGGCGGCACCTTCTGACATCGCTATCTGTTGATACCGCCTTCGCCAAACGGGCCAGAGAAGCTGACACTCTGCTACGCTTTGCTGCCTCGCCAAACGGCGACCAGCCATGAAGGTCATTCCCGGTTAATTGTAATGTCATAAAAAATACTCCAGTCTGGTGAGATGAGACAGGAGGGTGGTATTTCAGCAATACCAGAATTGCACCTTAAAAAAACAGAGCCAGGCAAAATAAAAACAAATGGCACTTTCCGACACCAGACATACTCCTCATTTTTCTCACTTTGGTTATCATGACGTTATCGCTTAATCCTTTATCTGATGAATATTCATGACCAAACCCAATTCTGGACTGAGCCCGGCGTTAATCGTGCTGATGTCAGTGGCGACCGGGCTGGCTGTTGCCAGCAACTATTACGCGCAACCTTTACTCGACACTATCGCTCGCGCCTTCTCGCTTTCCGCCGGGCAGGCCGGTTTTATCGTCACCGCCGCGCAACTCGGCTATGCCGCAGGGTTGCTGTTTCTGGTGCCGCTGGGCGATATGTTCGAGCGCCGGGGACTTATCGTTACCATGACGCTGCTGGCGGCGGGTGGCATGCTGATCACCGCCTGCAGCCAGTCACTGACGTTGATGATTATCGGTACCCTGTTGACCGGGTTGTTTTCTGTGGTGGCGCAGATTCTGGTGCCGCTGGCCGCCACGCTCGCCACGCCGGACAAACGCGGCAAAGTCGTGGGTACGATCATGAGCGGCCTGCTGCTTGGGATCCTGCTGGCGCGCACCGTCGCAGGGCTGCTCGCCAGTCTCGGTGGCTGGCGCACGGTCTACTGGGTCGCCAGCGTATTGATGGTGCTGATGGCGCTGGCGCTGTGGCGCGGTCTGCCGAAGATTAAGCAGGAAAATCATCTTAACTATCCCCAGTTGCTGGGCTCGATTTTCCGTTTGTTTTCCGGAGAAAAACTGCTGCGCACCCGCGCCCTGCTCGGCTGCCTGACCTTCGCCAATTTCAGCATTCTGTGGACGTCGATGGCTTTTCTGCTGGCGGGCGCACCGTTTCACTTTTCTGAAGGCGTGATCGGCCTGTTTGGCCTCGCAGGTGCAGCAGGTGCATTGGGCGCGCGTCCGGCTGGAGGACTGGCGGATAAAGGCAAATCTCACCTCACCACCACCCTCGGTCTGGTACTGCTGTTGCTGTCGTGGATCGCCATCTGGTTCGGTCATGTTTCTGTGCTGGCGCTGGTTATCGGCATCCTGGTGCTTGACCTCACCGTTCAGGGAGTGCATATCACCAACCAGACGGTGATTTACCGCAGCCACCCCGAGGCGCGCAACCGTCTGACCGCGGGTTACATGACCAGCTACTTTATTGGCGGCGCGGCGGGTTCGCTCCTCTCCGCATCAGCCTGGCAACACGCGGGCTGGACCGGCGTATGTCTCGTGGGTGCCATCGTCGCCGTACTGAATTTGCTGGTCTGGTGGCGTGGCTATCATCGTATGGCGCCCGAGGCTTAAGTAAAATTCACCCGTCTCATGCCTTTACCAGACTGCGGGGTGTTAAGCCGCCCTTCAGTCTGTTAAGGTGTAACGACTTATTAACCCGGGTTACTTTTTCGCCCGTTATTTATTCGTCATTCAGTTAAAACCACTATGGAAACCCCTGCCGAATTGACGGGTGTGCCGTCGCCTGGTCCGTCAACGCTGTTCGAAGGCGTAAAAGACAGTTTACCGATTGTCATCAGCTATATTCCCGTCGCGTTTGCCTTTGGACTGAATGCCACGAAGCTCGGATTTACGCCGCTCGAAAGCGTTTTCTTCTCCTGCATTATTTACGCGGGCGCCAGCCAGTTCGTGATCACCGCGATGCTGGCCGCTGGCAGTTCACTGTGGGTGGCGGCGCTGACCGTGATGGCGATGGATGTGCGCCATGTGCTGTACGGCCCCTCGTTGCGCAGTCGCATTGCGGCACAGTTGCGTAAACCGAAAACCGCGCTGTGGGCCTTCGGGCTGACGGACGAAGTGTTTGCCGCGGCCACCGCAAAGCTGGTGCGTGATCAGCGCGGCTGGAGCGAAAACTGGATGATCGGCATCGCCTTCTGTTCCTGGGCTTCCTGGGTACTCGGTACGGTGATGGGCGCGTATTCCGGCAGCGGTTTGCTGGAGGGGTTCCCGGCGGTGGAAGCGGCGCTCGGCTTTATGCTGCCCGCGCTGTTCCTGAGTTTTCTGCTGGCCTCGTTCCAGCGCAAGCAGTCGCTGTGCGTCACCGCGTCGCTCGTCGGCGCGCTGGCTGGCGTGACGCTGTTTTCGATTCCCGCCGCGATCCTTGCGGGCATCGTCTGCGGCTGCCTGACCGCGCTGGTGCAGTCCATCCTGTCGGGAGAACTCAATGAGCACTGATGTTCTGTTCCTCGGCCTGCTGGTGGGGTGCGCTAACTATCTCTTCCGCTACCTGCCGTTACGCCTGCGAGCCGGGCATCATCGCCCGTCGCGCCGGGGCGCGGTTGGCGTACTGCTCGACACCATCGGCATCGCTTCAATTTGCGCGTTGCTGGTGGTGTCCACCGCGCCAGAAGTGATGACGGATGCCCGTCGCCTGTTACCGACCCTGATCGGTTTTGCCGTGCTGGGCGTCAGCTTCTGGAGAACGCGGAGCATTATTTTCCCCGTGCTGCTGAGCGCGCTGGCCTATGGCCTGGCATGGAAATATTTATTCCTTTTATAGACTTGAATAATGAACTTCGCACAAATAATTCATTTACTTTATTTGTCACTATCGTTACTATATCGGCTGCAATTAATGAGGTTATACCCAAATGGATAGTTCGTTCACGCCCATTGAACAAATGCTAAAATTCCGCGCCAGCCGTCATGAAGATTTTCCCTATCAGGAGATCCTCCTTACCCGCTTAAGCATGCACATGCAGGGCAAGCTGCTGGAAAACCGTAATAAAATGCTGAAAGCTCAGGGGATTAACGAGACGTTGTTCATGGCGCTGATTACGCTTGAGTCTCAGGAAAACCACAGTATTCAGCCGTCTGAGCTGAGCTGTGCGCTGGGCTCTTCCCGCACCAACGCTACCCGTATCGCTGATGAACTGGAAAAACGTGGCTGGATCGAGCGTCGCGAAAGCGACAATGATCGCCGTTGCCTGCACCTGCAACTGACCGAAAAAGGTCACCAGTTCCTGCGCGAGGTTTTGCCTCCGCAACACCACTGCCTGCATCAACTCTGGTCTTCGCTGACAACCGCCGAGAAAGACCAGCTTGAGCACATCACCCGTAAGTTACTGACTCGCCTTGACCAAATGGATGAAGATGGTGCCGTTTTAGAGGCCCTTCGTTAAGCCAGGGATCGCTCACTTATCCTGATTCAATAAAAGAAACCGTCAGGCCAGCAGGTCGAACTGCTGGCCTTTCTGACAAACAGGTCGGCCCAGCCGATGTGAAATAAGAAGATCGTGGAGATACACAATGAGCGCTAATGCGGAGATGCAAACCCCGCAGCAACCTGCCAGTAAGAAAGGTAAACGTAAAGGTGCCCTTCTGCTGCTGACTTTGCTCTTTATTATTATTGCCGTGGCCTATGGCATTTATTGGTTCCTGGTCCTCCGCCATTATGAAGAAACTGACGATGCCTACGTGGCAGGAAATCAGGTTCAGATCATGGCGCAGGTGTCTGGCAGCGTGACGAAAGTCTGGGCTGACAACACCGATTTTGTACAGAAAGGCGACGTGCTGGTCAGCCTGGATCCCACCGATGCGCAGCAGGCTTATGAAAAAGCCAAAACGCAGCTGGCTTCCAGCGTTCGCCAGACTCGCCAGTTGATGATCAACAGCAAGCAGTTGCAGGCGAACATCGACGTCAAAAAAACCGCACTGTCTCAGGCGCAAACCGACCTTAACCGTCGTATTCCGCTCGGCAGCGCTAACCTGATTGGTCGTGAAGAGTTGCAACACGCCCGTGATGCCGTCGCCAGCGCGCAGGCCGAACTGGACGTGGCAATCCAACAGTACAACGCCAATCAGGCAATGGTACTGGCGACTAAGCTGGAAGAACAACCTGCCGTTCAGCAAGCGGCGACTGACGTACGTAACGCATGGCTCGCCCTGCAACGTACGAAAATCGTCAGCCCGATGACCGGTTATGTTTCTCGTCGCGCTGTACAGCCTGGCGCGCAGATCAGCCCGACCACGCCGCTGATGGCGGTGGTGCCAGCGAACAATCTGTGGGTCGATGCCAACTTTAAAGAGACGCAACTGGCGCATATGCGCATTGGTCAGCCCGTCACGGTTATCAGCGATATTTACGGCGATGACGTGAAATACACCGGTAAAGTGGTGGGTCTCGATATGGGTACCGGCAGCGCGTTCTCTCTGCTTCCGGCGCAAAACGCCACCGGTAACTGGATCAAAGTGGTTCAGCGTCTGCCGGTGCGTGTCGAGCTGGATGCGAAGCAGCTCGCCGAACACCCGTTGCGTATTGGTCTGTCAACGCTGGTGGAAGTGGATACGTCAAACCGCGATGGCCAGATGCTGGCAAGTCAGGTCCGTACCGACCCGGCCTATGAAAGCGATGCCCGTGAAATCAGCCTTGATCCGGTGAACAAAGAGATCAACGACATCGTCCAGGCGAACGCTAACTAATCCGGGGTGAGTGTAATGCAACAGCAAAAACCGCTGGAGGGGGCGCAGCTGGTCATCATGACCATTGCGTTGTCTCTTGCGACTTTCATGCAGGTGCTGGACTCCACCATTGCTAACGTGGCGATCCCTACCATCGCCGGTAACCTTGGCTCGTCGCTGAGCCAGGGGACCTGGGTGATCACCTCTTTCGGGGTGGCGAACGCGATCTCCATTCCGATTACCGGCTGGCTGGCGAAGCGTGTCGGCGAAGTGAAACTGTTTTTGTGGTCCACCGTCGCCTTCGTCATCGCCTCCTGGGCCTGTGGCGTGTCAAACAGCCTGACGATGCTGATTTTCTTCCGCGTCATTCAGGGGGTTGTCGCCGGGCCGTTGATCCCGCTGTCGCAGAGTTTGCTGTTAAGTAACTATCCACCCGCCAAACGCTCTATCGCGCTGGCGCTGTGGTCAATGACCGTTATCGTGGCGCCTATCTGTGGCCCGATCCTCGGCGGTTACATCAGCGATAACTATCACTGGGGCTGGATCTTCTTCATCAACGTCCCGATTGGTGTGGTCGTGGTGCTGATGACCCTGCAAACCCTGCGCAATCGCGAAACCCGGACAGAACAGCGGCGGATTGACGGGATTGGTCTGGCGCTGCTGGTGGTGGGTATCGGCAGCCTGCAAATCATGCTCGACCGTGGTAAAGAGCTGGACTGGTTTAACTCCACTGAAGTGGTGACACTGACCATTGTGGCGGTCGTGGCGATAAGCTTCCTGGTTGTCTGGGAACTGACGGACGACAACCCGATCGTCGATTTGTCGCTGTTTAAGTCGCGAAACTTTACCATTGGCTGTTTGTGTATCAGCCTCGCTTATATGCTCTACTTCGGCGCGATCGTTCTGCTGCCGCAGCTGTTGCAGGAGGTGTATGGCTATACCGCCACCTGGGCCGGGCTGGCGTCCGCGCCAGTCGGGGTGATCCCGGTGCTGCTGTCGCCGATCATCGGGCGTTTCGCCCATAAGCTCGACATGCGACGCCTGGTGACCTTCAGCTTCATTATGTATGCCGTGTGCTTCTACTGGCGCGCGTACACCTTTGAACCGGGTATGGACTTCGGCGCCTCCGCGTGGCCGCAGTTTATTCAGGGTTTCGCCGTGGCCTGCTTCTTTATGCCACTGACCACCATCACGCTGTCTGGCTTGCCGCCGGAACGTCTGGCGGCGGCGTCGAGCCTGTCAAACTTTACCCGTACGCTGGCGGGCTCAATAGGCACCTCGATCACCACCACCATGTGGACGAACCGTGAAGCGATGCATCACGCGCAGCTTACGGAGTCAGTGAACCCGTTCAACCCGAACGCGCAACAGACGTATGATCAGTTGCAGGGAATGGGGATGACGCAACAGCAGGCATCCGGCTGGATAGCGCAGCAGATAACTGACCAGGGGCTGATTATCTCGGCTAATGAGATTTTCTGGATCTCCGCCGGGATCTTCCTTGTGCTGCTTGGCCTGGTGTGGTTTGCCCGGCCGCCGTTTGGTGCAGGTGGTGGCGGAGGCGGTGCGCACTAACAAAAAAGCCAGTTCATGTTGAACTGGCTTTTTTTTGCTGCGGGACACGGGACTAGATGTGCAGTTCCTGCAGTTTCTCTTTCGGCAGAGCCAGTTCTGCGTTGCTGTTAACGCGAACGCCGCGCTCGATGATGTGACGGGCGATGTCCTGCGCTTCATCCAGCGAGTGCATGGTGTAGCTGCCGCACTGATAGACGTTCAGCTCCGGGATCTGGTTCTGATCTTTGACTTTCAGCACATCGGCCATTGCCGCTTTCCAGGCATCGGCAACACGCTGCTCATCCGGCGTACCAATCAGGCTCATATAAAAACCGGTACGGCAGCCCATGGGGGAAATATCAATGATTTCAACGCCGTTGCCGTTGAGGTGATCACGCATGAAACCGGCAAACAGGTGCTCCAGAGTGTGGATCCCTTTTTCCGGCATCACTTCTTTGTTCGGGATGCAAAAGCGCAGGTCGAATACGGTGATGTCATCGCCGTGTGGGGTGTGCATATTCTTTGCGACGCGGACTGCAGGTGCTTCCATTCGGGTATGGTCGACAGTGAAACTATCTAGTAATGGCATTCGTCACCTCCGACAGTGATTTTTTTTAAAATAAAATGAACTCTTTCTGGTGGAGCAAGTCTGAGTATATGAAAGACGCGCATTTGTTATCATCATCCCTGTATTCAGAGATGAAAGTTTGGCCACAGTGATGTGGCCTTTTTCTTTTCTGTCACGCGTGCCGCGCAACCAGTGCAGAGAATGGCTCGCTGTCCGCCGCTTCCGCCTCACGCTGGCGCTGCAGTGATGCACTGCGCTCCGCCTCAAACTCGGCTTCCGTCAGGATTTCCAGCGGCTCTTCACGCAACAGATTACGATACGCATCTCCCAGTGCCCTTCCGGTTCCACCAATGCCTTCATCAATCATAGAACGCAGAATGCGTGCTGAGAAAGTTAATTCTGGATTATCAAAGCTGGCGACCAGTTCATCGCACACTTTCTGGTAGGCATTTCCGCCGTCGATGCCGTCCAGCGTCTGCGCCACACGGCTGAGATCGCGGAACAGATCCTTGCCCACCTGCGGCAGCGGGAATTGCGCGGTTTCGCAGCCAATCCCGAGCGTCAGCCCCGGTTTACGGCCTTCGAGGATCACCCGGTTCCAGTTAGTCCGGGTACACAGCAGCTCGTCGCTGCTCATTTCCGGCGCATCCGCCAGCACACACCAGACCATAAACAGGTCGAGGAAACGCACCTGCTGCTCGTCAACGCCAATCGGTGAGAACGGGTTGATGTCTAACGAACGCACTTCGATATATTCGATGCCGCCGCGCAGCAGCGCATCCGACGGGGTTTCACCGCTGCGAGTCACGCGTTTCGGGCGAATTGGCGCATACAGCTCGTTTTCAATCTGCAGAATATTGCTGTTGATTTGCAGATACTTACCGTCTTTCTGCACGCCAATTTTCGCGTACTCTTCCGATGGGGTTTTGATCGCGCGCTTCAATCCTGCCACATAGTCGTGGAGATCGTTAAACGCAATTCCGAGATTGCTTTGCGATTTATTGGTATAGCCGAGGTCGCTCAGACGCAGCGAGGTGGCATACGGCAGGTAGTACATGCCGCAGTCGGTTTTCTCAAACGGCAGTGTCGTTGGCTTGCCCTGCAGGAAAGAGGCGCAGATCGCCGGTGATGCGCCAAACAGGTATGGGATCACCCAGCCAAAACGGTAATAGTTGCGGATCAGGCGGAAATAGCCAGCTGAAATCGCCTCTTTGCCGCTGTCGACGTCATCAACCCCACACTTCGCTTTCCAGAATGCCATCGGCAGCGAGAAGTTGTAATGGACGCCGGAAATGGTTTGCATCAGCGCGCCATAGCGGTTTTTCAGCCCTTCGCGATAGAGCGTTTTCAGCCGCCCCATATTCGAGGTGCCGTATTGCGCCAGTTCGATATCCTGACCGGGTGCGATGTAGCAGGGCATACTCAGCGGCCACATCCGCTCTTCGCCCAGTTGACGCGCGGTATGACGATGCACGTCGCGCATAAAAGTCAGCATATGATCGATGTCGCCATCCACCGGAGTAATAAACTCCAGCAAAGCTTCGGCAAAATCGGTGGTAATCCATTTATGCGTTAACGCCGAGCCTAACGCTTCCGGGTGTCCGGTAGTCGCCAGCGTGCCGTCTGCATTCACACGCAGCGTTTCGCGCTCAAGACCGCGCTGGATCCCTTTTAACGCCTGAGGGTGTTTTTCCAGCCAGGCCAGAGCCTGTGATACGTCCGGGATCAAATTGACCTCCCGCCTGTCAAAATCGTTTTATTAAGCATAATTGTAATGGTGGACGCTTAAAGGTCACCAAAAAAGCAATTAGTGCCACCACATCATCCCCTGGAGTGTTGCCGCCGCCACGACGACATAGCGCAACGCTTTTCCAAGGCATAAAAAAAAGAGTACCGGCCCCCAGGGAATGCGCATCCATCCCGCCAGCAGGCACAGCAAATCGCCCATAACAGGCATCCAGCTCAACAGCAGCGCGACCGCGCCGTAGCGCTTCAACCATCCCGTTGCTTTTTCCTGCCACCGCGACGTCTTGCGCAACGGAAACAGGCGACCAAGAATAACGTTAGTTGCCCCTCCAGCGCTATTACCTATTGTTGCTATTAACACAAGAAGCCAGGGTTTGCTGGCGCCGGACAGCAACAACGCAACCAGTACGGCTTCAGAGTTGCCGGGCAGCAAGGTTGCACTGAGAAAACTGCTGGCAAACAGTGAAAGGAGCGACAGGCCATCACTCACAATAGCCGGACATCCACTACGTCCATGCCTGCGCTTGCCGCGGCCTGTAAGCCGAAATCCGCATCTTCAAACACGATACATTTTGCAGGTTCGACGCCCATGCGCTCAGCGCAAAGCAGGAAGGTGTCAGGGGCAGGTTTATGATGCCGGACGTGATCGGCGGCAACGACGGCAGAAAAGTAGTGACGTAATCCCAGATGCGCCAGCAGCGCCTCGGCTATCGCGCTTTCGCTGCCGGTACCGACAGACATCGGGCGACGGCCATGCCACGCTTTGACAACGTCAATCAGCGGTAATGGCTGTACCGAATCCAGCAGCATGATTTTAACCGCGTCCGTTTTCTCGCGGGCCAGCGCGTGGGGATCGAGATCGGCCTGATTCAGCGTGATAATTTCCTGCGCGATGCGCCAGGTCGGCGAACCGTTCAACGCAATGATGGACTGTTCGTCAAAGCGAATTCCGTAACGCCCCAGTACCTCATGCCACGCTTTACGGTGGGTGGGTTCGGTGTCCAGAATCGTGCCGTCCATGTCGAAAATCAGCCCTGCATAGCGTTCGTACATTGCGCCCTCACAAACCGAATATCAAAACGTTACTTTATCGCAAAAGGCGTTTTTTGTCGCCGCCGGATAGAGAAACGAGAAAGGCACCTTGCGGTGCCTTTCGTGACATAGTGTCTGATTTAACGGATCCGCAGATCATTTTCAACAACGCGTACGCCAGGAACCTTACGCGCCGCTTCTACCGCCCGTTTCGCATCGGCTTCGGAATCCACAAAACCGCTCAGTTGCACGCGCCCTTTGAATGTCTCAACGCTGATTTGGCTGGATTTTATCGCTTTGTCGCCGAATAACGCAGATTTCACTTTGGTGGTCACGACAGTATCGTCAATATAACCGCCAGTGCTTTCTTTGGTGGAAGAGCCTGCGCAGCCGGACAGGGATAATGCGACCAGTGCCGCAACGCCGAATGCAGCCAATGCTTTGAAACCTTTCATGGAATATTCTCCTTGCTACCCGCAAACGTATTAATGACAAATATAAACTAGCCGGAAACCAGAAGATTTGCCAATAGGAAA
The DNA here is from genome assembly GCF_001297775.1 of Trabulsiella odontotermitis. Taxonomy (GTDB): domain Bacteria; phylum Pseudomonadota; class Gammaproteobacteria; order Enterobacterales; family Enterobacteriaceae; genus Trabulsiella; species Trabulsiella odontotermitis. Next base: position 263,413 of record NZ_LIFX01000003.1, on the reverse strand, counting down.
CAGGGAGTTATCGGGAGAGAAAATTTCAATAAGAGAGATGGTGCATCCGAGAGGATTACTCGGCTGCGCCTCGCCCTGCGGGCCGTTGCTTACGCAACGTTATCCTCCCTGGTGCTTGCGGGCATTCCGCAGACCATGAAACAACAGTATCGCTGTTATACTGGAGAATATGGTGCATCCGGGAGGATTCGAACCTCCGACCGCTCGGTTCGTAGCCGAGTACTCTATCCAGCTGAGCTACGGATGCATCGGGAAACGTGCATGTTACTTCAATAAGATGGTGCATCCGAGAGGATTCGAACCTCTGACCGCTCGGTTCGTAGCCGAGTACTCTATCCAGCTGAGCTACGGATGCATCAGGAGACGTACATGTTACTTCGAGAAGATGGTGCATCCGAGAGGATTCGAACCTCTGACCGCTCGGTTCGTAGCCGAGTACTCTATCCAGCTGAGCTACGGATGCATCAGGAGACGTACATATTACTTCAGAAATATGGTGCATCCGGGAGGATTCGAACCTCCGACCGCTCGGTTCGTAGCCGAGTACTCTATCCAGCTGAGCTACGGATGCAAAATGGCGGTGAGGCGGGGATTCGAACCCCGGATGCAGCTTTTGACCGCATACTCCCTTAGCAGGGGAGCGCCTTCAGCCTCTCGGCCACCTCACCACACGCCTCTTACGAGTGCTTCGAAGAACTTAGTTAAGCTCATCGTCGCTGCGTGGCGCACATATTACTTTCTGAGACTTATAAGTCAAACAATTTTTCCGAACCTTTCATCGTTTGCACACTTCACGCGCAATTAGCCTGCAAAAACGGCAAAAAGGGTGTTTTATCAACAGCCAACCTGCGTCAGCACAGCAATGTCAGTGCGGCGGAAACGGGATTAAATACGGTGAAAGAGGAGGTAAATCGTGGGTTGCGTCTCACCACAGAGTGAGACGCAAGAACCTTAGTAACTGGACTGCTGGGATTTTTCAGCCTGGATACGCTGGTAGATTTCTTCACGATGAACAGAGACTTCTTTAGGGGCGTTTACACCGATGCGAACCTGGTTACCCTTAACCCCTAAAACTGTCACAGTGACCTCATCTCCAATCATGAGGGTCTCACCAACTCGACGAGTCAGAATCAGCATTCTTTGCTCCTTGAAAGATTAAAAGAGTCGGGTCTCTCTGTATCCCGGCATTATCCATCATATAACGCCAAAAAGTAAGCGATGACAAACGCGCGGGCGCGTAAGCAGTCATGGCATCACATTCTGTTAAACGTAAGTTTAGCCGATATACACAATTTCAACCTGACTTTATCGTTATCGATACCGCATAGCAAGGCGCCGTAACCCCTGAGTTTTGGCGCCTGCAAGCGTTTATAGTTATTGCAGTTTTGTGCTCACCCAGTCTTTAACACTGGCCAGAGCTATCGGGAGTGCAGCCGCGTCAGTACCACCGGCCTGAGCCATATCCGGACGTCCGCCCCCCTTCCCACCTACCTGCTGAGCAACCATACCAATCAGTTCGCCTGCTTTGACACGGTCGGTAACATCTTTCGACACGCCCGCAATCAGAGAAACCTTACCCTCAGCCACTGTCGCCAGAACGATAATCGTGGAACCCAACTGATTTTTCAGGTCGTCAACCATCGTGCGCAGCATCTTAGGTTCAACGTCGGACAGCTCGCTAACCAGCAGCTTCACACCGTTGATATCGATGGCTTTACTGGAGAGATTTGCACTCTCCTGCGCCGCAGCCTGATCCTTCATCTGCTGCAGCTCTTTTTCCAGCTGACGGGTGCGTTCCATGACGGTTCGTACTTTATCAGTCAGATTATGGCTGTCGCCCTTCAGCAGTTGCGCCACTTCACTGAGAAGATCGCTTTCTGCATGCAGGTTAGCCAGGGCACCCTCACCGGTAACAGCCTCAATGCGTCGAACGCCTGCGGCAGTACCCGATTCGGAAGTGATACGGAAAAGACCGATATCACCAGTACGGCTGGCATGAGTCCCGCCGCACAATTCTGTAGAGAAATCGCCCATGCTCAGGACGCGCACCCGCTCGTCATACTTCTCGCCGAACAGCGCCATCGCCCCTTTTGCTTTCGCCGCATCGAGATCCATGATGTTGGTTTCGATCGGCAGGTTGCGGCGGATCTGGGCGTTGACCAGGTCTTCCACGCGGCGGATCTCTTCCGGTTTCATGGCTTCGAAATGGGAGAAGTCAAAGCGCAGTGCTTTGTCGTTAACCAGCGAGCCTTTCTGCGCAACGTGTGTACCCAGCACTTCACGCAGCGCGGCGTGCATCAGGTGCGTAGCGGAGTGGTTCAGACGGATCCGTGCGCGACGCGCTTCATCGACATCGGCCTGTACCGCATCACCCACTTTCAGTGAGCCGGTTGCCAGCGTGCCGAGATGGCCGATAGCCTGACCATATTTCTGCGTATCGCTGACGGTAAAGGTAAAGCCCGCGCCTTTCAGCACGCCTTTATCGCCAACCTGGCCGCCGGATTCCGCATAAAACGGTGTTTGATCCAGTACGACAACCGCATCCTGGCCTGCACTGACGCTATCCACAGACTTGCCGTCGATAAACAGCGCCGTCACTTTGCCGTTCAGTTCAAGGTGATCGTAACCTTTGAATTCTGACGCCCCGTCAACGCGGATCATCGCGTTATAGTCGGCGCCGAAACCGCTGGATTCACGGGCGCGGCGGCGCTGTGCTTCCATCGCGGCTTCAAAGCCCGCTTCGTCAACTTTGATATTGCGCTCGCGGCACACATCGGCAGTCAGATCCACCGGGAAACCGTAGGTGTCGTACAGGCGGAAAGCGGTTTCGCCGTCCAGCGTGTCGCCCTTCAATTTCGCCAGTTCTTCGTCGAGCAGCGCCAGTCCGCGTTCCAGCGTGCGGGCAAACTGCTCTTCTTCGGTTTTCAGCACCTGCTCAACCTGCGCCTGCTGGCGTTTCAGGTCTTCACCGGCGGAGCCCATGACCTCAATCAGCGGCGCAACCAGTTTGTAGAAGAAGGTGTCCTTCGCGCCCAGCATATTGCCGTGGCGAATGGCGCGACGAATGATGCGGCGCAGCACATAGCCACGGTTTTCATTCGACGGGATAACACCATCGGCAATCAGGAACGCACAGGAACGAATATGATCCGCGATAACCCGCAGCGATTTATTGTTGAGATCGGTCGCACCGGTTACACGAGCCACAGACTGGATCAGCTTGCTGAACAGATCGATTTCATAGTTGGAGTTCACATGCTGCAGCACAGCCGCAATACGCTCCAGCCCCATACCGGTATCAACGGACGGTTTTGGCAGCGGCTCCATGGTGCCGTCAGCCTGGCGGTTGAACTGCATGAAGACGATGTTCCAGATTTCAATGTAGCGATCGCCGTCTTCTTCCGGGCTGCCCGGAGGTCCACCCCAGATATGGTCGCCGTGATCGAAGAAGATTTCGGTGCACGGACCGCACGGACCGGTATCGCCCATCTGCCAGAAGTTGTCAGAGGCAAACGGTGCGCCTTTGTTATCGCCAATACGAATGATGCGTTCACGCGGAACACCGACTTCGTTTGCCCAGATATCAAAGGCTTCATCATCGGTTTCGTAAACGGTCACCCACAGGCGATCTTTTGGCAGGTTGAACCAGTTTTCACCGGTTAACAGTTCCCATGCGTAATTGATGGCGTCGTGTTTGAAATAGTCGCCGAAGCTGAAGTTACCCAGCATTTCGAAGAAAGTGTGGTGACGTGCAGTGTAGCCGACGTTTTCCAGGTCGTTGTGTTTACCGCCCGCACGCACGCAACGCTGCGCGGTAGTCGCGCGGGAATAATTACGTTTGTCGAGACCAAGGAACACATCCTTGAACTGGTTCATCCCGGCGTTGGTAAACAGCAGGGTCGGATCGTTGTTCGGCACCAGGGAGCTGCTGGCAACAACCTGGTGTCCCTTGCTATGGAAAAAGTCGAGAAACGCCTGACGGATCTCAGCGGTGCTCTTGCTCATAATTATCCTGAAATCAAGCTAACGAATTGCGCAGGTGCCGGTTGACCACTTTTTGAGCGGGTCAGCGTCCTGACGGAAAAAAGTGGGAATAAGATAAGTTTTCTTTAAAGGGAAGTAAAATCCCCGATGGGGTCAATCTGCAAAATTTCGCCATATTTCCTGGATATCTTCCATCAGATACCCCCGATAAAGCAAAAATCGCTGCACTTTTGCTTTTAGCGCAAATTCCGTCGGCAGGGGTTCGCCATATTTCCGCACGGCCTGCTCGCGCGCCTTCTCTGCCCAGTCCACATCACATTCATACAGGGCTAATTCACTGATTTCACGCGTAATTCCTTTTTGATTCAGCTCCTGACGGATGCGTGACGGACCATAACCTTTACGGCTGCGGCTGTTGATGAACTGGCGGGCAAAGCGCGCATCATCAAGATAATGGCTCTCTTTGCACCAGTTGATGACGTTTTCGATGTCATCCGGTGTCGCGTCCGTCTCTTCAGGGCCATTTTTTGTCATTACCGGCGCAGCAAGTTTGCGACGAAGCTCCTGTTCACCGTGGTCGCGCATCGCCAGAATTCGTACGGCCCTGTCCAGCAAACGGGCATACGCGGAACGGCGCCCTGTTGATTCAGACATGATAAAACCCATTAGTGAGAAAAAACAAAAGGGCCGCATCCGCAGCCCTTTTTCTTTTTATGACGTTATCAGAAATCTTCGTTGGTTTCTTCGACGCCTTCACCGCTGTCATCAACAGCGAAGTCCGGTGTGGAAGTCTGGTTGCCGAGCAGCAACTCACGCACTTTCTTCTCGATCTCTTTCGCCGCCGCCGGGTTCTCTTTCAGCCAGCTAATTGCGTTAGCTTTACCCTGACCGATTTTGTCGCCGTTATAGCTGTACCATGCACCGGCTTTTTCGATGAGCTTCTCTTTCACGCCCAGGTCAACCAGCTCGCCGTAGAAGTTAATGCCTTCGCCGTAGAGGATCTGGAATTCAGCCTGTTTGAACGGTGCGGCGATTTTGTTTTTCACTACCTTCACGCGGGTTTCGCTACCAATGACGTTGTCGCCCTCTTTCACCGCACCGATGCGGCGGATATCCAGGCGCACGGAGGCGTAGAATTTCAGCGCGTTACCACCGGTGGTGGTTTCCGGGTTACCGAACATCACGCCAATTTTCATACGGATCTGGTTGATGAAGATCAGCAGCGTGTTGGACTGTTTCAGGTTACCGGCCAGCTTACGCATCGCCTGGCTCATCATACGTGCCGCGAGGCCCATGTGAGAGTCACCGATTTCACCTTCAATTTCTGCTTTCGGCGTCAGCGCTGCGACGGAGTCAACAACGATAACGTCGACCGCGCCGGAACGCGCCAGCGCGTCACAGATTTCCAGCGCCTGCTCGCCGGTGTCCGGCTGGGAGCACAGCAGGTTGTCGATATCAACACCCAGCTTACGTGCGTAGATTGGGTCCAGCGCGTGTTCCGCATCGATAAAGGCACAGGTTTTGCCTTCACGCTGTGCAGCGGCAATCACCTGCAGGGTCAGCGTTGTTTTACCGGAAGATTCCGGCCCGTAGATTTCGACGATACGGCCCATCGGCAGACCGCCTGCGCCCAGTGCGATATCCAGTGAAAGCGAGCCGGTCGGGATGGTTTCTACATCCATAGAGCGGTCTTCACCCAGGCGCATGATGGAGCCTTTACCGAATTGTTTTTCGATCTGGCCCAGTGCTGCCGCCAACGCTTTCTGTTTGTTTTCGTCGATAGCCATTATTACTCCTGTCATGCTTTCATGCCGGGTGTTACCGGGTAAACTCTGTTTTGTTGAAGCAATTATACTGTACAATCATACAGTATCAAGTATTTTGTAGAAATTGTTGCCAGAGGGTATTTAGCGCGTAGGCCGTCGCCTGACGGCGCACCGCATCGCGGTCGCCCGTAAAGTGTTCGCAGCGCGTAATTCCCTGCCCGTTGGCGCAGGCGAAACCAAACCAGACGGTGCCCACCGGTTTTGCTTCGCTGCCGCCGTCCGGCCCGGCAATGCCGCTGACCGACAGCGCGTAGGTGGCTCTCGCCGCCCGCAGTGCGCCGATGGCCATTTCAACCACCACCGGTTCGCTGACCGCGCCATGCGCTTCCAGCGTCACGCCGCGTACGCCAATCATCTGCTCTTTGGCTTCATTACTGTAGGTGACAAAGCTGCGCTCAAACCAGGCAGAGCTTCCCGCAATATCGGTGATCACTTTCGCAATCCAACCGCCGGTGCAGGATTCCGCCGTGGTGACCGTTGCGCCCTGCGCCTTCAGCGCCTGCCCAATCTGCTCGCTCAGTTGCATCAATTCTTGATCGGTCATGCATCACCCCGAATAGCCAAAATAACGAGCCTCACGATACCACTTTCCACACACAGATGGGGATGACGTGAAGATTTTACGAGGAGGCTTCAGAAAAATCGTCCGCAACGCCCTTTCCGCCAGGCAGAAAGGGCGCATTGTTGATCACTGTACGCGCGCCAGCGCCACGGCTTGCCCCAGTTGCCAGACGGCCATCGCATAGTGGGTGCTGTGGTTATAGCGGGTGATGGTGTAGAAGTTTGGCAAGCCGAACCAGTACTCATAACCGGTACCGACATCCAGACGCAGCAGGCTCGCCTGCTGATGGTTTCCCAGCGACTGTGTGGGCGACAGACCCACTGCTGTCAGTTGCGAAACACTGTAGTTGGTTTTAAAGCCGTTCGCCAGCCCTGGCGCCTGCCCCATCGCTGGTACCGCCACGGTGTCGCCCGCCACCCAGCCGTGCTGTTTGAAATAGTTTGCCACGCTGCCGATGGCGTCTTCCGGGTCCCACAGGTTGATGTGACCATCGCCGTTGAAATCCACTGCGTACTGTTTATAGGAAGATGGCATGAACTGGCCGTAACCCATCGCCCCGGCAAACGACCCGGTCAGGTCGAGCGGATCGTCCTGTTCATCACGCGCCATCAGCAGGAACGTTTCCAGCTCACCGGAGAAGTATTCCGCGCGGCGCGGGTAGTTAAAGGAGAGCGTCGCCAGCGCGTCGAGAATGCGGGTTTTGCCCATGATGCGCCCCCAGCGGGTTTCGACGCCAATAATGCCGACGATGATTTCCGGCGGCACCCCGTAGACCTGCCAGGCGCGGTTAAGCGCATCCTGATACTGATTCCAGAACGCCACGCCGTTTTGCACGTTATCCGGTGTGATGAACTGCTTGCGGTAGCGCAGCCACGCCCCGTTAGGCCCGGTCGGTACCTGTGCCGTTGGCGCCTGTCTGTCCATCAGACGCAACACATAATCCAGCCGTTTGGCCTGCGACAAAATGTCGTGCAGTTGTTCGCGGTTGAAACCGTGCTTGCTCACCATCTTATCAATGAACTGCTCCGCCGCCGGGTTGTTGGCAAAGTCACCGCTCATCACCATCACATTATGCTGCGGCTCCAGCAAAAAACCGCCAGAAGGCGCGGGAGCAGTTACCGTTTGCGGGGTAGCGGTTTTCGGGGAGCTGCTGCAGGCAGCGATCAGAACGGCAAGAGGGAGCAAAACCAGGAAACGACGCTTCAACATGGGACATCCATTCAACAAATTTCGGCAAGAAATGAGTATGGTAAAGCATCCCACCGCCGACAAGGAAGCAGTACTCTCCCCGGCGCGCCAAATTTTCTCTCTTCCCACCAATCTTTCAAATTAAAAGATTTATCTTTCATTTTGAGATCACACTAACACTTTTAAATCTTTCAAAGTGATTAAAATAGCTCACGACCTGAAAAATAAAACCTCTAAAGGAGACAATAATGATAGAAATCATTACCCATGGTGCCGAGTGGTTCATCGGGCTGTTTCAGAAAGGTGGGGAAGTTTTCACCGGGATGGTGACCGGGATCCTGCCGCTGCTGATCAGTTTACTGGTGATCATGAACGCATTGATCAACTTTATCGGTCAACACCGGATCGAAAAGCTGGCGCAAAAGTGCGCGGGAAATCCAATCAGCCGCTATCTGCTGCTCCCGTGCATCGGCACCTTTGTATTCTGTAACCCCATGACGCTGAGCCTCGGTCGCTTTATGCCGGAAAAATACAAGCCCAGCTACTACGCCGCAGCCTCCTACAGCTGCCACTCCATGAACGGTTTATTCCCGCACATCAACCCCGGTGAATTGTTTGTCTATCTCGGCATCGCCAGCGGTCTGACTACGCTCGGCTTACCGCTCGGCCCGCTGGCTGTCAGCTATCTGCTGGTCGGTCTGGTGACGAACTTCTTCCGCGGCTGGGTCACCGATCTGACCACCTCTATTTTTGAGAAAAAGATGGCCATTGAACTTGAGCAGAAAGTGCATTTAACAGGGGCAACATCATGACGCGCATTCGTATAGAGAAAGGCGCCAGTGGCTGGGGCGGCCCGCTGGAACTGGACGTGACAGACGGGAAAAAAATTGTCTACATCACGGCAGGAACGCGTCCGGCCATTGTTGACCGACTGGCTGATCTGACCGGCTGGCAGGCGGTTGACGGTTTTAAAGAAGGCGAGCCGCCGGAAAATGAAATCGGTGTGGCGATCATCGACTGCGGCGGCACACTGCGCTGCGGGCTCTATCCGAAGCGTCGTATTCCGACTATCAATATCCACGCCACGGGCAAATCTGGCCCACTGGCGCAGTACATCACCGAAGATATTTATGTCTCCGGCGTGAAAGAAGAAAACATTCGCCTCACCGGTGACGCGCCGCAGCAGGCTCCGCAGCCCGCAGCCAAAGCCGCGCCGCGCGAATACGACACCAGCAAGAAAATCACCGAACAGAGTGACGGTCTGCTGGCCAAAGTCGGGATGGGGATGGGTTCTGCCGTGGCGGTACTGTTCCAGGCCGGACGCGACACCATCGACACGGTGCTGAAAACCATTCTTCCTTTTATGGCCTTCGTGTCGGCGCTGATCGGGATCATCATGGCGTCAGGGCTTGGCGACTGGATTGCGCACGGACTCGCACCGCTTGCCAGCCATCCGCTGGGGCTGGTGACGCTGGCGCTCATCTGTTCTTTCCCGTTGCTGTCGCCTTTCCTTGGGCCAGGCGCGGTTATTGCGCAGGTTATCGGTGTACTGATTGGCGTGCAGATTGGTCAGGGCAACATCCCGCCGCATCTGGCGCTGCCCGCCCTGTTTGCCATTAACGCTCAGGCGGCGTGTGATTTTATTCCGGTTGGACTGTCGCTGGCGGAAGCGCGCCAGGAGACAGTGCGTGTGGGCGTGCCCTCCGTGCTGGTCAGCCGCTTCCTGACCGGTGCGCCAACCGTCCTGATTGCCTGGTTTGTTTCCGGATTTATTTATCAATAAGAGGTTCCGCAAATGACGGTCATTTACCAGACCACGATTACCCAAATTGGCGCCAGTGCCTGTCTGGCGCTGGAAGACAGCATGTTAATCACCTTTCGCGAGGGAGCGTCTGCCGATATCGAGGAGTACTGCTTTATCCACTGTCATGGCGAGCTGTCCGGCTCGCTGCATGCCGGGGCGGCACTGGAACTGGGTGAGCATCGCTATCCGGTAACCGCGGTGGGTGACGTCGCGGAACAAAACTTGCGCGAGCTGGGCCACATCACGCTGCGCTTTGACGGGCAAACCACGGCGGAGTTCCCGGGCACCGTCCACGTTGCCGGTCCGGTTCCGGTCGCTATCGCACCGGGCTGCGTTCTGAAATTTTTAGCTTAAGTTGTAAGGAGAAAGAGATGAGTCAGGTTGCCGTTGTCATCGGTGGAGGACAAACGTTAGGCGCATTTTTGTGCCACGGGCTTGCTGCTGAAGGGTATCGTGTGGCGGTGGTGGATATTCAGAGTGAAAAAGCCAACCACGTCGCACAGGAAATTAACGCTCAATATGGCGAGGGAATGGCGTATGGTTTTGGCTCGGATGCCACCAGCGAAGCCAGCGTTCAGGCGCTCTCACGGGGAGTAGATGATGTTTTCGGTCGCGTTGATTTACTTATCTATAGCGCAGGGATCGCGAAAGCCGCGTTCATCAGCGACTTTACGTTAGGTGATTTTGATCGGTCGTTGCAGGTCAATCTGGTGGGTTACTTCCTGTGCGCCCGCGAGTTTTCACGGCTGATGATCCGCGACGGCATCGCTGGCAGGATCATTCAGATCAACTCGAAATCCGGCAAAGTGGGCAGTAAACACAACTCCGGGTACAGCGCCGCGAAATTTGGCGGCGTCGGGCTGACGCAGTCGCTGGCACTCGATTTAGCGGAATACGGCATTACCGTGCATTCGCTGATGCTGGGTAACCTGCTGAAATCGCCGATGTTCCAGTCATTGCTGCCACAGTATGCGGAAAAACTGGGCATTGCCGCGGATGAAGTCGAGCAGTATTACATCGACAAAGTTCCGCTCAAACGCGGCTGCGACTATCAGGATGTGCTGAACGTATTGCTGTTCTACGCAAGCCCGGGCGCCGCGTACTGCACCGGACAGTCGATCAATATCACCGGCGGACAGGTGATGTTCTGATAAAATCGGCCCCGCTCTGGGGCCGATATTACAAGGAGGGAAGCATGGTTTCTGCATTAATCACGGTCGCTGTTATCGCCTGGCTTTCGCAGATGGCGTTGGGCGGCTGGCAGATCCACCTGTTTAATCGCGCATTCGACAAGCTCTGCCAGCAAGGACGTGTGGGCGTGGGTCGTTCGAGTGGGCGCTTCAAACCTCGCGTTATTGTAGCGATCGCGCTGGATAATAACGATAACGTCGTCGATACGTTGATGTTGAGAGGCATAACCGTTTTTGCCAGACCGAAAAAAATAGCCGATCTGGAAGGAAAACCCCTCAAGGAATTACAGCCTGATGTGATCTTTCCCCATGATCCGCTCTGTCAGAATGCACTATCATTAGCGCTTAAATTGAAACATGGATAATTTCGTTTCGAACGTTTATATCTTGCGAAATTATCATTGTGAAATCTGAACGCAGGATACTAACGTCTATGAAACCACGTCAGCGCCAGGCAGCGATTATCGAATATTTGCAGGCGCAGGGAAAAGGTTCGGTTGAAGAGCTGGCGCAGCACTTTGACACAACCGGCACAACCATTCGAAAGGATCTGGTGGCTCTCGAACATGCAGGGACTGTCATTCGCACCTACGGCGGCGTCGTACTGAATAAAGATGAAGCGGACCCTCCCATTGATCATAAGACGCTGATCAACACCCACAAAAAAGCGCTGATCGCCGACGCGGCGGTACGTTTCATTCACGATGGCGATTCGATTATCCTCGACGCGGGCAGCACCGTATTGCAAATGGTCCCGCTCCTCAACCGCTTCAGCAATATCACCGTGATGACCAACAGCCTGCATATTGTCAACGCGCTCGCGGAGTTTGATAACGAGCAGACGATCCTGATGCCCGGCGGCACTTTCCGCAAAAAATCGGCCTCATTCCACGGCCAGCTGGCGGAAAACGCCTTTGAGCAGTTCAGCTTCGACAAGCTGTTTATGGGCACCGACGGCCTTGATTTGATCGCAGGCGTCACCACGTTCAATGAGGTGTATACGGTCAGCAAGGCGATGTGTAACGCGGCCCGTGAAGTGATCCTGATGGCCGACTCCTCGAAGTTTGGTCGCAAGAGCCCGAACATCGTCTGCGGTCTGGAAACCGTCGACAAAATTATCACCGACGCTGGTATCGATCCGGCGTTCCGCGAAGCCCTCGAAGCGAAGGGCATTGATGTCATTATTACCGGAGAATCTCATGAGTAATGTTCTGCTGAACACCGGGCGTCAGACGCTGTTACTGGAACTGCAGGAAGCCAGCCGACTCCCGGATCGCCTCGACGAAAGCTTCGTCCGCGCGGCGGAAACCATCATCAACTGCAAGGGCAAGCTGATCGTCTCCGGCATTGGTAAATCCGGGCACATCGGGAAAAAACTCGCCGCCACCTTCGCCAGCACCGGCACACCGGCGTTTTTTGTTCACCCGGCGGAAGCGCTGCACGGCGATCTGGGGATGATCGACAGCCGCGACGTCATGCTGTTTATCTCCTATTCCGGCAGTGCAAAAGAGCTGGAGCTGATTATTCCCCGCCTCAAAGAGCGCAACGTGACGCTGCTGGCGATGACCGGCAAATCACAGTCGCCGCTGGCGCTGGCCGCCGCGGCGGTGCTGGATATCTCCGTCGAGCGGGAAGCCTGCCCGATGCACCTCGCGCCGACGTCCAGTACGGTCAATACCCTGATGCTTGGCGATGCGCTGGCGATGGCGGTCATGCAGGCGCGTGGTTTCAGTGAAGAGGATTTCGCCCGTTCGCACCCGGCGGGGGCGCTGGGCGCACGTCTGTTGAACCATGTACATCATCTGATGCGTAAGGATGACGCGGTGCCGCAGGTCCGCAACAGCGCCAGCGTGATGGACGCGATGCTGGAACTGAGCCGTACCGGGCTGGGTCTGGTGGCGGTCTGCAATGAAAACGGCGGCGTGGAAGGTGTCTTCACCGACGGCGACCTGCGTCGCTGGCTGGTCAAAGGCGGCTCGCTCAACGATGCGGTGAACACGGCAATGACCCGCGGCGGCGTGACGCTCCAGGCGCAGGAGCGCGCCATCGACGCCAAAGAAATCCTGATGCGCCACAAAATCAGCGCTGCGCCGGTGGTTGATGAACAGGGTCGGCTGTGCGGCGCCATCAACCTGCAAAACTTCTATCAGGCCGGTATTCTCTAAGGCTTCATTCCCAGACGTTTCGCCAGCCGGTGCAGGTTGGCGACGTCCATCTCCAGCGCGCGGGCGGCCGCCGACCACGTCTGTTGGTTCGCCGTCAGCGCCCGCGCAATCGCTTCACGCTGAAACGCCTCCGTCGCTTCGCGCAGATTCTGCGGCTCCGGCAGTACAGTCGGTTTGATGTCAGTAACGATGTTCTCATCACTCAACTGGAAATGTTGCGGCGCCAGCATCACGTCATCTCCGGCCCGCGTGGCGCGTGCCAGTACCACCGCGCGATGAATCGCATGTTCCAGCTCGCGTACGTTGCCCGGCCAGCCATATTCCAGCAGTCGCGCCCGCGCCCCGGCGCTGAGCAACACCTGCGACAGGCCGAGCCGTAACCGACACTGCTCGCAAAAATAACCCGCCAGCAGCAGCACATCATCACCGCGCTCGCGCAGCGGCGGCACCGACAGCGGGAACACGCTCAGACGATGAAACAGATCGGCACGAAAACGGCCTGCCAGTACCTCTTCACGCAGATCGCGATTAGTGGCGGCTAATACACGCACGTTCACGCGCAGACTGCGATCGTCACCGACACGCTGAATATCGCCATACTGCAGAACACGCAGCAGCTTGGCCTGCAACGCCAGCGACAGCTCGCCAATTTCGTCAAGAAACAACGTACCATTATCAGCCATCTCAAACTTGCCGCTGCGATTGCTGATAGCGCCGGTGAACGCCCCTTTGACATGACCAAACAGCTCGCTCTCGGCGACGCTCTCCGGCAGTGCGGCGCAGTTGAGATAGACCAGCGGATCCGCGGCCCGCGGCGAACCTTCGTGGATCGCTTTCGCCACCAGCTCCTTTCCGGTGCCGGTTTCGCCGCCAATCAGCACGTTGAGATCGGATGCCGCCACAATCTCTATCTCTTTTTTCAGCTGCATCATGCGATCGGAAAGGCCAATCATTTCCTGAACCACCGGCTCGCTGTAACTGATGGCGGCGTCCGGTAGCACGTTCTGGCTTTCGAGACGGGCGATCAGCAGCGCATTATTCAGCGCACCTGACACCAGCGCCGCAATCAACCGCAGTTCTTCGTCGCTGAAACTGTCGAACTGATCCGCCGACATGCCGTCCAGCGTCAGCGCGCCAATCAGATTTTGCCCGGCAAACAGCGGCAACCCAAGACAGGCATGCACTTTCAGGCTTTCATGACCGGGGATCATCCCGTCGTAGGGATCAGGCAGCGTGCTGTCAGCGGGAAAACGCACCACATCCCCTGCCCGCGCAATGGCTTCAAGGCGCGGATGCCCCGCAAGGGTAAAGCGTCGCCCCAGCACGTCTTTCGCCAGCCCGTCGATGGCCAGCGGAATAAACTGGTGCGCCTCGTAACGCAACAGCGCCGAGGCATCGCAGCCCAGCACTTCTCGCAGCGTTGTGATAAGCCGCGCGAAACGATCCGGATGGCCGATATCACTTTGTAAATCGATGGCGATCTTCGCCAGCACGTCAACGGAAAAACTCATCGCCACCTCGTTGTCATTTTGACTATGCATGTTGTCATATTGACGAAATTAATGATAGTCATTTTGACAACCACAATGCTTCACGAAATTAATTAACCGTTTAAAATCAATAAAATAAAAATTGGCACGACATTTGATAATAGCCATTTATCTTTTTCAACGATGCAGAGATCACTGAGGTTGTCATGGCTATTCATGTAAAAAATAACATTCATTGGGTTGGACAACGTGACTGGGAAGTACGCGACTTCCACGGGACGGAATACAAAACGCTCAGAGGCAGCAGCTATAACAGCTATTTGATTCGCGAAGAGAAAAACGTCCTGATTGACACTGTCGATCACAAATTCAGTCGCGAATTTGTCCAGAACCTGCGCGCGGAAATCGACCTCACCGATATCGACTACATCATCATCAACCATGCCGAAGAGGACCACGCCGGGGCGCTGACCGAACTGATGGCATGCATTCCTGATACGCCGATTTACTGTACCGCCAACGCCATCGACTCCATTACCGGTCACCATCACCACCCGGAATGGCACTTTAACGTCGTTAAAACGGGTGACAGCCTGGATATTGGCAACGGCAAGCAGTTGATCTTCGTGGAAACGCCGATGCTGCACTGGCCGGACAGCATGATGACTTACCTGACCGGTGACGCGGTGCTGTTCAGCAACGACGCCTTCGGCCAGCACTACTGCGATGAACGCCTGTTTAATGATGAAGTGGATCAAACGGAACTGTATGAGCAGTGCCTGCGCTATTACGCCAACATCCTGACGCCGTTCAGCCGCCTGGTGACGCCGAAAATTACTGAAATCCTCGGTTTCAACCTGCCGGTCGATATGATTGCCACCTCGCACGGTGTGGTGTGGCGCGACAACCCGACACAAATCGTTGAGCAGTACCTGAAGTGGGCGGCGGATTACCAGGAAGACAGGATCACGATTTTCTACGACACCATGTCCAACAACACCCGGATGATGGCCGACGCCATCGCCCAGGGGATCAACGAGGTCGATCCACGCGTCGCAGTGAAAATTTTTAACGTTTCCCGCAGCGATAAAAACGACATTCTGACCAACGTTTTCCGCTCCAAAGGCGTACTGGTCGGCACCTCAACCATGAACAATGTGATGATGCCGAAGATTGCCGGTCTGGTGGAAGAGATGACCGGCCTGCGTTTTCGTAATAAACACGCCAGCGCGTTTGGTTCTCACGGCTGGAGCGGCGGCGCGGTTGACCGTCTGTCGACCCGCCTGCAGGATGCCGGTTTTGAGATGTCGCTGAGTCTGAAAGCCAAATGGCGCCCGGATCAGGATGCGCTGGAAGTCTGCCGCGAGCATGGTCGTGACATCGCCCGTCAGTGGGCACTCGCGCCGCTGCCCGTTAATGAGAAAGCCGCAGCGGCAGAAGTTTGTGCCTGTGCCGCTGCAACCGCAGCAGACCTGGGACCATCCATGCAATGCAGCGTGTGTCAGTGGGTTTACGATCCTGCGAAAGGCGAGCCCAATCAGGACGTGCAGCCGGGCACGCCGTGGAATGACGTGCAGGACAGTTTCCTGTGCCCGGAATGCTCGCTGGGCAAAGAGGTCTTTGATGTACTGGCAACGGAGGCAAAATGAGCCACGGTATCGTGATAATTGGTTCAGGCTTCGCCGCCCGCCAGCTGGTAAAAAATATTCGTAAACAGGATGCTGCAATCCCACTCACCCTGATTGCGGCTGACTGCATGGACGAATACAACAAACCGGACATCAGCCACGTGATCAGCCGCGGCATGCACGCCGCCGATCTCACACTGCAATCCGCCGGGGATTTCGCCGAACAGTATAACTTGCGTCTGTTTCCGCACACCTGGATAACCGACATCGACGCCGACGCCCATGTGGTGAAATGCCGCGATAAGCAGTGGCATTTTGACAAACTGGTACTGGCGACGGGGGCCACGCCGTTTATTCCGCCCGTTCCTGGCCGTGAGCTGATGCTGACGCTCAACAGCCAGCAGGAGTATGCGGCTTCGCAAACGCAACTGCATGACGCGAAGCGCGTGCTGATCGTCGGTGGTGGTCTGATTGGCACTGAACTGGCGATGGATTTCAGCCGCGCCGGGAAAGCGGTCACGGTGGTGGACAACGCCGCCAGCCTGCTCGCCTCGCTGATGCCGCCAGAAGCCAGTAGCCGGTTGCAGCACCGTCTGACTGACATGGGCGTACATCTGCTGCTGAAAAGCCAGTTGCAGGCGCTGGAGAAGTCAGCCAGCGGGATTCGCGTGATGCTCGATCGTCAGCGGATCATTGAAGTCGATGCGGTGGTTGCCGCTGCGGGTCTGCGCCCGGAAACCGCCCTCGCCCGCCGCGCCGGTTTACAGACTCGTCACGGCGTCGAGGTCAACGACATGTTGCAGACCAGCCACCCGGATATCTATGCGCTGGGTGACTGCGCGGAGATCAACGGCCAAGTGCTGCCGTTCCTGCAACCCATTCTGCTGAGCGCCATGACGCTCGCCCGCAACCTGCTGGGCCAGCCGGGCACACTGAAACTGTCGCCGATGCTGGTGAAGGTTAAAACGCCGGACGTGCCGCTGCACCTGGCAGGAGATACCCGTCGCGCCGATCTGACCTGGCATATCGTCAGCAACGCGCAGGGGATGGTGGCGAAAGGTGTCGATGCCCGGGAAAAACTGTGCGCTTTCGTGGTCAGTGAAGATCACATGAAAGAGGGTTTTGCGCTGCTGAAGGCATTATCGCTATAACCCTTGTTACCCTCACGCACAGGGACGTGCGGCGGCAATCACCGCCTGACCGAAAGCAATTGCGCCATCGCCTGCCGGTAAACGCGACGGGAAAAGCAGCGTGAAATCGTTCAGATACAGCGACAGTTGCGCGCACAGCAGGCGGTTATGCATCACGCCGCCGCTGAATACCAGCGTCTGAATGCCGCGGGACTGCGCATGGTGGCGCATCATCGCGGCGAACCCTTGCGCCAGCGCATCATGAAACGCCCAGGCTTTTTGCGCGGGCGTCGCCTGCCAGTGCAGCCACTGCTGCCAGAACGTGGCGAGATCCAGCAAACCTTCCCGGCAGGGCAGCGTCACCGGATGCTCGCGGTCCTCACACGTTGCCGCCAGCGCTTCCAGCAGACAGGCGGCCTCGCCTTCATAGCTCAGGGTTTCTGGGGCGCAATCCAGCGCACAGGCCACGGCATCAAACAGTCGCCCGCAGGACGACGCCTTCGGCGCGTTAATCCCTTTTTCAATCGCCCGTGCCACCACCGGCCAGTTATAGGCCTGCAATTTCTGCAACATGGGTTCCTGCTGCCAGTCAGGAATGAACGCCAGACTCTGCGCCAGCAGGTTTCGCCACGGCTGACGCGCGGCCAGATCGCCCCCCGGCAGCGCCACCGCAGGCAGTCCGCCAAGACGCTCGCACTCACGATAATTAACGCGCAGACACTCTCCGCCCCACAATGTGTCGTGTTCCCCCATCCCGGTGCCATCGAGCGTCAGGGCGATCACATCACCACCCGCGAGCGGCCAGCCGTGTTCGGCGAGACAGGCGGCAGCATGAGCGTGATGATGCAACACGGTCTGCACCGGCAGCGCCATTGATGCTGCCCATTGTGATGAGCAGTAACCAGGGTGTGCGTCCGCCACCACCTGCTGTGGCGTGAAATCGTAGATGTCCTGCATCAGCGTCAGCGCATCGCGCCACTGCTTTTCAACGCCCTCATCGCTCAAATCGCCCAGATGCTGGCTCAGCACCGCCTGGTCACCGCGCACCAGGCAGAAGGTATTTTTCAGATCAGCGCCCAGACACAGCATCGGCGGGACATCGGCGAATCCCGGCGGCAACGGCAGCGCATCCGGCACGTAACCCCGCGAACGACGCAGCATTTCACCGCTGGCGCGGACAACCGAATCATCCATGCGCTGCACGATATCGCGATTGTGCAATAAAAATCCGTCAGCGATCCCCTGCAAATCCGCCAGCGCCTGTTCGTTAGTTATGGCGGGCGGTTTGCCGCTCAGGTTGCCGGAGGTCATCACCAGCGGGCACTGAAGCGCCTGCATCAGCAGATGCTGCAACGGGTTTGCCGCCAGCATCACGCCCACTTCATCCAGCCCCGGGGCGATGGCGTCGCTCAGATCGGGCACACAGGATTTCGCCACCAGCACAATGGGCGCAGCAGGCGTCGTCAACAGCTGGCGCGCTTCTGATGGAACAACACTGGCATCCGGGATCATCACCGCCAGCGGTTTGGCCGGACGATGTTTGCGGGTGCGCAGCAGTGCGACCGCAGCGTCGTTGCGGGCATCACAGGCAAGATGAAAACCACCGATACCTTTGATGGCGACAATGCCGCCCGTGCGCAGCAGGTCAATCGCCGCCTGCAATGCCGCTTCTTTATGTTGCGTTTGCGTTCCCTGTTGCCACAGCAGTTGCGGCCCACAGACGGGGCATGCCACTGGCTGGGCGTGGAAACGGCGATCCGCCGGATTACGGTATTCGGCGGCGCAGTCAGCGCACAGCGGAAACGCCGCCATCACTGTAAAGGGGCGGTCATAGGGCATGGCGTTGATGATGGTAAAGCGCGGACCACAATGGGTGCAGTTGATAAAGGGGTAACGGTAACGACGATCACGCGGGTCATTCATTTCGGCGACGCAGTCCGCACAGGTGGCCGCATCGGGGACGATCTGCGTCGCCATGCTACCCGCGCCGCTTTCGCGGATCGTAAAGTCAGTGGGGATCGGCGACCAGTCAAACGGTGAACGTTCCACGCTGTCGATTTTCGCCAGTGGCGGGCAGTGCGCCTGCAACTGAGTGACGAAATCCCCTTCCTCGCCCAGCAGGCGGATCAGCACGCCCGCGCCATCATTGCAGACATCACCCACGCGCTGAGACTGGCAGGCCAGTTGCCAGACAAACGGTCGAAACCCGACTCCCTGCACTTTGCCGCGAATGCGCAGCTGTACGCCGTTACTGTTCATGTGCCTCACTAATGTCGTCGCTACCTGCCCTTTCACGCCGACATTAGCGCGGTTGATGAGAATTTAAAAGGGGAGCGACACGCGGGTGTCGAGCACCGCACGGCGACGTTTTTCCGCGCTGAGTTGTTCAAGTTTGTCGCGGTCAACGCACACCAGCGCATGCGTCGGGCACGACGCCACGCAGGACGGGCCATCGGCGCGGTGAAAACAGAGATCGCACTTGTTGGCTTCGGCTTTTTCTGCCCGCACTTTCAGCCCCGCGCCGCTGCTGCGGATCACCGGACGCACCACCACTTCCATCGCGCCATACGGGCAGGCCACCACGCAGGTTTTGCACCCGATGCAGCGTTCCTGCATCACATGCACAAATCCCTGTTCGCGGCTGATGGCGCCGTTCGGGCAGACGTTAGCGCAGGGCGCGTCCTCGCACTGGCGACAGGCGGTAGCCGTGGAGATATTCACGCCTTTAATCACATGAATACGTGGCAGGAAGGTTTGTGGCGTCAGCGCCGCGCAGTCCTGATTTTCCTGATGGGAAACCACGCAGGCCACTTCACAGGTGCGGCAGCCAATACATCTGCTCGCATCAGCGATGATGAAACGGTTCATCCAGTTCTCCAGCATTAACAGTTAACACCGGAAGAATGCATAAATCACGCCATCTTTTAACGCATTGATTTATTGACAAATTCTGAGGCAGGATCGCTGTCATCGACACTAGTGACGATGACAGCTGACGACATCAGGCGTGCGGCCCGTGAGTGACAGAATCGCGTGAAATCAGCTCGCCGGTAAAACGCTGTTGTAATTTAAACTCACCGCCGTTGAGCATAAAAATCACCCGGCCAATCGTCTCTTTGATCATCTCGGTGACGGGTATTCTGACGCTCGCCAGCGACGGGATCATATAAGGCGCTAATGCGATGTCATCGAACCCGATCACCGACACCTGCTGCGGTACCTGAACGCCGTGATGATGCAATTGTTTGAGGACGCCGACGGCCATATCGTCGTTGCTGGCAACAATCGCGCTGAACCTCTCCTGGCGCGTCAGCAGCGTATCCACCGCTTCCGTGCCGCTGGCAGGCGTCCATTTCCCTGAGACGATCAACGACTCGCGCAGCGGGATGCTATGCCGGAAGAGTGCCTCTTTGTAACCCGAAAGACGTTCCACGCCGGTCGGCGAATCAAGCGACCCCGTCACGAAGGCAATGTCGCGGTGGCCCAACGTAATCAGTTGCTCAACCGCCGCCTGACTGGTGGCTTTGTGATCGCAGAACACGCTGTGACTGCTGTTATGCCGCAGGCGGCGATTCAGCACCACAATTGGCCGTGAATGACTCTCAACGATCTCATCCATCTCTTCGACGCTGAGAAAACGCGGGTAAATCACGATCGCGTCGCAGCGCATATCGAGCAGATACTGGATCGCCTCGCGCTCTTCTTCAGCACTGTGTTTACCATCCGCCAGAATCAGCTGACGCCCCTGGTCTTCTGTCATGCGCGCGGCATGAAACAGTAGCTCGCTGAAATAGACGCCGTGATAAAGCGTGTTGGTGACCACCAGACCCAGGGTCTGGGTTTTTTGCGTTGCCAGATTGCGCGCCAGCAGATTCGGGCGGTAACCGCTCTCTTCGATGGCATGAAAAACGCGATCTTTGGTCTCCTGGCTGACATAGCCATTCCCCGAAAGTACCCGGGAAACCGTGGCCTTCGAGACCCCGGCACGCTTTGCCACTTCCAGCATCGTTGCCATGTTGCGTATCCATCTGAAATTAATCTTCGCAGTGTACTTCAGCCGTTGTGCTTTTTCAGCACCCCGCTGCAATTGACGATCTGAATCACAAAAAGAAAAAATGATTCGAAATTTCCATTGCTTCAATTTATGAAACTCATCATGATTTTGTGGAACCGGTTTCCTACGTGATGTTCGTACCCCTAAAACAGGATGACAATCCGATGTCCAAAAATTATCCGGCTCTGGCCCGCGCCGTCATCGATGCTCTCGGTGGCGTCGATAATATTACCGCAGTCACCCACTGCATGACCCGTCTGCGCTTCGTGGTGAAAGATAACGACCGCGTCGACAGCGCCACGCTGAAAGGCCTCAACGGCGTGCTGGGCGTGGTGCGCAGCGACAATCAATGTCAGGTGATTATCGGCAACACCGTTTCCCAGGCTTATCAGGAAGTGGTCGCCCTGCTGCCGGGGGATCTGAAACCCACAGAGCCGACGGAAAAACCGAAACTGACGCTCCGCCGTATCGGCGCCGGGATCCTCGACGCGCTGATCGGCACCATGTCGCCGCTGATCCCGGCCATCATCGGCGGCTCGATGATCAAACTGCTGGCGATGGTGCTGGAAATGTCTGGCGCGCTGCCAAAAGCGTCGCCCACGCTGACTATTCTGACGGTAATTGGCGACGGCGCGTTCTTCTTCCTGCCGCTGATGGTGGCAGCCTCAGCCGCGCTAAAATTCAAAACCAACATGTCGCTGGCGATTGCCATTGCTGGCGTGCTGGTGCATCCGGCATTTATCGATCTGATGGCGAAAGCCGCTCAGGGCGAGCAGGTGCAGTTCGCGTTGATTCCAGTCACCGCCGTGAAATACACCTATACGGTTATCCCGGCGCTGGTGATGACCTGGTGCCTGTCGTATATCGAACGCTGGGTCGACAGAATCACCCCGGCAGTGACCAAAAACTTCCTCAAGCCGATGCTGATTGTGCTGATCGCGGCACCGCTGGCTATCCTGTTAATCGGGCCAATTGGCATCTGGATTGGTAGCGCGATTTCCGCGCTGGTGTACACCATTCACGGTTATCTCGGCTGGCTGTCGGTCGCCATTATGGGCGCCCTGTGGCCGCTGCTGGTGATGACCGGGATGCACCGCGTGTTTACCCCGACCATCATTCAGACCATCGCCGAAACCGGTAAAGAAGGCATGGTTATGCCGTCGGAAATCGGTGCTAACCTGTCGCTCGGTGGCTCTTCGCTGGCGGTGGCATGGAAAACCAAAAACCCGGAACTGCGCCAGACGGCGCTGGCTGCGGCGGCTTCCGCGATTCTGGCGGGGATTTCTGAACCGGCGCTGTACGGGGTAGCCGTTCGCCTGAAACGTCCGCTTATCGCCAGTCTGATCAGCGGTTTCGTCTGCGGCGCGGTCGCCGGTGCCGCCGGGCTTGCCAGCCATTCGATGGCAGCGCCTGGCCTGTTCACCAGCGTCCAGTTCTTTGATCCGGCCAACCCGATCTCCATCGTCTGGGTGGTTGGCGTGATGGCGCTGGCGGTCGTACTTTCCTTTGTCCTGACGCTGCTGCTTGGCTTTGAGGATATCCCGGTTGAAGAGGACGCAGCGAAAGCCCGGGCGCTGCATGCCGCCGACACTCACGCGGCAAAAGCCTGACTTAACACAGTAAAGAGGTAACGGATGTCGAGTTTTCCGCAAGGATTTTTATGGGGCGGCGCACTGGCCGCCAACCAGTCTGAAGGCGCATATCAGGAAGGCGGCAAGGGATTAACCACCGTCGATATGATCCCACACGGCGCAGGCAGAATGCCGGTCAAGCTGGGTCTGGAAAAGCGTTTTCAGTTGCGTGACGACGAATTTTACCCAAGCCACGTGGCGATCGATTTTTATCATCGCTACAAAGAGGACATCGCCCTGATGGCGGAGATGGGGTTCAGCGTATTCCGCACCTCTATCGCCTGGAGCCGCCTGTACCCGAACGGTGACGAGCCGTTTCCCTGTGAAGCTGGGATCGCCTTTTACCGTTCGGTGTTCGAAGAGTGCAAAAAGTACAACATCGAACCACTGGTGACGCTGTGCCATTTTGACGTACCGATGCATCTGGTAACGGAATATGGCTCCTGGCGCAACCGCAAGATGATCGACTTCTTCACCCGCTATGCGCGCACCTGTTTTGAAGCCTTTGATGGTCTGGTGAAATACTGGCTGACCTTCAATGAAATCAACATCATGCTGCACAGCCCTTTTTCCGGTGCCGGACTGGTGTTTGAAGCCGGTGAAAATCAGGATCAGGTGAAGTATCAGGCGGCGCATCACGAACTGGTGGCGAGCGCGCTGGCGACGAAAATCGCCCATGAGGTCAACCCGGCCAACCAGGTGGGTTGCATGCTGGCAGGCGGCAATTTCTACCCTTACTCCTGCAAGCCGGAAGATGTCTGGACAGCACTGGAGAAAGATCGCGAAAACCTGTTCTTTATTGATGTGCAGGCGCGTGGCGCTTATCCGGCCTATTCCGCGCGAGTGTTTCGTGAAAAAGGGGTGGTGATTGTCAAAGATCCGGGTGACGACGAGGCGCTGAAAAACACCGTCGATTTCGTCTCTTTCAGCTATTACGCCTCACGCTGTGCGTCGGCGGAGATGAACACCAACAACACCAGCGCGGCGAACGTCGTTAAGTCACTGAAAAACCCTTACCTTGAAGCCAGCGACTGGGGCTGGGGTATTGATCCGCTGGGGCTGCGTATCACCATGAACATGATGTACGACCGCTATCAGAAGCCGCTGTTTCTGGTGGAGAACGGGCTTGGCGCGCGTGATGAGCCGGATGCCAGTGGCGAAATCAACGACGACTACCGCATCGATTACCTGCGCGAGCATATCAAAGCGATGCGCGACGCCATTGACGACGGGATCCCGCTGATAGGTTACACCACCTGGGGTTGCATTGACCTGGTAGCCGCCTCGACCGGGGAAATGAGCAAGCGCTACGGTTTTGTCTATGTTGATCGCGATGACGAGGGCAACGGCACGCTGGCGCGTACGCGGAAGAAATCGTTCTGGTGGTACAAGAAAGTGATTGCCAGTAACGGGGCGGATTTAACGTAGTGTTTTTACAAGCCCGGTAAGCGCAGCGCCACCGGGCTAAAACTCAAAGCGGAAGAAACCCGCCGTTCCCTTCCCACGCGGCCAGCCGCGAATAAACGGTTTCGACCGCCGCTTTAATGTTCGGCGTCATCGGATAGTAAAACCCGACAATATCCGGTTGAATGCCGACAAAAATCACTTCGCCAACGTCTTCTTTCAGTTGATCCACCAGGTAGTTCAGCGGCATGTTGTGAGTGGTCATCAGGAACATTTCCGCGATATCGTCCGGGTCGACAATGCGAATTTCGCCAGGGTCGAGCCCCATATCGGTGGCATCGACGATCATCAGGCGCTGTGGCTGAAGTTCACGGATCGCCGCCACGTCTCGTTCCGGCGCGCTCCCCCCGTCGAAAACGATCCACTCGCCCTGCGGCGCGGCGGCACACATTTCCGCCAGCAACGGACCGGCGCCGTCGTCACCCATCATGCTATTGCCGACACACAGTAATACGCTGGTCACCTTCATCCCCCACCTGTATTCATCTTAATTGCAGAAAAACCCACTGATATCAACGAAACCTCAGCGCCGATTATTTTATATTGCACGCTGCACATGAATAATGATCTTAAATAGTATTGCTGAATCATTGCTACTATCAGACGATATCTCCCGAACAGGCTGAACAGATGAATGATGTAAAGAAGCTGTCAGGCAAGAAAATAAGAACCATTCCCATCTCAAATGAAGAGTGGAATAACCATCTGATAGCAATGATTAATTCCGGCGTCGAGCCGGAACTGCTGGAATTCTTTCATCAGTTAAAAGACGAACGAGACGAATATCGTATTCTGGTGGATATCACCAACTCCGTGCTCGCGCACCTAGACCGCGACGGAATGGTCGGCGCCATTTCGGAAGATATTCACCGTTACTTCGCCATTCCTTCAGTTGCTATCGCGTTTCTTGACGGTGGTAATGCGGGTCATTTTCCGGTCACCCACTGTCTGTGGAAAGAGGACCAGGGCTATTATTGCGAGCAGAAAAGCTATTCGCTGGCAGAGAGCGATATTCAGAACCGGATCCGGCATCCGCAGGCGGTTGCCCTGACTGCAGAAACCCGCGAGCCGCTGTTGCATGATCTTTATTCCGCCGGAATGCAGGTCGCGTTGTTGTTACCGCTGACCTTTAATTCCCACTCGCCGGGTATTCTGATCCTGGCGCATACCGATATCAGCGCGTTTACCCCCGCCGTCTGTTCCCTGTTAGGGCAAATCGCCTCGCGGATCAGCATTGGCGTGGATAACTCCAACGCCTGGGATGAAATAACCCGACTTAAGGACGCGTTAAAACAGGAAAATACCTGGCTTAACGAACAAATTCAAAATGCCGAAAGCCTGAACGATATTATTTTTCAAAGCACGGCGATGAAAAATTTACTCCGTCAGGTGGAAATCGTCGCCACCAGCGACAGCACGGTTCTGCTGCTGGGGGAAACCGGCACCGGCAAGGAGCTTATCGCCCGCGCGATCCACAAACTCAGCCCGCGTTCTGCCGGGCCGCTGGTGAAAATAAACTGTGCGGCGATCCCCGCCAGTCTGCTGGAAAGCGATCTGTTCGGTCATGAAAAAGGGGCGTTTACCGGCGCCACCAGCACCCATATCGGACGTTTTGAAATGGCAAAAGGCGGGACGCTGTTTCTCGACGAGATCGGCGACATGCCGCTGGAGCTTCAGCCCAAACTGCTGCGGGTTCTGCAGGAACGCGAAATTGAGCGCGTGGGCGGTCATCAGGTGATCCCGGTCAACGTGCGCGTGGTGGCTGCCACCAACCGCAATCTGAAACAGATGGTTGAAGAGAAAACCTTCCGTAGCGATCTCTTTTACCGCCTGAACGTTTTCCCGGTGGAAGTGCCGCCATTGCGCGATCGCCCGGAAGACATTCCTCCGCTGGTGACCAGCTTTACCCGTAAGTTGGCGGCGCGCATGAATAAAACCATCGACACCGTCCCTGCCGCCGGAATTCAGGCGCTGTGCCGCTACCCGTGGCCGGGTAACGCGCGGGAACTGCAGAACGTGATTGAACGCGCGGTGATCCTCACCGAAGGCAGCACGCTGAACCTGCAACTCAACGAGCTGAAAATACCGGCGGCAGCGGGCCCGATCGCCCCGCAACTCCCCACCACGACGCGAAAACTGCCCGCCATGTTCAACCCGCAGACGCCGGAAAACGACGATGACGAACGGGCGCGTATTGTGCAGGCGTTGCGTGAAACCAATGGTATTGTCGCCGGGCCGAGAGGAGCAGCCAGTAAGCTTGGGCTGAAACGCACCACGCTGTTGTCGAGGATGCAGCGGCTGGGAATTAATACGCGGGAGCTATAGTCGCTTCCCGCGTGGCGCGCTTTTAGTGACGCTTCGCAATGAGGTAGATAGCCGGTTCGCGTTCAATTTCCGCCAGCAGTTCAATCAGGCGCAGGCTCCAGCTTTTGAAAGGCTCTGCGCCGGTTTTGCTGAGTGCATCAACCGTAAAGGCCAGCAGCGAAGTGTGCGTCGAATCGATGGTGATTTCGCCAAACTTCAGCAACCCGCTCAGCTTGCGCCGCCCTTCTCCTTCCGGTAACAACGCCAGCCAGTCGTTGTATCCGTCCAGCGGGCATTGCAGTTCCGTTTTCAGACAGTCAATCATGCCGACGTGGTGACCAATCGCCAGCGAGTAGTACATCACCTGCTGGCTTTCGGCGGGAATGTCGTCATCGCTGTCGACAAACTTCTGCCGCAGCGACCAGAAGGTGACTTTTCCTGTTTCGCTCATGCCACCACCTGCCCGGCAACAATGCCTGTCAGTCGCTGCACAATTTCCGTCAGCCGGGGATCATTTTCCTGTTTAAGCCAGGCGTCAACACCCGCGGTCTCCTGATGTTGCAGGAGGTCGAGGAAGCGGTGGCTAATCATTTTCCCCTGCCGGTAACCCGCCATCCGCCGCGCTTCGCGCTCAACCGAGACGCGCAGACTTAACGGAATGCCCGGCAGGATCGGCACTGGTTTTTCGTCCTCGCCCTGAATGTGATTCACCCCTTTGAGTTTCTGCTCCAGCAGCCCCAGCGCCACGGCAAAACCGTGGATAGTGGCCGCAGGCGTCGGTGGGCAACCGGGGATCCACACATCCACTGGCACGATGGTGTCGCTGCCGCCCCAGACGCAGTAGAGATCGTGGAAAATCCCGCCGCCAACGCCGCAGGCCCCGTAAGAGATGCAGATTTTCGGGTCCGGTGCCGACTCGTACGCCCGCAGCGCAGGCATGCGCATGGCGCGGGTGACGGCGCCGGTAAACAGCAGAATATCGGCATGGCGCGGTGAGGCCACGACCTTGATACCAAAGCGTTCGGCATCAAAGACCGGGGTGATGGCGGAAAAGATCTCGATTTCACAGCCGTTGCAGCCGCCGCAGTCCACGCGGTAAACATAAGCTGAACGCTTAATATCTTTCAGCAGTGTTTGCTTCATCCGCGCGACGTCGTCAGTCAGCGTAATCGGCTGGCTGACGTGATGATTAAATTCACTCATGACGCTCCTCCGCGACGGTAAAACTCATAGGCTGCCGGTCATGGCTGGCGAGAGTCTGTTTGCGTTTGCACGCCGGGCAGGTACTGAACTGCGTACTCATGCCCGCCAGCGCCTCATCGCTGACCCCGGAATGGCGCAGCAGCTCCACGGCATACTGCACTGATTTTTCCGACGTGAAAGGCTGATGGCACGCCACACAGTGCTGCAGACGAAACACCACTTTCACATACAGATCAGCTTTGTTGGTCACCGCCAGTTCGAAGTCTTCCGACAACCGAATGGCGTTCGTCGGGCACACTTCTTCGCAGCGGCCACAGAAAATGCAGCGGCCGATAAACAACTGCCAGATGCGCTCGTTGCTTTCCGGATGGGTTTCCATGGTCAGCGCATTGGCCGGGCACGCCATCGTGCAGGCGGCGCAGGCGATGCACTGCTGCGGATCCAGCTCCGGCTTGCCACGGAAGCCCGGGCACACCTCCAGCGGTTTGAACGGGTATTTCACCGTCGGTTCACCCGCTTTCAGGATGGTTTTAAACAGTTTCAGCATCGTTCAATCCTTACTTAAGCGGCGACTGTGTACGCTCAATGCCATAACGCTCAATCTCTTTGTACGGCACCGTGGTGGACTTGCGTTTACGCACATCCACTAAGGTCACGCGATCGGTACAGGAGTAGCACGGATCGAGGCTCCCGATAATCAGCGGCGCATCGGAGACGGTGTTACCGCGCAGCATGTAGCGCAGCACCGGCCAGTTGGCGTAGGTCGCCGCACGGCAGCGCCAGCGGAACAGCTTCTGGTTATCGCCGAGCATGCTCCAGTGGACGTCTTCGCCACGCGGCGCTTCGACATAACCCAGTGCGAACTTGTGCGGCTGATAGGTAAAGCCTTCGGTCAGCAACGGCCCTTCCCCCATGGTTTCCAGCGCGTATTCGATCATCGCCAGTGAGTCGAACGTTTCTTTCACGCGAACCATCACGCGGGAGAACACATCACCGCCGTCGAAAGAGAACAGGGTTTTCGGCAGGTTGCCGTAATCGGCGTACGGGTGATCAAAGCGCATATCGCGGTTGAAACCACTGCCGCGGATCAGCGGGCCGACCGGGCTGTAATCACGCGCCACCTTGCGGTCGAGGATCCCGACGCCCTGGGTACGCTGCCCGATGTTCGGCGTCGCCAGCAGCATCTCAACCAGGTCGCTGACCTCGGCGCGCATCTCGCGCACCAGTTGCAGGGTTTTAATCCGCTGTTCTTTCAGAATATCGCGGCGAATACCACCAATCAGGTTGAGGCCGTAGGTTTTACGCGAACCGGTGAGCAGTTCCGCCATGGTCATCGACTTCTCACGCACGCGGAAGAACTGCATAAAACCGGTGTCAAAACCAACAAAATGGCTGGAAAGCCCGATATTCAGCAGGTGGCTGTGCAGGCGTTCGACTTCCAGCAGCACCGAGCGAATAGTGTGCGCCCGTTGCGGTACCACAATGCCTAACGCATTTTCGACCGAGGTGGCGTACGCCACGCTGTGAGCAAAGCCGCAGATGCCGCACACACGGTCAGAAAGGAAGGTGACTTCGTTATAGCCCATTCGCGTTTCGGCGAGTTTTTCCATGCCGCGATGCACGTAAAACAGGCGGTAATCGGCATCCACAATCTGCTCGCCGTCAACAAACAGCCGGAAGTGGCCTGGCTCATCAGAGGTGATATGCATCGGACCCACGGGGACGACGCGTGAACGTTTGTCGCCATCGTTGATGAACGGATAGGTTTCGGTCTCCGTGGTCGGCGCCGGGCGCTGGCGATAGTCCATGGTGTCTTTACGCAGCGGGTGCATATCGTCCGGCCAGTCATCCGGCAGCACCAGACGACGCTCATCCGGCAGACCAATCGGCTTCAGACCAAACATGTCACGAATTTCGCGTTCGCCCCACACCGCCGCCGGAACGCGGGGCGTGACTGACGGGAACTCAAGGGAGTGATCCACCAGCGCCTTCACCACCACCCAGCACTTCTCGCCCTCTTCCATCGACAGCGCATAGTAGACGGCGAAATGGCCGTTAAGCGTGCGCTCGTCGTTACCGAACAGCACCGGCAGCCAGCCGCCGCACTGATAGTAGAGAAACTCGACAATCTCCGGCATCACGTTCATTTTGACGGTAATGGTGAGCTGGTCGTTGGTCTGGCGTTCTTCATCGAGAATGGCGCCGGGGAATTTCTCCCGCACCGCCGCCACATAGCCCATACCACGGAGATCACCCTGCGCAAGGCCGTTCATATATTGTTGATAACTCACTTCATTTCTCCAGTACACTCGCGGGTGCAATCACTGTGATTCGAGGAGGTGGCGCGACTCGCCGCCCAGGGCCACTGAAAGGTCTGCTGCGGGGAGGCTTTCATCACCACCGAGGCGGCGTTCTCCAGTATCTGACTTACCGGCTGCGGAATATGCGTACCCATCAGCAGCATCAGCGCCAGCAGGATCGCCATCGGCAGCGTGGTCAGCAGACCAAGCTCACCGCGGCTGGTGGCCTCCGGGGCGGCGCCAAACAGCAGGCAGGCCACCATGCGTATCAGGCCGCCGAGCACCACGGTTAATAACAACAACAACAGGATAGTCAGCCACAGATGTCCGGCCGCAAGCCCGGCGGTCACGGTCATAAATTCACTGAGGAAAATGTTGAATGGCGGCATCCCGGCGAGCGCCAGCGCACCGCCTGCCAGCAGTACCGCGCTGAACGGCATCAGTTTGAGCATGCCACGCACAACGCCCAAGTCGCGGGTGCCGTATTTGAGCAGCACGTTGCCGGAACCGCAGAACAGCAGCGTTTTCGCGAGGCTGTGATTGAGGGTGTGCAGCAGTGCGGCCAGCACGCCCAGCGGGCCGCCAATCCCCAGTGCCACGGCGATAAGCCCCATGTTTTCCACGCTGGAATAGGCCAGCAGACGTTTAACGTCGTGTTGTACCAGAATGAAGAACGCCGCCACCGCCACCGACAGCAGACCAAAGATCAGCAGCAATGTGCTGGGGAACTGCGGGCCGATGGCCTGGCTGATGATGATGTAGAAGCGAATGATCACCAGCAACGCGCAGTTGAGCAGCACCGCCGACAGCAACGCACTGGTGGGGCTTGGCGCTTCACTGTGCGCGTCCGGCAGCCAGGCATGCATCGGGAACAGCCCGGTTTTGGTGCCAAAGCCAATCAGCACGAACACAAACGCCAGGTGCATCAGCGTCGGGTCAAGCTGTCCGGCGTGTTTCAGCACTTCAGTCCAGAAAATGGCGTTGCCCGGATCCGGCATAAAGCTTGCCGCATTGGCGTACACCAGGATCGTGCCGAACAGGCCAAATGCCACGCCGACGGTACAGATGATGATGTACTTCCACGCTGCTTCCAGCGAAGAGCGCTGGCCGTAAATCCCCACCAGGAACGCCGAACTGAGCGTGGTGGCTTCAATCGCCGCCCACATCACAATCAGGTTATTACTGGTCACCACCAGCATCATGGTGAACAGGAACAGATGGAAGAAACCGTAGTAGTTGCACAGCGTGGCGACGGAGATTTCTCCTTCGTCCACCTCATGACGCATATACCCCATCGAGTACAGCCCGGTCAGGAAACCGATGAGTCCGAGGATGGCGAGAAACAGCGCGCTCAGGCTGTCCACGTGCAGCCACAGGTTGCTGGAGAAAATCTCCCCCTGCAGATACACCGCGCGAACGGCGTAGAACGTGACACCCAGCAGCGCGAGAATGCCGAGGCCGTGCAGCAACGTGACCGCCGTACGGGCCGCAGCGCCAAGTGGTCTGCAGGCAAACGCCAGCAGCGAAAACAGCAGCGGCGTGACGATGAGTAAAGTGAAAATAGCGTTATGACTCATGGTGTTATCCCTTCAGCGCCGTCAGTTTGTTGACATCCAGCGTGCCGAGCGTGCGCCAGATTTTCCTCACCAGCAGCACCATGACGATCACCGCGAAGATGGCGTCGGTGGCAATCCCTATCTCCACCAGTTCTGGCGCTTTATACGCCAGCAGAGCGAGAACCAGATGCGAACCGTTTTCCATCAGGCAGTAGCCAAACACCTGTTTGAGGATGTTGCGTTGGGTGACGATACACAGCAGCCCCAGCAGGAAGTGGCCCAGCGCCACAGCCAGCGCGGGTTTCAGTTCATGCAGCATCGGCAGTGCCACCGGATGCACTACAAACCAGCACAGCACCACAATCACTGCCGCCGAGACCATTAACATCGCCGGGCTTATCAGGCTTACATCCGCCGCCGGGTCGGTGAGTTTACGCAGGGCATAGCCCATAATCAGCGGCACCAGCACCACCTTGGTGAGGAAGGCGCTGAACGACCACATCAGCAGTTGTTCGGAATCCAGCGTTCTGGAAAGCGTGAAGAAAATCAGCACCAGCACCAGCGACTGCAGGGCGTAGAACCAGCAGGAGCTACGCGGATGCCTGGCACCAATCACCAGCAGCGATGTCACCATCATCAGCCCGGCGAGATTATTAACAATTAAGGTTCCGGTCATCATCGACTCCCTTAGTTAAGCCAGAGGGCAGCAATCACGCTCGAGCACAGCGACATCACTACCAGCACGACCAATACCACACGCATTGCCAGCGGCAGCGGCGACATCTGCGCCACTTCCGGGCTCGGCTCCCCGGGCACAACGCGACCAAACCAGTAAATCAGCCAGCCGAAACTTGCCACCGACTCAATCAGCACCAGCACCATGACCGGGATGAGCGCCCAGTCGTGGGTGGAGAGTGAGAAACCGGCGGCAAAAATCGGGAATTTACTGAAGAAACCGTTAAACGGCGGCACACCGGCAATCGCCAGTGCGGCGACGCAAAAGCCGATGCCGAGCAGCGGAGACTTACCCATCACACCACGCAACTTCGGCAACAGACGCGTACCACAGCTGTAGCTGAATGCCCCGGCCACCAGGAAGAACAGGCTCTTGGCGAACGCGTGGTTGAAGATGTAGGCAATCCCGCCGTCGAAGGCTTCTTTTGAACCCAGCACCGCCAGCGACAGCGCGAGGAAGATGTACGCGAGTTGGGTGATGGTGGACCACGCCAGCAGGCGTTTCATGTCTTTCTGCGGCAGGTACATCATGAAGCCGTAGATCAGCGTGATGGTGGCCATGACGATCCCGACCCAGCCAATCACGTGCGGCACATTGCCACCTTCGATAATGGCGCGGGCGAAGATATACACCCCGACTTTCACCATGGATGCGGCGTGCAGGTAAGCACTCACTGGCGTGGGTGCTTCCATCGCATCTGGCAGCCAGGCCTGCAACGGCAGTTGCGCCGATTTGCCCCACGCGGCGAACAGGATCCCACCGTAGACGATATAGCTGGCACTACCCGAAAGCTGGCTCAGCGCACTCAGTTCAAAGGTGCCGGTGTTGAGGAACAACGTGGCGGCAGCCAGATACAGCCCCAGCGACGCAACGTGCGTGATCAGCAACGCTTTCATCGCCGAACGCTGAGATTTTGGCGTCTGGTAGTAGCCAATCAGCGCCCACGAACAACCGCCGGTAATTTCGAAGAACAGCAGTTGCCCGAGCAGCGTGGATGAGAGCACCAGCCCCGCCATCGCGCCAATAAAGATCAGCAGAAACGCGTAGTAACGGTTGCCGCCATCATGCGGATGTTCACGGTTGCCAGTGGTCAGATAGCCGGTGGAGTACAGGCTCACCAGCAGGCCAAGGAACACGACCGCGAAAACAATCAGCGTGCTTATCCGGTCAATGGTGAAGCCAAAGAGCGCCACACCGTGATAGCTCACCAGCGTTAAGGTTTGTGCAACTTTTCCACCAGCCAGAAACTGCCAGCCGAGCGCCACCGTGCCAAGCGTCGCCAGCAACGCAAATAAAGTACAGACGATGCGCGCCCGGCGCTGCGGCAGGCAGGCCGTCAGCAGTGCGCCGATAAACGGCAGCAGCAGGGTCGTCAGCGCTATTTTTTCCATCATTAGCGGCGCTCCTTACAGACCGGTAAAGTAAAAGACGAAGGCCAGCACCGCGATGCCGAAGACAAGCCAGGTCACGCGATGGGTCAGCAGGAAGCGTCCGCGCGCCAGTGAGTTCTCAATGATGGAGGCCAGCACAAAGACCACCACCAGCTTGATAATCATCACCACCAGCGCCAGTAACAGCGCCGATGCCGAGAGGCTCGCCGCTTTACCAAACGGAATGAACACTGCGAGAAACATCTCGGCGACCACTACCTGCTTGAGGCCAATCCCCCACTTCACCAGCGCAAAGTCTGCGCCGGAATATTCGGTGAGCGGCCCTTCCTGCAATTCCTGCTCGGCTTCCGCCACGTCGAAGGGGATTTTGCCCATCTCGATAAACGCGGCGAAACCGCAGGCCAGGAACGCCATAAAGATAGCCAGCGGCGAGGACCAGCCCTCTGACAGCACCGCACTGATGGTGCCAATGTTGGTGGAGCCGACGATCAGCGCCACCACCAGCAGGCCGAGGATCAGAATCGGCTCAACCAGAATGCCGAGGGTTAACTCGCGGCTGGCGCCAATCCCGGCGAAGGTACTGCTGCTGTCGAGCCCTGAGAGCGAAAAGAAGAAGCGGAACAGGGCGAACAGATACAACAGGGTGATCAGGTCTCCCGCGCCGCCGAACGGCGAGGTACGGGTAAAGACCGGCAGCGCCATCGCCACCAGCAACATGCTGCTGAGCAGCACCCACGGCATGATGCGGAACATAGCGCCGGATTGTTGCGGACCCACGGGCTGACGCTTCATCAGCTTGCTGAGGTCCCGATAGTCCTGAAGAATGCCCGGGCCACGTCGCGACTGCATCCGCGCACGGATCTGGCGGGAAATACCGGTCATCAGCGGCGTCAGCGCCAGCAATACTGCCGCCTGACAGAGCGCAAACAGCCCCATTCCCCACTCTGGCGTTTGTTGGATTAACATCTCATTCTCCTCACAGGGCCACGGTCAGTAACAGAATGACCAGCGCCACCACCACGTACAGGCAGTAGAGGCGGAAGTCCCCGCTCTGCATCCGCTGGATACCGGCCCCCATCCGCTGAACCAGACGCACCAGCGGCCAGATAATACGGTCGTCCCAGAACGGTTCGACCGCCGCGGCCCCTTCAGTCACTTTCGTCAGGCTGCGGTTCAACGCTGCCGACGGATCAAGCTGCTTACGCATGCGGTACAGCGGCGCGAACATCACCCGCAGCGGCTGAGTAAAGCTGCCTGCGGAAGCGGACATTGCCTCTTCCCACGCATAACCACAGGCCCACGGCTCTCCGCGACGACGAAATGCACCGCGATCGCCACGCAACACCCACCACACCGCGAGCGGCAGCACCGGCAGCGCAATCAACAACAGGAAAGAGATCGCCGGAGAGAGCATCGCCTGCGCGCTGTCGCCCGGCTGGAGCAGCATGTTGCTCGCCACGGTCACGTCAGTGCCATGAGTCAGCGAGGTCGCCACCTGCGCCAGCACCGGAGCGACAACAGAAGCACCCACACCCAGCGCGATGCACAGCAGCGCCATCACGATCATCGCCGCCGTCATCGGCCACGGCACCTCGCGCGCATGTTCCGCCTGCTCGCTGCGCGCCCCGCCGCAGAAGCTGATGCCGTAAACTTTTACGAAGCACATCGCCGCCAGCGCACCGGTGATCGCCAGCATGACGATCGCCACCGGTCCCGCCAGACGCATGGCGAAATCACCGTCGTGACTCATGGTGAAAAGAGACTGATAGGTAAACCACTCGCTGACGAAACCGTTCAGCGGCGGCAGCGCAGAAATGGACATACAGCCGATGAGAAAAGCGGTGCCGGTGAGCGGCATCAGCTTCGCCAGACCGCCCATTTTTTCCATATCGCGAGTATGGACGCGGAAGATCACCGCCCCGGCGCCAAGGAACAGCAGCCCTTTGAACAGCGCATGGTTTAAGAGGTGGAACAGCGCGCCGAGCAGACCGATGACCGCCAGCAGCGGATGATGGCTGGCAATGCCGACCATCCCCACCCCGACACCCATCAGGATGATGCCAATGTTCTCGACCGTGTGCCACGCCAGCAGACGTTTGATATCGTGCTCGGCAAGTGCGTACAGCACGCCCAGCACAGAGGAAACGGCGCCAAAGGCCAGCACCAGAATGCCCCACCAGCTCTGGCTCGCGCCGAGCAGGTCAACACCCACTTTGATGATACCGAAGATCCCCACCTTCACCATTACCCCGGACATTAACGCGGAAGCATGCGAAGGTGCCGCCGGGTGCGCTTTCGGCAGCCAGCTGTGCAACGGCAACATACCGGCTTTGGCGCCGAAGCCGAGGAAGGCAAGAATAAAGACGACGGAGGCCATCAGCGGAGTCAGGCTCAGGTGGCGAAACGACTCAAACTCCAGACTGCCGCTTTCGCGCCACATCAGGAAGAAGGCCACCATGATCAACACTGAACCGGCGTGAGCGATGAAGAAGTAGAGCAGACCGGCTTTGATGGACTCTTCGCTCTGGTCGGCGATCACCAGGAACCACGACGCCAGCGACATCATTTCAAACAGGATGATGAACCAGAAGCCGTTGTCCATCACCATCAGGCCCACCATCGAGGCGATGAACAGATTCATAAAGAAGCCCATCGACGCGGCGCCTTTACCGAGATACTCCTCCATATAGGAGAGCGAATAGAGCGCGCAGAGGGTCACCAGCAGTGAAATCACCGTCACCATGAAAGCCGCGAGGCTGTCCATGCGCACGCTGAAGGGGGCAAACGAGAACGGCCCCGTGGCGCTCCAGGTCAGCACCTCTCCACCAAGCAGAACCGGCAGCGCGCTACAAAGCCCGAGGATGCCCCCGGCGATGGCGCACAGCCCGGCGATGCGGATAGCACCCCGCTCGTTATTCTGCAGCAGCAGCGAAATCACCCCACCGATGACATACAGCACTACAGACCACATCAGTAATTGCAGTGAATCCATCAGTTTTGCTCCCCTGTGAGGTAATCCATACCCGGCAGCGCATCCGGCATCGACAGTGCCGTGAGCGCCCTGCGCTGCTGCATTTGCGCGTTGACTGACTCAGGTTCGATAAGATGCAGCGCGTGCGTTGGGCAGGAGCGAATGCAGGCGGGCCCTTCCGGCAGGAAGTGGCACAGGTCGCACTTCACCGCGACGGTGCGGATACCGGCGTTCCAGCTCAGGAAGGGGTTCATCCCCTCCGGGCTTGCCGGGACATCACCGAGCACCCCGGCGGGCACGACGTGTTCATACTGTGCGGGCGCATCCACCGGCGTACTGCCTGACGGCGTAATCGCGCCAAAGGGGCAGACCAGGCCGCACAGCTTGCAACCGATGCACAGGCTTTCGTTAAGCAGAACGCCGCCGTCCTCAAAGGCGATGGCGTTCACCGGGCACACCTGTTTACAGGGCGCGTCTTCGCAATGACGACAGAGCACCGGCGCAGTGCTGCTTTCGGTTCGCGTCATCGCAAGCCTGGGGTGTTGCTGTAACCCCTGCGCTTTGTGGACATCAGTGCAGGCTGCGAGGCAGGTATTGCATCCGATACACCACTGAGGATCCGCAATCACAAAGCGGTTCATGTGTATTCCTCTGAAGCTGAAGAAAATGATCTCGCTTGATTAGCAAATCCCATGCCAGTTACGAATTAACATTAAAATCAAGAAGATAAACAAAAATAAACGCCGGAGCGGCGTGTCATCGACAGTATGACGACGTTTCTGACGATCGCCGTTTGTAGCCGACTGGCGGCCACCGTCATTCGTGGCGACAGATCGTCATAAGTGTCATTTCTGCACTGTCACTCTTGCTCTTCGTTTTAAAAATCAATGTGATAAAAGGTGGTCTGCATTTTGCATTTCTGCGGCGAATGAAAGACGGAGGCACTATGCACGAAATCACGCTTTGCCAGCGGGCGATTGAAATCGTCGAACAGCAGGCCGCGGCGAATGGCGCGAAACGCGTAATTGCGGTCTGGATCAAAATTGGGGCTTTTTCTTGCGTAGAAAGCAGCTCACTTCGCTTCTGTTTTGATCTGGTTTGTCGCGGCACGCTTGCGGAAGGCTGTAAACTGCATATTGAAGAGCAGCAGGCCGAGTGCTGGTGCGAACATTGTCAGCAATACGTTCAACTGCTGTCACAACACGTTCGCCGCTGCCCGCAGTGTCAGAGTGACGCGCTGCAGATCGTGGCGGATGACGGGATGCAGATCCAGCGAATTGAAATTGATCAGGAGTAAGTTATGTGTACCACTTGCGGTTGCGGAGAAGGCAACCTCTATATTGAAGGTGACGAACACAATCCTCATTCGGCGTTTCGTGGCGCCCCGTTCGCCCCTGCTGCGCGCCCTGCGCTAAGCATCACCGGGATCAAAACGCAGGATTTCGCCCCCACACAATCTGAACACGGTGACCTGCATTACGGTCATGGCGAAGCAGGCACCCATGCGCCGGGCATGAGCCAGCGCCGGATGCTGGAAGTGGAAATCGACGTGCTGGATAAAAACAACCAGCTCGCCGCCCGCAACCGTGCACGTTTTGCCGCGCATCAACAACTGGTGCTGAATCTGGTTTCCAGCCCCGGCTCCGGTAAAACCACCCTGCTGACTGAAACCCTACAACGGCTGAACGGTCACGTGCCCTGCGCCGTCATCGAAGGCGATCAGCAAACCGTCAACGACGCCGCGCGTATCCGCGCCACCGGCACGCCCGCCATTCAGGTGAACACCGGGAAAGGCTGCCATCTGGATGCGCAAATGATTGCCGATGCCGCGCCGCGTCTGCCGCTCGACGATGGCGGCATTCTGTTTATTGAAAACGTCGGCAACCTCGTCTGCCCGGCGGGGTTTGATCTCGGCGAACGTCATAAAGTGGCGGTGCTGTCAGTTACCGAAGGCGAAGACAAGCCGCTAAAATACCCGCATATGTTCGCTGCCGCCTCGCTGATGCTGCTCAACAAAGTCGATTTGCTGCCGTACCTCAATTTCGACGTGGAAAAATGTATGGCGTATGCGCGGGAAGTGAACCCGAACATTGAAATCATTCTTATCTCCGCCACCAGCGGCGAAGGGATGGAACACTGGCTACACTGGCTGGAGGCGCAGCGATGTGCATAGGCATTCCCGGCCAGATTTGCGCCATTGACGGCAGCATGGCGAAAGTTGACGTCAATGGCATTCGCCGCGATGTCGATCTCACGCTGGTCGGTCACGTTGATGACACCGGTGCATCGCGCCTCGGCCAGTGGGTGCTGGTGCACGTCGGTTTTGCCATGAGCGTGATTAATGAAACGGAAGCCCGCGACACGCTGGCGGCGCTACAGAACATGTACGAGGTGGAGCCGGATGTCGGCGCGCTGCTGTACGGCGAGGAGAGATAATGCGCTTTGTGGATGAATACCGTGCGCCCGAACAGGTGATGAAGCTTATTGCACACCTCAGCGCGCGCGCCGGACTTCTCGATTACACCGCCGCGCGACCGCTGCGCATCATGGAAGTGTGTGGCGGGCATACGCACGCCATCTTTAAATTCGGTCTCGACCAGCTGTTGCCGGAAAACATCGAATTCATCCACGGCCCGGGCTGCCCGGTATGCGTGCTGCCGATGGGCCGTATCGATACCTGTACCGAAATCGCCAGCCACCCGGAAGTCATTTTCTGCACCTTTGGCGACGCGATGCGCGTGCCGGGCAAAAACGGCTCGCTGATGCAGGCAAAAGCGCGTGGCGCGGATATCCGCATCGTCTATTCGCCGATGGATGCGCTGAAACTGGCGCAACAAAACCCGCAACGCAAAGTGGTGTTCTTCGGTCTGGGGTTTGAAACCACCATGCCCACCACCGCCATCACCCTGAAACAGGCGCGCGAGCAGAATGTCGATAACTTCTTCTTTTTCTGCCAGCACATCACCTTAATTCCTACCCTGCGCAGTCTGCTGGAGCAACCGGATAACGGCATCGACGCGTTCCTCGCGCCGGGGCACGTCAGCATGGTAATTGGCACCGACGCCTACGGGTTTATCGCCAGCCAGTATCACCGGCCATTAGTGGTCGCCGGGTTTGAGCCGATGGATCTGCTGCAGGGCGTCTGCATGCTGGTCGAGCAGAAAATTGCCGCGAAAAGCGAGGTGGAAAACCAGTACCGGCGCGTGGTGCCGGACAGCGGCAACCCGCTCGCACAGGCCGCCATCGCCGAGGTGTTTACCGTCAGAGGCGACAGCGAATGGCGCGGACTGGGGCTGATTAACGACTCCGGCGTCCGCTTAACCGACGACTACCAGCGTTTTGATGCCGAAGCGCATTTCCAGCCAGCACCGCAGAAAGTGTATGACGATCCGCGCGCCCGTTGCGGCGAAGTGTTGACGGGCCGTTGCAAACCGCATCAGTGCCCGTTGTTTGGCAATACCTGTAACCCACAGAGCGCATTTGGCGCGCTGATGGTCTCTTCCGAAGGGGCGTGCGCCGCGTGGTATCAATATCGAAGTCAGGAATGTGAAGCATGAAAAGCGTCCAGATAGCGCACGGCAGCGGCGGCCAGGCGATGCAGCAGTTAATCAACGATCTGTTTATGCAGGCGTTTAACAATCCGTGGCTGGCGGAGCAGGAAGATCAGGCGCGGCTTGATCTGGCACAGTTCACCGCCCAGGGCGACCGGCTGGCGTTTTCTACCGACAGCTATGTTATCGATCCGCTGTTTTTCCCTGGCGGCAACATCGGCAAGCTGGCGGTTTGCGGAACGGCCAATGACGTTGCCGTCAGCGGCGCCATCCCCCGTTTTCTCTCCTGCGGGTTCATCCTTGAAGAAGGGCTGGAGATGGCGACGCTGGAAGCGGTGGTCAACAGCATGGCGCAAACGGCCAAAGCGGCAGACATTGCCATCGTCACCGGTGACACCAAAGTGGTGCAGCACGGTGCGGCGGACAAACTGTTTATCAATACTGCCGGGCTGGGCGCCATTCCGGCGGATATTCACTGGGGCGCACAGACGCTGACGCCCGGTGACGTGCTGCTGGTCAGCGGTACGCTGGGTGATCATGGCGCGACCATCCTTAACCTGCGCGAACAACTGGGGCTCGACGGCGAGCTGGTCAGCGACTGCGCGGTACTGACGCCGCTTATCCAGTCGCTGCGCGACATCACCGGCGTCAAAGCCCTGCGCGATGCCACCCGTGGCGGCGTGAATGCGGTGGTGCATGAATTTGCCGCCGCCAGCGGCTGCGGTATCGAACTCAACGAACAGCAGTTGCCGGTCAATGCCGCGGTGCGCGGCGTCTGCGAACTGCTCGGTCTGGAAGCCCTCAACTTCGCCAACGAAGGCAAACTGGTGATCGCGGTCGCCCGCGATGCCGCCGAAAATGTGCTGGCGCAGTTGCGTTCTCACCCGCTCGGCCAGCATGCGGCGATGATTGGTGAAGTGGTGGAACGCCGTGGTGTTCGCCTGACGGGCCTGTACGGCGTGAAGCGTACGCTGGATTTACCGCATGCGGAGCCGTTACCCAGAATCTGTTAATGCTTTTATTCAAAAAACCGATATTAATCATTAAGTCACAATAAAATTCGTCGGTTTCCCGCGTCATTTTTTGGATGAGTGCAATGTCATATACCCCCATGGGGGATCTCGGGCAGCAAGGTCTGTTCGATATCACCCGCACGTTACTACAGCAGCCGGATCTTACCGCGGTCAGCGAAGCGCTGTTGCGGCTGGTAAAGCAGTCCGCGCTGGCGGATCGGGCAGCCATTGTGCTCTGGCACCCCGGCAATCACCGGGTCTGCTACTATGCCACGCCGGTGGCGGGAAACCCCATCGCTTACGAAGATGAAACCGTGCTGGCGCATGGGCCGGTGCGTCGTCTGTTGTCGCGACCGGATGCGCTGCAATGCAGTTATCAGGAATTCAGCGACACCTGGCCCCAGCTGGCGGCAGAGCCGCTCTATCCGGCGTTCGGTCGTTACTGCCTGTTGCCGCTGGCGGCAGAAGGTCACATTTTTGGCGGTTGCGAATTTATTCGCGACGATGACAGACCGTGGACGGAACAGGAGTATCAGCGTCTGCACGTTTTTACCCAGATTGTCGCCGTCGTCACCGAGCAGATCCAGAGCCGGGTCACCAATAACGTCGATTACGACATGCTGTGCCACGAGCGCGATAACTTCCGCATTCTGGTGGCGATTACCAACGCCGTGCTGTCGCGTCTCGACATGGACGAGCTGGTCAGCGAAGTGGCGAAAGAGATCCACCACTATTTCCGTATCGATGCCATCAGCGTGGTGCTGCGCAGCAACCGCAAAGGCAAGCTCAACATCTACTCCACCCATTACCTCGACGACCACCATCCCGTTCACAATCAGAGTGAAACCGACGAAGCGGGAACGCTGACGGAGCGGGTGTTTAAAAGCAAAGAGATGTTGCTGCTCAACCTGCATGAGCGCGACCCGTTCGCGCCCTACGAGCGTATGCTGTTTGAGATCTGGGATAACAAAATCCAGACGCTGTGCCTGCTGCCGCTGATGTCCGGCAATACCATGCTGGGCGTGCTGAAGCTGGCGCAGTGTGATGAAAAGGTGTTTACCACCACCAACCTGAAGTTGTTGCGCCAGATTGCCGAGCGTATCTCCATCGCCGTGGATAACGCGCTCGCTTACCAGGAAATTCATCGTCTGAAAGAGCGGCTGATGAATGAAAACCTGGCGCTCACTGAACAGCTCAATAATGTCGAAAACGAATCTGGCGAGATCATCGGTCGCAGCGACGCCATGTACAGCGTGCTGAAGCAGGTCGAAATGGTGGCGCAAAGCGACAGCACGGTGCTGATCCTCGGCGAAACCGGCACCGGCAAAGAGCTGATTGCGCGCGCGATCCATAATCTCAGCAGTCGCAATGGTCGCCGGATGGTGAAAATGAACTGTGCTGCGATGCCTGCCGGGCTGCTGGAAAGCGACCTGTTCGGCCATGAGCGCGGCGCGTTTACCGGTGCCAGCGCACAGCGGATCGGGCGATTCGAGCTGGCGGACAAAAGCTCGTTGTTTCTTGATGAAGTCGGCGACATGCCGCTGGAGCTGCAGCCAAAACTGCTGCGGGTGCTACAGGAGCAGGAGTTTGAGCGTCTCGGCAGCAACAAACTGATTCAGACCGATGTCAGGCTGATTGCCGCCACCAACCGTGACCTGAAGCAGATGGTGACCGACCGCGAGTTTCGCAGCGATCTTTACTATCGTCTGAACGTGTTTCCAATCCACCTGCCGCCGCTGCGCGAGCGTCCGGAAGATATTCCCCTGCTGGTCAAAGCCTTTACCACCAAAATCTCTCGACGCATGGGGCGCAACATCGACAGCATTCCGGCAGAAACGCTGCGCGCACTCAGCCGCATGGAGTGGCCGGGGAACGTGCGCGAGCTGGAGAATGTGATCGAGCGCGCCGTGCTGCTGACGCACGGCAACGTGCTGCAACTGTCGCTGCCCGAACTGACCACCGGGATACCCGCTATGCCACTGACCGCCACAGATCAGGCGCAGGATGGCGAAGATGAATATCAGTTAATTGTGCGGGTGCTGAAAGAGTCGAACGGCGTGGTGGCCGGGCCGCGAGGTGCGGCGCAAAAATTGGGGCTGAAACGCACCACGCTGCTCTCACGAATGAAGCGACTTGGCATAGACAAAGATGCGCTGGCGTAGGCGTGCGGATTACTTTTTCGGGCGGTATTTTTCAGGCAGTTCCGGCACCGGACGACGATCATCAATCAGATGACGGATGGTCAGAACCGGATGGCGCCACAGCATCCGCGGCCCCGCCCAGCGCATAATCTGCTTCATCTCTTCCCGTTTTGCCGGTTGATAGCAATGCACCGGGCATTGCTTGCAGGCAGGCTTCTCTTCGCCAAAGACACACTTATCAAGGCGCTTATCGGCATAGTCATTTAGCACCTGATAGTGCCCGGGCTCCGCAGAGGCGTCAGGGCAACGGCGTTCATAGAGCGCAATCATTCTGCGAATAGTCAGCTTCTCACGATCAAGACGTTCACCCACTGCTGTGTCCTCGCAAACAATAAGTTGCATCAATAATACCACTTTGAAATTTTACGCACCAGCCGAGAAAGATTCTGAGAGTCGGCATTCAGGCCGCCTTTTCCTTGAACAAATAATAACCAGAACTTATTATTCTCTCACTTTCCGACAGAACCGATGATTATCGTGTAAGGAATCCCTTTTTCTTCTTTTCTATATTGATGGTTTGTTATGTATTTTAAAAAAATGATCCCTGCAATGGTTGTTATTGCGACATCCATGCTGGCAGGCAATGCCTGCGCTTTTAATTTACCTGCCGAATTAGCATCTATGGATCAATACGTTCCATCGATGTATACACTGCCGTCGCCGAAGGGAAATATTAAAAGCAAAATCCTGTCCCAATATGCAAAATGGAAAGGGACGCAATATCGCTGGGGCGGTCAGTCGAAGAGTGGAATTGATTGCTCTGCCCTGATGCAGAAAATTTTCCGCGGCTCCCTGCAGATGGAACTGCCACGCACCACCGGCGAGCAGATCAAAGGCGGCTACCACATCACGCAGCACGAGCTGAAACCGGGCGATCTGGTGTTCTTCAGAACCTCGCCGGAAGAGCGCCATGTGGGCGTGTACATTGGTCACGATAAGTTTATCCACGCGTCAAAAAGCCAGGGTGTGACGGTGTCTGTTCTTTCTGACAGCTACTGGCAAGACCATTATGAAACCGCACGACGTATTACTGAAAATGTTTAATTCCTGATCCACCCTCTTTTCTTTTTATAAGAGGGTGAAATTCTGGAAAGCGCCTCGCATTTATTCTCCTGAATTTTTCCTTATTTTATTCGACGTTATAAGATTCCCCGGCAATAATTCTGAAATACGCCGGAGAAAATATGCATAATATGAACGTCACCACCAACAACCCTGTTCCGAACCCCCTCCGCCGGTTAACCGTCAGCTATGTCCGTAAACGCCATATCGATCTCGACAGCGGGCGAGCCACCCGTTTGTCATGCAGCCCAAGTCTGGTACTGAGCGGTAAATGGCTGGAAGAAGCCGGCTTTTCCACCGGCACATCGGTCAGCGTTGCCGTGGAGTCCGGTATGCTGGTCATCCGCTCGCTGCCGCAAAAAGAGAGTCGTTAACCGATGTGAATGTGGGGCGACTTTTTAA
The DNA here is from genome assembly GCF_001297775.1 of Trabulsiella odontotermitis. Taxonomy (GTDB): domain Bacteria; phylum Pseudomonadota; class Gammaproteobacteria; order Enterobacterales; family Enterobacteriaceae; genus Trabulsiella; species Trabulsiella odontotermitis. The sequence goes on along the minus strand of NZ_LIFX01000003.1, from coordinate 218,607 downwards.
TGCGCCCCACCATTTATTCATGCGACAATACCGGTCATTACGCACAGGTGAACTGAACAGATCTTTTTGATTTTCAATGAAAATGGACATCCGGATTCCATGACCACTATCGACAATTTCGACGCTCACACCCCGATGATGCAGCAGTACCTGAAGCTTAAGGCTCAGCATCCCGAGATCCTGCTGTTCTACCGCATGGGCGACTTTTACGAGTTGTTTTATGACGATGCGAAGCGCGCCTCGCAGTTACTCGATATTTCGCTGACGAAGCGTGGCGCATCGGCAGGCGAGCCGATACCGATGGCGGGCGTTCCGCACCATGCCGTGGAAAACTACCTGGCGAAGCTGGTGAATCTCGGCGAGTCGGTGGCGATTTGCGAACAAATTGGCGATCCCGCGACCACCAAAGGCCCGGTCGAACGAAAAGTCGTCCGCATCGTAACGCCTGGCACCATCAGCGATGAAGCGCTGTTGCAGGAACGCCAGGACAACCTGCTGGCAGCGCTGTGGCAGGACAGCAAAGGCTACGGCTACGCCACGCTCGACATCAGCTCCGGGCGTTTTCGTCTCAGCGAACCCGCCGATCGCGAAACCATGGCCGCCGAACTGCAACGGACCAATCCCGCAGAGCTGTTGTATGCGGAAGATTTCGCCGAAATGGCGCTGATTGAAGGCCGTCGCGGCCTGCGTCGTCGCCCGCTGTGGGAGTTCGAAATTGACACTGCGCGCCAGCAACTGAACCTGCAATTTGGCACCCGTGACCTGGTGGGTTTCGGCGTCGAAAACGCGCCGCGTGGCCTGTGTGCCGCCGGTTGCCTGCTGCAGTATGTGAAAGACACGCAGCGCACCGCGTTGCCGCATATTCGTTCCATCACCATGGAGCGCCAGCAGGACAGCATCATCATGGATGCCGCCACCCGCCGTAACCTCGAAATTACCCAGAATCTGGCGGGCGGTACGGAAAACACGCTGGCCTCGGTGCTGGATCGCACCGTGACGCCGATGGGCAGCCGCATGCTGAAGCGCTGGCTGCATATGCCGGTGCGTGATACCGGGGTACTGGAAGAGCGTCAGCAAACTATCGCCGCATTGCAGGATCACTACAGTGAGCTGCAACCAGTGTTGCGTCAGGTGGGTGATCTGGAACGTATTCTGGCACGCCTGGCGCTACGCACCGCCCGCCCGCGCGATCTCGCCCGCATGCGCTATGCCTTCCAGCAGTTGCCGGAACTGCGCGCGCAACTGGCTGATGTCAACAGCGTGCCGGTACAGCGCCTGCGCGAACAGATGGGTGAATTTACTGAACTGCGCGAACTGCTCGAACGTGCCGTGATTGAATCTCCCCCGGTGCTGGTGCGTGATGGCGGCGTGATCGCCCCTGGCTACAATGCCGAACTGGATGAATGGCGCGGGCTGGCAGACGGCGCGACGGATTATCTCGACAGGCTGGAGATCCGCGAACGTGAGCGTCTGGGGCTCGACACCCTGAAAGTGGGCTATAACGCCGTTCACGGTTATTACATTCAGATCAGCCGCGGGCAAAGCCACCTCGCGCCGATCCACTACGTACGCCGCCAGACGCTGAAAAACGCTGAACGCTACATCATTCCAGAGCTGAAAGAGTATGAAGACAAAGTGCTCACCTCGAAAGGCAAGGCGCTGGCGCTGGAAAAACAGCTGTATGACGAGCTGTTCGACCTGCTGTTACCGCACCTCGCCGATCTGCAGTCGAGCGCTTCGGCGCTGGCGGAGCTGGACGTGCTGGTCAACCTGGCTGAGCGGGCTTACACGCTTAACTACAGTTGCCCGGTATTTAGCGACAAACCGGGCATTCGCATCGAAGAAGGCCGCCATCCGGTGGTGGAACAGGTGCTGAACGAACCGTTTATTGCCAATCCGCTGAACCTGTCGCCGCAGCGCCGGATGCTTATCATCACCGGTCCGAACATGGGCGGTAAAAGTACCTATATGCGTCAGACCGCGCTCATTGCGCTGCTGGCGTATATCGGCAGCTACGTCCCGGCGCAGAGAGTGGAAATCGGCCCCATCGACCGTATTTTTACCCGTGTCGGTGCCGCCGACGATCTGGCCAGCGGGCGTTCTACCTTCATGGTGGAGATGACCGAAACCGCCAATATCCTCCACAACGCCACCGAGTACAGTCTGGTGCTGATGGACGAAATCGGCCGTGGTACGTCGACTTATGATGGTCTGTCGCTGGCCTGGGCCTGCGCGGAAAATCTGGCGAATCGCATCAAAGCGCTAACGCTGTTTGCGACCCACTATTTCGAACTGACGCAGTTGCCGGAAAAAATGGAAGGCGTGGCGAACGTTCACCTTGATGCGCTGGAGCATGGCGACACTATTGCTTTCATGCACAGCGTGCAGGACGGCGCGGCCAGCAAAAGTTATGGTCTGGCGGTTGCCGCGCTGGCGGGAGTGCCAAAAGAGGTGATCAAGCGCGCACGTCAGAAGTTGCGCGAGCTGGAAAGCATTACGCCAAACGCCGCTGCCACGCAGGTTGACGGGTCGCAGATGTCGCTGCTGTCGGTGCCTGAAGAGACATCGCCAGCGGTTGAAGCGCTGGAGAATCTTGATCCTGACTCACTGACGCCGCGCCAGGCGCTGGAGTGGATCTACCGTCTGAAGAATCTGCTGTAAATCATCAGTTACAGCGAAACCAAAGAAAAAGGCCAGTCACAATGACTGGCCTTTTTTTGATGAAAACTCGCTTATTCGCGGAACAGCGCTTCGATGTTCAGCCCTTGCCCCTGCAGGATTTCGCGCAGGCGACGCAGACCTTCTACCTGAATCTGGCGAACGCGTTCACGCGTCAGACCAATTTCACGACCCACATCTTCAAGCGTTGCGGCTTCATACCCCAGCAACCCGAAACGTCGCGCCAGTACCTCACGCTGTTTGGCGTTCAGTTCGAACAGCCATTTGACGATGCTCTGTTTCATGTCATCGTCCTGCGTGGTGTCTTCCGGACCGTTCTCTTTTTCATCGGCCAGGATATCCAGCAGCGCTTTTTCGGAATCGCCACCCAGCGGGGTGTCGACCGAGGTGATGCGCTCGTTGAGACGCAGCATACGACTGACGTCATCAACCGGTTTATCAAGCTGCTCGGCAATCTCTTCCGCGCTCGGCTCGTGATCCAGCTTATGGGACAACTCACGCGCGGTACGCAGATAAACGTTCAGCTCTTTAACGATGTGAATCGGTAAACGAATGGTACGGGTTTGATTCATGATCGCCCGTTCAATCGTCTGGCGGATCCACCAGGTCGCGTAGGTCGAGAAGCGGAATCCGCGCTCCGGGTCAAATTTCTCCACGGCACGAATCAACCCCAGATTACCCTCTTCAATCAGATCCAGCAGCGCCAGACCACGATTGCTGTAACGACGGGCAATCTTCACCACCAGACGCAGGTTACTTTCTATCATCCGACGGCGGGAAGCGACATCTCCACGCAGTGCACGACGTGCAAAATAGACTTCTTCTTCGGCTGTTAACAGAGGAGAGTATCCAATCTCCCCAAGGTAAAGCTGAGTCGCGTCCAGTACACGCTGTGTGGCACCCTGCGATAACAGCTCTTCCTCAGCCAGGTCGTTATCACTGGGTTCCTCTTCATTCAAGGTTTTCTCGTCGAAAACCTCCATTCCGTTCTCATCAAATTCCGCGTCTTCATTTAAATCATGAACTTTCAGCGTATTCTGACTCATAAGGTGGCTCCTACCCGTGATCCCCTGACGGAACATGCAAGCAAAGCCATATTCCGTCGAATTATCGCTGCGGCAAATACTGCAGCGGGTTTACGGATTTCCCCTTGTAACGAATTTCAAAATGCAAGCGTGTTGAACTGGTTCCGGTGCTACCCATGGTAGCGATTTTCTGCCCCGCCTTAACTTCTTGTTGTTCCCGGACCAGCATAGTGTCGTTATGGGCGTAGGCGCTCAGGTAATCATCGTTATGTTTGATGATGATAAGATTACCGTAACCGCGCAGTGCGTTACCGGCATAGACGACGCGCCCATCTGCGGTCGCGGCGATAGCCTGTCCCTTACTGCCTGCGATATCGATACCTTTATTCCCGTTGTCAGAGAATTTCTCGATAATGTTGCCATCAGTCGGCCAGCGCCATGAGGAAATCGGCGAACTGGTAGACATACTGCTTGCAGTCGGTTCGGTAGTGCTTGCAACAGGTGCCGTAACAGGCGCTGTGACCGGGGTCGCAGGCTTATTGTTAGGCAACATTTTGTTAGCACTTTGTTCACCTGAATCTTCAGAATACGTAATTGTTGGTTTAGAAGCAACCACCGAGCCGGAATTTTGTGCAGGTTTTGAGATAAGTCCTTGTGAACCGCTACTGGCCTGTACGCTTGCTTGCGCAACAGGATTGTTGCCTGTGATGGGCTGTCCCGCTGAGTTTCCGATCTGTAACGTCTGGCCTACATTCAAACCGTAAGGTGCAGAAATGTTGTTACGTTGTGCAAGATCGCGGAAATCGTTGCCGGTGATCCAGGCGATGTAAAACAGCGTATCGCCGCGCTTCACGGTATAGGTGCTGCCACCCGTGTAACTGCCTTTGGGAATGTCACCGTATTTACGGTTGTAGACGATATGGCCTTCCGCGTTGGTTTGCACCGGCTGCGACAGCGTTTGTGTCTGCGCAGGCTGCGTCTGTACCGGCTGTACAGACTGAATTTGCGGTTGCGACGGCTGTGCCGTCGAATTTCCCATCTTCGGCGGTGGGGTGATCAACATACCGGAATCGGTGCCGGAAGAGGCACTTCCGCCCACCGAGCTCACTGGGGCTGGTGCGTTATTAGAACTTGTACAACCTGCAAGCCAGACGGAGACCAGCGATAGCGCCGCAATACGGCTTAAGGTAAATTTTGGGCTTCCCGCGCTCATTTATCCCCCAGGAATGTGTTAACTGCCAGTGATTTCATTACCGCGCAACGCGCTGGCTCAGGCACCGAAAATGTGCCTACCCTACGCCCGAACACGCGCCGAATAAACCAGGAAAAGTCCTGTTATTACGCCAGTTCCCCTTTGACCAAAGGCACAAAGCGGACCGCTTCCACGGTATCGATAATAAATTCGCTTCCCCGCCGACGAACCCGTTTTAACCACTGGTGCTCATCACCCACGGGCAAAACGAGAATGCCGCCTTCATCCAGTTGCGACATCAGCGCAGCCGGAATTTCCGGCGGTGCAGCGGTGACAATAATGGCGTCGAACGGCGCACGCGCCTGCCATCCCTGCCAGCCATCGCCGTGACGGGTAGAAACATTGTGTAAATCCAGTTGCTTGAGGCGACGACGAGCGTGCCATTGCAGGCCTTTTATACGTTCCACCGAACAAACATGATGGACTAAATGTGCCAGAATTGCCGTCTGATATCCGGATCCGGTGCCAATCTCCAGCACCCGCGACGCCTCGGTGAGTTCAAGAAGCTCGGTCATTCGCGCAACCATATATGGCTGCGAAATGGTTTGCCCCTGACCTATTGGCAATGCGACGTTCTCCCACGCTTTGTGTTCAAACGCCTCATCAATAAATTTTTCACGCGGTACCTGAGCTATCGCTTCAAGCACATGCTCATTCTTAATACCCTGAGCACGCAGTTGATCAAGAAGGCTTTGTACGCGTTTGCTTACCATTGCGCATCGACTCCCACGCGTTCTAACCAGCCGGACACCACTTCATGCGCGTTATGGGCGGTTAAATCGACATGCAGCGGCGTGAGCGACACGTAGCCTTCATCCACCGCAGCAAAATCGGTGTCCGGCCCCGCATCGCATTTTTCGCCCGGCGGGCCAATCCAGTACAGCGTGTTTCCGCGTGGATCCTGCTGCGGGATGACTTTGTCCGCCGGATGACGACTGCCGCAGCGCGTCACGCGGATCCCCTTGATTTGATCAAGCGGGAGGTCAGGAACATTGATGTTGAGAATGCGCCCGGTACGCAGCGGTTCGCGCGACAGCGCGCGCAGGATCGAGCAGGTCACCGCCGCGGCGGTCTCATAATGCTGATGGCCGTCCAGTGAAACGGCGAGAGCCGGGTAACCGAGATGGCGCCCTTCCATGGCGGCCGCGACAGTGCCGGAATAGATAACGTCGTCACCGAGATTCGGCCCGGCATTGATGCCCGACACGACGACATCCGGCTGCGGACGCATCAGCGCATTGACGCCAAGATAGACGCAATCCGTTGGCGTGCCCATCTGCACGGCAATATCGCCATTTTCAAACGTAAAGGTACGAAGTGAAGATTCCAGCGTCAGGGAATTTGACGCTCCGCTGCGGTTACGATCAGGCGCGACAACCTGCACCACGGCGAATTCCCGCAGGGCTTTCGCCAGCGTCTGAATGCCTGGGGCATGGATCCCGTCATCGTTACTCAGCAATATTCGCATAATCACCTGTTGTCTTGATCAGTTCCCTTACCACACTGGTGGCAAAACTGCCCGCAGGCAGCCAGAAACGTAGCTCAACGGTTACATCATCCCACCAGTTCCAGCGTAGCTGTTGCGGATACAGCAGCATCGCACGGCGCGCCGCCTCCACTTTTTCCCGCACCAGCAGTGACTGTAGCAGCGTCTCCTGCGCCAGCGTATTTTCCTCGAAGGCCAGCGCGGCACGCTGGGTTCCCCAGTCGCCGCTGCCGGGCAAGGCTGCGGTGATCATCAGCTCCCGGTTATCGACGCGCGTCTGTAGTTCGTCGCGCTCGTCTTCCGTCGCCACAAACCAACTGCCACGCCCCGCTAATTGTAGCGCATCGCCGTCAACAACTTGATTAAAGTCTGGTTTTTTTAATTTATCGCTGACAATCTGATTAAACAAGGCACTCCGCGCCGCAGAGAGCCAAAAACTGCGTTTGTTGCGATCACGCACCGGCCCGCCGTTTTCCGCCCAGCGCAGCGCGCCTTGCAGATTGCTGCCGCCGAGACCAAAGCGCTGTGCGCCAAAATAGTTCGGTACGCCGCGCGCCGCGATAGCCTGCAAACGGGCCTCAACGTCATCGCGATGCGAAATCTCACGTAGAATAAGCGTGAAAGCATTCCCTTTCAGCGCGCCCGGTCGCAGCTTGCGTTTATGGCGGGCATATTCCAGTACCTGGCAGCCTTCCAGCACGAATTTGCTGAGATCCGGCATCTCTTTGCCGGGCACGCGGGCGCAGAGCCATTGCTCGGTGACTGCATGCTTGTCTTTTTGCCCGGCGAAACTGACTTCACGGGCGTGGATCTTAAGAAATTTCGCCAGCGCATCAGCGACAAAACGAGTGTTGCAGCCGTTCTTGAGGATCCGCACGAGGATATGCTCGCCCTCGCCGTCCGGCTCAAAACCCAAATCTTCCACTACCAGAAAATCTTCCGGGCTGGCTTTCAGCAGGCCCTGGCCCTGCGGTTGACCGTGCAGGTAAGTCAGGTCGTCAAACGCAATCATGGTTTGACCTTGTGCAGCAACGCCACCGCTTCACAGGCAATCCCTTCGCCACGACCGGTGAAACCCAGTTTTTCCGTGGTGGTTGCCTTCACGTTGACGTCATCCATATGACAGCCGAGATCTTCGGCGATGAACACCCGCATTTGCGGAATGTGCGGCAGCATTTTGGGGGCCTGCGCGATGATAGTGACGTCGACGTTGCCGAGAGTGTAGCCTTTGGCCTGAATACGACGCCAGGCTTCGCGCAGCAGCGCGCGGCTGTCAGCGCCTTTAAAGGCCGGATCGGTATCCGGGAAAAGCTTGCCGATATCGCCCAGCGCCGCCGCGCCCAGCAGGGCATCGGTCAGGGCATGCAACGCGACATCGCCGTCAGAATGGGCCAGCAGCCCCTTTTCGTAAGGGATACGTACGCCGCCAATAATAATGGGGCCTTCGCCGCCAAAGGCATGCACGTCAAAACCGTGTCCAATTCGCATTACGCCTTCTCCTGATAGTCAGATCGGGTGAGGTAAAATTCCGCCAGCGCCAGGTCTTCCGGGCGCGTGACTTTAATATTATCCGCGCGACCCGCCACCAGCTCAGGATGGAAGCCGCAATACTCCAGCGCAGACGCTTCATCCGTCATGGTCGCGCCGTCGTTGAGCGCGCGGGTCAGGCAGTCAATCAGCAATTCGCGGGGGAAAAACTGCGGGGTCAGCGCGTGCCAGAGATCGTTTCTGTCGACGGTATGGGCAATGGCGGTGCCGCCAGGCTCGGCGCGCTTCATGGTGTCACGCACCGGTGCGGCCAGAATGCCGCCCACGCGGCTGGTTTCGCTGAGCGCCAGCAAACGTTCGAGATCGTCCTGATGCAGACAGGGGCGTGCGGCATCGTGTACCAGCACCCATTCGCTGCCTGTGGCGGCGTTGAGCCCGGCAAGCACGGAATCAGCGCGCTCGGCGCCGCCTTCGACAACGGTAATCTGCGGATGCGAGGCCAGCGGTAATGACTGGAAACGGTCATCACCGGGGCTGACGGCAATGATTACACGCTGGACGCGGGCATTGGCCAGCAGCGCGTCCACCGCATGTTCGAGAATCGTTTTGTTACCGATTGAGAGATATTGTTTTGGGCATTCCGTTTGCATGCGGCGGCCAAATCCGGCTGCCGGGACCACGGCGCAAACGCCCGGAGTAGTTGCTGCCATGTTTTAATCCTGGGAGTGTCTATCGATTATTCTGCCCTGAACCCTGATTGCGTTTTGACGCATCCGGAACCAGACGATAGAACGTTTCGCCCGGGCGGGTCATGCTAAGTTCGTTGCGCGCGCGTTCCTCGATCGCTTCCTGACCGCCATTGAGATCGTCAATTTCGGCGAAAAGCTGATCGTTTCGCGCTTTGAGTTTGGCGTTCGTCGCCTGCTGTGCGGCGACATCTTCGCTGACCCGGCTGTAGTCATGAATACCATTCTTGCCGAACCACAGCGAATATTGTAGCCAGACCAGCAAAGCCAGCAATAGCAGCGTTAGTTTACCCATCCTGCCCCCTGAAAAACGGCATCATCATCCCATATCTTGACCGGGTACTCCACCCCGGCGCGGACGATGCCGCGTCATCGCGGGAAATGTACCACATTTTCCCCGCAAATACGTACGCCTCGTTGCCGCAGAGCCGCGGATCACCCCATCAACCACAGGAAAAGCAGGCCGAAAAGCGCCATCACCGTAAGCACGGTAACAGGTAGACTATAGAGCAGTTTGCTGTCGAGCAGTGAGTGCAGCGCCACACCGATTAATACAGCGACCGGCATCAGCGCCAGAAAGAAGGGCCATGTGTAGAGCAGAAAAAACAGCGTATTGCTGCCGTAGATCAGAAACGGGATGCCCAGTGCCAGCAGCCATGCCATGAAACCCACCGCCGCGCCCGGCAGCGTCCATGTGGTTTCCTCACTTTCAGCAAGCGATTTGGTGGAAGTGAGGCTCATGTTTTGGGTATCACGCATATCAAATCCTGTTACCTGACCGGCCGGAAGATGAACGCTTCCGGCGCTGTCTTAGGATCTGATGATATCGTCCCGCCTGAGGAGATCTAATAATTGGTTAACCAAATTTGTTACCAATTGTTCGCCCTTAAGGTGAATCTCAGGCGCTTCGGGGGATTCGTACGCTGAATCAATACCGGTGAAGTTTCGCAGCTCACCGGCGCGGGCCTTTTTATACAACCCTTTAGGATCGCGCGCTTCGCAAATCGCTAACGGCGTGTCGACATGGACTTCATAAAAGCGTCCGTCGCCGATCAATTCGCGTGCCATCTGCCGCTCAGCGCGGTGCGGAGAGATAAACGCCGTCAATACAACCAGCCCGGCATCGACCATCAGTTTCGCCACTTCGCCGACGCGGCGAATATTCTCTTTGCGATCGGCATCGCTGAAACCTAAATCGCGACACAACCCGTGGCGCACGTTGTCGCCATCCAGCAAGTACGTGCTCACGCCAAGCTCATGCAGCGCCTCTTCCAGCGCGCCAGCGACGGTGGATTTTCCGGAACCGGACAGCCCGGTAAACCACAGCACAACGCCACGGTGACCGTGACGTTGTTCGCGTTGTTCCCGGGTAACCGGATGGGGGTGCCAGACGACGTTTTCGTCATGCTGCGCCATTACCGGCCTCCCAGCAAATCACGCGCGCCCCAGTGCGGGAAATGTTTACGTACCAGCGCATTCAGCTCCAGTTCAAACGCGCTGAACTCAGATGTCTGTACCGTGGCTTCGGTCTGCGGTTCATGCACCAGCCCCGCACCCACGGTGACGTTCGACAGTCTGTCGATGAATATCAGCCCGCCTGTTACCGGGTTATCCTGATATTTGTCGAGCACCAGCGGTTCGTCGAAGGTCAGATCCACCAGCCCGATACCGTTCAGCGGCAGCGACTCCACCTCGCTGTGGGTCAGATTGTTGATATCAACCTGATACTGGATGGCATCGACGCGCGCACGGGTTTTCTTACCGGCGATTTTGATGTCGTAGCTCTGACCCGGCTGTAGCGCCTGCTCAGACATCCACACCACATTCACACTGGCGCTCTGCACGGCAGGCAGCGATGCGCTCGCCTTCACCAGCAGGTCGCCGCGGCTGATATCGATTTCATCTTTCAGCACCAGGGTGATCGCTTCGCCCGCCTGCGCCTGCGGCAGATCGCCGTCAAAGGTGACGATGCGAGCGACGGTCGATTCCACGCCTGACGGCAGGACTTTGACCCGCTGCCCGACGCTCACGGTACCGGACGCCAGCGTCCCGGCATAACCCCGAAAATCGAGGTTTGGCCGGTTGACATACTGCACCGGAAAACGCATCGGCTGGCTATCCACCGTACGCAGGATCTCCACCGTTTCCAGCACTTCCAGCAGCGTCGGGCCGCTGTACCACGGCATATTTTCACTCTGGCTGGCGACGTTATCGCCCTCCAGCGCCGACAGCGGCACAAAGCGAATGTCGAGGTTTCCCGGCAGTTGCTGAGCGAACGTCAGGTAATCTTCGCGGATGTCGTTGAAGCGCGCTTCGCTGAAATCCACCAGATCCATTTTATTCACCGCCACCACCAGATGTTTAATACCCAGCAGTGTGGAGATAAAGCTGTGGCGACGGGTCTGGTCGAGCACGCCTTTACGCGCGTCAATCAGCAGGATCGCCAGATCGCAGGTAGACGCCCCGGTCGCCATGTTGCGGGTGTACTGCTCATGTCCGGGGGTATCGGCGATGATAAATTTGCGTTTTTCGGTCGAGAAATAGCGATACGCCACGTCGATGGTAATACCCTGCTCGCGCTCTGCCTGCAGGCCATCCACCAGCAGCGCCAGATCCAACTTCTCGCCCTGGGTGCCGTGACGTTTACTGTCATTGTGCAGTGAAGAGAGCTGATCTTCGTAAATCTGGCGGGTATCGTGCAGCAGGCGACCGATCAGCGTACTTTTCCCATCGTCGACGCTGCCACAGGTCAGAAAACGCAGCAGGCTTTTGTGTTGCTGGGCGTGCAGATACGCCTCAACGCCGCCTTCATCGGCAATTTGTTGTGCAATGGTGGTGTTCATGGCGGCTCCTTAGAAATAACCCTGACGTTTCTTCAGCTCCATCGAGCCTGCCTGATCGCGATCGATAACGCGCCCCTGCCGTTCACTGGTCGTGGAAACCAGCATCTCTTCGATGATCTCCGGCAGCGTCTGCGCCTCAGATTCCACCGCGCCGGTCAGCGGCCAGCAGCCAAGTGTACGGAAACGCACCATCCGTTTTTTGATCACCTCGCCCGGCTGCAGATCGATACGGTTGTCGTCGATCATCATCAGCATGCCATCGCGCTCCAGCACCGGACGCTCCGCCGCCAGATACAGCGGAACAATGTCGATATTTTCCAGATAGATGTACTGCCAGATATCCAGCTCGGTCCAGTTGGAGAGCGGGAACACGCGGATGCTTTCGCCTTTGTTGATCTGGCCGTTGTAGTTGTGCCACAGTTCCGGGCGCTGGTTTTTCGGGTCCCAGCGGTGGAAGCGGTCGCGGAAGGAGTAGATGCGCTCTTTCGCCCGCGATTTCTCTTCATCACGACGCGCACCGCCAAACGCGGCGTCAAAGCCGTATTTGTTCAGCGCCTGCTTCAGCCCTTCGGTTTTCATGATATCGGTGTGTTTGGCGCTGCCGTGGACAAACGGGTTAATCCCCATCGCCACCCCTTCCGGGTTTTTATGCACCAGCAACTCACAGCCGTACGCTTTGGCGGTCCGGTCACGGAACTCATACATTTCGCGGAATTTCCAGCCGGTATCGACATGCAGCAGCGGGAACGGCAGCGTCCCCGGGTAAAACGCCTTACGCGCCAGGTGCAGCATGACGCTGGAGTCTTTGCCGATGGAATAGAGCATCACCGGATTCGAAAATTCGGCGGCGACTTCACGGATAATATGAATGCTTTCCGCCTCCAGTTGCCGCAAATGAGTGAGTCGTTTTTGATCCATTACCGTTCCTTAAGCCTGTCTTTACGTACTTTGCGTATAAAGAGGGACTATAGGGTGCGGCTTAGATCAAATGAAATTACGAAATGGAATGACTAGTTCCTCAAAGGAATAACCCGCCAGGAATACAAATATCAAAAAGTGCTTAACGCCAGCCTTTTCGGGGATTTAAGCGCAAATGAAATTGTGTAAGCCGGGTCACAGTTTCATACTAGTGCGTCGTTTTTTTGCATGTGTAAGGACACGTTATGTTTTCCGCGTTGCACTGCTCTCTGATTTCACTGACGCTCGGTGCATGTTTTGCTTTTCCGGCGCAGGGCGCAGCGTCACCCGCCGGTGATATCGCCAGTGCGCAGGCCCGCCATATCGCGACCTATTTTCCTGGTCGTATGACAGGAACGCCCGCCGAAATGCTGTCAGCGGATTACCTGCGCCAGCAATTCGCACAAATGGGTTACCAGAGCGACATCCGCACCTTCAACAGCCGCTACATCTATACCGCGAAAGACAACCGCCGGAACTGGCATAACGTGACCGGCAGTACGGTGATCGCCGCGCATGAAGGCCAGTCCCGCCAGCAGATTATCGTCATGGCGCACCTGGATACCTACGCGCCGCGCAGCGATGCCGACAACGAAAACAATCTCGGCGGCCTGACACTACAGGGCATAGACGACAACGCGCTGGGGCTCGGTGTGATGCTGGAGCTGGCGGACAACTTGAAAGACACCGCCACGCAATACGGCATTCGTTTTATCGCTACCAGCGGCGAGGAAGAAGGCAAGCTCGGCGCAGAGAATCTGCTCAAACGCATGAGCGCAGAAGAGCGTAAAAACACGCTGCTGGTGATTAACCTCGATAACCTCGTGGTTGGCGACAAACTCTATTTCAACAGCGGCAAACTGACGCCCGCCTCGGTACGCAAATTAACCCGCGACCGGGCGCTGACCATCGCCCGCCGCCACGGCATTAACGCCGCGATGAATCCCGGTCTGAATCCGGATTATCCCAAAGGCACAGGCTGCTGCAACGACGCCGAGGTGTTTGATAAGGCCGGTATTCCGGTGCTCTCCATCGAGGCGACCAACTGGACATTAGGGAAGAAAGACGGTTATCAGCAACGCGCGAAATCCCGCGCCTTCCCGAACGGCGTGAGCTGGCATGACGTGCGGCTGGATAATCAACAGTATATTGATAAAGCGCTGCCGGGCCGCATTGAGCGCCGCAGCCGCGACGTGATGCGGGTTTTACTGCCGCTGATGAAAGAGCTGGCGAAAGCATAAGCGAACCCACTCCCGGACGGGAGTGGGATAACATCACTACCCTTCGTGCAATCCGCACTCGCGTTTCAGGCCAAAGAAACGTGTTTCTTCTTCTGCCATGCCCGGTTCCCATTTGCGCGTGGTATGGGTATCGCCCACCGACAAATAGCCCTGATCCCACAGCGGATGGTATTTCAGGCCGTGTTTTTGCAGATACTGGTAAACCGTGCGGTTATCCCAGTCGATAATCGGCAATACTTTGAACACGCCGCGCTGTATAGCGAGCACCGGCAATGTCGCCCGGCTGCCGGACTGTTCGCGGCGCAGACCGGCAAACCAGGTTTGCGCGTTCAGTTCGCGCAGCGCCCGGTTCATCGGCTCGACTTTGTTGATGTCGTTGTACTTCTCAATCCCTTCAACGCCCTGCTCCCACAGCTTGCCATAGCGCGCTTCCTGCCAGGCCGGACTGGTTTCGGCGCGATAGACTTTCAGGTTCAGGTTGAGCTTCTCCGTCAGCTCATCAATGAACTGATACGTTTCCGGGAACAGATAGCCGGTATCGGTCAGGATCACCGGGATATCCGGGCGGATCTGATTCACCAGATGCAGGCTCACCGCCGCCTGAATACCAAAACTTGAGGAAAGGACGTAGTCGCCGGGCAGGTTTTCCAGCGCCCAGGCGACGCGCTCTTCCGCGCTCAGTTTTTCCAGCTGCCCGTTGGTTTCCGCCAGTGCCAGCACACGTTCGACTTTCGGTAATTCATTGAGCGCATTGAGATCGAGTCTGGACATATATTCCTCACTTTTTTGCCGGGCGGCACGTTGTTTGCCCGGCCTACAAAGCCGTAGGCCCGGTAAGCGCAGCGCCACCGGGCAATATCAGGTTATTCCCAGAAATCCCGGGCGGGATCGAGTACCGGGCGAATGATGCCCGTACGCACGGTGAAGTCGCCGAAGCCTTCCCCTGCTTCGCGCTCCTTCGCCCAGCGCCCGACCAGTTCGTCGATATTGTCGAGAATTTCTGACTCGGTAATATTTTCCCGATACATGCGCGGGATCCGGGTTCCCGCACGGTTACCGCCAATATGCAGGTTGTAACGGCCCGGCGCTTTACCCACCAGGCCAATTTCCGCCAGCATCGCGCGGCCGCAGCCGTTCGGGCAGCCGGTCACGCGCAGGACGATATGATCATCGCCAACGCCATGCTTGCCCATCACTGCTTCAACTTTGTCGACGAATGACGGCAGGAAGCGCTCGGCTTCGGCCATCGCCAGCGGACAGGTCGGGAACGATACGCAGGCCATTGAGTTTTCACGCTGCGGCTTGACCGCATCCATCAACCCGTGCGCACGCGCCAGCTTTTCGATCTTCGCTTTCTGGCTTTCCGGCACGCCCGCGACGATCAGATTCTGATTGGCCGTCAGACGAAAATCGCCTTTGTGAACCTTCGCGATCTCCAGCAGGCCGGTTTTCAGCGGTCGCCCCGGGTAATCCAGTATACGGCCGTTTTCGATAAACAGCGTCAGATGCCATTTGTCATCGATGCCTTTTACCCAACCGATGCGATCGCCACGCCCGGTAAATTCATACGGGCGGATCGGTTCGAATTTGATCCCCGCGCGGCGCTCAACTTCGGCTTTGAAGGTGTCGACACCGACACGCTCCAGCGTATATTTGGTTTTCGCGTTTTTACGGTCGGTACGGTTACCCCAGTCGCGCTGAGTCGTGACCACCGCTTCCGCCACCGCCAGCGTATGCTCCAGCGGCAGATAACCAAACTCGCTCGCGGTGCGGGCATAGGTTTTCTTGTTGCCATGCTCGATGGACAGACCGCCACCCACCAGCAGGTTAAAGCCCACCAGCTTACCGTTTTCCGCAATCGCCACGAAGTTCATGTCATTGGCGTGCAGATCGATATCGTTCTGCGGCGGGATCACCACCGTGGTTTTGAATTTACGCGGCAAATAGGTTTTGCCGAGAATGGGCTCTTCGTCAGTGGTCGCCACTTTTTCCTGATCGAGCCAGATCTCCGCATAGGCACGGGTGCGCGGCAGCAGGTGCTCAGAAATTTTCTTCGCCCACTCATAGGCTTCCGCGTGCAGCTGCGACTCAACCGGGTTAGAGGTACAGAGCACGTTGCGGTTCATGTCATTGGCGGTTGCCAGCGCGTCCAGCCCCACCTCGTGCAGCATCTGATGCGCCGGTTTGACGTTTTTCTTCAGCAGGCCGTGATACTGGAACGTCTGGCGGTTGGTCAGACGAATGCTGCCGTAAATCGTGTTCTCACCGGCAAACTTGTCGATCGCCTTCCACTGTTTCGTGGTGATCACCCCGCCCGGCAGGCGGCAGCGCAGCATCATCGCGATGCGTGGTTCCAGTTTCTGCTCAGCGCGTTCGGCGCGAATGTCGCGATCATCCTGCTGGTACATGCCATGAAAACGGATCAGCAAAAAGTTGTCGCCGTTAAACCCGCCGGTCAGGCCGTCATTTAAATCTTCCGCAATCGTCCCGCGCAGATAATTGCTTTCGGCTTTCATGCGCTCGGCATCGGTCAGTTTGCCTTCGACCACTAAAGGGCCTGGGTGTTTTTCGCTCATTAGTAGACATCTCGCTGATAACGGCGCTCAACGCGCAGCTCACTTAAATATTCATCCGCCGCTTCGGCATCCATCGCGCCAAATTCGGCAATTACGTCCAGTAAAGCCTGTTCGACATCTTTCGCCATGCGATTAGCGTCGCCACAGACATAAATGTGCGCACCGTCGTTGATCCAGCGCCACAGCTCTGCGCCCTGTGCGCGCAGTTTGTCTTGTACGTAGATTTTTTCTTTCTGGTCTCTCGACCAGGCGAGATCGATACGGCTCAGTACGCCCTCTTTGACGTAGCGCTGCCATTCCACCTGATAGAGGAAATCATCCACAAAATGCGGGTTGCCAAAGAACAACCAGTTTTTCCCTTCCGCGCCATCGGCAGCACGTTGCTGCATGAACGCGCGGAACGGCGCAATGCCGGTGCCGGGGCCAATCATGATCACCGGCGTCTGCGGGTTAGCAGGCAGGCGGAAGTTATCGTTGTGCTCGATGAACACGCGCACTTCCCCGTCTTCTTCCACGCGATCAGCAAGGAAGCCCGACGCGCCGCCACTGCGGGTGCGGCCTTCAATGTCATAGCGCACGACGCCCACGGTGACATGCACTTCGCTTTCCACTTCCGCCTGCGCAGAGGCGATGGAATAGAGGCGCGGCGTCAGCGGGCGCAGCAGCCCGATCAGCGCGTCGGCATCCAGTTGTGCTGGCGAAAAACGCACCATGTCGACAATCGGCGTGGTAGCGGCGTAATGCTGAAGCTGGGCTTTATCGCCCACCAGCGGCAGCAGGCTTTCGCTGCGGGTCAGCGTCGCGTAGTTTTCCACGATGTTGCCGGTGTTGACCGTCAGCTCAAAGTGCCACTGCAGCGCCTCGGCCAGCGGCAGCGTTTTACCCTCGACCATTACCGGTTCATCGCCTTTCAGCCACAGCAGTTCAACCAGCTCGTTGACCAGCGCTGGATCGTTCTGATACCAGACGCCGAGCGCGTCGCCAGGCTGGTAGCGTAGGCCGGAATCGCCAAGATCGATTTCGATATGACGCACATCTTTTTCCGAATCGCGGCTGGTGATTTTCTGGTTCACCGACAACGTCGCAGTCAGCGGCGCTTCTTTGCTGTACGGGCTGGTGTGGACTTCATTGACCGCACCGGTCGCCGCAACGGCAGTCTGCGTTGCCGGGGCGACAGGCGCACGCGCTTTCAGAACTTCCACCACGCGAGCGCGCCACTGGGTAGCCGCAGTCTGGTACTCCACATCGCAATCAACGCGATCAAGCAGACGTTCGCCGCCGAGTTCCGCCAGTTTGCTGTCAAAGTCTTTGCCAGACTGGCAGAAAAATTCGTAAGAGGTATCGCCAAGACCAAAGACCGCAAAGGCGGTACCGTTCAGTTTCGGCGCTTTTTTCGAGAACAGGAACTTATGCAGCGCAACGGCCTCTTCCGGCGGTTCGCCCTCTCCCTGCGTTGAGGTGACGACAACCAGCAGTTTTTCTGCCGCGATTTGCTTGAATTTATAATCCCCGGCGTTAACCAGGTTGACGTTCAGTTTTTCCGCCAGCAGATCATCGCGAAGTTGCTCTGCCACGCGACGCGCATTGCCGGTTTGAGAAGCTGAAATCAACGTAATTGTCGGTGCGTCGGCGACGACGGGCGCGGCCGTTGTCACCGTGCCGGGATGCTGATTGAGCATGCCCCAGAAATAGCCGGAAACCCAGGCCAGCTGGGTCGGAGAAAAATCGGTGGTTGCCGCCTGCAGGCGGGCCAGTTGCTCCGGATTAAGCGGAAGCAGACTGGAAGGTGGGGCCTGTGTCGTCATGCGTTGTTATGTTCCAGTATTAAAGCCATCATTTTGCGGAAAAACCCAAACTGAAGGTAAGGTTAACGGCGAGGATAATAACAATTAAAGAAGGGATGGAAATAATAAATAACCAAATCGACTAACCTGTTTTATTCATACCTGTTAACAGGAAAATCGATTAATTAACTGTTTGAATATTATAACGAAAAACATGCTTTCCGCCGTATCATTACCCGACCACGGGGAAGGGGTGTTTTAGTTAATGAGAAAAAATGTGCTTTCCGGTATGATTTTCCGGTTTTTTCGTCTTATTTGAGAGTTCACCATGTCCACCACGTTGTTTAAAGATTTCACCTTCGAAGCCGCTCACCACCTGCCGCACGTGCCGGAAGGTCATAAGTGCGGGCGTCTTCATGGTCACTCCTTCATGGTTCGTCTGGAGATCACCGGTGACGTCGATCCGCATACCGGCTGGATTATGGATTTTGCCGATCTGAAAGCGGCATTTAAGCCGACGTACGATCGCCTCGACCACTACTATCTGAACGAGATCCCCGGTCTGGAAAACCCGACCAGTGAAGTGCTGGCAAAATGGATTTGGGATCAGGTTAAGCCGGTTGTCCCGCTGCTGAGCGCGGTGATGGTAAAAGAGACCTGCACAGCGGGCTGCGTTTATCGCGGCGAGTAAGCTTACGCTGCCGGGTGGGGGTGTTACCCGGCATCATCGATTCGTCAGGCGATATTTAAATATTTGTGCGTCTGCATCGACAGGCGCCAGTTGCGGGCGATGCAGGTTTCGATACACAGTCGTGTAGCGTCGTCTTTCTGGCTGATCGGCTGAAGCGCAATCACCCGTTGCTTATCATCGGTCAGCGTTGCCAGTAACTCATCCAGCGCTTCGATGTCGCGCACGCGACCTACCGGGTGTTTGATCTCATCGGCCCGTTGCAGCGCCTGCGACAGCACGTCATAGCCGCCACGCATATTCACTTTTGGCGATACCGTCACCCAGGTAGTGTGAGAGCAGCGCACTTCATGCGTGCCGCTGGTTTCGATCTGGCAGCTAAAGCCGTTATGCTCCAGTAGCGTCGTCAGTGGGGTAAGATCATGAATGCACGGCTCACCGCCGGTGATCACCACGTGGCGCGCGGTCCAGCCCTGGCGGCCGATGATCGCCAGTAAATCTTCTGCGCTCGCCGCGCCCCATTTATCGCTCTCTTTGGTTTTCGCCAGAATACTGAACAGCGACACTTCCCGATCGGCGAGCTTATCCCAGGTATGTTTGGTGTCACACCACGCACACCCGACCGGGCATCCCTGTAAGCGAATAAAAATAGCGGGAACGCCGGTGAAATAACCCTCGCCTTGCAGGGTCTGGAACATCTCGTTAATCGGGTACTGCATAATCATCTCAGTAAAAGGGGTAAACGATAAGTATCGCAGATCCTGCCGGGAGGATCATGCGCCATCGGTGCTTTGCGCGTGAATTGCCGCCACGAACCGCGCGGTGATCTGCTGCGGACGGGTGATCGCTCCGCCAACCACCACGGCATGCGCCCCCAATGCAAAGCAACGAGCGGCCAACTCCGGCGTCTCGACGTTGCCTTCTGCAATCACCGGTACCGAGACGGCGGCGATCACCTCACGCAGCAGACGGCAATCCTCTTCCGGCAACCGGTGCCCCGCCGTTGCTGGTGTGTAACCGTAGAGTGTTGTACCCACGCAATCAAAACCAAGCGCCTGTGCGGCTTTTGCTTCAGCGACAGTAGAAACGTCCGCCATCAGCAACACTGACGGATAGCGGGCACGGATTTGCGCTACCAGTTCGCTAAGCGTCAGCCCACCGGGGCGCATTCTGTCCGTCGCATCAAGGGCGATAATCTCCGGCGCAACGCGCATCAGTTCATCCACTTCACGCAAGGTGGGCGTGATGTACACCTCGCTGTCGGGGTAATCGCGCTTGATGATGCCAATCACCGGCAACGAAACTTGCTGTTTTATCGCTTCGATATCCACTACGCTGTTGGCGCGGATCCCGGACGCGCCACCCTGCGCCGCCGCGACGGCCATTCGCGACATAATAAATGCGCTGTGCAGCGGTTCATCCTCCAGCGCCTGACACGACACCACCAGCTTACCTTTAAGTCTGTTCAATATTGTTTGCATCCGCGTCGCCTTCCTCTTTTTGAGTTTCATCCATCCGCTTTATTTGAAAATATTTATCACAAATAAAATTTAAGATGAAAATTATCACCAAAAAGGAAGATATTGATCAAACTTTTTCAACAGGGCTGGTATTCTGTTGTGGCTTTCACGATGGCCATTACTCATAAGGATCCTGCATGTCAGAAAAACAAAATCTGCTGCTAAGACTGCGGCAGAGCGTTTCCGGATATAGCCCCACGCAGCAAAAACTAGGGGAGTTTGTGCTGCGCGATCCTGCGAATGTGCTTTATATGACCATCACCGAACTGGCGAGAGAAAGCGGAACCAGCGAAGCCAGCGTGACGCGGCTGTGCCGTGCGCTAGGCTGTAAGGGCTACAACGAATTCAAAATGGCGCTGGCACTGGATACACAACAGCCTTCTTCAGGCCAGCCACCTGCCGATGAGATTGATCATATCGTGAATGAATCGGTGCAGGCGCTACAGGATACGGCGAAACTGCTGGATCGCACGCTGCTCACTTCAGCGGTAGAAGCGTTGCATCAGGCACGTTCAGTGCAAATCTATGGCGTCGCGGCCAGCGCGATCCTGGGTGAGTATTTACATTACAAGCTGCTGCGGCTCGGGAAACCGGCGCAGTTGTTCAGCGACATGCACCGCGCGGCAATGAACGCCAGCACGCTGTCAGAGGAGGATCTGGTGGTCGCCATTTCCAGTTCTGGCTCAACCCGCGACCTGCTTCATGTGGTCAAGCAGGCACGCAAACACGGTGTGAGTGTGCTGACGCTCAGCAACACCCCCAGCAGCCCACTTGCTTCCCTGAGTGATATCCTGCTGGTGGCCGCAAAACCGGAAGGCCCGCTCAGCGCTGGTGCACTGAATGCCAAAGTTGGGGTGATGCTGCTGGTGGAACTGATGACCACCACGCTGGTGGCGCGCGACCCGCGGTATGCTGAGACGAACCAGCTGACGGCCAGTGCGACATTGCCGCTTCTGTTATAAATAGCAGACACAAAAAAACCCGCCGAAGCGGGTTTTTTTCAGAACGAAGAGCAGGATTATGCCTGGCCTTTGATCTCTTTACGACCGTTGTACGGTGCTTTTTCGCCCAGCGCTTCTTCGATACGAATCAGCTGGTTGTATTTAGCAACGCGGTCAGAACGGCTCATAGAGCCAGTTTTGATCTGGCCTGCTGCAGTACCTACCGCCAGGTCAGCGATGGTTGCATCTTCAGTCTCGCCTGAACGGTGAGAGATAACAGCGGTGTAGCCAGCATCTTTCGCCATCTTGATAGCAGCCAGCGTTTCGGTCAGAGAACCAATCTGGTTGAATTTAATCAGGATGGAGTTAGCGATACCTTTTTCGATACCTTCTTTCAGGATCTTGGTGTTGGTTACGAACAGATCGTCACCAACCAGCTGGATTTTGTTGCCCAGCACTTTGGTCTGGTAAGCAAAACCGTCCCAGTCAGACTCGTCCAGGCCATCTTCGATGGAGACGATCGGGTACTGTTTGGTCAGCTCTTCCAGGAAGTGAGTGAATTCTTCAGAGGTGAACGCTTTGTTGCCTTCGCCAGCCAGAACGTATTTACCGTCTTTGTAGAATTCAGATGCTGCGCAGTCCATCGCCAGAGTGATGTCCTGACCCAGTACGTAGCCTGCTGCTTTAACCGCTTCAGCGATAACAGCCAGTGCTTCGGCGTTGGAGCCCAGGTTCGGCGCATAGCCGCCTTCGTCACCCACCGCCGTGTTCATGCCTTTGGATTTCAGTACTTTAGCCAGGTGATGGAACACTTCAGAACCCATACGTACGGCTTCTTTCAGGGTTTTCGCGCCAACCGGCTGAATCATGAATTCCTGAATATCAACGTTGTTGTCTGCGTGCTCACCACCGTTGATGATGTTCATCATCGGAACCGGCATGGAGAATTTGCCCGCGGTGCCGTTCAGCTCAGCGATGTGCTCATACAGCGGCTGACCTTTAGACGCAGCTGCTGCTTTGGCGTTAGCCAGAGAGACCGCCAGGATTGCGTTCGCACCGAAGTTAGATTTGTTTTCAGTACCGTCCAGGTCGATCATGATCTTATCGATACCAGCCTGGTCTTTAGCATCTTTGCCCAGAACTGCCTGAGCGATCGGGCCGTTAACCGCTGCAACAGCTTTGGTTACGCCTTTACCCAGGAAGCGGGATTTGTCGCCATCGCGCAGTTCCAGCGCTTCGCGGGAACCCGTAGAAGCACCTGACGGCGCTGCTGCCATACCGACGAAACCACCTTCCAGGTGTACTTCGGCTTCAACAGTCGGGTTACCACGGGAGTCGATGATTTCACGACCGATGACTTTAACGATTTTGGACATTAGGTTTTCCTCAGTACAAGTTAAACTAAAACTCCAGACAAACAATGCACCCCGTAGGGTGCACTGCTGTTCTAACTTTTCTTACTTCTCCTGACGCTTCTGGTACTCGCCAGCGGCTTTCACAAAGCCGGCAAATAGCGGGTGCCCATCACGCGGCGTAGAAGTAAACTCCGGGTGGAACTGACAAGCCACGAACCACGGATGGTTCGGCACTTCGATGATCTCGACCAACTGATCATCCCCGGAACGGCCCGCAACACGCAGGCCCGCAGCTTCGATTTGTTTCAGCAGCATGTTGTTAACTTCGTAACGATGACGATGGCGTTCGGTGATGACCGGCGTACCGTACAGCTTGCGAACCAGGCTGTCATCAACCAGCTGACAAGCCTGCGCGCCCAGGCGCATGGTGCCGCCGAGATCGCTTTTCTCTGTACGGACTTCAACGTTACCGTCTTCGTCACGCCACTCGGTAATGAGCGCCACAACCGGGTATTTACAGTCTGGCACAAATTCCGTTGAGTTGGCGTTTTCCATACCTGCTACGTTGCGCGCAAACTCCATCAGCGCAACCTGCATACCCAGGCAAATACCCAGATACGGGATATTGTTTTCACGCGCATAGCGTGCGGTAGCCACTTTGCCTTCTACACCGCGGTAGCCAAAGCCACCCGGGATCAGAATCGCGTCCAGACCTTTCAGAATATCAACGCCGCGGGTTTCTACATCCTGCGAATCGATAAGTTTGATGTTGACGGTCAGACGGTTCTTCAGGCCACCGTGTTTCAGCGCTTCAATCACTGATTTGTAGGCGTCCGGCAGTTCAATGTACTTGCCGACCATACCAATAGTGACTTCACCTGCCGGATTGGCTTCTTCGTAGATAACCTGTTCCCATTCGGCCAGGTTTGCTTCCGGACAGCTCAAGCTGAATCGTTTACAAATATAATCGTCCAGACCCTGTGATTTCAACAGGCCCGGGATTTTATAAATAGAATCGACGTCTTTCAGAGAAATAACGGCTTTTTCAGGAACGTTACAGAACAAAGCAATCTTGGCGCGTTCGTTAGCAGGAACAGCGCGATCGGAACGGCAGATCAGAATATCCGGCTGAATACCGATGGAGAGCAGCTCTTTAACAGAGTGTTGCGTCGGTTTAGTTTTGACTTCACCCGCCGCGGCCATGTACGGCACCAGCGTCAGGTGCATATACAGCGTGTGCTCGCGGCCCACTTCAACCGCCATCTGCCGAATCGCTTCAAGGAATGGTAATGACTCGATATCGCCCACCGTACCGCCGATTTCGACCAGCACCACGTCATGGCCTTCGCCACCGGCAAGAATGCGTTCTTTAATGGCATTGGTGATGTGCGGAATAACCTGAACGGTCGCGCCCAGGTAATCACCACGGCGCTCTTTGCGCAGAACGTCTGAGTAGATACGACCCGTGGTGAAGTTGTTGCGGCGCGTCATTTTGGTACGAATGAAGCGCTCGTAGTGACCCAGGTCCAGGTCGGTTTCAGCGCCGTCTTCAGTAACGAACACTTCCCCGTGCTGGATTGGGCTCATGGTACCCGGATCGACGTTGATGTACGGATCGAGTTTCATGATGGTCACGTTGAGGCCACGGGCTTCGAGAATGGCTGCGAGGGAGGCTGCGGCAATGCCTTTACCCAGAGAGGAAACTACCCCGCCGGTCACAAAAATATAGTTCGTTGTCATGCTGAACCTGAGAAGTTAGGTTTAAAAGACGATGGAATAACCAGGACGGGAAAGTAGTATACCCGAACATGGCAGGCGCCACAAACTTTCATTCTCCCTCCTTTTCCTCAGGTTCACACGATACGGGGAGGGAGAAAATAGCTGCTTTTGGCGAAATGTTTTTGACGCAAATCAAGCGCTTGTCATTTTAAAAATCACACAAATTGCGCTTGATAGCGAAAAGTCTTTAGAGATCAGTTTCCTGTTGTTTTACCTGTTGCCAGACGGCTTCCATGATATCGAGATCAACCCCGGTCATTTCCAGGCCACGTTCGGCAACAATCCTTTCCACTTCACGGAAACGACGCTCAAATTTGAGGTTCGCTTTTTGCAGCGCCACTTCGGCTTTTACGCCAAGATGACGGGAGAGATTCACCGTGGCGAACAACAGATCGCCCACTTCTTCTTCCAGTTTTGCCTCATCGATGACGGCCTGCTGCGCTTCGTGCATCACTTCGTCAATCTCTTCATACACTTTATCCAGCACCGGACCAAGCGTGGTCCAGTCAAACCCCACTGCCGAGCAGCGGCGCTGAATTTTATGGGCGCGCATCAGCGCAGGCAGACTTTGAGGAATGTCGTCCAGCGCCGAATGCTGGGCTTTTTCGGCACGCTCCGCGCTTTTGATCTGCTCCCAACGGGCCAGCACTTCCGTACTGTTGCCAGCAGTGGCGTCACCGAAAATATGCGGGTGACGGCGCTCCAGTTTGTCGCTGATGGCAGCGCAAATGTCATTAAAATCAAAGCGCCCTTCTTCCTGAGCCATTTGCGCGTAAAACACCACCTGGAACAGCAGATCGCCCAGCTCACCGCGCAGATCGTCAAAATCCTCACGGTTGATGGCGTCCAGCACTTCATACGTTTCTTCGAGGGTGTAAGGCGCGATAGTGGCAAACGTCTGCTCTTTGTCCCACGGACAACCGTTTTCCGGGTCGCGCAGGCGCTGCATAATGCCGAGCAGGCGGTCGATATTTTTACCCTGGGAGGTCATTTGCAATATCTCCTGACAATGTATGACTGCATGGGGAAGAGTCTGCTCACCCTCGGACTCATAAGCGCCAGACTAATAAACTTTGCAGAATGACAAATATAAGCGCTCCATATTGTACTGAAATATAGCGAGCTAGCCCCATGGATCTTATGAGTTCTATACCATGCCAATGGTAACGCGTTACATCATAAAAAACCACAGTGATTTGCATTACCGACAACATAGCAATCAATAAAATGAATAAAACCCAGAAAAGGTTGTTATTAAGCGAAATAACAATGCGTCGAATATGATATAAACCCAAAAGAATTAAAATTGAGCACAAAAAAAACAAGAAAACTGGCAACCAGTTATTTTGTGGAAACAAAAGGTTATCAATCATAGGACAACCTTATTTATCGACCTGAATAGCAGGCAACACAGATATTACTGTGGTGACATCGCTGACCACCTCGAGTAATAAAGCTGGTTTACTCATTTCTTGTATACCTCGTATGTAATCAGTCTGATGTGATTTTATACCAAAGAGACTCCATGATTTTTCTCTGGGTGTTGGTATATGCCTTGCCAGCCCATACCCGGAAAAAACAAGATCGGCTACCCCATAGGCTGCATCCGCATAAGGGTCTAATCCCATTTTATTAAAAGAATATCGGTATGCTTCTCTTAACGGGCCTGACGCCTCTTCATAAGCCACCAGATAATAACCATTTTCATAAATATTATTGATACCCTGGATAATCATTGCTGTCCCTGTTGCGGCTCCCATGCCTTCAGAGATAATACAAATGCCTGTTCCCGTGGCTGTCTGGCCAAAACCGGCCAGAAACCCGACTATTTTTGTAAATAGCGTCTGAAGTTCTTTCTTCCTTTCCTCTTTGTATGCCAGTTCAGCAAGATGCCTTGAATATATTTTGTTATTAACGACCATTCCTTTTTGGTAACGCAAAACTTGAGCTTTATATTTCAAGACGTTAACCCCACCAGCCAATGAGAAACAATTTCGATGAATATCCTCTTCGACAGATCTAATAACCTCTCTGACCTTTATCATCATCTTTGCTTTTTCAAAGAGAAATGGGTCACTCCCCCATAATTCCATCGAGGCACGTAGATACTCTTTTTTTACTTGCTCAAAATTTTCTTTCATAACATCCCACCTTACGAACCGCCTATTCATAGGAGTAATAATTACGCAACAAATATTTCATTCAGCAATAATAAAAAGACATACCAAATGCATATATCGGATTGTTATACTCTTCATGAAAGAAATTTTAAATATGTATATTCTGGAGCAAGAAATAAAAGTGAACTCTGGTAAAAAATTACCAGAGTTCACTTTTTAATTATCAACCGCCGTGCAAACGGCGGGCGTCGATAACATCTGATACCTGATTCAGTTTACCGAGCACGCGGCCCAGCACCTGCAGGTTGTAGATTTCGATGGTCATGTCGATGGTCGCCAGTTGCTGTTTGGTGTCGCTGCGGCTGGCAACGCCAAGCACATTGACCTTTTCGTTGGCGAGAATGGTGGTGATGTCGCGCAGCAGGCCGCTGCGGTCGTTGGCGATAACCCGGACCACCAGCGAATACCCGGCAGAATAGCTTTCTCCCCACACCGCGTCGACGATGCGTTCCGGTGCGTGGGATTGCAGCTCCGCCAGCTGGTCGCAGTCTGCCCGGTGCACGGAAATCCCGCGCCCCTGGGTGATAAAACCGACAATCTCATCACCGGGGATCGGCTGGCAGCAACGGGCGATATGGTGCATCAGATTACCGACGCCCTCGACCACTACCCGCCCGTTATCTTTACTGCGGGCCTGCGGCGTGTACGTTTTCTGCTGAAGCTGTTTCAGCGCGGCGGCATCCTCTTCCGCCGCACTCGGTTTGTTGAATTGCGACTGCAGGAAGTTGACCATCTGGTTGAGACGAATATCGCCGCCGCCAATGGCCGCCAGCAGTTCGTCAACCTCGTTGAAGTTGTAGCGCGGCAGCAGATGTTTTTCCGCTTCTTTCAGGCTGATACCCAGGCGTTCCAGCTCTTCGTCGAGGATCTGACGACCCGCGAGGATGTTTTTATCGCGATCCTGTTTGCGGAACCAGGCGTGAATTTTCGAGCGCCCGCGGCTGGTCGTGACATAGCCCAGGTTCGGGTTCAGCCAGTCGCGGCTCGGGTTCGGCTGCTTCTGGGTAATGATTTCGATCTGATCGCCCATCTGCAACTGATAGGTAAACGGCACGATGCGCCCACCAATTTTCGCCCCGATACAACGGTGCCCCACATCGCTGTGGATATGGTAAGCAAAATCGAGCGGCGTTGAGCCCGCCGGAAGATCCACCACGTCGCCTTTTGGCGTAAAGACGTACACCCGATCGTCGAAGACCTGGCTGCGAACTTCGTCCAGCATTTCGCCGGAATCGGCCATCTCTTCCTGCCAGGCGATCAGCTTACGCAGCCACGCAATGCGATCCTCATAGCCCGTGCGTGCACCGGCGACCGCGCCTTCTTTGTACTTCCAGTGTGCCGCCACGCCGAGCTCGGCGTCTTCATGCATCTGTTTGGTGCGGATCTGAATTTCGACGGTTTTACCGCCAGGCCCCAGCACCACGGTATGAATGGACTGATAGCCGTTTGGCTTCGGGTTAGCAACGTAATCGTCGAACTCATCAGGCAGGTGGCGGAAGTGAGTATGCACTATCCCCAGCGCGGCGTAGCAGTCCTGCAGACGCTCTGCCACGATGCGCACCGCGCGGACGTCAAACAGTTCGTCGAAGGCGAGGTGTTTTTTCTGCATTTTGCGCCAGATGCTGTAAATATGCTTCGGACGCCCGTACACCTCAGCCTTGACCCCCTCTTCTTTGATAGAGGAGCGCAACTGGCCGACGAATTCGTCGATGTAATGTTCCCTGTCGATACGGCGTTCATGCAGCAGTTTGGCGATGCGTTTGTATTCCGCCGGGTGGAGATAACGGAAGCAGTAATCTTCCAGCTCCCATTTCAACTGGCCGATACCCAGACGGTTCGCCAGTGGCGCATAGATATTGGTACACTCTTTCGCCGCCAGTACGCGTTCATCTTCCGGCGCGTCTTTGACTTCCCGCAGATGCGCGATACGCTCGGCGATCTTAATGACCACGCAACGGAAATCATCCACCATCGCCAGCAGCATCCGGCGCACGTTATCAACCTGCTCTGAGGAAACAGCGTCGGTGTGAGTGGCTTTTAGCTGGCGGATCGCGGCCATATCGCGGACGCCGTGGATCAAATCCACCACCGATTTCCCGACGCTCTCGGTCAACACCTCTTCGCTGACCACATCGCTGTCGACCAGCGGGAAGAGCAACGCCGCGCGCAGGGTATCGATATCCATACTGAGCGTGGAGAGAATTTCCGCCATCTCAACACCGCGCCACAGCAGCAGATCCGCATTCGTCTGTCCCTCGGTGTGTTCACGACAATATGTCCATGTCTCGGCTAAGCGCTCACATGACTGCGGGCTGGTGATCCCCAGACTTGCGATCCACTTCTGTGGATCAAATTCCCCAGCCTTATTTAGATGTGCACTTCGTACCGCAACCATTGTCCTCTCCTTTTGGGACCGGGCCTGACGAATTCGACAAGCCGTAAACTGTCTGTCAGTTATCCACGCACAAACAGCACCATGGATTCCAGGTGCCCGGTGTGCGGGAACATGTCGAGCATTGCCAGGCGCTGGATCTGATAGCCGGCCTGTAACAACGCGTCGCTATCCCGCGCAAGCGTCGCAGGATTACATGAAACATAGACCACGCGCGTCGGCGCAAGTTTGATAATGTGCGCCATTACGCCGGGTGCGCCCGCGCGGGCCGGGTCGAGCAGCACTTTATCAACGCCATGTTTTGCCCACGCCTGGCGGGTGACATCTTCCTCCAGATTTTCATGAAAGAAGGTCACATTCTGTAAATGATTTAACGCGGCGTTTTCACGCCCTTTTTCCACCAGCGCGGGAACCCCTTCCACGCCGATAACCTCTGCCGCATGGTGCGCCAGAGGCAGGGTAAAATTGCCCATACCGCAAAACAGGTCAAGCACGCGATCCTCCGGCTGAACGTCCAGCCAGGCCAGCGCCGTCGCCACCATTTTCTGGTTTACGCCGTCATTCACCTGAATGAAATCACGCGGACTGAACGTTAAGCGTAGACCGTTTGACGTATACCAGGGCGCCTCGCCAGTCACGTGTTCCAGTATCTCGCTTTGCGGTGCCAGATAGAACGCAACGTCATGCGTATGCGAAAAGCATTCCAGTTTTTCTTTATCTGCTACCGGTAATGCAGCCGTATGGCGCAGCACCATCAGCGGGCCGTTATCGGCCAGTACCAGTTCAATGTGCCCCAACTGGCGCGCAGATTTCAGATGACTCAGACAATCGTGCAACGCCGGAAGCAGCGCCTCAAGACGGGGCACCAGAACAGGGCACTGCCGGATATCGACGATATCGCTGGCGTTCGCCTTGCGAAAACCCATCTGTAATTGTTGGGTCTTCGGTTGATAATTCAAGCTCAGGCGCGCACGACGGCGATAGCCCCACGGCGTACCGTCGATAACCTCGTCCACCTCATGCTTCATCATCCGCTGTAACGCGGCGCGTTTACTGCGTTGCTGCAGCGCGACAGAAGCATGTTGCTGCTGGCAACCACCGCAGACGCCAAAGTACGGGCAGCGCGGGGTTTCACGTTCCGGGCTATCATTGAGTCGACGTTTGACCTTGCCGCGGGCATACTGTTTTTTATCCTCGGTGAGCGTGATTTCCGCGCTCTCCTGCGGCAGTAAGCCATTCACAAATAGCGCTTTTCCGTTATGTCGGGCAACGCCCTGACCAAAGGGATCGAGGTCATTGACTGTCACGGTTATGATCTCACGCGTCGTCACGCGTCGTTTTGCAGAGTAGAATTGCGCCATTGTAGAGATTTGTCTCATACGAACATATTGACTCTCATTCTCCCATAACGGAACTCCATGACCAACTACAGCCTGCGTGCTCGCATGATGATTCTGATCCTGGCGCCGACCGTACTGATTGGCCTGCTGCTCAGTATTTTCTTTGTCGTCCACCGCTATAACGATCTGCAGCGTCAACTGGAAGACGCCGGAGCCAGTATTATTGAACCGCTCGCGGTCTCCAGCGAATACGGCATGAATCTGCAAAACCGCGAATCCATTGGTCAGCTCATCAGCGTGCTGCATCGCCGCCATTCGGACATTGTCCGCGCC
Source organism: Trabulsiella odontotermitis (assembly GCF_001297775.1). Taxonomy (GTDB): domain Bacteria; phylum Pseudomonadota; class Gammaproteobacteria; order Enterobacterales; family Enterobacteriaceae; genus Trabulsiella; species Trabulsiella odontotermitis. Next base: position 188,002 of record NZ_LIFX01000003.1, on the reverse strand, counting down.
ATTTCGGTCTACGATGAACAGAACCGTCTGTTTGTCACCTCAAACTATCAGCTCGATCCTAGCGAACTCAGATTGCCGAAAGGGGCGCCGCTTCCCCGTAGCCTTAGCGTCTCACGACGCGGCGATATCATGATCCTGCGAACACCGATCGTTTCGGAGAGTTATTCGCCGGATGAATCTCCCGGTGCAGAAGCTAAGCCGCCGTTGAATATGCTTGGTTATGTGGCGCTGGAATTGGATCTCAAATCGGTGCGCCTGCAACAGTACAAAGAAATTTTTATCTCCAGTGTGATGATGCTGTTCTGCATCGGCATTGCACTGATCTTCGGCTGGCGGCTGATGCGCGACGTCACCGGCCCTATCCGCAACATGGTAAATACCGTGGATCGCATCCGCCGCGGGCAGCTCGACAGCCGCGTGGAAGGCTTTATGCTCGGTGAGCTGGATATGCTGAAAAACGGCATTAACTCCATGGCGATGTCGCTCGCCGCTTACCATGAAGAGATGCAGCATAACGTCGATCAGGCAACGTCTGATCTGCGCGAAACGCTGGAGCAGATGGAAATCCAGAACGTTGAGCTGGATCTGGCGAAAAAGCGCGCCCAGGAAGCGGCGCGAATTAAATCCGAGTTCCTGGCGAACATGTCGCACGAACTGCGCACGCCACTCAATGGCGTGATCGGCTTCACCCGACTGACGCTGAAAACCGATCTGACCACCACCCAGCGCGATCACCTGAATACCATCGAACGGTCGGCCAATAATCTGCTGGCGATTATTAACGATGTGCTCGACTTCTCGAAGCTGGAAGCCGGAAAACTGCTCCTCGAAAGCATTCCGTTCCCGTTACGCAGCACGCTGGATGAAGTCGTGACGCTGCTGGCGCATTCGGCTCACGACAAAAGTCTTGAACTGACGCTGAATATCAAAAGCGACGTGCCGGATAACGTGATTGGCGATCCGCTGCGTCTGCAACAGGTGATCACCAATCTGGTGGGTAACGCCATCAAGTTTACCGAGAGCGGCAACATCGATGTGCTGGTGGAGAAGCGCGCCATCAGCAATACCAAAGTGCAGATTGAAGTGCAGATCCGCGATACTGGCATCGGCATTCCTGAGCGCGATCAGTCGCGTCTGTTCCAGGCGTTTCGTCAGGCGGATGCCAGTATTTCACGTCGCCACGGCGGCACCGGGCTTGGGCTGGTCATCACGCAAAAGCTGGTGAAAGAGATGGGCGGGGATATCTCCTTCCACAGCCAGCCGAATCGCGGCTCAACCTTCTGGTTCCATATTAATCTCGACCTCAACCCGAATGTGATTTCCGATACCCCGGTGATGGACAGCCTGGCGGGTAAACGTCTTGCCTACGTTGAGGCTAACGCCGCCGCCGCGCAATGTACGCTGGATCTGCTGGCGACCACGCCGCTGGAAGTGGTCTACAGCCCGACCTTCTCCGCCCTGCCGCAGGATCATTACGATATTCTGCTGGTGGCGATCCCGGTGTCGATGCGGGAACTGAACCTGCATCACGACAGGTTTGAACAGGCCTGCGCAATGACCGATTACCTGCTGCTGGCGTTGCCGTGCCATATCCAGGTCAATGCGGAAGCGCTCAAGCGTAACGGTGCGGCAGCCTGTCTGCTTAAACCACTGACCGCAACGCGTCTGCTCCCGGCGCTAACCGAGTACTGCCGTTTGAACCAACCGGCAGTGCCGCACCTGGTCGATGACAGCAAACTGCCGATGACGGTGATGGCGGTTGACGATAACCCGGCTAACCTGAAACTGATCGGCGCGCTGCTGGAAGATCAGGTGCAACAGGTGGAGTTGTGCGAGAACGGGCAACAGGCGATTGATCGCGCCAAACAGCTACAGCTCGATCTCATTCTGATGGACATTCAGATGCCGGAAATGGACGGCATTCGCGCCTGCGAGTTGATCCGCCAGTTGCCGCATCAACAACTGACGCCGGTAATTGCCGTGACGGCACATGCGATGGCCGGGCAAAAAGAGAAACTGCTCAGCGCCGGGATGAACGATTATCTGGCGAAGCCCATCGAAGAGAGCAAGCTGCGGAGTCTGTTGCTGCGCTACAAGCCCGGTCTGGCGGCACCGGTGACCACTGCGCCGCCGGAACTGCCGGAACCACCCGTCAACCTGAACGTCACCCTCGACTGGCAACTGGCGTTGCGTCAGGCGGCGGGCAAAACCGATCTGGCGCGCGAAATGCTGCAGATGCTGATCGCCTTCCTGCCGGAGATCCGCAACAAGGTGGAAGAACAACTGGTGGGTGAAAACCCGGAAGGGCTGGTGGATGCTATCCATAAGCTGCACGGCAGTTGCGGTTACAGCGGCGTGCCACGGCTGAAAAACCTGTGCCATCTGCTTGAAGGCCAGTTGCGTAGCGGCACGTCGGTGGAAGAGCTCGAACCTGAGTTTCTGGAACTGCTTGATGAGATGGATAACGTGACCCGCGAAGCACGGAAAATGATTGGTTAACACGTATCGGCCTGGCGCCCGCCGGGCCGATAATGTTCAGCATTCAGCCACGCTGCGTTGCGCCGATTTTCACCACCGCGGCAATGTTTCGTGCCGCCATGCGCACGTTGTCACCCGCCTGAGCCAGCGCCTCTTCCAGCGTGCAAATGGTATAGATGACGCTGAACACCGCGTCGATCCCGTGCTGATGCACGACGCCAACGTCCGCCGTCAGACTGCCCGCAATCCCTATTACCGGCACATTATGCCGCTTCGCAATTCTGGCGACGCCCACCGGCACTTTACCGTGGATCGTCTGGCTGTCGATGCGCCCTTCGCCGGTGATCACCAGATCCGCGTCGGCGACCTGCTCATCAAGTTTCAGCGCATCCGTGACGATCTCAATCCCCTGGCGTAAGCGCGCACCGCAAAATGCATACAGCGCCGCGCCCATCCCGCCTGCCGCGCCGCCACCTTCCAGATCCAGCACGTCAATGTCCAGATCACGGGCGATGATCCGGGCATAGCGTTCCAGCGCCCGATCCAGCTGAGCAATCATCACCTCCGTCGCCCCTTTTTGCGGGCCGAACACCGCAGTGGCACCTTCCGGGCCAGTGAGGGGATTGGTGACATCGCAGGCGACATCAATCCTGCAGGTCGCCAGACGACGATCAAGATGGCGAATATCAATGCGATCGAGCTTTTCCAGCGCACCGCCGCCGTGAGCAATTTGCTGCCCGTCAACGGTCAGCAACTGTGCGCCCAGCGCCTGCATCATGCCAGCGCCGCCATCGTTAGTCGCGCTGCCGCCAATGCCGATAATGATTTGTTCAACGCCCGCATCCAGCGCATGACCGATTAATTCACCAGTGCCCCACGAGGTGGTTTTTAGCGGATCGCGTCGGGCGACCGGCACCTGTTCGAGACCGCTCGCGGCAGCCATTTCAATAAACGCGCATTTTCCGTCACCGGAAACGCCGTAAAACCCGTGTACCGTGTCGCCAAGCGGGCCTGTCACATCAACGTCTACCCGCCGCCCCTGCGTCGCGGCAATCATCACGTCCACCGTACCTTCCCCGCCATCTGCCATCGGCAATTTGACGTATTCCGCGTCCGGATAAATCTCCCTGAAACCCTGTTCAATCGCGGTAGCGACTGCCAGCGCACTCAGGCTTTCCTTGTATGAATCCGGTGCGATAACTATCTTCATAGGCTGTCCTTACGGGTCTGTACGGCATACTGCCGCCCCGCCCGGGGCGGCTATTACTGATTAACGCACCATGCACGGGCGTTTGTTATCAAACTTCCAGTTCGGGATCAGATACTGCATTCCCATCGCGTCATCGCGCGCGCCGAGGCCGTGTTTTTTATACAACTCGTTGGCCTGCATGACGCGATCCATATCCAGTTCAACGCCAAGCCCTGGCGTCGTCGGCACCTGCACCATGCCGCCTTTGATTTCAAACGGCTGCTTCGTGAGACGCTGGTTGCCTTCCTGCCAGATCCAGTGCGTATCAATGGCGGTGATATGCCCCGGTGCCGCGGCGGCAACATGGGTAAACATCGCCAGCGAGATGTCAAAGTGGTTGTTGGAGTGAGAGCCCCACGTCAGACCAAAATCATGACACATCTGCGCGACGCGAACCGAACCCTGCATGGTCCAGAAATGCGGGTCAGCCAGCGGAATATCAACCGATTGTAATGACAAAGTATGGCCCATCTGACGCCAGTCGGTAGCAATCATGTTGGTGGCCGTCGGCAGTCCCGTCGCGCGACGGAATTCCGCCATCACTTCACGGCCCGAGAAACCCTGTTCGGCACCGCAAGGATCTTCAGCATACGCCAGGACACCTTTAAGCTGTTTACCTATTTTAATGGCTTCATCCAGCAGCCAGGCACCGTTCGGATCAAGCGTTACGCGCGCCTGCGGGAAACGCGTCGCCAGTGCGGTGATGGCCTCGGCTTCTTCTTCACCCGCCAGCACGCCGCCTTTCAGTTTGAAATCGTTAAAGCCATATTTTTCATACGCGGCTTCCGCCAGACGCACTACAGCCTGCGGAGTCATGGCTCCCTCATGACGCAGGCGATACCAGTCGCAGGCGTCGTCAGGCTGACTCTGGTACGCCAGCGGCGTTTGCTTCCGGTTGCCGACAAAGAACAGATAGCCAAGCATTTCCACTTCGCTGCGCTGTTGACCATCGCCGAGCAGCGAGGCGACGTTCACGCCCAGATGCTGGCCGAGCAGATCGAGCAGCGCGGCTTCGATACCGGTCACCACATGGATCGTGGTTCGTAAATCAAAGGTTTGTAGTCCACGCCCACCGGCATCGCGATCAGCGAAAGTATTGCGCACGGTGGTGAGGACGTTTTTGTATTCGCCCAGCGTTTTACCCATCACCAGCGGCGCGGCGTCTTCCAGCGTCTGGCGGATCTTCTCGCCACCCGGAATTTCACCCACGCCGGTATGGCCCGAATTATCTTTAATGATCACGATATTACGCGTGAAAAACGGCGCATGCGCGCCGCTCAGGTTCATCAACATACTGTCGAAACCGGCCACCGGGATCACCTGCATCGAAGTCACAACCGGTGTGGAATGTAGCGTTGTCATGAGTCAGTCCTTTAATTAATTACGGCCAAAAACCGGGCGTTTGCGATCAAACGTCCAGCCGGGGATCAGGTATTGCATCGGGCCTGCGTCATTGCGCGCGCCGCCTGGCAGACGTTTATATGTGTCGTGAGCCTTATGCACCTGATCCCAGTCCAGCTCGATGCCAAGCCCTGGCGCATCGGGAACGGCAATCTTGCCGTCTTTAATTTGCAGCGGATTTTTCGTCAGGCGCGCATCCCCTTCCTGCCAGATCCAGTGCGTATCAATGGCGGTTGGCGTGCCTGGCGCCGCGGCGCCAACGTGGGTAAACATCGCCAGCGAAATATCGAAATGGTTATTGGAGTGACAGCCCCAGGTCAGCCCCCAGTCGTCGCACAACTGCGCGACACGCACCGCGCCGGACAGCGTCCAGAAATGCGGGTCGGCCAGCGGAATATCGACGGCATTGAGCATCACCGCGTGGCCCATTTCCCGCCAGTTGGTGGCAATCATGTTGGTGGCGACCGGCAGCCCTGTCGCGCGGCGGAATTCCGCCATCACCTCACGGCCTGAAAAACCCTGCTCGGCACCACAGGGATCTTCGGCATAGGTCAGCACATCCTGCAGCCCTTTACATAACGCAATGGCTTCATCAAGCAGCCAGGCGCCATTGGGATCAACGGTGATCCGCGCGTTCGGGAAACGCTTTTTCAGCGCCCGCACAGTGTCGATTTCCTGCTCGCCGGACAGCACGCCGCCTTTCAGTTTGAAATCTTTAAAACCATAGCGATCCTGCGCCGCTTCCGCGAGCCGTACCACCGCGTCGCTGTTCATCGCTTCCTGATGGCGCAGGCGATACCAGTCATGCGAACCTGGTGTGGCGTCGAGATACGGCAGATCGGTTTTGGTCCGATCGCCGATGTAAAAGAGATAGCCGAGAACCGTCACCGCATCGCGCTGTTTGCCCGGACCGAGCAATTCGCACACCGGCACATTGAGCGCTTTGCCGAGCAGATCCAGCAGCGCTGCTTCGAGAGCCGCGACGGCGTTGACGCGCAGTTCAAACGTCCACGCGCCTTTGCCGAAGGTATCAAAATCCGCCGCCTGGTTGCCTTTGTGGACGCGCTGCACCACGCGATTCAGGCGCGCCACTTCCTGACCGATGACCATCGGAATGGCATCGACCAGCGTCTGGTAAATCACCTCGCCGCCCGGCGCTTCCCCTATGCCGGTATTCCCGGCATTGTCGCTCAGCACCACGATATTACGCGTAAAGTACGCGTTATGCGCCCCGCCGATATTCAGCAGCATGCTGTCGTGACCGGCGACCGGGATCACTTTCATCTCAGTAATTACGGGGCTGGATTGTGTGCTCATCATTCACGTCCTGTCACAGGTTTCAGTTCAATACGTTTGATATCGCCGACCACCACCAGGTAGCTCAGTACCGCCACCAGCGCGTGGATCCCGACGTAAATCAGCGCGCCGTTAAAGGAGCCGGACACCCCGACAATGTAGCCAATCGCAATCGGCGTCACGATGCCGGAAATGTTGCCGAACATGTTGAACAGCCCGCCGGAGAGACCGCTGATCTCTTTCGGCGCGGTGTCTGCCATTACCGCCCAGCCCAGTGCGCCAATGCCTTTACCGAAGAACGCCATCGCCATGAAACCGATGATCATCCATTCCGTATCGACGTAGTTACAGAACACCATCGTCATGGAAAGCAGCATGCCGAGCACAATGGGTGTTTTACGGGCGACATTGAGCGACCCGGTGCGACGCATCAGCCAGTCTGAAATGATCCCGCCCAGTACACCGCCGACGAATCCACACACCGCCGGAATAGAGGCGACAAACCCGGCTTTCAGAATCGACATGCCGCGCGCCTGCACCAGATAAACCGGGAACCAGGTGATGAAGAAGTAGGTCAGCGCGTTAATGCAGTACTGTCCGATATAAACGCCGATCATCATGCGTGAGCTAATCAGCTGTTTGATTTGCCCCCATTTTTCACTCATCGGCACGTGCGGCTTCGCGTTTTTCTGATCCATGTTGATCAGCGCCCCGCCCTGCGCAATGTACTCCAGCTCTTTTTTGTTCACGCCGGGGTGTTGATTGGGTTCGTGGATCACTTTCAGCCAGATAAAGCTGATGATGATCCCAAGCCCGCCCATAAAGAAGAACACATGCGACCAGCCCACTTCGTGTGTCAGCCAACCCATGATCGGTGCGAAAATGACGGTCGCGAAATACTGCGCCGAGTTAAAAATCGCCACCGCGGTTCCCCTCTCCTGCGCCGGGAACCAGGCCGCGACGATGCGACTGTTGCCGGGGAAAGACGGAGATTCCGCCAGGCCGACGAGGAAACGCAGGGTAAACAGCGCCACAATTATGCCAAAGCCGCTGAACACATCGACGAAGCCCTGCAACAGCGTAAAGAGTGACCAGATAAAGATCGACCAGAAATAGACCCGTTTCGAACCAAAGCGGTCAAGCAGCCAGCCACCGGGGATTTGACCGATGACATAGGCCCATGAAAACGCGGAGAAAACATAACCCATGCCAACCGGATCAAGACCAATTTGTTTGGCCATTTCCGAACCGGCAATCGACAGCGTGGCGCGGTCACCATAGTTGAAGGAGGTGACGATAAACAGCATCACCACTATCCAGTAGCGGGCGTTAGTGCGTTTTTCGACGGCACTCGCCTCGTGACTTAATGAACTCATTGTTGTACTCCTGAATCATAGCTTTGCTTTGAGCTACATCCATTCTGAACAGCACAACCTGTAGGGTAATCAGAATGACGTTTTATGTTTTTTTATTGCAGCGCCGCGCGATGACAGGCTGCTTTATGAACTGGCAGCAAAAAGTATAAAAACAGGTGGTCGGGTGCTCACCGTGCAATAACACAGCATTAACAAGTCTGGTTAAGGAGATTTGTGGCTTATGCCCAACCGCATGGGGGCTGGTTCACGGAAATCAGAGGAAATGTGAGATGTGCCCTTCCGCAGAAGGGCGAATGATCAGTTGAGCAGCGTAGCCCAGTGTTCAACCCACGGGTTGGAGAGGCTTTCAGGTTCGGGATCTTCACTGGCGTCGATCATCAGCATCTCGCCGATGCGCTGCGCGCCCTGTTCCTGCAGGCGCTCATCGAATTTCTTGCCGCCGCCGCAGAAGTTGGCGTAGGTGCTGTCGCCGAGCGCAACAATGCCGTAGCGCATGTGCGGCTGGTACATGTCTTTCATCCCTTCAAACAGCGGGACGATGCTGTCCGGCAGATCGCCCTGTCCGGTAGTCGAAGTGACAACCAGCGCGTATTTTCCGGTATACGCTTCCCAGTCACTGATTTCGGGATCTTCAAAAACGGTGGCTTTATGCCCCAGCCCGGTCAGGATGGTTTCTGCTTCTTCTGCGACCAGCAACGCGTTTCCATACATGGTGCCGACAAAAATACCCACTTCTGCCATGTTTAACTCCCTGATGTTGTATCGATAACGCCATCCTGACCGCTGCCGCCCGCAAACTCAACCCTTTCGTTTATCGGGAGAAGACCGCGCCAGCCGAATTGCGTCAGTGCCTGCATCCAGACCTCGTCAAAGCCCGCATGCAGCGTTAAGGGTTCGCCGGTAAACGGGTGCGTCAGCGATAACGTGCTGGCATGCAGCATCAGCCGGTGGCAGCCAAAATGGTCAGCGGCGCTGCGGTTCTGACGTAAATCGCCATGCTTGCTGTCGCCAATGATCGGATGACGAAGATGTTTAAGATGGCGGCGCAGCTGGTGCTTGCGGCCGGTTTTCGGCTCCAGCTCGACCAGACCGTAGCGCGTGGTCGGGTATCGCCCGGTGGCGACGGGCATTTCCACCGTCGCCAGCCCGCGGTAGTGCGTCACGGCAGGCTGCGGGCCTTTGTCGTCGCGGGCAAATTTATCGGCAATTTTGTCCAGCTCTTCCACCAGCGGGTAATCCAGCAGATCGTCGCCGGTCAGCCAGCCGCGGACAATGGCGTGATAGCGTTTCTGGATCTGATGCTGTTCAAACTGTTGCGCCAGCAGACGACCCGCCTCGCTGGACAGGCCCATCAGCAGTACGCCGGAGGTCGGGCGATCGAGACGATGCGCGGTAAAGACGTGCTGGCCGATTTGATCGCGCACGGTCTGCATCACCACCACTTTTTCATCGCGATCGAGCCAGCTGCGGTGTACCAGCCAGCCGGACGGTTTATTCACCGCCACCAGCCATTCGTCCTGGTAAATGATTTCCAGCATCAGGCGTGGTCGTCCGCAAACAGGGCGTCAAGAGCCAGTAACTCCGGCAGCACACGCTCGCGCAGTGGATGGCTGGCGTCGAGGGCCACTTCATAATAGGGCGCGATGGCAAAATTTTGCGGCAGCGGCTGGCCGTTGTCGAGCAACTGATGCATCCGTGGGATCAATACCCATTGCAGCCATTCCAGCGGCGCCAGGGTGTCCATGCAGAAAGGCTGATCGCTGTTGAACGCGCTGGCGTCGGGTGCGTCGCTCTGCCAGTGCTGATGCAGCCGCATCACGGTTTCAATGGCACGCAGCTGCGCACGTACGTTGTCGTGAAGAGTCATGAGAACCTCGGTGCAAAAAAACGGTGACGCAGGATACCACTGGCGGCGGAAAAACAAAAAAAGGGAGCACTGTCGAAACAGTGCTCCCGGTTCGTTTCGCAGCAATCCGGCTACTCAACGTGCTCCCTGCTCATCCTTGACAACTTTTCCTGGGGTCTCCTGACCCATGTTCATCCGTAAACTTGTGCATCCTGCTCCACACCACCCCGATGTGAATGTACTCATCCTTAAGCATTCCTTGATCTTCCTGATCCACCGAACATCCCGACCGGCTCTCGTTCTCCCTCCTGGAGGTGTCCTTTAACGCGTTCCTGCGCTCTCCTTTTGCTTCATCCTGAAGCCTTTCCCTGCAGCACCGTCCTGGTGTATTCCCTGAAGCGTCATCATCCTGATGTTCGCTTCTTTTGTCTGACTCCCTGTCGACGTACATAGGATCTCTTATTCCGCTTCGTCTTACAACCCCGCCATAAGACAAATCCGTAAGCCTTGTTTCATATGAAAGTACGCAGTGAGGATTATAACGTATTGATATTTATAGAAACGTGTTCTTTTTTTAAGCCAGTCTCTCACCTGTCTCAAGGCGATCTCTCACAGCGCGTGTAAGAGATGTCTCACAAGTCCTGTAGTAGTCTGGATTACAAAAGCGGTTCGAGTTGATTGAGAAAACTCGCAAGAGAGGAAGAAAGTACCGTACGCTGCGGCGTACCGAGGGTTTCTTTAATGACCTCGCCGGTCAGATTACACACCGAAATGACGTCCAGTTCGCTGTCCAGCGTCGCGATAAATAATGTCGGCGACAGCTTCAGACGTTTCTGCGTGACCAGGTGACCAATCAGGTTTTCCTGAACGCGCCGGAAGTCATCCGCGCTCCAGGTTTGTAGCAACAACAGGGGTTCACCCATAAACGTTGCTGACATATCACCGGCATATTGGGTGGTGTAATACGAATGAAGCGGCTGTTGTATCACAATGTCCAGCGCGCGTTCAACCGCGTTTACATTCGGCGTCAGATCAAACGATTGCGGCTGCCAGAAGACCGCCTCATCGGTGGTGGATACCGTGCAGGGAGACGGCACGCCGTAGAGATCCTCGCTGCGGGGCCAGCTGTTATATTCACGCCGCCATGCGTCGCAATACCGTTGGGTAAACGCCTGAAGCGCTTCTGCAGTCTGGTTATCCACCGATTTCTCTCTTTTCATCAGCCGGTATAGAATTGGGCCATAGTGTACCTGCTTTATCACGGTGAAACATGTCTTCTTATGAAAATCATCAGGCGCTGGCTGGCCTGACGCTCGGCAAAACGACCGACTACCGCGACACCTACGACGCCTCGCTGTTGCAGGGTGTTCCACGCAGTCTGAATCGCGATCCTCTCGGCCTGCATGCCGACAGCCTGCCCTTCCACGGCGCGGACATCTGGACGCTGTACGAACTGTCATGGCTCAATGCGAAAGGGCTGCCCCAGGTGGCGGTAGGCCATGTCGAACTCGACGATACAACGGTCAATCTGGTGGAGTCGAAAAGCTTTAAGCTCTATCTCAACAGCTTTAACCAGACGCGTTTTGCCGACCGGGACGCGGTACGTGCGACGCTGGAGCGCGACCTCAGCGCCTGCGCGCAGGGCAAGGTTTCCGTGGCGTTGTACCGTCTGGATGAAATCGAAGGGCAGCCTGTCGCCCACTTTAACGGCACCTGCATTGACGATCAGGATATCGACATCGACAACTACCAGTTCAGTGCCGACTATCTGCAGGATGCCGCCAGCGGCAAGCGCGTGGAGGAGACACTGGTCAGCCATCTGCTGAAATCCAACTGCCTCATCACTCATCAGCCGGACTGGGGTTCGGTGCAAATCCAGTATCGCGGCGCGAAAATCGACCGGGAAAAGCTGCTGCGTTATCTGGTTTCCTTCCGCCATCACAACGAATTTCATGAACAGTGCGTGGAGCGTATCTTTAACGACATCATGCGCTTCTGCCAGCCTGAAACGCTGAGCGTCTATGCCCGCTACACCCGCCGCGGTGGTCTGGATATCAACCCCTGGCGTTCGAATACCGACTTTGCCCCCGCCACCGGACGACTGGCTCGTCAATAAGAAATATTTACGTAAAATGCGCGGACATTTCCGCGCATTACCTTGTGAAAACAGAACCGACGAGGCTATTGTAATTCATAGGGAAAACTTATTATGGTCCCGTAAGGAGTTCACTTGATTACACACATTAGCCCATTGGGCTCTATGGACATGTTGTCGCAGCTGGAAGTCGACATGCTGAAACGCACGGCCAGCAGCGACCTGTATCAACTGTTTCGTAACTGTTCCCTGGCTGTACTTAACTCCGGCAGTCTGACCGACAGCAGCCAGGAGCTGCTTTCTCGCTTCGAGAGCTTTGACATCAACGTGCTGCGCCGCGAGCGTGGCGTTAAGCTTGAACTGATTAACCCACCGGAAGAGGCTTTCGTCGACGGGCGTATCATCCGCGCGTTACAGGCCAACCTGTTTGCCGTTCTGCGCGACATCCTGTTCGTCTACGGGCAAATCCACAACACCGTGCGTTTTCCGAATCTGGATCTGGCCAGCTCGACCCACATCACCAACCTGGTGTTTTCGATCCTGCGTAACGCCCGCGCGCTTCATGTTGGCGAAGCGCCAGGCATGGTGGTGTGCTGGGGCGGTCACTCGATCAACGAAACCGAATACCTGTACGCCCGTCGCGTCGGTACCCAGCTTGGTCTGCGCGAACTGAACATTTGTACCGGCTGCGGCCCTGGCGCGATGGAAGCGCCGATGAAAGGCGCGGCGGTCGGTCACGCACAACAGCGCTACAAAGAAGGACGTTTTATCGGCATGACCGAGCCGTCAATCATCGCTGCTGAGCCACCAAACCCGCTGGTGAACGAACTGATCATCATGCCGGACATCGAAAAACGTCTGGAAGCGTTTGTGCGCCTCGCACACGGCATCATCATCTTCCCGGGCGGCGTGGGTACGGCGGAAGAGTTGCTCTACCTGCTCGGCATCCTGATGAATCCGGCCAACAAAAATCAGGTGCTGCCGTTGATCCTGACCGGGCCGAAAGAGAGCGCCGATTACTTCCGCGTGCTGGATGAGTTTATCGTTCATACGCTGGGTGAAAACGCGCGCCGCCATTATCGCATCATCATTGACGATGCCGCCGAAGTGGCCCGTCAGATGAAAAAGGCCATGCCGCTGGTGAAAGAAAACCGCCGCGACACGGGGGATGCCTACAGCTTCAACTGGTCGATTCGTATTGCACCGGATCTGCAAGTCCCGTTTGAGCCGACCCACGAGAACATGGCAAACCTGAAACTCTATCCGGATCAACCCGTCGAAGTGCTGGCGGCAGACCTGCGCCGCGCCTTCTCCGGTATCGTCGCGGGTAACGTGAAGGAAGTAGGCATTCGCGCCATCGAACAATATGGCCCGTACAAGATCCACGGTGACAGCGACATGATGCGCCGGATGGACGATCTGCTGCAGGGTTTTGTGGCCCAGCACCGCATGAAACTTCCGGGTTCCGCCTACATTCCCTGCTACGAAATTTGCGCATAATCTCCCGGGCGGTGTCAGCGCCGCCCATTTCTTTTTCTTACCTAAACTTTCCAGAATCCGCTTTTCCGCCACAGGTTAAGCTACGTTAATCGCTTAAAATTTTGATAAGTCATCAGAAACCGCTATTTCTGCAATTTTTTGCAGATGAAAACGCGGTATTACGCCTGCGTGCTTTTCCTGTATATCCTGCCGGTGCTAGCCTTTGCGCCAATAAAATTCTGGCATGACAAAAAAGACAGAGCGATGGTCTGAGAACTGTCATTTCTGAAGCTGATTATTGCAATTGGGATCGGGATCACTGATACATCGATAACTTAAATGTATCGTTCCGGCCCCATAAGATTGACGATAAAAAATCATTCAAAAACCGTCATTGAACGAATTTCGAACCAGTTATTTTTGTTTTTTTATTATATTTTATTGATTCTTCCAGGAGATACAGATGGAAAGCACTCAAACCAGCACTATTGCTTCGATTGAAAAAAGAAGCACATGGCGTAAAACGGACACCATGTGGATGCTGGGTCTTTACGGCACGGCTATCGGCGCAGGCGTTTTATTCCTGCCGATCAACGCCGGCGTTGGCGGGATGATCCCGCTGATTATCATGGCAATCCTCGCCTTCCCAATGACGTTCTTTGCTCACCGCGGGATGACCCGCTTCGTACTGTCCGGTAAAAATCCTGGCGAAGACATCACCGAAGTGGTTGAAGAACACTTTGGTATCGGCGCAGGTAAGATCATTACCCTGCTCTACTTTTTCGCTATCTACCCGATTCTGCTGGTGTATAGCGTGGCGATCACCAACACCGTCGACAGCTTCATTACTCACCAGTTGGGTATGACCGCGCCACCGCGTGCGATTCTGTCGCTGATCCTGATCATCGGTATGATGACCATCGTTCGCTTTGGTGAGCAGATGATTGTTAAAGCGATGAGCATCCTGGTATTCCCGTTCGTGGCCGCGCTGATGCTGCTGGCTCTGTACCTGATCCCGCAATGGAGCGGTGCGGCGCTGGAAACCCTGTCGCTGAGCAGCGCCACGTCTACCGGTAACGGCCTGTGGATGACCCTGTGGCTGGCTATTCCGGTCATGGTTTTCTCCTTCAACCACTCACCGATCATCTCCTCTTTCGCTGTGGCGAAACGTGAAGAATACGGTGATGGCGCAGAGAAAAAATGCTCCAGCATCCTGGCGCGTGCGCACATCATGATGGTGATTACCGTGATGTTCTTCGTTTTCAGCTGTGTACTGAGCCTGTCTCCGGCAGACCTGGCCGCGGCGAAAGAGCAGAACATTTCTATCCTGTCTTACCTGGCGAACCACTTTAACGCACCGCTGATTGCCTGGATGGCGCCGATCATCGCGATGATCGCCATCACCAAATCCTTCCTCGGCCACTATCTGGGTGCGCGTGAAGGCTTCAACGGGATGGTGATCAAGTCTCTGCGCAGCAAAGGCAAAACTATTGAACTCAGCCGTCTGAACAAAATCACTGCACTGTTCATGCTGTTGACCACCTGGGCGGTGGCAACGCTGAACCCGAGCATTCTGGGGATGATTGAAACCCTGGGCGGCCCGGTTATCGCGATGATTCTGTTCCTGATGCCGATGTACGCGATTCAGAAAGTCCCGGCAATGCGCAAATACAGCGGCCACATCAGCAACGTCTTCGTTGTCATCATGGGCCTTATCGCCATCTCCGCGATTTTCTTCTCCCTGTTCAGTTAATCCCCCGCGCCACCTCCGGGTGGCGCACTTCCTTTCAGCCATGGATGCATCATGATCAGCGTTTTCGATATTTTCAAAATCGGCATTGGTCCTTCCAGTTCACATACTGTCGGGCCAATGAAAGCGGGCAAACAATTCACGGACGACCTGATTGCACGCGGGATCCTCAATGATATTACCCGCGTGGTCGTCGATGTGTACGGCTCGCTCTCCCTGACCGGTAAAGGTCACCACACTGATATCGCCATTATTATGGGACTGGCGGGAAATCTGCCGGATACCATCGATATCGATTCTATTCCTGGTTTTATTCAGGATGTGAATACCCACGGCCGTCTGCTGCTGGCAAACGGTGAGCACGAAGTCGAATTTCCTGTCGATCAGTGCATGAATTTCCATACCGATAATCTCTCTCTGCACGAGAACGGTATGCGCATCACCGCCCTGAGCGGCAGCACCGTGATGCACAGCAACACGTATTACTCTATCGGCGGCGGGTTTATCGTTGACGAAGAACATTTCGGCCAGACCAACAGCGCGCCGGTACAGGTGCCTTACCCGTACAAATCCGCGGCAGATCTTCAGCGTCACTGCCAGGAATCCGGGCTGTCGCTCTCCGGTCTGATGATGAAAAACGAACTGGCGCTGCACAGCAAAGAGGCGCTTGAGCAGCACTTCGCTAACGTCTGGGAGGTCATGCGCAGCGGCATTGAGCGCGGCATCACCACCGAAGGCGTTCTGCCGGGCAAACTGCGGGTTCCGCGTCGTGCGGCGGCACTACGCCGTATGCTGGTAAGCCAGGATAAAACCACCAGCGATCCGATGGCGGTGGTTGACTGGATCAACATGTTCGCGCTGGCGGTAAATGAAGAAAATGCGGCCGGTGGCCGCGTGGTCACCGCACCAACCAACGGCGCCTGCGGGATTGTCCCGGCGGTGCTGGCCTACTACGACAAGTTCATCCGTGAAGTGAATGCGAACTCGCTGGCGCGATATATGCTGGTCGCCAGCGCCATTGGCTCGCTCTACAAGATGAACGCGTCTATTTCTGGCGCCGAAGTGGGCTGTCAGGGTGAGGTCGGCGTGGCCTGCTCCATGGCGGCGGCAGGGCTGGCGGAACTGCTGGGCGGTAGCCCGACGCAAGTGTGTATCGCCGCGGAAATCGGCATGGAACACAACCTCGGACTGACCTGCGATCCGGTCGCCGGACAGGTTCAGGTGCCGTGCATCGAGCGTAACGCGATTGCCGCAGTGAAAGCGGTCAACGCGGCACGAATGGCGCTGCGTCGCACCAGCGAACCACGCGTCTGTCTCGACAAGGTTATCGAAACCATGTACGAAACCGGCAAAGACATGAACGCCAAATACCGCGAAACCTCACGCGGCGGTCTGGCGATGAAAATTGTCACCTGCGATTGATCGTCCCTCAGATGCCTCGTTTTGCGAGGCATCTTCCTGAATTATTCTTCGTAAATAGCCTCACAGACATCACGATGTTACCCTTAGCGCTCTTGCTCAAGGAGGATTTCCGTGGCTGTTCATCTGCTGATCGTTGACGCGCTTAACCTGATTCGTCGCATTCATGCCGTACAGGGGTCGCCCTGCGCGGAAACCTGCCTGCACGCGCTGGAACAGCTGCTGGTTCACAGCCAGCCGACGCACGCGGTGGCCGTGTTCGATGATGAAGCCCGCAACCAGGGCTGGCGGCATCAGCTGTTGCCGGATTACAAAGCCGGACGCCCGCCAATGCCGGACGATCTGCATGCTGAAATGCCCGCACTGCGGGCTGCGTTTGAAGGCCGTGGCGTACGTTGCTGGGAGTCAGCCGGGAACGAGGCCGATGATCTGGCGGCCACGCTGGCGGTAAAAGTGGCGCAGGTCGGGCATCAGGCCACAATTGTCTCGACCGATAAAGGCTATTGTCAGTTGCTGTCCCCCACCATTCATATCCGCGATTATTTTCAGAAACGCTGGCTCGACGCGCCGTTTATCGCCAGTGAATTTGGCGTCACGCCGCAGCAGTTGCCGGATTACTGGGGGCTGGCGGGCATCAGCAGCTCGAAAGTGCCGGGCGTGGCGGGGATTGGCCCGAAGAGCGCCACGCAGCTGTTAACGGAGTTTGAAAATCTGGATGGGATTTACGCCCGCCTGAATGAAGTGCCGGAGAAATGGCGCAAAAAACTGGAAGCACATAAAGAAATGGCGTTTATTTGCCGGGATGTGGCGCGGTTACAGACGGATTTACAGTTAGACGGGAATTTGCAGCAGTTGCGTGTAGGCCCGGTAAGCGTAGCGCCACCGGGCAATCATACAGACTAGCGTTCGTCGCGACGACCACCGACGGCGGCCCAGATACGACGGATATGCACGGTCACCTCTTCGCGATCGTGATACAGCTGCCGCGCCTGAATCTGCGCATTAATGCCATGCTCGCTCAGTTGCTCCTGAATGTACGCCAGATTCTGCGACACCTCTTCGTAGCGCTTTTTCATCGGCAACTTGAGGTTGAAAATGGTTTCGCGACACCAGCCGTTCACCAGCCACTGCGCCATCAGCGCCGCCACTTTCGCCGGTTTCTCCACCATATCGCAGACCATCCACGAAATGTTGTTGCGGTTGGGGCGATAGCGGAAACCATCTTCACGCAGCCAGGTGACCTGCCCGGTATCCATCAGGCTTTGCGCCATCGGGCCGTTATCCACCGAGTAAACCCACATGTTGCGTTTCACCAGCTGATACGTCCAGCCGCCAGGGCACGCGCCAAGATCGACCGCGTACATGCCGTTAGCCAGACGCTCATCCCATTCATCGGCGGGAATAAACACGTGCAGCGCTTCTTCCAGTTTCAGCGTGGAGCGGCTCGGCGCATCGGCAGGGAATTTCAGGCGCGGAATGCCCATATAGAACGGGGAATTGTTGTTCGGGTACGAATACCCGACGTAACAGCAGCCCGGCGCAATGAAAAAGACATGCACCACCGGGCGCTTCGGCGTTTCATAGTTAGTGAGAATTTTTGCGTCGCGCAATGCCGCGCGCAACGGCACGGTAAATTTGCGGCAAAACTTCATCAGCTCTTTGCTTTCGTTGGTATCAGCCACTTCGACGCGCAGGTCGCCGCCTTTTTCCACCACACCCTGCAACATGCCGACGATCGGCGTGATGCGATCTTCCGGGGGAAGATTCTGCAACAGCTCGCCTGCCACCAACATCTGGCGGGCAAAGATCAACGAGCTGTAAGGCAGCTCGCGGGCCAGCTTGTCCGCCTCTTCCTGCTGATAACATTCAAAAATGACATAACCCGCGTTCTCTTTCACGCGGGCAAACCCGTACACCTCAAGGCGCGCGGCCTTGTCGGTAATTTCTGCAGCACACTCTTTCTCAAAGCCCGGGCGGCAATAGAGAACAACCTTATTCATGAACGACGCCCTTACGCTTCAGACGAATTGCACCAATTAACATTAATACCCACCCTGCGAGGAAGCTGACGCCTCCCACTGGCGTGACGAACGCCCACAGACGAAGGTGAGAGAGGGCGAGGCAGTACAAGCTGCCACTGAACAGCACGGTTCCCAGCGCCAGAAACACGCTGCTCCAGTAAAACCAGATGCTGATGCGGCGCTGCATCGCGACCGCGAGCCCAAAAATCGCCAGCGTGTGGAATGCCTGATACTCAAGGCCGGTCTGGATCCACCCCATTTCCACTACACCCAAAGATTTACTTAAAACGTGCGCGCCAAACGCACCTAACGCCACAAAAATAAAACCGCTAATGGCGGCAAAAATCAGCATAAAACGACTAGTCATGTTCTTACCCTAAACTGATTTACACGTCGTCGTTCAGGCCGCCCCCCATTGCCGCCTGCACGATCGCGTGTTTATTGTTCATAACGAAAGCGGAATTTCTCTTGTTCACTTGCAGCTTTCGCCAGGATCCATTGCCGGAAGGCGGCTATTTTACCCAGTTCCGCCTGACTGTCATGGCAAACCAGATAAAAAGCGTTTTTACTGACCAGTACATCATTAAAAGGGCAGACCAGACGGCCTGCTTCGATTTCAGACTGCGCCATCACATTGTTGGCGAGTGCGATGCCCTGTCCATGGATTGCCGCCTGCAGCACCATCGCGCTGTGGCTGAATATCGGTCCCTGTTGAACGTTAAGATTGAGGCCCAGCTGACGCGTGTACGTCTGCCAGTCACGGCGCGAGGCGTCGTGCAATAGCGTATGTTGCGCCAGATCGGCAGGGGTTTTCAATGGCTTCTCGCCAGTGAGCAACAGCGGCGAGCAGACCGGAATCAGATATTCCGCATACAGTTTTTCCACACGCAGCCCTGGCCAGTTGCCGCGCCCGTAGAAAATCGCCACGTCGACATCGTCCGCCAGCTTATCTTCCTGACGGTCCACCGCCTGGATCCTGACGTCGATTCCCGGATAAGCTGAGTTAAAGCTGGAGAGTCTCGGCACCATCCACTGAATGGCAAAACTGGGCAGTAAACTGACCGTCAGCGCCCCTTTCGCACTGCGCGCCTGCAGTTTACGCGTCGCTTCGGTTAATTGCGAAAAGATCTCTTTGATGTCCTGGAAATAGCTCTGGCCTTCTTCGGTCAGGAGAAGAGAACGATTGCGTCGGCGGAATAGCTTCAGCCCCAGAAAATCCTCCAGGGACTTGATTTGATGGCTTACTGCGGCCTGCGTCACAAAAAGCTCATCGGCAGCGCGAGTGAAGCTTAAATGCCGTGCTGCTGCGTCAAAAACACGTAATGCATTCAGAGGTGGTAATCGCTTTGACATGGTTCTCTGGCTTAGATGTTAACTCGATTTAACAAACAGGAAACAACGTTTAACCTATTAGTTTTTTTTATCTGAGCCATTATAATTTGTCCGTTGAGGAACTACCAGCAAATACCTATAGTGGCGGCACTTCCTGAGCCGGAACGAAGAGCTTTTTTCGGAATGCGTGTTCTGATGGGCTTTTGGCTTACGGTTGTGATGTTGTGTTGTTGTGTTTGCAATTGGTCTGCGATTCAGACCACGGTAGGAAAGCTACCCTTTTCACTTCCTGTACATTTACCCTGTCTGTCCATAGTGATTAATGTAGCACCGCAAGCTGCGGTGCTTTTTTTTCGCGACATCAACCGTTACTTCTCAAGCGCGACCATCTCTTTCACGTCACTACGGTTGATCTGCTGTTTGTTGCCGTTAGCGTCTTTATACGAAATCATGCCCGTCTCATCATCGGTTTTTGGTTTACCGTCAGAAACGATGGCCCGTCCATCCGTTGTGTGCATTACGTAGTTCGGACCGGAGCAGGCGCTCAGGGCAAAAGTCAGCATACAGGCAGAGATAATGGCAGTAGTCTTGTTCATGTTCTTCTCCTTCTGGCTATTTATGCTATATAAATCGACTTTCCTGACAGGCTAAAACATTCGCCTAACACTCTATAGCATAACGTACTATTTTTACCCTGCCAGAATTACCGGACTATTCCGAGGGACATTAGCTCCCCTTGCCCTCACCCGCAAATTGCGCGACGATCCAGAGATCGTAATGAGGAATTCCATGAACGCATTTAATCCCGCACAGTTTCGCGCCCGGTTTCCCGCACTGAGCGATGCCGGTGTCTATCTCGACAGCGCCGCGACCGCGCTGAAACCGCAGGCCGTGATTGACGCCACGACCCAGTTTTACAGCCTGAGCGCTGGCAACGTGCATCGCAGCCAGTTTGCTGAAGCGCAACGCCTGACCGCGCGCTATGAAGCGGCCCGCGAGCGGGTCGCCGAATGGCTTAACGCGCCGGACAGCAAAAACATCATCTGGACACGCGGCACCACCGAAGCCATCAATATGGTGGCGCAAAGCTATGCGCGACCACGCCTGCAACCGGGCGATGAAATTATCGTCAGTGAAGCCGAGCATCATGCCAATTTTGTGCCATGGCTGATGGTGGCGGAGCAGACCGGCGCCCGCATCGTCAAACTGCCGCTGGGCAGCGATAACCTGCCGGATGTCTCCCTTTTGCCCACACTTATCACGCCGCGCAGCCGCATTCTGGCACTGGGGCAAATGTCGAATGTCACCGGCGGCTGCCCCGATCTCGCGCAGGCCATTCGCCATGCACATGCCGCCGGAATGGTGGTGATGGTGGATGGCGCGCAGGGCGCGGTGCATTTCCCGGCGGATGTGCAGCTACTGGATATCGATTTCTACGCCTTTTCCGGGCACAAGCTGTATGGCCCGACCGGCATCGGCGTGCTGTACGGTAAAAGCGAGCTGCTGGAAGGCGTGTCGCCGTGGCTTGGCGGCGGCAAGATGATCACTGAAGTGACCTTCGACGGTTTCAAAACCCAGGCGCTGCCTTACCGACTGGAAGCAGGCACGCCGAATGTTGCCGGGGTGATTGGCCTCAGCGCCGCGCTGGAATGGCTGGCGGAGGTGGATCTGGTGCAGGCCGAAAGCTGGAGCCGCGGGCTGGCGACACTGGCCGAAGCCGAACTGGCAAAGCGCCCCGGTTTCCGCTCATTTCGCTGTCAGGATTCCAGCCTGCTGGCGTTTGATTTCGACGGCGTCCATCACAGCGACATGGTCACCCTTCTCGCCGAATATGGCATCGCGCTGCGGGCCGGACAGCACTGCGCGCAACCGCTGCTGGCAGCGCTCGGCGTCAGCGGCACGCTACGTGCGTCATTCGCGCCCTATAATACACAGGATGATGTCCATGCGCTGGTCGCCGCTGTTGACCGCGCCCTTGAACTACTGGTGGATGAATGACAAACCCGCTCTACGCCGGACACCCGTTCGGCACAACCGTCACCGCAGCGTCGTTGCGTCAGCTTTTCACGCCACTACAGGCGTGGGAAGACAAATATCGCCAGCTGATTTTACTGGGTAAGCAGTTGCCCGCCCTTTCAGATGAACTGAAAGCGCAGGCGAAAGAGATTGCCGGTTGTGAAAACCGCGTCTGGCTGGGCACTGTCGTGACGAATGACGGCAAACTGCATTTCTTTGGCGACAGCGAAGGGAGAATTGTGCGCGGCTTACTGGCGGTATTGCTGACGGCGGTGGAAGGGAAAAGCGCGACGGAACTGCTGGCGCAGGATCCGCTCACGCTGTTCGACGAACTGGGACTCCGCGCTCAGCTCAGCGCCTCACGCAGTCAGGGGCTGGCTGCGCTGGGCGAGGCCGTGAGCGATGCAGCGCGTCAGCGTCAGGCCTGACGTGCCGCTTTTGCCATCATTTTTTTGAGGGCATGGGAGACCGCGACAAAACCAAAGGTGGCGGTCACCATCGTTGCCGCGCCGAAGCCTGAGGCGCAGTCCATCCGTTTTGGCCCTTCCGCGGTGCTCTTCATGGCGCAAACGCTACCGTCTGCCTGCGGATAGACCAGCGCTTCCGTTGAAAATACGCAGTCCACGCCCAGTTTGCCTTTGCTGTTTTTCACCACGCCATACTCGCTTTTCAGCCGTTCGCGCAGTTTGGCTGCCAGCGGATCCTGGATCGTTTTCGCCAGATCGGCGACCTGGATCTGCGTCGGGTCTGTCTGCCCGCCAGCCCCGCCAGTAGTCACCAGCGGTACTTTATAGCGACGGCAGTACGCAATCAGCGCCGCTTTTGGCCGCACGCTGTCGATGGCGTCGATAACATAACTGTACCCGGCGCTCATATACTGCGCCACGTTGTCAGGGGTGACAAAATCGTCAATGACATTCACCCGGCACTCCGGGTTGATCTGGCGAATGCGGTCGGCCATCACCTCGGCTTTGGCGAGCCCCACATTGCCGCCGAGCGCGTGGATCTGGCGATTGGTGTTGGTGACGCACACGTCATCCATATCAATCAGCGTGATCGCGCCGATGCCGGTACGCGCCAGCGCTTCCGCCGCCCAGGATCCGACACCGCCAATGCCCACGACGCAGACGTGCGCATCGGCAAACCACTGCAGTGCATTTTCACCGTACAAACGTGCCGTGCCGCCAAAGCGCTGGCGCCAGGCATCGCTGATTACCACAGACATAAGACCTCAATTAACCGCTAAAGACGTTGCCGGCTCCCGGGGCGTTTTTCAGCACCCAGACACGACCATAGTGATTGTACCATCCTGCGCGGTGTCCGGCATCCGGGCCAATGCCCTGGTAGATATCAAAGTGCTGGCCTTTAATCGCTCCGCCGACATCCAGCGCCACCATCAGGCGCAGTTCGTACTGGCCGTTGAATTTACCGTTGTTATCGAGCAGCGGCACTTCCGCCAGCAGCGTGGTTCCCGCCGGAATAATACTGCGGTCAGACGCCACCGACGCGCGACCGATCAGCGGGACAGCGCTGGCACCTTTCACTGGCGCGAAGGATTGCGGTTTAAAGAAGACGAAAGAAGGATTCTGCTCCAGCAACTCGCGCACTTCCGCTTCGCTGTGCGTTTCGCCCCAATGGCGGATGGCCTGCATCGACATATCTTCTTTCTTCACTTCGCCACGATCGATAAGCACTTTACCGATGCTGCGATACGACCAGCCGTTTTTCCCGCCATAGCTAAAGAAATTGAGCGGCGAGCCGTCGCCGAAATCGATATAGCCGCTGCCCTGTACATCCATAATAAAGTTGTCCATCAGCGAGTTGCTGTAAGCGAGAACGTAGGTATCGCTCAGCGCGCCAGCGTAGATCTCGGCGCGGGACGGCAGGCGACCGCGCTTCGGTGGCATGCGGTAGATGGGATATCTGAACTCCCCTTGCGGCGTATGGCGAGCCTGCACAACCGGCGTGTAGTAACCAGTGAACTGCACGTTGCCGTAGTTATCAGCGCCCTGCATCTGCCAGGCGTCGATGCCATACTGACGCAGCGTGCGGGTATCGCCACCGGAACGGAGCCATTGCTGCACGGCGTTATAGACGTTGCTTTGACTGCCATAAAGACGTGGCGAGGCGTCGCGGACCTGATTCACCTGCTCGGCGAAATCGCCAGCGTTGATTGGCGCACCAATGGCGTCAGGCTGGTTAACCAGTGAGAAAGGCTGCGTGAATTTCCCGTCACTGTACTGCTGACCGCGGTCGGTCGGTTTAGAACTACAGGCTGCCAGTAGTGTCAGCAGCGTTCCCGTTACCAGATATTTTGCCCAACGTCCTTTCATGATGTCTCATCTTTTACTTAAGCCGAATCCGTGATGAAGATAACAAACCGTCAGGGGTAAAGAAATGCGCTGGCGCGGTCAAAACGGAATTCCGCGCACAAAACAGACAATCTGACAGGTTTTTGCGCAATTACCTGCAAACTTAACCGTTTAGTTAAAAAAAAGGTTGCAACAGAAAGTCAGCAGAGTATAGTGCGCATCCACGGACGCGGGGTGGAGCAGCCTGGTAGCTCGTCGGGCTCATAACCCGAAGGTCGTCGGTTCAAATCCGGCCCCCGCAACCAATTAAAATGTGAAGGAAAGTTTATACGAAGTAGTTCGAATCACAGGAAGGCGGCGACGCAGTGAATCCTTAGGAGCTTACCCCAGTAAGTGACTAAGGTGAACGAGGAAAGCCAACGCACATGTGATTTGAAATACGAAGTATAAAGACGGACGCGGGGTGGAGCAGCCTGGTAGCTCGTCGGGCTCATAACCCGAAGGTCGTCGGTTCAAATCCGGCCCCCGCAACCAACATTTTAATCGCAATGTTCCAGATACAACGAACACCCTGACGGGTGTTTTTTTGTTTCTGCATCCTGCAAATAAATAGCGCCTTTCGGCGCCATTCCGTTACCCGCGTCTTGCCAGCGTCGCGCCATCGGCGAAGTAGGCTTTAATTCCCGCCAGAATCGACTCTGCCACCTGCTGCTGGAAAGCGGCAGTTTTCAGCTTACGCTCTTCTTCGATATTACTGATAAACGCCGTCTCAACCAGAATCGACGGAATGTCCGGCGCTTTCAGTACCGCAAAGCCCGCCTGCTCGACCTGGTTTTTATGCAGATCATTCACCCTTCCGAGCTTTTGCAGCACCGCCTTGCCAAATTTCAGGCTATCGGAGATGGTCAGGGATTGCACCATATCAAACATCGTATGATCGACATAACGATCACCGCTCTTACTCACGCCACCAATGAGATCCGAGGCGTTCTGCGTTTCCGCCAGATATTTCGCCGCGGTACTGGTCGCGCCTTTGGTGGAGAGCGCAAACACCGATGAGCCGCTCGGCTGACGACTGGTGAACGCATCCGCGTGAATGGAGACAAACAGGTCGGCGCGCTGCTTTTGCGCTTTCGCCACACGCACCTTCAGCGGAATGAATATGTCCTCGTTGCGGGTCATAAACACCTTCATGTTGCCCTCTTTCTCGATGAGCGCCCGAAGGCGGCGGGCAATCTGCAACACCACATCTTTTTCGCGGGTGCGGTATTTCCCCACCGCACCGGAATCTTCACCGCCATGACCGGGATCGAGCATGATGACAATCGGGCGATCACGCCCCGCTTTACCCGGCTGTGGACCGCTCTGCGCGGGCGGCACCTGTTTTTCCAGATCGCCCTTATTGTAATCTTCGAGCAGCGCCAGCAACGGATCCTGAATATCCTGAGCATTGGCCGGATAGAGATCCATCACCAGACGTTCTTTGAATCCGGCGACGGGTGCCAGTGCGAACAACTGCGGTTTAACGTTCTGCTTGAGCTCAAACACCATCCGCACCGTTTGCGGATCAAACTGCCCCACGCGCGCGGATTTTATGTACGGATCGTCAGCACGGATCTGCGCGCCCATGCCTTTCAGCACCGAGTTCAGATTGACCCCTTCGATATCCACCACCACGCGCTCAGGGTTACTCAGCGCAAACTGGCGATATTTCAGCACCTGCGAGGATTCCACCGTCACTCGTGTATACGTGGACGATGGCCAGACACGCACCGCCACCACCTGACTGACAGCGGCAAGGCCAAGTTGACTCACACTTAATAACCACATGGCGCCAGCCCCCTTTAATAAACGGCGGCGGCTTAATGCTGACTGACTTCCCGACATGCTTCTCCCGAGCAAAGCAAACGAATTTAAACGATAAAACGTCCAGTTTGACCGAAAACTTTAACCAAACGTGTATAAGCTGTCATCCAGAAAAGGGTAAACATTCTTATGTTTTGCGCATACAAACTCAAAAATTTCTTAGACCCGGGAAAATTTTAGACTTGCGCGCGCGGCCAAAACAGAATAAAAATACACTAATTTCGAATAATCATGCACTGAGGGTTTTGCCGTGGTGAAGGAACGTAGAACCGAACTGGTTGAAGGATTCCGCCATTCCGTCCCCTATATTAATGCACATCGGGGGAAAACGTTTGTCATCATGCTGGGCGGGGAAGCCATCGAGCATGAAAATTTTTCCAGCATAGTCAATGACATCGGCCTGCTTCATAGCCTCGGGATCCGGCTGGTGGTGGTGTATGGCGCACGTCCGCAGATTGACGCCAACCTGATCACCCATCACTACGAACCGATGTATCACAAGCATATTCGTGTGACGGATGACACCACCCTGGAACTGGTTAAGCAGGCGGCAGGCACTCTGCAGCTCGATATCACTGCGCGTCTGTCGATGAGCCTCAACAATACCCCGCTCCAGGGGGCGCATATTAACGTGGTGAGCGGAAACTTTATCATCGCGCAGCCGCTGGGCGTGGATGACGGTGTGGATTATTGCCACAGCGGACGCATTCGCCGCATTGATGAAGAAGCCATTCATCGCCAACTGGATAACGGCGCTATCGTGCTGATGGGGCCGGTGGCGGTCTCGGTCACCGGTGAAAGCTTTAACCTGACGTCGGAAGAGATTGCCACGCAACTGGCCATCAAACTGAAAGCAGAGAAGATGATTGGTTTCTGCTCTTCGCAGGGCGTTTACGGTGATGATGGCGAAATCCTGCCGGAGCTTTTCCCGAACGAAGCCCAGGCGCGGCTTGAGGCGCTGGAAGCCGATGGCGACTACCACTCCGGTACCGTACGATTCCTGCGTGGAGCGGTAAGAGCCTGCCGTAGTGGCGTACGCCGCAGCCATCTGATCAGCTATCAGGAAGATGGCGCGCTGTTGCAGGAGCTCTTCTCCCGCGATGGTATCGGGACGCAAATTGTCATGGAAAGCGCCGAGCAAATTCGTCGCGCAACCATCAACGACATTGGCGGCATTCTTGAGCTAATCCGCCCGCTGGAGCAGCAGGGCATTCTGGTGCGCCGTTCGCGGGAGCAACTGGAAATGGAGATCGACAAATTTACTATTATCCAGCGCGATAACACCACCATCGCCTGCGCCGCGCTCTACCCGTTCCCGGAAGAGAAAATTGGCGAAATGGCCTGCGTGGCGGTGCATCCGGACTACCGCAGCTCGTCGCGCGGTGAGGTGCTGCTTAACCGCATTGCCAGCCAGGCGAAACAGATGGGGCTCAGCAAGCTGTTTGTACTGACCACGCGCAGCATTCACTGGTTCCAGGAGCGCGGCTTTACGCCAGTGGATATTGAACTGCTGCCGGACAGCAAAAAAGAGATGTACAACTATCAGCGCCGTTCAAAAGTGCTGATGGCCGATTTGCGCTGAAGCGCTCTGCGCCGGGTAGCCTGACTACCCGGCAAAAAACGCGGCCAGACCGCTGCGCCGTTCGGTACGCGCCACAATCGCCTGTGCCAGCAGGTTTTCATCGGCATATAACGACAACCGTTGACGGGCGCGAGTGATCGCGGTGTAGACCAGCTCACGGGTCAGCAATGGTGTGGGTTGCGCGGGCAGGATCAGCGCCGCATGATCAAACTCCGATCCCTGCGATTTATGCACCGTCATCACCCATGCGGTTTCATGTTCCGGCAGGCGACTGGGCTGGAAGGATTTCACCGTGCCGTCCGGCATCATAAACCAGACGCGAAGCCCCTGACCGCGATCGAGCGCCACGCCAATATCGCCGTTAAACAGCCCCAGCGCACTGTCGTTGCGCGAAATCATCACCGGACGCCCGTCATACCAGCGGGAATGTTTCGGCAGCGTGACCCAGCGCTGACGCGCCAGCACCCGCTCAAGCTGCTCATTCAGACCGCTGACACCGTACGGCCCTTCACGCAGCGCTGACAGTAACTGAAATTCACCAAACGCGGCGAGGATAACCTCCGGGCTCGCGTTTTCCCTCAGACACTGCAGATAGTGCGCGTATCCGGTCTGCGCATCACTGAGCATGGTTTCATACTCGTCACTGGTGCGCAGCGGTTTAAGGACGATATCGTCAAAGCCCTGGCGAAACACCTGGCTGACGGCCGATTTGTCGCCTTTATTGACCGCCTGCGCCAGTTGCCCGATACCGGAATGGCTGCCGAAACGGTAGCTCTTTTGCAGCAGACAGAGGCTGTCGCGCAATTTGCCTGCGTGCGTTCCTTCCCCGGCCGGAATTACCGCACCGGTCAGTCTGCTGAGCTCTGCCGCGCGATCGGCTGTGTATCCGGCATTGACCCATGCGCAGATATCGCCCAGCACCGCACCCGCTTCCACGGACGCCAGTTGATCGCGATCGCCGAGAAAAATCACCCGGCCATGCGGCGGCAGCGCGTCAATCAGGCGCGACATCATTGGCAGATCGATCATTGAGGCTTCGTCGACCACCAGCACGTCCAGATGCAGCGGGTTATCGGCGTGATAGCGCATGCGCTGGCTGCCCGGTTGCGCACCCAGCAGGCGATGCAGCGTGCTGGCGTCGGTGGGGAACAGCGCTTTTTGTTCTTCACTTAACGGGAGTTTACGCAGCGCGCTGCCGAGAGACTCAGTCAGTCGTGCCGCCGCTTTTCCGGTCGGCGCCGCCAGACGGATCCGACAGCGTTCGTCTCCTGACATCTGAATAAGCGCCGCCAGCAGTCTCGCCACGGTGGTGGTTTTGCCGGTTCCCGGCCCGCCGGAGATGACAGAAATGCGCCGGGTCAGCGCCACCGCCGCTGCCACTTTTTGCCAGTCCACACCGTCAACTGGCGTAAACAACCCCGCCAGCGTCTCGCTCAGACGCGTTTCATCGACCGCGATCGGCTGATTTTGTTCGCTAAAGAAACGGGCTACCGTCAGCTCGTTACGCCACATGCGGTTCAGGTACAGACGATCACCAGAGAGAATCAGCGGCGTGGGCGCGTCGCCCTGGCTGACCGCCGGAGTCTCCAGCAGCAGATCCTGCCATTGCTGCGGCTCCCCGGCTTTCGCAAACAGTTGTGTCCAGATCTCCCGCGCAGTGTCGCTGAGCTTGTCATCCACACACAGGCGGGACAGCGGCAGACAGACGTGCCCTTCCCCGGCGTCACGGCTGAGGATCGCCGCAGCCAGCGCCAGCGCCGGGTTCTCCTCCGGCGAGGTCAGCATCATGGCAAACTGAACGTCCAGATGGCGCAGTTGTTTATGTTCTACCGCACTCAGTAACAGTTCGGTCATTTTCATTGTGCCACCTCCGGCGTCGTACCGGCAAACAGGTTATCCATGCCATCAACAAGCGCACGTTCCGGGCGAGTGGTAAAAATGCCCTGCCCGGGTTCACGGCTGTCCACGCCGCGCAGGAACAGATAGATCACACCGCCAAAGTGACGATCGTAGTCGTAATCCGCAATACGGTGGCGCAGATAACGGTGCAGTGCGAGGCAGTACAGTTGATACTGCAGGTCATAGCGGTGCGACTGCATCGCCTGCGCCATCGCCTGCTGCGTATAGGCTTCACCGCTGTCACCCAGCCAGTTTGATTTGTAATCCAGCAGGTAGTAGCGCCCGTCATGACGGAAAACCAGGTCGATAAAGCCTTTCAGCATGCCACGCACCTGGCGAAAATCCAGTGGCGGGCAGCCCGCCGACAACGGGTCGTAACGGCGGATCAACGCATCCAGCGCCTGCGGTTCGAGCATCTGCTCAATCGGCAGATAAAACTCCAGTTCCACCTGTTTTTGCCTGGCGCTCAGTTCCCGTAGCGCAATCTCAGCGCCCGGTAACGGCGTCTGCAGTACGGTGTCCAGCCATTGCGTGAGCACCGGCGTCCAGCTCTCATCATAGCCGCCTGACTGGAGTTGTTCCCGCATCCACTCCGCAGAGACAGGTTGGGTAAAATCGAGTTCTTCAAACAGGCTGTGCAGGAACGTCCCCGGTGACGCGCCGCGTGGAAACTGGTGCGGCGTTAATTGCGGGGCGTCGGGAATATCACCTGTGCCTGCGGCGTCGATATCCAGCCGGGGCAGCAGATCCTGCGCCACGCTGTGGCCGTGTTGCTGCAGACCAGAATAGCTGGTCACCCGCCAGTCGTCGCTGACGCGGCGCGTGATCTCGCGGGCAGAAAGCGCTGTCAGCGCTGTTTCAGGCGCCTGCCAGCGCGTGTTATCCACCACGCCAGGCTGCACCAGCGCAATATGTTCGTTACAGAGCGCACGCAGGCTCGCTTCCAGCCCGGCGGCATCCATCGCGTCGCCCTTCTGTACCAGCCGCCCCAGCGCGCTATGATGAACATCCGTCTCGCCGGGTTTATCACTACGGCGGCTGGTCAACGGCGCGATGCCTAGGCTGCAATGCCAGACAGCGCGGGTTAACGCGACGTAGAGGAGACGCAAATCTTCCGCCAGCCGCTCGGCCTCCGCCAGTTCGAGGCTCTCTTCGCCCTCGCGTAAATCGAGCACCGCCTCAAAGGAGTGTCGGTCATGATAAAACGCCTGATCCTGCTTGCGGAAACGGGCAATAAAAGGCAGCCAGACCAGCGGATACTCCAGCCCTTTCGATTTGTGGATCGTGACGATCTGCACCAGATGCTTATCACTTTCCAGCCGCATCTGCTGGCTGGCGGCATTGGTATCCGGCTCGGCGATATGCTGGGCCAGCCAGCGCACCAGCGCATGCTCGCTTTCCAGTTGTGATGCGGCTTCCTGCAACAACTCGCTGATGTGCAGAATGTCTGTTAAGCGGCGCTCACCTCCCGGCGTCGCCAGCAGGTTTTCCGCGATATGACGCGCGCTCATTAACGCACGCAGCATCGGCATAACGCCACGCTGCTGCCATAGCAGACGCCAGGCGGCGAACTCTTCCACCAGCGCATCCCAGGCGAGCTCATCCTGATTCAACTGGTCGATATCCTGCGCGTTCAGACCGAACAGCGACGTTGCCAGCGCGCTGCGCAACAGGCTTTCGCGCTCCGGCGCCAGGACCGCCTGCAGTACCCAGAGCATCTCCTGCGCTTCCGGGGTTTCGAACACGCTATCGCGATTCGACAGATAAACCGAAGGGATCGCCAGCAGATTGAGCGCATCGCGGATAAGCGCCGCTTCCTGGCGGTTTCGTACCAGCACAGTGATATCCGACGCTTTCACTGGCGCCGACGTCTCTCCACGCCACAACCGCGCTTTACCCTGCTGCCCCGCGGTCAGCCAGTCACGGATTTGTGTGGCGCAGAGTTGCGCCATCAGCGTCTGATAATCGCCCGCGCCGACACCATTCCCCGGCATCAGCCACAGGTTCATGGCAGGCTGGTTTTCTCCGTCGATGTCAAAACGCAGCGTATGGTTTTTCTCCGCGGCTCTCACCGCCTGAAACGGGATCTCGCGGAACATGAAAGGGTTGTCCATCTGACTGAACAGGCGATTCACGCTCTCCACCATACCCGGCGCCGAACGCCAGTTGGTGTCCAGCGTATAATGCGCGATCACGTCGCTGCGCGCTTTCATGTAAGTGAAAATATCCGCACCGCGAAACGCGTAAATAGCCTGCTTAGGATCGCCTATCAGCAACAGCGCAGTGCCGGGCTGTTTTCGCCAGATACGGCGGAAAATGCGGTACTGCTGTGGATCGGTATCCTGAAACTCATCGATCATCGCTACCGGGAATCGCTGGCGAATGGCGGCAGCCAGCGCATCGCCACTTTCGCTGCGCAACGCGTCATCCAGACGGCTCAGCATATCGTCAAAACCCAGTTCGCCACGGCGGCGTTTTTCACGAGCAACGGCGTCGCGGATCTCAACCATCGCCTGGGTGATCACCAGATCGTTCAACGTCAGCGGTTGCGACAGCAGGGTTTCAATGGCGGTAAACAGCGGGTGAACCGGCACGTCGCCCTCTGGCTTCGTGCGCTCGCGCAGGAACGATTGCGAAAACTTCTCCAGCGCCTCCGGCAGCGCGTAGCTGGTCGTTTCTTCCGCCGCCCAGGCATTCACCCTTTCAATGTATTTCGCCTGATTGGTGCGATTCAATTTTTGCCGGTTGATGCCCGACCGCTCGATAATGTCGCCGATGTCGGCAACCGCGGCCTGCCATTGCGCTTTGACGTCGTTGATTTGCGTCAGGATACGCTGATGGCGGGAGGTCAGCGTTTCGTCGCGGTCAGGGGGAGTTTTAATCTGCGGCGCTTCACCCTGCAGATAACGGTCGATGGACTTCAGCAGTTCATTCGGCCCTTTCCACGACGCGTGGATCACCCCGGCGATATCCCGTGAGAGCGGGTAACAATGGCGACGCCAGAAATCGGCGCAGGCCTGGTAACGTAGCCGGGATTCATCTTCGATGAGCTGCTGTTCAAACAGCATGCCGGATTCAAACGCGTTCAGGCTCAGCATCCGCTGACAGAAGCCGTGAATGGTAAACACGGCGGCTTCGTCCATCTGACGCTCTGCCAGCATCAATACATCAGCCGCGTGCTGCCGGTCATCAATCTCGTCCAGCAGCCGTGCGTAAAGGGGATTATCAGAACGCCCGCGCAGGCAGGCGATGCGCAATTCATGAATATTACTGCGGATACGGCCTCGCAGCTCTTCGGTGGCCGCTTCTGTAAAGGTGACCACCAGCAGCTCTTCAACGTTGACCGGGCGGGGGAAAGCATTTTCCTCACCCAGCCCGAGCAACAGCCGCAGATAGAGTGCTGCGATGGTAAAGGTTTTTCCGGTGCCCGCAGAGGCTTCAATCAGGCGCTCGCCGGTGAGCGGCAAGCGCAGGGGATCAAGGGACTCGGCGGTATCGGTCATTCATTCGCTCTCATCAGAGGTAAGGTTTGCTGCAATGTGCTGACGTTTTCCCAGACCTTCCAGCCCTGCGGGTGAACATAGTCCACTTTCCCGTTCTGGCTGCCGGAGACCTGAGAGAGTATCGCCATACCCTGCGGCTCAACCACCGTCTGATGGAAGAAATCGGCAAGTTTTTGCGGCGTCAGCAGTTTAATCTGAGCCACTACTTTATCACGTGAATCGAAACGCATATTACCGCGATCGAAATCTTTGCTGAGCTGCGACGCTTCATCGCCCAGCGTTTGCGGTGCCTGCGTCATCTGGGCGATCACCGCCTGCTGGATTTGCACAAACTCCTCCGGCTTCATCGCCCGCAGTTTCGCTTCTGCCGTCGGGAAGAACGCTTTATAGCGCTCCCACAAATACGCGGGTTGCTTGTCGCTGCTTTGCAGCAGGAAGCCCATCCCCCACTGACGCCCGACGTTCATCGGGAATGCAAAGACGGCGTAGCCGAGCTGTTCTTCCGTGCGCAACTGATTGTAGAACCAGGGTTGCACAATTTGCCCCAACAGCGACGCCGCTGCCGAACTGCTGTATTCGTCTACATTCGGCGGCGCGAAAACGGCAGCCAGTGCGGAATCTGTGCTGCTTCCGGCTTTTTCAAAAATGACGGATTGTTTTTTATCCACCACGACATCCTGATTGCGGCACCACTCGTTGCCGTGGGCGCCAAGCTCAGTCTGCACCGCGCTGGCCAGCGTTTTCGACTGCGCAGTGGTCATGTTGCCCACCACCATAAATTCCGGTCGTCCGTTGGCTTTCAGGGTGTCGCGGTAACGCATCACCTCATCAAGCGTGATGGATGGCAGCAGCTCGCGGCGCGTTTCCCGTGAGAAATAAGGTACCTGCGACAGCATCTGAACCGGCATAATGGCCTGGTCGTACGCTTTGCCCTTCTCGGCGGAATCCATCATCTGTACATACCAGGATTTGGCCTGATCCAGCTGTTCCTGAGTTGGCGTGTAGCTGAAATACTCTTTCAGCAGTTCCTGGAAAAGCTGCGGCAGCCGCTGAGTGTAACCGTTGGCGTTGAGCATCAGGCCATTATTGGCGCCGGTGGAGAAGCTGATCCCGCCGACAGCTGCCTGATTCGCCAGTTGATCGAGCGCGATCCCGGCGAGATAGTCGTTCAGCGCGAAAATGACCTGGTTGCGGGCGCTGTCCATCGCTTTCGGATTACGCAGGATCATCGTGATGTCCGCTTTCGGTTCATCGGGGAAATAGCGGCTCGGCATATACACCACGCGTAACGAGGGCTGATTTTCGATGAGCTGCGGACGATCGTATTTTTCCGCCGGGGTATTCAGCGTGAAATCGTCAGGAATATAGGGGTTGAGCTCCGGCAGGCTCAGTGCAAGCTGGTTGCTTTTCTTCTGCCAGATGTCGAATTGCTCCGTGCTGATCTTATCGACCTGATACGGCGCATCGACGAAATAAGCGGTTTTGTTGTGCGGCTCTGCCGGGCTGATATACCAGACGCGGGCGTTTTGCGGCGTCATCATCGCCAGACGCGCTTTTACCGCGTCGGCATCATATTTGTCAGCGATATTCACCGCATCCAGCGTGTGTTCCACTGGCACGCGGATCATGGTGTCCGCCAGCCATTCGACGTAATCCATATCGCGGTTGATGGAAGGATAACGGAAATCAAGATCCAGCAAGTGCGCCAGTTCATCGAAATAGCGTTTATCGACGCCCTTTTCACGCAGCAGATTGAGGTAGCTGAAAATCGCCGCCACCACATCGTTACGGTGCGCGAGCCCTTTGTCAGTCAGCGTGGCGGAGATCGCCAGCACACCGCTGTTACCATTCACGACCGGGTCGGAATCTGCGCGAATACCTTCAACCAGGCCCTGTTTTTGCAGCCAGTCCGAGAGGGTTCCCGGGCTGCGGTTGCCGATCAGGTAGGTCACCAGTTCGTCGGTTTTACTGCGGAACTGCGCGGTATTGTTATCAATGCGGAATTCAACGCGCAGCACCTTGCGGGGCAGCGCGGGAACGTAGTGGATGATGATCCCCTTCTGGGCATCGGTCACCACCGGCACCGTGATTTCTGGCCTTTCAATGTTTTTGTTCGGCACGCGGCCGTAGGTTTCTGCCGCGAGTTGCGCCAGTTCCGGCAGCGGCTTATTGCTGTAAATCACCGCTTTCATCAGATTCGCCGAGTAGAATTTGTCACGAAACGCGAGCAGCGCGTCGTGCACCGGGCTACCGGGTTTGTCACTGAGCGTTTCGAGGTTGCCGCCGGAGAAACGCGCGCCAGGGTGCGCCGGGTTGATGGTTTCGGCACTGACCTGCGCCATGCGCATCCCGTCACGGGTACGCGCCATCGTCAGCTCTGAGTTCACCGCGTTGCGTTCACGTTCGGCGTATTTTTTATCCAGTACAGGCGCGGCAATGGCATCCGCCAGCCGATCGACGGCGCCTTCCAGCGCGTCGTTTTCAACTTCGAGATAAAACGCAGTGCGATAAGGCGCGGTACTGGCGTTATGGCTGCCACCGTGCATTTTGAGAAATTCGGCGAGGCTGTCCGGCTGCGGGTATTTTTGGGAGCCCATCAGCGTCATGTGTTCGAGATAGTGTGCCAGGCCCGGATGCGCCTCAGGATCTTCCAGCGACCCCACCGGCACCACCAGCGCAGAAAGTGATTTCACTGCCTGCTTATCAGACACCAGCAGCACAACCATGCCGTTATCAAGCTTCACGGCCTGATACTGGCGGGTATCTTTGTCACTTTTGCGGATGGTTTCCTGTACCGGTTGCCATCCTGTGTCTGCCTGACTGACGGGCGCCCAGAGGGCAAAAAACAGAACAAAAACGCTAAACCAGGTGTTGCGGGGCATTCACGGACCTCATCATTAACATTTGGTGCCATCAATCGCGGCATCTTTTTTGTACCACATCAGTCCGTGACAAGTTGCGCATGATAGAGGAAACCTTTCATGTGCGCAATTTTTATACAGCACTTACGACTGATTGAATCGAAAAACCGGCAGCAGATAACGCGTCGTCTGTTCAAGAATGGCATCGTAGTTTTCTGGCTCCAGGGTGCGCCAGAGGCGTTGATACCAGACATCAGCACCTTCGCCGCGCGTTACCATGTTGCCTTCATACGCCTGTAAGAACTTACTGCGCGCTTTTTGTTGCGTCTCTTCGTCCTGCAAAATCGTGTCGTTTTCAGCGTCGTAGCAGGCTTTAAGCCAGGCGCCGCCGCTTTCGGGCATAAACAACAGGGGCGAGCACATTCCCTGACGGTATCCTGCCACTAATTCTGCCAGATACCCCATGGCCAGTTCTGCGGGCAATGCAGCAAAACGCCACTCGCCCTCTTTACGCAAGAACAGACGACTTTCCCCCGTTCCGCCACTGGCACAGTAGACAAGATGCTCCAGCCAAAGTTGCATGCCTTGTGAAACGCTAATTAAAGATGGTCGCCAGCGCAACAGCCCGTCCGGCTGAACCTGCGACAACCATCCCGTTATATTGACACCCGCACATTGCAGATCGATTTCTCTGTTTTGACCCGGCTGGCGGCAGGCAATCACCCGCTCTGCCAGCGTCTGCATTTCCTGGCGCTGCGTATCCCAGGCAATTTCACCGAACGCGCCATAGGGCAGTTCGCCCGCGGCACGGTAGCGGCGGTACATGCTGTCGGCATCCTGTTGTTCAATCAGCACATTCAGTAATTGTTGATTGAGTTGATAGCGGTTGAGCCCTTCGAGGGTGAACGGTTCCTCCTCGGGAATTTCGCTCTCTTCGGCACGGAAATTCACCCGCAGCCGCATCTGGAAAAAGGCGCGCACCGGATGCTGCCAGAAGCGCTGTAGCTGCTCGAAGGGAATCGACTCTATCTCCTGTGCCGCCAGTGGCTGGATAAACGCCGAATGCGCCACCCCCTGCTGACTCGCCGCCGCCAGCCATTCCCGCGCATAACTCTGCTGTTCATCGTGCCGGTAGTTTTCCGGGTCGAAAGGCATTCGCGTATGCAGGTGCGTAATGTGCGCTTTCACACGCTGCTCGCTCTCATCGCAATCAAGTTGCTCGTCACCTTTCAGATAATGACTTTGCCCGATGTAGTCCACCAACTCCTGTACCAGCACAGAGGGATAGCGCTCGCTGTTATCCTGCACAGAGCGGCCGATATAGCTGATATAGAGCTTTTGCTCCGCGGACATGAGCGCTTCGAGGAACAGATAGCGGTCATCGTCACGTCGACTGCGATCGCCGCGCAGCGGTTTCTGGCTCATCAAATCAAAGCCGAGCGGCGCCAGCGTGCGCGGGTAAACGCCGTCGTTCATGCCCAACAGGCAAACGACTTTGAAAGGTATGGAGCGCATCGGCATCAGCGTACAGATATTGACCGGCCCGGCGAGGAATCGCTGGCTGATACGTTGCTGATCCAGACGTTGTGCGAGTTCGTCACGCAGCAGCGACAGCGGTACATTTTCACCATACTGCGCCAGAACACCCTCAGAAATGATGGCCTGCCATTGTTGTTCGATGAGCGTGATCGCCGCTTCGGTATCCGCATCCGGCAGGAAAAAGTCGTTGAGCATTTCACGACAAACCGGCAGCCACTCTTCCAGTGGTCGCTCCTGCGCCAGACCACGTCGCCACAGGTTGAGCTGCATGAGCAATGACGCCAGATGCCCCACCAGTTCAGCAATCAGCCCGCTGGACTCATCATAAGGCAGTACATCGCGCCACTCCCCTTCGCGGCTCTCCATGGCGTAGCCGAGCAGCATACGCGTCAGGCCAAAGCGCCAGGTATGCTGCCCCGTCGCCGGAAGCTCAAGCTCGCGGACGTTGTCATCGTCCATTCCCCAGCGCACGCCGGACTCCTTCACCCACTGACGCAAATAACGCAGCCCTTCTTCGTCAATATTGAAACGGGCCGCCAGTACGGGAACATCCAGCAGCGCGAGAACGTCCTCGCTCACAAAGCGGCTGTCCGGTAGAGAGAGCAGTGTGATGAAAGCCTGCAACGCCGGGTGTGACTGGCGGGCACGACGGTCAGAAATGGCGTAGGGCAGATAGCGGTCACCGGTGGCGCTGCCAAACACCGCCTGAATAAACGGGCTGTAGCTGTCGATATCCGCCACCATGACGATAATATCGCGTGGCGTCAGCGACGGATCCTCTTCAAGCATCGCCAGCAAACGATCATGCAGCACTTCCACTTCGCGTTGCGGGCTGTGGCACACCTGCACCGTCAGGCTGCGATCGGCAGGATCCAGCGCCCGTTTGTCTGTACTGGTGGAAAACTCGTCTTCGGTTCGCCCGGCGACCTGCGCGTTTCGCAGTTCAAGGACATCTGACTGCAGGTTATGCAGCAGGTTATCAGGGGGAATATCAACAAACGCGTCGAGTTCTTCGTAACGTTCCAGTCCGGCAAGCAGATATAAGTAGTCACGCCCGAGTTTGCCCCAGGAAGCCAGCAGCGGGTTGCCAACGTCTTGTTCGCCCTCAGCGTTAAACAAGCCAGGCGCCTGACCCGGATCGCGAAACAGCGGCAGTTCGCGGGATTCGCGATGGTGACGGCGCTGGCGCGCCATTAAACGCGCCAGAAACGCGGGATCTTTAATATCGCCCCAGTAGTAGCGACAAGGGTTGGTGAACAGCACGTAAATATCAACATGTTTGCCCAGCGCCTGCAACGCCTGCAAATAGACGGGCGGCAACGCCGAGATACCGCAGATGAACACCCGTGGAGGCAGCCCGGCAGGCGGTTCAGCGGCGTTTTCCAGCGTATCGATAAAGCGCTGGTAAAGGCTGGCGCGGTGCCAGAGCGGTTGCCCCAGCTCGGCGGTGTAATTTACCAGCGCTTTCCACAGCGGCGCCTGCCACTGCTGTGCGTCGCCCAGCCCGTCAACGCGTTTATCCGCTTCCCATTGCGTTAACCATTCCGGGCGGTAAACCAGATACTGGTCATAGAGATCGGCGACCCGGGAGGCTAACTGAAACAGCTTACGTTTATCGGCGTCATCGGAAAGGTAATGGCGCAGCGGGGCGAATGCCTCCTGCTCTACCATGTCAGGCAGCAGCGCCATTAACTTCCAGCTCATGCCTGATTTATTGAATGCACTTTCTTTGGGAACATCCGGCAGGACGCGAACGAACATATCCCAGATAAAACTGGCAGGCAGGGGAAAGGCGATATTAGCGGCGATACCAAAGCGTTTTGCCAGCGTCATCTGCAGCCATTGCGCCATGCCGGTACTTTGTACCAGTACCATTTCAGGCTCAAACGGATCGTCGAGGCGATCCTGTTCGACAATAAACTCCATCAACGCTTCCAGCACATCGAGGCGGTTGGAATGGTACACCCTTAACATATTCGCTCCTGATTACTGACCTGCCGGACAATGTAAGCGCGTCATCTGACTCTGCCTGCCCACTGGACTGGTGATTGTAACCGAGATGCTGACACATCTTTGTGCGGATGTCTGCACACGGTTCACCGTCCATCCCTCCGGCATTTCACCGGGTACCCACTGCGTTTGCTGCCATGCATTGCGCCACAGTTGCCGGTATTGCGCAAGCTGGACAAATCCGCTGGCAAGGCCGCGCTGGTAACCTGCTAATGCGCTGACAACGGTTATCATCAGCGCCATCGCCAGTATCACCTCCGGCAGACTAAATCCCCGCTGGCGACTCAGGGTATCTGGCATAACGCAGACTCCTTACGCGGGCAATAATCGCTCCAGCCATGCGGCGGAAAGCGGATAACGCCCTGTTCAAGCGTAGCGGATTGCCAGTAGCTGAAATCGCCGCTGCGGGCGATCAACAGCCCGGTGTTGTCATCCGCAAACCGCAGACAGACCGTGGCGGTAAACGCGGGCACCGGCTGGCACTGTGTCTTCGGTATTGCTTGCCACGATTGCATGCGCCCCCACTGCAGTGCCGATTGCGCGCGGGCGCTGTCCCGTAGCGCCACCTGTTCAAGCGTGACCTGGGCAAGCGTCGTCTGATGCTGACGATTCAACCCCTGCAACAGCAGAGTTCCCAGTACCAGTGTGAGCAGCACCAGCGCCAGCGACGACATTCCGTTTTCACGATTCACAGATTAAACCCCGTCACGCTGTATTGCGCGGAAACCGCGGTCTGCGAATCGGCCGTTAAAGATGCCGTCATGATCACTGTCAGTTGTGGCGCAAACCCGGAATGCGCCGTGCGGGTGACAGCAAAACGGCTGATGTTGAATACGCCGGGGTCGGTCATCTTCTCCCAGCCTTTTCCCGTACAGGTGGTTGCGCCACGTAATGTTTCAAGTGCGCCATTGTTCAGGCGAAACCCGGTGCTGTCGGCGTCTGTCACGGGCGAGCCATCCCAGATGCCGTTGCTGTTGGCGTCCCAGCGGACGATGAGACATTCGCCGCTCTTTTCCAGCTGTAGCGGCTCGCCCTGACAACTCCCGTTGCAGTACCCGGCGCGTTGCAGATGTTTCGCCACCACGTAAAGTCGTTGCCAGATCTCTTCTTCGAGCGCCTGCTGTCGGGTTTGCCGGAGCACCGCTCCTTGTAAAGCAGGAAGAAACCGGGATGTGGCGAGCAATAAGACACTACTGATAGCCATCGCGATCAACACTTCCATCAACGAAAATCCCTGCGATTTTACTGGCATGACATTCCCCCTGTTCGCTGGCACAGCCGGATCCTTCCCCATGCCGACACCGTGACGACCCACTCTCCCGCCGGGTTTTCCAGCACGATATGCCCGGCCCAGGCGGTACTGCGCAAACCGTAAAAACCGAGCGCTGGCGTGATCTCTTTCAGCATGATCTCCGGCCAGGCGGGTCGCAGCGTGAAAGGATCATCAGCCGCGCAGGTTCCGCCATTTCGTCTACTGCTGACCAGACACCAGCGCGCGTTTTCACGCTGGACGTTGAGGGTGTGATCCTGGTTGTGCCAGTTAGCGTCATTGCGCAGGAAAATCAGGTAGTCCCGCACCTGTGCAGCGGTCTGCCACAGCCGTTGCTGCTGTTGCCAGGACTGCCAGCCATACAGCCCGGCGGCGCTGAGGATCAACATCAGTGTCGTGGCGACCAGCGTTTCAATGAGGGTATAGCCCTGTTCTCGTTTCATGGCGGGAGTATGTGGAGCGAGCGGAAGTAATGCGAACAGCGATGTTCTGTTTTACGAGGCGTTATCCGCGATATCTGCGGTGTTGCACAGCGTTGCAGGAAAAGTGGAAGCCGCTTTCAGCGGATAAAAAAAACCGGCACACACAGGTACCGGTTTTCTGGCGGTAGGGGTTAAATGGCGACAGGCGCCTTGATACCCGGATGCGGATCGTAGCCTTCGATGTCGAAATCGTCGAAACGATAATCGAAGATGGATGCGGGCTTACGTTTGATGACCAGCTTCGGCAGCGCGCGCGGTTCGCGGCTCAGTTGCAGGTGCGTTTGTTCCATGTGGTTGCTGTACAGATGCGTGTCGCCGCCGGTCCAGACAAAATCGCCCACGTCGAGATCGCACTGCTGCGCCATCATATGCACCAGCAGCGCATAGCTGGCGATGTTAAACGGCAGGCCGAGGAAGACATCACAGGAACGCTGGTACAGCTGGCAGGAGAGCTTGCCATCGGCAACGTAGAACTGGAAAAACGCGTGGCATGGCGCCAGCGCCATTTTGTCCAGCTCGCCGACGTTCCAGGCGGAGACGATAATACGGCGGGAGTCCGGGTCGTTTTTGAGCTGGTTCATCACCGTGGTGATCTGATCGATATGGCGACCATCCGGCGTCGGCCAGGCGCGCCACTGTTTGCCATAAACCGGCCCTAAGTTGCCCTGCTCATCGGCCCATTCGTCCCAGATCGAGACGTTGTTTTCATGCAGGTAAGCGACGTTGGTGTCCCCCTGCAGGAACCACAGCAGCTCATGAATAATTGAACGCAGGTGGCAACGCTTGGTGGTAACCAGCGGAAAGCCTTCCTGCAGGTTAAAACGCATCTGGTGACCAAAAATGGAAAGTGTACCGGTGCCGGTACGGTCATTCTTCGGGGTGCCTTCATCAAGCACCTTCTGCATGAGTTCGAGATACTGTTTCATGTTTCCCTCAGGAGACGTGTTGCTGCGGGCGACGGCGGTACGCCCAGACCATCATGATGATACCCGCCAGCACCATTGGGATCGAGAGAATCTGCCCCATACTGATGTATTGCACCCACTCGCCAGTAAACTGCGCGTCTGGCTGGCGGAAGAACTCCACGATGATGCGGAACGCGCCATAGCCAATTAAAAACAGGCCGGAAACCGCCCCGGTCGGGCGTGGTTTGCGGATAAACAGGTTGAGGATGATAAACAGGACAACCCCTTCCAGCGCCAGCTCATACAGCTGAGACGCGTGACGCGGCAGCACGCCATAGGTATCGAAGGTCGACTGCCATTCCGGGTGAGACGGCAGCAGCGCGAGATCTTCAGCGCGGGAGCCCGGGAACAGCATTGAGAAACGGAAGTTCGGATCGACACGACCCCACAATTCGCCATTGATAAAGTTGCCAAGGCGACCACAGCCGAGCCCGAACGGGATCAACGGAGCAATGAAATCAGAGACCTGGAAAAAGGTGCGTTTGGTACGACGGGCAAAGACGATCATCACAATGATGACGCCAATCAGGCCGCCGTGGAACGACATACCGCCATCCCAGACGCGGAACAGATAGAGCGGATCTTCAAGGAACAGCGGGAGATTATAGAAAAAGACGTAGCCGATGCGCCCACCGAGGAAAACCCCCAGGAAGCCTGCGTACAGCAGGTTCTCGACTTCGTTTTTCGTCCAGCCGCTGCCCGGGCGATTGGCCCGACGCGTCGCCAGCCACATCGCGAAGACAAAACCGACCAGGTACATCAACCCATACCAGTGCAGGGAGACCGGTCCAATGGAAAAAATCACCGGATCAAATTCCGGGAAATGCAGATAGCCACTATTCATCTGTCACCACAAGTGCTTGTTATTCCGCCAAAAGTGGGTAGCGGTAGATGCGCGCAGCCGCACGGGTCGGCTGCTCCAAAGGTGCGAATAATAGCACAGGGCAATGCCGGGCGATGCGGCTAAGATGTAAAAGATATGTATAGTCTTGCGATGTAATGCCCTCTCCCGCAAAGGAAAGGGCACAACACAGCGGCTAGCGACCGCCGCGGATCAGACCGCCGAGACCGCGACGCTCCATAAACGCCGCAACCTGATGGCGCACCTCTGCCGTTTGTAACGCTTCCAGACCGCGCTGCGCGAGTACCTGCGCCTCTTCCAGCTCGATATGCCGCAGCAGATATTTCACGCGGGCAACGGAACGACCGTTCATCGACAGATGCCGGAACCCCATGCCGAGGAGGATCGTCACACACATCGGATCCCCCGCCATTTCACCGCAGAGACGTAAATCGATGCCGTACTGCTCGGCGTCGCGGGCAATAATAGACAGCGCCCGCAGCACCGCCGGGTGGAGACTGTCGTAGATACTTGCCACGCGGGTGTTGTTGCGATCAACCGCCAGAATGTACTGGGTCAGATCGTTGGTGCCGACAGAGATAAAATCGACGCGGCTCGCCAGATTCGGCAGCATAAACACCATCGACGGCACTTCCAGCATCACACCGACACGCGGCTTAGGAATGGCGTAGCCGATCATTTCTTCGACTTCGCGCCCGGCGCGGTCGATCAGACGTCGTGCTTCGTCCACTTCTTCAATGCTGGTTATCATCGGCAACAGGATGCTGAGATTACCGGAGGCGGCATTGGCGCGCAGCATAGCGCGCACCTGCACCAGGAATATCTCCGGCTGATCGAGCGTCACGCGGATCCCGCGCCAGCCGAGACAGGGGTTTTCTTCGCTGATGGGCATATAAGGCAGTTGTTTGTCCGCACCGATATCCAGCGTACGCAGTGTGACGGGCTTGTCGTTGAACATCTGCAACATGCCCTGATACTGCGCCACCTGCTCTTCTTCGGACGGGAAACCGCTTTGCAGCATGAAGGGAATTTCCGTGCGATACAGACCGATGCCGTCAATGCGGCTGCCGAGTTTCTGCTCATGTTCCGGGCTCAGACCGGCGTTGAGCATGACCTTGATGCGCTCGCCGCTTTTCAGCTCTGCCGGACGATCAACATCATCTTCCGCGATCCGGCTCAGTTCATTCTCTTCGGTGATGAGGCGTTGATACTCCTGCTGCAACACCTGTTCAGGGTCGACCAGTAGTTCACCGCGATAGCCATCAACGATCAACATACGACCGTGCAGCACCGAAGGCTGAATATCCGCCCCCATTACGGTGGGAATGCCAAGCGCGCGGACCATAATGGCGGCATGGGAGTTGGCCGCGCCGTCGCGAACCACCACCCCGGCTAAACGATCCTGCGGCACTTCGGCAAGCGTGGTGGCCGACAGTTCATCCGCCACCAGCACAAAACGCTCGGGCCAGGC
This sequence comes from Trabulsiella odontotermitis, assembly GCF_001297775.1. Taxonomy (GTDB): domain Bacteria; phylum Pseudomonadota; class Gammaproteobacteria; order Enterobacterales; family Enterobacteriaceae; genus Trabulsiella; species Trabulsiella odontotermitis. The sequence continues at coordinate 143,622 of NZ_LIFX01000003.1, read as the reverse complement.
ATTCGGCCCCTGAATGGAATCATCAAGATGGAAGAGGATCCGCTGCCCGAGCGTGCGAAGATCCCCGGCACGCTCCTTGAGATAACCGTCACTCAGCGCGGCAAACTGCTCAGCAAATCTTTCGATGATCGTTTTAACGGCCCATTCGGCCACTGACCCGTTATCGACTTCCGCGAACAACTCACGGCGCAGACGGGCGTCGGACAACAAGTGGGAATAGAGATCAAAAATCGCCGCGGTTTCTTTTTGCGCGCCCGCCGCATAGCGTTTGCTGTAGCGACGAAACTCGTTCGCCGCCTCTTCCAGCGCCCCGGTCAGCCTCTCACGCTCAAGCGCCGTGTCGAGCGTCGAGGCCTGGTAAACCTGCTCCATCAACGGCAGCGTCGCGTCCATCCAGCCGGAGGCTATTGCCACACCAGGCGCGGCCGGTAAGGCGCGGATCCGCGTCTGACGATACTGGCCAAAGAGCGCGGTTAACTGCGATTGCGACAGAATAGCCGCCATCTGGGTGGCGAGTGTGACCAGGAACGACTCTTCGCTTTCATCGTACTGACGCAGCTCACGCTGCTGCACGACTAGTACGCCGAGCAGTTGTCGCCGTTGAATAATCGGCACGCCAAGAAACGCGCGGAAACGCTCTTCTTTGACCGAGGGAATATATTTAAAGCTGGGGTGCTTATGGGCATCAGCAAGGTTGATGGGCTCAGCCAGTCGCCCGACCAATCCGACAATACCTTCATCAAATGCCAGCGTGATGGTGCGCCCGCGCGGTTTTTTTAACCCGCGGGTCGCCATTAGGTAGTAACAGCGCCGGTCGTGGTCGGCCAGATAAACCGAGCACACTTCAGTTTCCATTGCCTGACAGATATCCGTCACCAGAATATCCAGCGCCTCGTTCAGGCGTGGAGCACTGGCAACCTTCTCAACGATCTCTCGCAACCGGGTGAGCATAATCTGCGTCGCTTAACCTCTTTTACGTCGAAAAGCAGGCGCATTTTGCGGCTTCGGCGTACTTTCCGACAGCGACATTACAACGCTTGCGAATTCCTTCATGACCCGGCGGTATACGTCGCGTTTAAACGATACCACCTGACGTACAGGATACCAGTAACTCACCCAGCGCCAGCCGTCGAATTCCGGCGTGCTGCTGGTTTGCATATTGACGTCCGCGTCACTGCTGATCAACTGCAAGAGAAACCACTTCTGTTTCTGGCCGATACATACCGGCTTTGTGTCCCAACGCACCAAACGTTTAGGTAATTTGTAACGCAACCAGTTGCGTGTCGAAGCGAGAATGCGCACATCTTTACGGCTCAGACCAACTTCTTCAAACAGTTCCCGGTACATCGCCTGTTCAGCGGACTCCCCCGGGTTGATTCCACCTTGCGGGAATTGCCAGGAGTGCTGACCAAAACGCCTGGCCCACATGACCTGGCCCTGGCGATTGCAGATTACAATTCCAACGTTTGGGCGGTAGCCATCGTCATCAATCACCGGACTACCTCAAAATAAGCTTCAATATGAATGATTGTTTCATACTACCCGGAAACGGTAAACCACTCTGTTAGTGCCTGCGCACCGGATAACAATTGAATAACTCACAGTAAATGTCAGAGTTATGAACAGCGGGCACGCCGACTAGCGCATTTTATTCACTTTTTCTGTGGATAGAGTTGTGAAGAAGTACGGAATTAACCCGGGAAAACCCGGAGTTATCCGAAGAAGTCATTATGCCCCCTTGATAATAAAATTATTATATTCATCATGTTAAATGTATCAAATAACGATTTGCACCGCGTAACGTGACGATCATCACACCGGCGATCCTTTGGTTGATGAAAGATCGAGCAGCGTCGTTTTTATCCACAGATTGTGCCAATAAGTTAGGCACATTTTATGCGAAAATTCGATTTTCGTCGCACGTCAAGGCTGTAAATCGAAACAGTAGTGGGTGTTTTTCCCAGTTATCCCATTTTTCTGTGGATAACTGGGTGTAAGATCCTGTTCATTGTCAGTGACCAGTTTAGGAAAACTTCTTTTGCTGTTTCAGACTGCGTGCCAGAAAACGTGAAAAAAGTCATATAAATCATTGTATTGGTCTGTTTATCCAAAAACAGGTAAACTCTGGCCACAGCGACAAAAAGTGTCGTCTATTTTTTCGCCAAAAAGGTTTTCGTTATGTCCCAGCCGGTTCCACTCGTTACGCCGCCGCAATCAGAAGCCCAGTTACTCGCCCAGGCACAGCAGCTGGCGGGCTTAACCCTGGGCGAGCTGGCGACCCGCGCAGGCCTGCCGACGCCGCGGGATTTGAAGCGGGATAAGGGCTGGATCGGCGTTCTGCTGGAACGCTGGCTCGGCGCCAGCGCGGGCAGTAAACCCGAGCAGGATTTCGCGGCCCTCGGCGTGGAGCTGAAAACCATCCCGGTGGACAGGCGCGGCCGCCCGCTGGAAACCACGTTTGTCTGCGTCGCCCCGCTTACCGGCAACAGCGGCGTGAGCTGGGAAACCAGTCATGTCCGGCACAAGCTCAACCGCGTGCTGTGGGTGCCGGTCGAAGGCGAGCGGGAAATCCCGTTGGCGGAACGGCGCGTCGGTACGCCGCTGCTCTGGAGCCCGAGCGCAGAAGAAGACCAGCAGTTGCGAATGGACTGGGAAGAACTGATGGATTTGATTGTTCTCGGTCAGGTGGAACGCATCACCGCCCGCCATGGCGAGGTGTTGCAGTTGCGCCCGAAAGCCGCGAACAGCAAAGCGCTCACCGAGGCCATCGGCGCGCACGGTGAACTCATTTTTACCCTGCCGCGTGGCTTTTACCTTAAGAAGAATTTCACCGCCGCGCTCCTCGCCCGTCATTTCCTTTTGGGTTAGAGGCGCGTGTATAATGCGCTTTTCGTTTTGGCAGGACTTAATAGATGTTGTTTGCATGGATAACCGATCCCAACGCCTGGCTGGCGCTGGGTACGCTGACGCTACTGGAAATCGTACTTGGGATCGATAACATTATTTTTCTCTCTCTGGTGGTGGCGAAGCTGCCAACCGCACAGCGGAACCACGCGCGCCGACTGGGTTTAATGGCGGCGATGATCATGCGTCTGGCGCTGCTGGCGTCGATCGCCTGGGTGGCAAAACTGACGAATCCTTTATTCACTGTATTCAGTCAGGCGATTTCCGCCCGTGATCTCATTCTGTTGCTCGGGGGGCTCTTTCTTATCTGGAAAGCCAGTAAAGAGATCCACGAATCGATCGAAGGTGAAGAAGAAGGGCTTAAGACCAACGTCCATTCCTTCCTCGGCGCCATCGTGCAGATTATGTTACTGGATATTATCTTCAGCCTTGATTCCGTAATCACGGCGATAGGTCTGTCGGATCACCTGTTTATTATGATGGCGGCAGTGGTGATTGCCGTTGGCGTCATGATGTTCGCCGCGCGGCCGATTGGTGAGTTTGTTGATCGCCATCCGTCCGTCAAAATGCTGGCGCTCTCTTTCCTGATCCTGGTGGGCTTCACGCTGATTCTGGAAAGTTTCGACGTGCATGTGCCGAAAGGATATATCTATTTCGCGATGTTCTTTTCGATTGCCGTGGAAAGTCTCAATCTCATGCGAAATAAGAAAAACCCACTTTAGGCAGCATTTATGCCCCCGAAATGGGGGCTTACATCCATTTTTAAGATTTTACCGCTTTTTACTGACCGTTAATCAGGTTATTACTAGACTAACAGGAGTGCGGTCATATAAAGGGGTCAAGAATGAAAAAATGGGCGGTTTTGATTTCTGCGGTAGGAATAGCGTTTGCCGTTTCAGGTTGCAGCAGTGATTACGTGATGGCGACCAAAGATGGTAGAATGATCCTGACGGATGGAAAACCTGAAGTTGACGACGACACGGGCTTGATCAGTTATGAAGATCAGCAAGGCAACAGAATGCAAATCAACCGCGACGACGTCTCCCAAATTATTAAGCGCTAACAGAAAAGAGGTCAGCACTGCTGGCCTTTTTTGATCTTTTTACTTCCACTTTTTCTCCCCCTCTGCCATGTTTATATACCCTAAATAATTCGAGTTACAGGAAAGCGGCTATGCATTATCACCGTATCCCCCACAGCTCCCTGGAAGTCAGCACGCTGGGGCTGGGCACTATGACGTTTGGTGAACAAAACAGCGAAGCCGACGCCCATGCACAGCTCGATTATGCCGTCAGCCAGGGCATTAACCTGATTGATGTCGCAGAGATTTACCCCGTTCCTCCGCGCCCGGAAACGCAGGGGCTGACGGAAACCTTCGTCGGCAACTGGCTGGCAAAACACGGCAGCCGTGAAAAGCTGGTGCTGGCCTCGAAAGTCGCGGGTCCGACGCGCAACAACGACAGCGCCGTACGTCCCAACCAGGCGCTGGATCGTAAAAATATTCGTGACGCGCTGCATGACAGCCTGAAGCGACTGCAAACCGATTACCTTGATCTCTACCAGCTCCACTGGCCGCAGCGCCCGACCAACTGTTTCGGCAAACTCGGCTATGAGTGGACTGAAACGCAGCCGGTCATCACTCTGCTGGAAACGCTGGAAGCGCTGAGCGAATTTCAGCGTGCCGGTAAGATCCGCTACATCGGCGTCTCCAACGAAACACCGTTTGGCGTGATGCGTTATCTGCACCTGGCCGACAAGCACGATCTGCCGCGCATCGTCACCATTCAGAACCCCTACAGCCTGTTGAACCGCAGCTTTGAAGTGGGTCTGGCGGAAGTGACCCAGTACGAAGGCGTTGAACTGCTGGCGTACTCAAGCCTCGCGTTTGGCACGCTGACGGGCAAATACCTGAACGGTGCGAAACCTGCGGGTGCGCGCAACACGCTGTTCAGCCGTTTTACCCGTTACAGCGGCGAGCAGGCACAAAACGCGGTGGCGGCGTATGTCGATATCGCGAAGCGGCATCAGCTTGATCCGGCGCAGATGGCGCTGGCATTTGTGCGTCGTCAGCCGTTTGTCGCCAGCACGTTGCTGGGCGCCACGACGATGGAGCAACTGAGAACCAACGTTGAAAGCCTGCATGTTGAGTTAAGCGAAGAAGTCCTGGCGGACATTGAAGCCGTGCATAAGGTGTATACCTATCCGGCACCGTAAGCGAGCGTTACCCGGCTTGCGGGCCGGGTAATGTGACATTAGCGACGACGCCCCCAGACCCACAACGCGGCAATCGCCAGCGCAAACAGCACGCCAAACCCGATACCGACACCAACGACCGGGATCCCCACCTTTACCGCCAGCGAGTACAGGCCAAGCATAATCAGCATTGCGCCGTTTTCGCCGAGATTTTGTACGGCAATCGCATTGCCTGCGCCGACAGTCTGTTTGCCCCGCTCCTGCAACAGCGCATTCAACGGTACGACAAAGAAACCGCCAAACACGCCAATCAACAGCAGCAAGGCATACGCGGGCAACAGCGCATGCTGGAGTGAAAAGACCGCCACCACGATGCCAATCAGGATCCCGGCAGGCATACAGCGGGAGACGGTCTCCAGCGTCACCAGTTTTGCCGCCGCACCGGCACCGACCACAATCCCCACTGCCACCATCGCGTTGAGATACGTTGGCGTGGCGTTATCGACGATGCCCAGTGCTACAGGCACCCACAGCACCAGCAAAAAGCGTAACGTGACGCCTGCGCCCCAGAACATGCTGGTGCCGACGAGGGAAAAACGGGTTTCGCGATTGCGCCACAAAGAGGTTGTGGCGGAAAAGAAGCTCGCGGTCATCGCGTTAAAGCGCCACGACTGCCCCGGACGCGCCGCAGGCAGACGAGTGATAAACAGGTTTGCCACCACCGCGCCCGCATAAACCAGCGCACAGGCGCCCAGCGCCGCCAGTACGTGCCAGTCCGCCAGAATCCCCCCGGTGACGGAGCCGAGCAGGATCGCGGCAATGGTTGAGGATTCCATCAGCCCGTTCGCTTTGACCAGTTTGTCGCCGGTGGTTAGTTCGCCCAAAATGCCGTATTTGGCGGGCGAGTACGCCGCCGCGCCGACGCCCACCAGCGTGTAGCCAATAAACGGATTCACGCCGAAGCAGATGCTGGCCGCGCCGACCAGTTTCAGGCCGTTGGCGAACATCATCACCCGGCCTTTGGCGAAGCTGTCGGCTACCTGACCGACAAAGGGCGCAAACAGAATGTAAGCACCCACAAACACCATTTGCAGCACCGGCTGGCTCCAGTCGGGGTAGAGCTGTTCCTTCATCAGCGCCAGCGTGGCAAAAAGCAGTGCGTTATCACCAAATGCCGAAAGAAACTGTGCGCAAATGACGGCCATCATCCCTTTCGACCACAGCGAGGTGTTAGTGTGCACTGACTCACTCATCGTGTTGTTCCGCCTCTTCAACCCTGGTTTTAAGCGTGACAAAATCCGGCTTGCCGCTGCCCAGCACTGGCAACTGTTTCATGAAACGAATGTCGCGCGGCACCGCCAGTTCCGGGATGCCATGCGCGCGGGCATACTGCTGGAGTTTGTCGCGGCTCAGTTCATTATCGGTGGTAAACAGCACCAGCGCTTCGCCTTTGCTGGCATCGGTCTTGATGACCGTGGCATGCATTTTGTCAGGCGAGACCGCCAGCGCCATCTGTTCAACCACTTCCAGGGAAACCATCTCCCCGGCAATTTTGGCAAAGCGCTTCGCCCGCCCCTGGATCTGCACAAACCCTTGCTCATCAAAGGTGACGATATCACCGGTGTCATACCAGCCGGTTTCCACTTCCCCGTGCTGATTTTCCGCTGACGGCGCTTCCAGCACGCCCGGATTTTCGACCCGCAGATAGCCGTTCATGATGTTGGGCCCTTTCAACTGCAAACGACCGCCCTCGTCGATTCCCGGCACCGCCAGCAACCGAGCGTCCATACCAGGCAGAATGCGGCCCACGGTATGCGGTTTTGCCGCCATCGGTACGTTGATGGACACCACCGGCGCACATTCGGTCACGCCGTAACCTTCAAGTACCCGCAAGCCGAACTTGTCCTGCCACAACTGACGCGTACTCTCCTGCAACTTCTCCGCACCAGCCACTACGTAACGAATGCGGAAGAAATCATATGGATTGGCGAAACGCGCATAGTTGCCGAGGAACGTTGAGGTGCCAAACATTACGGTGCAGTTGCGGTCGTACACCAGCTCCGGCACCACGCGATAGTGCAGCGGGCTGGGGTAGAGAAACACTTCGGCGCCGGTCAGCAGCGGGGTAAACAACCCGACAGTCAGGCCGAAGGAGTGAAACAGCGGCAGCGCTGACATAAAGCGGTCTTTCGCCGTAAAGTCGGCGATGGCTTTGATCTGCTCAACGTTCGCCAGAATGCTTTTGTGGCTGTGCACCACGCCTTTGGGGTGCCCTTCCGAGCCGGAGGTAAACAGGATGATCGCCGCATCTTCCGGCTGTTGTTTCACCTGCGCCAGCCGTGGCATCAGCAGCCGCGAGAAGATCCACAGTTTGTCCGCTGTAGTGACATCCCCTTTCAGATCTTCAAGGAACACCCAGCGCACCTGCGTCAGTTGCTCCGTCAGCGGCCACAGTTTGCCCTTATCAAGGAACATCCGGGAGGTAAAAATGGTTTTGATTTCGGCGGCGGTAATCGCGCTGGTGAGCCCTTTCACCCCCGCGGTGTAGTTCATCATCGCCGGAATACGCCCGCGCGCCACCGCACCGAAAATCACCGCCGCGCTGATACCTGCGTTGGGCAACATCAGGCCGATTCGCTCCCCCGGCGCGCTGTACTTTTCGAGGATACGGCCAACGAACAGCGTTTTGGTCAGCAGCTTGCGGTAGGTATCGGGCTGAAAATTGATATCTTCCACGCAGTTTTTGCGGGCGCCAAAACGGGACTGCGCCGACAGCAGCGCGTCATACAGCGTTTCGCGCGGGCGCACCGCCATCCGGGCTTCCATCATGATCTGATGCAACATTTCGCCAGCGATTTTGCGGCGGTCGCGGGCTCGCGGCGCGTCCGGCATCGGAATGCGGGTCGGCGGCAGAATATGCAACTGAATACGCGGGAACAGGCGCTGTTTCACCAGCCCTTTCAGGCGGCTGAAATGAGTTAGCTCAGCGCCTTCAATGCGCACCGGTACAATGGTCGCATTTGATTTTGCGGCCACGAACGCCGCGCCATCGTAGATTTTCATCAACGAGCCGGTGACGGAAATACGCCCTTCCGGGAAAATCACCACCGGACGGCCCTGCTCGATCAGGCGCACCAGATGCTTGATAGTCATTGGTTTCGTCGGGTCGAGGGGAACAAAGTCGATAATCGGCTTCAGCCAGCGCATAAACCACTTTTCGCTGATCGAGGTATAGACAGCAAATACCGGGCGGATCGGGAGAAATAACGCCAGCAAAATGCCATCAATAAACGAGACATGGTTAGGCGTGATTAACACTTTATACTGGTAAAGCGCGTCGGTATTGCCCGTCATCCTGACGCGGAAGAGCAGCCGACACAGCAGCCGAAAAAATCCAAAAAGCATATCAACTCCATTTGCCTGACGATGATTTCAATGAAGGTTACACGAGAAGGCCGGGGAAATGCAGCGGACGAGCGAATTTTTGGGCAAAAAAAACCTGCGCGTCTGCGCAGGTCGGTGCAAGAATAAAGTACGAAACGTGTACTGAAGAATCTCACCAATCAATACCTCTGGGACGATCAGAGTAACAATCTGTCCGGTGAGACCTCCAGAGAACATTCGCAACAGCCCTTCGCAAAGTGTAACTAAAGGTTTGAATTCACTTTTCCCGGTTTCAATTACCGCCGACGAGCCGTGTAACGCTTACACCGATGAGACCGCGACGGCGTCACATTTGTACAAGGGTTCCGCCCCTTTCCCTTGAACCCTGCCCCTTTTTCCGTAACACTGTGTAGGTGTAAACGTTTTCCCACTAGAAGGCATACTATGGCGACAATAAAGGATGTAGCCAGGCTCGCAGGTGTTTCTGTCGCCACCGTTTCCCGCGTCATCAACCACTCTCCCAAAGCCAGCGACAGTTCACGGCAGGCCGTGCTGTCGGCGATGGAAGAGCTCAGTTATCACCCGAACGCCAATGCTCGCGCGCTGGCTCAGCAGTCGACAGAAACGGTTGGGCTGGTCGTAGGCGACGTCTCCGATCCGTTTTTTGGCGCGATGGTCAAAGCCGTCGAACAGGTGGCTTACAACACGGGCAACTTTTTGCTGATCGGCAACGGTTATCATAATGAGCAGAAAGAGCGTCAGGCCATTGAGCAACTCATTCGCCACCGCTGCGCCGCGCTGGTCGTGCATGCCAAAATGATCCCTGATGACGAGCTGATCGGGCTGATGAAACAGATCCCCGGCATGGTGCTGATCAACCGCATTCTGCCTGGCTTTGAAAAGCGCTGCGTCGCGCTCGACGACCGCTACGGCGCCCATCTCGCTACCCGCCATTTGATTCAGCAGGGGCATACCCACATCGGTTATATTTGCTCCAACCACCCGATTTCAGATGCGGAAGATCGCCTGCAGGGTTACTACGACGCGCTCAAAGAGAGCGGACTGCCGTGTCAGGATCGGCTGGTGACCTTCGGCGAGCCGGACGAAAGCGGCGGCGAACAGGCGATGATGGAGTTGTTAGGTCGTGGCAGAAACTTCACCGCCATCGCCTGCTACAACGACTCAATGGCCGCAGGCGCGATGGGTGTGCTGAACGATAACGGCATCGAGGTGCCCGGTGATATTTCGCTGATTGGTTTCGATGACGTATTAGTGTCTCGCTATGTCCGCCCGCGTCTGACTACCGTGCGCTACCCGATCGTCACCATGGCGACGCAGGCGGCAGAACTGGCGCTGGCGCTGGCCGAAAAACGCCCGCTACCGGAAGTGACGCACCTGTTCAATCCGACGCTGGTGCGCCGTCACTCAGTGCTGGCGCCTGCCGACAGCGAAAGATCGTAACGATAAAGATGCACGGCGGTGTCCGGGTAATCCAGGCCATCGCCGATGTAGTGCCAGCCAAAACGTTCGTAAAAATCCCGACAGGCCGAGTAGAGATGCAGTTGCGCGTAGCCTTTCTCGCGGGCATAGTCGATAACGTAACGCTGGAGTTTCCCCGCCAGCCCCGCACCGCGCGCCGTCTCAGCGACATACAATGCCGCCATCCACGGCCATAAATCCTGACGGCTGATTAAATCGCAGCGCCATAGCCCCACGGTACCGAGCAGCGTGTCGCCATCGGTGGCGATGAACGTCAGCGGCAGCGCGTCCGGCGTCTGGCTGTGATGAATAATGCTGGCGAAAAATTCCCGCGGCAGCGGATCGCCAAAGGCCTGCCAGAGCCAGTCGGTCACCTGCTCAGCATGGTGGGGCGCGTTATACAGCGGCTGGATTTTCACGTCATCTCCAGGGGAAACGCGGGGTTGAGAGCGGTTATTCTAGCAAATTTTCTGAAACCATCATCGCGACGTTTAGCGACGCATCGCCGTGATTTCACAGCAAAAAGCGTGATCTTAGTCGTTTTTTAACACTTGAGGAATGGCTTATACGCCGGGCAGCCTGTGATAAACTATCCATCATTTCGTGTAATCAGGGATCTACAATGGCAACAATGCTGGATGTCTCACTGCGCGCAGGCGTATCAAAAGCGACTGTTTCCCGCGTACTGAACGGCACAGGTCAGGTTAAAGAGAGCACCCGTCAGCAGGTCTTTCAAGCGATGGAAGAGCTGGGCTATCGCCCCAACTTTCTGGCACGATCTCTCGCCAACCGCACCAGCAACAGCATTGGCCTGGTGGTCTCCACCTTCGACGGCTTCTATTTTGGCCGTCTGCTGCAACAGGCGTCGCGGCAGACGGAATCCCACGGCAAACAGCTGATTGTCACCGACGGTCACGACACCCCGGAGCGGGAAGAGCAGGCAGTACAGATACTTGCCGACCGGCAGTGCGACGCCATTATTCTCTACACCCGCTATATGAGCGAAAAAGCGATCATGGCGCTGGTGGACTCGATCCCGATGCCGCTGGTGGTGATCAACCGCGATGTGGCGCAGGCCCGGGATCGCTGCGTGTTCTTCGAACAACAGGATGCCGCGTTCCAGGTGGTGGAATACCTCATCTCGCAGGGCCATCGCGACATCGCCTGCATCACCGTGCCAATCCACACCCCGACCGGGAAAGCGCGTCTGGAAGGTTATCGCAACGCACTGAAAAAACACGGCATTCCGTGGGATGCGGCAAAAGTGAAATACGGTGATTCCAGCATGACGCGCGGTTATGAACTGTGCCGCGAATTGCTGGAGGATAACACCCGCTTCAGCGCTCTCTTCGCCTGTAACGACGACATGGCGTTGGGAGCGTCAAAAGCGCTGCATCAGGCCGGGCTGCACATTCCACAGGACATTTCCCTGTTCGGTTTCGACGATGCGCCGAGCGCAAAATGGCTGGAGCCGGGGTTGTCGACGGTCTATTTACCCATCGACAACATGATTGTGACGGCCATTGAACAGGCGATTAAGCTGGCAAATCACCAGCCGATCGAAACGATCCCGCCGTTCACCGGTACGCTGGTATTGCGGGATTCGGTAACCGTCGGGCCTTACAGCAGCTCCAGCGCGATCAATTCCTGAATGGTCTGACGACGGCGAATCAGCCGCGCTTTACCACCATCAAACAGCACTTCCGGCAGCAGCGGACGGCTGTTGTAGTTGGATGACATCGACGCGCCATACGCTCCGGTATCGTGCAGCACCAGGTAATCTCCCGGCACGACCGCTGGCAGCGGTCGGGTTTCCACTTTACCACCTTCCTGTTGCGTAAAGACGTCCCCCGATTCGCATAACGGGCCTGCCACCACCGTGTCGATCAGCGGCGCATGGCTCAGATCACGCCCGTCCGCCGGTAACGCCGAAATGTGGTGATAACTGCCGTACATCGCCGGTCGCATCAGATCGTTAAAGCCCGCGTCGATCAGCACAAAGTGACGACGCCCCATCGTTTTTACGCTGCGAACCTGCGCCACCAGCACACCGGCTTCCGCCACCAGGAAACGCCCCGGTTCAATCTCCAGCTTCACCGGGTGACCGAGATGCTTCGCGATTTTCTCCCGCGCGGCATTCCACAGACCGTAGTAGTGCTGCGTGTCGATGGTTTCGTCCCCTTCACGATAAGGGATGGAAAGCCCGCCACCGGCGGAGATGGCGTCCAGATCCTGCCCAAAGGCAAGCACTTGTTCCACCATTGCGCCGCACACCTGCTCAAGATGCGCATAATCCACGCCGGAACCGATATGCATGTGAATGCCCACCAGCTTCAGTTGATAGCGTTGGATCGCCGCCAGCGCCAGCGGCAGATCGCTGTGCCAGATCCCGTGTTTGCTGTTCTCGCCGCCGGTATTGGTTTTCTGGCTGTGACCGTGCCCGAAGCCTGGGTTGATGCGTAACCAGACGCGATGACCCGGCGACGCGGCACCCAGTTGTTCGAGCATATCCACCGAACCGGCATTAACCGGGATCCCCAGTTCCGCCACCCGCGCCTGGGTTTCGTTGTCCAGCACGTCAGCAGTAAAGACGATGTCATCCGGACGGGTTTTCGGATCAAATCCCGCCACCAGCGCACGTTCGATTTCGCCCAGCGACACGGAATCCACCTTCACGCCCTGCTCGCGCATCAGTTGCAGAATATGCACGTTGGAGCAGGCTTTCTGCGCAAAACGGACCACGTCAAACTGGCTGAGCTGGGCGATTTGCTGACGAATAATCTGCGCGTCATACACCCAGACCGGACAGCCAAATTCCGCAGGCAGGCGCAGCAGGTTTTCGGCGTTGAGGCTGGTATCAGTATTGTGCAGCGGGCGTGGCATGGCGGACTCCGGGTATTAATAAATCATCAATTCTCCCGATTACGCCATAAAACGAAGGCAATAAAAAATATCGTTTTATCGCCAGTCTATGCAAAAATGATATGGATTACGTTCTCACAGGAGCTTCCCATGGCGACGGTAAACCTGCGTCATATTGAAATCTTTCACGCGGTGATGACCGCGGGCAATCTGACCGAGGCGGCACGTCTGCTGAATACCTCGCAGCCCACCGTCAGCCGTGAACTGGCGCGTTTTGAGAAGGTGCTGGGATTAACCCTGTTTGAGCGTTCACGAGGCCGTCTGCACCCGACGGTACAGGGGCTACGGTTGTTCGAGGAAGTGCAACGGTCGTGGTACGGGCTCGACAGGATCATCAGCGCCGCAGAAGGGCTGCGCGAATTTCGCCAGGGTGAGCTTTCCGTGGTCTGCCTGCCGGTCTTTTCGCAGTCCTTTTTACCCGCACTATTACAGCCTTTTCTGGCACGATACCCCGAAGTGAGCCTGCAGATTGTGCCGCAGGAATCGCCGTTGCTGGAGGAGTGGCTTTCCGCCCAGCGTCACGACCTGGGCTTAACGGAGACCTTACAGACGCCCGCCGGAACGGAACGCACGCCGCTACTGACGCTCAATGAGGTTTGTGTACTGCCGCACGATCATCCGCTGGCAGCCAAAACCGAGCTGACACCTGCGGATTTTCACGGTGAGAACTACATCAGCCTGTCGCGCACCGACAGCTATCGCCAACTGCTGGACACGCTGTTTACGGAACATCAGGTGAAACGGCGAATGGTGGTGGAAACGCACAGCGCGGCATCGGTGTGCTCGCTGGTACGGGCGGGTGCCGGGATTTCAGTGGTCAACCCGATGACCGCCCTCGACTATGCCGCCAGCGGCGTGGTGGTACGCCGCTTCAGCGTGGCGGTGCCGTTTACGGTGAGCCTGATTCGCCCGCTCCATCGACCCGCATCGGCGCTGGTCGAGGCTTTTTCTCAGCATTTACAGGCTCACCTGTCGTTGATCACGCAGCCGCTGGAAGCGGTGCTGAAACGCACTACGACAGCATAAATTCGACGGCATCCGTGGCATGGATCGCCGCGGTATCAAAGACCGGCACCGGGCTTTGTTCCACCGGCACCAGCAGGCCAATCTCGGTGCAACCGAAGATCACCCCTTCCGCGCCCTGCTGCGCCAGCCGTTCAATCACGTTCAGGTACATATCGCGTGATGGCTGCGTGAAGCTGCCGAGGCAAAGCTCTTCAAAAATGATGCGGTTGATCTGCTCGCGCTCGCTGGCGTCGGGAATCAACGTTTCCAGTCCGAATTCGGATTCCAGCCGCCCACGGTAGAAATCCTGCTCCATGGTGTAGCGGGTGCCGAGCAGCGCCACGCGCGTCATCCCCTGTCTGGCAATAGCCCGCCCGGTCGCGTCAGCGATATGCAAAAAAGGCACGGCGCAGCGGGATTCAATGGCACCAGCGACTTTGTGCATGGTATTGGTACAAAGCACAATTCCTTCCGCCCCCGCCTTTACCAGCCCCTGTGCGGCATCGGCCAGCATCTCGCCAGCTTTATCCCACTGATTGTTCGACTGGCAGAATTCAATCTCATGGAAATCGACGCTGTGCAGCAGGATTTTCGCCGAATGCAGCCCGCCGAGGTGCTGCTTGATACCTTCGTTAATCAGTCGGTAATAGGGGATGGTTGATTCCCAGCTCATGCCGCCCAGTAATCCAATTGTTTTCATCCACAAACCTCAGAGTGTCATTTCATTCAGTGAAACAAAATGAGGGGGGATTTTCCAGCGAATAAAATGTTGAGGCGGGATTATGGAGTTTTGAGAATATGTCAGTTCGGTGAGGGGTTCCGTTCACCTCCAGTGCATTGCTACTCTGAAACCGCAATACTGGTGAACGTGTTAAGGGTGCTCGTCGCCGCACCCTTAACAATCCCGGCTCCCGGCAGGAAAATTGCCGCTTCGCGGTTCCCTCCGCTTATTCCTCCAGGCGGCCGGGCCGGGCGTGAGCCTGCATCCATGCAGGCCACACCCTAAGCCCGCATCCCTGCGGGCTTTCCCTGCCTTACGGAAACACGTCGGCAATTTTCGGCCGGACCCGCCACACTTCGGCATCGGTGCGATTAATGATTTTTTCTTTTAGCGAATCTTCCTGGCATTAATGAGCAGTGTGGTCCCAGAGAAGCAGAGCAATTGAGGTGAACGGAACCCTTCTCCATACCCTCATGTACGCATAACAAAAATCAAACCACCTTCAGCGATGGTTCGCGCGTTCTTATCGCCTGACGCAGCAGAATGCCACCACAGGCTACCATCCCGCCGAGCAGGGCGGCGAGCAGCACTACGAGCGATTTACCCGGGCCGTCTTTTTTCACTGGCAGTGACGCGGAAAGCTGATATTTGAAAACCGGAAAAGTTACGTTTTCGATGTTCAGTTTTTCCAGCTGTCCCAGCACATATTCCCGGTTACGCAGATTGCCGTTCAGCTCAGACACGTCAGCAATCGATTTTTCGATTTCCAGTTTACGGGCGATGCCGTCCGCGCCGAGCGATACGGAGAAATCGGGGTCATCTTTTACTGCCTGGCCGTTGCTGTAAACCGGCTTCGCAATGCCCGCCGCTTTTGCCACTTCCAGCGAGTAGTTCAGACGCTTAATTTTCGCGTCATGAAGATTGGCGAGCTTTGCCCGCTCGAGATCGAGCGCCTCTTTTTCGGTTTTGGTTTTCAGCGCCAGCGTGTTGCGCACATCGTCCATCGTCTGCTCAACCACCTGCTTCGCGACGAACTGGATATAACCGTCGAGGATACTCTGCGCTTCCTGCGGGTCAGGTGCGGTAAAGCTCAGCGTCCAGGAACTGTAGGGTTGCGGATCATTCTTTTTGTTACTGCTGTCATCGACCGCTTTCATTTTCTCGGAGATCGCCACAATCGCCCGGTGCAGTTCCATTGGGTCGACCTGCGTGTTCTCAAACTGCTCCATGAGCGCCGGCGTGGACTTGATGTACTCTTCCAGCAGCAACTGGGAACGGAATTTTTTGATAAACAGGCTGAATGCCTCGCCACGGTCGATGTGGGTATTCACATCAAGCACCTGCAGATTAACCAGCGTCTGGCGCAGGGTGTTCCACTGCGAGGATTCCGCAGGGGTAATCACCGCATTACTGGTCCATTTTTGCGGCAGCAGGAAAGAGACCAGAAGCCCGGCAAAGGCGAATCCGAGGACACAGGCCAGAATATGCCGCTTCGCACACCATAACGTATCAAGGAGAGAGAGAAGATCGATCTCCCCGCCACGCGAGGCTGCAGGCGGATAATGTGCAAATTCTGAAACGCTGCTTGATTTGATTTCCAGTGAAGACATGGCAGACAAAAGCTCTGATTAATTCCCTTAAGATGGGGATAATATCTCATTGTAGGAATAATCTGAAACGGTTTTTAATTCAAATTTCAGTGCTACAAAAAATAGTAGTTATTAAAAAGATGTGATCAAGGGTCTTAGAAAAGGGAAATGATTTTTGTTAGGAGAATGAACATGGAAATATTAATTTTAATAAAATCAATAAATTAGAAATACCTCATTAATGTTTAGTCTTTTTATCGTCCGGTAGCGATGTATGGTTACGGACAATTCTAAATATGATCGTCAGATAATCCCATATCTCAGGTGAATATATCTTCTGTATTTGATTTAACCAAAATCCATGACATTTAGCATTACTAAACCGTATTAATCATGCGCCTTCCGGGTAAGAAACAGGCAAAAAAAACCCCCGCCGCTGGCGAGGGTTGATGAGGCAGACAGGAGATTAGCGGGCCAGCCAGCCACCATCCACCGCGATGGTATAGCCGTTGATATAGTCAGAAGCCGGAGAGGCTAAAAAGACAATCGGCCCTTTCAGATCACTCGGCAGCCCCCAACGTCCGGCCGGAATACGGTCAAGGATTTCTGCGCTACGCTGCTCATCCGAACGCAGCTGCTGCGTGTTGTTGGTCGCCATATAGCCCGGCGCAATCGCGTTAACATTGATGCCGTGCTTCGCCCACTCGTTCGCCAGCAGACGGGTTACCCCCATCACCGCGCTCTTCGAGGCCGTGTAAGACGGAACGCGGATGCCGCCCTGGAAGGAGAGCATGGAGGCGATGTTAATGATTTTGCCGCCTTTGCCCTGCGCGATGAACTGCTTCGCCACCGCCTGAGACATGAAGAACACCGTTTTGATGTTCAGGTTCATGACGTCATCCCAGTCTTTTTCGCTGAAATCGATGGAGTCGGTACGACGGATCAGACCAGCGTTGTTGACCAGAATGTCGACGTGACCAAATTCAGCCACCGCACGTTCCAGCAGTTCAGGCACGCGATCGATAGTGCGCAGATCCGCGGTCAGGCTCAGGAAGCGACGCCCCAGCGCAGTAACGCGCTCAATGGTGTCGGTCGGCTCAACCACGTTAATCCCGACGATGTCACAGCCTGCTTCCGCCAGACCCAGCGCCATCCCCTGACCCAGACCCGTATCACAACCGGTCACGATGGCCACTTTCCCCTGCAGGGAGAAGTCATTCAAAATCATGTTATTCCTCACTCTTACTGCGCCTGCATTGCTCAGGCATGATTAAAACGTATCCTGCCTGCGACTAGCGCAGATCTTTTACCGCGACGTGGTCCATATCATCAAAGACCTGATTTTCGCCTACCATCCCCCAGATGAAGGTGTAAGCGCGGGTGCCCACGCCGGAATGGATTGACCAGCTCGGGGAAATCACCGCCTGCTCGTTGTGCATCACAATGTGACGCGTCTCCTGCGGCTGACCCATCATGTGGAATACGCAGGCGTCATCGTCCATGTTGAAGTACAGATACACTTCCATACGGCGTTCGTGGGTATGGCAGGGCATGGTGTTCCACAGGTTGCCCGGCTCAAGTACCGTCAGGCCCATGCTGAGCTGGCAGGTTTCCAGCACGTCCGGCACGAAATATTTGTTGATGGTGCGACGGTTGCTGGTGAGATTGTCGCCAAGCGTGACGGGCGCGACATCTGCTGGCGTCACTTTTTTGGTGGGATAGGTCATGTGCGCCGGCGCGCAGTTGTAGTAAAACTTCGCGGGTTTTGCGCGATCAACGCTGGCGAATACCACTTCTTTGGCGCCTTTGCCGACGTACAGCGCATCGCGATGGCCGATCTCGTAGCACTTGCCGTCAACGGTAATGGTGCCCGGGCCGCCGATGTTGATCACGCCCAGCTCGCGGCGCTCAAGAAAATAACTGACGCCTAATTGCTTACCGACTTCGCCGCCGACAGAGACGGTTTTGCTGACCGGCATAATCCCACCGACGATGATACGGTCGATGTGGCTGTAAACCATGGTGTATTCATCCGCGACAAATACTTTCTCAACTAAAAACTCATCGCGCAGCCCCTGAGTATCAAGCGTTTTTGCATGCGCACTATGGATGCTTTGTCTGACGTCCACGTTCACCTCCAGAAAAGTGTTTTGTGATCGGGTAAGCGGATTAAAACAGAGTTCCGCTTTGGATATGTCGCCATCCTACCCCTCCTGAAATGGGTTTTCAATTATAAATAAAACAACGTTTCAATTTTAAAGGTGAAGATTGTCAGAAATGCTGCATTGATCACGCCGCCGCGCGGCAGCGTGAACGTAATATCATAAAATACAATGCGTTAGAATATCTTTGAAAAAAAGCGGCAGTAACGAAAAAGGGAGTTTAAAAACAAAGATGGAATGCAGAATGCGATGAATTAGTGAGAGTTTGTCAGGAATTTGCGCCGGTCATCACACAAAATGAAACAGCGTTTTGATACGTTTCGGGCTGATTGATTCCGCAGAGTACATCGCGGAGACATCGTTGAGTAAGTGTTTCTGTAACTGGCCTTGCCCTCCTTCTGGAGGGCTTTTTTTTGATTATTCGCGCTCAACCGCCAGCGCCACGCCCTGCCCGCCGCCGATACATAGCGTAGCGAGACCTTTGCGCGCATCCCGTTTCACCATTTCATGTACCAGCGAGACCAGAATGCGGCAGCCGGAGGCGCCAATCGGGTGGCCCAGCGCAATAGCGCCGCCGTTCACATTCACCCGCCGTTCGTCCCATTCCAGCATTCTGCCGACGGAGATCGCCTGCGCGGCGAAGGCTTCGTTGGCTTCGATCAGATCGACATCATTGAGGTGCCAGCCTGCGCGTTCGAGGCAGCGGCGGGTGGCATGGACGGGGGCGATCCCCATCAGGGCGGGATCAACACCGACGCTGGCAAACGCGCGGATCCGCGCCAGCACCGGCAGATTCAGCTCCTGGGCTTTGCTTTCGCTCATCATCAGCACCGCCGCCGCGCCGTCGTTAATTGACGAGGCGTTGCCTGCGGTCACCGAACCACATTGTTCGAAGGCCGGTAACAGCCGCGCCAGCCCTTCCGCGCTGGCATCGGTCTGTGGCTGTTCGTCGGTATCAACCACCCGCGGCGCGCCACGCTCCGGCGTGATCACCACTGGCACGATCTCATCGCGAAAACGGCCTGAGTCGATCGCCAGCCGGGCTTTTTGTTGTGAGCTGAGCGCCCAGGCGTCCTGCAGTTCGCGGCTGATGCCATATTCGCGGGCGAGGTTTTCCGCCGTGACGCCCATATGGTAGTCGTTGAACGCATCCCACAGGCCGTCATGCACCAGACTGTCGATAAGCTGGCTGTTGCCGAGTTGCGCGCCGGTCCGGCTGTCGGTAAGCACGTGCGGCGCGCGGCTCATGTTCTCCTGCCCGCCCGCGATCACCACATCGGCTTCGCCGCACTGAATCGCCTGCGTCGCCAGGTGCAGTGCTTTCAGCCCTGAACCGCAGACGTCGTTGATGGTGATGGCGGAGACCGTATTCGGCAGCCCGCCTTTGATGGCAGACTGACGCGCAGGGTTCTGCCCGGTACCGGCCGTCAGGACCTGTCCCAGGATCACTTCATCGATTGTCGTGGGGGCGATTCCGGTTCGCTCAACCAGCGCTTTCACCACCACGCTGCCCAGTTCAACGGCGGAATGGCGCGACAACGCGCCCTGAAAACAGCCGATGGGCGTTCGCAGCGCACCGACGATAACGACATCTTTCATCTCGACCTCAGCGCAAAAAACCTCCACCATAGTAGATGATTGTTATCAACTATTTTCGCAATTGTTTAAAAAAAGTGAGATTTATCACAAGTCATCGATCAGTCGGCCACCGATACCGACGGCAACCGC
The DNA here is from genome assembly GCF_001297775.1 of Trabulsiella odontotermitis. Classification (GTDB taxonomy): domain Bacteria; phylum Pseudomonadota; class Gammaproteobacteria; order Enterobacterales; family Enterobacteriaceae; genus Trabulsiella; species Trabulsiella odontotermitis. Next base: position 123,535 of record NZ_LIFX01000003.1, on the reverse strand, counting down.
TGAAAATAGTCCCGCAGCCAGCTTCCCGCCACCCCCAACGGTGACTTCTTATTCCACAGCAGATCGACCGACACCGCCCGTGGCCAGCCGGTGATGTTCAGCTCGGTCAGCTTTTTGGTGGTATCAAACTCCTCCACCAGCGCACAGGGCAGCGCGCACCAGCCGAAGCCCTGCTCCGCCATACTCAGCAGCATCAGGTAGTTGGGCGCAGACCATACCGGGCCGCGCGCGGGTTGCGGGTTATCTTCGAGATAGGTATTCAGGCGCAGTTCCCGCCAGGTGTGCAGCTCATCCCATTCAACGTGTGGTTTCCCGGCCAGCGGATGCGATGGCGCGACATAAATCGCCATTCGGGACTGCACCGGCACCCGCGACATGCCGATGTCGGTGGGATACTGTCCGCGCGCCTCGATAAGCCCGATATGCGCCCGCCCCTTTTCCAGCAGATCGATAACGTCCGCATCTTCGCCCACCAGACATTCAAATTCAGTGTGCGGAAAACGCTGATCAAACTGCGACAGCAGCTCAGCGAGGACGGCAGGGTGCAGCGTATCCGAGAGAACAAAAGTGAGCCGCACTTCGGTCTCCCCCGTCAGCGACACCGCCAGTTCATCGAGCCGATCGCTGGCGGAGAGGATCGCCTGCACATAGCTCAGCACCCGTCGACCCGGTTCGGTCAGCACAGGCTGGCGGGACGAGCGATCAAACAGCATGACGCCGAGATCCGCCTCCAGATGAGCAATGGCGGTACTGATGGTCGACTGGCTTTTTCGCAGCCGACGGGCCGCCGCAGAAAACGATCCACACGAGACGGTTTCCACAAAGGCGGTGAGAGCTTCCGGTGAGTAGCGCATGATCTATCTGTTTTATCGATGGTATCTATCTTTCATTTATCACATTTATCAATAAAAATCACTGCCAACGCCGTACCATTCATATTGAAATAATGAGGTTTAACACAATGCAACATGATGCTCTGCACCGCAGAACGTTACTGGAGCGTATCTTCCATGCCGTTTGCTTTGAAGGTATTGCGACGGCAATTCTGGCTCCCACCGCGGCCTGGCTGATGCAGCGTTCAGTCGTAGAAATGGGTGGCCTGAGTATTCTGCTCGCCACCCTCGCGATGGTCTGGAACATTATCTATAACGCGGTCTTTGACCAACTGTGGCCGGTGACCCGCGTCGTTCGTACCGCACGCGTCCGTGCGCTGCATGCGCTGGGCTTCGAATGCGGGTTTATTATCATCGGTGTAAGCGTGGTGGCGCTGGTGCTCGGCGTGTCGCTGGTACAGGCATTCATGCTGGAAATGGGTTTCTTCCTGTTCTTCCTGCCCTACACCATGCTGTACAACTGGACGTATGACGCGCTGCGCCTGCGGGTGATTAAGCGCCGTCAGCGTCGCATCCCCGTTCAGAATTAAGTGGTTAGCGGATCGGCAGCGCCCGTTGCCGATCCGCTGGCTGCGTTTTAAACGAAACTATCCGCCCATTCACCCGCTCAATTATGGTAAATTGCACTCCGTTTTTTTTGGTTTGATGGTTGATACGTTCAAATAATGTCTAAGATTTGGTCTAAAGAAGAGACGCTCTGGAGTTTTGCCTTATATGGCACTGCTGTGGGAGCCGGTACGCTTTTCCTGCCCATTCAGCTCGGTTCCGCCGGGAGCCTTGTCCTGCTGATTACCGCGCTTGTCGCCTGGCCGCTGACATACTGGCCGCACCGCGCGCTGTGTCAGTTTATTCTCGCCTCAAACACGCCTGTCAATGTCGGGATCACCGGGGCGGTGAGCCACTATTACGGCAAAAAGATCGGCAGCCTGATTACGGCGCTTTATTTCATCGCTTTTTTTGTGGTGGTGCTGATTTACGCCGTGGCAATCACCAACTCGCTCATCGAACAACTGGCCAAGCATCAGCTGGTCACTCCTGCCGTGCGGGTAATGGTGAGCGCAGGCGTGGTACTGGTGCTGAATCTGATCTTCCTGATGGGCCGCCACATCACACTGAAAGTGATGGGTTTTCTGGTGTTTCCGTTAATCGCTTATTTTCTGTTTCTGTCGCTCTGGCTGACCGGTAGCTGGCAGCCGGAACTGCTGGCGGGGCAGATGGAATTCAGTGCGCATACCCTGCACCAGGTCTGGATCTCAATTCCCGTGATGGTTTTTGCTTTTAGCCATACGCCCATTATTTCCACCTTCGCTATCGACCGGCGGGAAAAATATGGCGATCAGGCCATGGGTAAATGCAAAAAAATCATGAAAGTGGCGTACCTGATTATCTGCCTGAGCGTGCTGTTTTTCGTGGTGAGTTGCCTGCTATCGATTCCGGTGAATTATATCGAGTCGGCAAAACATGAAGGGGTGACGATCCTCTCCGCGCTGTCGATGATGCCGGATTCCCCCGGCTGGCTGGCGCTGTCGGGGATCATCGTGGCGGTGGTAGCGATGTCGAAATCGTTCCTCGGCACCTACTTTGGCGTGATTGAAGGCGCCAGCGAAATCGTCAAAACGTCACTGAACCAGCTTGGCGTGCATAAAAGCCGGGCGTTTAACCGTGCGGTTTCAATATTGCTGGTTTCAGGGATCACGTTCGTGGTGTGCTGCATCAATCCGAACGCTATCTCGATGATTTACGCCATCAGCGGGCCGCTTATCGCCATGATCCTGTTTATCATGCCAACACTTTCGACGTACCTGATCCCGTCGCTGAAGCCTTACCGCTCCGCAGGCAGCCTGATGACGCTTATCGTCGGCATCCTCTGCGTGTCGGTGATGTTCTTCGGTTAACCTCGTCGTGGCGGCGTTCTGCCGCCACGCACATCTTCGGTTACACTCCCTGTACCCTTTCCGGCCATCGGCGCGTTACACTGTCAGCCAGCCGTCTGTCGGTTCACATCCTGAGAGGAGTTACCATGTCGAGCGTGAAAAAATCCGGTACGTATATTTTGGGCGATCGTGAAGTGTATCGCCTGGGCTATGGCGCGATGCAACTGGCAGGGCCAGGCGTATTTGGTCCGCCGAAAGATCCGGAAATGGCGGTGAAAGTTTTACAGGCGGCGGTGGAGGCCGGTGTTAATCATATCGATACCTCTGACTTTTATGGGCCGCACGTCACCAACCAGCTGATTCGCAAGGCACTGCATCCCTATCCGGCGTCGCTGTGTATCGTCACCAAAGTCAGCGCCCGCCGTAATGAAAAAGGCGACTGGATCCCCGCCATGTCACCGGCCGAACTGACGCAGGCCGTGGAAGATAACCTGCGCAATCTGGGTCTTGAGGCACTGGAAGTGGTGAATCTGCGCAGTATGCTTGATGTTCACGGCCCGGCGGAGGGACCGCTGGAAGAGCCGCTTGAGACACTGATTACCCTGAAAAAACGCGGGCTGATTCGCCATATCGGGCTCAGCAACGTGACGGCAAAACAGGTGGCGGATGCGCAGAAAATGACGCCCGTCGCTTGTGTACAGAATTTCTATAACGTCGCCAATCGTCAGGACGACGCGCTGATTGATGCGCTGGCCGCGCAGAATATTCCGTACGTGCCGTTCTTCCCGCTCGGCGGCTTTACGCCGTTGCAGTCCGGGGAACTGAATGATGTGGCAGAAAAGCTGGGCGCAACGCCGATGCAGGTCGCGCTGGCGTGGCTGTTGCAGCGTTCACCTAACATCCTGCTGATTCCGGGGACCTCGTCGCTGGGGCATCTGCAGGAAAACCTGGCGGCAGCGGATCTCCAGTTGCCGGACTGGGCGTTAACCGCACTGGAAAACATCAAACCGTAAACCCGCGGGCGCTCAACTGGCGAGCGCCCGAAACCCGTTCAGGTTTTTATAGAGTTGCGCGCTGTTACGAAAGCCGAGCTTGCGGATAGCGCTCATCTTATGGCCCTGAGCGGTTTTATAGTTAATCGCTAACTGTTGCGAGGCCCGGCGAATATCCGCGCCCTGCAACAGCAACCGCAGCAGGCTTTTTTCCATTTGCGTGAGGCGCCCGCGTTCTGTCGTCGGGGCGTCACCGCGCGGTCGGTACTGATTCACCACCAGTTGCAGCAGCGTTTCATGCAACTGCACCACGCGCACGTTATCCGCCACAGTCAAACAATTTTCCAGCGACAACAGTTCCGGCACCAGCGCTTCATGCTGGCGTCTGAGCAGCAGCGCAACCTGCCTTTCAGCAACGCTGTCGACATGATGATTCAGCCAGAGGATCTTGTCGGTGGGCGTATAATCGCTACCCAAAAGATTAATCATCAGCGGCGCCGCCGGGTAAACCTTTAACGCCTGGTGCAGTTCAGCCATTGAACGGGCAAATACCGGTTCGAGACCACAATCGGCAATAGCAGCCTGGAGACCGGCGCCAGTAAAATCCATGGCACTCCAGACGATAATCTGTTTCATCAATATCATTTCTAACGACGCGAAGCCGTCGCACAGCGTTTACAACCGACGCAGACGCTTCTGTTCAAGGAGTAATTTGACGATGATATTGTCCAGCTTGCGCAGCATATTCTCGTTCATACGCTTAAACTGGCACGAGAGATGAATATAAAATCGCTCAGTCTCATCGTCGGCTATTTCTTTAATGCGTTTGACGTTAATCACATGGAGATCGGACACTATCGTGCCGATATCACCAAAATCAAACGCGGCATTGCGTAATGTGCTGCCGCACAATGAAACGACACGCTCGTCATCTTCGACAATAAGCGCACAACCACCGTGAGAAATGTCCTTAATATGATAATGGTATTGCAATCCATTATTTAACCGGCCGCTGCAGTAAAACTGATGTTTATTGGCCAGAGACAGGCGTAAATGTTTTCGCCGTTGGGTGATATTTACCTCATCGGGAAACGCGAGGTATAAGTAATTGACGCCATTACTGGTCATCGTTTTCGCTTTACCGGTTTTGAAATCATATCTGGCGTTATCATCATGAATCACAAAATGCAGTGCGCGCCCCTCTTTGACCAGATCGTCGCTCCAGGGGATTAAAAATCCTGCCGGGTCTAAGCGCAGAATACGGGTGGCGAGAGTCCGCGCCTTTGTACGGACATCAACGCGACTGCCCTTTTTCACGGCTTCGCGCAATATCGCAATAATTTCAAACAGACCCTGCTTAACCCAGGCATCATCCATATTGTCATTATCCTTTAGATACAAATATCCAGCACTGCTCAGCTGTTTGTGTCATGGAGCAAAAAAGAGGCAATTACAGATTCTAAAAAAAGAAAATAATTTCCGCAGAGGAAATAAAAAATCGGCGAGCGGCAATCTGGCATCACGTATTAAGTAGTGGCGGCATAGTAGCAGAAAATATCTGTCGTCATGATTGCTTGTGCCTATCGATCAATGAACTACGATTGATATCAATCGATTAGCAACATAACCAATCGTTATTCATTCCCGCTGCGACGAAAAATAAACTGCAAATAAATGTCCGGAATGTGCATAAAGTAAAAAACATGTTTCATGCCAGGCACAAATCAACAACAGCATTCATTGTATCGAGCGATTAATTTTTGAAAATCAAATCGTCAAAACAATCAATCTAAGAAAATTCTTAATGTAAATTCCTCCCGCCTAATCAGTCCATGCGGACATTTTTCTAAACCAGTACATGGAGTCAAAATGAATAAGATTTTGCTGCCCGCTGCTGCGCTGATCCTGTCAGCAACAGCGATGAATGCCTATGCAGCCAATGGTAAGGTTGAATTCACCGGTGAGATCGTGAAATCCACCTGCAATGTGATTTCCGGCGATCAGGATAAACAAGTTTTCATCGGTAAATACCCGACCTCCGCTTTTGCCAACGTGGGCGACGTGACGGCGTCTAAAGCCTTCACCATCAGTCTGGAAAAATGCGAACAGGGCAATTATTCCCTGCGTTTTGACGGCCCGACTGTCGCGGGCAACCCGAACCTGCTGTCGGTGGATCAGGCGAAAGGCGTCGGTATCGAGATCCTCGACAACAACGAGAAAATCATCCCGATCAACCAGACCGCGGGCGACGACAGTGCGTGGGTCGCTATCACCCCGTCCGGCCAGGACGCCAGCGATGGCACCGCGACCTTTAACCTTAAAGCACGCTACAAATCTTTCGACAAAGTCGTCGAAGCGGGCACCGCAAACGCCAACGCCAACTTTACCATCGAATACAAATAAGCCACGGAACTGTGTATTCAGACCAGGGATGGTCTGCGCTTTTAACGGAATTGAGTCAATGAAAAAGCTACTGGCATCACTCTTATTTTTCGTCTCTTTACAGGCCCTGGCAGGTATTCAGGTCGACGAAACCCGGGTTATTTATAACGGCAATGAAAAATCGGCAGCCCTGTCTATTCACAATGACACGGACGAAACCTGGATGGTGCAAACCTGGCTTGATACCGGTGATGCCAGCAAAACACCGAATAATTTACCGATGCAGGTGGTTCCGCCGATCCTGAAACTGGCCGGAAATAAAGACGCGATCCTGCGCTTTATCTATTCCGGTAGCGGATTGCCGACCGATCGCGAAAGCGTTTACTGGATTAACGTTCAGGAAATTCCGCCGTCAGCAAAACAAGAAAATGTGCTGCAAATTGCCGTCAGAACCCGCGTCAAATTGTTTTATCGCCCGGCGTCCATTAACACCACGCTGCTGAAAGAGGCACAGGCGCTGCGCTGGCACAAACAGGGAAATACGCTGCGCGTGACCAATAACGGCCCGCTGCATGTGACCTTCGGCGTGGTGACGCTGAAAGGGAATGGCAATAAAACCTGGAAAGTGGATGCGGATATGATCAAGCCAAACGACACACTGAGTATTCCGCTGCCAGCCGGTGCCAGCGCGGCCACCGGTCTGTCGTTCACCTTCATCAACGATTACGGCGGTCATACCGACGTTAACGACGCACGCATTCAATAATTCAGCTTAGGGATGAACTCAATGGCACGCGCTCAAAAAATGGCGACGTCACCACGACGTCTGGCTTCCCGCATCCGTTGTACGCTGTATGTTTCAGCGATGCCATTGCTGGTGACGCCCTTTTCTTACGCGGAAGAACAGTTCAATACCTCGTTTATTCACGGTGAAGATAACGTTGCGCTGGTGAAAGATCTGGCCAATGGCGACGATATTTTGCCGGGACGCTACCCGTTCGATATCTATATCAATAAAAAACGCGTCGACCACCGTGAGATTGAATTTAAGAAACGCCAGCCAGAGGTGCCGGGAACGTTTTGCCTGAGCGCAGAAGATTACCGCGAATATGGCGTTCTGTTGCCGGACACCGCTGGCAGCAACGCCTGCTATGACATCATTAAACATATTCCCGGCAGTACGCTCAGCTGGAACGCCGGTTTGCAGGAGCTGGATATTTCCGTTCCGCAAACCCATATGGAGCCGCGTCCACAGGGCGCTATTTCGCCACGCATGTATGACGACGGTATTAACGCCGCCTATGTGAATTACAGCTTCAGCGGCGATCACAGCCGTTATACCGATGGCGGCAGCACCCACCAGGGTGATTACGCGTTTCTCTCCCTGAACAACGGTGCGAACCTCGGCGCGTGGCGTTTTCGCAATAACTCGACGCTCTCTAAACAACCGGGGCAAAACGAAGAGTGGCACTCCGTCTCCAGTTGGGCGGAAACGGACATCGTGCCGTGGCGCAGCCGTCTGCAGATTGGTCAGAGCAATACCAGCAACAATGTGTTCGACAGTTTCCAGTTCCGTGGCGTGCAGATCGCCAGTATTCCCGAAATGCTACCAGACAGCCTGCGCGGCTATGCGCCGGTAGTGCGTGGCGTGGCGAACACCAACGCGCGTGTCGAAGTGCGCCAGAACGGTTACACGGTATACAGCACCATGGTGCCGCCTGGCCCGTTTGCCCTCACTGATATCTATCCGAGCACGCTGAGCGGCGATCTGGCGGTGACGGTGATCGAAGCGGACGGCGCGCGCCATAGCTTTTCTGTGCCGTATTCGTCGGTGCCCAACATGCTGCGCGAAGGGATTTGGGAGTATCAGTTCACCGCCGGAAAATACCACGATGGCACCAGCCGCTATCAGCCGCAATTTGTGCAGGGTACCTTCTCTCATGGCATGCGCTATGACCTGACGCCGTATGGCGGCCTGCTGTTTGCCGAACATTACCGCTCCGGCGTACTCGGCGTCGGCACTAATCTCGGCGTGCTGGGCGCCGCATCAGTGGATGCCGCCTGGTCAGATACCGATCTGGCCTCTGGCGACAGCAAGCGCGGCGCAAGTTTCCGTTTCCTCTACGCCAAAGCGCTGAACGAACTGGGGACCGAATTCCAGCTTGCCGGTTACCGCTATTCCACTTCCGGTTATTACGACTTTTCGGACGCCATTGCTGAGCGCGCAAGCTGGGCCAACGGCTTCTACCGCACTCAGTATTACGATCCGGATAACAACCCGAACGGCCAGCCGGACTGGGCAAACCAGCAACGCAAGTATTACGACACGCTGCGCTATAACAACAAGCGCCAGCGTATTCAGTTATCGGTGAACCAGCACATCGCCGGTGCTTCGTTGTACGCCATTCTGAGCCGCCAGAACTACTGGGGCACGTCGGCCTACGACCGCACCGTGCAGACCGGCTTCAGTAGCACCTGGAACCGCATCAGCTACAGCGTGTTTTACCAGAACAGCCGCAGCAACTACGGCTACAGCGACAACAGCGTGAACGTGAATCTGTCGATTCCGTTCAGCGTCTTTGACCATAACCGCGACATGACCCTGAGCGCCAACGTCACTCACAGCAAACAGAGCGGTGACGGTTACAGCACTGGCCTCAGCGGTACGCTGCTGGATGACAATCGCATGAATTATTTCCTCCAGACCGGGCATACGCAGAACGGCGGCGACACCAGCCTGGCGAATCTCGGTTATCAGGGCAGCGCGGGCAATATCGAGGTCGGACACAGCTACAACTCGCGCTATCAGCAGACCTCGCTGAACGTGGCGGGTGGCGTGGTGATGCACGCGGGGGGCGTTACCCTGTCGCAGCCGTTGCAGAACACCTTCGTGCTGGTTGAAGCCAAAAACGCGCAGGGCGTGCGTCTGGAAAACCAGCCGGGTGCGACCATCGACCGCTTCGGTTATGCCGTGCAGACCTCCGCGATGCCGTACCGCCACAACCGTGTCGCGCTACGCACTTCGGACATCGGCAATGGGCTCGACATCCCGCTGGCGGCGAAAGATGTCGTCCCGACGCAGCGCGCGATCGGCAAAGTGGTGTTTGAAACGCATACCGGCCAGAGCCTGCTCATTCACAGTACGCTCGATAACGGCGAGTCGCCGCTGATTGGCGCGACCATTTTCAATGCCCAGGGCAGCAGCATCGGCGTCGTCGGTACTCAGGGGAAAGCGTATGTCTCCGGCGTTGAAAGCGGTGAAAAACTGCGGATGAAATGGGGCGATGACGCCGGGCAGTCCTGCCTGATGATCGTGCCGCCACTGCCGCCTGTGGATACGAATAAACCGGGTGGTTATCAGGAAGTCACCCTGACCTGCAGCACACAATAAAGGAACCTTGATGATGCGATTCACGCAAAAACTCTCCCGGGCAGGGCTTGCCCTGTTAACCCTGCTCGCCACCTCGCTGCCGCTGAAAAGCTTTGCGCTCTCCTGCAAAGAAGCGGGGACCAACAGCGTGAAGCAGATTATTACGCTGGATAAACCGATTGTGGTGTCCACCGCCAGCCTGACGGCAGGATCGCTGCTGTGGCGTTCGCAAACTTTTACGTCCACCTTCAAGTGCGAAGATACCGACGGCTTTCCGCGAGGCGAAGATGCGTATCTGTACTGGGACCCGACGCGGCTGATGCAGTCGATCCACAACTCGCTGGAAGTGGGTGTGACCTTCCAGAGCGTTGACCACAAACCGTCGTCGTCGGCGAAATCGCTGGTTGGCCCTGGCACCACCTGCCGCCCTGATGGCCGCGGTGGCTGTCGTTCACCTGCCCAATCGCAGACGGTCACGGTGGAGTATTCGGTGTATATCAAAGCGACCGGCCAGCAGCCGCCGCAAAACGGGCAGATCACCGATAACTCGCAGTATGCGCTGTTCCAGGTTGATGGCGTTGGTGGGCTCAACAGCCGCCCGAACAGTAACTTCCGCGCTTACATTGCCGGGCTGGGGAATATCCGTTTTATCTCCTGCAACCCGCAGGTGACGGTGGTCGCTAACAACGGCACGGTGGTGAATTTCGGCAAGATCCCGGCGCGTAATGCGGTGAGCGGGAAAATCGAAAAACAGGTGCCGTTTTCGGTGCAGGCGAACCTGACCGGCGCCGGGCAGGACTGCCAGGGGCAGACGCTGATGGCAAGTTTCAGCACCACTTACCCGACGCAGGACACCACCACCATTCTGCCGACCACCAACAGCGGTTTCGGGATCCTGATTTCACCAGCGGATAACCCCACCCGTTGGATCCCGCTGAAAACGCCGGTACCGCTGGGTTACGTCAATGGCAGCGTGATGAGCACTAACTTTCTGGCCAGTCTGAAATGGCTGAGCGCGACGCCGAAAGAAGGGGTGTTCAACGCCTCCGCCAGTATCGACGTGACGTTCAAATAACCGGGAACGCGCCAGGAAATTATCATGATGATCAGTAAACCCACCGGGATGCGCTACGTTTTTCAGCCGATGTTTAATCGTGAGGGAAAGCTGATCGCTGTGGAGTGTCTTTCGCGGCTCGATCCCCTGAAACACCACGGTTTTGCCCAGGTCGAGCAGTTTTTCAGCACGGCCTCTCCCCGCCTGCGTCAGGACATCTTGCTGGAGCAAATCGCGCTGGTTCGCCGACATCAGACGTGGTTCCGGCATCACGACGTGATGGTGACGCTGAACATCGATGAACAAACGCTGATGGTACTGGATAACGAATTTGTCGCCGAATGCGTGAGTGATCTGCATTTCCTGCACTTTGAGATCAACGAGTTCTCCGGCACGCTGATCAAGCACAGCCCGGCCACCCGGGCGATCAGCGAAAAATACTCGTTCTGGCTGGATGATTTCGGTGCCGGTTATGCCGGGTTCAGCGCGCTGGCGGTGCAACCCTTCCGCTTTATCAAAACCGACAAATGCCTGCTGTGGAGCCTGTTTGAGAAAAAGAACGGTCAGGAGTTGATGTCCTCTCTGTTGCGTTTTTTCAGCGCCAATCAGCATCAGGTGATTGTGGAGGGCGTCGAAACGCCCGCCCATCGCCAGTGGCTTGAAGCGATGCCCTGGTTTGCCCTGCAGGGAATGCTATGGCGGGAGAGCAGCATTGAAACGCTGATGTCACGCATGCCCGCCCCGCCGCCACCGCAATGCGTCGGTTACGCTTTTACCCCCAGCGTACAGGAATAGCCCGAACGCGCTTCTTCAACGCGCAGCGTACCGTTTGCCCACTCCACGCAAATTTCCCCGCTGCCGGTAAAGTCAAACACGCAGACGTGAACGATGCGCTGCTGCGTGGTCCGCAGGATCACATACGCCAGATCCGAGGTTGACGGGTTATCAGGACCGCGCGCCTCAATCAACGTCGTCTCGCCGCCGGAAAAACAGTGCAGGTGCAGCGGCGTGGCGGCGGTGTAAAAGAGATCGGCGGCGTGCGCCAGCGGCGTCTGGCGGATCGCATGAACATGCGGAAAACAGCACGTTGCCGAACGGTCGCCCGCAGGCGTCGCGTTGAGATGCCACACCGAATCCACCTGCTGCTGATGCGGGTTATCCACCTCATGCACGTCAATCAGCCAGCGATCGGTCACCACCACATGGCGGCGAAAGCTGACATCCTGATACGCCGCATCATCCCATTCGACGCGGGTTTTGCTGTCCGGCATGGCGATGGGCTGCCGCCAGTTCACCTCCGCCACCAGACGGGCGTCCGCGCAGGTTTCTGACCAACTGACCACCTGCGGATTCGACGGCGGCTGATTGCGCCCGTTCACGCAGAGCGTGCTGTGGGAAAAGGTGTTTTTGTAATAACCGTAATGCAACGGTGCGCCGTAGCCGGTGGTGCCGAGATCGGGCAACAGCGGTTTACCATCACGATAAACGATCAGATCCAGGCTGGCGTAATGATCGTGCTCGCCACCGTACGGCAGATGGTTGATGCACACCGCATCCCCCGGCGTAGTACGGATGAGGGTTAAACCGAGATCCGGCGCATGCAGATGCCCTTCCGGCGGCTGCAAATGTTGCTCCGGCAGCGCCACGCCGTAAAACAGCGCGTCGATGTTGTCGCGCGGGCGGGTGCTGTACAGCCACGACAGCAGCGCGCCATATTCCGGTTCGCGATAAACCTGCCAGGCGAATTCATAGATATCCGGGTGACCGGGCCGCTCCTGCCCTTTCACGCAGTCGTTGATGGCCGGGAACGTCATATCGGGCAACAACAGTTGTAACGGCACGCTCAGCATCCGGCGATACCAGGGCTTATCCAGCAGACTGTAGCGGCTTCCCTGCGCCACTTTTTCGAAAGCAAAAAAGGCTTCCAGCGCGTAGTAGTGGTAATGAACCGATCCCTCAAACCACAACCCGCCCGCCGACAGAGCATGCTCCAGTTGATACTGCAGGCCGTACGGGCTGCTGACGGCGAAATCGAGATAACGATCGTTTCCCAGCACCGCGCCAATGATGCCGATGGTGGCGCCGATCTTCACCTCGTGGTTGTGGATCTGGTTGCAGCGATGAGCCATCAGAAATTCCGCGCCGCAACACAGCAGCCGTTCGGCAATATAGCGCTCCTGCGTCCGGGTCAGTTGCGCGCGGATGATGTCAAACCCGCGGGCAAAATCAGCGTGACAGTTCGCCTCGCACAACGTCTGGGCATTGGCCTTGCCCGGCCCGTTATACGGAATACCGCCATGCTCTTCGTAGTCCGGGTAATACTGCGCATAGCGCATCAGGATCCCCACCACTTTCTCCAGCCAGCGGGGATCATCGGTTAGCAGCCAGAGCACCGCCAGCTCGTAGCAGGCTCTGGCGTTAAGCCCGTTCAGCCAGCGCCACCAGGCGCCGTCATATGGTTCGCCTGCAAACGTCGCGCCGTCGATGGGGCAGCGATGCCGCCCCGGTGAATGACGATCCCAGATCAGCCGGACACTGTGGTCCGGGCAGAAAAAGTAGTGATTCCAGGTGGCGCAGCCCGTTTCCGGAACCAGAATGTCGTTATCAATCACCTCCCGGTTGCGGGCGATCAGCGCGTTGACTACCTCCGGGGTTACGCGCTGACGCGCCATCTGGATCTGCGCATCGGTAAATTGTTTCATCCCTGACCGCCTATTTCACCAGTACCGATCCGGGGATCAGCAGATTGATATTCTGCGGATCCGTCTCCGCCAGCAGGCGGGCGCTGTCGACAAACGTCGCATCCTTATACGCTCTCGCCGCCGCCAGCATCGGGCCTGTCGCTTCGGACGGCATATAACGCAGTTCTTTATACGGCCAGGCTTGCGGCGATTTCCCGGTCTGATCGCTTATCAACGCGAAGGCTTTTTTCATCGTGCGCCCGTCGAGTTCAAATCCCCAGACATCGGTGTTGAGCTTCTCGCCGTAGCGCCCCATCCGCGCATACGCTGCCAGTGCAAAGTTGCTGTAATGGAAAGAGCGGGTACGTTCCAGCTCCGAAGTGATCTCACCCTTGCTGTTCACCTGCGACGCCAGGTGGCGCAGGGTGAAGATGTCGATCTGCGTCGCCGCGCTGGCGTTATCACCGGTAAACAGGGAAAACGCCGTCACCTGCGCGTCATACCACGCGCCGTGATTGTTGTACCAGTTCGCCTCTTCAAAGCCGTTGCGGCTGGTTTTCAGCCACGCGGTGTAGTCGGTATACCATTTCTGATACCCCGCCAGTTCAGCGGACGGGATCTGCCCTGCCGTGGCGAGCAGCGCAATGCTGTCCGCCACGTCGATCAGCACGCGGGTATCAATGATGCCGATACCGCGCCCGTCAACGATCCCCGGAATCGCCTGCGCGTATTTCAGGTGCGGGTTCATGCGGGTGTTGCTGTCAAGGAACCACGCGCGCAGCATCTGCTGTGCTTTCTGCGCATATTTCGCCTCGCCGCTGTAATACCAGGCAAGCGTCAGCGCGCGCACATCATCAGAAAACTGCACCATTCGTTTGCTGTCGGTGGCGCTGGTTTTCGAATCCGGGTTGATTTGACCGTCTTTGCGGATGTACGGCAGACCATCCTTGCGGTCCGGGTCCGGCCACCAGTAGGGGCCGAAGCTGAAATAGTCGTGCTTATCACCCGACGCCGGAGTCAGGGTCTTATCCGTCACCGACCAGCGCGAATGCGCCAGTGCGGCATCGGCCTGTTTTTGCAGCGCCTGCCAGGCCGCCGTATAGCGGCCATCGTGATGGGCGATCTGTGTTTTGATGTCCTGCATCTGTTGGCAGTCCCAGGTCAGGCAGTCGGCGCTGGCGTTCGCCGCGAACGCGCTGCTCCAGACAGCCAACGCAAGATATGCGATTTTAGCTTTCATGATATGCCCGTCCCTTAGATATTAATGGAAATACCGACGCGGTAGCGGTTTTCGGTCAGCCCTTTACGCCCCTGATAACTGCCCTGCTGGCCCATGTAATCCCACTCGATATACGGCTGCCAGACTTTGCTCAGCTTATATTTAATGACCAGATCGTTTTCCCAGGCCGACTGTTCTTTATTGTTGTAATTAAAGTCATTTACGTAGCGATAAAAGACCGGGTTATCCTGGATATACCATTTATCGTTTTGCCAGCCGAAATAGAGATCCATTCGCCCGACACTGGCTTTATCTTTATTCCCTGACAGGTCGGTGGAATCATACTGGTTCCAGTCATAACGAAAGCGGATGCCGCTCCAGGTGGCTGGCGTCATATTCCAGATAAACTTCACGTAGGGGCGGATCTGCGCTCCGTCGCCACCCCAGTGGTACACCATGCCGGGCTGCATGGTGACCGTTTTCGCCAGCTTATATTTGTAATTCCCTTCGATTTCGTTGTAATCGGTGGAGGACTGGTCGAAACCGTCAACGCCCTGCTTATTATCGGTTTCCATACTGAGCCAGAAACCATTGCTCCACGCCTGGCTCATTTTGAAGCGCGATTCATATTTATGGCTGCCTTCACGATAACCACCACGAATATCAAGCGTGACCGCCTGGCTGACCAGCGGGCAAAAGGCGGCCGCCAGCAACAGTGTTGCTAATTTTTTCATACGTTTTCCCTTAATAAATGTCTGGCGAGTTATGCCGCCACGGTTTGCATTTTTTGTTGTGGATTTTTAATTAACAGCCACAGGAACATCGCGCCGATTAAATCGAAAATGCCTAAGCCGACAAAAAAGACGTTGTAGCCCACCACCGCGACCATCGCGCCGAGGAACAGGCCGAACAGGAAGTTGCCCATGCTGCCGGTAAAGGCCGCAAAACCGGTAGCGGTCGCCACTTCATGTTTTGAGAACAAGTCAGAGGACATGCTGATGATCGTGATCGACAGGCACTGATGAGCAAACCCGGCGACGCAGAACAGCGCAATAGCGACGTAGACGTTCGTCACGAAGCCGACACCCGCCATGGAGAGCATTAACAGCGCGGCAAAAGTGAAAGTAATGCGTTTGGAATTGAGCACGCTGACGCCGCGGTTGACCAGTATCCGCGACATAAACCCGGCGCACAGGCAGCCGAGATCCGCCGTCAGGAATGGCAGCCAGGCAAACATGGCGATCTCCTGCAGATTCATGTGACGCACGGTGACCAGGTACAGCGGCATCCAGTAATGCAGCGTTCCCCACGCCGGGTCAGCCATAAAGCGCGGCAGCGAAATCGCCCACAGCGACTTGTTTTTGATGATGGAGCGCAGCGAAGCTTTTTCTTTCACCACTTCGATCTGATCGGCCAGCACGGCGTCATATTCTGAGGCGATCATCGCCGGGTGTTTTTCTGGCGGGCGATAGCAAACCAGCCACAGCACGCACCAGATAAGCCCGACGCCGCCGGTCACCACGAACGACATTTCCCAGTTGTAATTGACGATGGCCCACACCACCAGCGGCGGCGCCAGCATTGCCCCCAGCGAGGTGCCGAGACTGTAAACACCGCAGGCCAGCCCGCGCTCTTTCGCCGGAAACCACTCTGCTGTCACTTTCATCCCTGCCGGGTTGAAGGCCGCTTCGGTGATCCCAAGCCCGCCGCGTAACCAGGCAATGGGCAGCCAGGTGCTGCACAGGCCGGTCAGCATATTGAAAATCGACCACAACGCCGCCAGAATGGCGAAGCTCAGACGCAGGCCGTAGCGATCAATCACAAACCCGCAGAGGATCCCGCCGATGGCGTAGGTGAAGGGAAAGACGGAGACAATCCACGAATATTGCTCACTGGATAATCCCAGCGTTTTCATCATTTCAGGCGCCGCAACGCCGAGGGTACTTCGTGCCAGGTAGTTGGTGACGGTACCCAGCATGACAAGTATGATAATGTACCACCGTAAGTTTTTTATCTTCATAGCATCCCTTATCCGTAATATTATTAACAGATCACATAAAACAACGTTTGAATAAAATTGAAATAACGTTTTAATTTATGTTAGGAGTTCACCGGAAGGTCTTTCAGTGATCATTCTCACAATTAAAAATGATCACACCCGTCAGTAAAAAATAAATTTTATGACGGGCGTTTTTATTAAAAACAAAAAATACATTCACCACGAATATTTAATTACAGGAAATCTTCACGCACCGGCGTAAACGTATCCAGTAATACCCCGGCCTGCAGACACACGCAGCCGTGCGGGATGTCAGGCCGCTTGTAGAGCGTGTCTCCGGCGGTGACTTTCCGCGTTTCATTACCGATAGTGAACTCGAATTCTCCTGACAGAATATAGGTTAATTGCTCATGAGGATGGCTGTGCATTGCGCCCACCGCGCCGGTGGCAAAATGCACTTCAACGGCCATTAATTGACCAGCATGCGCCAGTATTTTCCGGCTTACGCCATTTCCTAAAATTTCCAGTTTTGTGTCATTGTAGAATGTAAACATTATGCCTCCGCGTAAAATGAAACGTTATTTCACATTAAAGAAAAGAGGCACGGAGAATAAAAAAAGGCAGGAGAAAAAAACAGAGGCGGCGCACAAAATGTCTCTTTTCGCTGCCCGCCGGAGGATGACCGGCAGCGAAAGGCCGGTTAATCGTGACGCGATTCCTGCAGGCGGGGCGTTGAAGAGCTAAACAGCAGGCGTGCGCAGATGACCAGCGCGACAATCAGCGCCACGCAGACCAGCGTCCATTCGCCCATTTGTGAGAAAAAGTGGCCGTAGGCGGCGATTGCCGAATCACTGATTTGCGATTCGGTGGTCTGTTGCGCCACCACGCCCGCCAGCCAGTTTGCCACCGCGCCGGTCGCCAGCATGTAGATCCCGGTCAGTACGCCGGTCACGCCTGGCATGTTAAGCCGGGTGATCTGCGCCATCGCCACCGGATCAATAAACAGCTCGGCAAAACCCATCAGCGCCAGTCCGGCAATCATCATGCCCATCGACGCCTGACCGTGCAGTTCGCCCTGCCGCGCGTTCAGCGCCAGCAGCATAAAACCGGCGCCCATCAGCGCCAGACCGGCGGCGAACTTCATCCACACGCGCAGTACCGAGCGCACGCTGCCTTCCGGGCGGATAAGCCATGCCAGCACCACGCCCGCCACCATCACCGCGATGGCATTAACCGACTGGAACAGCGCGGTCGGCACTTCCGTGCTGAACCAGTGACGATTAACGAAGCGGTCGATAAACAGGCTGATCGAGCTGCCGCCCTGTTGCGCCAGCACCCAGAACAGCGTGCCCGCGGTCATCAGCAGGACGATTTGCCACAACGCACGACGGTGTTCCGGCGATTTAATCATGATCCGCGCCACCATCTGCGCGGCAAAGACGCAGACCAGCGCCAGCAGATAGCCCGACCAGTCATTCTCCAGCAGCAGCGTGAAGAAGAGCGGCGCCACACACAACATCGCCACCAGCCAGCCCCAGGTTGGCAGCACAAAGGTGACGCGTTGCAGGGCGGCTTTGTCTACGCCGCGCGTACCGCGGAAGTGACGATGGCCGCTTAAGAAGATCATCAGACCGATGAACATCCCGACGCCCGCCAGCGCGAAGCCGACGTGCCAGCCGTACCACTGTGCCGTCAGCCCACAGGCGACAGGGGCGACGATCGAACCGACATTCCCCGCCGCGTACAGCAACGAAAAACCGCCGTCACGACGATGATCGTCATGCGCGTACAGTTCGCCCAGCAGACAGCTGATATTCGATTTAAACAGGCCATAGCCGCAAATGATGATCGCCAGCGCAAGGTAGAGACTCCATGTCGTGTCAGATTCCACGCCCAGCACCACGTGGCCGAGCGTCATTAACAGCGCACCGGCAACGATCGCCATGCGGTTGCCGAGCAGGCGGTCGGCAATCCAGCCGCCAAGAATGGGGGTAACGTAGACCAGAGAAGCGTAAGCACTGAACAGGCTGATGGCGCGACGGTCATCGAAACCAAGCTGGTGAGTGAGATAGAGGATGAGTAAGGCACGCATGCCGTAGAAGCTGAAATATTCCCAGATTTGAATCGCCACGATGTAATAGATCGCGCGCGGTTGTGAGAGTGTTTTCATGCGGTCTCCCTGCGGTCTGTCAAATTTGCCCGGCGGCGCGTCGCTTGCGCGGGCCTACATGCGGATCGTAGGCCGGGTAAGCGCAGTGCCACCCGGCAATGAAAAAAGGGAAGTGGCAAAACCACTTCCCTCAGTTACCTCAGTTACTTGGTGTTTTCTTTCAGCACTTTCACAGTGTAACGACCGTCTGCCTGGCGATAGGCGCCGTGGATATCGGTTTCGAAGCCCGGATAGTGAGCACCGATTTCGCACAGCATCTGCAGGAATTCCAGCACCGGACGGCTCTCTTCAGTGATCATCTCACCCGGCATGACCAGCGGAACTCCCGGAGGATACGGCAGGATCATGTTGGCGTTGACGCGGCCCACCATCTCTTCGAGGTACACCTCTTCCACTTCGCTGTGCAGCTCTTTCTGGAACGCTTTGTACGGCGTCATAACCATTGCCGGCAGCACTTCGAACGCGCGGAACATCAGGTCCGGCAGGTTGTGATGTTCAACCAGTTTGTGAATGTTCTGCGCCAGATCCTGAATACGCATGTTTTCATAGAACTCAGGATCTTCGCGGTACAGCGACGGCAGCATGTTTTTCACCCGCAGGTTCAGGTCGAACGCGCGTTTGAAGTCGGTCAGCGCACGCAGCAGGCTCAGCGCTTTGGTTTTGTCGATACCGATGCTGAACAGGAACAGCAGGTTGTACGGACCGGTTTTCTCAACAATGATACCGTGCTCATCAAGGTATTTCGCCACGATGCTGGCCGGAATACCGAAGTCGTCCATGGTACCGTCTTTCTTCATCCCCGGGGTCAGAATGGTGACTTTGATCGGGTCGAGGTACATGTGTTCGTTATCGATGTTTTTGAAACCGTGCCATGCGCTGTCAGAACGCAGCGGCCAGCATTCCGGTGAATCGATATGTTCCGGCTGCCATACGTCGAAGAACCAGCCATCGGATTCCCCTTTCAGGCGCTTGATCTCTTTACGGAACTTGATCGCACGCTGAATGGAACCGCTGATCATGCGCTTACCGGCATTGCCTTTCATCATCGCCGCCGCGGTTTCGGTGGACGCCACGATACCGTAGTGCGGCGACGTGGTGGTGTGCATCATGTAGGCTTCGTTGAAGGTTTCTTCGTTAACGTCACCTTTCACATGGATCATGGACGCCTGCGAGAATGCCGCCAGCAGTTTGTGCGTGGACTGGGTTTCATAGATCACTTTACCTTCCACACGGCCACCGCTCATACCGCATTTGCCTTCGTAAATCGGCGAGAAGTTGGTGTAAGGCACCCAGGCGGAGTCAAAGTGGATGGATTTCACATCCAGCGTTTTCTTGATGTAATCGGTGTTGTACAGCAGGCCGTCATACGTGGAGTTGGTAATCACGGCGTGTACCGGCCAGCTGGCGTTCGGCGTTTCTTTTACGCGTTTAGCGATAGTGGCATGCTGGAATTCACTCTGCGGAATGCCGCCGAGGATGCCGTACGCGTTACGGGTCGGACGGAAGTAGATCGGCGTGATATCGCTCATCATCATCAGATGAGTCAGCGATTTATGGCAGTTACGGTCAATCAGCACGGTGCTGCCTGCCGGTGCGGAGTACATCCCGACGATTTTGTTCGCGGTAGACGTCCCGTTGGTCACCATATAGCTGCGTTCAGCGTTAAACACGCGTGCAATATACTCTTCGGCTTCTTTATGCGGACCGCTGTGGTCGAGCAGAGAACCCAGTTCAGACACAGAAATAGAGATGTCTGATTTCATGGTGTTCGGGCCAAAGAAATCGTAGAAGATGCTACCGACCGGGCTTTTCTGGAAGGCGGTGCCACCCATGTGGCCTGGGGTACAGAACGTGTATTTGCCTTCACGAACATATTTGAACAGTGCTTTGGTCAGCGGCGGCAGAATGGCGTCGATGTATTCATCGGTATTCTGTTTGATTTTTGCCGCGATATCGTCAGCCGCGCCCAGCGCATATTCAAAGAAACGGACCTGCATACGGAGGTCGTTGAGACTCACATCGAGCGTGGAGTAGGTATTAGCGAAGGCGTACAGCGGCATGTACTCATTCATTTCGCTGATTTCTTCGCACAGTTCGAGGTTGTATTTATCCCAGTCGAAAATCACACCGCACAACTGCGCATTGTTTTCGATAAGTTTCAGTAAATCTTCGCGGTCGTTCGGATAAACAATGCGGAAGTCCAGGCGTTCCAGGGCGCGATGCAGCTCACGGATAGGTTCTTCTTTAAAGTAGACACCCATGTGATTCATGATTGCGATAACGTTCATACTCGTATCTCCAGGTGTAGAAGGCCCCTCCCGTCACGGTGTGACAGGGGTAAGGAGGGGCACAGAGAAAGGGTTAAGAATTAATGCGCGTCAGCGGTCTGTGTTTCAGTAGCAACTTTGTTTTGCTGACGTTGGGACATTTTGCGGCCGTAGAACATCAGGATGACCAGGCTGATGATAAAGGTGCCGGAAAGTTCGAAAGAGCCTGCACCCATCAGCGCGATGAAGCAGAAGCCACAGCCGAGGACAGAGCAAACCAGGCTTGCGAGGTTACGAATGTTGATGCCTTCGAAACGAATCAGGTCAACGCAAGAGTAGAAGTAAGGCAGCATGGTCAGCAGTACCGCGATACCGGTCAGCTCACCGAACAGGTCAGAGGCTTTACCACCGCTGGAGTTCATGACGGTGATGAGAACCATCAGCGCGGTCATTTTCACTGCGGCCAGCAGCAAGCCTTTTTTCGGAATACCGTTGCTGTCGACTTCGCCATACACTTTCGGGAAGTTGCCATCGTTAGCGGCACGCATACCGGCCTGGCCAACCAGCATCATCCATGAGCCCAGCGACGTCAGGCACGCAAAGGCGGTGAAGGCGGAAACCACCGGCGCAGCCCAGCCGCCCAGAATGGTGGAAGCACTGATGGCGAACGGCGCACCAGAGGCCGCCATCTGCGATGCCGGATACATACCTACCAGCACCTGCGTTGCGGCGATGTAGACCAGACCGGCCATCGCGGTACCCAGCATGGTTGCCAGCGGCACAGTGCGTTTCGGGTTGTTGACCATACCGGTACTTACCGCGGCGGATTCAACACCGATGAACGCCCACAGGCAGAGCAGAATACTTTTCACCACCGCGTGGCTGTCAGTGGTCTGCGAGGTGTTCCAGTTAGCCTGATAAGTGGCAGCATCGAACCAGTGCCAGCCGACAACTGCGGTCATCACAACCGGGATCAGCACCAGCACCAGGCCAATAGTGGTCAGACGGCTTACCCAGGTACCACCGAGCATATTCACGAAGGTGAAGATCCACACGATGGCAATACAGGCAATACCGGCCGGAACCGGGTTATTTAACACCGGGAAGAAGGTAGAAAGATAAGAGACGGCAGTAATACCGATGGCAAGGTTACCAATCCAGTTTGCGTGATAATAAAGCACGCCGGTCTGGAAACCGAATGCCGGAGATAATTCCCCTGCATACGCAATTGGACCACCCTGTTGTGGGTTTTTGGTGGCCAGCCGGGCATAAACATATGCCAGAGACATTGCACCAATAATAGATATAACCCATCCCCAAATAGCAATACCACCAATGCTTGCGAGGTTCGCAGGTAATAACGCAATCCCGCTCCCCATCATATTACCAGCGACAACGCCGGTACAGGCAAATAGCCCGATCTTCTTGGCAGAACTCATGTTTCTTTTTCTCCTGAGCTTTACTTTGGAGGTGCGGACCATGATGCAAATTATTTATTGATCCGACCGACTGCCAACAAGATTAAGGATTCTTATGAGAGAAGTCCTAAGGATTAAATGAATTAATGGCAAACATCAGACAAATGACATCCTGAGCTTTTTGCGTTAACACATCAACAAGACAAGTTGACATCATAAAAAGATAAACATCGTTGTTTTACAGCAGGTTGTGAGCATCAGAAGGTGTTAAAAAGCGGTTGTAGATCGCCGTCAGATCGGTGAATTTTAGTAACAAATCGAATATTGTTGATATACATAAAATTAACCTCATCATGCCCTTAAAAAGCAGCATGATGAGAGTTTACTTATTCTGAAGAGAGGAAATTGTCGAGATATGGAACAACGCGGGTAACGGAAGTCTGGAATACGCCGTTTTCAATCCAGTACAAGGTGTTTTCACCGGGGCGCAAATTAAACGCGGTAAGATAGGCATCCGCAGCCTGACGGTTGGCGCCTTTCATTTCATATACTTTGCCGAGCAACACATAATTCAGCCAGGACATTTCCAGATCGATACCAGTATTAATGGCTTCGAACGCTTCATTAACGTTGCCTTTGCCCAACTGATCAATCGTTCGTATTTGATAAACGATCGACTCATCTTTCATGCCGGGAATATTTTCCACCCGGTTAATTTCTTCATACATCGCCGCCAGTTGTGCGCCATTCAGCGGCTGCTGTGAATGACGTAATACATCCACCAGCACTTTCTCTGCATACGCATAGGTAAATTCCGGCGACTGCTTCGTGATGTCATTGAGAATATCACTGGCTTTGCCTAACGAATCGACATCACCGTTCATTAAGAATTGATGCGCCTGATAGAAGCGCGACAGCGAGGTACTTTGCAGCGGCTGATACTGCCGGAGCATCTCCTGCATTTTTTCCGGCCACGGCTGTTTCAGCGCTTCGGAAAGGCTGCTCAACAGGTCATTCTGAATTGCCAGCTGGTTGCCGTCGGTAATGAAGTAGCGCTTGTCGAGCATGCTCGACCCGTCGGCGTTATCCACCAGTTGTACTGACATAAAACATTGCTGCGCGCGGTAGTGACGCTGATTGACGAACTCAATCGACAGCGTTTTTCCGGAACTGCTGGGTTCATTGACGTTGTAGTTCGTTTTGTCATGCACCATAAAGGTGGAGTAGGTGTTGAGCGAGGTAGTCACCAGGCTGCCAAGCCCGACGGCGTACGAACGCTGCGACATCCAGTTATTGCAGGAGTTACCGTTCTCCAGACGAATGTCGATATCACGCGGGTTGAGCAGCAGCCGCGTTTTGGTGACTGCCGGGTGCGATTTGAGCGTCGACATCGTCACCAGCGCGACACAAGTACCGAGCGCCAGCAGGAACAGACACCATACCCAGAAGGTCGCGAGGCGTTTGCGTTTTTCAGGTTTCACCACGGGCGGGGCGGCTGGCGCGGCGGGGTTCGCGGCGACAGGCATCTGAGCGGATTCAACCGGCGCCTGAACCTCAGCGGCTGGCGCTGCTGGCGTGAGTTCCTCGCCCTCTTCCGTACACCACATCACCGGAGCCGTCAGCTTGTAGCCCCGTTTAGGCACGGTAACAATGTATTCCGGGCTGTTATCATCACCATCTTTCAGCGATTTACGCAGCTCAGAAACGCTCTGCGTGACAACATGGCTGGTGACGACGTTTCGCGTCCAGACATTATCAATGAGCTCATCACGGCTCAGTACTTCGTCGGGATGGCGGGCAAAAAAAACCAGAAGGTCAATCAAACGCGGTTCTAATGTGAGCTGGCGTCCCTGACGGCTGATTTGATTGACGGAGGGTATAACCAGCCACTCTCCGACACGCACAACAGATTGTTGCATAAAAAAAAGCCCAAAAAGCAAAAAGGGAAACGCGGATTATATCATATTTGGCCCCCTCAATTTTGATGAGCCTCACTACCTCTGCGACGTAACCGTGTCCTGGCGGATTATTACTTAATACGCAATAGTCTATTGCCACTATTGGCATTTATCTCACTAATCAGCGGGAATATCCTGTGCCCCATCGTGTTGTTGACCACAGCACTCGTTAATTGAAAAAACAAACTCAGGAATATCCCAATGAAAACTATCACGACATTTATTACTGCTGCGGCTTTCTCTCTGCTGGCCTTTGGCGCTTCTGCTCATACCATCTCTGCAACCGGTAATACCCTGGACTCAGCTGAAGCGGCGCTGGCGGCAAAAGCCAAAGCCGAAGGGAAAAGCGACTACAAAATCACCAGCGCCCGCATGGGTAACTTTGTCATGATGACTGCCGAGCTGGATAAATAACATCGGCTGTATTGCCAGTACCGGAGATCGTCTCCCGTTTAAGTGAGGAAAAAATTCTATGTTATTCGATCAGTATTCACTTAACGCATTGCCGCTGAAAAGCCGCATTGTCATGCCGCCGATGACCCGCTCTCGCGCTGGCGCTGGCGATGTCGCGACCGACGACATGGCGGAATACTACGCACAGCGTGCCAGTGCCGGGCTTATCATCAGCGAAGGCACGCAGATCAGCCAGCAGGGCCAGGGCTATGCCTGGACGCCGGGTATCTATAACGACCCGCAGATTGCAGGCTGGAAAAAAGTGACTGACGCCGTGCACCACGCGGGCGGCAAAATCTTTGCGCAACTGTGGCACGTAGGCCGCGTTTCACATACCGTTCTGCAGCCAGGCAATGCCGCGCCGGTCTCTTCTTCCGCCATTCAGGCGGAAGGCGTGAAAGTGTTCGTTGACATAGAAGGCCGCGGTCCGGAAAACGGCGTGGGTGAGATGGTGCAGCACTCCATGCCGCGTGCGCTGACGCTGGAAGAGATCCCCGGCATTATTGCTGATTACGCACAGGCGGCCCGTAACGCCATTGCCGCCGGTTTCGACGGCGTTGAGTTGCACGGCGCTAACGGCTACCTGATCAACCAGTTTATTGATTCGCGTGAAAACCTGCGCGACGACCAGTACGGCGGCTCGCTGCAAAACCGTCTGCGTTTTCTCAAAGAAGTGGCAGAAGCGGTTTCCGCCGCCATCGGGAAAGAGAAGCTCGGCATTCGCCTGGCGCCACTGACCACGCTGATGGGCTCGAAAGATGACACGCCGGAAGCGACGTACCTCGCAGCGGCAAGCGTGCTCAATGAGATTGGCATTGCGTATATTCATATTGCGGAAGCCGACTGGGAAGATGCGCCGGTGATGCCTGCGGCCTTCAAAGAAGCGCTGCGTATTATCTTCCACGGCACGCTGATCTACTCCGGCAAATACACCGTGGAACGCGCGGAAGAAGCGCTGGCAAAAGGCTGGGCGGATCTGATTGGTTTCGGCCGTCCGTTTATTGCCAACCCGGATTTGCCGTATCGTTTGCAGCATAATTTACCGCTGAACCAGCCGGTTCGTGAGCAGTTCTTCGGCGGTGGTAAAGCCGGTTACCTCGATTACCCGACGGTGAACAGTAAGTAAGTCCTTGCTCCCGTTGATTCTGAAAGCCCCGCAATAAACGCGGGGCTTTTGTTTTTGGCTAACGGAAATTTAAGAATGAATTACCTGGCGAAAAGTCTTCGCGCATAACCCGTGAAACAAACAACCGCAAACGGTCATTACAATTAACAAATCGATAGCATCCTGATCCTGTATATCACATCCCTGTGGCGATATTTCACATACACCAAAGGAGTAATGAGAATAAATTGCACCCAGGAATTTCTGTCAGTCAGAAAATGAATTTCACAGTCACGGTCAGATTCATCACAAAAGCCAGCATCCATCGGGCTTCAGCCATATTCGCTTGATCGACATCAATTAACGTTCCCCGCTAACAACTTATCGTTAAACACTGGACATACTGGGGATAGTGAATAATGAAAAATAAAATTAGCGAGATTTTAAATAAAGAAATCTCACGACGGGAAGCGATGACGACAGCCGCCAAAATTGGCTCTGCCGTTGCGCTGAGCAATGCCGTTACCTTGCCGTTTTCATCCGTAGCACAAGCCGCAACACCCGCCGACGCCACCACCGGTGAGACCGTACGCCACAGTGCGTGCCTGGTAAACTGTGGCAGCCGCTGCCCGCTGAAAGTTATCGTGAAGGACGATCGCATCGTGCGTATCGAGCCTGAAGATGCCCGCGACGATGCGGTATTTGGCGAGCACCAGATCCGCCCTTGCCTGCGCGGACGCTCCAGCCGCTGGCGCGTATACAGCCCGGACCGAATTAAGTATCCGATGAAACGCGTCGGTAAACGTGGCGAAGGAAAATTCAAACGCATCAGCTGGGAAGAAGCGACGAAATTCATTGCCGATGAGCTGACACGTATTACCGAAAAATATGGTCGTGAAGCTATTTATTATAACTATCAATCCGGGGCCTATTATCACACCCAGGGAACGCCAGCCTGGAAACGTTTACTAAACATTTCCGGCGGCTATTTGAATTACCACAATACCTATTCCACCGCCCAAATTGCGACCGCGACACCTTATACGCACGGCAAATATGCTGGTAGCCATTTTACCGAAATCGCCCATTCTGATTTGGTGGTTTTCTTCGGTCTGAATCTGTCGGAAACGCGTATGTCCGGCGGCGGCCAGGTGGAGGAAATTCGCCGCGCGCTGGAAACCTCCAATGCCAAAGTGGTGATTATCGACCCTCGTTATACCGACTCGGTGATTGCAGAACATGCGGAATGGCTGCCCATTCGCCCGACCACCGACGCCGCACTGGTCGCCGGGATCGCCTGGACGCTGATCAGCGAAAACCTGATCGACGAAGCGGAAATTAATAAATACTGCGTCGGCTACGACAGCACCACCCTGCCTGCGCAGGCCGCGCCGAACGCCAGCTATAAAGATTACATTCTCGGCACCGGCCCGGACGGGATCGCCAAGACGCCGGAATGGGCCGCGGCAATCACCGGGCTTCCGGCAGTGCGCATCAAACAACTGGCACGGGAAATCGCCGGCGCGAAAGCCTGTTATATCTGCCAGGGCTGGGGACCGCAGCGCCACGCCAACGGCGAGCAAACCGTCCGCGCCATCCAGATGCTGCCCGCGCTGACCGGCCACTTTGGTCTGCCTGGCACCAACAACGGCAACTGGCCTTACGGTACACCGTACGGCGTTCCGCTGCTGCCGACCGAGACCAATCCGATTACCACGTCGATCCCCTGCTATCTGTGGACCGATGCGATTCTGAATCCGGAAAAAATGACCGCCAACACCATGGGCGTGAAAGGCACGGATAAGCTGAAAACCGGGATCAAACTGGTAGTCAATCAGGCGGGGAACGCGCTGATAAACCAGCATGGCAACATCAAACGTACACGCGAAATCCTGGCGGATGAAACGCTGTGCGAAACGATCATCGTGATTGAAAACCACATGACACCCAGCGCGAAATTTGCCGATATTCTGCTGCCGGAAACCAGCTACCTTGAAGCCGACGATCTGGTCGACAGCTCCTACGCGGCGGGTTCGCACAACTATATGATCGCGCTGCAGAAGACCATCACACCGATGTGGGAAGTACGCAGTACTTACGATATCTGCGCCGACATCGCCGGGCATCTCGGTCTGCGGGAGAAATTCACCCTCGGCAGAACGCAGGCGCAATGGGCCGAGTTCCATTATCAGCAGATCAAAGAGAAACGCGATTATTTGCCTGAATGGAACGTCGCTAAAACCAAAGGGGTCATCGACCAGCAAATAGCGACCGACAAACAGAGCCTGGTGTTCGCGGATTTCCGCACGGACCCGGTTGCCAACCCGCTCACCACGCCATCAGGTAAGATTGAGATCTACTCGCAGGCGCTGGCGGATCTGGCGCAGAAATGGACGCTGCTGGAAGGCGATCGCATCCCGGCGGTACCGGAATTCTGCGTGGTGAAAGAGTCACACCTCAACAAGACGTTGACGGAGAAATACCCGCTGCAACTGAGCGGATTCCATACCAAAGGGCATACCCACTCCACGTACACCAACATTCTGGCGCTTCACGAAGCGGTGCCAGACGAAGTGTGGATCAACCCGATCGATGCCCGCGCGCGGCAACTGGAAAACGGCGATCTGGTGCGTGTGTTTAATGATCGCGGGGTGGTTGAGATCCCCTGCAAGGTGACAAACCGCATTATCCCGGGCGTGGCCGCCATGCCGCAGGGCGCATGGACTCGTCTTGATAATGACGGGGTTGATGTCGGTCGCTGTATCAACTCGCTGACCAACCATCTGCCCTCACCGCTGGCGAAAGGCAACCCGCAACACACGAACCTGGTTGAGATTAAACGCGCTTAAGGAGTGATCTGATATGAAACAATATGGCTTTTACGTTGACTCCTCGCGCTGTTCAGGCTGCAAAACCTGCCAGGTCAGTTGTAAGGACAATAAAGATTTAGATGTCGGACCGAAACTGCGCCGCGTATACGAATACGGCGGCGGCGAGTGGGTAAAGGAAGGCGACAGCTGGCACAACGACACGTTCGCCTACTATCTCTCCATCGCCTGTAACCACTGCGATGAACCCACCTGCACCGCAGGCTGCCCGACGGGCGCGATGCACAAGCGTGAAGAAGATGGTCTGGTCGTGGTCGACGACACCATTTGCGTCGGCTGCCGCTACTGTGAAATGCGCTGCCCGTACGGTGCGCCGCAATTTGATGCGAAAGCGAAAGTGATGCGCAAATGCGACGGTTGCCTGGATCGGCTGGCGCAAAACCTGCGCCCGATCTGCGTCGATTCCTGCCCGCAGCGCGCGCTGGATTTCGGCCCGATTGACGAGCTGCGCGCAAAATATGGCAGCGAAAACGAGATTGCGCCGCTGCCGTCTGCCTCATTCACTCGCCCTAACCTGATCGTCAAACCGCATCCGAAGGCGAAAGCCAGCGGTGATAAGGCAGGCGCCATTCAGAATCTGCAGGAGACTCGCCATGCATGAGTTACCTCTGGTGTTTTTCACCGTCTTTACGCAGTGCGCCGTGGGCGCGTTTATCCTGTTGCTGATCGGTGGCGCGCTGAAGCAGATTGACGCGCGACGAATGGCCATTGGGCTGTTCACGGCGATGTGCCTGTTTGGTCTTGGCGTGGTGATGGGTATTTTCCACGTCGGGCAACCGGCGCGGGCGCTGAATATGCTGTTCCGCGTCGGGGAATCGCCAATGAGCAACGAAATCGCGCTCTCAGCGGTGTTCGGCACGCTCGGCGGCCTTAGTGCGCTTGGGCTGCTGTTGAAACGCGGTGCGTCATCGCTGTTTGTCTCCCTCGCCTGGCTGGCGGCGGCGGTCGGCGTAATCTTTGTGCTCGCCATTCCGCGCATTTACCAGTTGCCAACCGTCGCGACCTGGAGCTCGCACTACACCACCGCCATCATGGTGCTGACACCGTTCATCGGCGGTGGCGCGCTGGCCGCCTTCTTTGGTGCGCGCCGCGTGGGACTGTGGGTTTGCATCATCGCCATTCTCGCCAGTTTCTGCTTGTTGCCTGGATATATGTCGACTATCACAAATGCAGACAGCGCGTTGGCATCGGCGCAAACAACGTGGTTCACTGCTCAGGGAGTCCTGTTAGCACTCGGGTTGATCTGCGCAATGGCATACGCACGACGAAATTCCGGGCAACCGGTACTGGCGACCGCGGTGCTGGTGATCGTCGCAGCGGAGCTGGCAGGTCGGGTCGCTTTCTATAACTTATGGACGTTACCGATGTAATCAGTGGGCAGCCAGCGGATGACTGGCTGCCGTTTTCGTCTGGCCGGGTCACAACAGGAGTGAATGACATGTCAGCCCATGCAGTAATGACGCGAATCCTCGGTGCTTTGTTTTACTATTCACCTGAGCGTAGCGAAACCCGGGAGCTGTTGCAGTGCCTCCCGACATTACCTTCCCTTTATTCATGGAACGATCCTGAACGAATCGCCGCGCTTTGCGAGCAATGGCCACAACCTGATGACGAGGCGTTGATCTGGCAATTTTCAACGCTTTTTGAAGGTCAGGGTGAAATGGTCGCCCCGCCGTGGGGTTCCGTTTATCTGGAAAGAGATAACCTGTTGATGGGGGAATCTACTGCCCTGTACCGCGCGTTTTTGCGCCGTCACGGCATTGCTTTTGATGGTAAAGACAATGAGCCTGAAGACCAGTTCGGCCTGATGCTGCTCGCCTGGAGCGCCCTGCTGGAGCGCGGAAACCCGAACGCGGCCGCCACGCTGCTGGAAGTACATTTGCTGCCGTGGGCGCATCGCTATCTCGAACTGCTCAAGCGCAATGAGATTAGCCCGTTCTACGCCCGTCTCGCCAGAGTCGCGACACTGTTTCTTAATGATATTCAGCAGCGAAAAGCGCTGCGACCAGAGACCAGAAGGTTGTTTTTCTGATGAGCAAATCCGAGCGGTATTATCAGGAGTACCTCTCACATCGTCACGTCAGTCGGCGCGGGCTGTTCCGCGCCGTCGTCAGCGCCGCCCGTCAGGTTGCGCCGGAAACGCCGTCCGCGTATCCCGCGATCCCGCTGCCGCCCGGCGCGCTACCTGTTGCCGAATTCCATGCGCAATGCACTCAGTGTCATCTCTGTATTGACGCCTGCCCGATGGGAATTCTGGATAAACACGAAAGCGGGCTGCCGCAGCTCAATATTCAGTACGCCAGTTGCGATGGCTGTGGACGGTGCATTGAGGCCTGCGATGTCGGCGCATTGTTGCCGCAGGCACAGTTCGACACCGGCCTGCGCCCCGTTTTCAACGCCAGTTGCATCAACCCGGTTCGCCGCTGCAATCAGTGTGTGGATAGTTGTCCCTCGCAGGCCTGTACTCCTGGAGAAACATGGCTGCCAGAACTGGACAGCGAACGCTGCACAGGCTGTGGCGAATGCCTGGTTCAGTGCAATTACGACGCCGTGACCCTTGTCCCCTCTGCCTTTTGAAAAACAACAGAATATTCCCCTGGACTTTCCTCAAATTGTCACTTGCCTTGCAGAAAACTTCAGTTACAATACCCAACATGTAGTACCATTTGTGACGTAATGACGCTACATCTAGCATTTCCTTGTTAAACATGTGCTTATATCGCGCTCGCGCATATTTTCACATTGAGGAGGTACTGCCATGCGTACAGATGTCATTTCACACGGCAAGAACGATCAAATGATGAGGCTCGCGCTTGAGCTTGTCAGTACTGAGCTGAAACGGAAAGTGACCATCCCGGCGCTGACCGGCTCAGAACTGAAACAGTTAATGATGTGGCTTAAAGCGCTCAAGTAATTCCGGCGCTTGCGGAGCCCTCATTTTTCGGGGTCGCCAGACTCCCGTGCCCTCGTCGCCCCGCTACATTCGTGGTTCCACCCCAGCCCAGGTACCTATAAGCATTTAATAATGTATAAAAACAAAAAAACAGAGAACCATTACGGCTCTCTGTGTGTTTTAGCGCTGGGGTATTTTCCCCATTCCCTGACGCTTTCTGTCAGCTAAATTATTTCGCTGCTTTCAGCTGAGCAGTCACCTGCTCCATTGCATCCAGAGCCGGTTTGCATGCCTGCTCCTGAGATTCAGCCGGAAGTGCGGTAATTTGTGTTTTACTTTGCTCAAACTGCGTTTTCAACGTCTCAATTTGTGCTTTCGCTTCCGGGTGCGCTTTCGCCATTTCAATAAAGTTTTCAACGGAGTCAAAGTACTTCTGGCAAGTCGGACTCACATCAGCTGCATAAGAAGCCGACGCAGCAGAAACGAACAACATTGCTAATAATGCTTTTTTCATAGTTCCCTCAATGATAAATGTAGTGAGTCAGAACACGTCATCCTGACAAATAAAATTTTATTTATAGCGACCTGTTATTTCCTTGTCGCATGTCACATTCCCCAGGGATATAAAAAAGCTGAAACAATAAGGTCATTTTGGGATTTTCGATCAAAATAAATCTTTTAAATAAATAATAAAAACGGATTATTCATAAAAGATGGTAAATAATCCGAGCTCATCATTCATTCTGATTTAAATTTTCGGCTTTTTTCTTACTGCGGGTCTGTTGCAAACTGCCAGCGGGTTTCCAGGACCAGCGGCGTATCAGGCGTCACGCAGTCAGGATCACGGTTGATACCATCGGGTGCCTGCGTCAGCGGGTTCACGCAGGCTGCATCAGGTTGCTTATCAAACACCACCAGGCTGTGCGCCGGAGAAGTCATATGCATCTGCAGACGTCCGGGCCAGCGCAGCGTAACATCCACGCCCTTATGGAAGCCGAATGCATCGTCCCAGGGCCCCGGACGCGGTGGGATCCGCCTGCCGGTTGGCAGTTCGTTATCGCCCGGTTCTTCCTGCCAGTCCGACGAAAATTCAATCTGCAACGCTTCCCCGCCAACGATTTTATTAAACCACGGATGCCAGCCTGCAGATGCCGGGAAACGCCCCTGCGCGGAGCGGATCACCAGCCGCAGACATACGGCGTCGTTATCAAGCGCGATGGTTTGCAGCACGTCACCCGCCCACGGCCACGGGTGTCCGAGCGTCATGCGTAGCGTTACCTGACTGGTGCTTCGCTCTACCACTTCCCACGCGGTGTAGCAGGCCATACCGTGTAGCGCATGCGGCGATTTATTGGCCGGTAATGGATGCGCATGTCCATCGAAAACCAGCGTGGCGTTACCGAGTCGCCCGGCCCACGGAACCATCGGGAAACAGCCATACTGGAAGGCGCGTCGCTCTGAATGCCACTGACGCAACACCTCCATACCAAACGCCTGAAGCGAGGTGATGCGCGCGCCATCCTGCGCATTAATGTGCAGCAACAGATGACCTTGCTGAAGAACGATTATGTCACCCTGCGGGCCCGGCCATAGCGCGTCAAATGCCTGTTGCAGCGCCTGTCGGTGATCGGTCGAAAAGTCTTTATTCATAGTGTGGTTCCCTGGTGTTGTGATAACGGCTTATCCTGCCCGGCGTAATCCGCAGTCTGATGTGGCGTAATGAGCCAGACGCAAACAAACGACAGCACCGAGATAAGAAACAGGAACAGCGCGACATACCACGGCTCGCCATCGCCCAACGCCAGCAAACTGGAGGCAATCAGCGGGCTCATTCCGCCGAGAATAGCGGAGAACTGGTAGGCAAATGACAGCCCGGTGTAGCGCACATGGGTGCCGAACATGCGGGTAAATAGCGTCGGTTGCACAGCGAACATCATCGTCGGCCCGAGGTTGTAGCCGACAATCATGCTGCACCAGATAATCAGCGTGCTTTTAGTGCCGAGTAGCAGAAAGAACGGAAAGGCGAACAGAACGCAGAACCCGGCTCCCAGCAGGTAGATTTTTCGCTGACCGACGCGGTCTGAAATCCAGCCCATCAACGGGCAACACAGAATGCCGATGGTGGAGGCGATCAGCATCCCGGTCAGCGGGATATCCCGTGACAATGCCAGCTGGCTGGATATATAGACAATGCCGAATGCGTTGATGATGTTTGACGACACGCTCTCCGCCAGCCGCGCGCCCAGCGCCAGCAAAATGTTGCGCGGGTGATGGCGAAACAGCTCGAACAGCGGCAGGTGGGATTTCCCCGGCACGACCAGTTTCCGTCGTTTCTGGAAATCGAGCGTCTCTTCCGTGTGCAGGCGAATAAACATCCCCACCGCCAGCATCACCGCCGACAGCCAGAACGGAATACGCCAGCCCCAGGAAAGGAACTGTTCCTGGGTCAGGAAGTGGTTACAAAGTGCAAATACCCCCGTTGCCAGCATGATCCCCGCCGAGGCCGCGGTCTGTGGCAACGAGCCGAGAAAACCGCGCTTCGATTCCGGCGCGGATTCAATGGTCATTAACGCCGCACCGCCGTATTCACCCCCCAGGCCAAAGCCCTGGATCAGGCGCAGCGCCATCAGCGTCAGCGGCGCCCAGACACCAATCTCTTTATAGGTCGGGATAAAGCCAATCAGAAAAGTTGAAACACCAACGATACCGAGCGTCCAGATGAGGGTTATTTTCCGACCGACTTTATCACCGAAATGACCGAAGACGATGCCACCCAACGGGCGCGTCAGAAACCCCACGCCGAAGGTGGCAAAGGCGGCGATCAGTCCAATCCAGGGATCGCTGTCGGGGAAAAAGAGCGGGGCAAACACCAGGCCAGCAGCCGTACCGAAGATAAAAAAGTCGTACCACTCCAGTAATGCGCCAGCAAAGCTGCCCATCACGACGCGCCGCATCGCTTTACCGCTCAGCCCGCTGTGGGTTATTTCAGACATCGTATTCTCCTCCGTGTCGGCGAGAAGCAGACGAAGCGCGTTGATACCTGCCAACGCGCCTTATTATTATTTTTCCAGCTCAGCGAGTACCTGGGCGTCTTCCGCATCGACGTTGGCGCCCAGCGGTTCCCATTTGATCAGCACACAGGTGATGAACCCGATGAATGGCACCAGAGCCAGCCAGTAGAAGGCATCGGTATTCAGGCTTCCCCACAGCATGGGCCAGAATATCAACCCGGCGATCGCCCCGGTACGCATGATGGCACGTGCGAAGCCAACGCCAGTTGGGCGAATAGACGGCGGATAAGAAAGCGTGGAGATGGTCATGCCCAGTCCGCCCGGCCCTGCTGAGTGGAAGAAAATAATCGCTCCCAGCAGCCCGAGCGACAGCCACGGGTTAGTCGTCGCCAGCGCGCCCAGCGCCAGCAATGCCAGGGTGACAAAGGCGAAACCGTACATGGACTGCAAACGGGTACCAAAACGTTGAAGGATTAACGAACCGATAAGTCCGCCGGTGATCCCGCACAATGCGTTCACTACCGCCGATCCTGACAGCGCGCCCGCCAGCCCGCCGCTGAGAATACCCGCCAGCGTTAATGGCAAATAAACCCCTACCGCGTTGTACTGCCACGCCTGCATGGTGGCGACCACGCAGCCCAGAATGGTGCGTTTACGGTAGCGATTATTAAAGAGAATACCGTAACCGCCGCGGATTTTGGCCTCCGGTTTCTGCGCCGCATCAACGACTGATTCTGCGACCACCCGAGCCTGTACGCCATAACGTTTCTGCAGGATCGCACACGCCTCTTCATAGCGCCCGACACGCGCCGCCCACATTGCTGATTCGCCAATAAAGACATAGCGCAGCACCATAAAGATGACCGCGAAGATGGCACCGACAAAGATACCGTAGCGCCACAATTGTTCTTCGGCCACGCCCGCAAACAGTAGCGGCAGCAACACCAGATAGACGACTGTCGTGGAAACATACCAGGCCATCTGCCAGAGATTGACCGAGGTGCCGGTTTTCTTCGATGTGGAACCACGCAACTCCGCGACGGCGTTCGTCGCCAGCGGGAAATCGATCCCCAGACCAAAGCCCATAATGACGCGGCATACCAGCACCCACCAGATGTTCGGCGCGACCGCCACCAGCGCGGCGCCCAGCGTACAGAGCGCCATGCCGATGAGAAATGCGCGACGCTGACCAAAGCGGTTAATCACCCGGTTAGCGAGCAGCCCGCCGATAAGCGCAGCCACCAGCACCGAGGCGTTGATCGTTGCGGCAAGGCCCGGCGAAATGCCGAACTGCGCGGCGATGTATTTATTGCCAAACCCCACCATTGCCGCCTGATAGGCGTCAATCAGGATCCCGCCCAGGGCGATAAAAATGATCCAGATGTTGGCGTTTACCGCGCTGTTTTTATTGACGATATCAATAACATCCTGCGGTCTGCTGACCGGGTAAGACACTGGACTGGTGATGTGACTCATCGCAGCCTCCTGTTGCAAAAATTGTAGGGCGGCACCGCGTGGGGCGGTGCCCGCAGAGGTCAAAAATCAATGTCTTCAAACTGCAGCATGACTTTTATTGAGTCATTTTGCTGCGCGCGCGCAAAGGCGCTTTCGGCTTCGCTGACCGGGAAAAGATCGGTTACCAGCTCGCGAGTATCGAAACGTCCGTCGGCCAGCCATTCGATGACGGCGTCGAAATCCGCCGGAATGTACATGCCAGAGTTGAGTAGATCGCGCTCGAAACGCTGCATCATCGGCAGCGGAATTTCACGCGGGCCGCTCGGGACACCCATGCACACCACCGTGCCGCCAGCGTAAACACGGGTGCAGGCTTCATTCAGCGTGGCCTGCGCCGCGACAACGTCGATAACACCGGTGAAGCGGGCATCGGCATCCAGCTCGCCTGGCGCCCATACCGCCGCCGCGCCCAGTTTCAGCGCCAGCGCACGTTTGGCGATATCCGGCTCAATGACCGTTATACGTCCGGCGCCCATAATGCGCAGCGCCTGCACAATCGACAGCCCGATGGTGCCTGCGCCAATCACCAGAACATCTTCCCGAGCGGCGTCCGGCATCCGGTTAACGCAGTGGCGCGCACAGGCGGCAGGTTCGGCGAACGCCAGCACCTTCAGGGGTAATGATGGCGGCGCAACATGGCAGTTACGCGCCGGAACGATATGTTGTGAGCGGGCAAAACCCGGCGCGCGGAATCCGGCAACTTGTGGCGGCTCGCAGAGGTTGAAGCGCCCAGCTTTACAGGCCCGGCATTCCATACAGGCCATGATCGGGTCAACCACCACATGGTCGCCTGGTCTGACGTTGCTCACGGCGTCGCCTACTTCCAGCACCCGGGCGGCAATTTCATGCCCCGGCACAACGGGCGGTTTAGCGAAAGGATGACCACCTTTCAGGACGTGAAGATCGGAACCGCAGATGCCATAAAACACAGGCGCGATGCGCACTTCGTTCGGCTTAAGCGCCTGGTGCGGTCGTTCAATATACTGAGTCGTGACCTTCCCGATGTCGGAAAAGAGCACTTGCGTAATTTTATCCATGGTTATTCTCCAGGAGCGCTGACATCGCGAGGATTAGCGCTGAGCCATACCTTCATCAACGATTTCTGCCAGACGCTGCAGGCGCGGCACGGAAACATCGCGAAGCATTGTTTGTGGATCCTGCGCACCGATAACCGACGCCCATACCGCACGACCGGCGAGGAAACCGGAGGCGCCACTCTGCATCGCAATACGCACCGCGCGACCAAAAATGTCGGCATCCACACCGGACGAGAGAATGACCCACGGCATTTTCATGCGATCGTTCAACTTCTGGCAGGCCGCCAGCAAAGTGCTCGCCTCACCTTTACCGCCCAACGGCATCTCGGCTTTATAGAGATCGGCTCCGGTGTCACCCAGTTCCGCCGCCGCTGCAATAATGGCCGCTTCCCGATCAAACGCCGCGCCGCGACGTGGCGGACGCACCACCGGCTCGATAATGCTGACCAGCCCGGCGCTCCGGCAGCGCTCAACGAAGGTATCGACCATCGCCAGGCGCTGCTCCGCCGGTTCGTCCTGACGCCACAGCACCAGTAGTTTCATGGCTTTTGCACCCATTGCCCGCGCGGCATGCGGATCGATGTCCATGTCGATGTCGACGCTATCCACTGGAATGCCGTTGCCCGGCAGGAAACGGTCAGCCGCAACGATCAGCCCGCAGGTTTCAGCCACTGCGCCCTGGGCGACAATCTCATCAAGGCAAAACTGTTTGTCCGCCAGCACGGCTGAGGCCCACGGCGACAGAATACGCGTCGCCGCCACTTTAAATTCAGTCAGTACGCTGTCGGCAACCGGCGTCGGCTGGCCTGCGGCCTGGAACATCAGGCGCATGGCTTCACGCTGATCCACCGCCAGCATGGCAAAACCGCCACCCGGTCGGGCGATATCGTTCAGGCTGTAAGGACTCTTCTGGTTAGACATATTTACTCCCGTTGTAGACTAAAAATTACTGTACGTCCGTGCGCCCCGCCAGATGGCGGACCTGCGACAGCAGCGCGCTCCAGTCCTGACGGCCACGTCCGTCTTCACTGGCGGAACGATAATAAAGTTCGGCGACTTTCCCCATACCGAGCGGCGCGCCTGTCTGTTGCGCGACATCCACCGCGATGCGTAAATCTTTGAGCGCCAGATCAACCATAAACGCCGGGGAGAGATCGCCCTTCAACACTTTGCCCGGCCAGGTGGTGGTGAAATGCCCCTTCCCTGCGGCGGTACCGCTCATCACCCTGATGGCAACGTCGAGCGACAACCCCAGCGATTCACACAACACCGCTGCTTCGGCAGAGAGCGCGTTGAGCGCGATACTCATATAGTTGTTAATCAGCTTCACGCGGATCCCCATACCCGGGCCGCCCGCTTCCACCAGCTCCGACCCCATGCACATCAGTACCGGACGCGCGCGTTCAACCTGCGCTGCCGTACCACCCGCCAGGATCAGCAGGGTGCCGTCTTTGGCGTTATCCGAGGTGCGCCCCACCGGCGCGTCCATCATGGCGATGCCACGATCATGCAACTCTGCAATGAGCGCGTCCGTTTGCAACGGGTGAATGGTGGACATGTCGATCACCAGCGACTGTGCTGAGGCGGTATCGCAAACACCATCAGCGCCGGTCAGTACCTGGCGCACGATGTCGCCGTTCGGCAGCATAGTGATAATGAACTCCGCCCCTTTTGCCGCTTCTGCGGGCGTGCGTGCCGCCGT
Organism: Trabulsiella odontotermitis; assembly: GCF_001297775.1. Lineage (GTDB taxonomy): Bacteria > Pseudomonadota > Gammaproteobacteria > Enterobacterales > Enterobacteriaceae > Trabulsiella > Trabulsiella odontotermitis. Next base: position 84,654 of record NZ_LIFX01000003.1, on the reverse strand, counting down.
TGCGCCGTTATCTACCAGCTGACGCACCGCGTCCGGGTTCAGGTCGAATACCCGCAACTGATGGCCTTTCGCCAGTAAATTACTGGCCATGGGGCTTCCCATCTGACCCAGCCCAAGAAACGCGATCGTTGTCATAACGCTCTCCTGCTAATGAGTGGTAAAAAAGTCACAAATAAGGAATCACTCTCGTCTGTTTTTGAGCATATTTGTAATTTCTGGTTAAAAACATGACATCCATCACCAATCTGATCATTTGTGTCATTAAAATGAGCATTAACAAACAAAAAACTAATGGAGTTAACAGAGATGACCAGAATTGCATGTGTTGGTATCGCCGTGCAGGACAGGATTTACAGCCTTGCCAGCCTGCCCGCAGACGCCGGGAAATATCAGGCGAATGAATACCTGGAGACAGGCGGCGGCCCGGCAGCGACAGCGGCGGTGGCTATTGCCCGACTGGGTGCGGAGGTGGATTTCATCGGCCGCGTGGGTGATGACAGCTGCGGTCAGACATTGCGGCACGAGCTGGCGCAGTGGGGCGTGAATACGCGCCACTGTCGGGTATTTCCCGGCGCACGTTCCTCACAGTCCGCCATCTTTGTTGACCAACATGGCGAACGCATTATTGTCAACTACCCGAGCCCCGACCTCCCACAGGACGCAGACTGGCTGGAGGACATTGATTTTTCCCGTTACGACATGGTGCTGGCCGACGTGCGCTGGCATGACGGCACAGCGCGGGCGTTTACGCTGGCGCGCAAGGCGGGCGTACCCACTCTGCTGGATGCCGACGTCACACCGCAGGACATTACCCCGCTGGTCGCGCTGGCCGATTACGCCGTCTTCTCAACGCCAGGTCTGACGCGCATGAGCGGAAACAAGGAACCGCGCCCGGGCCTGAAACACGCCGCACAGCAGACCGATGGAGCAGTGTGCGTGACGCAAGGCCAGGAAGGAACACTGTGGCTGAACGGTGATCATTTCTGTCATCTGCCCTCCTTTTCTGTCAATGTCGTTGACACCACCGGCGCGGGGGATGTCTTTCACGGCGCGATGGCGCTGGCATTAGCAGAAAAAATGCCGCTGGAACAGGCTGTTCGGTTCTCATCGGCAGTGGCGGCACTGAAGTGTACACAACCCGGCGGACGCGCGGGCATCCCTAATCGTGATCAAACAGAGTCATTTTTGTCACTTTACAGGTAAAATAAACACGTCCTTTTACGGAAGACTACAGGAGAGCGCATGAGTATTACCGAACTGACCGGGAATCCTCGACACGATCAGCTCGTTCATTACATTTCTGAACGTGGTTATATGAATATTGAGGATCTGGCGCAACTGCTGGAGGTTTCGACGCAAACTGTGCGTCGGGATATCCGCAAGCTCAGTGAACAGGGACTGATTACCCGGCACCACGGTGGCGCTGGACGAGTTTCCAGCGTAATGAATATTGCGTTCGAACAGCGCGAGCTGTCGTTGACACAGGAGAAGCGCGCGATGGCGGAAGCGGTTGTCGATTGTCTTCCTGAACGTTGTACTGTTTTCATCACCATCGGTACGACTGTTGAAGCAGTCGCCAGAGCGTTGTTGTCACGGCATGACATGCGCATCATTACCAACAGCCTGCGGGTTGCCCAGATCCTTTATAAGAACCCGGATCTGGAAGTAATGGTGCCCGGCGGCACATTGCGCGCCCATAACGGCGGCATTGTCGGCCCGGCGGCGGTGAATTTTATTGAGGATTTCCGTGCCGACTATCTGATCACCAGCATCGGTGCTATTGAGAGCGACGGAACGTTGCTGGAATTTGACGTCAACGAAGCCACCATCGCGAAAACGATGATCGCTAATGCGCGTCATACGCTGCTGGTAGCCGATCACACTAAGTTTCAGGCCTCAGCGGCTGTTTCCATCGGCAACGCGCGCAAGGTAAAAGCCTTTATTACCGATGCGCGTCCGCCAGCGGCATTCAGTCAGTTGCTGGAGCAGGAAAAAATCGAAGTGATTGTTGCTGAACCGGATGAGTCCTGAAGATAAAAAACGGCAGCCGTGATGCCACGGCTGCCGCGTTGTGTTCCGGCGATTATGCGGTGACCGGACGCGCCGCCATAATCCGGCTGTAGGTGTAAACGCTGAGCCCGCCGAGAATAGCGACAACGCCGAGTACCGTGAAACCTGGCACATACGAGCCGCTCCAGGATTGCAGGTACTGCACCACAAACCCGGCAGTCGTTCCCCCGAGACCGGCGCCCACGCCATTAATCACCCCGGCCGCAGGCCCGACCGCCGATTTTTTCACGCTGGAAGTAATGATCGACCAGATATTGGTGGTGTAGCAGCTGGTAAACCAGGCGATGGCTAACGTAATCAGCGCCAGTTTGCCGAACGGGCTGTCGATGAACGGCAGCGCGATTAAAAACAGCCCCGCCGAGCCAAGTCCGCAGGCGGCGATAAGCCCGCGTTTTTGCGTTTTATCGCTGTACCACGACACCGGGATTGCCAGCAGAATCGCTAAGAAATAGGGTAACGCGCTCGCCGCGCCCTGTGAAAATCCGCTGAAACCCAGTGACAGCACAGCCATCGGGATAAACAGCGTGATCCCCCAGAACAGCATGCCGTTCGCAAAGTAGCTGAACACCAGCAGCAGGAACGGTGCGCCGCCGAGATCACTGAAGCTGATTTTGCCGCCAGCAGGTTCCGGCTCTGCCGCTGGTTCATCCGGTGCAGAGGCTTTGTCCGGGCTGTTTTTCAGGAACGCGAGGAACATCGGCACCACGATAAAGACACCCATGCCACCGGTAATGTAGAACACCCATTTCCAGCCGAGGTGATCGAAGATTGGCGTCAGGATGATAAAGCCCAGGCTCAACGCCAGGAACTGACCGTAAAACTGGATCAGGTTGGTGCCACGGGTAATTTCATCTTTATTAAACCAGGCTCTGGCGAAACGGAATTGTTGCGGCCAGTAAATGCCTTCGGCAATACCCAGAATGATGCGAAACGCAATCAGCAACGCCGCCGAGGTGATCCACGCCGTCATGATCTGGACGACCGACCACAGGAACACCATGGTGACGATGGTGATTTTAGGATTCAGGCGGTTCGCCAGGAAGCCGCCAAAGAAGTTCGCCAGCGCGTAACCAATCAGAAAACCGGTCAGTGCCAGGCTTTTTGTTGCCGCGCCATCGATGCCGAGCTCTTTCTCCATGCCGGGCAGCGCGATAGAGAGGTTGGAACGATCAAGGTAGGCAACAAACAGCCCCACCATCAACGTGACGCCAATTCTGAACCATTTCGATGTAAACATTTTTCTCTACCTTTTATTTCAGCGCGTAATGGTCAAGCATGTCAGGATCGACCTCAATGCCCAGTCCGGGTTTATGCGGTACCGTCATCACCGGACCGATATCCAGATCGGTTAACTTGTCGCGGAAGATATTGGGCGCACGATCAAGCTCCAGCCGCGCTGGCTCTTTCGCCATCCGCGGTACCGCCGCCGGAAGCGACGCCATCACGTGCAGCGTGGCTGCCAGCGAGATGCCCGAGCCCCACTGATGCGGATAGCACTCCACACCATAAGCAGTAGAAAGCGCGGCGATGTTGAGGATTTCACTGATACCGCCGCAGGCGGCGACATCCGGCTGGGCGATGTCCACGCAGTCGGCTTCGAGGAAACGACGGAAACCAAAGCGGGTGAACTCCGATTCCCCGGCCGCGAGCTTCATCGGGAACTGCTGCTTAAGCTGGTGATAGGCCGCCGTGTCGTCTGGCAGAATGGGCTCTTCAAACCAGCTAATGTCGTATTGCTCAATCGCCTGGGCGAATTTCAGCGCTTCGTGGGTGGTGTAGGCGCGGTTAGCGTCCACGGCAAGCGTGGCGTCAGGGCCAATCAATTCACGCACGCGTGCCACGCGCTTAATATCTTCCGCTAGCGTCAGGGCGCCGACTTTCATTTTGAAATGGTGATAGCCTTCATCCAGCCCGTTTTTGGCGTCGATGTCGATTTGCCGGAAATCATCCGTCGGCGAGTAATAAAAACTGGAAGCGTACGCGGTAATTGGCGTTTCAAGGTCAGCACCCAGCAATTCGGCAATTGGCTTGCCGGTGGCTTTGCCAAAAATATCCCACAACGCGATATCAATGCCTGACAGCGCGGTAATGGCAATGCCTTTTCTGCCAAATTCCCGCGTCCGGTTATACATTTCTTCCCATATCACCCGACGCTGTAACGGGTTTTTGCCTTTCAGTAATGGTGCAAACAGTTCGTTAATCAACGCGGCATTCGCCTGTGCCGGACCAAAACATTCGCCCCAGCCAGTAATACCTGCATCGGTTTCCACTTCCACGATGCAAATTGCCCGTTTATTCCAGAACCATTGTGACATGCCAAATTTCTCTGGCAGCTCGTCTGTTATTACCCTGGTATTGATGGATTTAATTTTCATAATATCCTCTCGTCCGTCAGGCGGTTTCCCTGACAATCAGTGAAAATGGCAAGAGAGTGATCCGCGCTTCATGGCTCTCATTTTCTTTTCTGAGCGTTGTGATGATTTCCTTCGCAGCGGTACAGCCAATGTCATAAGTGGGTTGCGCCACGACAGTCAGCGGATTTTTGAGGATCTCTGACCATTCCGTTTCATCAAAACCGATCAAGGAGAAATCCTCCGGGATCCGCTTATTCAGCGCTTTCGCCGCCTGTACCACATGCAGCGACAGCAGCCCGTTCCCGGTAATAATGGTGTGGTTTTGCGAAGAACGGGCGGTCAGTGTTTCCAGTGTATCCATCACATGCGCGCGATCGATCACCTCGAATTTGATGCATTCAAAGGAAATATGCGAACAGGCGCTTAACGCGGCAAAATGTTCGAAGGTCTCGACTCTTTCAATACGTGGTGAAACATTCCCTGGTGCTGGCGTTAAATAACTGATACGCCGACAATTCGTTTTCAACAGATGTTCAATGGCAAGCTTAACGCCCTGGGCGTTATCGGCCGCGACACTGCTGATGTTGCTGTTTTTAATCTTTCTGCCGATCAACACGACGGGGTGTTCTAAGGAAATGCCCTTAATAAACAGATCGTTTTCGCCGGTGGTGTTGAGAATAAACCCATCAACGCCGCGGTTAACCATCTCTTCAATATAGTTACGTTCTCTGGCCCCGGAGTTTTTCGCATCGCATATAAAAATCTTGTACCCTTCCTGCGAGCAATATTCCTCTATACCCCGCAAGACATCCATAGAGTACGGGTTAAAAATATCCGCCATAATAACAGCGATAGTTTTACTTTCCTGGCTGCGTAATGACCTGGCAATGTTATTTGGCTGATAACCGAGACTCTCAATGGTACTGGCAATCTTCTGGCGCGTCGTTTCGCTCATAGACTGATATTTCCCGTTCAGAAAGCGGGAAATTGTTGCTGTCGATACACCAGCCATGTTCGCAACATCTTTAATTAGCAGTTTCTTTTTCATGATTTTCATTTTAGGTAATCGATTACCTAAATATACAGCGCGGCGGAAAAGCGTCTGTGATTTTGATCGCAGATCGGGGAATGGTGAGGATGAGGCGGTTTACGCTAATCAGCGTCCGCACTGGAGGATATGCATTACTGGAGGGAAGTTACACCCGCTCTATCTCAACAAGCCGCTGCGCCAGCGCGGCAATCTGATGCTCCGCAAAGACCTCTATGCCATGCTGACGCAGCAACGCCGCCGCGACGCCTTCGCCAGCGATCGTTTTGCCCTGAAAGGTGCCATCATAGATGCGGCTGCTGCCACAGGTGGGGCTGCCATCAGTCATGATGGCGAAACGACAGTGGTTTTCCTGCGCGGTTTTTAGGGCCAACCAGGCCGCCAGAAGATAATGAGGGGTGACATCACTGCCGTCCGTCTCGCGAATTTTCGCCAGGCCAGTAAAAGCGTCTGCTCCCTGGCCGCCCGTCAACTCGGCGGGAAGCCGCGGCGTTGCCAGCCCGGCAGAGAGTTCCGGACAGTGAACGATCAATCTCTCTTCCTGCTGCCAGCGCGCGAGCAATGCTGAACGTAACGGTTTGTCACTCTGGTTATAGCGCACCGGAAATCCCATCAGGCAGGCGCTTACGAGGATTCTCTCTTTCAACCCGCCGCTTCCCTTATACTTTGCCGGTCACTAAGCGCACCGGTTCGCCAAGCTCTTTCGCAAAGGCGGCGAGAAAATCGTCACTGAAGCGGGCATTGATATTCCAGAACTGGAAGCTCAAATTGCTGAATCCCCAGACAGGTTCCGATCTGAACGCCGGAAGCGGCGAAGGTTGCTGGCACGCGGGACAAATGACGTCCTCATTCCCTTCGGCATTCCACCAGGTCTCAATGAGATCGTAATACTGCTCGCCGATATCCTGCCCACAACCCGGGCAGACAGCTGACGTTATCCCGCCCTGCCCGCTGTGATGCACGACTTTTAGCTCATCAGCAACATCAATGGCCAGATAACCATAGACTTGCTGATCGCAGTGGTCGGCGACCCAGGTAAAGAGCGACAAATCCTCAGGCAAAATAATCTCTGCCGCATTTTTAGTGAGCCGGTATCCCAGTTCCCGGGTCAGAATGCAGCCCGGAAGCGGGTTTCCCACCCACGCTTTTTCCCGCAACCAGGTAAGCATTCGTTTGCCCAGCGCACGCGCTTCTTCTTCCGGGATCATCACGCGTTCAGGAACAATGATGGTGAAACTATCGCTCATAGTCACTCCGTTCAGCCTGCTTTAAATTCAGGATCGCGTCCTGGCGAAAGAAATATTCTTATTTTTACTCATTATGCCATTGCCATATTGGTAAAAATGCCAAAATAGCCACATAAAAAGCGATGTTAGCGTGTCTGGTACCGCTTAGTCACACATATTTACATTCTGACAAACCTATTTTATAGTTCGAATGCCGCTCGTTGCTGGCACATCTCTTTTTTCTAAGGATAAGAAAATGAAACAAATTCTGGGTTTTGATTACCTGTTGACGCCGAAACTGATGGTATTTTTATACTGGCTGTTTATGGTTCTGATCGTGGTGGGCGGCGTTTTCGCTATGATTAACGGTGAACTGCTTCGGGGCATCGGTTCCATTATCTTTGGCCTGATCGGCTGCCGGGTAATGTTCGAACTGATTATGATCGCATTTAAAAATAATGAATATCTGCGTCGTATCGCGGAAAATTCTGATAAAGCGGCACAGTAAGAATATCGATCACTGCAGAGAGCTAACTGCGGAATATATAAAAATAAATCATGAGTAAGCGGCCATAAAATATTGCCGGGCTGGCAAGGCCCGGCAATTTATTATGCGGCATCAGACAGTACAAACATTCCATACGGGTGGATTTCAAGATAATACTGTTCGCCAACATCTGGTTGCAGACGCGTAGCGTTAACCTGCAATAAAATATCCTGATCGTGCCATTTCACCGTCACTTCATACTGCGGCCCCATGTAAGCCACGTGCTGTATCACACAACGCTGACTTTCCTCGCCGCGTTCGCTTAACGTGATGGCTTCAGGGCGTACTCCAACAGTGCCCGTCCCTCCAGCGGTAAAGTGCGCCGGGCGCGGCAAACGGTAACCGAATATATCGACAGACTCCTGGCTAAAGGTGGCCGGGAAGAGGTTGGCATCGCCCATAAAACTCGCCATAAAACGCGACGCAGGCTGGCGGTAGAGATCCTGCGGGGAGCCTATCTGCATAATATGCCCCTTGTTCATCACCAGCACGGTGTCGGACACCGCAAACGCTTCGCTCTGATCGTGGGTAACATACAGCGAGGTGATATCAAACTGCTTTTGCAACTCGCGGATCTTGTCGCGCATGCTGCGCCTGAGGTTGGCATCAAGGTTACTTAAGGGTTCATCAAACAGCAGCACCTTCGGCTTGAGGATCAGCGCACGGGCCAGCGCCACACGCTGCTGTTGACCACCGGAGATCTGATCAACATAGCGGTCTTCGAATCCCTCCAGATCCACCATCGCCAGCGCCTCTTTCACGCGGTTTTTTACATCGCTGCGCGACACGCCGAGCATCTTCAGACCATAGCCGACGTTTTCCCCCAGCGACATATGCGGGAACAGGGCGTAAGACTGAAAGACCATACAGATATCGCGCTGCTGAATAGAGCGATGCGTGACATCCTCGCCATCAATGAAAATCTGCCCTTCACTCGGTTTTTCCAGCCCGGCCACCAGACGTAAAATGGTCGTTTTTCCGCAACCGGACGGACCGAGCAGCGTCACCATCTGCCCCTGCGGGATGGTGAGATTGATGTTGTCGATAACCGTGTTGCTGCCGAACCGTTTGGTGACGTTGCGCAGTTCAACGAAATTTTTCTGACTCATAGTGCGCTCCATTACGCCTGGTTTTTGGCTTTTGAACGGGAGATACGCGCTTCCCCGATCAGCCAGTCAAAGATGAAAATAATCGCCAGCATCACCACGATCAAAATCGAGCCGTAAGCGATCGCCACCCCATATTCACCGTCTTCCACGCGGTTCAAAATATAGGCTGTCGCGACGCGGGTATCCGGCGTCACCAGGAACACGATGGCGCTGACAGTGGTAATGGCGCGCACAAAGCTGTAGATCAGCGCCGACAGGATCGCCGGGCGTAGCAATGGCAGCAGAATGTGCGTGATGGTACGCAGTGAACCGGCACGCAGGCTGAGCGAGGCTTCATCCAGTGATTTATCGATCTGGCCTAACCCGGCGATCCCGGCGCGGATCCCCACCGGTACGTTACGCATGACCATGGAGATGATCACAATCGCCGCCGTTCCGGTGAGATACACCGGTGCGCTGTTAAACGCGAGAATATAGGAGACGCCCGCCACCGTACCCGGTACGGCGAAGCACAACATGGTGGTGAATTCGATGGTCTTTTTGCCTCTGAACTGCTGGCGCACCACGACCCAGGCGATCAACAGGCCGAAAGCGGCAGTGATCGGCGCGGCAATCCCGGCATACAGCAGCGTATCGAGCAGTGACGGCCATGCGCCATCGCTCATCCCCTGACCAAACAGCTTGATGAAGTTATCCAGCGTCAGGGTGTAGTCCACGCCCCAGTTAACAGTAAAGCTACCGTAGAAAATGCTGCCATAAAGCAAGGCGTTGAAGGCTATCCACACCGCCAGAATGGCGATCACACTCCATACCAGCGTCACCGGTAACGGCTGGACATCGCCACGGTATGATTTGCCGGACACCGTGACGTAAGAGCGTTTGCCGATCCACATATACTGAATGCAGAACACCAGCAGCGAGAACAGCAACAGGAAGGCGCCCAGGGTACTGGCGGCCTGATAATCGAGCTGCGAACCGGTAATGTAGAAGTAAATTTGCGTCGCCAGGACGTCAAAGTTACCGCCAAGCACCAGTGGGTTACTGAAGTCGGCCAGCGACTGCACGATGACAATTAAAAACGCGTTCGCCAGCGCGGGTTTCAGCAGTGGCACAAACACACCATTAAAGGTTTGCCAGCGGCTGGCACGCAGTGTGTAGGACGCCTCTTCCAGCGACGGATGAATGGTTTTTATCGCGCCGTCGAGGATCATAAACGCCATCGGAGTGAACGCCAGGACCTGCGCCAGCCAGATCCCCGTAAAGCCATACAACCAGTTGGTGTTGGTCAGCCCGAACCACTCCACCAGAAACTCGGTGACGTAACCGGAACGGCCCATCATCAGCGTAACGCCTAACCCCACCACAAACGGCGGCGTGACAATCGGCAGAATCGAGAAGATGCGCCCGATGATGGCGCTGCGTCTGGCGATGCGGGTGGTATAAATCGCCAGTACCAGACCAAAGAAAGTACACCCTACACCCACTGCAATCGACAGCGCGATGGAGTTAAGGATGACCTGAATAATATGCGCCTGCGACAGCACCGCCATGAATGCCAGCGGCGCAAACTCACCGGCGTCGTTGGTGAACATCGGGATGAAAATCGCGATGCTCGGCCAGACGATAAAGATACCGATCAACGCCACAATCGTCACCAGCGAACCAATGACAAAACGGTCACCGCCCAGCCACTCGAGACGGGTCAGCGCCAGCGTCATAATCGCGCCCAGCGCGACAAACAGCACTATCGTGGCATAGCCCAGACCGCGGCCTTCAACGGTCGCGCTGATGACGATAAACGCCATGCATAAAAACGCCCAGCCTGCATCGAGATAGTGGCGGCGACGCTGCTCCCGTCGGGCTTCCTGCAAAGGGCGAATAAGAAGCAGCCCCGGCAACAAATACCACAGCCAGCTGACCGTAAACTGCGACCAGCCGTACGCCTCTAAAATCTCGTCGCTCGTCGATTCCAGCAGGCCATAATCCAGGCTCCAGCTCGGCAACAGTGCGAATGCCAGCAAGCCCAGTAAAACCCACAGGAATATCGCATCCCGCTTTTTCACGGGATGGAGTGCAATTGTGTGTGACATACGTTTTCCGGTGTCGTAGGCCGGGTAAAGGCGTTAACGCCGCCACCCGGCAAATGAACACAAATGTGGGCTTATTTGCCCATCTTCACATCACTGACCCACTTATTGATCAGTGCCTTACGGACATCGGTCGAGCCGTATTTATCCATGTCGTAGTTGATGAGCTTCAGACCATCGAGCTTCAGCGAGTTCGGCGAGGTTTCTGCGGTGGTGTTGGTCAGGATCTGATAGGACTTACCTTTCTTCCAGGCCAGTTCCTGCGCCTCTTTCGACAGGACCCAGTCCACGAACAATTTCGCGTTGTCGAGGTTACGCGCGCCTTTCAGGATACTGACGCCGCCGATTTCATAGCCGGTGCCTTCGCACGGGGAAATCAGTTCCAGTGGTGCGCCCTGCTCTTTTTCCAGCGAGTAATCATGCAGGAAACCGATGCCGATGGCCGTTTCGCCACGAGCCGCGTTGCGCGCCGGTGCGATCCCGGATTTGGTGTACTGGGAGACGTTAGCGTTCAGCTGTTTCAGGTAATCAAAAGCCTGATCTTCTCCCCACAACTGGGCGAAGGTTGCCAGTGCCGTGTATGCCGTACCGGAGCTTTGCGGGTCAGCGATCTGGATTTCACCTTTGTATTCCGGCTTCGTCAGATCTTTCCAGCACGTCGGGACGGGCAGATTTTTCTCTTTCAGGCGCTGAGTGTTGACGCCGAAGCCGAGAATGCCGACATACACCGCGGACGAGTAGTTGCCTTTCAGCTTCGCCGGATCGCGGAATTTCTCCATTATCTGCTCGAGATTAGGGGATTTGTACGGTTGCAGCAGGCCCATTTCACCGGCCTGAGATTGCGGATCGAGCGTGCCGCCGTACCAGACATCCGCCTGCGGGTTTTTCTTCTCCGCATCGACCTTCGCCAGCGTGCTGCCGGAACCGTTACGGATAAACGACGTTTTCACATCATATTTATCGCCGAAGGCTTTCGTTTCGGCTTCACACATTTCGTTAGTCGCACTGCAATACACCACCAGACGACCTTTTGCCTGCGCCGCGCCGCTCAGGGTGGCCAGCGCAATACCAGAAGCAACCAGGGTAGTAATCAGCGTTTTTTTCATTGTTTTATCCTTTGACCGGGAGAGGTGGTAATGCCCGCCATCAATAGCGGCATCAGCAATAAACCCATGAGTACTGCAGCGACCGAGAGCAAACTAAACATCCCCGACCAGCCGCTACGTTCAATGACCAGCGACAGAGGCCAGCCCGCCAGCGCTGCCCCCAGGTAGGCGAACAGGCCGAGAAAACCGGTGATTGAACCCGCTGCCGCTTTGTGTCCGCATTCGACAGCAGCAAGGCCAATCAACATTTGCGGGCCAAAGACAAAGAAGCCCACCGTAAAGAAACAGACTGTCAATAACGGGTAATGATGAACCGGCGCCAGCCACAGCGCGGCGACAGAAACCATCAACCCCAGCGTGAACAGCAAAATCATCGGCGCCCGCTGACCGCTGAACAGCAGATCCGATCCCCATCCGGCAAACAGCGCACCGAACAAACCGCCCACTTCAAACAGCATTACCGTAGAGTTGGCGCCTATCAGGTTGACGCCATGGCTTTCCGTCAGCCAGATATTGCCCCAGTCGTTGAGCGCAATACGGATCACATACACCAGCACATAAGAGACACCCAGCAGCCAGATCATCGGGTTCTTTAGTATCGTGGCGCGTAACATCTGCCACGATCCCATAAGCGGACTTTGCTGCTCCTGCCTCAGCTCCAGCGGATCGTTACGCCAGGTGCCGACGGTCGGTAACCCCTCTTCCGCAGGCGTGCCGGTGAGTTGCAGCGTTAACCAGACGCCCAATGCCATGCTGATAATTCCCGGCGCCAGCATCGCCGCCTGCCAGCCCCACCAGTGAGCGGCAAAGGCGCTGATCAGTGGTATGAACGCGCCGCCGATGTTGATCGACATATTCCAGCATCCCCACCAGAAACCGCGCTCATTGCGCGAGTACCAGTGAGTCAGCAGCCGGGCGCAGGGAGGCCATCCCCAACCCTGAAAAAAACCGTTCAGCGTCCAGACTGTCAGCAGCAATGTCAGTGACTCGCCAAAGGCGAACACCACGTTCAACAGGCCGGTGGCGAACAGACCCGCGCCCATAAACCAGCGCTGACCGCGACTGTCATGCCACAACCCGGCGGCAAATTTCGACAGGCCATAGGACAGATAAAACAGCGACCCCATCAAACCGATATCGCCTTTATCCAGCCCCAAATCTGTTTGCAGTGCCGGGAGTACGTAATTCACACTTTTACGCGTCAGGTAAAACGCGGCATAACCGATGACCATGCACATCAGCAGGCGCGGACGCAGCGCCCGGTAACGTTGATTAACTTCAGTGGCTGAAGGTGCGTGCATAGCCGTCTCCGTTTTGCTGACTATAAGAAAGTGAAACCGAAAGGAGATGAGAGAAAGTCCAGAACCACTAAGACTTTTTCCTGGTCAGAAGCGGATTTGCTGCAAATTTGTGGGCAGGTTAACAGTTACCCGCGTGCCGCTCTGCGATTCCAGCGTCAGTTCACCACCGAGGGCGCTGATCCGTTCGCGCATTCCCTGGATACCGAATCCGGTAATTTTGCCAGGGTTAATCCCCACGCCGTTGTCTTTCACCTCCAGATGCAGAAAATCCCCCTGCTGGCGCAACTGAATGACAACAGCACTGGCTTGCGCATGTTTGCTGACGTTGTTGAGCAACTCCTGCAACAGCCGGTAGAGCGTGAAACGGACCGTTTCGCTTTCAGGCGTGATGGTCAACAGATAGTCGAACTGGCAATGAATGCCGCGTTCAGCAAAGGCGAACTCGGTCAGCAGATGATGCAGCGCCTCTTTAAACGACATCTCATCAAGGGCGGGTGGACGCAACTGACGCAACAACTGGCGGGTGGAGTGATGAATGCGGCGGGCAAGATCGTTGATTTGCCCGGCGGCGGCCTGAATCTGGGCGGGATCATGCGCCCGTTTCACTAACTGCGACTGGATTTGGATCGCGGTGATGTTCTGACCGATTTCGTCGTGCAGCTCGCGCGCCAGGTTTTTACGCGAGTCCTCTTCGGTGTGGATCAGCTTTTCGGTCAGCGCCCGCCGTGCCGCCAGTTCCGCCTCCAGCCGCTGGCGATAGTGATGCAGGTTCTGCGCCAGATGCTGCTGACGACTGATGGCGATCCCAAGGCCGATGCCGAGTAATGCCTGAACAGCAAGGAAGATTTCCAGCTCAATCAGGTTACTGAATCCCCCACCGACCTGCCGGGCGATGGTGATCATCATGCTGCCCAGCAGGCCAGAGAGCACGCCGCCCTGCCAGCCAAATTTCCACGCCATCACCACGTTGGGCAGGAACACCACAATCAGCAACAGGCGTTCAATCTCCGGTGACAGCACCATCTGGGTACCGATGCCGATAACAAAGAACAGGCTGCACCAGATAATTAACGATGTCCGCAACGGCGGATTGCTGGTATCCAGCCCCAGCAGATGATAGCGATGCTGCTGACGCAGGAACTCGAAAATCAGATAGACGAACGGCGTCAGTAGCACGCCACCGGTAAATGACGCCAGACCGAGCAACATCGCCGGGCTTTTCACAAATGGCGAAAGCAGCGCCGTGTTCAGTAGCGATGTGGCGGTGATTATCGCCAGTAGCAGCGTCAGCCGCTGCCAGTAAAGCGGAAAGCGATGCCAGAAACTCTGCGCCACGCTCGCCGGGATCAGGCTAATCAATGGCGCGGCCAGCAGGATATAACCATTCAGCAACTGTTCGCTGTGCAACCAGAACAGCATGAATACGGGCGGCAGCACCAGCGCAGGCCAGTAACGACGGGAAAGCAGGATCAACAGCGCAAGATAGACGCCGTGTGGAAGAAACAGCGCCGCCTGCTGACCGTTACGGGTGAGATAAAAACCGAGCGTCCACAGCATCAGCCAGCCGGGTCCCCAGGCCAGCACAATAAACAATGAGATCACCCAGTGGCGGAGACTTCGCGACATCAATGCCCCGCCAGCAACTGGTGGTTAAGGGCGAAATGTACCAGGTCGATAGTGCTGTGACATTGCAGTTTGCCCAGCACGTTGGCGCGATGCACATGCACCGTTTTATGGCTGAGGTCGAGCTTAAAGGCGATCTCTTTTACGCTGTCCCCTTTGACCAGTAATTCAAACACTTCACGTTCGCGTGGGGTGAGAACTTCCAGAACCTGCGCCGGTTGTTTCCCGCCACGCAATGCCCGTAACGCATCAGCACACAGATAATGGCCGCCCATACCGACCGAGCGTACCGCCTGCACTAACTCTTCCGGCCCGCAACGTTTGGTCAGATAACCGCTGGCACCGGCATCCAGCGCGCTCTGGACAAACGTTGGCGTGTCATAAATGCTGAGAATAATGGCGCGAAACTGCGGCTTTTGTGTACGTAGTCGTTTCAACAGACTCAGGCCGTTTTCGTCCGGCATGGCGATGTCCAGCACGGCAACGTTGACATCGTTGCGCAGTAACGCAGGCCACGCCTCCGCCGCGCTGCTGTACTGGCCTGCAACGTCGATATCGTCTTCAAGGCTCAGCAATTGCGCGAAACCGGAACGTACCACCACATGGTCATCGACCAGCACCACACGAATCATGTTTATCTTCTCTTACCGATGAATGTTTCTATGATGCCTGCCGTCGCAGTGCTGGCAACCGGTCCGTTGTATTTATGGAATGAATGTAACAAAACGGTAATGGCGGAAAAATGGCGGGGGTTTTTGAAGAAAAAAAGTCGCTGCAACCTTCGTCGCAGCGACTTTCCCTTTTACCGGTTCAGTGAATTAAGGAAATCCACTACCGCTTGTTTCTTCTCTGGCGCGATAGCCATCAGGTCGTTAACCACCGCCCCCGGCGGGATCAGCCCCAACCCGGCAGCGACAAACATCCAGTTCACGACGTGGAACATACCGCGGCGGCCGTAGAGCATGTAGCTTTCAATGTCGAGCAAACGCGGCGCACGAACCTGCATACACTCTTTAAAGGCGCGATAGTTCTCAGTGAGCGGCGTTTTAGCGACGTCCTGCCAGAACTCGGTATCGCGGCGCGGGCAGTCATAGTGCATGCGCAGGAAATCCAGAATCTCCATCCACGACGCAAAGTTGGATTCGTTAAACTCGCGAATCGCGTTATCAGACACCACACCCTGACTGGTGACCAGCACGCGAGTGAAATTACGCACTACTTCAATCATCTGGCCGATCGACGTCGCTTCCAGTGGCTCGACGAAACCGGAGGCCAGACCAACGGTTAACACGTTGCCCACCCAAACCTGACGGTAGCAGCCTGGCTCGAACTTGATCACGTTCTGCTGCGGCGTCACCTCATAGCCCAGATAGTCTTTAATTTCCTGCAACGCATCGTCGTCAGAAATATGTTTGCTGCTGTAAACATAGCCCGCGCCGACTCTGTCGATCAGCGGGATCTGCCACATCCAGCCAGATTTCATCGCGATGGCGCGACTGACCAGATAGGGGTTTTTCAGCGGATGCGGCATGTAGAACGGTAATGCGCGATCCAGCAGCAGGTGTTCCTTAAACGAGTACCACTCGCTGGGCACCACTTTGCCGATGACCTTGCGCGCCAGCCCGGTCGCATCCACGAGGAAATCCAGCTCGATCTTTTCCTGTTCTTTGGTGATTAAGGCCGTGACGTGACCTTTCTCATCCGTCTCAACATGGTCAACAATCACATCCTGGTGAATGATGTTACGCGACAACGCCACCTTTTTAAGGTATTTGGCGATTTTGTAACTATCGAAATGGAAGGAGTTAATAATATCGACGGCCTGATTATTCAGCGCGTTTCTGGCCTCTTCCTGACTGGCATTATTAACGATCAGATCGAAACCTTTGAGATACGAGGTCAGCGGAATACTGTTATTAATCATCGCGGAGAATAACGGGAAATGCCCCAGTTCTTCCCATTTTGATGCTGAGCCATTGGCAGAGGCGAACGGATGGTAGTATTTATCGTCTCTTTCGCCAGTGCGCCACCCTTCGTAGCAAAAACCCCATTTGAAGGTCGCGTTGGTTTCCCGTGCAAATTCATTAAAATCAATATCAACGGACTGTAACGCCGTCTGGAAATTCAACAGGCCGCCTTCGCCAACGCCAACAATGCCTATTTCGGTGGATTCCATGACACGGATTTCCACGTTCGTACTGAATAACTTGCGTAATGTTAATGCCGTATACCAACCGGCAGTTCCACCGCCAAGAACAACAACGCGCTTAATACCTTTTAAACTCAGCATAACTCCTCCATGACAAAAACGGTCGAAACGACGTACGTATCATCTTGTCTCTGAGTATATAATGTTTTTACTCAGCGTGACGCCGACTATAACGTAACATCTGGAGAATTGTTAAAATCCGGGCAACGGTATTCTGACTATTTACCGGGACGATGCTAAGTAATCGCCATCTCTTATCACCACGCATCCCTTTGATTTTATTATTGCACTGGAGAGTTAAAATTTTCCTACCTGAAAGAAAAGAGAAAATCACCAGGATTATTAAGGAAAAATAAGTATTGCGTAAGTAAAAACAACCCAGCTCAATATTTCCACGCACGAGCATCGTGGCGAAAATATTGAGTGGGTTTTCAGATTATCAGAACACGTACTTCATGCTGACGGCCGCTACGTTGTCCGTCATGATACCGGCATTTTGGGTAAAGGTGTTGTCATCCAGCAGGTTAACTTTATAGTCGAGATACGCCTGCATATTTTTGTTGAAGTTATAGGTAAAACCTAAGTCAACAAATTTAACCAGATCCTGACTGTCGTAAGTATTGCCCTGACGATCGGTACCTAAATCTTTACCACGCGTCTGGTTATAGGCGATGAACGGCACCAGGCCGAATTCGAACGCGTAACCGGCATACAGCTCAACCGCCTCAGATGAGTTGGCAAACCCGTATGCGGTGGCGCTCGGTGAACCGAATTTCGCGGCGTTGTACGCCTGGGTATACATCGCCGCCAGGTAGAGTTTGCTGTTGTCGTATTTAATCGCCGTGGTGTAGCCTTCGGCATTACTACCGCCACCCATGATGCCCGGTGCCGCATTTTGTTCATCAGTACGGTTAGAATTAAAGAAGGCGCCCGCGATGCTGATCCCGGCATCAAACTCATAGCTTAAAGAGGCACCAAAACCATCGCCGTTCTGGGTTAATACACTGCGGGTTCCCGCTTCAGCCGCACCGCTGTCATTTTTACCCTGGTACTGTAATGCAAATTTCAGCCCATCAACCAGACCAAAGAAATCCGTGTTGCGGTAGGTGGCAATGCCGTTGCCGCGCTTGTACATAAACTGGTCTGAGCCGTAGGTTGAGGCATCGAACTCTGGCTGCATGTCGGTATATGCCGCGGCATCATACAAGATCCCCGTATTACGGCCGTAATCGATGGAGTTATATTGCGCAAAGCGCAGACCGGCAAACGCGTAACGGGTAAAGGCTGTGTTGGTGTTTTCAGCCTGGTTACCCTGCACCTGATATTCCCAGCGACCAAAACCAACCAGGTCATCGGAAACTTGCGTCTGACCTTTGAAGCCAAAGCGCATAAAGGTTTTGTCGCCATTCGAGCCTTTATCGTCAGAAAAATAATGCAGCCCGTTGATAAAACCATATAAATCTAATTTATTACCGTCTTTATTATAAATTTCCGCTGCATGAGAGGCTGCAGAAAAAAGCATGACTGGAATTAAAAGTGTAAGAGCACGGGTTTTCATTTAAATATCCTTCACCAAAGTTCATATTAATGATTATTAAAGACGCTCACTGCCAGACGTATTTCAGCGATATAAGGCATGCAAAATGACAGGCGCAAGGCGATGACCTTTCGCGCCAGGCATTTATTCTTATATCAGCCGGAATATTTATTTATTACTACAATGACCTGTTACATTACGAGGCGCTCTGTTGAGTCTGTGCCGCCCCGACAGGCTCCGCTATTTGACGTTGTTCTTCCTCGACGGGAATATCTTCAAATCCCAGCATCAGCGTCAATATAAAAGAGAGCACGATGGAAAGCGCCATCACACCGACAACCCACACAATGGACATCGGGTTCGCCGGGTCGAAGAACTGCACGCTGGTGAAAAGCCCAGGCGCCGCCATGGAATGGCTGGCAAGCCCGGCGATACCGGCTACCGCGCCACAAATGAAACCACTGATAAGGCTGGCGATAAGCGGACGCTTCAGGCGTAATGCCACACCATACAGCGCGGGTTCGGAAATCCCGGCCATGATGGCGGATGCGGCAGCGGCCAGCGCTGTCTGGCGCAGTTCAGGGTTTTTCGTGCGCCATGCCACCGCCAGTGATGAACCGCCAAGTGACAGGTTTGCGCCGATTTCCGACGGCATGACCATGCCCTCTTTACCCGTTTCAGCGATAGTCTGAATAATGGTCGGCGTAAAGACGCGGTGCATCCCGGTCATGACCAGTAACGGCCAGATGGCGCCCATGATGGCAACGGCCAGCCAGCCCAGATAATTGTGGATGGTATACACCAGAGCCGAAATAGAGCTCCCGATCCAGATACCAATGGGACCAATTAACAGGATCGCCAGCGGCGCGGCAATCAGCACAATCAGCATCGGCTTAAGGAAGTTTTTGGTCACGGCAGGCGTAATACTGTCCACCCAGCGTTCGATATACGACAGACACCATGTCATCACCAGGGCCGGAATGACGGTGTAGGTATATTTCACCGCCGTTAACGGAATAAACGCGAATGCCATGTGCTCGCCCTGTGCAGCTTTCGCCATCAGGTCGATAAACGCGGGATGCACCAGAACACCGGCTATGGCAATCGCCAGCGACATATTGGTTTTAAATTTCAGTGCTGCGGAAGCCGCCACCATTAATGGCAGGAAGAAAAACGCGCCATCACCAATCACAGTCAGGATAATTAACGTCGGTGCGTTTTTCGGTAATACGCCACTCATTTCCAGCACCATGGCTAACAGCTTAACCATCGAGCCACCAATAATGGCCGGAATAAGCGGTGACATGGTGCCAATAAGCGCATCGAGAATACCGGCGCCGATACGTCTGAAGGTTATTTTTCTTTTTCCGCTCTCCTGCGAGACCCCAGCCATTTCCGGTAACAGTTTCACCACCTCGGCATAAGCCTGTGAAACAGTATTGCCAATGATCACCTGACACTGGTTCTCGTTTTTTACCACGCCCATGACGCCGCTGATGGTTTTCAGTGCAGCGGTATCCACCACGCTTTCATCGCGAACTACAAAACGCAAACGTGTCATACAGTGGGTAATCGCCGCAATGTTGTCGCGGCCTCCGAGGGCACCGAGGATCTTTTGTGCTGCTTCGGCGTAATTTTTTGCCATTCGTTATTGCTCTCTGGATATGCCGTGCGTGTATTTTTTATGCCACTGATTAAATTACCTTTTTACAGGCAATAGCAGGCCCCAACGCACGTTCATGTCGTCGCTAAAAACTGATCCCGCTCCAGTTGTGACAAAAATGATGTCGCTATCACGCATAAGAAACGGTGATAGGTAACCGGTTCCACACGAAACTCTCAGTAATTCACATCAACGTCAATAAAATTATTTTTTAGCGAAAAGATTTGTGATCGACATAACTTTAAACCGACCAGTTTCACTTAAATCGAGGGCATATTCAGAGGTAACGGCATGCCAACAGAAGTCAGCATGCCGGGCGATAAAGGAGGTGGGGTTGAGTTGTTACGCTATTTTAGCGTGTGGGTTATTTCTGAAATTCAGTCACCGTTTCCCATGCAACCTGCTGTAAGGCTTTTGCCGTTGCAGGGGTCATGTCGGTGTCGATGGGCAGTGCGCCTCCTACCGGGGACTGGTTATACAACGTTGAAAAGAACACGCAGGCGGCTAAATAGGTGCCTGCCATTGACGGGTGCATGCCGTCATGGAAGTACAGGTTAATTTCCGGGTGCGTCTTGCGGGCCTTTTCAAAAGCCAGTCCGACGGGCGCAACGTAGCCCCCGGTTTTTTGCGCAACAGACAAATAAGCATCGGCAAGTTTCTGGGTTTCTTCCGGTTTATCGCGCTTTGCCCAGGTCATAAAGTAAACCACTTTTGCGCCCGCCTTATGCGCCATATCCGCCATTTTGGTTGCTGATTCGACGAAGTTCTGCCGGGAACTCTCTTTCTTCGTGACAGGCTCGGTAGAGTTACCTTGCAGGATCACCACATCCCATTTCTGCAGGCTGTTCTGATACTCAAGGTTGGGAATATGCCAGCCTAAGCGACCACTGGAGATGGTGATCCCACGATACTGATAGCCTTTGGCCTGATCCGGCAATAACGATTTTGTCAGATCCCGCAGCCGGGTATTAATATTGTTGTTATAAAACGTGTATGAATTACCATACAGGGCGATAATTTTATTATCCCCATCCATTTTAGCGTGTGGCGAAGGCGCAATTAATGTATCCGCATAACTGCTTACGCTGCCAAACGTCAGTATTACCGCAGTGGCGAGCAGAGCGAGCCTTTTCATGGGTAGCCTCTCAGAAATCATAACGAAGCCCGACGATGAGCGCATCATCGTTGGTTTTTTGGTTTTTATTGGCGAGCGATTTATCGTAAGTAAAAGATAACCAGGTATCTTTTGCCAGCGTTAATTGCGTTTCCACGCGCCAGTCTTCTTTTTCAGCAATATCTTTATCATCTTCATTTAAAACACTATAACCACCCAGGAGTTTCACCTTGCCAAAGTTATAGGAAAGGAGTGAGTCGAATCCGTTATAGTTATTGTCGCTTTTATTATCGCGAGAAATAGAGGTGCGTAATGCCGTGACTGCCAGCTCCCAGGCGTCGTAATTAAGCTGGAGTCCCCCCATGATTTGATCGTGCTGATTACGGCCATCCGTGGTCACAATACCGTCCTGACGTTTGTAACGGCTGACGGCAACCGCAGGCGTAATTCTGACGTCGCCCACCCGGAATAACTTCCGGTAGCTCGCCATTGCACCATAGTCCATGGTCTCATTGTCGCTGTTACCATTACCGGTAACCCATGCCATCTGGATTTCGTTACCGGCAAATTTGGCGTTCCATTGCACAGTGCCGTCCTGGCGGTTGAACTGGTAAGAATCGTCAATCGTCGTAATGCCGTAGTTGTAGACGTTGGGAGTGAAATTCTTATATTTATCCGTCATTCGCATGACCTGATAGAGCGGGTTTTTCGTTCTGCCCGCGATCACTTCACCCCAGGTTTTGTTCGACAAACCGATGTATGAGTAGCGGGCTTCCAGGTCGCTGTCACCGGTATTGTTGTCGTTTTTCTCGGTACGAACCTGCCATTCCAGGCGACCAACAACTTTGGTGTCAGGCAGGAACGTTAAATCTTTAGTGATATAAACGCCCAGACGACCGCCGAGATCGCTGCGCGTTTCGCTTCCTGCGAATGAGTTGTCACCGCTGGCAATAGTTCCTTCGACACGCCCATAGATATCCAGTGTATTACCGTCTTTATCATAGACATTTAAGGCAAATGCAGAGGAGCTCATACCCATCAGTAATATTAGTGAATAGTGTTTTATTTTCATATTATCCCTCAAGCAACCCTCAAGGAAGCATTCACTTCCTGGTCATAAAAAGTTAACTGCGAGATAATTGTTCGTGAGAATGAATTAAGTCCGATATGGGAATTGTTTTTTCTCGTAATAAAATGTGATTATTCACGCATAAATATACCGAAGCGCTTTCCTGTATTAATTATTCCGCTATTTGCGGGCACAATCCGGTCGGATTTTATTTTTACTTTAAAGATAATTTAAAAAATACTGTGAAACATATCGCAATTTTACAGTCAAACAAACTTGATATTGGGAATATCACATTCCCATGTTCTCTTTTGCGATGGGAATTGTATTTTCCCCTATAAATTGCAACGCAGATCCCGCAAAATCTGTTAATCACACTATTATTACGATGCTTTCATTACCGGAGAGGTACTGTATGTACGGTAAGCAAACAACCGTATTTGATTCTGATCTCTATTCTCCCCTGTTCACCGACGACCGGATGCGGGAAATATGGTCTGACGAAAATCTGATTCGCTGCTGGCTGCGCTTTGAAGCGACGGTCGCGCGCGTGCAAAGCGAACTGGGGGTCATCCCGAAGCAGGCGGCAGTTGAAATTGATCACGCCTGTCGTGATTTAACGCTGGACTGGCCAGCACTAGCGCAGGGAACCCAATCCGTGGGCATGGCGATTAAACCGTTGATCGATCAGATCGCACGTTCCGGCACGCCGCTGGTGAGCCAGTATCTCCATTGGGGATGTACCACCCAGGACTTACTGGATTCCGGCCTGGCGATGCGGTTACAGCAGACCCTGCAGCGAATCTACCAGCAGCTGATTGCCGTTGGCGAAGCGATGAAGGCGATGGCGGTGAAGCACGCCCGCACCGTGATGGTGGCGCGAACCAATTCGGTAGACGCTTCCGCCACCACCTGGGGGTTACATGTTTCCGGTTATCTGGCTGAGGTGAACCGCCATCTTATCCGGCTTCAGCAGCTCTATCCCCGCGCCATCACCGGTCTGTTTGGCGGCGCGGTGGGGAATCTTGCCTCTGTGGGTGCGCAGGGGATGGCGACACGTGAACGTCTCATGCAGGCGCTGGGGCTGAATGTTCCCTGTGGCATCAATAATGCCAGCCAGGACGCCATCGTCGAGGTGGTGCAGTGCTTTGCGCTCATTCACGGTACGCTGTGTCGTCTGGCAAATGATGTCGAAACCATGGGCCGCACTCCCATTGCGGAGGTGATGGAGGGAGAAGGCGGCGGCGGTTCCAGCACCATGCCGCATAAGGCTAACCCTCGCGCCAGCAATATGATCCAGACGCTGGCAAGAATGGGATGGATGTACGCCTCCGGCGCGCCCGCGATGCTCGATCAACAGGATGTTCGCGCGGCCTCAATGAGAGTGTTGAACTGGACGATTCTCCCTGAAGCATCGAATGCGTTATCGGTCAGCCTGACGCGGGCGGAAAAACTCCTTGCGCATCTTATTGTTAATGAAGAGAAGATGCGTGCCAATTTTGCCTGCTCAAAGCATTTCATTATGTCCGAATCACTGACGATGAAGCTTGCCGCGAAAATCGGCCGGGAGCCAGCGTATGACCTGGTAAAAGCACTGTTAATGCATGCGGATGGCGAGCAAAGTTTTATGGCGATCGTGCAGTCCAGCCCGGAGATTGTGGCCTCTTTGTCGCAGCAGGAGATTTCTGATGCCTGCGAACCGCTTTCTTATATCGGCTGTAATGACGAATTGATCGCTGAAACCGTTGGCAGGTTTGAAAGCATCAAAACGACAGACATTGCCTGAAGGTAACCCGTCCTGATACCCAATCGGGTATCAGGACGACGCCGAGAAAGTCTCAAAGAAATCAAACAATTCTTCCAGTTGGGCAAAATTGCCCTCACTGTCCCCTTTCTCGTAGGCGAGATGCAAAATCAGTTCGATAAAAAAGAAGCCAATAATCCGGCTTTGAAAAATGGACTGCGCATCGCTTGGAACCACAAATTGCAGTTCGCAAAATTTTCCATAAGGATTAGCTTCGGAATTGGTAATCAGCACGACGTTGGCATTTTTCTTTCTGAACCATTTTGCGATATTGAGCGCGACACGGTTAAAACGGTAGTAGGAAAAAACAACCAGCACATCATCTTCTTTGATATCTGTCAGGCATTTAGGCAGTTCGCTAATATCGGTGGGCAACAGCGTGATGTTGCTGCGAAAGTACTTGAGCAGCGTACAAAAGTGAATCGCCATCGCATGAGACGATGACGGCCCTACCGCATAAATGTGCCGTTTGTCATTCAGCACCAGTGTAATAAAGTCGTTTAGATTGTTTATATTGATGCTATTTTTAAACCCGGCAAAAAGTGAGGAGACCCGGTGAGTGAACTCGCCCACAATATGCTCCGTCGTAATGGTGCCCTTGTTCCGCTGACGGATGTTTTTTTCAAACGGCGCCGAGATTTTATTCTCAGACAGGGTGGTGTCGAGCGCCCTTCTGAAGGCCGCGTAGCCGGTAAACCCGGCTTTATTCAGAAAGCGGCCGATTGTCGCTTTACTCACCGCCGCATTTTGCGAAAGATCGACAATGCCATGATAGGGTAGCTCATTAAAATGTTTGTTAATATATTTATTGAGCCGACATTCTGATTCTGTTAACTCACCAATACTTTCTGTTAACGAATTATACTCATCCAGACTAAGCGTTCTTTTTCTGTACATATATGCTACCCAGAGACTGTTTATATCAGCGTTGTTATAAGGTAATCCCCTGCGAACGTCAATTACGTCATCGGCGGTAATATAAACTGTTTTCCAGAATTTCTTCGCCCCTTCACCCGGATGCAGATAAGATGCGATCCTTCTCACAAAAAATACTGGGAAATGACCTTTCCCGTATTTTGCCTCAGTACCAGTGATTAGAATTGAATCTCCACGTTAAAACGCTTAACTCAGTGATTATCGCGCATTCATTAGGGATTTCTATTATGACAGCGTTTATTATAGCAATAGTGATAACAGTAATTGCCGCCTGGCTCATTGTTAAAAATTATCAGCCGCAAACGGTTTTATTACTCGCGGGGTTAGCATTACTCACCGTGACGGTTCTGTTTTTTCCTGAAAATAGTATTCTGTACGACAAAGCAAAATCAACAGGATCCACCTGGCTGGATATCTTCAGCTTTGCCAAAGAATCGCTGACCACCCAAATTGCGGGCATTGGTTTGATCATCATGGCCGCCGGGGGGTTCGCCAGTTATATGGATCACATTAAAGCGTCGAATGCGATGGTGAATATGTGCATTCGTCCGTTAAAAGTGATCAAAGCGCCTTATCTTATCCTCGCGCTGGGTTATATCTGTGCGCAATTATTGCATGTGGCGATCTCCAGCGCTGCCGGGTTAGCCATGTTATTGCTGGTTACCTTCTTCCCCGTACTGGTGCGTCTGGGTGTGAGCAAAGCCTCTGCGGCTGCCATGATCGGTCTGTGCGCGTTTATGGATCTTGGCCCGGCCGTCGGCACGGCTAACCTGGCCGCGAAGCATGCCGGAATGGAAAGCGCGATTTACTTTGCCCATTATCAAATGCCCGTAGCGGCAGTCGTCATGCTGGCCGTGGCAGTGGTGATTTTCTTCACGGCGAAATATTTCGATAAAAAAGACGGCTTTGTGCCTGGCGAGTATGAAGTTGCCGTGGAGGAAGAAGAAGGACGTAAGGCTCCGGTGTTATATGCGCTTCTCCCTGTTTTACCTGTAATACTTGTGCTGGTGTTCAGCCCGCTGCTGATCACATCAGTCAAAATTGATGTGGTCACAGCGATGATTTTAGGCGCCATCGTCGCCTTCTTCTTTGAGCTGGTTACTACACGTGATTTCCGCACCTGCTGCAAAGGGTTACAGGCATTCTTCAAAGGCATGGGTAGCATGTTTACCAGCATCGTGTCTCTGTTGGTCTGTGCGGACATCTACGCCCAGGGGCTGCAAAAAATCGGTGCTGTGGATTATCTCCTGCAATCGGTACAAAACGCAGGCTTAGGCTTTACCAGCATGACTCTGGTGATGACCGCGCTGGTGGGTATTACCGCGGTTCTGACCGGCTCCGGCGTGGCGGCATTCTTCTCCTTTTCCGGGCTGGCGCCGTCGATTGCGGCAAAATTTGGTGAAAGCGCAGTCAATATGATCCTGCCAATGCAATTGATGGCGGGAATGGGTCGCGCCATTTCACCGGTTGCCGGCATCATCATCGCCGTCAGTAAAGCGGGGGAATGTTCACCGTTTATGATCGTCAGAAGAACCTTGCTTCCGGCGCTGGCAGGTATTGTCGCCATGTTAATTGCCAACTACGTCCTGATTTAAATTTCCGCTGATAACAATGGATAGCAACGTGAGAGACGATGTGCTGTACGTCCCGTTTACGGGCAAGTTGTTACTGGAATCACCTCTCCTGAATAAGGGAAGCAGTTTTACCCGCCAGGAGAGGAACGATTTTAATCTCAATGGATTACTGCCCAGCGCCATTGAAAATATCGATGAGCAAGCCGAACGTGCTTATCAACAGTACCAGGATGCCGACTCAGATAACGCCCGGCATATTTACCTGAGAAATATTCAGGATACGAACGAGACACTGTTTTACCATCTCCTGAAAAAACATCTTCCGGAGATGTTGCCGATAGTTTATACCCCGGTGGTGGGCGCAGCCTGCGAAAAATTTTCCGGGATCTACCGTCGGGCCAGAGGCGTGTTTATCTCATGGCCTGATCGTGACCGTATTGACGATATTCTGCATGACATCCCGCGACACGATGTCAGCGTTATCGTGGTCACGGACGGAGAGCGAATTCTCGGTCTGGGTGATCTGGGGGTCGGCGGGATGGGTATTCCCATTGGTAAACTGTCGCTCTACACCGTCTGCGGCGGCGTGAATCCGGCGCAGACGCTCCCCATCATGCTGGATGTCGGCACCAACAATCCGCAGTTACTGGACGATCCCCGTTACATCGGCTGGCGACATCCGCGTATTACGGGTGAGGAATATTTCGCCTTTATCGACATGTTCATCGCTGCCGTTAAGCGTCGCTGGCCGAATGTGTTATTGCAGTTTGAGGATTTTGCCCAGCACACCGCGGTTCCTTTGCTGCATCGTTATCGGGATGCACTGTGCTGCTTTAATGATGATATTCAGGGAACCGCCTCCGTTGCTCTGGCGACGATTCTAGCGGCGTGTCGCGGTAGTCAGCGCGATTTCAGTCAGCAGCCGATCGTGATTGTCGGCGCTGGCGCGGCGGGCTGTGGCATCGCCCGGCATATCATCGCCTGCCGGGTGGCTGAAGGAATGCACGTTGATGAAGCCAGTAAAACCATTTTTATGGTGGATCGTGATGGGCTGGTGATGACGACAGCGCCGTCACTGGCTGATTTTCAGATTCCGCTGGCGCAACCTCCCGAATGGCTGGCTGACTGGAAATACACTGGCGCAGCACCGTCATTACTGGAGGTGATTCACCATGCAAAACCCACCATCATGTTGGGCGTTTCGGGGCAGGCAGGGTTGTTTACCGAAGAGGTGATACGCACGATGTACCGCCACTGCGAACGCCCGATCATTCTGCCGCTGTCTAACCCAACGTCCAGAATGGAGGCTCACCCGGAAGATATTCTTCGCTGGACCGGAGGACAGGCGATCGTTGCCACGGGTAGTCCTTGTGAACCTGTTGATTATGCCGGGCGGACTATCCCGATATCGCAATGCAATAACGTATACATCTTCCCGGCGATAGGGCTTGGCGCGCTGGCCAGTGGCGCGAAAAGGGTAACCGAAGCGATGCTGATGGCGGCGAGCCGTGCGCTTGCAGAGGTTTCGCCACTGGTGTGTCATGGCACGGGCGGGCTACTGCCGGAAATCAGTACGATCTGTGACGTCACCCGCCATATCGCTTTTGCGGTAGGCAAAGCTGCGCAGCAGTCTGGCGTGGCAGATGAGATGAATGATGATGCCCTGCACCAGCGTATTACCGCGCATTTCTGGTTACCGGAGTATCGGCCGTATAAACGACGGGCAATATAGATCCCGCTGGCGCACACGATGCCGGATGGCGCTAACGCCTGTCCGGCATTCATGTTTGCTCCCTCAGCGAGGCAGTAGGCAGTTATCTTCTTTCCAGCCGTACAGCCATTCCATGCTGCGATAAAACTCCGCCTGCGATTTGCCTTTCCACAGCAGGTTTCTTACCTGACGCTCAACGCCTGCCGCGTGGTAAACGCGCCCCATTTCACGGGTCGACCAGACAATACGCGCGGTGCGCGGAATACGTACGGATTCATACAGCGCAAATGCTTTTGCCGCATCACCGTCGCACTTCTCCAGCGCTTTGCCGAGTGTCACCGCATCTTCCAGCGCCATGCAGGCGCCCTGCGCCATATACTGCGCTACCGGGTGCGCCGCATCGCCCACCAGCGTGATGCGATCAGTGCCCCACTTGCCGACCGGCTCACGGTCCGCGGTTGACCAGCGACGCCATGAGGTCGGTTTGTCCAGCATCTGGCGCGGGCGCGGATGGATCCCCTCAAAATACGAGAGCACCTCTTCTTTACTGCCGTCCTTAACGCCCCACTCTTCCTGCTGGCGACTGTGGAAGGTCACCACCAGGTTGTACTGCTTACCGCCGCGCAGCGGATAGTGCACAAGGTGGCAGTGCGGCCCGGCCCATAACACCGGCGCGTTGATGCGCAGATCTTCCGGCATATTCTCAGCGTCAATGACAGCGCGGTAGACCACATGCCCGGTGACACGCGGGGAATCACCGAGCAGACTCTGGCGCACCACGGATTTCACACCGTCGCAGCCAACAAGAATATCCGCTGTCCAACTGTTGCCCATATCGTCAAATACCGTCACATCGTCCGCGGTCTGGCGAATATCAACGACGTTGGTGGACGTCCGGTATTCAACATTGGGATGCGTCAGCACCGTTTCCCAGACCGAGGCGTGAATATCCACCCGGTGAATAACCGCGTACGGCCCACCGAAATGATCGCGAAACGCCTGCCCGGTTTCGATGCGTACCACTTCTTCAGCATTCACCGCATCCATCATGGTGATATGATCGGTAAATACCGCCCGCTGGCGCGCTACTTCCCCGACGCCGAGGCTGTCCAGGGCGGAAAAAGCATTAGGACCAAGCTGGATGCCCGCGCCAATCTCACCGATCTCATGGGCTTTTTCCAGCAACATCACTTTGATTCCCTGACGCGCCAGTGAAAGCGCGGTCGCGGCCCCGCCGATTCCGCCGCCGACGATAATTGCGTTCGTCACTTTAGCCATTGTCGTTCTCCTTCTCAGGCTGAGAGTTTGTCTTGTTGATTTTCGGGTGCCGCGGCAATAAACGCCGGAAGCTGCGTGCAGGCGTCGTACACCGCTTTACAACGTGGATAGGCACTCAGATCACATTGCATGCGCAGTGCGTTTGCCCACTGGGGGATCAGGCAACAGTCGGCAAGCGTTGGGGTATCCCCGACGCAATAAGATTGTGACTGACTCTCCTGCAACAACTGCTCGACTGCGCTAAGCCCCTGCTGGATCCAGTGTGCGTACCAGCGTTTTTTCTCTTCTTCACTGACTTTTAATTCTTCGCTCAGATAGCGCAGCACGCGCATGTTATTCACTGGATGAATATCACAAGCGATGGCGTACACGATCTCCAGCACTTTGCTGCGCGCCGGGTCGCTGTCCGGCAGCAGGCGCGACGGCGGAAAATGCCGGTCCAGCCAGTCGATAATCGCCAGCGACTGACCGAGCGCTTCGCCGTCATCGTTCACCAGCGTCGGCACCAGGCCAATCGGGTTCATGCGACGGTAGGACGGCGCATTTTGTTGCCCGATGCGGATGTTGACGCCCACGGTCTGGTAGTCGATCCCCTTTAACGCCAGCGCGATGCGTACGCGGTACGACGCTGAGCTATTAAAAAAACTGTACAGCTTCATGGATCACCTCAGACTATCTTCACGGCGATCGGGGTTAACCCGTCCACGTTGCCGGTGATCACATCCCCTTTCACCACGGCGCCCACGCCTTCCGGCGTGCCGGTGAAGATCAGATCCCCCGGTTGCAGTTCAAAGAAGCCGGACAGGTAGCTGATGGTTTCGTTAACCGACCAGATCAGGTGGCCGATGTCGCTGCGTTGATGATCAACGCCGTTCACCTGTAACCAGACCGGCGCGCTGTTAATATCAGCCGTTCCGCTGGCTTTATGCAGCGGCGCAATCGGGGCAGAGAGATCGAACGCTTTACCGATTTCCCACGGACGCCCCATCTGGCGCATCTCCATCTGGCGGTCGCGACGGGTCATATCCAGCCCGGTGGCGTACCCCCATACGTACTCGTGAGCTTTTTCCAGGGGAATATCACTCCCCTTTTTGCCGATGGCGACCACCAGTTCAATTTCATAATGGTAATTGTCGGTCTGTGACGGATAAGGCAGTTCGAGCGTTTCACCTGCTGCGACCGGCACCACCGCATCGGCAGGTTTACAGAAGAAGAACGGCGGCTCGCGATCAGGATCAAAGCCCATTTCGCGGGCATGCGCGGCATAGTTGCGCCCGACGCAGTAAACACGGCGGACGGGGTACTGTTCATCACTGCCGACCACCGGGATAGTGACCGGCGCCTGTGGTTCAAAAACATACTTAGTCATTGCTCTCTCCCTAATTAATAGCGTGCTTCACGGAACAACCCGAGGGCTTCCTGTACCGGTCTGTCCGAAAAACTGAATAAAACGGTGTCATCCGTGGTGTTGAACGACACGCCGTGCCACGTCGGCACCACGAAAACGTCTTTTGCTGAAAAGGTGAAGGTCTCGTTGCCGATAGTGACTTCACCGCGGCCTTCCACAACGTGATAGATGGTGCTGTCAGTCGTGCGTGCCCTGCGCGAGGTAAAGCCTTTTGGCAGCAGTTGCAGGAAGGTGCCCATCGATGGCATCGGGTAACCCCCGGTAACCGGGTTGACGTAGCGCATCTTGTAGCCGTCCCACGCGTCAGCTTCGCCGAGGCGTGTCAGGTCGTGCAGCGCTTCGCGGCTGCGGTCATAGCGGTAGTTGAAAATCGGTGACGAATTCCCTTTCTGGTAGCGCAGCGGTAGCATGTTGGCGGCGTAACGCGGCAGGTAATCGCCCTCCTGGCGCGACACCGGTTGCTGGTCTTCCGGGTAATCCTCTGCGAAGCCACAGCCAAGAATATTCACCAGCGGCAGATCCAGACCGTCCAGCCAGACCACCGGCTCATCGCCCGGGTTACCGTGGTCGTGCCATTGCCATTGCGGCGTCAGGATAAAATCGCCCTCGTGCATTTGCGTACGCTCGCCGTCAACGGCGGTAAACGCCCCTTTTCCTTCGACGATAAAGCGCAAGGCCGACTGGTTATGACGATGGCTGGGGGCGACTTCGCCTGGCATGATCAACTGCAACCCCGCATAGAGCGTTGACGTAATGGAGGATTGCCCGCGCAGCATGGGGTTTTCCAGCACCAGCACACGACGCACGGCCTCTTTGGCGCCAATCAGGTTGCCGCTTTCCAGCAGCAGCGGGCGAATTTCCTGATAGTTCCAGTACGCCGGAGCGCAGTTGGCATTCGGCGTTTGCGGCACCAGATGATGCAGCGATTCCCACAGCGGCGTGAGGTTCTGCCCTGAAATGCGCTGGTAATACTGCTGACGGTTGTTTTTAACTTCCTGATTATATTCAGACATAGGGATTCTCCTTATTCGTTCACGACGCCTGCACGCGGCAAGGCATCAGGGACAGAGGCTGACGGGCGGACAATTATCATCAGCAGGGCTAACAACACCGCGTTGATGACCGCCGGAACAGCGATAATGAAAAACAACGTATTGAAAGAGAAATTCATCGCTATCATCACGCCGCCGGACAGCGAGCCGACAATCGCCCCGCAGCGACCGACAGCGTTGGACCAACTGACGCCGGTTGCGCGGCTTTGCGTGGGATAGAGCACGGCGGTTAAGGCGTTCAGGCCAACCTGCGATCCGCTGATACCCACTCCGGTACCCAGAATCGCCAGCGCCATCAGCCATAAGCCGTTTTCACTCAGGCCAATCATGACGATGCACACCGCGCCCAGCGCATAGCTCACCGCCAGTACGAAAAACGGATTGTGTTTGTCCATCAGCAGGCCCAGCGCCAGCGCGCCCAGCGTCCCGCCGACCTGAAACGCGGCCGTCACCCAGGAAGCCTGTTGCAGGTCAATGCCGCGATGGTTTAACAGCGTCGGCATCCAGCTTGAGAGCAGGTAAATAATCAGCAGGCTCATGAAAAAGACGACCCATAACATCAGCGTAACGGGCAACTGGCGACCGGCGAAAAGCTGACGGATGCTGCCTTTGGCGATCGCCGCCGTTTCATTAAGGTAGAAATGGGTATTGTCGTGGCGCTCGCCGGTGATGGCGTGGACGGTACGGGCAATGATCGCCTGCGGTAACTGACGGCGCACCTGCCAGCGCGGTGATTCCGGCAACACCACCAGCAGTGCAAAGAACAGCATCAGCGGTAATACGCCGCCGAGCACCAGGATCCCATGCCAGCCAATCACCGACACCAGTTGCGCACTGACAATCCCTCCCAGCGCCGAGCCGAGGGTAAAGCCGCAGAACATCAGGGTGACCAGCGCGCCACGGCGACGGGTCGGCAGGTATTCTGAAGTCATGGTGATGGTGTTCGGCATGGCGCCGCCGAGCCCAAGTCCGGTCAGAAAGCGCAGAATCACCAGTGTCTGTAAATCTGGCGAAAATGCGGACAGCAGACTCAGCGCGCCAAACAGCGCGACGCAAAGTTCAATCACCCGTTTACGGCCGAAGCGGTCGGAGAGCGGCCCGCAAAGCAGCGCGCCGCCGGTCAAGCCTAATAAGCCCGCGCCAAACAGCGGCGCCAGATCGTTCACCGTCAATTGCCAGTGAGCGCGGATATCGGGTGCGATGAAGCCAATGGCCGCGGTATCAAAACCATCCAGCATGACCACCAGAAAACAGCAGATGATCACGTGCCACTGAACCTTGCCGACAGGAGCGGCATCGATCAGAGCTTGTAGTTCACGTCGTTGAGTCATAGTGAATGCCTCAGTGCAGGTAAGGTAAGAGGTCGTTTTGTTCTTGATATGTTACGAGTTTGTGGATTGGGCGATAAAATGTACAATGGCATTTCATGCAGAGACATAACCTGGAGGTTATAGCTAATGGCAAACTGGACGCAGAAACTGAAACTCCATCACCTGCAAATGCTGGTGGCACTGGGCGAACAGGGCAATCTGACCCACGTCGCCAGAATGATGAATATCACCCAACCGGCGCTGTCAAAATGGCTGTCACAGCTTGAAGATGAGATTGGGATCACACTCTTCGAACGGCACAGCAAAGGCTTGCGTCCCTCCGAAGGCGGGAAATTGTTGCTGCAACATGCTCAGCGGTTAATCAACGATATGGAGCGCTCGCAGTATGAAATGGCACGCTTTAAGGCGGGTGGGCTGGTCGGCAGCCTGAAAATCGGCTGTTCGCCAGTGGCGACCGACTGCGTCTCTCAGGCGATCCTCAGTCTGCTCAATGAGATGCCGATGCTGCATCTGAATATCGAAGAAAAGGTGATGACCCCGCTGCTGCATGATCTGCTGGCCGGGTCGGTTGATGTCGTGGTTGGCCGTGTCGGTGGCCGGGCGCTGCAACTGCCGCTGAACTATCAGGTGCTGTACACCGAACCTGTCTGCTTTGTCGCGCGTCCTCACCATCCGTTAGCCGGGCATGCCACGCTGACCTGGAATGATCTCGCCGACTGGCGCTGGATTGTCTGGCCGACAGGAACGCCAATCCGCATCAGCATTGATAACGCGCTGGTAGATAACGGCGTCATGCTGCCAGAGAACACCATCGAATCGGCATCGATGAACGTCAGCACCAACCTGCTGCAAAGCAGCGATATGATCTCCATTCTTTCTTTACGTTTGGCACAGCGCTATGCCAGCCAGGGGCAACTGGTGATCCTTAACCTGCCGAAAATAGAGCAGAAAGGAAGTGTCGGTGTTTTCTGGCGCAATAATGAAACCCCTTCCGCCGCGCTGAACCGCTTTTTGTATTTTCTGACGCAGGTTTAGCGCGGCGAAAAGGAATACAGCCTGAAAGACCGGCAGTCTGTTTTGCCTGTCACTTATCGAACGCGACCAGGTCCTGGAATATCAGATGCCCCCATTTTTTTCCGCGCGCATGCACAAGCAAGCCCCCTTCGGACAGGCCACCCAGCGGAACGGGTGAGAAACCGAGTGTTTCCGCAAGGACACCGACTTCCGCCAGGGCGCTGTCATCGTCACTCGCCAGGAATACGACTCTCCTGCCACCCTGCACGGCCGGATCCTGGTCAAGGACGGCAGCGACCAGATGATTGAAGCCTTTCACCAGCCTGGCGCCGGTAAACACCGTGGCGATGAAAGCAGAGGACGGGAGGCCGCCCAGTTCTTCTGGCGGGGCCAGCGTGTTCATTGCGTCGATGACGGTTTTCCCCTTCCAGCTCGGCAGTGCTTTTGCGACCTCGGGGTGCGATTCGAAACGGACCGCCAGGAAAATAGTGTCAGCCTTCAGGGCTTCCGCCAGGGTTTTGGGAATGATCGTCGGGCCAATTGCAGCCGCCTCGGCGGCAAAGCTTTCAGGATCGCGGGTGGTTGCCACGGCGACGTCGATGCCTTTGCGGGCGAACGCCCTGGCAAGCGCGTGGCCAATCTTGCCGAAACCAATAATTGCGTAGCTCATCTGTTTCTCCTTTGTTTTTTTACTCTCAGAGTTGCGCCAGTCCGCCATCGACGGCTATCTCGCTGGCAGTCATGTAGCTACTGTCTGACGATGCGAGGAAGGCGGCGGCGGCCCCTATTTCAGACGGGTCGCCCATGCGCTGGAGCGGGGTCATCGCGCCGTAGGCCTTCTGCCCCTCCTCGCCCAGCGCCTCCCTCGCGAGTTCAGTCGCCGTTGGCCCAGGCGACAGCACATTTAC
Organism: Trabulsiella odontotermitis; assembly: GCF_001297775.1. Lineage (GTDB taxonomy): Bacteria > Pseudomonadota > Gammaproteobacteria > Enterobacterales > Enterobacteriaceae > Trabulsiella > Trabulsiella odontotermitis. Next base: position 49,575 of record NZ_LIFX01000003.1, on the reverse strand, counting down.
CCGGATACCGGTACCTTTAAGCTCCTCCGCCCAGGTACGTGCGAAATTCCGTATTGCCGCCTTGCTTGCACTATAAGCAGTGAACCCCGGCGCACCCGTGGTGCCAGCGCTCGATCCGGTCAGGATGATAGACCCGCCCTCATGCATCAACGGGAGTGCCTTCTGGACCGTGAAGATCGTGCCTTTCACATTGGTATCAAAGGTTTCGTCAATATGTTCAGCAGTGATCTGCCCGAGCGGAAGTGGGCTTCCCGCCCCTGCGTTGGCAAATACGATATCGAGGGTTCCGCGCTCCGCTTTCACCGCTGCGTAGAGACGATCGAGGTCGGCTTCACTGGAAACCGACCCTTTCACCGCGCGGGAATGGGGGCCGAGAACGGCCACAGCGGCGTCGAGGGCATCCTGTCGACGACCGAAGATAAACACGAAAGCGCCTTCCTCAATGAAACGCTTTGCCGCAGCGAGGCCGATGCCTGTCGCACCGCCAGTGACTACGGCGGTCTTTTCTTTCAATCTGTTCATGCACGTGCCCTTTCGTTTACGTTGCGTTGTTACTGGAGAAATGCCCAGGGGCGCTGTATAATGTGGATCACCGATCCAGATAATGAATATATGGAGCACTGATCCACTTGTCAACAAAACCAATGCGTGCTGACGCCCAAAAAAATCGTAACCAGATCCTCACCGTCGCGCGTGATGTTGTTGCCGAACATGGTGCTGATGTGTCGATGCGAGATATTGCCCGTCGGGCTAACGTAGGACTGGCTACCCTGCTGCGTCATTTCCCGACGCGGGAAGCCCTGTTTGAGGCGCTGCTGTGTACTCATCTGGACGCGCTGACGCAAAGGGCAACCGAACTCGAAACTTCGGTTTCAGCTGATAAGGCGCTTCTTGCCTGGTTCAAGGAACTGGTGGTGTTCACACAAAGCTACAGAGGTGTGGTCGCTATGATGGCCGCCGCGCATACGGATAAGGAGTCCGCACTTTATGCTTCATGTGCCGAAGTGCATTCAGCAGGCGCGCAATTGCTACAACACGCCCAGGCTGAGGGTATGGCGCGCACAGATATGAATGGCGATGACCTGTTCGCGCTAATAACGGCGCTGGGCTGGGCAGTTGACCAGCCATCATTCGCCTCGCGGGCAGATCATCTTGTTCAATTAATTACGAGCGCCATCCTGATAAGTCGGCCTGGTGATTAGGGCTGCCGATACTGCGGCGCCATGCCCCTGGTGCCTGGCCAAACTGACGCTTGAAGCTGCGGTTGAAGGACTGCTGGGAGTCAAAGCCCAGCGCGATCGCCACGCTCAAAATCGGTTCGTCGCTGTGGGTTAAGCGCTCGACCGATTTTTGCAGCTTTTGCACGCGGATATACTCGGCGAGAGGATACCCCGTATGTTCTTTGAATATCCGCTGGAGGTGCCATTTCGAATAACCGGCTCGCCTGGAAACGGTGTTAATGTCCAGACGGTTTTCAAGGTTGTTGTCGATCCAGTCGAGCAAATCGTGAATAAATGCGCCAGTGTTCATCTTGTCCCCCCACGCAGCGTATTAAAAAGCATCTTTGTCTGTTGCATTTAAAGGTGACCCGTTTTTGAATTAATTGCAAGTTTTATTGTTGCATTTAAATCCCTGCCGGAAACGCGTCTTTTGCTGCTGGCTGAAATAGCACATAAAGTGTATCAATTATTCTTGCACTAAATTTAGCGCCTCCCTACAATCCCCGCGATAGTGTATTCCCAACTCATACAGTTTTGTGGCGATGAACGACACAAATGGCCTTAAGCCAGCCCGGACAAAGGAAGTGGCGCGGCGTCCCCCGTTGCGTCTTGCCCGGCGGCTACAATTACCGGAATAAAAATAATGAGCCTGCAAAAACCCTGGGTTAACTTTCAGTTGCATGCACTGGGAGCGATGTTGCTCTCCGTACTGCTCGTCGGGTGCGACGACGGTGTCGCGCAAAACGCCGCGCCACAAGCGCCCGCCGTCAGCGCCGCTGATGTGGTAGTGAAATCCATTAGCCAGTGGGATAGCTTTAACGGTCGGATCGAAGCGGTGGAAAGCGTTCAGCTCCGCCCCCGCGTCTCCGGTTACATTGATAAAGTGAATTACACCGACGGCCAGGAGGTGAAAAAAGGCGAAGTGCTGTTCACTATCGATGACAGAACCTATCGCGCCGCGCTGGAACAGGCGCAGGCGACGTTGACGAGAGCCAAAACACAGGCCAGCCTGGCGCAAAGTGAGGCTAACCGTACCAATAAATTAATCAATACCAACCTGGTATCCCGTGAAGAATGGGAGCAGCGTCGTTCGGCTGCCGCTCAGGCGCAGGCCGACATTCGCGCTGCGCAGGCGGCCGTTGACGCCGCGCAACTTAACCTGGATTTCACCAAAGTGACCGCGCCTATCGAGGGCCGCGCCAGCCGTGCGTTGATCACCAGCGGTAATCTGGTCACCGCGGGTGACAGCGCCAGTGTGCTCACCACGCTGGTATCGCAGAAGACAGTTTACGTCTACTTTGACGTGGATGAGTCGACCTACCTTCACTATCAAAATCTCGCCCGCAGCGGGCAAGGGGCGTCCAGTAATCACCTGGCGCTACCGGTTGAGATTGGTCTCGTTGGCGAGGATGGCTACCCCCATCAGGGCAAAGTGGATTTTCTTGATAATCAGTTAACGCCGAGTACCGGCACGATCCGTATGCGCGCGCTGTTGGATAACGCACAGCGTCAGTTCACGCCGGGGCTCTTTGCCCGCGTACGCCTGCCGGGCAGCGCTGAATTCAAAGCCACGCTTATCGACGACAAAGCGGTACTGACCGATCAGGATCGCAAATATGTGTATATCGTTGATAAAGAAGGGAAAGCGCAGCGTCGCGATATCACGCCGGGGCGTCTGGCTGCCGGTTTACGCATCGTTCAGCAGGGGCTGAACCCTGGCGATAAAGTCATCGTCGATGGTTTACAAAAAGTGTTTATGCCGGGTATGCCGGTTAACGCGAAAACCGTTGCCATGACCGCCAGCACCACCGCCCTCAACTGATCCCTTACCTGAGAATCCGACACATGGACTTTTCCCGCTTTTTTATCGACAGGCCGATTTTCGCCGCGGTGCTGTCGATACTGATTTTTACCACAGGATTAATCGCCATCCCGCTATTGCCGGTCAGCGAATATCCTGACGTCGTACCGCCAAGCGTGCAGGTGCGCGCGGAGTATCCAGGCGCCAACCCGAAAGTGATTGCAGAGACCGTGGCGACGCCGCTGGAAGAAGCGATCAACGGCGTTGAAAACATGATGTACATGAAATCGGTCGCAGGCTCCGACGGCGTACTGGTGACCACCGTCACGTTCCGTCCGGGTACCGACCCCGATCAGGCGCAGGTTCAGGTGCAAAACCGGGTGTCACAGGCCGAAGCGCGTCTGCCGGAAGATGTGCGGCGTTTGGGTATCACCACCCAGAAACAATCGCCGACGCTCACGCTGGTGGTGCATCTGTTTTCGCCCGGCGGTAAATACGATTCACTGTATATGCGTAACTACGCCACACTAAAAGTGAAGGATGAACTGGCGCGTCTGCCCGGTGTCGGCCAGATTCAGATTTTTGGCTCGGGTGAATACGCGATGCGTATCTGGCTGGATCCCAATAAGGTGGCGGCGCGCGGGTTGACTGCCTCGGATGTGGTGACGGCGATGCAGGAGCAAAACGTGCAGGTTTCCGCCGGGCAGCTTGGCGCCGAGCCGCTGCCGAAAGAGAGCGATTTCCTGATCTCCATTAACGCCCAGGGTCGTCTGCACACGGAAGAAGAGTTTGGCAATATTATTCTGAAAACGGCGCAGGACGGCTCGCTGGTGCGCCTGCGCGATGTGGCGCGGATAGAAATGGGTTCTGGCAGCTATGCGCTGCGCTCCCAGTTGAACAATAAAGACGCGGTCGGGATTGGTATCTTCCAGTCTCCGGGGGCGAACGCCATCGATTTGTCTAACGCGGTGCGCGCCAAAATGGACGAACTGTCCACCCGTTTCCCGGACGATATGAAATGGGCGGCACCTTACGATCCAACGGTGTTTGTTCGTGATTCTATTCGCGCGGTCGTGCAAACGCTGCTGGAAGCGGTGGTGCTGGTTGTCCTGGTAGTGATTCTGTTCCTGCAAACCTGGCGCGCGTCGATTATTCCGCTGATCGCGGTGCCAGTATCGGTTGTGGGCACGTTCAGCATTCTCTACCTGCTTGGCTTCTCGCTGAATACCCTGAGTTTGTTCGGGCTGGTGCTGGCTATCGGTATCGTGGTGGATGACGCCATCGTGGTGGTGGAAAACGTTGAGCGAAATATCGAAGAGGGGCTGGCACCGCTTGCGGCGGCGCATCAGGCGATGCGTGAGGTTTCCGGGCCGATTATCGCGATTGCACTGGTGCTGTGCGCGGTGTTTGTGCCAATGGCGTTTCTCTCGGGGGTTACCGGGCAGTTCTACAAACAGTTTGCGGTGACTATCGCGATTTCAACGGTGATCTCGGCCATCAACTCGCTGACGCTCTCTCCGGCGCTGGCGGCCCTGCTGTTAAAGCCGTATGGCGCACCGAAAGACGTCCCTACCCGGATTATTGATCGTCTGTTCGGCTGGATTTTCCGTCCGTTTAACCGCTTTTTCCACCGTAGCTCGAGCGGCTATCAGGGGCTGGTGGGCAAAACGCTCGGCCGACGTGGTGCGGTGTTTGCTGTTTATGTGCTGCTGCTCTGTGCCGCTGGCGTCATGTTTAAAGCCGTACCCGGCGGGTTTATTCCTACACAGGATAAGCTGTATTTGATTGGTGGCGTGAAAATGCCGGAAGGCTCTTCGCTGGCTCGCACCGATGCGGTGATCCGTAAAATGAGCGAAATCGGTATGAATACCGAGGGCGTGGATTATGCGGTCGCCTTTCCGGGGCTGAATGCGCTGCAGTTCACCAACACGCCGAATACCGGGACGGTCTTTTTTGGCCTGAAACCGTTCGACCAGCGTAAACATTCTGCGGCGGAGATTAACGCTGAGATCAACGCTAAAATCGCACAAATCCAGCAGGGCTTTGGTTTCTCCATTCTGCCACCGCCGATTTTAGGGCTGGGTCAGGGGTCTGGCTATTCGCTGTATATTCAGGATCGCGCTGGTCTTGGCTATGGCGCGCTGCAAAACGCGGTAAACACGATGTCCGGTGCGATTATGCAGACGCCGGGAATGCATTTCCCCATCTCAACCTACCAGGCTAACGTTCCGCAGCTGGATGTGCAGGTTGATCGTGATAAGGCGAAAGCGCAGGGCGTGTCGCTGACCGATCTTTTCGGGACGCTGCAAACCTATCTGGGATCGTCTTATGTGAATGATTTTAACCAGTTCGGGCGTACCTGGCGCGTGATGGCGCAGGCCGACGGGCCGTTCCGCGACAGCGTGGAAGATATCGCTAATTTGCGTACCCGTAATAATCAGGGCGAAATGGTGCCGATCGGCAGTATGGTGAATATCAGTACCACGTACGGGCCGGATCCGGTGATTCGCTACAATGGTTATCCGGCGGCGGATCTCATTGGCGATGCCGATCCCCGCATCCTCTCTTCCACGCAGGCGATGACGCAACTGGGCGAGATGTCTCAACAGATACTGCCGAATGGGATGAATATTGAATGGACGGATCTGAGCTTCCAGCAGGCCACGCAGGGTAATACGGCGCTGATCGTCTTCCCGGTCGCGGTTCTGCTGGCGTTCCTGGTGCTGGCGGCGCTGTATGAAAGCTGGACGCTGCCGCTGGCGGTGATCCTTATCGTCCCGATGACAATGCTGTCCGCGCTGTTTGGCGTCTGGCTGACTGGTGGCGATAACAACGTGTTCGTGCAGGTGGGTCTGGTCGTCCTCATGGGGCTGGCCTGTAAAAACGCGATTCTGATCGTTGAGTTTGCCCGCGAGCTGGAAATCCAGGGGAAAGGTATTATGGAAGCGGCGCTGAACGCTTGTCGCCTGCGTTTACGCCCGATTATCATGACCTCCATCGCCTTTATTGCCGGGACGATCCCGCTGATCCTCGGCCACGGCGCGGGTGCAGAAGTGCGCGGCGTCACCGGGATCACGGTGTTCTCCGGTATGCTGGGAGTGACGCTGTTTGGTCTGTTCCTGACACCGGTGTTTTACGTTACGCTGCGTAAACTGGTGACGCGCGGCAAACCGGTAAGCGACGTTTTACCGGCGTAGGTTGTTGCAGATAATAAAAAACCGCCTTCAGTGTGAAGGCGGTTTTTTTTTCGTTATAAGGAGATAATTAAAGCGCTTTTTTATACCGGGCATTAATTTCAGGCACCGGATCGCACCCACTGGTATCCGCTTTTTTGACCTTTTCCAGCGCGCTTGCCACGGTATGGCGAGCTAATACCTCTAACGACGCCTGCTCTGCTTCATCAGCGATAGATTTGAAGTACCAGCAAGCGTTGGCACTGACCACGCAGCGAGCCGGTATGTCAGGACGCGACGCCCACAGCTTTTTATCTTCTATGACGGAAATGTAGATATCGCGCAGGGTTATCTTATCCGCCGGACGACCAAGATGAATGGAACCGTTGCGGCCAAGCGTTGAGACGATAATGCCGTCACGCGTGAGTGGAACCATTAATTTGCGGATAAAGCTCGGATTAGCTTCCAGACCGTAGGCCAGAATCGCACTCGTCGAACGTTCACCCGATTGCTCCGCCATCGCTACGCTGAGAACCATCTGCAAAGCTGTCGGGAAGCGGTAATCTAACATTTTATTGTCCTGGGTTGCGGTGAATCTTGTTCTTTTTGGCACCGCAGAGGTGAGTAATCAATGAGCAATAATATAACAAATACGGTAATTTTTTTGAAGCAATCTACGATTAACCTGACATGTCGTCCATCACACCACCGCTGACCACAGGAAAACCAGGCATATTGTCTTCTGCCTCTCCAGACGCAATTTGCGTACCAATTGGATAAACCTTTTGTTCTGTCATATCGCGCTCATAAAAAGCTGTATTGTTGTTTAATGTATACTAATTTAATGTCCTGCTGAATTGTTCAGAGTGGTTTATGTCTGTAATGACTGAAACGCCTGCGTCTGGTGACTGGATTGATTTTCGTCGTGATACAGAGACGGGTATTGAAAGTGTTAGCGCACATTTTAAAGGCCATGCGTATGACAGTCATGACCACGAAGAGTTACTTCTGGGCGTTACGCTTCAGGGAAGTCAAAGGTTTAACTGTCATCGCGCGCTGCATACCAGCACGCCGGGAAAGGCCATTCTCATTGAGCCGGGCGCCGTTCATGATGGTTATGCGGCACAGGAAAATGGATTCACTTATTCCATGTTGTATATTCCCCAACAATGGGTATCAGACAACCTGCAAAAGCGCAGTGGGGAAGATATCTCTATAGTACAGGCAGCTTTTCGCAATACCCTCACGGATGACAGGGTATTAATCATGTCGATTGTGCGGGCTTTTAATGCTCTGCATAACGGCGAAGGAAGGCTTGCGCGTGACGAAAGCCTGGACTTACTGCTTTCACATCTTATGCCTCATGTCGACCTGAAGCCCGCGGACAAATTAACCGACTCTCTCATTCGAATGAACAGAGTCAGGGATTACCTGATTGCTCATCTTGACACTAATCCAGGGCTCGATGAGCTGGCCAGTATAAGTGGTGTTGACCGGTTCAGACTGAGCAGACAATTCAAATCCGCCTTCGGTCAGTCCCCTCACGCTTATCTTGTCAGATTACGCCTTCGCACGGCGCGGCAACTCCTGGCCAGTGGTATTTCTCCATCAATGGTTGCATTGCAAACAGGTTTTGCTGATCAAAGCCATCTGGGACGCTGGTTCAGGCGTGCTTATCGTCTGTCTCCTGCCGCTTATCAGAAATACTGCTCAAACGTTCTATATTGATATTCCGTCAGCATGCGACCATGCATTATTCGCATCGCAGACAGGACTATGTTTTATGACGTTTGATACTAAGATTGCATTTATCGTGAGAGATGACTTACCCACCTGGCAACGACTGAACGTTGTCGCATTTCTGGCGACAGGCATCGCCTCAGCCGCGCCTGAAATTTTGGGTAGTCCTTACATTGATTCACTGGGCCGGACTTATGGCAATATGTCCGGGCAGCCCATGCTGATTTTTGAGGCAGGACTTGAAAAATTGCAGGCGGTTCACCGCAAAGCGCTGGAGCGGGAATTGATTGTTATTCCTTACATTCATGCCATGTTCTCCACCGGGCATGATGAGGCTAACCGCGAAGTATTTGCGGCGGCTGACGCAAACAACCTGGATTTGGTAGGGCTCGGTATCCGGGGTTCCAAAAAAGCCGTTGATAAGGCCATTAAGGGGTTATCCCTTCACAGTTAGATTAATTACTACCGTCAGCCATTGTTGGCATAAAGCCGTCTGTCAGGCACTCGCCAAATTAATGAATATGTAAGTATCCCGCATAATCGAGCTGAATCGCCACGGGTTTAACAGACACCTCAGAGTCATTTAAGATGACTTAAAGAGAGGTGCCCATGAGCGGTAAGCGTTATCCCGAAGAGTTCAAAATTGAAGCCGTCAAACAGGTTGTTGATCGCGGCCATTCTGTTTCCAGCGTTGCAACACGTCTCGATATCACCACCCACAGTCTTTACGCCTGGATAAAGAAATAGAATGCTATAACCGCTGATTTATCAAGGAAAAATTGACTTTGGTAGACTTCAGGAGACTTGAGTTTGGAGCGGGCGAAGGGAATCGAACCCTCGTATAGAGCTTGGGAAGCTCTCGTTCTACCATTGAACTACGCCCGCGGAGAGGTGCGTGGGACATTATAAACGTTACGTCCTGCCTGACAAGACTCGCCCACGCTAACTGGTGAGAAAATAATCTTTTAGCACTTAGGCTTACTGCCCTGCGGTGGCAGATAACGCAGTGGATCGATGGCCGTTGCGCGATAGCGGATCTGGAAGTGCAGCCGCACTCCGTCAGCATCGCTGCTGCCCATGGTCGCGATCTGTTGACCAATCTTCACGCTCTGACCGTTGTTCACCATCAGCTTGTCGTTATGCGCATAGGCGGTGATGTAGTCTTCACTGTGCTTAATCATTACCAGATTGCCGTAGCCGCGCAGTTGATTGCCGACGTAGACCACCTTCCCTGCGCCCGCCGCATATACCGGCTGACCACGTTGACCAGCGATATCAATGCCTTTATTACCGCCATCACGCGTTGAATACGGCAGTACCACTTTTCCGCTGGCAGGCCAGCGCCAGCAGCGTTGCCCGACTGGCGGCCATGAGGATGTCGGCACGGCGGAAGACGGCGTGACTTTTGCGGTTCGGGTGGATTTACTGCTCGCTTTCTTCGAAGAGCCTGACGTGCCATTCACTTTCAGCCGCTGCCCTACTTCGATGGTATAAGGCGGTGAAATGCCGTTAAGCCGCGCCAGATCTTTCACGCTGGTGCCGGTGAGACGTGAAATACGGTACAGCGTATCACCGCGCTTCACGGTATACGTCGCGCCGCTGTAGCTACCGTCAGAGCCCGATTTACTGCCAGAACAGCCAGCCAGCAGCAACCCGGCCAGCAGGCAAAGCATCAGACAAAACGGGGAGCGATTCAGGCGTCCTGCACGCAAAGCAAATCCTCAAACGGCGACAATCGGATGGCCTATGATAGCAGCATGAAGCAGGATGCCAATGCCTTGCAGGGCTTAAAATCACCCGATATAGCTAATCTGCAACCAAAAAAAAGCCCCTTTGCTCTCACGAGCCAGGGGCTTTTCACCGTCAGACGATTATTTCTGTGGGCGCAGGGCCGGGAACAGAATAACGTCGCGAATGGTGTGGCTGTTGGTAAACAGCATGATCATACGGTCGATACCGATACCCAGACCGGCAGTCGGCGGCAAACCGTGTTCCAGCGCGGTGACGTAGTCTTCGTCGTAGAACATGGCTTCGTCGTCGCCAGCATCTTTCGCAGCAACCTGATCTTTAAAGCGCTGCGCCTGATCCTGCGCATCGTTCAGTTCGCTGAAGCCGTTACCAATTTCACGGCCGCCGATGAAGAATTCAAAGCGGTCAGTGATTTCCGGGTTTGTGTCATTACGACGCGCCAGCGGAGACACTTCAGCCGGGTATTCGGTGATGAAGGTCGGCTGAATCAGGTGCGCTTCTGCCACTTCGTCGAAGATCTCAGTGACGATACGGCCCAGACCCCAGCTCTTCTCAACATGAATGCCGACAGATTCCGCGATGGCTTTCGCAGAGTCGAAGTTATCGAGATCCGCCATGTTGGTTTCCGGACGGTATTTCTTGATAGCTTCACGCATGGTCAGTTTGATGAACGGCTTGCCAAAGTCGAACGTGTGTTCGCCGTAAGGCACTTCCGTTTTACCCAGCACGGTTTCGGCCAGCGTACGGAACAGCGATTCGGTCAGCTCGATCAGATCTTTGTAATCAGCGTAAGCCATGTAGAGTTCCATCATGGTGAACTCAGGGTTATGGCGAACGGAGATACCTTCGTTACGGAAGTTACGGTTGATTTCGAAAACGCGTTCGAAGCCGCCAACAACCAGACGTTTCAGGTACAGTTCCGGCGCGATACGCAGGTACATGTCCATATCCAGCGCGTTGTGGTGCGTGATGAACGGACGTGCAGACGCACCACCCGGGATCACCTGCAGCATCGGGGTTTCTACTTCCATGAAGCCGCGCTCAACCATGAATTTGCGCATGCCAGCGAGGATTTGAGAACGCACTTTAAAGGTACGACGGGATTCATCATTCGCGATGAGATCCAGGTAACGCTGACGATAACGGGCTTCCTGATCCTGCAGGCCGTGGAACTTATCCGGCAGCGGGCGCAGGGCTTTGGTCAGCAGACGCAGTTCAGTACAGTGAATGGAAAGCTCACCCGTCTGCGTTTTGAACAGTTTACCGCGGGCACCAACGATGTCTCCGAGATCCCATTTTTTGAACTGCTCGTTGTAAATGCCTTCCGGCAAATCGTCACGTGACACATACAGCTGAATGCGGCCACCAACGTCCTGCAGCGTGACGAAGGACGCTTTACCCATGATTCGACGGGTCATCATACGGCCAGCAACAGAGACTTCAACGTTCAGGGAGGCGAGTTCTTCGTTTTCCTTTCCATCGAATTCAGAGTGCAACTGGTCAGAGGTATGATCGCGACGGAAATCATTCGGGAAAGCAACAGCCTGCTCTGCACGCAGCGCGGCCAGCTTTTCACGGCGGGATTTCAGTTCATTATTAAGGTCAATTGCCTCGTCGGCACCTTGTGCTTGTTGTTCAGACATTTTGGTTCCTCATAACCCTGCTTTCAAACTTGCTTCGATAAATTGATCCAGGCTGCCATCCAGCACGGCCTGGGTATTGCGGGTCTCTACACCAGTACGCAAATCTTTAATGCGCGAGTCGTCCAGGACGTAAGAGCGGATCTGGCTCCCCCAGCCGATGTCGGATTTAGTGTCTTCCATCGCCTGCTTCTCGGCATTCTTCTTCTGCATTTCCAGTTCATAAAGCTTCGCTTTCAACTGCTTCATGGCCTGGTCTTTGTTCTTGTGCTGTGAACGGTCATTCTGACACTGCGTCACCAGCCCGGTCGGAATATGGGTAATACGTACCGCTGATTCCGTACGGTTAACGTGCTGCCCGCCCGCGCCTGACGCGCGATAGACGTCGATACGCAAATCAGCCGGGTTGATATCGATGTCGATATCGTCATCCACTTCCGGGTAGACAAACGCGGAGCTGAACGAGGTATGGCGGCGGCCACCGGAGTCAAACGGGCTCTTACGTACCAGACGGTGAACACCGGTTTCCGTGCGCAACCAGCCATAGGCGTAGTCACCGGAAATTTTGATGGTGGCGGATTTCAGGCCCGCAACTTCACCTTCTGACTCTTCGATGACTTCGGTTTTGAATCCGCGCGCTTCGGCCCAGCGCAGGTACATACGCAACAGCATGCTCGCCCAGTCCTGCGCTTCCGTACCACCGGAACCGGCCTGAATATCGAGATAGCAGTCAGCACTGTCGTATTCACCAGAGAACATGCGACGGAATTCTAACTGAGCCAGCTTCTCTTCCAGTTGATCAAGCTCAGCTACCGCTTCATTGAAGGTTTCTTCGTCGTCGGCCTCAACGGCCAGCTCCAGTAAGCCGGAAACATCTTCCAGCCCCTGGGTCATTTGATCCAGCGTTTCCACGATGGCTTCGAGGGAGGAACGTTCTTTGCCCAGCGCCTGTGCGCGTTCGGGTTCATTCCAGACATCCGGCTGTTCCAGCTCGGCGTTTACTTCTTCGAGACGCTCTTTCTTGGCATCATAGTCAAAGATACCCCCTAAGAACGTCGGAACGTTCGGTGAGATCCTGAATGCGGTTTTTTACCGGATTAATTTCAAACATGGTCTGTTTTCTTTAATGGACTTGTAAAATGCGGCGATAAAGTCGGAATTTTAACGGATTTCCGCCTTTTTTTATAGCGAATATCACGGTTATCCGGGCCAGATATTGTCAATGATAAGCTGTACGCTTCGGTTGCCACGAAACTCATTGATATCCAGCTTATATGCCAGCTCCACTTCACGCACGCCGTTATCGGGCCAGCAGGTGGTGTCGATATTAAAAGCGATGCCATCCAGCAGCGGCCCGCCGCCGACAGGCTCCACCATCACCTTCAGATGCCGCTCACCCACGATGCGCTGTTGCAACAGGCGAAAGCGTCCGTCGAACAGCGGCTCTGGAAACATTTGTCCCCACGGACCGGCATCGCGCAACATCTGCGCCACTTCCAGCGTCATTTCCGCCGGAGAGAGCGGGCCATCGGAGACCACTTCGCCCTGCAACAGCGAGGGGTCGAGCCATTCGGTCACCAGTTCGCCAAAGCGCCGCTGGAACTCGTCGAAACGCGCCTCTTCAAGCGACAGCCCCGCCGCCATGGCATGACCGCCGAATTTGATCATCAGCCCCGGATGCAGCGTATCCAGCCGCTCCAGCGCATCACGCATGTGCAGCCCCTGAATGGAGCGCCCGGAGCCTTTCAGCGTGCCATCACCCGCAGGGGCGAAAGCAATCACCGGGCGGTGAAAACGTTCTTTGATCCGCGACGCCAGAATGCCCACCACGCCCTGATGCCATTCGGGGTGATACATCGCCAGCCCGCCCGGCAGCGTTGCCCGGCTGCGTTCCAGTTTTTCACACAGGGTCAGCGCTTCCGCCTGCATCCCCTGCTCTATCTCTTTACGCGTCTGGTTGAGCGCATCAAGCTCGTTCGCCAGCACCCGCGCTTCACCGGGGTTGTCGCACAACAACAGCGCCACGCCGACAGACATATCATCCAGCCGCCCCGCCGCATTCAGCCGCGGGCCCAGCGCAAAGCCGAGATCGCTTGCCGCCAGTTTCTGCGCGTCACGATTAGACACTTCCAGTAAGGCTTTGATCCCCGGACGGCATTTGCCCGCACGGATGCGGCTCAGCCCCTGCCAGGTAAGAATGCGGTTGTTGGCATCAAGCGGCACCACGTCAGCGACGGTTCCCAGTGCCACCAAATCCAGCAGTTCCGCCAGATTCGGCACCGCGATGCCGCGCGTCTCAAACCAGCCGTTATCACGCAAGTGCGTGCGCAACGCCAGCATCAGGTAAAACGCAACACCGACTCCCGCCAGTGATTTCGACGGGAAATCGCAGTCGCGCAGATTAGGGTTGATGATCGCCTCAGCGGCAGGGAGCGTGTCACCCGGCAGGTGGTGATCCGTGACCAGCACCGGAATGCCCAGCGCATGCGCGCGTTCCACACCGGCATGGGAAGAAATGCCGTTATCGACAGTGACGATCAGTTGCGCGCCACGCGCATGCGCCTGTTCAACCACTTCCGGGCTGAGGCCGTAGCCGTCCTCGAAACGGTTAGGCACCAGATAGGAGACGTTTTCACAGCCCAGCGCACGCATAGCCAGCACGCTCAGCGCCGTACTGGTGGCGCCATCGGCGTCGAAATCGCCCACCACCATGATCCGCACTCCTTCGCGGAAGGCGTTGTAGAGGATCTCTACGGCTTTCTCCACGCCGCTGAGCTGTTGCCAGGGCAGCATCCCTTTGACGCTTCGTTCGAGATCGTCGGCGCTTTTTACACCGCGGCTGGCGTACAGACGGCGCAACAGAGCGGGAAGATCCCCGGGAAGCTGCACCGTGTCGTCGACTTCACGACGACGAAGTTGAATCTGTGCTTTCACGCGAATCAGTTACCGCTGGTCTGTTTCTGGTGTGCGTCCAGGAAGGCTTTCATCTCTTTTGGCCCCTGGTAACCCGGTACGACATAGCCATTGTTCAGCACAATCGCTGGCGTGCCGTTCACGCCAAACTGCACGCCGAGCGCATAGTGTTTAGCGATATCAATGTCGCAGCTTGCCGGTTGTACATCTTTACCGCCCATCGCGTCATCAAAGGCTTTGTTACGATCCTTCGCACACCAGATGGCTTTCATATCCTGCTCCGCCTGGCTCTGGATACCCTGACGCGGGAACGCCAGATAACGCACGGTAATGCCCAGCGCGTTGTAGTCTTTCATCTCTTCATGCAGCTTGTGGCAGTAGCCGCAGGTAATGTCGGTGAAAACCGTAATGACGTGTTTTTCCTGCGGCGCTTTGTAGACGATCATCTCTTTTTGCAGCGCATCCAGGCGAGTCATCAACAGTTGATTGGTGACGTTAACCGGCTGCGCGCCGCTGACGTCGTACATTGGTCCCTGAATAATGTGTTTGCCGTCTTCGGTCACATACAACACGCCGCTGTCGGTCAGCACGGTTTTCATGCCCGCCACTGGCGCGGACTGAATATCCGGATTCTGAACGCCAAGTTTGGTCAGCGACTGTTTGATGGCGGCATCATCCGCATGAGCCATTCCGGACAGCGAGGCGGCCAGCAGAGTGAACATCAGTAAACCTTTTTTCATACCTTTTCCTTTTTATCAGCACTCACGCTCGCGGGTGATGCTGTTGATGAAGTTGCCGCAGGCGTTCGGTGGCGACATGGGTGTAAATCTGCGTCGTTGAAAGATCGCTGTGCCCCAGTAACATCTGCACCACGCGGAGATCCGCGCCGTGGTTCAGCAGATGTGTCGCGAACGCATGTCGTAACACGTGCGGCGATAGTTTTTCGCTGTCTATGCCTGCCAGTTGGGCATAGTGTTTAATTCGGTGCCAGAAGGTCTGACGCGTCATCTGTTGCGCGCGCTGGCTGGGAAACAGGACGTCAAGGGAGACGCCGTTCAGCAGCCAGGGGCGACCATACTCAAGGTAATTCTCCAGCCAGTAAATGGCCTCTTCGCCCAGCGGCACCAGCCGCTCTTTGTTGCCTTTACCAATGACGCGCACCACGCCCTGTCGCAAACTGATATCGCTCATCGTCAGGCTTACCAGCTCGGTCACGCGAAGCCCTGTGGCATACAACACCTCCAGCATGGCTTTATCGCGTAACTCCAGCGGCTGGTCAACCAGCGGCGCCTGTAAAAGCCGGTCAACCTGCGCCTCGCTGAGATCTTTCGGCAGCCGCTGCGGCAGTTTTGGCGACGCCAGACGCGCGCTCGGATCATCAGTGCGGATTTTTTCGCGATACAGATGCTGGAAAAGCCGACGCATGGCACTCAACAACCGTGCAGAGCTGGTGGCTTTATAACCGCCCGCCTGCCGCTCCGCCAGCAACGACTGGAGATCTTCGTTCGTCACCGTCTCAAGCGTTAACCCGCGATGCTGCAACCATTCAACCAGCATGGACAGATCCCGACGATAGGCGTTGAGCGTATTTTCCGCCAGATTTTTCTCAAGCCACAACGCATCAAGAAACTGTTCGATAAGTGCGAGATCCTTTTCCACATCGGCCCCTCTGAGTTTGCAACCCGTGCCATTATGCCTGAACAGACCGCATTTCTGTTACACTAGCGCGAAGTCATAGCAAGAAATGAGATGTTCAGGCGATGAAGATTGGTCTTTTCTACGGTTCCAGTACCTGCTACACCGAAATGGCGGCGGAGAAAATTCGTGACATTATCGGTAGCGAACTGGTCACGCTGCATAATGTGAAGGATGACTCACCAGCACTCATGGAGCAGTACGATGTGCTCATCCTCGGCATCCCTACCTGGGATTTCGGTGAAATTCAGGAAGACTGGGAGGCCGTCTGGGACCAGCTTGATACGCTGAACCTGCAGGGCAAAATCGTCGCGCTGTACGGAATGGGTGATCAACTGGGTTATGGCGAATGGTTCCTTGACGCGCTTGGCATGCTGCACGACAAGCTGGCGACGAAAGGTGTGACATTCATTGGCTACTGGCCAACAGAAGGTTACGAGTTCACCAGCCCGAAACCGACCATTGCTGACGGGCAGTTGTTCGTCGGCCTCGCGCTGGATGAAACCAATCAGTACGATCTGAGCGACGAACGCATTCAGACCTGGTGCGAGCAAATTCTCGGCGAGATGGCCGAGCAATTCGCCTGACGTCACACACTATTCCTGCGCCGGTCTTTGCAGAATGACCCGGCGCAAATCGCGCCACTCTTTGTTATCCATGCTGTCTGCCGCCAGCCACAAATGCTGGCTGCGACGTTGCCCCATCCGACGCAAACGCAGCAACATACCAAAACTCAGCATCCACGGTGTGCCGAGGATTTCCCACTCCTGATTTTGCCAGCGAAGCCGCCCGTCCATCAGCAATTTGATTTCACCCTGCCGGGCGTTAATTCGCCGCTGGCTGCGTACGCTGTCGAACACCACCAGCGACAGCAGCAACAGCCACAACGGGGTGTAACTGAGGGGCCAGGGCATCAGCAATACTACCGCCGCCACAACACCATGCAGCAGCAGAGAAATCCATTGCGAGCGCCACGAGACGCGAAGATCAGATTGCCACAGGACCACGTTCCCGATTCCGTGTCTGAATTAAGAGCACCATGCGCTGTAACCCGGCATCGTCGGGTTTTCCGTGATTCATCAGCCAGTTAAACAGATCCGGGTCGTCGCACTCCAGCAGACGAATAAAAAGGCGCTTGTCGTCGTCAGTCAGCGTGTCGTACTCATGCTCAAAAAACGGCATGATGGAAATATCAAGTTCACGCATACCACGACGGCATGCCCAGTGGATGCGAGATTTATTATTAATGTCCATGTTGTCCTTCCTGCATAACAATACAGAATAGTTTAACGCGTTTTCCGCCCTTACTTTACAGTAATATTAAACTGTGCGGCGCTGATCCAGCAAAAAACCCTTTGATGTGCAAGGTTTTCAGTTTTTTCCGTAACGCTACGCAGAACCGTAAAACGGCACAAATGGCCTGTTGAAAGCGCTTGCATTAGGCACTGTCTCTTTTACCATTAGTCATTATTCAAGCGTTAAGCAATTCAGGACATTATTATGGCTTTTACTCCGTTTCCTCCGCGCCAGCCTTCCGCCTCCGCACGTCTGCCGCTGACGCTGATTACCCTTGATGACTGGGCGCTGGCGACGATCACCGGCGCGGACAGCCAGAAATACCTGCAGGGTCAGGTTACTGCTGATGTCGATCACATGACGGAAAGCCAGCACCTGCTGGCCGCGCACTGTGACGGAAAAGGCAAAATGTGGAGTAATCTGCGCCTGTTCCGTTCCGGTGAAGGTTTTACGTGGATCGAGCGCCGCAGCCTGCGTGACACCCAACTGACTGAGCTGAAGAAATACGCCGTTTTCTCTAAAGTCGTGATTGCCCCGGATGATGAACGCGTTCTGTTGGGCGTGGCAGGGTTCCAGGCCCGCGCGGCGCTGGCAAATCTGTTTTCAGCACTGCCGGACGCCGATAGTCAGGTCATCCGGGACGGCGACACCACCGTGCTGTGGTTCGAACAGCCTGCCGAACGTTTCCTGTTGGTCACCGATGCCGCTACGGCACAGCGCGTCACTGACGCCCTGCGCGGTGAAGCGCAGCTCAACAACAGCCCACAATGGCTGGCGCTGGACATCGAAGCCGGGCTACCGGTTATTGACAGCGCCAACAGCGGCCAGTTTATCCCGCAAGCGACGAACCTGCAGGCACTGGGCGGCATCAGCTTTAAGAAAGGTTGCTACACCGGGCAGGAGATGGTTGCCCGGGCGAAATTCCGCGGCGCTAACAAGCGTGCAATGTGGTATCTGGCGGGCACAGCCAGCCGCGTACCGGAAGCGGGTGAAGATCTTGAACTGAAGATGGGTGAAAACTGGCGCCGCACCGGTACCGTGCTCGCCGCGGTTCAACTCGACGACGGACGTTTACTGGCGCAGGTAGTGATGAACAATGACATGGAGCCGGACAGCGTGTTCCGTGTGCGTGACGATGCCAACACGTTAAGCATCGAGCCGCTGCCTTATTCGCTCGAAGAGTAAATCGCCGGGTGGCGGCTTCGCCTTACCCGTCCTGCTGATTTTGTATGTGGGGCAATTACGGTGACACCTGCCCCACATACAAATAAATTGCCAGGAAATGGCAGATACTGCCGCCGAGCACGAATCCGTGCCAGATAGCATGATTGTACGGGATGCGTTTACTGACGTAAAAAATCACCCCCAGCGAATAGACCACCCCGCCGACCGCCAGCAGCGTCACGCCGCCAACCGCCAGCTTAGTCGCCAGTTGATAAACCACGATCAGCGACAGCCACCCCATCGTCAGATAGGTGATTAACGACAGCACCTTAAAGCGGTGCGCGATAGTCAGTTTGAAGAGGATCCCCAGCAGCGCCAGGCTCCAGATAACAATCATCAGACCACGCGCCAGCGGTGAATCGAGACCCACCAACAAGAACGGCGTGTAGGTACCGGCAATCAACAAATAGATGGCGCAGTGGTCGAATTTTTTCAGCCAGATTTTTGCCCGCTGATGCGGAATGGCGTGGTATAGCGTTGAGGCGAGAAACAGCAGGATCATGCTGCCGCCGTACAGGCTGTAGCTGGTTATCGCCATCGCGCTGGCTTTCGCATCAACCGCCTGCACCAGCAGCAACACCAGACCGACGATGCCAAACACCAGCCCGATACCATGGCTGATGCTGTTGGCAATTTCCTCTGCCAGTGAGTAACCCTGTGTGATTAATGGTTTGCGAACCATGATGAGCTCCGGGAAAACGAATCTACTTTTAACACCTACATAGCGTAACTGAGAATAATTCCAGTGAACACCTGTTAGCTAAAATAAAACCGTTATCATTTGTAACCACTATAAAATCATAATGTTACAATCAGATTTCAACGCACACACGTTCCTTTTTCTTAAAACGTTTAATTTCAACGACATAAAAAAAGCCGGGTAACCTTTACGATTACCCGGCTCACAGTCAGTACGTCGTAATTACTGGTATTCGCTCATCGGTACGCAGGAGCAGAACAGATTGCGGTCGCCGTAAACATCGTCCAGACGTTTTACCGTCGGCCAGTATTTGTTGGCGAAACCTGCCGGGAACACCGCCTGCTCGCGGGTGTAACCGTGATCCCACTCGGCTACCAGTTCGCGCTGAATGTGCGGCGCGTTAACCAGCGGGTTATCTTCCAGCGTCCACTCGCCCTGTTTCACGCGATCGATTTCGCTGCGAATGGCCAGCATCGCGTCGATAAAGCGGTCCAGTTCGATTTTGCTTTCTGATTCCGTCGGCTCCACCATCAGCGTTCCCGCGACCGGGAAAGACATGGTCGGCGCGTGGAAACCGTAGTCGATCAGGCGCTTGGCGATATCCAGTTCGCTGATGCCGGTCTCTTCTTTCAGCGGACGAATATCAAGGATACACTCGTGCGCCACGCGACCATCACGACCGGTGTACAGCACCGGGAACGCGTCTTTCAGGCGGCTGGCGATGTAGTTGGCGTTGAGGATCGCCATCTGGCTCGCCTGCTTCAGCCCTTCCGCGCCCATCATGCGGATGTACATCCAACTGATCGGCAGAATCGAGGCGCTACCGAACGGTGCGGCAGAAACCGCGCCCTGACGGGTCAGCATGCCTTCAATCTGCACCACGCTGTGGCCTGGAACAAACGGTGCAAGGTGCGATTTCACGCCGATCGGCCCCATACCCGGGCCGCCACCGCCGTGCGGAATGCAGAAGGTTTTGTGCAGGTTCAGGTGCGAGACGTCCGCGCCGATGAAGCCTGGCGAGGTGATGCCCACCTGGGCGTTCATGTTTGCGCCATCGAGGTACACCTGACCACCGAACTGATGCACGATCTCGCACACTTCACGGATGGTCTCTTCGTACACCCCGTGGGTGGACGGGTAGGTCACCATGATGCAGGAGAGGTTTTCACCCGCTTGCTCCGCTTTCGCGCGCAGATCCGCCAGATCGATGTTGCCGTTTTTATCGCAGGCCACGACCACCACCTGCATGCCCGCCATTTGCGCGGAAGCCGGGTTGGTGCCGTGCGCTGAGCTTGGGATCAGACAGATGTCGCGATGCCCCTCGTTACGGCTTTCGTGATAATGGCGAATCGCCAGCAAACCTGCGTATTCGCCCTGTGCGCCGGAGTTCGGCTGCATGCAAATCGCGTCGTAACCGGTCAGTTTCACCAGCCAGTCTGACAACTGGCTAATCATCTGCTGGTAGCCTTCCGCCTGCTCCGTTGGACAGAACGGGTGCAGTTCGGCAAATTCCGGCCAGGTGATCGGTAACATTTCGGCGGCGGCGTTGAGCTTCATGGTGCAGGAGCCCAGCGGGATCATCGCCTGGTTCAGCGCCAGATCTTTACGCTCCAGCGAATGCATGTAGCGCATCATCTCGGTTTCGCTGTGATAGCGGTTAAACACCGGATGCGTCAGGATCGCATCGTTGCGCAGCATCGCTTCCGGAATCGAGCGGCTGTCGTGCGCCACGTCTTTATCCAGCGCGTCGATATCCAGACCGTGGTTATCGCCGAGAATGACGCTGAACAATGTCTGAATGTCTTCGCGGGTGGTGGTTTCGTCGAGCGTGATGCCTACCGCGCCGACGATGTCGCTGCGCAGGTTGATTTCAGCGGCTTCCGCACGGGCCAGCACCGCAGCCTTGTCGGCCACTTCCACACACAGGGTGTCAAAGAAGTGGGCAAAACGCAGTTTCTGACCTTTCTGTCGCAGGCCCGCGGCCAGAATGTCGGCCAGCCGATGAATGCGACCCGCAATGCGCTTCAGCCCTGCCGGACCATGGAACACGGCGTACAGGCTGGCGATGTTAGCCAGCAGTACCTGAGAGGTACAAATGTTGGAGTTCGCTTTCTCGCGGCGGATGTGCTGCTCGCGGGTCTGCATCGCCATGCGCAGCGCGGTGTTGCCGGCAGCATCTTTCGACACGCCGATAATACGGCCTGGCATAGAGCGTTTGAATTCGTCTTTTGCAGCAAAGAAGGCCGCATGCGGACCACCGTAGCCCATCGGCACGCCGAAACGCTGGGCGGAGCCGAACACAATGTCCGCGCCCTGTTTTCCCGGCGCAGTCAGCAGCACCAGCGCCATCAGGTCGGCAGCGACACTGACCACCACTTTGCGGGATTTCAGCTCCGCAATCAGCGCGCTGTAATCGTGAACTTCCCCGGTCGTACCGACCTGCTGCAACAGCACGCCAAATACATCCTGGTGATCCAGCACTTTGTCGGCATCATCAACAATCACGTCGAAACCAAAGGTTTCCGCGCGGGTACGCACCACGTCCAGTGTCTGCGGGTGCACGTCGGCGGCAACGAAAAAGCGGTTGGCGTTTTTCAGTTTACTGACGCGTTTGGCCATCGCCATCGCTTCTGCCGCGGCGGTGGCTTCATCGAGCAGCGAGGCGGAAGCGATATCCAGCCCGGTCAGATCCAGCGTGACCTGCTGGAAGTTGAGCAGCGCTTCCAGGCGGCCCTGCGACACTTCCGGCTGATACGGGGTGTAGGCGGTATACCAGCCCGGATTCTCCAGCATATTACGCAGGATCACCGGCGGCAGTTGTACTGCGGTGTAGCCCATGCCGATGTAAGACTTAAAGCGCTTGTTGCGACCGGCGATGGCTTTCAGTTCTGCCAGCGCCGCGAATTCGGTTGTCGACTCACCCACCTGCGGCGGCGTGGCGAGCTGGATGTCTTTTGGCACGATCTGGCTGATGAGATCGTTTAACGAGTCGGCGCCAACGGTTTTCAGCATTTCCTGCTGTTGCTGAGGATCCGGGCCAATGTGACGTTCAATAAATGCGCCGCGGTTTTCAAGCTGGCCTAAAGTCTGTGTCATGAGCGATGGTCCTGAAACGTGCAGTGAATCGTA
This sequence comes from Trabulsiella odontotermitis, assembly GCF_001297775.1. Taxonomy (GTDB): domain Bacteria; phylum Pseudomonadota; class Gammaproteobacteria; order Enterobacterales; family Enterobacteriaceae; genus Trabulsiella; species Trabulsiella odontotermitis. The sequence goes on along the minus strand of NZ_LIFX01000003.1, from coordinate 27,295 downwards.
ATTGTCTGTAACAGAATTGCCCGGTGGCGCTGACGCTTACCGGGCCTACGTTCGTGCAGTAGGCCGGATAAACGCAGTGCCATCCGGCAAGAAAAGGTGTTACTCGTCTTCCAGTAAAGCTTCGTACGCGGTGGCGTCCAGCAGATCGGCAATCTGGGATTCGTCGCTGGCTTTGATTTTGAAAATCCAGCCTGCGGTATACGGCTCGCTGTTCACCAGTTCCGGCGCGTCGTTCAGCTCGTCGTTAACGGCAATGATTTCACCGCTGATCGGCGCATAGATGTCAGATGCCGCTTTGACCGATTCGGCCACGGCGCAGTCATCGCCCGCGTCAACCGTCTTGCCGACGTCCGGCAGGTCGACGAAAACCATATCGCCCAGCAGTTCCTGCGCATGTTCGGTGATACCAACGGTGTAGGTGCCATCCGCTTCTTTACGCAGCCATTCGTGTTCTTTGCTGTATTTCAGTTCTGCAGGTACATTGCTCATTCACATTTCTCCAGAAAAAATAAGGGATTACACAACAGCTTTACCATTGCGTACAAAAACAGGTTTCGTCACTTTGACCGGCATTTCGCGGTTACGAATTTGCACCACGGCGGTGTCGCCAATGCCCTGCGGCACGCGAGCCAGCGCAATACTGTAGCCCAGCGTTGGTGAGAAAGTGCCGCTGGTGATCACGCCTTCTTGCTGATTGCCCTGAGTGTCGGTAAAGCGTACCGGCAGTTCGCCGCGCAGCACGCCTTTCTCAGTCATTACCAGACCGACCAGTTGTTCGGTGCCTTTTTCACGCTGTGCTTCCAGCGCTTCACGACCGATGAAGTCGCGATCAGCCGGTTCCCAGGCGATGGTCCAGCCCATGTTGGCGGCCAGCGGAGAGACGCCTTCGTCCATCTCCTGACCGTATAAATTCATACCGGCTTCCAGACGCAGCGTATCGCGCGCGCCAAGACCACACGGCTTCACGCCTGCTTCCACCAGCGCACGCCAGAAATCTGCGGCTTTCTCATTCGGCATGGCAATTTCATAACCCGCTTCACCGGTGTAGCCGGTGGTGGCGATGAACAGATCGCCCGCCTGCACGCCAAAGAACGGCTTCATGCCCTCAACGGCTTTACGTTGTTCGTCGTTAAACAGGCTGGCGGCTTTCGCCTTCGCGTTCGGCCCTTGCACGGCGATCAGCGACAGATCATCACGCACGGTGATGTCGATAGCGTAAGGTTCAGCGTGTTGGGTGATCCAGGCGAGGTCTTTTTCGCGGGTCGCGGAGTTAACAACAAGGCGGAAAAAATCTTCCGTAAAGAAGTAAACGATCAGGTCATCAATGACGCCAGCGGAGGCATTGAGCATGCCGGTGTACAGCGCTTTGCCGGGGGTAGTGAGTTTGGCGACGTCGTTCGCCAGCAGGTGGCGCAGAAATTCCCGGGTCCGGCTGCCGTGAAAATCGACGATGGTCATGTGGGATACATCGAACATACCGGCATCGTTACGTACGGCGTGGTGCTCGTCAATCTGGGAGCCGTAGTGCAGCGGCATCATCCAGCCATGGAAATCCACCATGCGGGCGCCACACTGCGTGTGTTGATCATATAAAGGCGTCTGTTGAACCATCTTTTCCTCGTTGAATAAGCAAGGTCAGCCTGCTTCTACGGTGTATTTTTTCACCGCAAAACCCGTCGTCGACGCCACTCCCGCGCATCGACGCAAACGTTCTCTTTCACCCGAAGTTACCACTGAACCCAGTGGTAAACCATAAGGTAAAACGGGTCATCACATTAGCTTATGACCAAAATGAGCGAAAAACTCTACAGAGTTATCCACTGGGAAAATGCGATTAGTGCCACATAAAATTAACATTTAGCGTCTGACACAAGGACAAGCTGACAGTTTATGCGGAAATGCGGGCCAAATTCGCGCAGCGTAAAATTTGCCGCATTACAAAAACTAATGCGAAAAAAAGCGTCAAATTAGATTATTTCAAACGAGGGAGAAATGTCCCGGCGCGATGGCCGGGGAGAGAAGTGTGACGGAGTTAACGTAACCAGTCCGGGAGATCGTTCAACCCCATCGCCTGGCGAATCAGCTGTGGTTTGACGCCGGGAAGGGTGTCGGCCAGTTTAAGGCCGATATCGCGCAACAGTTTCTTCGCCGGATTCTCGCCCGCGAACAGTTCGCGGAAACCCTGCATCCCCGCCAGCATCAGCGCGGCGCTGTGCTTACGGCTGCGCTCATAGCGGCGCAGATAAAAATGCTGCCCCACGTCTTTGCCTTCACGATGTAACCGCTTCAGCTCATCAATCAGTTCCGCCGCATCCATAAAGCCGAGGTTAACCCCCTGCCCGGCCAGCGGATGGATGGTGTGCGCCGCGTCGCCGACCAGCGCCAGGCGATGCGCCGCAAACTGGCGGGCATAACGTCCGGTCAACGGGAACACCAGCCTCTCGCTTTCCAGCTGGCATAATCCCAGACGGTTATCGAAGGCGATCGACAGTGCCTGATTGAATTCCGCTTCACTCGCCTGCTGCATGCGCTCTGCATCCTGCGGCGACAACGACCAGACGATCGAACATAAATGCGGATCGCGCAGCGGCAGGAACGCCAGAATGCCTTCGCCGTGGAAAATCTGCCGGGCGATGGCCTGATGCGGCTCTGCCGTGCGGATCGTGGCGACCAGCGCGTGATGACGATAATCCCAGGACGCCAGCGGAATGTCAGCGTTGTTGCGTAACCAGGAGTTCGCGCCATCCGCGCCCACTACCAGCCGTGCCGTCAGCATGCTGGCGTCTTTCAGGGTAATAAAGGCTTCGTTTTCACCCCATGCCACCTGCTTCACTTCAGCGGGCGCCAGCAGAGTGACATCGCTGCACTGCTGCGCTTTTTGCCACAGAGCATGGTGAATGACCGTGTTTTCAATGATATGCCCGAGATGGGTAAAGCCCATGCTTTCATCATCAAACTCAATGCGACCAAAGCTGTCTTTGTCCCACACTTCCATGCCGTGATAGCGACTGACTCGCGTCGCCTGAATGGTCGACCACACGCCCAAGTGTGAAAGCAACTTTTCGCTGGCGGCATTAATGGCGGAGACGCGCAGCGCAGGCGGCGCATCGGCGTTCAACGGCTGCGGCGCATTCTGTTCCAACACCGCCACGCGCAGGCCACTGCCCTGTAAACCACAGGCGACTGCCAGCCCGACCATGCCACCGCCGACGATAGCAACATCAACACTTTGCACTTTATGACTCCTTATCTCGCCACCATGCCAAGGGTACGCTGAGCCAGCGCATCACGCGCCGGGGTGAATAATTCCATCGCCATCAGCCCGATATTTCGCCCGACCACCAGCGGCGCCCAGCGATTGGCAAACAGATGCACTAACCCGTCGGTGACGCCAATGGTGGCCGATTTGTCTTCGCCACGCCGCGTCTGATAGCGGCAAAGCAGTGAATAATCGCCCGGATCGGCGGATGGCGCGACCATTTCCGCCAGCGTCATCACGTCGCGCAAACCGAGGTTGAACCCCTGCCCCGCGATGGGGTGCAGCGTCTGCGCGGCGTTTCCGACCAGCGCGAGACGGTGCGAAATGGCGCGATCTGCCGTCGTGAGTGTGAGCGGATAACCGGTGCGCTGCCCGGCGTGGGTGATTCGCCCCAGTCGCCAGCCAAACGCGCTCTGTAATTCATCGCAGAAACGGGTGTCTGACCAGCCGAGCACCTCGTCGCGTTTGTCGAGCGAATGGCACCACACCAGGGAACAGCGGCCTTCGGACATCGGCAGCATGGCGAGTGGACCCGATGCGGTAAAGCGTTCAAAAGCGCGACCGTCATGGGCGAGCGCGGTATTGACGTTGGCGATCACCGCCAGTTGTTCGTAGGGTTGCTGTTGCCAGTGAATGCCGCACTGCTCGCCCAGCGCCGACCGTGAACCATCGGCAGCGACCAGCAGTTTTCCCTGCAGAGTTTCGCCGGTATCAAGCGTCACGCTCACGCCCGTTTCGCTGCGGGTAAACTGCTCAACGCGTGCCGGGCAGTGCAACGTGACGCCGCGCGCTTTGCGCAGCAGGGCAAACAGCCGCAGCCCGACATCATGCAGTTCGACCACCTGGCCAAGCGCCGGAAGGGAGTAATCCGCCGCATCCAGCGTGACGAAACCCGCGTGCCCGCGATCACTGACATGAACAGTGTTGATCGCCGTGGCGCAATCGCGCAGCGCCTGCCAGATACCTACTCGATCCAGTTGCTGACAGGTACCAGCCGCCAGCGCAATCGCGCGGGCGTCAAAACCCGGGTGCTGCTGGCTTTCCGGGGTGACCGCTTCCACCAGATGCACCGGCATGTTGCCGCCGCTGAGCTGTGAGATTGCCAGCGCCAGCGTGGCACCGTTCATTCCACCGCCAACAATGATGATGCTCATGATTTTCTCGCCGCCGCCATTAGCGCCTCGATGTCATCGGCTTTTTTGATCACACTGGCGGTCAGATTCTCATTGCCATTTTCGGTTATCACGATGTCATCCTCGATACGAATGCCAATACCGCGATACTCCGCCGGGACGTCAGCGTCCGGCGCGATATACAACCCCGGTTCAACGGTCAGCACCATGCCGGGCTCCAGCAGCCGTGAGCGATCAGTGCCGTAGACACCCACATCGTGAACGTCCAGTCCCAGCCAGTGGCTCAGGCCGTGCATGAAGAATTTGCGGTGCGCGTTTTCAGTGATCAGCGTCTCGACATCGCCTTTGAGAATACCCAGTTTCACCAGTCCGCGGATCATGATGCGCACCACTTCGCCGGTCACTTCCTGCATGGAAGTCCCCGGGCGGTAGAGCGTCAGCGCCGTCTCCAGCGATTCCAGGACAATGTCGTAAATCGCCCGCTGGGCAGGCGTAAATTTGCCGTTTACCGGGAACGTACGGGTGATATCGCCTGCGTAACCTTTGTATTCGCAACCGGCGTCAATCAGCACCAGATCGCCATCGCGCAGCTCCGATTCGTTTTCGGTGTAGTGGAGAATGCAGCCATTGTCGCCGCCGCCCACGATGGTGTTGTAGGACGGGTAACGCGCGCCGTGGCGGGTAAATTCGTGGTGAATCTCGCCTTCCAGCTGATATTCGAACATTCCCGGGCGGCATTTTTCCATCGCCCGACGATGGGCCAGCGCGGTGATCTCTCCTGCGCGACGCATCACGGCAATCTCTTCTGGCGACTTGAACAGTCGCATTTCATGCACCAGCGGACGCCAGTCGATGACAGACGCCGGGGCGCTCAGATTCTGGCGTGAGCCTTTGCGGAGTTTATCAAGCGCGGTGAAGACGATGCCGTCCGCATACGCGTATTCGCCCTGGGCGTGGTAAATCGCGTCCAGGCCGTTCAGCAGTTGATACAGGTGCTGATTGATTTCGCTGAACGCCAGCGCGCGGTCAACACCGAGTTTTGCCGGAGCCGCGTCCTGGCCAAGACGACGACCAAACCAGATTTCAGCGGTGAGGTCGCGTACGCGATTGAACAGCACGCTGTGGTTGTGGGTGTCATCACTTTTAATCAGCACCAGTACCGCTTCCGGCTCGTTGAAACCGGTGAAATACCAGAAATCGCTGCTCTGACGGTACGGATATTCGCTGTCCGCGCTGCGCGTCGCTTCCGGCGCGGCGAAAATCAGCGCCGCGCTGCCCGGCTGCATTTGCGCTAACAATGCCTGACGGCGGCGATCAAACTCTTGCTGTGTCATGACAACCTCCTGGGCATGGTGTGTTAGTGCAGTGTGGGTTTACGAACTTCCGGTGCGGTCGGTTGCGGATGCGTGAACGTGTCGTGGCACAGCAGCGCGGCAACACGGACATACTCCACAATCTCTTCGAGCGACATCTCCAGCTCTTCCTGGTCTTCATCTTCGTCGTAACCGAGCTGGGCAATGTTGCGCAGATCGTCAATCGCCTCGCCGGTCTCGCCTTTTATCTTATCGAGACGCGGCTGCGTGACGCCGAGACCCAGCAAAAAATGGTTAACCCATCCGGCCAGCGCATCGGCGCGATCGAACACCGACACGTCATCGCCATCAGGCAGATAAAGTTGAAAAAGGAAGCCTTCGTCTTCCAGCGCATCGCTGGTGGCGGAGTGTAAATTACGCAGCGCCTGTGACAGATCATGGCTGAACGCCAGACCTTCGTTGGTCAGATCATGGATGAGCGGCTGCCAGCTGCTGTCCTTGGTTCCGCCACAGAGTATCCCGCTGATGAGACCGTGCATTTCGGCGGGAGTCAGGCCCACTCCCTGTTGGTTCAGTAACTGGTTAACGTCGTTGTAACCAGGCATTTCGTTCTGTATAGACATGCGCATTCATCGTCGTTGGGAGGAATATCATGTTATGCTACCACTTTGGACCCTGGTGATACCAGAAAAGGGCTTGTATCATCACACCAGGGTAGCTATAGTGTCGCCCCTTCACAGACCCGGGTTTGGGTGTGAAGGCCGCGCAGTTAATTAGCAGGAAGGTGGCATGTCTGCACAACCCGTCGATATCCAAATTTTTGGCCGTTCACTGCGAGTGAATTGCCCGCCTGAACAAAGGGATGCCCTGAATCAGGCTGCGGACGATCTAAATCAGCGGTTGCACGATCTGAAAGAACGCACTAGAGTCACAAATACTGAACAGCTGGTTTTCATTGCCGCATTGAACATCAGCTATGAGTTAACGCAGGAAAAAGCAAAGACCCGTGACTACGCCGCCAGCATGGAGCAGCGTATTCGGATGCTACAACAGACCATTGAACAGGCATTGCTTGACCAGGGTCGCATAACCGAAAGAACGGGGCAAAAGTTTGAATAACACTTCATGGTTAACTGTGGTAGAGTGACCCTGAAGACAAAAATTTCTCTGAGATGTTCGCAAGCGGGCCAGTCCCCTGAGCCGATATTTGAAACAACAAGAATGCGACGCTCCATGGTCGGTGCGCATGCTCGGTTAGTCCGAGAAGCCTTAAGACTGTGACGACGTATTCACCTTGAACCACGGGTTCAAGGGTTACAGCCTGCGGCGGCATCTCGGAGATTCCCTCTCTTCTCAACGCCCATGACCCAACTTCCTGAAACACCCTTATCCAGACAAGACATTCGCCAGCACATCCGGCAACGTCGTCGCGCATTAACTTCACATCAGCAACAGCATTTCGCCCAACAGGCCGCCGCCCGCATGATGGCGTATTCGCCCGTGGTGATGGCGCACACTGTTGCGCTGTTTCTCTCTTTTGATGGCGAACTGGATACGCAACCACTGATTGAACAACTCTGGCGCGCCGGGAAACGCGTATACCTTCCGGTGCTCCATCCGTTCAGTCCGGGCAATCTGCTGTTCCTGCACTACCATCCGCACAGCGAACTGGTGGTCAATCGTCTGAAAATTCAGGAGCCGAAACTCGACGTGCGCGACGTGTTGCCCCTGAATCGTCTTGATGTGTTGATAACCCCACTGGTGGCGTTTGATGCCGAAGGCCAGCGCCTTGGTATGGGTGGTGGATTTTATGATCGCACGCTGCAACGCTGGCAGCAGCATGGCCTGCACCCGGTGGGTTACGCCCATGATTGTCAGCAGGTCGATGCCTTGCCGACGGCGCAGTGGGATATTCCCCTGCCCGCCGTCGTCACGCCGTCAAAACTGTGGCTGTGGCCTGGATCGTAAACGGCTAACTGCCGATTTTCCGCAATTGTCTGGTATGCCAGCCGCCGAGAAATAGCACCGTTGTCAGCGCACCCAGCAGCGCACAGAACATATCCGACTGTGTATCCCACGGGTCGCCCTGCGTTCCGAGGAAATCATCCGCTCCCTGCCCTAAAGCCAGCGCCGCCCACCACTCGATAAGCTCGTAGGTCGCGCTGATTGCCATCGCAATGCAGCACACCACAAACGCGAGCATTTTACGCCCCCGAACGTAGCCGCCACGAGTGAGGATTTCTCGTGCCGCCAGCGCGGGCACCAGCCCCTGGAAAAAGTGGCCGAGCTTGTCATACGGGTTGCGGCTTAGATCCAGCCATGCCTGTACGTCGAAACCAATCGGCACTTTGGCGTAGGTATACATTCCTCCCACCATCAAGATAATTGCGTGAAAGAAAATGAGCGTGTAGAGCAACGGCGTCAACGGATAGCGCACATGCGTGGCGAGCAACAACGGAACAATGATGATGACTGGCGTGACCTCCATCAACCATGTGAGGAGATCGTGCGTACCGAGGCCGGTCCAGATAAGGCTCAGAAGCAGGAGCAGCGCTCCGACAAAAAGTTGAGTTTTATTCATAAGTAGCAGGGACCCGCGACGGGGTCCCTTTTTTCTGTCAAAAAAGTAAACGTGCGCGGATGGTGCCCGGAATGGCCTTCATACTCTGCAACGCTTTTTCCGCCACGTCTTCATCGGCTTCGATGTCGATTACCACGTAGCCCATCTGCGGCGTGGTTTGCAGATACTGCGCCGCAATGTTCACGCCCTGCTCAGCGAAAATCTGGTTCAGCGCGGTCAGCACGCCCGGACGGTTTTCGTGGATGTGCAGCAGACGACGACCGCCATGCAGCGGCAAAGACACTTCCGGGAAGTTGACCGCTGACAGCGTGGAGCCATTGTCAGAGTACTTCGTCAGTTTGCCCGCGACTTCCAGACCGATGTTTTCCTGCGCTTCCTGGGTGGAGCCGCCGATGTGCGGCGTCAGGATCACGTTATCGAACTCGCTCAGCGGCGATACGAATGGATCGTTGTTGGTGGCAGGTTCCGTCGGGAAGACGTCAATCGCCGCTCCGGCCAGATGCTTGCTCGCCAGCGCCTCGCACAGCGCCGGAATGTCAACCACGGTGCCGCGTGCGGCGTTGATCAGCAGCGAGCCAGGTTTCATCAGCGCCAGCTCTTTTTGCCCCATCATGTTTTTGGTGGAGGCGTTTTCCGGCACGTGCAGCGTGACCACGTCGCTCATATTCAGCAGATCAGAGAGATGCTGAACCTGCGTGGCGTTACCCAGCGGCAGTTTGTTTTCAATGTCATAAAAGTAGACGTGCATTCCCAGCGATTCCGCCAGAATGCCCAGTTGCGTACCAATATGGCCGTAGCCGATGATGCCGAGTTTTTTCCCGCGCGCTTCAAAGCTACCGACGGCCTGTTTGTTCCACATGCCGCGATGCGCTTTCGCGTTCGCTTCCGGCACGCCGCGCAGCAGCAGCAGCAACTCGCCAATCACCAGTTCCGCCACGGAACGGGTATTCGAGAACGGCGCGTTAAACACCGGAATACCGCGTTTTGCCGCCGCGTTGAGATCAACCTGGTTGGTGCCGATACAGAAACAACCCACAGCGACCAGTTTTTCTGCCGCCTGGATAATCTCTTCCGTCAGGTGCGTACGGGATCGCAGGCCGATGAAATGCGCATCACGGATCGACGCTTTCAGTTGCTCGTTATCGAGCGCGCCTTTATGAAATTCGATATTGGTGTAACCAGCCGCACGCAGGCTGTCCAGCGCTTTCTGGTGCACCCCTTCGACCAACAGAAATTTAATCTTGTCTTTTTCCAGTGATACCTTAGCCATTTCCTCGTCCTGTCTTTTTCTTTCTGATGTTGCTTTGTGATGTTGTGTTGGACAAAAGTCCATCTAAGCAACATATCAAAAATAATTATCGCGGCAATATGAACGTTTGCGTCGGCAATTTGAAGAAATGTCATGCAGTCGGAAAAGGCAGGACAAAATGCTGGTGCTGAGAAATATGGCAGAACGATTAACAGACACGAAGGAAAAACGTGACACAAGTCACTAAAATAGCGCTGTGGAAATTTTTTTACGGGAGGACGTTTGCCTCCCGTCAGATCATTTCACGATGGTTTTAACGCCATCGGCGGTGCCGATCAACGCTACATCCGCGCCACGGTTGGCAAACAGCCCGACCGTCACCACGCCAGGAATGCCGTTAATGGCGTTTTCCAGCGCGACCGGGTCGAGGATTTCCAGGCCGTGCACATCGAGGATCACATTGCCGTTATCCGTTAACACACCCTGACGATATTCCGGGCGACCACCCAGTTTGACCAGCGCACGCGCGACGGCGCTACGGGCCATCGGGATCACTTCCACCGGCAGCGGGAAATTACCGAGGATCGCCACCTGTTTGGATGCATCGGCAATACAGATAAATTTATCCGCCACCGAGGCGATGATCTTTTCGCGGGTCAGCGCCGCGCCGCCGCCTTTGATCATCTGCATATGGTCGTTGATTTCGTCCGCGCCATCCACGTAGATGCCGAGTCTGTCCACTTCGTTGAGATCAAAAACGGTGATCCCGAGGCTTTTCAGCTTTTCGGTTGAAGCGTCCGAGCTGGAAACCGCGCCTTCAATCTGCCCTTTCATGGTGCCAAGCGCATCAATAAAATGCGCGGCCGTCGAGCCAGTGCCCACGCCCACGATAGTGCCCGGTTGTACGTACTGAAGGGCTGCCCAGCCTACTGCTTTTTTCAGTTCATCCTGCGTCATGATGTTACCCAAGGAGTGAGTGGTGCGCGCATTATAGATCATCAGCAAACGCCTTGTGATCTGCGAGGTCACCAATTTGGTCTGTATCAAAAACAAAATTATGTCATAGTGCAAGATAAAGACTTCACAGGAGTTAGCCAGATCCGATGAAACGACCTGACTACAGAACACTACAGGCGCTGGATGCCGTCATCCGGGAACGTGGCTTTGAGCGCGCAGCGCAGAAGCTGTGCATCACACAATCGGCTGTCTCTCAGCGCATTAAGCAGCTTGAAAATATGTTCGGGCAGCCGTTGCTGGTGCGCACCGTGCCGCCACGTCCGACCGAGCAGGGACAAAAGCTGCTGGCGCTGTTGCGTCAGGTCGAATTGCTGGAAGAGGAATGGCTGGGCGATGAGCAAATCGGCTCTACGCCGCTGCTGCTGTCGCTGGCGGTGAACGCCGACAGTCTGGCGACCTGGCTGCTGCCCGCGCTGGCGAGTGTACTGTCTGATTCGCCGATCCGCCTGAATCTGCAGGTGGAAGACGAAACCCGCACCCAGGAACGCCTGCGTCGGGGTGAGGTGGTGGGCGCGGTGAGTATTCAGCCGCAGGCGCTGCCGAGTTGTCTCGTCGATCAACTGGGCGCGCTGGACTATCTGTTTGTCGCCTCGAAGCCGTTTGCGCAACGCTATTTCCCGAACGGCGTAACGCGCTCAGCACTGCTGAAAGCGCCCGCCGTGGCGTTTGATCATCTCGACGATATGCATCAGGCGTTCCTGCAGCAGCATTTCGATCTGCCGCCGGGCAGCGTACCGTGCCACATCGTGAATTCATCGGAAGCCTTCGTGCAACTGGCGCGTCAGAGCACCACCTGCTGTATGATCCCGCATCTGCAGATCGAAAAAGAGCTGGCGAGCGGCGAGCTTATCGATCTGACACCCGGCCTGTTCCAGCGCCGGATGCTCTACTGGCACCGTTTTGCGCCTGAAAGCCGCATGATGCGTCGGGTCACCGATGCGCTGATCGATTACGGGCATAAGGTGTTGCGACAGGATTAAAAAAGGCCGGGATTCCCGGCCTTGTTCATTTCAGGGGTTTTATTGTGCTGCGGGCTGCTGCGTTGCAGTGGTTTCCCCGGCAGGCTCCAGTTGGAAGACCACATCCACCTGGTCGTCGAACTGGATTGTCGGCTGCTCGTAAGTTTCCTGAGCGGACACCGGCGCGGCATCGGCTTTCATCATCCGTACCATTGGGCTCGGTTGATAGTTGGAAACGTGGTAGCGGATGCTGTAAACCGGGCCCAGCTTGCCGTTAAAACCAGAGGCCAGTTGCTGCGCCTGATGCACCGCGTCATCAATTGCCGCTTTACGTGCTTTGTCTTTATAGGCTTCCGGTTGCGCAACGCCCAGCGATACGGAACGGATCTCGTTCAGCCCCGCTTTCAGCGCGCCATCCAGCAGCGCATTCAGCTTGTCGAGCTGGCGCAGCGTCACTTCGACGGTACGTACCGCACGGTAGCCTTTGAGAATGCTTTTGCCGTTCTGATAGTCGTAATCGGGTTGTGTCCGCAGGTTAGCGGAGTTGATATCCTTTTTCGCGACCCCGTTCTGTTCGAGGAAGGAGAGATATTGCGCAACACGGTCGTCAGCCTGCTTCTTCGCCGTTGCGGCGTCTTTTGCCGCAATGTTGACTTCAATCGCCAGGGTGGCGATGTCCGGCACTGCGTCTACGCTTGCCGTCCCTGAAGTGACGATGTGCGGGCCGTCCGGCAATTCAGTTGCCTGTACCGACATGCCACTTAAACCAATGAATGCCGCAAGGGCCATCACGTTGAACTTCACTGTCGTTCCTCCATGTTACGTTGTTCACCCAAAAACAGGGCGCATGCCAGCAAGCTTAGCGGCAGATAAACAAATGTCCATCAGATAAGCCTTAGTTGAACAGCGTATGAACGTGCGTAACACCTTCTTTTGCCAGTTGAAACGCGATGAACCACATTATCAGCCCGACCAGCATATTGATGATGCGCTGCGCTTTTGCCGTCCGCAGTCGTGGCGCCAGCCAGGCCGCCAGCAGCGCCAGTCCGAAGAACCACAGGAACGAGGCGCTGACAGTGCCCATCGCAAACCAGCGTCTGGGGATGGCCTCAAGCTGCCCGCCCAGGCTGCCCAGCACCACGAAGGTATCCAGATAGACGTGCGGATTGAGCCAGGTGACCGCCAGCATGGTGGCAATAATCTTCCAGCGCCCCTGCTTCATCACCTCCGCGCTGGCCAGTTCAAGGTTGCTGCTCATCGCGGTTCTCAGCGCGCCAAAACCGTACCACAGCAGAAACGCCACGCCACCCCAGGTGACCAGCGCCAGCAGCCAGGGCGACTGCATCAGCAACGCGCTGCCGCCAAAAATACCGGCGCAAATCAGCAGCAGATCGCTCAGTGCGCAGAGCAATGCAATCATGATGTGGTACTGGCGGCGGATCCCCTGGTTCATCACAAATGCGTTTTGCGGGCCGAGCGGCAGGATCATGGCAGCGCCAAGAGCAAGCCCTTGAAAATAATAAGATAACACGACAGTTTTCTCGTTCTGTTCAGTATGGATGCAAACTATATCGCGAGAACATCATTAGCGGAAATTGATAATATTAATCAGCAATAAGCATTGCTAATAGTAGCGGGTAAGAAAAAGGCCGGATGTCCGGCCTTTATGTCATTACTCTGCGGTGTCCTTTTTCGGACGTTTGAAATTCACGTCCATTTGCGGATACGGGAAGCTGATACCGTTGGCATCGAAGTCACGTTTGATGCGCTCCAGCACGTCCCAGTAAACCTCCTGCAGATCGCTGCTCTTGCTCCACGCGCGGATCACAAAATTCACCGACGACGCGCCCAGTTCATTCAGGCGCACCGTTCTTTCACGATCTTTGAGAATGCGATCGTCAGACTCAAGGATCTGCTGCACCAGTTGTTTAACCTGATCGATATCCGAGTCATATGCCACGCCAATAATGAACTCATTACGGCGCACCGGCTCGCGGGAGAAGTTGATTATGTTACCGGCAATGATTTTCCCGTTCGGGATCACCACGATTTTGCCGTCCACCGTGCGCATGGTAGTAGAGAAAATCTGCACGTTCAGCACTGTGCCCGCCACGCCGCCGAGATCGACATATTCCCCCGCGCGGAACGGACGGAACATCACCAGCAGCACGCCCGCTGCGAGGTTAGACAGTGACCCCTGCAACGCCAGACCCACGGCCAGACCCGCGGCACCGAGCACCGCGATCACCGAAGCGGTTTGCACCCCGACGCGTCCCAGCGCGGCAATCAGCGTGAAGGCGATAATTGCATAGCGTGCCAGCGCGGAGAGAAAGTCTGCGACCGTGGCATCAATTTTACGCGACACCATCAGGCGATTAACGGTGTTGGAGATAATCCGCGCTGCAATCATACCGACGATAATAATCGCCAGCGCCGCGACGATGTTGACAGCATAACTCAGCAGCAGCGCCTGGTTGCGCACCAGCCAGGAACCCGCATTATTGATGCTGTCGACAACATTTAAATCTTCCATTTACTCTTCCTTTAAAATAACCATGTAAACATCAATGAGATCGTGATCACGAAATGTTATTTTTAAAGGTAAACAAAAACGGCGGAATATGCCATTTTTCAAAATAGACGCACATGATGGACGAGCCTGAACCGCTCGCATGGTTATTAAATGAATGGCCTGTCGACCATGCGCAGAAAACCGTTAATCAGCACGTTTTTTGTCTCAAATAGTGCCGCAATCTCACTGACGACTTTCCCGCTTTCGGCCACTTTCCAGGCGACTGATAATGGCGATGGCCGTCGCGGGTTGATCACATCCCGCACCACCAGCGCGCCGGACTCCACATACGGTCGACACATCCGCTCAGGCAGAAAGCCCACACCCAGCCCACTTAAGTGGCAGGCCAGCTTGGTACTGAGATCCGGCACTTTGATCTCTTTTTGCCCGCTGAGCAGCCAGGCGACACGCCGCGTTAAGGTCCGCGAGGTATCTTCGATATTGATGGCCGGATAGCGCCGCAAAATATCGTCGGACAACACTGGCGCCGGATGTTGCGCCAGCGGATGAGACGCGGCAATGACAAATTGCCAGCCAATTTCCCCCAACGGTAATAATGAAATATTGTTGGAAAGAGATTCAGACCCCGTCACGCCAATCGCCAGATGAAAATCGTCATACAGAAGAGAATCCCACACTCCCATATATACCTGGCGGGAAATCTGAAAGCGGGTAAAGGGATATTGTTGATGTAACCAGGTGAGTAAATCTGCCGCGGCCTGTGGCTGATACAGCAGGTTATTAATCACAATATTGATCTGCCGTTCCACGCCTTCACTAATTTGCTGAAGCTCATCCGGCATGGCGTCCAGCCAGTTCAGCCACTGGCGGCAATGCTCGAGTAGATGCTGACCAGCCAGGGTCAGGCTGACCGATCGTGTGGTACGGAGAAACAACTGCGTACCTACCTGTTCTTCCAGCGTTTTGATCCGGTAGCTAATCGCGGCGGGCGTTTTGTGTAACGAGCTGGCGGCGCGGGAAAAGCTCTCTGTCTCCGCTACCCGAATAAATGTACGAATCGTTTCCTGATCGAGCATGCCTACTCCTGCGCGGACTCATCTGTAACCATTTCAGCGCAACCACCATTCCCACCAGCATATCCGCCCCCGAAGTATGCCCGACAGCCAGCAAACGCCGGATAGCAGGTAGCGGGTCGCGCCCGTGTTGTAAATGGCGCACGACGCGTAACACTGGAGAGGAAAACGCCCCAACGCGTGCACTGTTAAGATAGCTACAGCTTACCGACGTTGTTAATAATGCAAGTTGATCGGCAGAGGGTAAAAAGGGATGTTGCTGAATATATGATGAAAATTGTGAAGCAAACAGCACGGCCATTGCCCCCACTAACATGTCGTCGCCGCTGGGTGTTAAGCCAGGTCCGAGCCCTGTTAACGCTAGCCAGTCAGGTTTTTCTCCGCAAGACCATCGCTGCAACCCCTGCAGCAGGGACTGGCATGGCGGTGCGTTGAGAGATAGCTGATGCAGCGGACCACACAAGCCGCTGACAGCGCAGAACGAAGAGAGATCCGGAAGCACGAGGCAACCGGGTGTGATGGTCAGCGTCAGCACGCGTCGGGCGCTGAGCGGCATTCCATTGATGAATAACGTCTGTCCCTGTTTTTCAAACGCCGTCACCATGGAAAGCCGGGCGAAATCGTGCGTGGAAAGCAATATACCCACTGGTCCCATGCCTTTCCCGTAGCGGTAGAAGGTCAGCAGCGCTCCGCTGGCGTGACTGAAATTAACTGCCTGAGTGAAACGACTGTGCAGTGTCCATTGCCCTTCAGCAAGGCGATCCAGCCCTGCCGACGCCATTGCAATTCTCATCGTGATCGCTCCGGGGCGGCGATGCCGCCCCCTCTTACTGTCAGGCACTGATGTGATGCAGTTCCGCCAGCGCTTCTAAGGCTTTTTCGAAACACAGCAACGGCGCACGCACGGTACCGGCACCGACCTGGCCAATTCCGGCCTCGCGATGGGCAATCCCGGTATTAATGAGCGGTGTGATGCCCGTTTCCACCACACGGCGGATATCCAGCCCCAGACACGCGCCTTTGAAATCCCAGGACGGGATCTGGAACAGCGGGTTGTGGTCGAGGTAGATCTCCGCCATCTCTTCGGAGGTTTCCAGTGCCGCACCCATGCCGCCCGCGCCCACGAAGCGTGTAACACCGGGTGCCGCGATCATTGCCGCGCCGCCAATACCGAGCGTTTCGGTAATGGCGCTGTCGCCGATATCCGGGTTAGCGTCCTCCTGGCTGTAGCCTGTGAAGAACAGCCCTTGCGGAGTGTTAACCGGTGCGGTAAACCAGCGATCGCCTGTACCGCTGACGCGGATCCCAAACTCTCGGCCATTACGCGTCATCGCGGTCACCACCGAGCCGGCTTTGATTTCTGCCGCGGTATCCATCACCGCTTTGCTGTAGGCCATCGCCAGGTTGAGGAAGAACTGATCGGTCACGCTCAGGAACTGCAGCACATCGGCGATTTCGTTTTTATCGCGATTCAGTCGGGCGATAACCGGCGACAGCGCGCGCAGCAGCAGTGAAGAGGCCGCAATATTACGCTGGTGGAATTCATCCCCCATGGTGATGGCCTGCGCCATCATGGCGGTCAGATCGACACCATTTTCCATCTGGCTCAACGCATCCTGAAGCACCGGTGCCAGCGTATCGCGCATCCAGCGCAGGCGCTGCTGCACATCTTCGCCATAAGCACCAAAACGCATGACTTTGCCAATCCCTTCATTCAGGTTGCAGCAGGACTGGTTGCCGTGAACGACATCGCGCACCACCAGCACTGGCATGGTCGCTGAGGTGATCCCTCCCATCGGACCGACGGCACCCACGTGATGACACGGAATAAATTCGATTTCTCCCTTTTCCAGCAGTGTTACCGCATCTTCTTCACACGTAACCCATCCCTCAAACATCGCCGCGCCAATGCAGGCGCCACGCATCGGTCCCGTCATCTCTTGCCATACAATCGGTGGACCAGCGTGCAGCAACTTACGCCCCTGAGCCAGCACAGGCACTGCCTCTTTTGCCGGACGTACCGCAATCCAGTGTGGACGCGCCGCTTTGATTCTCTCAATAATGGCTTCATTAGCCTGTGCAATAGATGAATACATATCCGTACCTCTGAACTTAACGTAACTGTTTGAGTAAACTGGCGAGACGCGCATTGCCACCAGCAACAGGCGCCCATTGATAGTGCACCACCGGGGTGCCGCTGCTCTGTAGATCCAGTGCGAAACTGCGCAGACCAGCATTGATGACCTGCACGCCATCAAGCAGGGTAAAGTGTGCGTTGTCCTGCGGGTTTTGCGGCGGTTGGGTAAGGCTCACGGCCAACAGCACGGCCTCCTCCAGCGTTTCCACAACGGCAATCCCGGCAGCGCGCAGTTTTTCTGCCTGTCCGTTACGCCCCTGCGGATCCTGTTCAGTTCCGGTGAGCGTGGCGATAGTCACCAGCGGTGCCGTCGCGCCGCGCTTCGCATTGACCTTCTCAATAGCGTCCACCACCGCACCGGCAGGATCGTCACAAGCGCCATAGCCGAGCACCACGTCGAGCAGTAGCACGCCGATCTGCGGTGTGGCCGCCAGTTTTTCAATTTCGATGCTACGGGTGGTGGGATCGATCATCGGATGCGGGCGACCGAGGGTATAACTGTCATCCCCGAGATCAATGATCCGATGACCACCGTTTTCCAGCATCACGCCGTTCGGGTGTTCCGCACTTAACGGGATATTCAGGCTGGCAGAGAGCAGCATTGCCGCTTCGGCAGCCAGCGTACCGCCCGCATAAAGTCCACAAATGGTTTTTCCAGCAACCTCGGATTGCGCCTGCCGTTGTTGCGCCACACGAGACAACAGCACGGCCAGATGAGCCGCATCCGACAATGAGTTCGCCAGCCAGACATTGCCTTCACGACGATGTTCTGGCCTGGCACCAAGGAACAGCGCTACCACCGGTTTTTTCAGCTGCTGCATGGCGGTGAGAATACGTTCGCGCACGGCGGGCGCAGGAGGTTTAGAGACGAAAGCGATCACCTGTGTAGCGTCATCAGCCGCCAGCATCTCCAGCGCTGTCAGAGCGCTGATACCACCAACGTCAGCACTGAGGTCGCGTCCACCGAGACCGATAGCATGGGTGATCCCCTGCTGATGCAGTGCAATCTGCGAGGTGATTTCCTGAATCCCTGTCCCGGAGGCACCGATGACGCCAATGTCGCCGCAGGGCAACACGTTGGCAAACGCCAGTGGACTACCGGCAATCATCGCTGTGCCACAATCCGGCCCCATCACGATGAGCCCACGAGACTGTGCCAGTTTCTTAAGTTCCACTTCCTGCGCCAGTGGTACGTTGTCAGAGAACATCATGACGTTTTTGCCCGCCTGCAGCCCTTCCCGCGCCACGTCGGCGGCGTATTCACCGGCAACTGACACCAGCAGCAAATTGGCCTGTGGCAGTTTCTGGCACGCACTCTCCCAGCGTCGGGCTTTGATAAGCTGACGGGAATTGCCGGACGCGCTGGCAATCTCGCTCAGCTCTTTTTCAAGTTGCTCACGGATCAGCTCAAGGATCCCGGGTTGCTCCTGTTCAGTCCGCACAGCGACGCAGATGTCATTCGGCGTCGCCCCGGCAAAATCGTCGTGCCAGAAACCGGTGGAATCGAGCATCGACTTATTTGCCGGTGTTCCCATCATGACCGAAACCTGATCAACTTCCGGGCGTTCACTGAGTTTGCGGGAAATAATCATCAGGCTCACCGAGTCCTGAAAACTTCCCTTCTTAATAAAGGCGTAAATCATTACCGCTACCTCTTTATGAGCGTTTTTCTTTTAAAAACAGCATGCCGATAAGACCGACAACCAGCAGCGCCGCAGAGACATAAAAACTGGAAGCCAGACTTCCTGTAATATCCCTGGCCGCGCCAGCAATAATGGGAGCCAGAATTGAAGAACTCATGCCGATGAAATTAAACAGACCAAATGCGGTGCTGTAATTATTTTCATCCACACTGTCTGCCACCAGTGCAACCAGTACCGGATCGAGGGCCAGTTTACCGACCAGACCATAGACACAGAGAGCGACAATGACGCCAGTCATATTCGGCATCCAGACGATCGACAGCATACTGATAATGGCGACCGGCACGAGGAACATAATCAGCGGTTTACGTTTGCCTAATTTGTCAGAAAGGCTTGAGAACAACAGCGCACCAGGAATAGAAATCCATGCTACCAGCGATGAAATAAATCCTGTTTCGCTACCGGCAATTCCACGTTCGCTTTGTAAATAGTAAGGAAGCCAGGTCAGAATAACGAAGAATCCGAACAGACTGCAGAACACCATAATATAGGTGATAATCAGATTGCGGTTTTTCAGCAGGTCGCTAAATTTGCCTTTTTTCACCGCCTGACCGGTTTCATCCGTGGTGCGTTTTTTCTCTTTAACGAATAACCAGATAGCCACGCCGACGAGAACAGAAGGCACCGCCATGGCATAGAACGGCATCCGCCAGGAGTGGCCCTGATCATAGACCAGCCAGCTCGACGTCATCAGGCCGAGCGCAATACCAAACGCCATTCCGCTATTAATAATGGCGCTACCCAGCGAACGGAATTTTTTGGGGATCTGCTCAGACGACAGGCCATACTGCGGGCCATAGTAAGTGCCTTCCCCCGCCCCGGTCACCACCCGGGCAAACAGCAACGTATACCAGCTTTTCGCCCAACCTGTCACCGCCGTAAATACGCCAAACAGAATAAACCCTGGTACCAGCACTTTCTTTTTACCGATTTTATCGCCAAGAATTCCAGCGGGTACCTGAAGTAAAGCGTAGGAAAAATAAAACACGGAATTTAATATCCCTAACTGTGTTCCGGTTAAACCAAACTCTTTTTCCAGTTCCCCCATCACAGGGTTAAGTACGGTGCGATCGGCATACATAAAGATCCACCCCAGCCAGAACAGAAAAACGGTCACCCACCAGGCTGGGATCCCTTTTCGTTGTGTGACCTCTGTCACCTCGGATGTTTGAGACATAAGCACTCCCCGGTAATTACAACCGTATTAACGCCCCTGTTTACAGGGATTGATGTTTAAACTGTCTTTAACTTATCGGCCATGAACATCAATTCATTTGAGCAAAGTCACACTAAAATCATTGTTATAAATTTCTGCGAGTACGGCTCATTATTATTAAAAAAAATCTAACAATCATCTTTAAATAATTTTAAATAAAACGCCACCGCACCAAGATAATTCCTGAGTTATTTTTGATGGTATTTAAGTTGCCGAATAAATCACAAATAAAAGCGCTGAGGATATTATTTTGTCATCGAAATACTTTTTATATTTTTTGAGGCAACAATGAAAAAGAAACTGGTTATTGCCCTCGGCGGCAACGCATTACTTCAGCGTGGAGAAACGTTAAGCGCAGAAAACCAACAGCGCAGCATTCAACTCTTTGCCAGCATAGTCTCCGCGCTGGCGCGGGATTATCAACTGGTTATCGTGCACGGCAACGGGCCGCAGGTGGGTTTACTGGCATTACAGAATGCGGCATATAAAGAATCTCCGGCCTGGCCGCTGGATGTGTTAGTTGCCGAAAGTCAGGGCATGATTGGTTTTGCCATCACCGAAGGGTTGTCGCAGTACGCGGATGCACCGCCGGTCACCACGCTGCTCACCCGGGTGGAAGTGGATCCGCAGGATGCCGCCTTTTCTGCGCCAGGAAAATATATTGGCCCGGTGTATCCTGCCGATCAAAAAACCGCACTGGAGCAGCAACACGGCTGGCAGGTGAAAGCCGATGGCGAGTATGTTCGTCGCGTTGTTCCCTCGCCGACGCCGCTTAAAATTCTCGATTCAGACGCCATTAAGACCCTGATGGAAGCCGGACATCTGGTGATCTGTTGCGGTGGCGGTGGCATTCCGGTGGTGGCGCAACAGAACGGTTTCAAAGGGATTGAAGCGGTGATCGATAAAGATTTAACCGCGGCAGTGCTGGCGCAATCCATTGATGCGGATTATCTGCTGATCCTGACCGACGCTGATGCCGTTTATCAGGACTGGGGCACACCGCAGGCGCGGGCGATTCGCCATGCCACCGTCGAAGAGTTGATGCCATTCGCCGCCCCGGACGGTGCGATGGGGCCAAAAGCGGCGGCAGTGATCCAGTTTGTGAAACAAACTGGAAAACCAGCGTTTATTGGTGCGCTAAAAGATGCGCCTTACGTACTGACTGGCGAAAAAGGCACCTGCATTCGCTAAAATGATTTACAGATAGTTATAAGGTGCGAATACCAAACGGCAATAAGAGCGCTTATGTAATCATTATATAGCGCTCTTATTTTCTTATCTTTAACGCCCGCCTGCTTAATAACCACCTAAAACAAACTTTCTTTCCTGTGACACAGATCACATTCATCCACCCGGGCTCATGCAAACATCGCAGCGACGTAACGCATTGTTTTATATGTTTATTTTATAATTTCTCGTTATTCATCACGCTCATAAATAAGACAGGGACAAACACATGCCACAGCAGGGATTGCGCTTCACTCTCGAAGTGGATGGCCAGGAGCCGGATACTTTCGCTGTCATCAGCTTCGGCTTAAAACAGGACTATTCACTTCCGTTTGTCCTTGATGTCGACGTCGCCAGTGATTCCTTCAGGCAGACCGCAGAAACATTACTCGAAAAAAACGCCACCCTTACGGTCTGGCAGGGGCAGCAGGTGCTGCGCCATATCAGCGGTGTCATCGCCACCTTCGGCACAAAAGAGAATAATGGCTGGCAGATGCTGTACCGCTTCGTCATTCGCCCTCCCCTCTGGCGCTGCAGCCTGCGGCAGAATTTCCGCATATTCCAGCAACAGGATATCCTGGCTGTCTCCGACATCCTCCTCAGGGAAAACGGTGTCACTGACTGGACTGACGGGTTTAACGATGACCATCCGCCCCGTGAATTCTGTGTACAGTACGGTGAATCAGACCTCGCGTTCCTGACCCGTCTCTGGGCTGAGGAAGGTATCTTCTTTTTTGACAAATCTGCCCCGGATACACCGGAACAAAAACTGACGCTGTGCGATAACGTCGCCGGACTCAGATGCCTGACTGACCCCGTCGCCTTTAACCCGAACACCACAACGGACGTTTCAACAGAATGCATCAGCGTGTTCCGCTATGAAGCCACCGTCAGTCCCTCTTCTGTGCAGAGCCAGGACTACACCTTCAAGGTTCCCGACTGGCCGGGTATTTATGACCATGAAGCCGACAACCTGAACGGCCAGCGGGCACAGTACGAGATTTTTGATTATCCCGGCCGCTTCAAGGATGAGCAGCACGGAGAGAATTTCACCCGTTACAGAATGGAAGGCTGGCGCAGCGGTGCCGAAACGGCCACCGGTGTCAGTAATTCACCCGGACTGTGGCCGGGAACCCGCTTCACCCTTTCCGGACATCCGTCTGTCAGTCTCAACCGGGAATGGCAGGTGGTGAGCAGTTCCCTGACAGGCATACAACCTCAGGCTCAACACGGAAATCAGGGCGCCGGAACCTCACTCACCAACCATTTCACTGTCATCCCCGCAGAACGCACCTGGCGTGCCAGACCCCATCCAAAACCGAAAGTGGATGGTCCGCAGAGTGCGGTGGTCACCGGGCCGGCAGGGGAAGAGATTTTCTGTGACGAGCACGGACGGATACGGGTGAAATTCCTGTGGGACCGTTATCACGGCGGCACGGAAGACAGTTCCTGCTGGATCCGTGTCTCCCAGGCCTGGGCCGGGGCCGGTTTTGGCAACCTGGCCATTCCCCGCGTGGGTCAGGAGGTCATTGTGGATTTTCTCAATGGTGACCCTGACCAGCCCATCATTATGGGCCGCACCTACCATGAAGATAACCGCTCTCCCGGAGACCTGCCGGGCACAAAAACGAAGATGACCATTCGTTCCAAAACCTATAAAGGGGATGGGTTTAATGAGCTGAGTTTTGAGGACGCCACCGGCCAGGAGCAGGTTTATATCCATGCGCAGAAGAATATGGATACCGAAGTGCTGAATGACCGCACCACCGATGTGAAAGTGAACCATACCGAAACCATTGGCGGCAACCAGGTTATTACCGTGCAGCAGAACCAGGTGCAGACGGTGGTGCAGAACCAGAAAGAGACCGTGGGGCAGAACCAGAGTATTACTGTCGGCCTGAACCAGGCAGAAACGGTGGGGGTGGTCCGTGCACTGACGGTGGGTGTGGCGTACCAGACCACGGTAGGCGGTGTGATGAATACCTCGGTGGCGCTGACACAGTCCTCTCAAGTGGGGATACAGAAGTCGTTGCTGGTCGGTAAGGGTTATAACGTCAGCGTCGGGGAGAATGTCACCTTTACGGTGGGTAAAAGCAAAACCGAGAGTACCGGGAAGGTGGCCGTCTATTCCGCCGGGGAACATCTGGAGTTGCGTTGCGGGCAGGCCCGGCTGGTGCTGACGCAGGACGGCAAAATATTTCTTAACGGTACTGCGATTAACCTCCAGGGTATGCAGACCATCAGCGGCGACGCTCTGATGATCAACTGGAACTGCGGTATTGCAGAAGACCCACCGAAAGCGCCGCAAGAAAACGGCAGTTCGTCGCCGGATATGCGGCAGTACTGAGCCCGCGACAGTACAAAACGATAAATAAAAAATAAGCATTACATTCAGCAAAACAGAAGGACTGGAACATGATCGGAAAACCGGCAGCACGTCAGGGTGACGGCACCATGACAGGTGGCCCAATAATCCAGGGCTCGGCGGGGGTGATGATTGGCGCACCGACCGGCGTGGCCTGTTCGGTCTGTCCGGGCGGCATGACCTCCGGCAACCCGGTCAATCCGCTGCTGGGCGCAAAGGTACTGCCCGGCGAAACCGATATTGCCCTGCCCGGCCCGCTGCCGTTTGTACTCTCGCGTACCTACAGCAGCTACCAGACCAGAACACCTGCCCCGGTGGGTGTGTTCGGCCCCGGCTGGAAGGCGCCCTTTGATATTTGCCTGCAGATACATGATGCGGAACTGATACTCAACGACAATGGCGGGCGCAGTATTCATTTTCATCCGTTGTTTCCGGGGGAAACGGCCTTCAGCCACAGCGAGTCCTTCTGGCTGGCGCGGGGTGGCGTCCCGGCACTGCACGACAGTAACCCGCTGAGCACACTCTGGCAGACACTGCCGCAGGATATTCGCATCAGCCCGCATATTTATCTTGCAACCAACAGCCTTCAGGGTCCCTGGTGGATCCTGGGCTGGTCTGAGCGCATTGCCGGGCCGGAGGAAGCGCTGCCCGCCCCGTTGCCGCCGTACCGGGTGCTGACCGGTCTGGCGGACAGTTTCGGGCGGACAATGACTTTCCAGCGCGCCGCATCCGGCGCATTCTCCGGAAACATTACCGCCGTGACAGACGGTGCAGGCCGCCATTTCCGGCTGGTGCTGACCGCCTGTCAGGACGCGCCCCCCGCCACGGGTTATGGCGCAGACAGTGGCGTTCGCCTCGCCGAAGTGTGGCTGTCCCGCGACCCGGAATACCCGGATAACCTGCCCGCCGTTCCCCTGGTGCGTTATGAATATTCATCCCGGGGTGAACTGGCGAGGGTGTATGACCGCAGCGGTACTTCAGTTCACGACCTGACCTATGACATGCAGTATCCGGGACGGATGGTGGCACACCGCTATGCGGGCAGGCCGGAAACCAGCTACCGGTATGACGTTGCCGGGCGCGTGACGGCGCAGCATAATCCGGAAGGCTTAAGTTATTCCTATGTTTATGAACACAATCGCGTCACTGTCACCGACAGTCTGGGCCGCCGGGAGGTACTGCACACCGACGGCGACGGCGGGATGAAACGGGTGGTGAAAAAGGAGCATGCCGACGGCAGCATCACCCGCAACGACACTGACATCGCCGGCAGACTGCTGGCGCAGACGGATGCGGCGGGCCGGAAAACCGAATACCGGCACAGCCCCGCCTCAGGTCAACTGACGGCGCTCGTCACACCGGATGGCAGGCTGACGGAGTTTTGCTATAACGCCCGGCGCCAGCTGACCAGCACGGTCCACCCTGACGGGCTGCAGAGCCGGCAGGAATATGATGACCACGGCAGACTGACGGCTGAAACCCTGCGCAACGGCAGTACGACCCGTTATTTTTATGATAATCCGCGCAGCGAATATCCTTCTTCCACCGAAGATGCCACCGGCAGCCGGAAGCATATGACCTGGAGTCGCTACGGTCAGTTACTCACCTTTACCGACTGCTCCGGTTATGAAACCCGCTATGAATACGACCGCTTCGGGCAACTGACGGCAGTGCACCGGGAAGAAGGTGTCAGTCAGTTCCTTACGTATGACAGCCGGGGCCGTCTGACCTGTGTAAAAGATGCACAGGAACGCGAAACTCACTATGAATACAACGTGTCTGGCGATCTGACAGCGACCACACTCCCTGACGGTAGTCGCCGCGAAAACACGCATGACGCCCGGGGCCACATCCTCAGCAGCACACAGGACGGGCTGACGCGGCGGATGCAATACGACGCTGCAGGCCGGGTCACGCAGCTCACGAATGAAAACAACAGCCACACAACGTTCACTTATGATGTACTGGACAGGCTGACGCAGGAAACCGGTTTTGACGGCAGGACGCAGCGTTACGGCTACAGCGCCACCGGGCTGCTCATCCGCAGTGAAGATGACAGCCTCATTACCTGCTGGCACTATGACGCAGCAGACCGACTGACGCACCGCACGGTGAATGATGAACCGGCGGAGCAGTGGCGTTACAGTGAGCGCGGCTGGCTGGCTGAAATCAGCCACGTCAGTGACGGGCACCGCGTCACTGTGCAGTACGGGCACGACGACCAGGGCCGTACTGTCCACGAACGCCAGAGGGTGCATCACCCGGACACGGGTGAACTGGTGTGGCAGCATGACACCCGGTACGATTACAACGACAGCGCACTACTGAACCGCATCACACCGGATAACCTGCCCCCGCTGGAATGGCTGACGTATGGCAGCGGTTATCTGGCTGGCATGAAACTTGGTGATGAACCACTTCTCGACTTTACCCGTGACCGCCTGCACCGCGAGACGCAACGCAGCTTTGGTAATTACGAACTGACCACGGCATACACGCCGGGCGGCATGTTACAGAGCCACCACCTGAACATTCCCCGGCTTAACCGTGACTACATCTGGAGCGCTGACGGGCATCTTGTCCGCATCAGCGGGCTGAATGAACAGCGTGATTATCAGTACGGTCCCGCCGGTCGGCTGCGCAGTACGCATATTAAATCAGCGCATCATGACCTGACGCAGTGGACCCTGACCGACCCGGCGGGCAACCGGATAGCGGAGCGGGATGAATACCCGATGCTGCCGGATAACTTCCGGAATAACCGTACCGGTCAGGATGTGGATAATGTCTACCATTACGATGAACACGGCAGACTCACTGAAAAGGGTGAGCGTCGCCCCCGTCCGCGTGGCAGCCTTTCTCATCATTATGGCTATGATAACCAGCACCGGCTGACGCATTACCGTCAGTTGCAGCACGGCAGTCTGCTGACGGAAAGCCGGTATATCTATGACCCGACGGGCCGCCGCACGGGTAAGCGGATATGGGAATGTACGGTCTGTGACGATGGTTCGTGTACAAAGCCGGAACTGAAGGAAACCGTATGGTACGGCTGGGATGGCGACCGGCTGACCACCATGCAGACAGACACCGTCCGTATCCAGACGGTGTATCTGCCGGGCAGTTTTACACCATTAATCCGCATTGAAACCGCAACCGGAGAGCTGACGAAAGCCCGCCGCCGCACGCTGGCGGAAAAACACCAGCAGGAGGCGGGAATGGTGTTTGTACCGGAACTGGTGGCAATGCTGGATAATCTGGAGCGGGAACTGAAGGCGAACCAGGTCAGCGGGCAAAGCCGGCAATGGCTGACGCAGTGCGGGCTGACGCCGGAGCAGATGAAAAACCAGATAGAGCCAGAGTACAGTCCGCAACGGAAAATCCACCTGTATCACTGCGACCACCGAGGCCTGCCGCTGGCGCTGATTAACGCTAACGGGGAGATAGTCTGGAGCGCAGAATTTGATGAGTGGGGGAATATGTTGCGTGAGGATAACCCCGGCAATCTGCAACAACTTATCCGGTTGCCG
>NZ_LIFX01000029.1 GCF_001297775.1 Trabulsiella odontotermitis | reverse complement strand
GCGCTCGAAATAACGTTGATGTTAGAAATATAACCATCGTAGCGGTTATTTATTGCCGACAGCTGGTTATTAAAATGGTCATTTTCTGCCGTCAGCACATCTAATAATGTTCTTTTCCCGAGGTGGTACCACTGCTCATAAAACATTTGCCGCACGCGGTCCGTTTCGGCAGAGAGACGATCGTAATCATCGGCACGTAAGAAAGAAGAATCGCGGATCTGGATCTGGTTATTAATCTGGTATTCCAGGTCGCGGTAGTTGACTTCATATTGCTGTTGCGCGGCATTGGCTCTTGCCCGCGCCGACATCTGCGCTGCCCGTTCGGAACCGCCGCTGAACGCATTCCACTCCACGTTCACCCCGGTATACCATCCGCTTTCATTGCCATTGACGTCTTTGGCGGTGCTTTTTGAAATCACCCAGTTCACCTGCGGCAGACTGGAGGCTCTGATGCTTTCTGCTTCATGCTCCGCCGCCCGGACTTTCGCCTGCAGGCTCATCATCATCGGGCTGCGGTCCAGAGAAGCAATGGCGGTGTCGGCCGGGATAATCGTGTCGCGCCAGGAGATATTTTCCGGCACCACCGGCTCGGCACCCAGCAGACGTACCAGTTTGATCCGGCTGCTGCTGACCTGATGCTCGATGTTGTCCATATTTGCCTGCGCCGACATCAGCTTGGCTTTTGCCTGCACCAGCTCGCTGTCGCGTCCCGGGTCCGCCTCGGTGATTTGCGACAACATGGTGACCAGTTCCTGCATCCTGTCGACATAGGCTTTCGCCACCATCCGGCTGTGCTGATAACGACTCAGGTTCATCAGTTCCGAGATGGTGCTGTACGCCAGTTGTTCGCGGGAGTGATCCTGGTCGTAACGCGCGGATTTTGCTGTTTCTTCCGCGTTATCCACCTGGCTGCTGATCCGCCCCCAGTCGATAATCGGTGTGGAAACCGTTACTGAACCGCTGGTATCGCTGATGTGGGAATTGTTGTTGGTGGACGTATCACCGCCGACAGTCGTGAACGGTGAGGTCACACCCAGTTTCACCTGCGGCCAGCGCTGACCGCGAGCCTGGTCAACGCTGTAATCCATCGCCAGCACTTCAGCGGAGGAGGCGCGCATTTCCGGGCTGTAGGCCAGCGCTCTGACCACCATCTGACGCAAAAAGTCGCGCGATGGGTTATCACTTAACGCCTTAAATTGCTGTTGCGACATACCGCTGATGTCGCGAGGGCCACTGCTTCTCTCTGACTGCCCCTGCCAGCGCACTTTGTTGTACGCCGGATCGGGCTTGTAGTATTCGGTGACAGGCGGGAAGTAATCATAGTTTTTCTTCAGTACCGCTCTGTTTTCTGATTTGGTTTCGACATTCTCACGCCGGACGAATGCCGGTTTTGTTTTCTTCGGCGGCGGCGTTGACGCGGTATTGCGCACAGCCACCGGCGCGGTAGTGCTGATGGTCGCTGGCGCGGTGATCCGCTCATAACGCTCTTCCGGCGTACTGTTCTTGTCTACTGGTGGCGGGCTGACTGGCGCGGGTGGTGGCGTTATCGCCGGAACCGCGGAGGTCGTCGAGATCGGCCGCGTTGATGAGGTCGACACAGATGGCGCCGGTTGTGACGGGATCGAGATGTTTGTCGACGGCGCCGCTGCCGTTTTTTGCGCACTCATATACTGCGACTGTGTTCGCATTGTCGGTAAAGAGGAGAGCGACCGATCGGCGGCTTCTGCGAAAAGCGGGAAAACAGCAGAAGAACACGGTAAACAAATCGCAACAGCTGTCGCCACCTTCGCCCAACGGTGGTTTTTATTTTTATATGCCATGATGGTTATCTCTCCCTGAACGCTTCACGCGCCTTCAGCACAGGTTTGAGGATATAAGAAAGAATGGTTTTCTCGCCGGTCCTGATTTCTACGTTCGCGACCATCCCCGGCATGATCGGGAACACTTTGTCTTTCACATGCAATGCGGCCTGATCCGTGCGCACATACACCCGGTAGTAGGTCGAATCGCCACGGCCCATGCGGGCCTTTTCTTCATCGATCAGGGTGTCGGAGCTGAGATGCTCAACCACGCCGCTCAGACCGCCATAAATGGCATAGTCATAAGCGGTAATTTTCACCGTGGCCGGCAGACCAGGGTGAATAAATGCCACGTCAGACGGTTTGATTTTCGCTTCCACCAGCAGGTTGTCTTCCAGCGGAATGATGGTCATGATTTCAGCGCCCTGCTGAATAACCCCGCCACGGGTGGTGACGCGAATATTGTTGACGGTACCGTGTACCGGCGCGACGACCGTGGTGCGATCCATGACGTCCTGACGCCCACGCAGGATCTCTTCAGCCTGTGCCAGTTCAGATTCCAGACGGTTGAGTTCGCTGTTAGCGTCAGCGCGGAAACGGTTGGTACGTTCGGCGATTTGTAAGCGGAATTCGTTGGCCTGACGCTTCAGACGCAAAATTTCCACGTCTGACATCAGCCCTTTATTGGCCAGCGGTTCAGAGAGACTGACTTCGTTTTGCGCCAGCGCCAGGCTGTGTCTGAGCGCATCCACGCTTTCGTTGAGGGTTTTGATCCGCGCGCTGTAGGCCTGCGTTTCATCGCGAACGATAGAATCGATATTGGCGATGTCAGACGGGAACTCCAGCGGCGTACCGTACGCTTCCGCACGCAGACGGGCGATGCTGCCTTTCAGCCCCTGCACTTTCGACAACGATTCGCCATAGCTGGCGCCAGCGCGGGTCGGGTCGATCTTGAGCAGGATCTGCCCTTTCTCAACCACATCCCCTTCGTGCACGTTCAGTTGTTCGAGGATCCCGCCTTCGAGACTCTGGATCACCTGTTCGCGGCTGGCGGGGATCACTTTGCCGTCACCGCGTGTAATTTCTTCCACGCGGGCATAGTGCGCCCAGACCGCAGCGGCAACGACAATAAAGGCAATCAGATAAAGCATGATCATGCTGAACGGAGTCTTCTGCGAAATCAGCGCCCCCTGCAGATCGTGCATGAACCTGAGATCTTCCGATTTAACTTTTCCGGTGACCTGTTTTTGCGGTTCCTGTTGCGGCTTAGCGGTTTTACCCGCAGGCGAAGGCGCGCCGATTTTTCTCAGCGCTGGAGAGGAGGCACTCGTCACCAGTTTTACTGTTTTGTCGGATGCGTTGTCGTTCACATCGTCGTTGCTCATCATCCCTACCTTATTTCTACTACTGAAACCGTCTGTCAGTGATTCATCAAAGTTATTTCGGCCGATACTGCATCGGGGTTTGTGGCTTCTTCTGCGTGCTTTCGTTGAGGCTCGCGATCACCTGTTCTTTCGGCCCGTCTTTCGCGACGTGACCGTCTTCCAGCACGATCAGACGATCGACCAGACTTAATACCGACATGCGGTGAGTCACGATGACCAGCGTCTGCCCTTCTGTTGCCTCTTTCAGGCGGCGCAGGAACAGGGTTTCGGTCATCGCATCCATGGAGCTTGTCGGTTCATCCATCAGTAAAATTTTGGGCTTCAGTAGCAGGCAACGCGCCAGCGCCACCAGTTGTCGCTGTCCGCCGGACAGGCCGTTCCCCATTTCACCGATGGGCATTTCATAACCCAGCGGGTGTCTGGCCGCGATGTGGTCAAGGCCGGTCATGCTGGCGACACGTAAAAAATCTTCGGTGCTGACGCTCGGGTTACCGATGATCACGTTCTGGCGCAGCGTGCCGTAGAACAACCGGCAGTCCTGACCGACGTAACCCACCGCCGCACGCCAGTCGGCCGGGTCAACTTGTGTGGCATCCACGCCGTCAATAAAGACCTGGCCGCCCGCAGGCTGGAACAGGCGTGCCATGACGCGCAGCAGTGTGGATTTACCGCTGCCGATCTTGCCGAGGATCGCAATGCGTTCGCCGGGGGTGATCTTGATATTGATGTTTTCCAGCACCCGGATCGGCACCATCATGCCGGGCACCGGCCAGGCAAATGACACTTTCTTCAACCGCATGCTGCCGGTGAATTTCGGCGTCGGCAGATACGAGATGTTGGGATCGCGATCGGTGGGCGCATCCATCAGATTGTTCAGTGATTTCATCGCCGTTTTCGCGTGCTGATAACGCAGTGCCAGCCCGACGACCGACGCCAGCGGCGCCAGACAACGACCAGAGAGGATCACCACCCCAATCATTGCCCCCATGGTCAAATCACCGGCGTGGATCAGATAAACGCCGTACACCACGATGCACACGGTATTGATTTGCTGAATGAAGGTGACGAAGTTCGAGGTCAGCATCGACAGGTAACGGGTTTTCAT
>NZ_LIFX01000028.1 GCF_001297775.1 Trabulsiella odontotermitis | reverse complement strand
ATGAAAACCCGTTACCTGTCGATGCTGACCTCGAACTTCGTCACCTTCATTCAGCAAATCAATACCGTGTGCATCGTGGTGTACGGCGTTTATCTGATCCACGCCGGTGATTTGACCATGGGGGCAATGATTGGGGTGGTGATCCTCTCTGGTCGTTGTCTGGCGCCGCTGGCGTCGGTCGTCGGGCTGGCACTGCGTTATCAGCACGCGAAAACGGCGATGAAATCACTGAACAATCTGATGGATGCGCCCACCGATCGCGATCCCAACATCTCGTATCTGCCGACGCCGAAATTCACCGGCAGCATGCGGTTGAAGAAAGTGTCATTTGCCTGGCCGGTGCCCGGCATGATGGTGCCGATCCGGGTGCTGGAAAACATCAATATCAAGATCACCCCCGGCGAACGCATTGCGATCCTCGGCAAGATCGGCAGCGGTAAATCCACACTGCTGCGCGTCATGGCACGCCTGTTCCAGCCTGCGGGCGGCCAGGTCTTTATTGACGGCGTGGATGCCACACAAGTTGACCCGGCCGACTGGCGTGCGGCGGTGGGTTACGTCGGTCAGGACTGCCGGTTGTTCTACGGCACGCTGCGCCAGAACGTGATCATCGGTAACCCGAGCGTCAGCACCGAAGATTTTTTACGTGTCGCCAGCATGACCGGCCTTGACCACATCGCGGCCAGACACCCGCTGGGTTATGAAATGCCCATCGGTGAAATGGGGAACGGCCTGTCCGGCGGACAGCGACAACTGGTGGCGCTGGCGCGTTGCCTGCTACTGAAGCCCAAAATTTTACTGATGGATGAACCGACAAGCTCCATGGATGCGATGACCGAAACCCTGTTCCTGCGCCGCCTGAAAGAGGCAACAGAAGGGCAGACGCTGGTCATCGTGACTCACCGCATGTCGGTATTAAGTCTGGTCGATCGTCTGATCGTGCTGGAAGACGGTCACGTCGCGAAAGACGGGCCGAAAGAACAGGTGATCGCGAGCCTCAACGAAAGCACGCAGAAGAAGCCACAAACCCCGATGCAGTATCGGCCGAAATAACTTTGATGAATCACTGACAGACGGTTTCAGTAGTAGAAATAAGGTAGGGATGATGAGCAACGACGATGTGAACGACAACGCATCCGACAAAACAGTAAAACTGGTGACGAGTGCCTCCTCTCCAGCGCTGAGAAAAATCGGCGCGCCTTCGCCTGCGGGTAAAACCGCTAAGCCGCAACAGGAACCGCAAAAACAGGTCACCGGAAAAGTTAAATCGGAAGATCTCAGGTTCATGCACGATCTGCAGGGGGCGCTGATTTCGCAGAAGACTCCGTTCAGCATGATCATGCTTTATCTGATTGCCTTTATTGTCGTTGCCGCTGCGGTCTGGGCGCACTATGCCCGCGTGGAAGAAATTACACGCGGTGACGGCAAAGTGATCCCCGCCAGCCGCGAACAGGTGATCCAGAGTCTCGAAGGCGGGATCCTCGAACAACTGAACGTGCACGAAGGGGATGTGGTTGAGAAAGGGCAGATCCTGCTCAAGATCGACCCGACCCGCGCTGGCGCCAGCTATGGCGAATCGTTGTCGAAAGTGCAGGGGCTGAAAGGCAGCATCGCCCGTCTGCGTGCGGAAGCGTACGGTACGCCGCTGGAGTTCCCGTCTGACATCGCCAATATCGATTCTATCGTTCGCGATGAAACGCAGGCCTACAGCGCGCGGATCAAAACCCTCAACGAAAGCGTGGATGCGCTCAGACACAGCCTGGCGCTGGCGCAAAACGAAGTCAGTCTCTCTGAACCGCTGGCCAATAAAGGGCTGATGTCAGACGTGGAAATTTTGCGTCTGAAGCGTCAGGCCAACGAATTCCGCTTACAAATCGCCGAACGTACCAACCGTTTCCGCGCTGACGCTAACAGCGAACTCAACCGTCTGGAATCTGAACTGGCACAGGCTGAAGAGATCCTGCGTGGGCGTCAGGACGTCATGGATCGCACCACGGTCGTCGCGCCGGTACACGGTACCGTCAACAATATTCGCGTCACCACCCGTGGCGGGGTTATTCAGCAGGGCGCTGAAATCATGACCATCATTCCGCTGGAAGACAACCTGCTGGTGGAAGCGAAAATCAAACCGTCTGACGTGGCATTTATTCACCCTGGTCTGCCGGCCACGGTGAAAATTACCGCTTATGACTATGCCATTTATGGCGGTCTGAGCGGCGTGGTTGAGCATCTCAGCTCCGACACCCTGATCGATGAAGAAAAGGCCCGCATGGGCCGTGGCGATTCGACCTACTACCGGGTGTATGTGCGCACGGATCAGGCCGCATTGCATGTGAAAGACAAAGTGTTCCCGATCATGCCGGGGATGGTCGCGAACGTAGAAATCAGGACCGGCGAGAAAACCATTCTTTCTTATATCCTCAAACCTGTGCTGAAGGCGCGTGAAGCGTTCAGGGAGAGATAACCATCATGGCATATAAAAATAAAAACCACCGTTGGGCTAAGGTGGCGACAGCTGTTGCGATTTGTTTACCGTGCTCTTCTGCGTTAGCAGAAGCCGCCGACCGGTCGCTCTCCTCTTTACCGACAATGCGCACACAGTCGCAGTATATGAGCGCGCAGAAAACGGCTGCGGCGCCATCGACAAACGTCTCAACCCCGGCACAACCGGCGCCGACTGTCTCGACCATGTCGACCTCATCCACACAGACGACACGACCGATGGCGACGACGTCTGCGGTTCCGGCGATAACGCCACCACCCGCGCCAGTCAGCCCGCCACCAGTAGACAAGAACAGTACGCCGGAAGAGCGTTATGAGCGGATCACCGCGCCAGCGACCATCAGCACTACCGCGCCGGTGGCTGTGCGCAATACCGCGTCAACGCCGCCGCCGAAGAAAACAAAACCGGCATTCGTCCGGCGTGAGAATGTCGAAACCAAATCAGAAAACAGAGCGGTACTGAAGAAAAACTATGATTACTTCCCGCCTGTCACCGAATACTACAAGCCCGATCCGGCGTACAACAAAGTGCGCTGGCAGGGGCAGTCAGAGAGAAGCAGTGGCCCTCGCGACATCAGCGGTATGTCGCAACAGCAATTTAAGGCGTTAAGTGATAACCCATCGCGCGACTTTTTGCGTCAGATGGTGGTCAGAGCGCTGGCCTACAGCCCGGAAATGCGCGCCTCCTCCGCTGAAGTGCTGGCGATGGATTACAGCGTTGACCAGGCTCGCGGTCAGCGCTGGCCGCAGGTGAAACTGGGTGTGACCTCACCGTTCACGACTGTCGGCGGTGATACGTCCACCAACAACAATTCCCACATCAGCGATACCAGCGGTTCAGTAACGGTTTCCACACCGATTATCGACTGGGGGCGGATCAGCAGCCAGGTGGATAACGCGGAAGAAACAGCAAAATCCGCGCGTTACGACCAGGATCACTCCCGCGAACAACTGGCGTACAGCACCATCTCGGAACTGATGAACCTGAGTCGTTATCAGCACAGCCGGATGGTGGCGAAAGCCTATGTCGACAGGATGCAGGAACTGGTCACCATGTTGTCGCAAATCACCGAGGCGGACCCGGGACGCGACAGCGAGCTGGTGCAGGCAAAAGCCAAGCTGATGTCGGCGCAGGCAAATATGGACAACATCGAGCATCAGGTCAGCAGCAGCCGGATCAAACTGGTACGTCTGCTGGGTGCCGAGCCGGTGGTGCCGGAAAATATCTCCTGGCGCGACACGATTATCCCGGCCGACACCGCCATTGCTTCTCTGGACCGCAGCCCGATGATGATGAGCCTGCAGGCGAAAGTCCGGGCGGCGGAGCATGAAGCAGAAAGCATCAGAGCCTCCAGTCTGCCGCAGGTGAACTGGGTGATTTCAAAAAGCACCGCCAAAGACGTCAATGGCAATGAAAGCGGATGGTATACCGGGGTGAACGTGGAGTGGAATGCGTTCAGCGGCGGTTCCGAACGGGCAGCGCAGATGTCGGCGCGGGCAAGAGCCAATGCCGCGCAACAGCAATATGAAGTCAACTACCGCGACCTGGAATACCAGATTAATAACCAGATCCAGATCCGCGATTCTTCTTTCTTACGTGCCGATGATTACGATCGTCTCTCTGCCGAAACGGACCGCGTGCGGCAAATGTTTTATGAGCAGTGGTACCACCTCGGGAAAAGAACATTATTAGATGTGCTGACGGCAGAAAATGACCATTTTAATAACCAGCTGTCGGCAATAAATAACCGCTACGATGGTTATATTTCTAACATCAACGTTATTTCGAGCGC
>NZ_LIFX01000027.1 GCF_001297775.1 Trabulsiella odontotermitis | reverse complement strand
TAGCTGTTGCCGTTCAGGGTCACCGTCACGGTGTCGCCAGCGGCAGCGTTAGTTGCAGAACCGCTGATCACCTGGGCCTGGCCGTGTTCGGTGGTGTTCAGGATATCGTCACCGGCAACAGTGTTGATGGTGACAACCGGAGCCGCAGTGTCCACCGTCAGGTTATGGCTGGCAGATGCCGGGTTACCGGCGATGTCAGACACAGAAGCCGTAACCACAGCAGTACCGTCGGTCAGGGCCGCAACTTCAGACGCCGGAACAGTGATGCTCCAGCTGCCGTCCGCCTGCACCAGTGCTGTATACGTGTTACCGCCAATCGTCACGGTGACAGTCTGACCGGCCTGTGCGGTGGTCATCCCGCTGACTGTCAGATCGGCCTGTGCTTCGGTGGCATTGAGGATATCGTCAACGGCCAGGGTATCGATAGAGATCACCGGCGCAGCGGTATCCAGCGTCACTACATGCGCGGCATCAGCCGTGTTACCGCTGACGTTCGTCACGCTAACGCTGATGTGCTCACGGCTGTCCGTCAGTGCTGACATGGCATTTGCCGGAACGGTAACGCTCCAGCTGCCGTCAGCCTGTACCTGCGCGGTAAAGGTCTGACCGGCGAATTGAATCACCACGGTCTGACCCGCCTCAACGCCCTGCGTCTGACCCGAAATCAGCAGGTCAGCGCCTTTTTCCGCGGCGTTGATGATGTCATCGGTGGAAACCGTATCGATGGCGATCGCCACCGGGTTGAGGTCGAGTTCAACCGCGGTGTTCGCTGCAACCGGGTTGCCCCAGCTGTCCTGCGCGCTGGCGTTAACATCCAGCTGACCGGCGTTCCAGTTCTGCAGATCCGCAGACGGCACACCGATTTGCCAGTTGCCATTGTCGTCGATAACGGCCTGATAAGTAATATTGTTGATGGTGACGTTAACGAGCGTTCCGGCCGCCAGATGGGTGCTGGAACCTGTGATCACCAGATCCTGCTGCTGTTCGATGGCGTTAACGATGTCATCGCCCGACAGCGTGCTGACACGCAGCCCCGGCAGAGAGGCGTTGATGTTGATATCGCGATCGTCGGTACCGGTGTTGCCGTGGCTGTTAGTCACAGACGCGGTGAAGGTCAGATCACCGTCGCCGAACGCCAGAAGATCGCCTGATGGGATCGTCACCTGCCAGGTCAGATCGCTGGCAACGATGGCGGTATAGCTGTTGCCGCCAACGGTGATGGTGACCGTATCGCCTGCGGCGGCGCCCGTCACACGGCCGCTCAGCAACTGATCGCTGTTCGCTTCAGCGTTGTTAACGAGGTCATCGCTGGCAAAAGGATTAATAACGACCTGCGGCAGCGTCGTATCGACAAGGAAAGAGCCGCTTGCCGAGCCGGTATTACCGGTGGTGTCGCTGCCACTTACCGTGACGGTATAAACGGTATTAGCGAGGTTCAGCACGTCGGTAACCGGCACCAGAACAGACCAGGCGCCGTTATTTACCGTCGCGGTGTAAGCAACGTTGTTCAGCATTACCGTTACAGTGCTGCCGTCCGCCAGCGAACTGGTCCCGGTTAAGGTCAGCGGCTGTAAGGCTTCCTGTGCATTCAGCACATTGTCCTGGCTCACGGTATCCACGGAGAAGTTAATCGCCGTGCTGTTGAGCGTGACGTTGTGTGAGGCGCTGCCCGCGTTACCTGCGGCGTCGGTGACCGTCACGGTGATGGCATGCTGACCGTTATTCATTGCGGTTAAGACCGAGGACGGAACGCCCACGCTCCAGCTGCCGTCCGCCTGGACGACGCCGGTGAATGTCTGGTCACCAAACTGCACGGTCACGACATCGCCTGCCGCGGCACCGCTCGCGCGACCGGAGATGATCTGCGCCGCGCCCTGCTCGTCGGTGTTCAGGATATCGTCGCCTGCGACGGTGTTGATGGTGACGACCGGCGCGGTGGTATCCACGTCGACTGTCGCGGTGGTCTGGCTGCTGTTGCCTGCTTTATCACTGACGGACACCGTCAGCGTGTGATCGCCGTCGGCCAGCGCCTGAGCATCACTGGCCGCCACGGTCAGTGTCCAGGTACCATCGTTGCCAACGGTGGTGGTGTAAGTGTGACCGTTCAGCGTCAGAGTGACGGTCTGTCCGGCTTCGGCGTTGGTTTTCCCGCTCAGGGTCAGCGGCGCATTATGCTCTGCCGCGTTGATGACCTGATCCTGGGCAATGGTATCGACCGACAGTAGCGGCGCCTGGGTATCCACCGTGATCGCCTGGCTGCCCGTGACGGCGTTGCCTGCCGCATCATGGCCGCTGACGGTGACCGTCCAGTTCCCGTCAGCCAGCGCGTTCGCGTCGGCTGCCGGAACCGCTACCTGCCACGCCCCGTTCGCCCCCACCACCGTGGTGTAGGTTTTGCCGTTCAGTGAAACGGTGAGCGTCGTGCCCTGTGCCAGATGCTGGCTGGCGCCGGAAAGCGTAAAGCCAGCGGCATGTTCGCTGGCATTGATAATGTTGTCACCCGCCGTGGTCGCGACAGAAATCACCGCCGTGGTGGTATCCACGTTGATCGTGATATTGCCCGCTGACGTGGTTTCGTCGCCGTGGATCTGCACGACGGACCAGGTGTGCTGGCCGTCAGTCTGCACCGGCAGCATCACCGTCCAGTTGCCGTTGTTGTCGACCATGGCACTGGCGATGGTATTCCCGTTGCTGTCTTTAACCTGGATGGTAGCGCCCGGCTGCCCGGTACCGCTGAAGGTCGGGGTGTTGTCATCAGTGGTGTCATTCGCTGACAACCCACCCTGTTTGTCACCCTTTTTATCCGTCACGCTGTAGGTCGGCGTAATTTTCGTGTTATCGACGACTTCGGTTTCGGTCACGGTTTCAGTGACGGTCTCGGTTTTGCCGTCACCACCGTTGCTGGCAAACAGTGCGCCAAGCGCACCGCCGCCCAGCGCCGCCAGACCCAGCCATCCCCACGGGGTATCGCTTTCGCTTGCGGCGACATTCAGCAGCGGCTCAATGCTGTCAATCGGGGTGCTCTGCGCCGTCAGTTCCACGGCGTTCAGATCAGAAACGTTACCCACATCGTTGAACGTGACGTGCGTTAAGCCGTTTTCATCACTGAAAACCAGTTCAGAGTGCTGTTTTGATTCTGGATCTTCAATGAAATAACCGTTGCAGCGAATCACGCTGCCGTCTTTCATATAAATTAATAAGTCGTTGCCCTGGCGGACATAGCGCACGACATCCTGTGCCGACGCCTGAATTTCAATAACGGAGGCCGCGGAAACTGCGACAGAAAGATTACCTTCACCCGTTAATACCGTTTTTTTAGCAGTCGCACGGTTAACGACATTTACAGTTTTCATCGTGTTCATAATAGTGTTCATGCAGGTTATATATTCCGTGTCAGTGTGAGCCGGACACACGCAATGCGTGACTATCCCTGGCGATAATCGTTAATACTGGTATGTGGTTGAATTAATTAATTTCAGGAAGCTTTTCCGTGGCATGTTTTTCAATGCCAATCAGCGGTAATAAATTATCTATGGCGGTGGCATAACTAATTGCCGCGCTCCAGCCATCATATTCCGCGTTTATTTTTGCAGAGGTTGCCTGCCAGACATCCTGTTCGACGCTCAGTAAGTCATTAATCGTTTTCTTACTCAGCGTATATTCATTCTTATAGACGGTACGGGTTTGTATCGCGTTCACGAGCTGGAATTTACCGGCATCTTCACGACCGCGTGCGCCAGTCCAGTCGGCCATCGCCGCTGAGGCTTCCTGCAGCACGTCGTAACGCGCCTGATCCACCTGAGAGGCGGCCATCGCTTTCGCCCCTTCCGCCTGACGAACGCGGGCGGAAACCGCACCACCCTGATACAGCGGCGCATCAAGACTCAGTTGCACTTGATCGTCCCAGTACGCGCGGTTGTCAGATTCATAACGCGTGCGGCCTGCTTTCAGACTCACGGTCGGCAGGTGCTGGGCTTTCGCCTTGCTGATAGCGAACTCAGCCGAGGTTTCCATCGCCTGCGCCGCCAGTACCGACGGGATACGTGAGTAATCGATGTTTTCCACTGAGGTCTGATTCACTTCGAGCGCTTCCGGCAGCTCAGCATAGTTTTTCGCGTTCACGCCGGTCTGCACCGCCAGTACCGCTTTGGCTTTCTGCAACGCCGCTTCATATTGCTCAAGCGACGCGCGCATCCCGGCGATGCGGGTTTGCGTCTGCAGCGTGTCAGAGGTGGAGCTGAGACCAGCAGTAGCGCGCAGCGTCGCCAGTTTCTGAATGTTTTCCAGCGCCGTGATGTTCTCCCGGGCAGCATTCGCCAGTTCGCTGTAGCGCTTCACTTCGACATAACCCAGTGCGGCTTTTGCCGCCACGTCGGAAAGGGTCGCCATCAGCTCATAGCGATAGCTTTCTTCCTGCGCTTCTGACTGGGCAATCGTGTTGTTGGTCTTACCGAAGTCATAGACCAGTTGCGTCAGCGTCAGTCCCCAGGAGGCGGAATTTTTCAGCGAACCGTTGGAGTCTGTTGTCTGGCTGTGGCCAGTGCTACCGGTGAGGCCAATCTGTGGCATCCAGCCGCTTTTTGCTTCGTCGGTCATCGCCTGACCAATACCCATCTGTGCCGCCTGCTGGCTGACAGAAGGATCGCGGTCAAACGCGAATAAAATACTTTCTCTCAGATTGGTTTGTTCGACGCTTGCCAGCGCGGCGAAACCTGAAAATGCAGTACCCCAAAGCGAGAGCGACAACATTATTAATGGCAAGGTATTACGAGCAGTCAAAATAAACTTCCTGAAAACAGTTGATGACATTCAGGCGGAATATTCACACCTGGCATAAGATTAAATAGCGATTACTGCATGGCAGCGTTGAATGGCCGCAAGTTTGAAGGATGCCGGGGTGACAGAAAAGGGAAATAGGCTTATATCGTCTTAAATACAACGGGGTTAAGAGGGGTGAAATAAAAATAACAGGCAAAACGAGGCCTTACCCTTGCGGCGTGACCTCGCAAAACGTTGGGGGGTGAGTACTAAAATTGTATAAAAAGCATCCAGACCGGAGGCGCTGTGATGCCATTTAAGGCCATTTAAGAACTTTGATCACAGAAACCTGAAGCCAAAACACTAAAAACAAACAACAATTAAACAAATAAAAACATTTTAATTTACATTTGAATAACAAAAGAGCATGCCGCTTCCGGGCCCTGACGCTTATTCCGCCGCATTATTTCTGTTAATGCCGACCCAGTTGAGCAACATGGAGGCGCTCGAAATAACGTTGATGTTAGAAATATAACCATCGTAGCGGTTATTTATTGCCGACAGCTGGTTATTAAAATGGTCATTTTCTGCCGTCAGCACATCTAATAATGTTCTTTTCCCGAGGTGGTACCACTGCTCATAAAACATTTGCCGCACGCGGTCCGTTTCGGCAGAGAGACGATCGTAATCATCGGCACGTAAGAAAGAAGAATCGCGGATCTGGATCTGGTTATTAATCTGGTATTCCAGGTCGCGGTAGTTGACTTCATATTGCTGTTGCGCGGCATTGGCTCTTGCCCGCGCCGACATCTGCGCTGCCCGTTCGGAACCGCCGCTGAACGCATTCCACTCCACGTTCACCCCGGTATACCATCCGCTTTCATTGCCATTGACGTCTTTGGCGGTGCTTTTTGAAATCACCCAGTTCACCTGCGGCAGACTGGAGGCTCTGATGCTTTCTGCTTCATGCTCCGCCGCCCGGACTTTCGCCTGCAGGCTCATCATCATCGGGCTGCGGTCCAGAGAAGCAATGGCGGTGTCGGCCGGGATAATCGTGTCGCGCCAGGAGATATTTTCCGGCACCACCGGCTCGGCACCCAGCAGACGTACCAGTTTGATCCGGCTGCTGCTGACCTGATGCTCGATGTTGTCCATATTTGCCTGCGCCGACATCAGCTTGGCTTTTGCCTGCACCAGCTCGCTGTCGCGTCCCGGGTCCGCCTCGGTGATTTGCGACAACATGGTGACCAGTTCCTGCATCCTGTCGACATAGGCTTTCGCCACCATCCGGCTGTGCTGATAACGACTCAGGTTCATCAGTTCCGAGATGGTGCTGTACGCCAGTTGTTCGCGGGAGTGATCCTGGTCGTAACGCGCGGATTTTGCTGTTTCTTCCGCGTTATCCACCTGGCTGCTGATCCGCCCCCAGTCGATAATCGGTGTGGAAACCGTTACTGAACCGCTGGTATCGCTGATGTGGGAATTGTTGTTGGTGGACGTATCACCGCCGACAGTCGTGAACGGTGAGGTCACACCCAGTTTCACCTGCGGCCAGCGCTGACCGCGAGCCTGGTCAACGCTGTAATCCATCGCCAGCACTTCAGCGGAGGAGGCGCGCATTTCCGGGCTGTAGGCCAGCGCTCTGACCACCATCTGACGCAAAAAGTCGCGCGATGGGTTATCACTTAACGCCTTAAATTGCTGTTGCGACATACCGCTGATGTCGCGAGGGCCACTGCTTCTCTCTGACTGCCCCTGCCAGCGCACTTTGTTGTACGCCGGATCGGGCTTGTAGTATTCGGTGACAGGCGGGAAGTAATCATAGTTTTTCTTCAGTACCGCTCTGTTTTCTGATTTGGTTTCGACATTCTCACGCCGGACGAATGCCGGTTTTGTTTTCTTCGGCGGCGGCGTTGACGCGGTATTGCGCACAGCCACCGGCGCGGTAGTGCTGATGGTCGCTGGCGCGGTGATCCGCTCATAACGCTCTTCCGGCGTACTGTTCTTGTCTACTGGTGGCGGGCTGACTGGCGCGGGTGGTGGCGTTATCGCCGGAACCGC
>NZ_LIFX01000026.1 GCF_001297775.1 Trabulsiella odontotermitis | reverse complement strand
GTTGTTGGGTAGGGGAGCGTTCTGTAAGCCGTTGAAGGTGGTCTGTGAGGACTGCTGGAGGTATCAGAAGTGCGAATGCTGACATAAGTAACGATAAAGCGGGTGAAAAGCCCGCTCGCCGGAAGACCAAGGGTTCCTGTCCAACGTTAATCGGGGCAGGGTGAGTCGACCCCTAAGGCGAGGCCGAAAGGCGTAGTCGATGGGAAACAGGTTAATATTCCTGTACTTGGTGTTACTGCGAAGGGGGGACGGAGAAGGCTATGTCATCCGGGCGACGGTTGTCCCGGTTTAAGCGTGCAGGTGTGTGCTCCAGGCAAATCCGGAGCGCTTTAACACTGAGGCGTGATGACGAGGCACTACGGTGCTGAAGTGACAGATGCCCTGCTTCCAGGAAAAGCCTCTAAGCTCCAGGTAACACGAAATCGTACCCCAAACCGACACAGGTGGTCAGGTAGAGAATACCAAGGCGCTTGAGAGAACTCGGGTGAAGGAACTAGGCAAAATGGTGCCGTAACTTCGGGAGAAGGCACGCTGGTGCGTAGGTGAAGTCCCTTGCGGATGGAGCTGAGACCAGTCGAAGATACCAGCTGGCTGCAACTGTTTATTAAAAACACAGCACTGTGCAAACACGAAAGTGGACGTATACGGTGTGACGCCTGCCCGGTGCCGGAAGGTTAATTGATGGGGTCAGCCGTAAGGCGAAGCTCCTGATCGAAGCCCCGGTAAACGGCGGCCGTAACTATAACGGTCCTAAGGTAGCGAAATTCCTTGTCGGGTAAGTTCCGACCTGCACGAATGGCGTAATGATGGCCAGGCTGTCTCCACCCGAGACTCAGTGAAATTGAACTCGCTGTGAAGATGCAGTGTACCCGCGGCAAGACGGAAAGACCCCGTGAACCTTTACTATAGCTTGACACTGAACATTGAGCCTTGATGTGTAGGATAGGTGGGAGGCTTTGAAGCGTGGACGCCAGTCTGCGTGGAGCCGACCTTGAAATACCACCCTTTAATGTTTGATGTTCTAACGTGGACCCGTGATCCGGGTTGCGGACAGTGTCTGGTGGGTAGTTTGACTGGGGCGGTCTCCTCCTAAAGAGTAACGGAGGAGCACGAAGGTTGGCTAATCCTGGTCGGACATCAGGAGGTTAGTGCAATGGCATAAGCCAGCTTGACTGCGAGCGTGACGGCGCGAGCAGGTGCGAAAGCAGGTCATAGTGATCCGGTGGTTCTGAATGGAAGGGCCATCGCTCAACGGATAAAAGGTACTCCGGGGATAACAGGCTGATACCGCCCAAGAGTTCATATCGACGGCGGTGTTTGGCACCTCGATGTCGGCTCATCACATCCTGGGGCTGAAGTAGGTCCCAAGGGTATGGCTGTTCGCCATTTAAAGTGGTACGCGAGCTGGGTTTAGAACGTCGTGAGACAGTTCGGTCCCTATCTGCCGTGGGCGCTGGAGAATTGAGGGGGGCTGCTCCTAGTACGAGAGGACCGGAGTGGACGCATCACTGGTGTTCGGGTTGTCATGCCAATGGCACTGCCCGGTAGCTAAATGCGGAAGAGATAAGTGCTGAAAGCATCTAAGCACGAAACTTGCCCCGAGATGAGTTCTCCCTGACTCCTTGAGAGTCCTGAAGGAACGTTGAAGACGACGACGTTGATAGGCCGGGTGTGTAAGCGCAGCGATGCGTTGAGCTAACCGGTACTAATGAACCGTGAGGCTTAACCTTACAACGC
Source organism: Trabulsiella odontotermitis (assembly GCF_001297775.1). Lineage (GTDB taxonomy): Bacteria > Pseudomonadota > Gammaproteobacteria > Enterobacterales > Enterobacteriaceae > Trabulsiella > Trabulsiella odontotermitis. The sequence continues at coordinate 5,451 of NZ_LIFX01000026.1, read as the reverse complement.
CGAAGATGTTTTGGTGTTGAGAGACGATTTTCAGCCTGATACAGATAACAGAATTTGCCTGGCGGCCTTAGCGCGGTGGTCCCACCTGACCCCATGCCGAACTCAGAAGTGAAACGCCGTAGCGCCGATGGTAGTGTGGGGCTTCCCCATGTGAGAGTAGGACACTGCCAGGCATCCATTRSGTGAAGAGGCCATCCGGAAGGATGGCCTTTTTGCGTTTTTGTCCGTTAAAAAACCCTCAAGCCTTCCCGGCTCAGATACGGTAAACTAGCCCCGTTTTTGTCTCAGGAAAGCGTCTCATGAATCATTCTCTAAAACCCTGGAATACCTTCGGGATCGATTGCTGCGCGCAACAGATTGTTTGCGTCGAAAATGCCCAACAATTACAACAAACCTGGCAGCAGGCGACCGAAAATCAGCAGCCGGTGCTGATCCTGGGAGAGGGGAGTAATGTGCTCTTCCTGGAAGACTATTCAGGAACTGTCATCGTGAACCGAATCAAAGGGATTACGGTTCAGGAAAATACGACTGCATGGCATCTGCACGTTGGGGCTGGCGAAAACTGGCATAAACTGGTGCAGTTTACGCTGGAAAATAACATCCCGGGCCTTGAGAATCTGGCGTTAATTCCCGGTTGTGCAGGGTCTGCGCCAATACAGAACATCGGTGCCTACGGTGTGGAATTCAAACAGGTCTGCGAGTATGTCGACTGCATCGAGCTGGCAACGGGCAAAGAACAACGCCTGACTGTGCAGGAATGCCGTTTCGGCTATCGCGACAGTATCTTCAAACACGAATATCAGGATCGCTACGCCATTGTGGCGGTTGGTCTGCAATTAGCAAAAGCCTGGCATCCGGTGCTCACGTACGGCGACCTGACACGGCTTGATCCGCAAACCGTTACCCCTCAGCAGGTATTTGATTCTGTGTGCCACATGCGTATGTCAAAACTGCCTGATCCGAAAGTGAACGGGAACGCCGGCAGTTTCTTCAAAAATCCGGTAGTCAGTGCTGAGCAGGCCCGGAACATGCTGGCGCGTTTCCCTGCGGCGCCTCATTATCCTCAGCCAGATAGCTCCGTGAAGCTCGCCGCAGGCTGGCTGATCGACCAGTGTCAGCTTAAAGGTAAGCAAATCGGCGGCGCGGCGGTACACCGTCAGCAGGCTCTGGTGCTTATCAATGAAAATCAGGCGACGAGCAATGATGTTGTCGCACTGGCACACTTCGTACGCCAGCAGGTTGGCGAGAAATTTAATGTCTGGCTGGAGCCTGAAGTTCGGTTCATTGGCAGCACCGGCGAAGTCAGTGCTGTGGAGAAAATTGCGTGAAAGACAACACCATTCCATTGATGCTTATCTCGCTCCTCTCTGATGGCGAATTTCACTCGGGTGAACAACTGGGCGAACATCTGGGCATGAGCCGGGCGGCAATCAACAAACACATTCAGACCTTGCGGGACTGGGGTGTGGATGTCTTTACCGTGCCTGGGAAGGGGTACAGCCTGCCGGAGCCTATACAGCTTCTGAACAAAGCGCTGATCCACAGCCAACTCCCGCAGGGCGATGTGGCTGTGCTGCCGGTTATCGATTCAACCAACCAGTATCTCCTGGACAGAATGAGCGAGCTACAGTCGGGCGACGCTTGCGTGGCGGAGTATCAACACGCAGGCCGCGGGCGCCGTGGCAGAAAATGGTTTTCTCCTTTTGGCGCCAACCTGTATCTGTCGATGTACTGGCGACTGGAACAAGGGCCCGCTGCCGCTATCGGCCTGAGTCTGGTGATTGGTATTGTGATGGCGGAAGTGCTGCAAAGTCTGGGAGCCGATCAGGTTCGGGTAAAATGGCCGAACGATCTCTACCTGAACGATCGCAAGCTGGCGGGCATTCTTGTGGAATTGACCGGGAAAACCGGTGACGCGGCGCAGCTTGTTATTGGGGCGGGGATTAACCTCGCGATGCGTCGTGTAGAAACAGATGTAGTTAATCAGGGATGGATTAATTTGCAGGAAGCCGGAATTACGCTTGATCGTAATACTCTGGCCGTACGCTTAATCAAAGAGCTGCGTAGCTCGTTGCAACTTTTCGAGCAGGAAGGGTTAGCGCCCTGGCTGCCCCGTTGGGAAAAACTGGACAATTTCATCAATCGCCCGGTTAAGTTGATTATTGGCGACAAAGAAATTTATGGTATTTCCCGTGGAATAGATGCTCAGGGTGCGCTTTTACTTGAACAGGATGGCGTCGTTAAACCCTGGATGGGTGGCGAAATTTCCCTGCGAAGCGCAGAGTAAAATAAAGGGAGCAGATGCTCCCTTTATTTATTTCCGCAGACGAACCTGCTCGACAGAATGGTTAGCGCTTTTGGTCAGAATTAAACTGGCGCGTTCACGGGTCGGTAGAATGTTCTCTTTCAAATTCAGCAAGTTGATTTCATTCCACAACGATGTCGCAATATTTACAGCTTCCTCTTTACTTAACTTCGCATAGTTATGGAAATAAGAATCCGGGTCCGTAAATGCCCCTTCGCGGAATTTTAAAAAGCGGTTGATATACCAGCTTTTAAGCTGCTCTTCCGGTGCATCAACATAGATTGAAAAATCAACAAAGTCAGAAACAAAAACATGATGCGGATCGTGCGGATAATCCATTCCACTCTGCAGAACATTTAATCCTTCCAGAATAAGAATATCCGGTTGAGCGACCGTTTTGTCACCGTCAGGAATAACGTCATAAATCAGATGGGAGTAGACCGGCGCGGTAACGTTTGTCGCCCCGGATTTCAGATCTGAAACGAATTTGACTAAACGGTGCATATCATAAGAAAGAGGGAAGCCCTTTTTCTTCATCAATCCCCGCTCTTTCAGCACCGCGTTAGGGTGCAGGAAACCGTCAGTGGTAATCAGTTCAACACGGCGATGTTCCGGCCAGCGGCTCAACAGCGCCTGCAATACACGGGCTGTGGTGCTTTTCCCGACCGCCACGCTTCCCGCAATGCTGATGATATAAGGAATGCGCTGTCCGTTTGTCCCCAGAAATTGTTCCAGCACCGCCTGACGACGCAGGTTGGAACTGATATAGAAGTTCAGCAGACGCGACAACGGCAAATAGATTTCGGCGACTTCTTCCAGGGACAGATCTTCATTGATGCCTTTTAACCGCGTAATTTCGCCTTCGGTCAACGTCATCGGAACGGAGTCACGAAGAGCAGCCCACTGGCTACGGTTAAACTGTAAGTAGGGTGTCATTAACGCTTGCTCTTTTTTTCTCATAAGCATGTTCTCGTCGCCACAGATAATGCTGTGAAAATGTGGCGCGTCACATTCAGTTAATCAGGACAATGGGCAGGAGGGTAACACCAGATGGGGGCGAATAATAAGAAAAAATCTATTCAATCGATGCATTAGCGGTGAAGCACCCCTTCTGAATGCTTATATATCGCTGCCCCATAGCGGGCGGCAAAAGGGCGCTGGTACTGGCATAGTAAACTTGTCGGGATCGCTCCCGGGCGAGGCGGGAAAGTCGATGTTTTCGCCACTCACCCGATGACCTGGCGTCAGGGACTGAAAATTTGTGCTAGTCGTTATCCTGCAAATGGCGCAGGAGATACAGCGGCACTGGCAAAAAGCCGGATTTTTATTCTTTGCTGGCTGAAATTACATCGTTTTTTACTGTTGGCGCACAAAATGTGAGCGATAGAACGTTTTATGCAAATTTTTAGTTGCATGAGCACGCAGGTCTCCCTAGAATGCGCGCTACTTGATGCCGACTTAGCTCAGTAGGTAGAGCAACTGACTTGTAATCAGTAGGTCACCAGTTCGATTCCGGTAGTCGGCACCATCAGGTGGGGTTCCCGAGCGGCCAAAGGGAGCAGACTGTAAATCTGCCGTCATCGACTTCGAAGGTTCGAATCCTTCCCCCACCACCACTTTCTGGCAGCGTTTTCGCCGCCTGAGCTGGTAAAAAAATTATTCAGCTCAAACATAAAAGAGAGAAATCTCTTTTTTGTTACAGAAAGAACTGGGTAGCCGAGTTTCAGGATGCGGGCATCGTATAATGGCTATTACCTCAGCCTTCCAAGCTGATGATGCGGGTTCGATTCCCGCTGCCCGCTCCAGACGTGCTGATATGGCTCAGTTGGTAGAGCGCACCCTTGGTAAGGGTGAGGTCCCCAGTTCGACTCTGGGTATCAGCACCACTTCACTTCTCCTCCCTGTTTCTCTCTGTAAACATGTAAATGCATTCAACGATTCAGGCATATTGCCTGGTTGATGTGGTGGTATCACCGATTTATCCGTGTCTTAGAGGGACAATCGATGTCTAAAGAAAAGTTTGAACGTACAAAACCGCACGTTAACGTCGGTACTATCGGCCACGTTGACCATGGTAAAACAACGCTGACCGCTGCAATCACTACCGTACTGGCTAAAACCTACGGTGGTGCTGCTCGCGCATTCGATCAGATCGATAACGCGCCGGAAGAAAAAGCTCGTGGTATCACCATCAACACCTCTCACGTTGAATACGATACCCCGACTCGCCACTACGCACACGTAGACTGCCCGGGCCACGCCGACTATGTTAAAAACATGATCACTGGTGCGGCACAGATGGACGGCGCAATCCTGGTAGTTGCTGCGACTGACGGCCCGATGCCGCAGACTCGTGAGCACATCCTGCTGGGTCGTCAGGTAGGCGTTCCGTACATCATCGTGTTCCTGAACAAATGCGACATGGTTGATGACGAAGAGCTGCTGGAACTGGTAGAGATGGAAGTTCGTGAACTGCTGTCTCAGTACGATTTCCCGGGCGACGACACGCCGATCATTCGTGGTTCTGCTCTGAAAGCGCTGGAAGGCGACGCAGAGTGGGAAGCGAAAATCATCGAACTGGCTGGCTTCCTGGATACTTACATTCCGGAACCAGAGCGTGCGATTGACAAGCCGTTCCTGCTGCCGATCGAAGACGTATTCTCCATCTCCGGTCGTGGTACCGTTGTTACCGGTCGTGTAGAGCGCGGTATCATCAAAGTAGGTGAAGAAGTTGAAATCGTTGGTATCAAAGAGACTGCGAAGTCAACCTGTACTGGCGTAGAAATGTTCCGCAAACTGCTGGACGAAGGCCGTGCTGGTGAGAACGTAGGTGTTCTGCTGCGTGGTATCAAACGCGAAGAAATCGAACGTGGTCAGGTACTGGCGAAGCCGGGCACCATCAACCCGCACACCAAGTTCGAATCTGAAGTGTACATTCTGTCCAAAGACGAAGGCGGCCGTCATACTCCGTTCTTCAAAGGCTACCGTCCGCAGTTCTACTTCCGTACAACTGACGTGACTGGCACCATCGAACTGCCGGAAGGCGTTGAGATGGTAATGCCGGGCGACAACATCAAAATGGTTGTTACCCTGATCCACCCGATCGCGATGGACGACGGTCTGCGTTTCGCAATCCGTGAAGGCGG
>NZ_LIFX01000025.1 GCF_001297775.1 Trabulsiella odontotermitis | reverse complement strand
CCTGCGATGCGCGGTTCACAAGGCGGGTGTGTTTTTGCAGGCGGTTCAGAATCGACTCTGCCTGCGGGCGCTCTTCCAGTGCAGCCGTGTTGCCGGTTGTGCCGGGGTTAACCTGCACAAAGTAGGTTTCACCGCCCTCGGCAGGCAGTTGCTGCGTCGGGTTTTGTTTACCCTGATAAAGCGGGTGATCGTTGAAAACAGATTCGATTGCATGCGCACCCGGCGTCACGCAAAAGACAGTAAACTCACCTGGCAGTAACGCAGACTGCAATTCACGGTCTACGTAGACCGTCGCCGGCACGCTTCCCTGTGGATAGTACATCACCACCTGTGCCTGTTCAGGTACCACTGCTGCAACCGGGCGGTAAGGTTCAGCCGACGCCACAGACGCGCCAGACCCTGCCAGCGCGCAGAGAATCAACGTGAATTTGCTAAAACTAAAACAGCTTGCTTTCATTTTTCACTCCCGGATTAACCCAGTAATTCATCGATAAATAACAACATCCAGACAATTCGCCTCACTTATCCCCTCCGTCGCGCCCTGACTGCGGGCGCGAACAGATAGCCCGCCATCCGGAGATGGCGGGGATTACCGGGTTAAATCGTGATCTGGTTGTTCTGCAGCAGAGTGACCAGATCGGTCTGTACGTCTGCCAGGGTGACAACCTGCGTGAAGCCATGCTGTCCGCCCTGACCATCACGGTCGATGCTGATGACCGTGTCGTTACCGACCACTTCTGTCTTCAGGTAATTCTCAAGCCCTTTCGATACCGCATCCAGCTCCGTCTTACCGTTGTTCTCGAAGAAGGAGATTGGACCGCTGTAATCCAGCAGATCGCTGAGGTTGAGCGTATCGGCGTCACTGTCAGTTGCCACGTTGCCCACGTTGAAGCAGTGAACCACGTCGTGACCGTTGCCGCCGGTACTGTCATTACCCATGCCATCCAGCACCTTGTACATCAGCGTGTCGTTACCACCGTTCATCAGGTAGAAGGTGTCATCACCTGCTCCGCCCTCAAGAACGTTATCCGCTGAGTTATCCGTGATGACGTCATCACCGCTGGTACTGATAAGCGTGGTGATGTTTTCCAGCTGCTCGCCTGCGGAGTTGAAGCCGGTCCACAGGTTGGCGGTCATCCCTTCGCTCAGCGAGCTGAAGTTCGCGGTGCCGGCACTGTTCGCGCTGCTCAGAATCAACTGGTGGTTAGCCAGCAGCGTCGCGAGGTCGGCTTCCGTGTCCGTCAGCGTCAGCAGTGTGGACGCGCTGTAGGCGCCGCCGCTGCCGTCGCGGTCGATGGACACGACAGTATCCTTACCGTTGTAGGTCACCGTCAGGAACTGACCGATGGTTTCACCCGCATCGATGGTGGCAACACCGTTGATGTAGTGAGCCGCACCGTCCGCGCTTGCAGAGTAACCAACCAGCAGGTTGCTGACGTCGATAGCATCCGCGCTGCTCGTCGCTTCTACCGTACCGACCCAGAAGCCGTTGACCGTATCGCTACCGTTACCGCCAGTACCGTTACTGCTTCCGCCTGCCTGGACCTGGTACATCAGGGTATCCTGACCACCACCATTCTTAGCATTGTCGAGATTGAAGATGTCATTCCCGCCGCGGCCTTCGAAGTAGTTGTTGCCTGCGTTACCGGTGAAGGTATCGTTACCCTGACCACCCGCCAGACCTTCGACGTTCACGAACCGGGCGCTACCAAAGCCCGTGTTCTGCATGGTCGTCTTGTTCAGGTCAATGGTCAGCGCGGCGTTGCCTGCCAGCTTGTAGTCAACGATGTCGAGACCACCGGTGTTGCTCCAGGATTTCACGCCGGAGACGGTTTGCGTACCGCCTGCACCGTTGTACAGGTCATTACCCAGGGTCGCGAAGAAGGTATCGTTATAACCGGTACCCACAATACCCGTGGTGTTGGTGCCGCCGGTGGTGCTGGCGTTCGCCACGTTAGTTTCGGACTCTGTGGTCAGTACGTAAGCCTGGTTAGCTTCACCCGCTGTCAGTCCTGCCCACGCCTTGCTGACGTTCTGGACGGTTGTGCCGTTCACCGACGCAACACCGCCGACGTTCTCAACCGCACCGCCGCTGGAGCGCAGGATCACCGCGCTGTACGACTTGCTGGCATCCAGACCGTAGAAGTCCACCATAGCGGTACTGTCGTTCGTCTGGTTACCGGACTGGGCGTTGATCATCTGCGTTGCCACCACAGCACCTGTCGCTTCATCAATCAGCTGTACGGTGTTGCCATACAGTGAGTTGATACCACCCTCATCGAGGATGCGCAGGTGGATAGCCGAGCCATACGAAACATCGTTCTTGTTCTCGATGTACGTAGTGGTACCACCGCTGGTGAAGATCAGCAGATCACGGTCACCGTCCCAGTCAATGTCGATAGCGACACTACCGGTTACCTGCTGAGCGGTTGACGAACCACCGATGGTGGTTTTACCAACCTGCGTCAGCATATTGGAGGTGGTAAAGCTCGTCGAACCGCCCGTCGAGGTGTTGGTGTACAGGTTCACCGCGCCGGTCGCTGCCGACTCACGGATACCGCCCGACGTGGATTCCATCCCCGGCATTTCGATGATGTCCACCTTGCCGTCGTGGTTCCAGTCCAGCGCCAGGGAGGCCCCGCCTGCCAGCGTATCGTTGAAGGTGTACATCCCGGTCGGGTTACCGATGCCGTTGTTATCCGGGTCGCTGAACATCAGCTTGCCGGTACCGTCGTTGAAATGAATACGGCTGGCATACTCGCCGGCGTTGTTACCTGCCCCCGACGCCGAGGTGGTGCTTTCGCTACCACGGCCCAGGAACAGATCCATGTAACCGTCGCCGTTGAAGTCGCCCCAGGTCATCGCCACGCCGTTACCAATGTTCGGATCGCTATCAGTACCACGCTGGAACACGTTATCGACGACCTGCGTCACCTGCCAGTTGCCGTTGTTGGTGCCGTTTACGACAACCAGACGTGCCTGGTTTTCGCTTCGTGCGGCAGAGTTGTCCGTTGCCCCTGGCTTGTCGATACGAGAACCATCCGCAACGATGTTCTGACTGTGCATCACAAAGTCGACGATACCATCGTTGTTGATGTCCACGCCCGACAGTTCCATATCCGGCTGCGACTGATCCAGACCGATAGGCTCATGGCTGGAGTCAGCGGAATAGTCTGTGGCGAATGTGCCGTCTTTATCCATGCCGACGATGGTGCCGTCGTTGTTCAGAACAATCTGCGAACCATAACCGTCACGAATTGCAGAGTCGTTCGGCGTCTGGTCGCCGTTGACCATATCAACATAACCGTCACCGTTCTTATCAATGGCGATGATACCACCATACCAGCTCCAGGTATTCGCACTGCCATCAGTGTTCGCATCACCAGCGAAGTCGCCAGTTTGTGGCGAATTCGTCCTTGCTCCTACCTGATAGGCGACATAGCTGGAACCGTTGTAGTAGAACATCTGCTGACCATCATTATAGTTACTGTCAACAGTAAACAGATCCATCAGTCCATCACGATTGTAGTCGATGAAGGTGGCGTTCTGTACGTAGTTGTTGGCGTCATAGCCCGAGCCGGAGTTACTCACCAGTTTCGTCGTCGTAAAATCGCCTAGAGAGGACGAAGATGTCGCAGTCGAATCCAGCATGGTCTGGTTAGTATGGATACGCCATACACCATCTTCGCTCAGCGTTACCGACGTTGCTTTCTGATCCGGGTCGCCACCACCGGCACCCACCGTCACTTGCGGTGTCGGCGATACAATCAGTTCATTGGTCGTATCGTCAGTGGTGATGCGTACCCCTTCCGCCGAGTACAGCACCGAGGAAACGTCGTATCTGCCTACCGCCAGCGCATCGCCGTCCGGGATCTGGACATACCAGGTGTTGTTACGCGGGTCGACCACTACCTGTCCGTTCTGCGAACTGTAGGTCTTACCGTTAACCGTCACCTCGACGTACTCACCCGGCTGGATTTCAAAACCGGTGTAACCGGAAATGATCGGTGTCGTATCCAGCGTATCCTGGGCGTTAACGATCACAGTCAGATCCACCGTCAGCGTGAAGTTGCCGGACGTGGTGCCTTCGTTACCGGCGCTATCCGAGACGACCGCACGGAAGTTATAGGTCGTATTGTCATTCAGCGCAGGCAGTTCGAAACTCCAGCTGTCACCGCTCACCGTTGCCGTACCAAGCAGCGTATTGGTGTTGGCATCGTAGATACGAACCTCATCACCTGCTTCCAGCGCAGCACCGACGATCTTGCCGTTCAACACCGGCTGGCGGTCGTCAGTGGAGGTGTTCGGGCCCATGTTGCCAGTGTCCATGCCGACGTTGTCGGTGTAACTGGTGATGGTAACGGTCTGGGTCGGCGGATCCAGGTCGATCGTCAGTGAGAAGGCCGGGCTCTGAGCAGATTCGTTACCGGCAGCGTCAACGGCTGACGCGGTAAACTGATACGTCTTCGTATTTTCAAGACCCGACACATCCAGCGTCCAGGTGTGCTGACCACGATCCAGCGTCGCGTTACCGAGGAAGATGCCATCCTGGTAGATCTTGATGTATTCCGCAGAACCCAGATCGCCCGTCCAGCTGCCTCTCAGAACCGGCGACGTATCGTCAGTGCTGCTGCCGCTGGTGGTTATCACACCCTTGTTAGTACCGACATCATCCAGATAGCCGTCAATGGCCAGCGTAATACCCGGTGCCTGTGTATCGACGGTGATATTCACCGGTGATGTTGGCGCGCCAGTGTTACCCACGCTGTCAGTAACGGTGGTGGTGAACTGATGTGCACCATCCGCCAGTTCTGTCGTCGGCGTCCAGCTCCAGTTACCGAAGTTATCCACCGCGGCACTACCGATGACGGTTCCGTTATCGAGGATGTTGACGATGCCGTTTGGCTCCGCCTTACCTGCGAAGGTCGGTTTGTTGTCATCGGTGACGTCGTTGTTGCTCAACGTACCGGTGATGGTACCGACGTCGTCAGTGATCGTGAGATCCGTGACCGCACCCGGTGCCGTCGCATCAATTTCGATGCCGAACGACGGGCTCTGCGCACTTTCCTGACCGGCGGTGTTTTTCACCGTGACGGTAAAGTCGTACGTGCCATCGGCCAGTGCAGGCTGCGGCGTGAAGGTCCAGTTACCACTCGCATCCAGCGTGGTTGTACCCACAACCTGGTTACCGTTGTAAATGGTCACGATGTTGCCAGCCACGCCCGGTGCGGTACCGTGCAGTGTCGGTGTGGTGTCTTTGGTCACGCCGTTGATAGCCAGTTCGACATTCGCCGAACCGGTATCGTCGGTCATGCCATCAATCACCGGCGCCGCAGGCGGGTTAGACAGTGTTACGTCGTACGTGCCTGACGGTTTCGCCTCGTTGCCAACGCTGTCAGTTTCGACGACAGACAGTTGGTTAATGGAATCCGCGTACAGGGATTCGGACGGCGTCAGTGTCCATCTGCCGTTGACATCCACAATGGTGGAACCCAGTACCTTGGTGTTACCGTCTTTATCCGTCGTGTACACGATAATGACGTCACCCTGTTCAGCACCGGTACCCCCGATGACCGGACGCGGATCGTCCAGCACGCCGCCGTGCGAGACCGAACCCTGCACCGTACCATAGTTGTCGGTCACGGTGTCGATAGACACCTTGCTGACATCCGGTGAGGTGTAGTCGGTATTCACCACGAAGTCCGAAGACTTGTCGCTGACGTTACCGGCTGCATCTTTCGCTGTGACGTAGAAGGTGTTCTTGCCTTCAGGCAGTTTGCTGCCCGGCTTGAAGTTCCACGCCCCGCTGCTGCTGACCGTTGCAGAACCGATCAGCGTACCGTCTGCGGTATAGATGTTGACGATGCTGTTCGCTTCTGCCGTACCGTGCAGAATTGGCTGCGGATCATCGGTATAGCCGTTGTTGCTCAGGTCATTCTGAACGGCACCCACCTGATCTTCTGCGTAATCAATCGTCGGACGGTTTGGCGCCGCCGTATCCACGCTGAAGTTGAAGGCGCTGGACGTATCTTCCTGACCCGACAGATCTCTTGCGGTTGCTGTGATGCTGTGTGCACCGTCACCCAGGTTAGTCGCCGGTGTGAAGCTCCAGGTTCCGTTTGCTTCCGCGGTGGTGGAGCCCAGAACCGTACTGCCATCTTTGATGGTGACAATACTACCTGCTTTCGCCATACCGGTGATTTCCGGACGGGCGTCGTCAGTCACGTTATCCGCTGCCACATTACCAGTAATCGCACCCACATCATCCTTCACGTTAGTGATGGTGACCGATACCAGCGAGGTATCCACAATAACCGTCGTACCGGTATTTACCGGGCCCAGGTTGCCTGCAGTATCTTCAGCACGCGCCGTAAAGGTGTGCTGGCCATCTGCCACTGACGTGGTGGTGTAGTTCCAGTTACCCGAGGCATCGGCGGTTGTTGAGCCATTCTCTACGCCATCGACGTAGATATGGACAATACTGCCAGACTCGGCGATACCGCTGATCTTCGGCGTTGCATCGTTAGTGGTATCACCATTGTTCAGGTTACCAATCTGCGGCGCCTGATCGTCGGTGACCACGAAGTCAGACACAGCACCTGGTGCGCTGGTATCCACCGTGACCGGGAAGCCTCCGGTTTGCGGGCTCACCTGACCGATGCTGTTAACGGCTTCAGCAACGAATGTGTGCTGGCCATCTGGCAGTATCGGCGTGGTGTAAGTCCAGTCGCCATTGGCATCCGCCGTGGTTGAACCCAGCAGCGTTGTGCCATTGACACCACCGTAGATATTGACCGTCACGCCCGCTTCGGCGGTACCGGTCAATGTCAGGGTATTGTCGTTGGTCACCTCGTTGCTCTGCAGCGCACCGGTGTGTTGCGGCACATCATCAACAACGCTGGTCAGCGTCGGCGGCAGCGGTTGTCCGCCAGCGTCAATCTGAATCACGTATTCCGCCGAAGGCGATGTTTCATTACCCGCTTTGTCGGTTTCTTTCGCCGTCAGTCGGTATGTGCCATCCGCCAGCGCCGTGTTGACTTGCAGTGACCAGGTACCATCGCTCTGTACGATTGCAGAACCAATAATGGTGCTGCCGTTGTACACGGTGATAATGTCGCCCTGTTCCGCGCCCGTCCCCTTAATCAGCGGTGTGTTGTCGTCCGTTACGCTTCCGGAGGCAATATTGCCCGTGACCGTCCCCGCGTCATCAATGACGTTGGTAATGCTCACTTTGCTGCTGTCCGGCGGTGTGAAGTCCAGCGTCAGTTCGAAGTTATCTGACGGCACGCTGACGTTGCCGGCCTTGTCGGTGGCGGTGACGTAGAACTGGTGCGCGCCTTCGCTCAGGTTAGCCGTTGGCGAGTAGCTCCAGGTACCGTCATCACGTGCGACCACAGAACCCAGCAGACCGCTCTGATCGTAGATCTTCACGATGCTGCCCGCTTCTGCTTTACCGTTCAGCGTCGGGGTCGGGTCATCGGTCACGCCATTATTCGCCAGCGGTGCCTGGATGGCGCCGACATCATCGGTTGCACTGTCGATGCTCGGTTTCACCGGCGCATCGATGTCGATGGTGATGGTCCAGCTGCCGCTGTCGGAGTCGTTGCCTGCCGGATCTTTCGCCGTCGCAGTGAAGGTATGGTTGCCCTTACCGAGGTCAACCGCCGGTGTGAAGGTCCAGTTACCGTCAGAGCCTGCGGTGGTGGAGCCCAGCACGGTGCCGCCATCCTTGATGGTGACCACGCTACCTGCCTTCGCCGTACCGGTGATTTCCGGACGAGTATCGTCCGTTACGTCGTTCTGAGCGACTACACCCGTCACCGTCCCCGTATCATCCTTCACAGCGGTGATAACGGTCTGACCCGGGTCAACGTCAACCACGAAGGAGGTGTGTGCACCTTCCGGTCCGGTATTGCCCGCGGTATCAGTCACTGTGGTGGTGACATCATGCGGTCCGTTCGCCAGCGGCGCGGACGGTGTGAAGCTCCAGTTACCGTTGGTATCCGCGACAGCGGTGCCAATCACGGTACCGTTATCGATGATATTCACCGTACTACCCGCTTCGGCCTTACCGCTAATAAGCGGGGTGTTGTCATCGGTGGTTGCACCGTTGATTACCGGTCCCTGCTGCATACCGACGTCATCACTAACCAGTAGATCGGTCGCGGCAGACGGCACGGAGGTATCAACAACAATGTCGAAGCCGCCGGTGGCCGGGCTGACGCGGCCCACACTGTCGGTGACCGTGGCGGTGAAGTTATGGCGGCCATCGCCCAACGCCGTCCCCGGCGTGAAGCTCCAGCTGCCACTACTGTCGACCGTAGTGGTGCCAATCAGCGTACCGTTGTCGTAGACGCTGATGGTGCCGTTGGCAACACCCGTACCACTCAGGGTCGGCGTGCTGTCATTGGTCACTTCACCTTTCTGCAGATAGTCCACACCCGGTGCCAGATCGTCGTACACATTATCCAGCGTCGGTGCCTGCGGCCCTACCGTCGAGACTTTGATGGTGTACTCATTCGACGGCCCCGCCTCGTTGCCGACTTTGTCGGTTTCCTTCGCGGTCAGGACATACGTACCGTTCGGCAGCGGCGAGGCCGGTTCCAGCTCCCAGGTGCCGTCAGACTTGACGGTGGTGGAGCCGATCACCTTGTCGCCGTTGTAGACCGTAATCACGTTGCCAGATTCCGCACCGGTACCGGAAATAACCGGACGGTTATCGTCGGTTTCATTACCGCTCGCCACAGAACCGGTCACTCCGCCAAAGTCATCCACCACATCGGTGATGGCGAGTTTGCTGCTGTCCGGCGGTGTGAAGTCCAGCGTCAGTTCGAAGTTATCTGACGGCACGCTGACGTTGCCGGCCTTGTCGGTGGCGGTGACGTAGAACTGGTGCGCGCCTTCGCTCAGGTTAGCTGTCGGCGAGTAGCTCCAGGTACCATCAGCGCGGGCGGTGACAGAACCCAGCAGACCGCTCTGATCGTAGATCTTCACGATGCTGCCCGCTTCCGCCTTACCGTTCAGCGTCGGGGTCGGGTCATCGGTCACGCCGTTATTCGCCAGCGATGTCTGCACCGCGCCCACATCATCGGTGGCACTGTCGATGCTCGGTTTCGCCGGGGCATCAGTGTCGATGGTGACAGTCCAGCTGCTGCTGACAGAGTCGTTACCTGCCGGATCTTTCGCCGTCGCGGTGAAGGTATGGTTGCCTTTACCCAGATCGCCGGTCGGTGTGAAGCTCCAGTTGCCGTCAGAGCCCGCCGTGGTGGAGCCCAGCACGTTGCTGCCATCGGTGATGGTGACCACGCTGCCGGCTTTCGCCGTACCGGTGATTTCCGGACGGGTGTCATCCGTCACGCCACCCTGTGCGATGTTGGTGGTGATACTGCCCACATCGTCCTTAATAGCGGTGATTTCGACCTTACCTGCGACCACATCAACCATAAAGGAGGTATGCGCCCCTTCCGGCCCGGTGTTGCCCGCAGTATCGGTCACCGTGGTGGTGATGTCGTGCGGACCGCTCGCCAGCGGTGTGGACGGCGTGAAGCTCCAGTTACCGTTGGTATCTGCAACAGCCGTACCAATGACGGTACCGTTGTCATAGATATTCACCGTACTGCCCGCTTCCGCCTTACCGCTGATGGTCGGTACGTTGTCATCGGTGGTATCGCCGTTGTTTACCGGACCCTGATAAGCACCGACGTCATCGGTGATCAGCAGATCAGAAGCCGCAGACGGCACAGTGGTATCAACAACGATGTTGAAGCCGCCAGTGGACGGGCTGACACGTCCCACGCCATCAGTGACCGTGGCAGTGAAGTTATGGTTGCCGTCATTCAGCGCCGTACCCGGTGTGAAGCTCCAGGTGCCGCTGCCATCGACGATCGCGGTGCCGATCAGTGTACCGTTATCGTAAACGCTGATGGTGCCACCAATCAGTCCCTTGCCACTGAGGGTCGGGGTACTGTCGTTGGTGATTTCACCTTTCTGCAGGTAGTCCACACCCGGCGTCACATCGTCATACACCGTATCCAGCGTTGGTGCCTGCGGCGGGGTGACACCCACCGTGATGACGTACTCATTGGACGGACCGGCTTCGTTACCGACTTTGTCGGTTTCCTTCGCCGTCAGTCGGTAAGTGCCATCCGGCAGCGGCGTAGACGGTTCCAGTTCCCAGGTACCGTCAGACTTGACGGTCGTGGAGCCGATCACTGTATTGCCGTTGTAAACCGTAATGGTATCGCCTGCTTCCGCACCGGTACCGGAGATGAGCGGACGGTTATCATCCGTTTCTCCATTGTTCGGTACATCGCCAGCAAGTTTCACGTCATCATACACATTGGTGATGGCGAGTTTGCTGCTGTCCGGCGGTGTGAAGTCCAGCGTCAGCTCGAAGTCATCCGACGGTGCGCTGGTGTTGCCAGCTTTATCCGTTGCAGTGACATGGAACTGATGGCTGCCTTCATCCAGTTTGGTGGTTGGCGTGTAGCTCCAGGTGCCATCATCGCGCGCAGTGACGGAGCCCAGCAGACCGCTCTGGTCGTAGATCTTCACGATGCTGCCCGCTTCCGCCTTACCGCTCAGGGTCGGGGTCGGGTCATCGGTCAGGCCATGGTTCGCCAGTGCGCCCTGGTTGCTGCCCACATCATCCATCGCGCTGTCGATGCTCGGTTTCACCGGCGCATCGATATCAATGGTGATGGTCCAGCTGTTACTGGTGGAGGTGTTCCCCGCTGGCTCTTTCGCCGAAGCGGTGAAGGTATGGTCGCCTTTACCCAGATCGCCAGTCGGTGTAAAGCTCCAGCTGCCGTCAGAGCCTGCGGTGGTGGAGCCCAGC
>NZ_LIFX01000024.1 GCF_001297775.1 Trabulsiella odontotermitis | reverse complement strand
GCTTTCAGCGCTTCCAGCCCTTCGATACTCTCAATCAGCAACCCCTGCTTGAGCGAGATTTCACGGATGTTCTCTTCCATGTAGCGGCCCAGCGGCCACTGAATAATCACGCTGGCAATGAGGATGATGGGGATCGCCGCCAGCGGAACATACGCCAGCGCGCCGCCAATCATGTAGATGATGAACATGAACAACGCACAGAACGGCAGATCCGACAGCGTCGCCAGCGTCGCGGAGGTGACGAAATCGCGCACCGCTTCAAAATCACGCAACTGGTTGGCAAACGTCCCGGACGACTGCGGTTTATTCTCCATGCGCATCGCCATCACCTGGCGGAACAGCTTCGCACCGAGGATCAGATCCGCTTTTTTCCCGGCGACATCAATCAGCCAGGTGCGCACCTGGCGGGTGGTAAATTCAAAAACGATGGCGATGATCACGCCCACCGCCAGCGACCATAACGTGACGTATGCCTGCGTCGGGATCACGCGGTCGTATACGTTCATGGTGAAAAAGGTGCTCGCCAGCGTCAGCACGTTCGCCAGCAATGCTGCCAGTGCTGCGCTGTAGAAATAGCGGCGATAGCGCCAGAGGGTCGAAAACAGCCAGTGGCCTTCGCCCGGCCCTTTTGGTAACAGCTGATCATCCGCGCGCGCATCCAGTTTGGGTTTCGGCGTCGCCACCAGGGCGTACCCGGCGTAGATTTCCAGCAGATCCGCTTCGGCAAGCATTAATGCGCCGCCGCTTTCCGGGACCACCACCTGATACAGGTAATGACCGCGTTTTCCCCGGCGGGCCGTCAGAATGCAATAGGTTCCGTCTTTACGGGCAATCAACAACGGAAAAAGATAAGAAGACAGTTTATTCAGATCACGCTTTACCCAGCCCGCAGAAATACCGACCTGTTCCAGCATGCGCAAGGCAGTTTCGGGATCAAGTCTTTCKGTACGGGGTAAACCGGAATATAAAACTTCCTTRCTTACCAGTTTTGTGTGATGCGCGCAAATCCACTCCACRCCCCACAGAAGTGAATCTTTTCCGTGGTCTTCTATATTTTCGAAATGAGAAGAGGAGGACATTTCAGCCGCAGAATTCTGAACATTCATTATTGTTCCCTGGCCTACGTAATACTGTAAAGCGATGCGATAGATACGTTGCTTTTCCTTTGCTTGTTATATCACAACGCCTGCTATTCCTGCTCAATTTTCGTCTAGGAATAGCCTTATTTAGCACCCTTTAAAATTAAGAAAAATTAGGAGTTTACCGCTTAACTTACCGACTTTCCGGGTATTAAAAATTGAGAGAAATTCTCTGTTTTTATCAGCAATAAAATGCCACGAAGTCTGAAAAACAAATAATTGCCAGGATTCGAGAAATTATCCTAAGAATATCTTTCGATTATTAATGAATTGTTATATTCATGTCACTCTGAGGAAATATAAATAATTATGTGATTGATCGCATACATTTAATAAGGCATAAAAAAACGGGCCCCTTTCGGCGGCCCGCTTTACGGTAAGCAGTATGACTCAGTTGCCTCTGACCAGAATATCAACGCGACGACTGTTCACGTTACATCCGGCATCCTGCTGACTGGCGCGAGTCCCGCACCCTTCAGCCGTCTGTGCCACGCCCTGCCCCATGGTGTTGTTGATCATCGCAGGTTTGATGCCCTGATCGATCAGCAACGCACGGACGGTGCTGGCGCGCGCTTCAGAGAGACGCAGGTTGGCGTCACGGTTGCCGATGGCGTCGGTAAAACCGATCAGCTGAATTTCGCTGACGTTATTGGCTTGCTTAATAAACTTCACCACGTTATCCAGCTTGCTGCGTGACGCAGGCAGGATCCCCGCCGCATCGCTCTTCGCGAAGCGGAACAGAACCTGTTCCTGAATCAGCACCACACCACTGGTGTTGATGTAATTACAGCTCTTCACCTGCGATGCGCGGTTCACAAGGCGGGTGTGTTTTTGCAGGCGGTTCAGAATCGACTCTGCCTGCGGGCGCTCTTCCAGTGCAGCCGTGTTGCCGGTTGTGCCGGGGTTAACCTGCACAAAGTAGGTTTCACCGCCCTCGGCAGGCAGTTGCTGCGTCGGGTTTTGTTTACCCTGATAAAGCGGGTGATCGTTGAAAACAGATTCGATTGCATGCGCACCCGGCGTCACGCAAAAGACAGTAAACTCACCTGGCAGTAACGCAGACTGCAATTCACGGTCTACGTAGACCGTCGCCGGCACGCTTCCCTGTGGATAGTACATCACCACCTGTGCCTGTTCAGGTACCACTGCTGCAACCGGGCGGTAAGGTTCAGCCGACGCCACAGACGCGCCAGACCCTGCCAGCGCGCAGAGAATCAACGTGAATTTGCTAAAACTAAAACAGCTTGCTTTCATTTTTCACTCCCGGATTAACCCAGTAATTCATCGATAAATAACAACATCCAGACAATTCGCCTCACTTATCCCCTCCGTCGCGCCCTGACTGCGGGCGCGAACAGATAGCCCGCCATCCGGAGATGGCGGGGATTACCGGGTTAAATCGTGATCTGGTTGTTCTGCAGCAGAGTGACCAGATCGGTCTGTACGTCTGCCAGGGTGACAACCTGCGTGAAGCCATGCTGTCCGCCCTGACCATCACGGTCGATGCTGATGACCGTGTCGTTACCGACCACTTCTGTCTTCAGGTAATTCTCAAGCCCTTTCGATACCGCATCCAGCTCCGTCTTACCGTTGTTCTCGAAGAAGGAGATTGGACCGCTGTAATCCAGCAGATCGCTGAGGTTGAGCGTATCGGCGTCACTGTCAGTTGCCACGTTGCCCACGTTGAAGCAGTGAACCACGTCGTGACCGTTGCCGCCGGTACTGTCATTACCCATGCCATCCAGCACCTTGTACATCAGCGTGTCGTTACCACCGTTCATCAGGTAGAAGGTGTCATCACCTGCTCCGCCCTCAAGAACGTTATCCGCTGAGTTATCCGTGATGACGTCATCACCGCTGGTACTGATAAGCGTGGTGATGTTTTCCAGCTGCTCGCCTGCGGAGTTGAAGCCGGTCCACAGGTTGGCGGTCATCCCTTCGCTCAGCGAGCTGAAGTTCGCGGTGCCGGCACTGTTCGCGCTGCTCAGAATCAACTGGTGGTTAGCCAGCAGCGTCGCGAGGTCGGCTTCCGTGTCCGTCAGCGTCAGCAGTGTGGACGCGCTGTAGGCGCCGCCGCTGCCGTCGCGGTCGATGGACACGACAGTATCCTTACCGTTGTAGGTCACCGTCAGGAACTGACCGATGGTTTCACCCGCATCGATGGTGGCAACACCGTTGATGTAGTGAGCCGCACCGTCCGCGCTTGCAGAGTAACCAACCAGCAGGTTGCTGACGTCGATAGCATCCGCGCTGCTCGTCGCTTCTACCGTACCGACCCAGAAGCCGTTGACCGTATCGCTACCGTTACCGCCAGTACCGTTACTGCTTCCGCCTGCCTGGACCTGGTACATCAGGGTATCCTGACCACCACCATTCTTAGCATTGTCGAGATTGAAGATGTCATTCCCGCCGCGGCCTTCGAAGTAGTTGTTGCCTGCGTTACCGGTGAAGGTATCGTTACCCTGACCACCCGCCAGACCTTCGACGTTCACGAACCGGGCGCTACCAAAGCCCGTGTTCTGCATGGTCGTCTTGTTCAGGTCAATGGTCAGCGCGGCGTTGCCTGCCAGCTTGTAGTCAACGATGTCGAGACCACCGGTGTTGCTCCAGGATTTCACGCCGGAGACGGTTTGCGTACCGCCTGCACCGTTGTACAGGTCATTACCCAGGGTCGCGAAGAAGGTATCGTTATAACCGGTACCCACAATACCCGTGGTGTTGGTGCCGCCGGTGGTGCTGGCGTTCGCCACGTTAGTTTCGGACTCTGTGGTCAGTACGTAAGCCTGGTTAGCTTCACCCGCTGTCAGTCCTGCCCACGCCTTGCTGACGTTCTGGACGGTTGTGCCGTTCACCGACGCAACACCGCCGACGTTCTCAACCGCACCGCCGCTGGAGCGCAGGATCACCGCGCTGTACGACTTGCTGGCATCCAGACCGTAGAAGTCCACCATAGCGGTACTGTCGTTCGTCTGGTTACCGGACTGGGCGTTGATCATCTGCGTTGCCACCACAGCACCTGTCGCTTCATCAATCAGCTGTACGGTGTTGCCATACAGTGAGTTGATACCACCCTCATCGAGGATGCGCAGGTGGATAGCCGAGCCATACGAAACATCGTTCTTGTTCTCGATGTACGTAGTGGTACCACCGCTGGTGAAGATCAGCAGATCACGGTCACCGTCCCAGTCAATGTCGATAGCGACACTACCGGTTACCTGCTGAGCGGTTGACGAACCACCGATGGTGGTTTTACCAACCTGCGTCAGCATATTGGAGGTGGTAAAGCTCGTCGAACCGCCCGTCGAGGTGTTGGTGTACAGGTTCACCGCGCCGGTCGCTGCCGACTCACGGATACCGCCCGACGTGGATTCCATCCCCGGCATTTCGATGATGTCCACCTTGCCGTCGTGGTTCCAGTCCAGCGCCAGGGAGGCCCCGCCTGCCAGCGTATCGTTGAAGGTGTACATCCCGGTCGGGTTACCGATGCCGTTGTTATCCGGGTCGCTGAACATCAGCTTGCCGGTACCGTCGTTGAAATGAATACGGCTGGCATACTCGCCGGCGTTGTTACCTGCCCCCGACGCCGAGGTGGTGCTTTCGCTACCACGGCCCAGGAACAGATCCATGTAACCGTCGCCGTTGAAGTCGCCCCAGGTCATCGCCACGCCGTTACCAATGTTCGGATCGCTATCAGTACCACGCTGGAACACGTTATCGACGACCTGCGTCACCTGCCAGTTGCCGTTGTTGGTGCCGTTTACGACAACCAGACGTGCCTGGTTTTCGCTTCGTGCGGCAGAGTTGTCCGTTGCCCCTGGCTTGTCGATACGAGAACCATCCGCAACGATGTTCTGACTGTGCATCACAAAGTCGACGATACCATCGTTGTTGATGTCCACGCCCGACAGTTCCATATCCGGCTGCGACTGATCCAGACCGATAGGCTCATGGCTGGAGTCAGCGGAATAGTCTGTGGCGAATGTGCCGTCTTTATCCATGCCGACGATGGTGCCGTCGTTGTTCAGAACAATCTGCGAACCATAACCGTCACGAATTGCAGAGTCGTTCGGCGTCTGGTCGCCGTTGACCATATCAACATAACCGTCACCGTTCTTATCAATGGCGATGATACCACCATACCAGCTCCAGGTATTCGCACTGCCATCAGTGTTCGCATCACCAGCGAAGTCGCCAGTTTGTGGCGAATTCGTCCTTGCTCCTACCTGATAGGCGACATAGCTGGAACCGTTGTAGTAGAACATCTGCTGACCATCATTATAGTTACTGTCAACAGTAAACAGATCCATCAGTCCATCACGATTGTAGTCGATGAAGGTGGCGTTCTGTACGTAGTTGTTGGCGTCATAGCCCGAGCCGGAGTTACTCACCAGTTTCGTCGTCGTAAAATCGCCTAGAGAGGACGAAGATGTCGCAGTCGAATCCAGCATGGTCTGGTTAGTATGGATACGCCATACACCATCTTCGCTCAGCGTTACCGACGTTGCTTTCTGATCCGGGTCGCCACCACCGGCACCCACCGTCACTTGCGGTGTCGGCGATACAATCAGTTCATTGGTCGTATCGTCAGTGGTGATGCGTACCCCTTCCGCCGAGTACAGCACCGAGGAAACGTCGTATCTGCCTACCGCCAGCGCATCGCCGTCCGGGATCTGGACATACCAGGTGTTGTTACGCGGGTCGACCACTACCTGTCCGTTCTGCGAACTGTAGGTCTTACCGTTAACCGTCACCTCGACGTACTCACCCGGCTGGATTTCAAAACCGGTGTAACCGGAAATGATCGGTGTCGTATCCAGCGTATCCTGGGCGTTAACGATCACAGTCAGATCCACCGTCAGCGTGAAGTTGCCGGACGTGGTGCCTTCGTTACCGGCGCTATCCGAGACGACCGCACGGAAGTTATAGGTCGTATTGTCATTCAGCGCAGGCAGTTCGAAACTCCAGCTGTCACCGCTCACCGTTGCCGTACCAAGCAGCGTATTGGTGTTGGCATCGTAGATACGAACCTCATCACCTGCTTCCAGCGCAGCACCGACGATCTTGCCGTTCAACACCGGCTGGCGGTCGTCAGTGGAGGTGTTCGGGCCCATGTTGCCAGTGTCCATGCCGACGTTGTCGGTGTAACTGGTGATGGTAACGGTCTGGGTCGGCGGATCCAGGTCGATCGTCAGTGAGAAGGCCGGGCTCTGAGCAGATTCGTTACCGGCAGCGTCAACGGCTGACGCGGTAAACTGATACGTCTTCGTATTTTCAAGACCCGACACATCCAGCGTCCAGGTGTGCTGACCACGATCCAGCGTCGCGTTACCGAGGAAGATGCCATCCTGGTAGATCTTGATGTATTCCGCAGAACCCAGATCGCCCGTCCAGCTGCCTCTCAGAACCGGCGACGTATCGTCAGTGCTGCTGCCGCTGGTGGTTATCACACCCTTGTTAGTACCGACATCATCCAGATAGCCGTCAATGGCCAGCGTAATACCCGGTGCCTGTGTATCGACGGTGATATTCACCGGTGATGTTGGCGCGCCAGTGTTACCCACGCTGTCAGTAACGGTGGTGGTGAACTGATGTGCACCATCCGCCAGTTCTGTCGTCGGCGTCCAGCTCCAGTTACCGAAGTTATCCACCGCGGCACTACCGATGACGGTTCCGTTATCGAGGATGTTGACGATGCCGTTTGGCTCCGCCTTACCTGCGAAGGTCGGTTTGTTGTCATCGGTGACGTCGTTGTTGCTCAACGTACCGGTGATGGTACCGACGTCGTCAGTGATCGTGAGATCCGTGACCGCACCCGGTGCCGTCGCATCAATTTCGATGCCGAACGACGGGCTCTGCGCACTTTCCTGACCGGCGGTGTTTTTCACCGTGACGGTAAAGTCGTACGTGCCATCGGCCAGTGCAGGCTGCGGCGTGAAGGTCCAGTTACCACTCGCATCCAGCGTGGTTGTACCCACAACCTGGTTACCGTTGTAAATGGTCACGATGTTGCCAGCCACGCCCGGTGCGGTACCGTGCAGTGTCGGTGTGGTGTCTTTGGTCACGCCGTTGATAGCCAGTTCGACATTCGCCGAACCGGTATCGTCGGTCATGCCATCAATCACCGGCGCCGCAGGCGGGTTAGACAGTGTTACGTCGTACGTGCCTGACGGTTTCGCCTCGTTGCCAACGCTGTCAGTTTCGACGACAGACAGTTGGTTAATGGAATCCGCGTACAGGGATTCGGACGGCGTCAGTGTCCATCTGCCGTTGACATCCACAATGGTGGAACCCAGTACCTTGGTGTTACCGTCTTTATCCGTCGTGTACACGATAATGACGTCACCCTGTTCAGCACCGGTACCCCCGATGACCGGACGCGGATCGTCCAGCACGCCGCCGTGCGAGACCGAACCCTGCACCGTACCATAGTTGTCGGTCACGGTGTCGATAGACACCTTGCTGACATCCGGTGAGGTGTAGTCGGTATTCACCACGAAGTCCGAAGACTTGTCGCTGACGTTACCGGCTGCATCTTTCGCTGTGACGTAGAAGGTGTTCTTGCCTTCAGGCAGTTTGCTGCCCGGCTTGAAGTTCCACGCCCCGCTGCTGCTGACCGTTGCAGAACCGATCAGCGTACCGTCTGCGGTATAGATGTTGACGATGCTGTTCGCTTCTGCCGTACCGTGCAGAATTGGCTGCGGATCATCGGTATAGCCGTTGTTGCTCAGGTCATTCTGAACGGCACCCACCTGATCTTCTGCGTAATCAATCGTCGGACGGTTTGGCGCCGCCGTATCCACGCTGAAGTTGAAGGCGCTGGACGTATCTTCCTGACCCGACAGATCTCTTGCGGTTGCTGTGATGCTGTGTGCACCGTCACCCAGGTTAGTCGCCGGTGTGAAGCTCCAGGTTCCGTTTGCTTCCGCGGTGGTGGAGCCCAGAACCGTACTGCCATCTTTGATGGTGACAATACTACCTGCTTTCGCCATACCGGTGATTTCCGGACGGGCGTCGTCAGTCACGTTATCCGCTGCCACATTACCAGTAATCGCACCCACATCATCCTTCACGTTAGTGATGGTGACCGATACCAGCGAGGTATCCACAATAACCGTCGTACCGGTATTTACCGGGCCCAGGTTGCCTGCAGTATCTTCAGCACGCGCCGTAAAGGTGTGCTGGCCATCTGCCACTGACGTGGTGGTGTAGTTCCAGTTACCCGAGGCATCGGCGGTTGTTGAGCCATTCTCTACGCCATCGACGTAGATATGGACAATACTGCCAGACTCGGCGATACCGCTGATCTTCGGCGTTGCATCGTTAGTGGTATCACCATTGTTCAGGTTACCAATCTGCGGCGCCTGATCGTCGGTGACCACGAAGTCAGACACAGCACCTGGTGCGCTGGTATCCACCGTGACCGGGAAGCCTCCGGTTTGCGGGCTCACCTGACCGATGCTGTTAACGGCTTCAGCAACGAATGTGTGCTGGCCATCTGGCAGTATCGGCGTGGTGTAAGTCCAGTCGCCATTGGCATCCGCCGTGGTTGAACCCAGCAGCGTTGTGCCATTGACACCACCGTAGATATTGACCGTCACGCCCGCTTCGGCGGTACCGGTCAATGTCAGGGTATTGTCGTTGGTCACCTCGTTGCTCTGCAGCGCACCGGTGTGTTGCGGCACATCATCAACAACGCTGGTCAGCGTCGGCGGCAGCGGTTGTCCGCCAGCGTCAATCTGAATCACGTATTCCGCCGAAGGCGATGTTTCATTACCCGCTTTGTCGGTTTCTTTCGCCGTCAGTCGGTATGTGCCATCCGCCAGCGCCGTGTTGACTTGCAGTGACCAGGTACCATCGCTCTGTACGATTGCAGAACCAATAATGGTGCTGCCGTTGTACACGGTGATAATGTCGCCCTGTTCCGCGCCCGTCCCCTTAATCAGCGGTGTGTTGTCGTCCGTTACGCTTCCGGAGGCAATATTGCCCGTGACCGTCCCCGCGTCATCAATGACGTTGGTAATGCTCACTTTGCTGCTGTCCGGCGGTGTGAAGTCCAGCGTCAGTT
>NZ_LIFX01000023.1 GCF_001297775.1 Trabulsiella odontotermitis | reverse complement strand
GCGGTTCCGGCGATAACGCCACCACCCGCGCCAGTCAGCCCGCCACCAGTAGACAAGAACAGTACGCCGGAAGAGCGTTATGAGCGGATCACCGCGCCAGCGACCATCAGCACTACCGCGCCGGTGGCTGTGCGCAATACCGCGTCAACGCCGCCGCCGAAGAAAACAAAACCGGCATTCGTCCGGCGTGAGAATGTCGAAACCAAATCAGAAAACAGAGCGGTACTGAAGAAAAACTATGATTACTTCCCGCCTGTCACCGAATACTACAAGCCCGATCCGGCGTACAACAAAGTGCGCTGGCAGGGGCAGTCAGAGAGAAGCAGTGGCCCTCGCGACATCAGCGGTATGTCGCAACAGCAATTTAAGGCGTTAAGTGATAACCCATCGCGCGACTTTTTGCGTCAGATGGTGGTCAGAGCGCTGGCCTACAGCCCGGAAATGCGCGCCTCCTCCGCTGAAGTGCTGGCGATGGATTACAGCGTTGACCAGGCTCGCGGTCAGCGCTGGCCGCAGGTGAAACTGGGTGTGACCTCACCGTTCACGACTGTCGGCGGTGATACGTCCACCAACAACAATTCCCACATCAGCGATACCAGCGGTTCAGTAACGGTTTCCACACCGATTATCGACTGGGGGCGGATCAGCAGCCAGGTGGATAACGCGGAAGAAACAGCAAAATCCGCGCGTTACGACCAGGATCACTCCCGCGAACAACTGGCGTACAGCACCATCTCGGAACTGATGAACCTGAGTCGTTATCAGCACAGCCGGATGGTGGCGAAAGCCTATGTCGACAGGATGCAGGAACTGGTCACCATGTTGTCGCAAATCACCGAGGCGGACCCGGGACGCGACAGCGAGCTGGTGCAGGCAAAAGCCAAGCTGATGTCGGCGCAGGCAAATATGGACAACATCGAGCATCAGGTCAGCAGCAGCCGGATCAAACTGGTACGTCTGCTGGGTGCCGAGCCGGTGGTGCCGGAAAATATCTCCTGGCGCGACACGATTATCCCGGCCGACACCGCCATTGCTTCTCTGGACCGCAGCCCGATGATGATGAGCCTGCAGGCGAAAGTCCGGGCGGCGGAGCATGAAGCAGAAAGCATCAGAGCCTCCAGTCTGCCGCAGGTGAACTGGGTGATTTCAAAAAGCACCGCCAAAGACGTCAATGGCAATGAAAGCGGATGGTATACCGGGGTGAACGTGGAGTGGAATGCGTTCAGCGGCGGTTCCGAACGGGCAGCGCAGATGTCGGCGCGGGCAAGAGCCAATGCCGCGCAACAGCAATATGAAGTCAACTACCGCGACCTGGAATACCAGATTAATAACCAGATCCAGATCCGCGATTCTTCTTTCTTACGTGCCGATGATTACGATCGTCTCTCTGCCGAAACGGACCGCGTGCGGCAAATGTTTTATGAGCAGTGGTACCACCTCGGGAAAAGAACATTATTAGATGTGCTGACGGCAGAAAATGACCATTTTAATAACCAGCTGTCGGCAATAAATAACCGCTACGATGGTTATATTTCTAACATCAACGTTATTTCGAGCGCTTCCATGCTGCTCAACTGGGTGGGTATTAACAGAAATGATGGTGGGATATAAGATTTACAGCCTAAAAATACAAAGCAGGATTACATTATTTCAACACAAGAAAATAACTTGTATAATCACACAGAATGGATAAATCAATCCACAAAGATTTAGATGATACGGGATCACACATCTGCATCCCGTATTTTTATGTTTTAGAACAGGTTATTAACTTTTCACAAAAATTTCTACACGGCGGCTGTTAACGTTACAACCAGCGTCCTGCTGACTGGTGCGGGTACCACATCCTTCCGCCGTCTGGGCAACACCTTGCCCCATCGTGTTGTTGATCATCTCAGGCTTAATTCCCTGCTCGATCAGCAACGACCGTACCATGTTGGCTCGAGCTTCAGAGAGACGCTGGTTGGCATCACGGCTACCGATGGCGTCGGTGAAGCCGATAAGCTGAATTTCACTGACGTTACTGGCCTGCTTAATGAACCTCACCACGTTGTCCAGCTTGCTGCGGGAGTCCGGCAGGATCCCGGCGGCATTGCTCTTCGCGAAACGGAACAGAACCTGTTCCTGAATCAGAACCACACCGTTGGAGTTGATGTAATTACAGCTCTTCGCCTGCGATGCGCGGTTCACAAGGCGGGTGTGTTTTTGCAGGCGGTTCAGAATCGACTCTGCCTGCGGGCGCTCTTCCAGTGCAGCCGTGTTGCCGGTTGTGCCGGGGTTAACCTGCACAAAGTAGGTTTCACCGCCCTCGGCAGGCAGTTGCTGCGTCGGGTTTTGTTTACCCTGATAAAGCGGGTGATCGTTGAAAACAGATTCGATTGCATGCGCACCCGGCGTCACGCAAAAGACAGTAAACTCACCTGGCAGTAACGCAGACTGCAATTCACGGTCTACGTAGACCGTCGCCGGCACGCTTCCCTGTGGATAGTACATCACCACCTGTGCCTGTTCAGGTACCACTGCTGCAACCGGGCGGTAAGGTTCAGCCGACGCCACAGACGCGCCAGACCCTGCCAGCGCGCAGAGAATCAACGTGAATTTGCTAAAACTAAAACAGCTTGCTTTCATTTTTCACTCCCGGATTAACCCAGTAATTCATCGATAAATAACAACATCCAGACAATTCGCCTCACTTATCCCCTCCGTCGCGCCCTGACTGCGGGCGCGAACAGATAGCCCGCCATCCGGAGATGGCGGGGATTACCGGGTTAAATCGTGATCTGGTTGTTCTGCAGCAGAGTGACCAGATCGGTCTGTACGTCTGCCAGGGTGACAACCTGCGTGAAGCCATGCTGTCCGCCCTGACCATCACGGTCGATGCTGATGACCGTGTCGTTACCGACCACTTCTGTCTTCAGGTAATTCTCAAGCCCTTTCGATACCGCATCCAGCTCCGTCTTACCGTTGTTCTCGAAGAAGGAGATTGGACCGCTGTAATCCAGCAGATCGCTGAGGTTGAGCGTATCGGCGTCACTGTCAGTTGCCACGTTGCCCACGTTGAAGCAGTGAACCACGTCGTGACCGTTGCCGCCGGTACTGTCATTACCCATGCCATCCAGCACCTTGTACATCAGCGTGTCGTTACCACCGTTCATCAGGTAGAAGGTGTCATCACCTGCTCCGCCCTCAAGAACGTTATCCGCTGAGTTATCCGTGATGACGTCATCACCGCTGGTACTGATAAGCGTGGTGATGTTTTCCAGCTGCTCGCCTGCGGAGTTGAAGCCGGTCCACAGGTTGGCGGTCATCCCTTCGCTCAGCGAGCTGAAGTTCGCGGTGCCGGCACTGTTCGCGCTGCTCAGAATCAACTGGTGGTTAGCCAGCAGCGTCGCGAGGTCGGCTTCCGTGTCCGTCAGCGTCAGCAGTGTGGACGCGCTGTAGGCGCCGCCGCTGCCGTCGCGGTCGATGGACACGACAGTATCCTTACCGTTGTAGGTCACCGTCAGGAACTGACCGATGGTTTCACCCGCATCGATGGTGGCAACACCGTTGATGTAGTGAGCCGCACCGTCCGCGCTTGCAGAGTAACCAACCAGCAGGTTGCTGACGTCGATAGCATCCGCGCTGCTCGTCGCTTCTACCGTACCGACCCAGAAGCCGTTGACCGTATCGCTACCGTTACCGCCAGTACCGTTACTGCTTCCGCCTGCCTGGACCTGGTACATCAGGGTATCCTGACCACCACCATTCTTAGCATTGTCGAGATTGAAGATGTCATTCCCGCCGCGGCCTTCGAAGTAGTTGTTGCCTGCGTTACCGGTGAAGGTATCGTTACCCTGACCACCCGCCAGACCTTCGACGTTCACGAACCGGGCGCTACCAAAGCCCGTGTTCTGCATGGTCGTCTTGTTCAGGTCAATGGTCAGCGCGGCGTTGCCTGCCAGCTTGTAGTCAACGATGTCGAGACCACCGGTGTTGCTCCAGGATTTCACGCCGGAGACGGTTTGCGTACCGCCTGCACCGTTGTACAGGTCATTACCCAGGGTCGCGAAGAAGGTATCGTTATAACCGGTACCCACAATACCCGTGGTGTTGGTGCCGCCGGTGGTGCTGGCGTTCGCCACGTTAGTTTCGGACTCTGTGGTCAGTACGTAAGCCTGGTTAGCTTCACCCGCTGTCAGTCCTGCCCACGCCTTGCTGACGTTCTGGACGGTTGTGCCGTTCACCGACGCAACACCGCCGACGTTCTCAACCGCACCGCCGCTGGAGCGCAGGATCACCGCGCTGTACGACTTGCTGGCATCCAGACCGTAGAAGTCCACCATAGCGGTACTGTCGTTCGTCTGGTTACCGGACTGGGCGTTGATCATCTGCGTTGCCACCACAGCACCTGTCGCTTCATCAATCAGCTGTACGGTGTTGCCATACAGTGAGTTGATACCACCCTCATCGAGGATGCGCAGGTGGATAGCCGAGCCATACGAAACATCGTTCTTGTTCTCGATGTACGTAGTGGTACCACCGCTGGTGAAGATCAGCAGATCACGGTCACCGTCCCAGTCAATGTCGATAGCGACACTACCGGTTACCTGCTGAGCGGTTGACGAACCACCGATGGTGGTTTTACCAACCTGCGTCAGCATATTGGAGGTGGTAAAGCTCGTCGAACCGCCCGTCGAGGTGTTGGTGTACAGGTTCACCGCGCCGGTCGCTGCCGACTCACGGATACCGCCCGACGTGGATTCCATCCCCGGCATTTCGATGATGTCCACCTTGCCGTCGTGGTTCCAGTCCAGCGCCAGGGAGGCCCCGCCTGCCAGCGTATCGTTGAAGGTGTACATCCCGGTCGGGTTACCGATGCCGTTGTTATCCGGGTCGCTGAACATCAGCTTGCCGGTACCGTCGTTGAAATGAATACGGCTGGCATACTCGCCGGCGTTGTTACCTGCCCCCGACGCCGAGGTGGTGCTTTCGCTACCACGGCCCAGGAACAGATCCATGTAACCGTCGCCGTTGAAGTCGCCCCAGGTCATCGCCACGCCGTTACCAATGTTCGGATCGCTATCAGTACCACGCTGGAACACGTTATCGACGACCTGCGTCACCTGCCAGTTGCCGTTGTTGGTGCCGTTTACGACAACCAGACGTGCCTGGTTTTCGCTTCGTGCGGCAGAGTTGTCCGTTGCCCCTGGCTTGTCGATACGAGAACCATCCGCAACGATGTTCTGACTGTGCATCACAAAGTCGACGATACCATCGTTGTTGATGTCCACGCCCGACAGTTCCATATCCGGCTGCGACTGATCCAGACCGATAGGCTCATGGCTGGAGTCAGCGGAATAGTCTGTGGCGAATGTGCCGTCTTTATCCATGCCGACGATGGTGCCGTCGTTGTTCAGAACAATCTGCGAACCATAACCGTCACGAATTGCAGAGTCGTTCGGCGTCTGGTCGCCGTTGACCATATCAACATAACCGTCACCGTTCTTATCAATGGCGATGATACCACCATACCAGCTCCAGGTATTCGCACTGCCATCAGTGTTCGCATCACCAGCGAAGTCGCCAGTTTGTGGCGAATTCGTCCTTGCTCCTACCTGATAGGCGACATAGCTGGAACCGTTGTAGTAGAACATCTGCTGACCATCATTATAGTTACTGTCAACAGTAAACAGATCCATCAGTCCATCACGATTGTAGTCGATGAAGGTGGCGTTCTGTACGTAGTTGTTGGCGTCATAGCCCGAGCCGGAGTTACTCACCAGTTTCGTCGTCGTAAAATCGCCTAGAGAGGACGAAGATGTCGCAGTCGAATCCAGCATGGTCTGGTTAGTATGGATACGCCATACACCATCTTCGCTCAGCGTTACCGACGTTGCTTTCTGATCCGGGTCGCCACCACCGGCACCCACCGTCACTTGCGGTGTCGGCGATACAATCAGTTCATTGGTCGTATCGTCAGTGGTGATGCGTACCCCTTCCGCCGAGTACAGCACCGAGGAAACGTCGTATCTGCCTACCGCCAGCGCATCGCCGTCCGGGATCTGGACATACCAGGTGTTGTTACGCGGGTCGACCACTACCTGTCCGTTCTGCGAACTGTAGGTCTTACCGTTAACCGTCACCTCGACGTACTCACCCGGCTGGATTTCAAAACCGGTGTAACCGGAAATGATCGGTGTCGTATCCAGCGTATCCTGGGCGTTAACGATCACAGTCAGATCCACCGTCAGCGTGAAGTTGCCGGACGTGGTGCCTTCGTTACCGGCGCTATCCGAGACGACCGCACGGAAGTTATAGGTCGTATTGTCATTCAGCGCAGGCAGTTCGAAACTCCAGCTGTCACCGCTCACCGTTGCCGTACCAAGCAGCGTATTGGTGTTGGCATCGTAGATACGAACCTCATCACCTGCTTCCAGCGCAGCACCGACGATCTTGCCGTTCAACACCGGCTGGCGGTCGTCAGTGGAGGTGTTCGGGCCCATGTTGCCAGTGTCCATGCCGACGTTGTCGGTGTAACTGGTGATGGTAACGGTCTGGGTCGGCGGATCCAGGTCGATCGTCAGTGAGAAGGCCGGGCTCTGAGCAGATTCGTTACCGGCAGCGTCAACGGCTGACGCGGTAAACTGATACGTCTTCGTATTTTCAAGACCCGACACATCCAGCGTCCAGGTGTGCTGACCACGATCCAGCGTCGCGTTACCGAGGAAGATGCCATCCTGGTAGATCTTGATGTATTCCGCAGAACCCAGATCGCCCGTCCAGCTGCCTCTCAGAACCGGCGACGTATCGTCAGTGCTGCTGCCGCTGGTGGTTATCACACCCTTGTTAGTACCGACATCATCCAGATAGCCGTCAATGGCCAGCGTAATACCCGGTGCCTGTGTATCGACGGTGATATTCACCGGTGATGTTGGCGCGCCAGTGTTACCCACGCTGTCAGTAACGGTGGTGGTGAACTGATGTGCACCATCCGCCAGTTCTGTCGTCGGCGTCCAGCTCCAGTTACCGAAGTTATCCACCGCGGCACTACCGATGACGGTTCCGTTATCGAGGATGTTGACGATGCCGTTTGGCTCCGCCTTACCTGCGAAGGTCGGTTTGTTGTCATCGGTGACGTCGTTGTTGCTCAACGTACCGGTGATGGTACCGACGTCGTCAGTGATCGTGAGATCCGTGACCGCACCCGGTGCCGTCGCATCAATTTCGATGCCGAACGACGGGCTCTGCGCACTTTCCTGACCGGCGGTGTTTTTCACCGTGACGGTAAAGTCGTACGTGCCATCGGCCAGTGCAGGCTGCGGCGTGAAGGTCCAGTTACCACTCGCATCCAGCGTGGTTGTACCCACAACCTGGTTACCGTTGTAAATGGTCACGATGTTGCCAGCCACGCCCGGTGCGGTACCGTGCAGTGTCGGTGTGGTGTCTTTGGTCACGCCGTTGATAGCCAGTTCGACATTCGCCGAACCGGTATCGTCGGTCATGCCATCAATCACCGGCGCCGCAGGCGGGTTAGACAGTGTTACGTCGTACGTGCCTGACGGTTTCGCCTCGTTGCCAACGCTGTCAGTTTCGACGACAGACAGTTGGTTAATGGAATCCGCGTACAGGGATTCGGACGGCGTCAGTGTCCATCTGCCGTTGACATCCACAATGGTGGAACCCAGTACCTTGGTGTTACCGTCTTTATCCGTCGTGTACACGATAATGACGTCACCCTGTTCAGCACCGGTACCCCCGATGACCGGACGCGGATCGTCCAGCACGCCGCCGTGCGAGACCGAACCCTGCACCGTACCATAGTTGTCGGTCACGGTGTCGATAGACACCTTGCTGACATCCGGTGAGGTGTAGTCGGTATTCACCACGAAGTCCGAAGACTTGTCGCTGACGTTACCGGCTGCATCTTTCGCTGTGACGTAGAAGGTGTTCTTGCCTTCAGGCAGTTTGCTGCCCGGCTTGAAGTTCCACGCCCCGCTGCTGCTGACCGTTGCAGAACCGATCAGCGTACCGTCTGCGGTATAGATGTTGACGATGCTGTTCGCTTCTGCCGTACCGTGCAGAATTGGCTGCGGATCATCGGTATAGCCGTTGTTGCTCAGGTCATTCTGAACGGCACCCACCTGATCTTCTGCGTAATCAATCGTCGGACGGTTTGGCGCCGCCGTATCCACGCTGAAGTTGAAGGCGCTGGACGTATCTTCCTGACCCGACAGATCTCTTGCGGTTGCTGTGATGCTGTGTGCACCGTCACCCAGGTTAGTCGCCGGTGTGAAGCTCCAGGTTCCGTTTGCTTCCGCGGTGGTGGAGCCCAGAACCGTACTGCCATCTTTGATGGTGACAATACTACCTGCTTTCGCCATACCGGTGATTTCCGGACGGGCGTCGTCAGTCACGTTATCCGCTGCCACATTACCAGTAATCGCACCCACATCATCCTTCACGTTAGTGATGGTGACCGATACCAGCGAGGTATCCACAATAACCGTCGTACCGGTATTTACCGGGCCCAGGTTGCCTGCAGTATCTTCAGCACGCGCCGTAAAGGTGTGCTGGCCATCTGCCACTGACGTGGTGGTGTAGTTCCAGTTACCCGAGGCATCGGCGGTTGTTGAGCCATTCTCTACGCCATCGACGTAGATATGGACAATACTGCCAGACTCGGCGATACCGCTGATCTTCGGCGTTGCATCGTTAGTGGTATCACCATTGTTCAGGTTACCAATCTGCGGCGCCTGATCGTCGGTGACCACGAAGTCAGACACAGCACCTGGTGCGCTGGTATCCACCGTGACCGGGAAGCCTCCGGTTTGCGGGCTCACCTGACCGATGCTGTTAACGGCTTCAGCAACGAATGTGTGCTGGCCATCTGGCAGTATCGGCGTGGTGTAAGTCCAGTCGCCATTGGCATCCGCCGTGGTTGAACCCAGCAGCGTTGTGCCATTGACACCACCGTAGATATTGACCGTCACGCCCGCTTCGGCGGTACCGGTCAATGTCAGGGTATTGTCGTTGGTCACCTCGTTGCTCTGCAGCGCACCGGTGTGTTGCGGCACATCATCAACAACGCTGGTCAGCGTCGGCGGCAGCGGTTGTCCGCCAGCGTCAATCTGAATCACGTATTCCGCCGAAGGCGATGTTTCATTACCCGCTTTGTCGGTTTCTTTCGCCGTCAGTCGGTATGTGCCATCCGCCAGCGCCGTGTTGACTTGCAGTGACCAGGTACCATCGCTCTGTACGATTGCAGAACCAATAATGGTGCTGCCGTTGTACACGGTGATAATGTCGCCCTGTTCCGCGCCCGTCCCCTTAATCAGCGGTGTGTTGTCGTCCGTTACGCTTCCGGAGGCAATATTGCCCGTGACCGTCCCCGCGTCATCAATGACGTTGGTAATGCTCACTTTGCTGCTGTCCGGCGGTGTGAAGTCCAGCGTCAGTT
>NZ_LIFX01000022.1 GCF_001297775.1 Trabulsiella odontotermitis | reverse complement strand
GACCAGGTGGAATCGGCGGTGGCGTGGAAATACGGTGTCGAGCGTCATGACGGCCCGACCGCGCTGATTCTGTCCCGCCAGAACCTGGCGCAGCAGGAACGTACCGCGAAACAGCTGGCCGATATCGCCCGCGGCGGTTATGTGCTGAAAGACTGTGCCGGTCAGCCGGAGCTTATCTTCATTGCCACCGGCTCTGAAGTGGAGCTGGCGGTGGCAGCCTGGGAAAAACTGTCTGCGGAAGGGGTGAAGGCGCGCGTGGTCTCCATGCCGTCCACCGACGCGTTCGACAAACAGGATGCGGCATACCGTGAATCCGTGCTGCCGAAAGCCGTTTCTGCCCGCGTGGCGGTGGAAGCCGGTATTGCGGATTACTGGTACAAGTACACCGGTCTGAACGGTGCTATCGTCGGGATGACCACCTTCGGTGAGTCTGCCCCGGCTGAGAAGCTGTTCGAAGCGTTCGGCTTTACCGTCGATAACGTTGTTGCGAAAGCAAAAGCGCTGCTGTAATCGCCAGAAAGCTGAAAACGGGTCGCCCAGGCGGCCCGTTTTTTTGGCTTCGGGAAACAAAACGGATAATTCCTGGCAGCGGAATAACCAGGCCACGTAAACCGCCTTAAAATGTGACGCAGGTCAGATAACTGTCTTCTCTCTCTGGACAATCATTCCTTTTATTCCCCGTTTCGCTTATTCTAGCTGAAACGCTTCAGTCGATTAAATGTTCGACAAATAATCAATCAGTCGCAGTTTGTGACAGGCGAGGTTCCCCTTAGCGCGTTGCTGCATTACTCTGTCAGCCACCTCAAATCAGGGAATGTCTCGCAGGAGATCTATGACCGTACGCGTAGCGATTAATGGCTTCGGTCGCATCGGACGCAACGTGGTTCGCGCTTTATATGAATCCGGGCGTCGTGCGGAAATCACCGTGGTGGCAATCAATGAACTGGCAGATGCTACGGGCATTGCGCATTTATTGAAATATGACACCAGCCATGGCCGTTTTGCCTGGGATGTTCGCCAGGAGCGGGAACAGCTGTATGTCGGTGACGATGTCATTCGTCTCCTCCATGAGCGCAGCATTGACGCGCTCCCCTGGCGGGAACTGGGCATCGATGTGGTGCTTGACTGCACCGGTGTGTATGGCAATCGCGAACATGGCGAAGCGCATCTCGCCGCGGGCGCGAAGAAAGTGCTTTTTTCACACCCGGGCAGTAACGATCTGGACGCAACCATCGTCTATGGCGTTAATCAGCACGAACTCCTCGCCGAACACCGCATCGTCTCCAACGCATCCTGCACCACGAATTGCATCATCCCCGTCATTAAACTGTTAGATGATGCATACGGAATAGAGTCGGGTACGGTAACGACGATCCACTCAGCGATGCATGATCAGCAGGTGATCGATGCTTATCACCCGGATTTACGTCGCACCCGTGCCGCAAGCCAGTCCATCATTCCGGTGGATACGAAACTGGCGGCGGGGATCACGCGTATTTTCCCGCAATTCAACGATCGCTTCGAGGCGATTGCGGTGCGCGTCCCGACGATAAACGTGACGGCGATCGACCTTAGCGTCACGGTGAAGAAACCGGTAAAAGCCTGTGAAGTCAACAGGTTGCTGCAAAAAGCAGCACAGGATGCATTTCATGGTATAGTTGACTATACGGAATTGCCGTTGGTCTCCACCGATTTTAACCACGATCCGCACAGCGCCATTGTTGATGGCACTCAAACGCGAGTCAGTGGCGCGCATCTGATCAAAACGCTGGTCTGGTGTGATAACGAATGGGGCTTTGCTAACCGAATGCTCGACACCACGTTAGCAATGGCCGCGAAAGGTTTCAGGTAAAGCGCGTGTGCGCTTGCAAAACTTTAAGAATCAACGAGAGGATTCACCATGTCTGTAATTAAGATGACCGATCTGGATCTGGCTGGTAAACGCGTTTTTATCCGTGCGGATCTGAACGTACCGGTTAAAGATGGGAAAGTGACCAGCGACGCGCGTATCCGTGCTTCTCTGCCGACCATCGAACTGGCACTGAAACAGGGTGCAAAAGTGATGGTAACCTCCCACCTGGGTCGTCCGACCGAAGGCGAGTACAACGAAGAATTCTCTCTGCTGCCGGTTGTTAATTACCTGAAAGACAAACTGTCCAGCCCGGTACGTCTGGTGAAAGACTACCTGGACGGCGTTGAAGTGGCTGCAGGTGAGCTGGTTGTTCTGGAAAACGTTCGCTTTAACAAAGGCGAGAAGAAAGACGACGAAGCGCTGTCTAAGAAATACGCTGCGCTGTGCGACGTGTTCGTGATGGACGCTTTCGGTACAGCACACCGTGCGCAGGCCTCCACGCACGGTATCGGCAAATTCGCTGACGTCGCGTGTGCGGGTCCGCTGCTGGCCGCTGAACTGGATGCACTGGGTAAAGCGCTGAAAGAACCGGCTCGCCCGATGGTTGCTATCGTTGGTGGTTCTAAAGTTTC
This sequence comes from Trabulsiella odontotermitis, assembly GCF_001297775.1. GTDB lineage: Bacteria > Pseudomonadota > Gammaproteobacteria > Enterobacterales > Enterobacteriaceae > Trabulsiella > Trabulsiella odontotermitis. The sequence continues at coordinate 8,979 of NZ_LIFX01000022.1, read as the reverse complement.
TACCAAACTGACCGTTCTGGATTCTCTGTCAAAAATCGCTGATCAGCTGATCGTCGGCGGCGGTATCGCCAACACCTTCGTCGCTGCACAGGGCCACAACGTGGGCAAATCCCTGTACGAAGCGGACCTGGTTGACGAAGCGAAACGCCTGCTGTCTACCTGTGATATCCCGGTTCCGACTGACGTTCGCGTTGCGACCGAGTTCTCTGAAACCGCGACTGCAACCCTGAAATCTGTTAACGACATTAAAGATGACGAGCAGATCCTCGACCTGGGCGACGTTTCTGCACAGAAACTGGCTGATATCCTGAAAAATGCCAAAACCATCCTGTGGAATGGTCCGGTTGGCGTGTTTGAATTCCCGAACTTCCGTAAAGGCACCGAAATCGTGGCTAACGCGATTGCAGACAGCGAAGGCTTCTCTATCGCTGGCGGCGGCGACACCCTGGCGGCTATCGACCTGTTCGGTATTTCCGACAAGATTTCCTACATCTCTACTGGCGGCGGCGCATTCCTTGAATTCGTCGAAGGCAAAGTACTGCCGGCAGTTGCGATGCTCGAAGAGCGCGCGAAGAAGTAAGACATTCAAGGGCAGGGAAACCTGCCCATTTATTAGCGCGCTTTAAAGCACGCACTCTTTTCATAGGCCGAAGATACAGGACTACGTAACATGTCTAAAATTTTTGATTTCGTAAAACCTGGCGTGATCACTGGTGATGACGTTCAGAAAGTGTTCCAGGTAGCAAAAGAAAACAACTTTGCGCTGCCCGCTGTTAACTGCGTGGGTACTGACTCCATTAACGCCGTTCTGGAAACCGCAGCAAAAGTTAAAGCACCGGTTATCGTTCAGTTCTCTAACGGCGGCGCGGCATTCATCGCCGGTAAAGGCGTGAAAACTGACGTTCCTCAGGGCGCAGCCATTCTGGGTGCTATCTCTGGCGCGCATCACGTTCACCAGATGGCTGAGCATTACGGTGTTCCGGTTATCCTGCACACTGACCACTGCGCGAAGAAACTGCTGCCGTGGATCGACGGTCTGCTGGACGCGGGTGAAAAACACTTCGCTGCAACCGGTAAGCCGCTGTTCTCTTCTCACATGATTGACCTGTCTGAAGAATCTCTGCACGAAAACATCGAGATCTGCTCTAAGTACCTGACTCGCATGTCCAAAATTGGTATGACGCTGGAAATCGAACTGGGTTGCACCGGTGGTGAAGAAGACGGCGTGGATAACAGCCACATGGACGCTTCTGCACTGTACACTCAGCCGGAAGATGTTGACTACGCGTTCACTGAACTGAGCAAAATCAGCCCGCGTTTCACCATCGCAGCGTCCTTCGGTAACGTACACGGCGTTTACAAGCCGGGTAACGTGGTACTGACCCCGACTATTCTGCGTGATTCTCAGGAATATGTTTCTAAGAAACACAACCTGCCGCACAACAGCCTGAACTTCGTCTTCCACGGTGGTTCCGGTTCTTCTGCACAGGAAATCAAAGACTCTGTAAGCTACGGTGTAGTAAAAATGAACATCGATACCGATACCCAATGGGCAACCTGGGACGGCATTCTGAACTACTACAAAACCAACGAAGCGTATCTGCAGGGCCAGCTGGGCAACCCGAAAGGCGAAGACCAGCCGAACAAGAAATACTACGATCCGCGCGTATGGCTGCGTGCTGCACAGACCAGCATGATTACGCGTCTGGAACAGGCATTCAAAGAACTGAACGCGATCGACGTTCTCTAATCTGCCTGATGGTAATGGAATGGCTTCCCGAGGGAAGCCATTTTTTTGTCTATGATAATTGTTCTCCTGCAAACGCTACAGGAGGCAGTAACGGAAAATATTAGTCCTCTTTTTTGATAATAAATATTACATGACTAAAAAGTAAGCTGCCGACTGTATTGATCTTTTTTAAAGTTCCGTTATTACCGTTTCGATTTTGAGATGCGGGTGAAGCAGTCCGGAAGGTAAATTGTTTGAATAAGCTACTCACCAAAATGGCATTCAATGATGCTGGAGTCCTGAATATCATCATCACACTGAAAATAAGCAGTAACACTGTCACTTGGATTTTATAAAACTCTTGTCCTATTAAATCCACAGATAATTTACCCTTGAAAGCGATCTGGCTATGATGCACAAGCTTACATTCACAATATAGATATATTAATCCAATGAATCATACCTATAGCTTTTTAGCTTCCATTTTCTATTTTCCATTTCAAATATAAATATTTCCCGGACAATTCTTTTTGAGTACTTGGAATAATACACCAAAGATATCTCATTGTTCGAAAATAAATTGTGAGTGATTTTTTTAAACCTGAGATTAGATTTAATAAATGAACCAAGATCTTTTTCTTTGGCGCTTACCATAAAGTCGATAAAATCTTTTTTTAAGGTTGTTTTTTTGAGGTTGGCCGAAGTTAGAACATATATATTAGAATAATCCCCTCTCTGATATAGTTCATGGAAGGTGTTTGCATTTTGTATTGCTGGTTCTATGTTTATAGGTGAACAACCGCATAATAATAAAGACAGAATCAAAATAACATATTTCATCCGACATTTCCTGTTAATTTACCAAGCATTCCTGCCATGTTTTACAAGTAAGAACCATAGCCGAAGCATCAACGCCAATACCAGCGCCCACTGATTCTGTTGAAGATTCAGGATTGTCTATATCGGCAGCGTAAGTATACGCAAAGTGTCCAATTACTCCACCCCCAACTGTTGTGCCAATAGTTTTACTTACTCCAGAAGAAGGCAAAGAGTTAGATTCGGAGTATGTAATAGCCGCACTAAGCCCCCCACCAATTCCTGCGTGGCCACATGCCGTAGCATAGGCGCAAATATCAGAAAGTATTTCACCTTTCTTTTTAGCGAAAGCGACACCAACCCCAACATGGCCACCTAGTGATACCAGGTCACCACCACCAGAAATATCAATAAATGAAGTGCCAGATGAATCATCATGCCACACGTCATACATTAATTGGTATAAATTGTACAAACCTAAAGGATCTATTTCTGTAATCGGATTTAACGGATACTTATAAGAATTCCACCCACCACGTAACCCAATCGGATCCTGAGTAATATACCGTCCCTGCTCCGGGTCATAGTATCGATGACGGTTATAATACAGCCCCGTCTCTTTATCATACTGCTGTCCCGGCAACCGGATAAGTTGTTGCAGATTGCCGGGGTTATCCTCACGCAACATATTCCCCCACTCATCAAATTCTGCGCTCCAGACTATCTCCCCGTTAGCGTTAATCAGCGCCAGCGGCAGGCCTCGGTGGTCGCAGTGATACAGGTGGATTTTCCGTTGCGGACTGTACTCTGGCTCTATCTGGTTTTTCATCTGCTCCGGCGTCAGCCCGCACTGCGTCAGCCATTGCCGGCTTTGCCCGCTGACCTGGTTCGCCTTCAGTTCCCGCTCCAGATTATCCAGCATTGCCACCAGTTCCGGTACAAACACCATTCCCGCCTCCTGCTGGTGTTTTTCCGCCAGCGTGCGGCGGCGGGCTTTCGTCAGCTCTCCGGTTGCGGTTTCAATGCGGATTAATGGTGTAAAACTGCCCGGCAGATACACCGTCTGGATACGGACGGTGTCTGTCTGCATGGTGGTCAGCCGGTCGCCATCCCAGCCGTACCATACGGTTTCCTTCAGTTCCGGCTTTGTACACGAACCATCGTCACAGACCGTACATTCCCATATCCGCTTACCCGTGCGGCGGCCCGTCGGGTCATAGATATACCGGCTTTCCGTCAGCAGACTGCCGTGCTGCAACTGACGGTAATGCGTCAGCCGGTGCTGGTTATCATAGCCATAATGATGAGAAAGGCTGCCACGCGGACGGGGGCGACGCTCACCCTTTTCAGTGAGTCTGCCGTGTTCATCGTAATGGTAGACATTATCCACATCCTGACCGGTACGGTTATTCCGGAAGTTATCCGGCAGCATCGGGTATTCATCCCGCTCCGCTATCCGGTTGCCCGCCGGGTCGGTCAGGGTCCACTGCGTCAGGTCATGATGCGCTGATTTAATATGCGTACTGCGCAGCCGACCGGCGGGACCGTACTGATAATCACGCTGTTCATTCAGCCCGCTGATGCGGACAAGATGCCCGTCAGCGCTCCAGATGTAGTCACGGTTAAGCCGGGGAATGTTCAGGTGGTGGCTCTGTAACATGCCGCCCGGCGTGTATGCCGTGGTCAGTTCGTAATTACCAAAGCTGCGTTGCGTCTCGCGGTGCAGGCGGTCACGGGTAAAGTCGAGAAGTGGTTCATCACCAAGTTTCATGCCAGCCAGATAACCGCTGCCATACGTCAGCCATTCCAGCGGGGGCAGGTTATCCGGTGTGATGCGGTTCAGTAGTGCGCTGTCGTTGTAATCGTACCGGGTGTCATGCTGCCACACCAGTTCACCCGTGTCCGGGTGATGCACCCTCTGGCGTTCGTGGACAGTACGGCCCTGGTCGTCGTGCCCGTACTGCACAGTGACGCGGTGCCCGTCACTGACGTGGCTGATTTCAGCCAGCCAGCCGCGCTCACTGTAACGCCACTGCTCCGCCGGTTCATCATTCACCGTGCGGTGCGTCAGTCGGTCTGCTGCGTCATAGTGCCAGCAGGTAATGAGGCTGTCATCTTCACTGCGGATGAGCAGCCCGGTGGCGCTGTAGCCGTAACGCTGCGTCCTGCCGTCAAAACCGGTTTCCTGCGTCAGCCTGTCCAGTACATCATAAGTGAACGTTGTGTGGCTGTTGTTTTCATTCGTGAGCTGCGTGACCCGGCCTGCAGCGTCGTATTGCATCCGCCGCGTCAGCCCGTCCTGTGTGCTGCTGAGGATGTGGCCCCGGGCGTCATGCGTGTTTTCGCGGCGACTACCGTCAGGGAGTGTGGTCGCTGTCAGATCGCCAGACACGTTGTATTCATAGTGAGTTTCGCGTTCCTGTGCATCTTTTACACAGGTCAGACGGCCCCGGCTGTCATACGTAAGGAACTGACTGACACCTTCTTCCCGGTGCACTGCCGTCAGTTGCCCGAAGCGGTCGTATTCATAGCGGGTTTCATAACCGGAGCAGTCGGTAAAGGTGAGTAACTGACCGTAGCGACTCCAGGTCATATGCTTCCGGCTGCCGGTGGCATCTTCGGTGGAAGAAGGATATTCGCTGCGCGGATTATCATAAAAATAACGGGTCGTACTGCCGTTGCGCAGGGTTTCAGCCGTCAGTCTGCCGTGGTCATCATATTCCTGCCGGCTCTGCAGCCCGTCAGGGTGGACCGTGCTGGTCAGCTGGCGCCGGGCGTTATAGCAAAACTCCGTCAGCCTGCCATCCGGTGTGACGAGCGCCGTCAGTTGACCTGAGGCGGGGCTGTGCCGGTATTCGGTTTTCCGGCCCGCCGCATCCGTCTGCGCCAGCAGTCTGCCGGCGATGTCAGTGTCGTTGCGGGTGATGCTGCCGTCGGCATGCTCCTTTTTCACCACCCGTTTCATCCCGCCGTCGCCGTCGGTGTGCAGTACCTCCCGGCGGCCCAGACTGTCGGTGACAGTGACGCGATTGTGTTCATAAACATAGGAATAACTTAAGCCTTCCGGATTATGCTGCGCCGTCACGCGCCCGGCAACGTCATACCGGTAGCTGGTTTCCGGCCTGCCCGCATAGCGGTGTGCCACCATCCGTCCCGGATACTGCATGTCATAGGTCAGGTCGTGAACTGAAGTACCGCTGCGGTCATACACCCTCGCCAGTTCACCCCGGGATGAATATTCATAACGCACCAGGGGAACGGCGGGCAGGTTATCCGGGTATTCCGGGTCGCGGGACAGCCACACTTCGGCGAGGCGAACGCCACTGTCTGCGCCATAACCCGTGGCGGGGGGCGCGTCCTGACAGGCGGTCAGCACCAGCCGGAAATGGCGGCCTGCACCGTCTGTCACGGCGGTAATGTTTCCGGAGAATGCGCCGGATGCGGCGCGCTGGAAAGTCATTGTCCGCCCGAAACTGTCCGCCAGACCGGTCAGCACCCGGTACGGCGGCAACGGGGCGGGCAGCGCTTCCTCCGGCCCGGCAATGCGCTCAGACCAGCCCAGGATCCACCAGGGACCCTGAAGGCTGTTGGTTGCAAGATAAATATGCGGGCTGATGCGAATATCCTGCGGCAGTGTCTGCCAGAGTGTGCTCAGCGGGTTACTGTCGTGCAGTGCCGGGACGCCACCCCGCGCCAGCCAGAAGGACTCGCTGTGGCTGAAGGCCGTTTCCCCCGGAAACAACGGATGAAAATGAATACTGCGCCCGCCATTGTCGTTGAGTATCAGTTCCGCATCATGTATCTGCAGGCAAATATCAAAGGGCGCCTTCCAGCCGGGGCCGAACACACCCACCGGGGCAGGTGTTCTGGTCTGGTAGCTGCTGTAGGTACGCGAGAGTACAAACGGCAGCGGGCCGGGCAGGGCAATATCGGTTTCGCCGGGCAGTACCTTTGCGCCCAGCAGCGGATTGACCGGGTTGCCGGAGGTCATGCCGCCCGGACAGACCGAACAGGCCACGCCGGTCGGTGCGCCAATCATCACCCCCGCCGAGCCCTGGATTATTGGGCCACCTGTCATGGTGCCGTCACCCTGACGTGCTGCCGGTTTTCCGATCATGTTCCAGTCCTTCTGTTTTGCTGAATGTAATGCTTATTTTTTATTTATCGTTTTGTACTGTCGCGGGCTCAGTACTGCCGCATATCCGGCGACGAACTGCCGTTTTCTTGCGGCGCTTTCGGTGGGTCTTCTGCAATACCGCAGTTCCAGTTGATCATCAGAGCGTCGCCGCTGATGGTCTGCATACCCTGGAGGTTAATCGCAGTACCGTTAAGAAATATTTTGCCGTCCTGCGTCAGCACCAGCCGGGCCTGCCCGCAACGCAACTCCAGATGTTCCCCGGCGGAATAGACGGCCACCTTCCCGGTACTCTCGGTTTTGCTTTTACCCACCGTAAAGGTGACATTCTCCCCGACGCTGACGTTATAACCCTTACCGACCAGCAACGACTTCTGTATCCCCACTTGAGAGGACTGTGTCAGCGCCACCGAGGTATTCATCACACCGCCTACCGTGGTCTGGTACGCCACACCCACCGTCAGTGCACGGACCACCCCCACCGTTTCTGCCTGGTTCAGGCCGACAGTAATACTCTGGTTCTGCCCCACGGTCTCTTTCTGGTTCTGCACCACCGTCTGCACCTGGTTCTGCTGCACGGTAATAACCTGGTTGCCGCCAATGGTTTCGGTATGGTTCACTTTCACATCGGTGGTGCGGTCATTCAGCACTTCGGTATCCATATTCTTCTGCGCATGGATATAAACCTGCTCCTGGCCGGTGGCGTCCTCAAAACTCAGCTCATTAAACCCATCCCCTTTATAGGTTTTGGAACGAATGGTCATCTTCGTTTTTGTGCCCGGCAGGTCTCCGGGAGAGCGGTTATCTTCATGGTAGGTGCGGCCCATAATGATGGGCTGGTCAGGGTCACCATTGAGAAAATCCACAATGACCTCCTGACCCACGCGGGGAATGGCCAGGTTGCCAAAACCGGCCCCGGCCCAGGCCTGGGAGACACGGATCCAGCAGGAACTGTCTTCCGTGCCGCCGTGATAACGGTCCCACAGGAATTTCACCCGTATCCGTCCGTGCTCGTCACAGAAAATCTCTTCCCCTGCCGGCCCGGTGACCACCGCACTCTGCGGACCATCCACTTTCGGTTTTGGATGGGGTCTGGCACGCCAGGTGCGTTCTGCGGGGATGACAGTGAAATGGTTGGTGAGTGAGGTTCCGGCGCCCTGATTTCCGTGTTGAGCCTGAGGTTGTATGCCTGTCAGGGAACTGCTCACCACCTGCCATTCCCGGTTGAGACTGACAGACGGATGTCCGGAAAGGGTGAAGCGGGTTCCCGGCCACAGTCCGGGTGAATTACTGACACCGGTGGCCGTTTCGGCACCGCTGCGCCAGCCTTCCATTCTGTAACGGGTGAAATTCTCTCCGTGCTGCTCATCCTTGAAGCGGCCGGGATAATCAAAAATCTCGTACTGTGCCCGCTGGCCGTTCAGGTTGTCGGCTTCATGGTCATAAATACCCGGCCAGTCGGGAACCTTGAAGGTGTAGTCCTGGCTCTGCACAGAAGAGGGACTGACGGTGGCTTCATAGCGGAACACGCTGATGCATTCTGTTGAAACGTCCGTTGTGGTGTTCGGGTTAAAGGCGACGGGGTCAGTCAGGCATCTGAGTCCGGCGACGTTATCGCACAGCGTCAGTTTTTGTTCCGGTGTATCCGGGGCAGATTTGTCAAAAAAGAAGATACCTTCCTCAGCCCAGAGACGGGTCAGGAACGCGAGGTCTGATTCACCGTACTGTACACAGAATTCACGGGGCGGATGGTCATCGTTAAACCCGTCAGTCCAGTCAGTGACACCGTTTTCCCTGAGGAGGATGTCGGAGACAGCCAGGATATCCTGTTGCTGGAATATGCGGAAATTCTGCCGCAGGCTGCAGCGCCAGAGGGGAGGGCGAATGACGAAGCGGTACAGCATCTGCCAGCCATTATTCTCTTTTGTGCCGAAGGTGGCGATGACACCGCTGATATGGCGCAGCACCTGCTGCCCCTGCCAGACCGTAAGGGTGGCGTTTTTTTCGAGTAATGTTTCTGCGGTCTGCCTGAAGGAATCACTGGCGACGTCGACATCAAGGACAAACGGAAGTGAATAGTCCTGTTTTAAGCCGAAGCTGATGACAGCGAAAGTATCCGGCTCCTGGCCATCCACTTCGAGAGTGAAGCGCAATCCCTGCTGTGGCATGTGTTTGTCCCTGTCTTATTTATGAGCGTGATGAATAACGAGAAATTATAAAATAAACATATAAAACAATGCGTTACGTCGCTGCGATGTTTGCATGAGCCCGGGTGGATGAATGTGATCTGTGTCACAGG
>NZ_LIFX01000021.1 GCF_001297775.1 Trabulsiella odontotermitis | reverse complement strand
CCGTAACGGTAATGCTGAACGGCACCGCGTATACGGCAGTGACGGATGCCTCCGGTAACTGGACGCTGACCGTACCGGCAGCGGATCTGGCAGGCCTCGGCGAAGCGGATTACACGCTGACTGCCAGTGCCACCAACAGCACCGGTAACAGCACCAGCACCACCGCGAACCTGCTGGTGGATGCCGCGGCACCGGTCATTACTATCAACACACTGGCGGTCGATGACATCCTCAATGCCACCGAAGCACAGGCCGATCTGACAGTCAGCGGCATGACCACCGCACAGGCCGGTCAGACGGTGACTGTGACGATTGGCGGCAACACATATACTGCACTGGTGCAGGCGGACGGCAGCTGGAGCATCACTGTTCCGGCAAACGACGTCGCGGCCCTGACTGACGGTAACACCGTCATCACAGCCAGCGTTAACGACATCGCCGGTAACCCGGCGTCTGCCAGCCATAACCTGACGGTGGACACCGCAGCACCGGTTGTGACGATTAACACCGTCGCCGGTGACGACATCCTGAACACCACCGAACACGGCCAGGCACAGGTCATCAGCGGCTCGGCAACCAATGCCGCTGCGGGCGACACCGTGACGGTGACCCTGAACGGTAACAGCTACACTACCGTGATTGATGCCAGCGGTAACTGGAGCGTCGGCGTTCCGGCGGCCGATGTGACTGCCCTGAATGACGGTACCAGCACCATCAGCGTGACCGTCACCACGGCGGCCGGTAACAGCGGCTCGGCGACGCACGATGTTAACGTTGACCAGAATCCGGTCTCCGTTAGCATCAACAGCGTCACGGCGGATGACATCATCAACGCCGCGGAAACAGGCGCGGATCTGGTGCTGTCCGGCTCCACCGTTAACGTGGAAGCGGGTCAGACTGTCACCATTATCTTTAACGGCCAGACCATAACTGCCGTCGTAGACAGCAACGGCGACTGGTCATACACCGTACCTTCGGCTGATCTGGCGAACCTGACGGCAGGCAGTGCCCGCGTTCAGGTTAACGTCAGCAATGCCAGCGGTAACAGCGCGTCAGCCGAACATAACTACAGTGTGGACACTGACGCGCCGGTCATCACTATTAACACGCTGGCGACCGACGACATCCTGAACGCTGCCGAAGCGCAGGCGGATCTGGTGATCACCGGGACCAGCACGGCCGAAGCCGGGCAGACCGTCACCATCACGCTGAACGGTAACACCTATACCGCACAGGTTCAGGCCAACGGTAGCTGGAGCGTCACCGTTCCGGCGGGCGATGTAGCAGCACTGACCGACGGCACCGCCGTCATCACTGCCAGCGTTAACGATGTTGCGGGCAACCCGGCGTCGGCCAGCCATAACCTGACGGTGGATATCACCGCGCCAGTGGTCACCATCAATGCCGTTGCGGTTGACGATATCGTTAATAACGACGAACAGCTGGCGGGGCAAACCATCAGCGGGACCACCACGGCGGAGCCGGGGCAGACGGTCACCGTGACCTTTAACGGGCATACCTATCTGGCGACGGTGGACAGCACCGGCAACTGGTCGGTACTTGTTTCGGCGAATGATTTTGCGGGGCTGGTGGATGGACAGTACACCATCACGGCAACCGTGAATGACCTCGCGGGTAACACCGGCAACAGCAGCCACAACGTGACGCTGAATGGCGATGCACCGACCATTACGGTGGACACCCTGAGCGTGGATGACATCATCAACGCTGCCGAGCACGGCGCACCGCTGACCATCAGCGGGACGACGACGGCGCCAGCGGGTCAGACGGTCACCATTACGTTGAACGGCAACACTTACACCGCCACGGTGCAGAGCAACGGTCAGTGGAGCTTCATCGTGAGCAGCACCGACGTTGCCGCGCTGGCGGATGGCACCGCGTATACGGTGCATGCGGAAGTCAGCAACACCATTGGCAACAGCGCCAGTGATGATCACGTTGTTAACGTCGATCTGACGTCACCGGCACAGGTCATCACCATCGTGTCGGTACAGAATGATACCGGCCTGAGCACCACGGATTTCGTCACCAGCGATAACCAGATCGTGCTGGACGGTTCACTCTCGGCGCAACTCGCCAGCGGTGAAACCGCGCAGATCAGCCTCGACGGCGGCGTGACCTGGATTGACCTGACCGTGAACGGCACCAGCTGGACCTTCAGCGACGGACGTACGCTGGCGGATGGTTCGTATCAGTACATGGTCCGGGTGATTGATAATGCGGGTAACGTCGGCGCGGTCAGCAGTCAGACCGTGGTGGTGGATACCACGCTGCCAGTGATCACGCTGATTTCTGTGGATTCGGTGTCGCAGGACACCGGTCTGTCGACAAGCGATTTCATCACCTACGACAACCAGATCACCCTGCAGGGCTCGCTGAACGCGGCGCTGGCCAGCGGTGAACACGTTCAGATCAGCATCGATGGCGGTCTCACCTGGATTGATGTCAGCGTGAACGGTCAGGGCTGGACCTGGGTTGATGGTCGTACCCTGGCCGATGGCGATTACCTCTATCAGTTGCGGGTGATCGACGACGCGGGCAACATCAGCGCGACCACCAGTCAGACGGTAACTGTTGATACGCAGGTACCGGATGCCAGCAAAACCATCGCCTTTGACAGCATCAGCGATGACAGCGGTCTGAGCAGCAGCGACTTCATCACCAACGACTCCTCGCTGAGCCTGCAGGGCTCGCTGGGTGCCACCTTGTCTCCGGGCGAAATCGTACAGATTAGCCTTGATGGCGGTGCCACCTGGCAGAGCGTGACGGTAATTGGCAACAACTGGTTCTTTGATGATGGTCGTACGCTGGCCGATGGCACATATGACTACTGGGTGCGGGTGATTGATACGGCGGGCAACGTTGGCGCGACGGCACACCAGCAGGTCACGGTTGATCTGGTGGCGCCGGATAGCGCGATTACCGTCAGCATTGACAGTATCTCCACCGACAGCGGCTATAGCGACAGCGACTTCCTGACTAACGATTCGTCGCTGACCATCACCGGCTCCATCGGTGCGCCGTTGAGCGCTGGCGACCAGGTGCAGATCAGTACCGATAACGGCCTGACCTGGCAGAACGTCATCATGAATGGCAACAACTGGTCGTTCGTTGATTCACGCACCCTGACGGATGGCGATCATACTTATCAGGTACGCGTTGTTGACATCGCAGGGAATGCCGGTGCAACGACACAGCAGGTGGTGACCGTTGACCTGACGCCATCCACCACGACGGCGACCATTGTCAGCTATACCGATGACGTGGCCTCTTCTCGCGGTGAGTTTGCTTCCGGCACGACCACGGACGATCGCATGCCGGTACTGAACGGTACGCTGTCCACCGGTCTGCAGACAGGCGAGCTGGTCCGCATTTACAGCGCCGACGGCACGCTGCTCGGCGAAGCAGATGTTAACGGTACCGACTGGACATACCAACTGAACGAAGCGCTGGTCGACGGTCAGAAGGGCGAGTTCTACGCGGTGGTGGTTGATGCCGCCGGTAACGAAGGCGCACCGTCGCCAGTGTTTGATTTCACCGTGGATCTGCAGATGTTTGCAGATGCGCAGAACACGCTGGATACCACGCCAATCATCACCGGGAGCGTTGATTTCGAGATCCTCACCGGCGAATACGTGGAAGTGACGATCAACAACGTGGTGTACAGCTCCCGTACCGGTGCCGTGGTCATTGACCCGTTAAACAGCACCTGGTATGTGCAGATCCCTGACAGTGATGCGCTGGCGCTGGGCACTTACGATGTCAAAGCGGTGCTCTATAAAGCGGACGGCACGCAGATCACGGCGGATGACACCACCGGTGAGCTGACGGTATCGTCGACGCCATCCATTACCTTTACGTCATCAGCGGCGTCGTCTGACGATACCGGTACGGCGCTGACGCTGGGTGAAGATGGTACGTGGCGAATCCTGAGTAACTCGACCGTGTTTACGCAGAATGCGTCCGACTCGACCACCTTAGGGTCGTTTGATTCGGTGGCGATCAGTGGTCCGGATGAGCAGCAGCAGTCGTCGTTTATCGACTTCGACCGCGATGGCCTGATGGATATTCTGGGGGCGGATACTGACTATGCGAACGGCCAGCAGTCGTTCAAATATAACGAAGACGGTACCTACACCTCCTTCCAGGTGGGGGCGTACGGTGAATCGGGTCAGACCAACGATCCTAACGGTAACATCTACGGCTGGTACGGCGGTGCGATGGGTATCGATATCGACGGCGATGGCTATGTTGATATGGTCTATGGTGACGAAACGCCGAACGATGAAGAAACGCGCGGCGGCTATGACTCCAGTTTCGTCATGAACACCGACGGGACCATTGCTGGTTTCGATAAGACGGGCACCTATGTCAACAGCAGTACCTCGCAGGATGGCACCGCCGCGACCAACACTGGTAACGCAACGCCAGACCGTGAGGTATCGGGTGTCGACCTGAACAACGATGGTTATGTTGATATCACCTATCACGGTACGTCAGGGTCGAACGCCACCTCGGGCGGCGGTAGCAGCACGTCGAGTTCTCGTATGGTGGTGGTGACCAACGGTGTTGATGCGAATGGCAACATGACGCTGACCAACACCCAGGTGGTGACCGACGTGTTCAACGGTGATAGCGCCACGGATAACTACTACACCACCATGACCTGGTCCGATCTTAACGGCGACGGTTATATGGATCTGTTCGTGGCCGGGTTAACCGGTAAGGGCAACGCCACCAGTGCCATCTTCTATAACGATGGTAACGGGAACTTAACGGCGGCGACCAATGGCGTGGGTACCGGGTCGAATGTGCAGACGCTGGGCGACAGCGTGAACAGTATGACTTCGCTGGCGGTGGACTGGAACGGCGACGGCAAGATGGATCTCATCGAAATTGCCGGTGCGGCAGGTTCGACGGCGACCAATAACGCCAGCAACGTCGGTCTGCTGTGGACCAACAACGGCACGGACAGCGGTACCGGCCAGGTTAACTGGACCTCGCAAACGCTGATCACCAACGCCAACCAGGGCAGCTCCAACTTTACCACCGGTGCGCTGGCGCTGGACCTTGATTACGATGGTGACAAAGATCTGGTGATGTTCCGTGCCGCAGGCGGTAAGACGGAATACATCGAGAACACCAACACCATCAGTAACGGTACCAGCATCATCCTGCGTATTTCAGACGCGAACGGTATCAACGCCTTCTATGGCAACACGGTACTGCTCATTGATGAAAGCACAGGCAAGGTGGTCGGTTCGCAGGTGATTAACGCCCAGGGCGGTGTGAACATGAACGACTCGTCCGGACTTGTCTACTTCTACGGCCTGGATGCGAGCAAATCATACAGCGCAGTATTGCTGACCAGCGACGGTAACTACGGTGGCGTGTCTTCGGCAACGTTCGATTCCGGGACCACAAATACGGTTGATAACGTCAACGCCTCGTGGGGCGGTCTGAAAGCGGTTGAGAAGAACCACGCCTACACGCTGACCGCGGAAGACGGCGCGTCGGCAACGGACAGCGCGCTGGCGGCCACTGACGGTACCAACGCTATCGGTATTGTGGGGACAGGCTACAACGATACGCTGAACGCCACCGCAGGGACGCACATCTATAACGGCGGTGGCGGTAGTACCCGGGTTTCCGATGCTGACGTCTGGACGTCAGAGGGCGGTACGGACATCGTTGACTACAAACTGGCAGGCAGCACGTCGCTGAACATCGATCTGAGCAACACGGCGATGCAGAGCACCGGGTTCGGTAATGCGCAGTTCGTGAATGTCGAAGGGATCGCCGGGGGTAACGGTAACGATGTCTTTACCGGCAGTACCTCGGATAACTTCTTCGAAGGTCGCGGCGGCAACGATACCTTTAACATCGGTAACGGTGGCCAGGATACGCTGCTGTACAAACTGCTTAACCCGGCAGACGCCGCAGGCGGCAACGGCAGTGACGTGGTGAACGGCTTTACCATCGGGACCTGGGAAGGGACCGCGGATACCGACCGTATCGACCTGCGTGAACTGCTGTCTGACAGCGGCTACACCGGCACGGCCAGCGCGACTTACGTGAACAGCGTCGCCACGCTGGACCCGAGTGCGGGTAACATCACCGACTACATTCGTGTGGTGCAGAACGGCAGCAACACTGAGATCCAGGTGGATATGGATGGCGCGTCCGGTAACTTCTCGGCGACCACGGTGGTCACCCTGAACGGCGTCCAGACCGATCTTGCCACCCTGTTGGCAAACCATCAGTTGCTGGTGATATAACCCTGACGCCGGGGGAATTTATTCCCCCGGCATATATCATGCTAAATAACCACTAGAATAAACAGAGGCTATGTGGCCTGTGTTTATTCATGCGCAGACATCGTATGAATCCCATTTCAAATACAAATAACGTTTTTCCAGTACAGCGTCATCACGCAGAACAGGAACGTAACTCTATGAACGCAAACCCGCAATATGAGCCCTGGCTTCAGGCAATGATTAGCGTTGCGCAATATTATCGCCTCGACTTTTCTCAGGAACATGTTCGGGTGACGATTAATTATGAAGGTCAGTCACCTCGCGAGCTGGTATTAAAAGATATGGCGCGGCAGCTTGGCCTTGGGCTGCGCCGTGTCCGGGCGAAAGTCTCTTATCTTGATCCGTGGCGATTACCGCTGATCGCGGAATTCGACGGCGGGCAGATCGCGGTGATTAATCGCATGGACAGCGAGGGCAATATCAGCCTGCAGTTCAGCGGTGATGAAGGGCTGGAAACCGTGCTGACGCGTGATGAATTAGGCTCGCGCATCAAAACGTTATTTATCCTGCGCCCGCTGGAATCCACCCCCGACGCGCGTGTGGATGATTATATTAAGCCGTATAAGAAAAGCTGGTTCTGGCGACTGGCGTTAAAAGACTGGTATCGCTATATCGATATTATGGTCGTCGCGCTGGTGGCGAACGTGCTGGCGCTGTCCGGCATGATCTTTTCCATGCAGGTGTATGACCGCGTGGTGCCATCGCAATCGGAAAACACGCTGTGGGTGTTATTCGGCGGGGTGATGCTGGCGATCCTGTTTGAATTCATTATGCGTATGCTGCGGGTCTATATTTCCGACGTGATCGGTAAACGCGCGGATCTGCGTATCTCTGAACGGGTATTTGCCCACGCGCTGCGAATTAAAAACGGCGCCCGTTCAAAATCCACCGGCTCGTTTATTTCACAAATTCGCGAACTGGAAGCGGTGCGGGAATTGATCACCTCGACCAGTATTGCGGCGATTTCCGATCTGCCGTTCTTCCTGCTGTTTGTCTTCATTCTGTGGATGGTTGGCGGCCCGCTGGTGCTGGTCGTGTTAGCGGCAGTGCCGTTGTTGCTCATTCCAGGCATGCTGGTGCAGCGCCCGCTGGCGCGACTGTCAACAGAAGGGATGCGCGAATCCGCTATCCGCAACGCGACGCTGGTCGAAGCGGTGCAGGGGATTGAAGACATCAAGCTGATGCGCGCTGAACAGCGTTTCCAGAATCAATGGAATAACACCAACTTTGTGGCGGCTGACGTGAGCATGCGCCAGCGTTGGCTGACCGGCATGCTGCTGACGTGGACGCAGGAAGTGCAGTCGATTGTCTACGCCGTGGTGCTGCTGGTGGGGTGCTATCTGGTGATTAGCGGCGACATGACCACCGGTGCGCTGGTCGGGACCTCGATCCTCGCGTCGCGCACCATCGCGCCGCTGTCGCAGATCTCCGGTGTGCTGTCACGCTGGCAGTCAGCAAAAGTGGCGTTGCAGGGGCTTGATGATCTTATGCAGCGTCCGATTGACGAGCCGCAGCGCGGTAAAAAAGTGCATAAAGCGCATCTGCGCGGCCACTATCAACTGGAGAACGTCAGCTTTTACTACGATGAAGAAGAGAAGCTGAACGTGCTGACGATTCCGGCGCTGACCATCAACGCGGGCGAACGCGTGGCGGTGCTCGGGCGCAACGGCTCTGGGAAAAGTACGCTGTTGCAGGTGCTGGCCGGAATGCAGGAGCCGCAGCAGGGTTCCGTGCTGCTCGACAGCATTGCCCTTAATCATCTTGACCCGGCCGATGTGCGCCGCGATATGCAGTTGCTGAGCCAGCAGGCCCGCCTGTTCTTCGGTTCGATCCACGACAACATCACGTTAGGTAACCCGACGGCGACCGACGACGATATTCAGCAGGCACTGGCGATAAGCGGCGCGCTGGATTTCGTGCGCAGGCAAAAAACGGGGCTGAACTATGTGATCAGCGAAGGCGGCGCGGGCTTGTCCGGCGGCCAGCGCCAGGCACTGTTGCTGGCGCGCGCGATCCTGACATCGCCCAATATTTTACTGCTCGATGAACCCACCGCCTGGCTGGATGAGATTGGCGAGCAGCAGTTTATTCACCACCTCAAACAGTGGCTTGGCACGCACCGTACGATGGTGGTCGCCACGCATCGTCTGCCGATCCTTGAACTGGTCGACCGGATTATCGTGCTGGACAACGGCCGCATTGTGATGGATGGCCCGCGTGAGGCGATCCTCAATAAGCATGGTTTAACCCCCGACAGTAATGTGTCGATGATGAAAACCCCGTCAGCGAATGTCGCGCAGGGGAGATCGTAAAATGAGCGAAATGAATCGTTTTAACAGTCGTCTGAGCGAACCAAGCCTGCCGCGTTCGTCGCTGGTGGCGTGGTTTTTATTTATCACGCTGGCGGCGTTTGTCGCCTGGGCGAACATGTTTCACCTTGACGAAGTGACCACCGGTACCGGCAAAGTGGTGCCGTCATCCCATGAGCAGGAGATCCAGTCGCTGGAAGGCGGCATTATCTACAAGCTGATGGTGCGTGAAGGGGATATCGTCGAAAAAGGTCAGCAACTGGCGCAACTTGACCGCACCAAAACCGAATCCAGCGTGCTGGAAAGTGAATCCAAACTGCATGCCACCATGGCCACGGCGGCGCGGCTTAACGCCGAAGTGAACGATACCTTGTTGGTATTTCCGCCGGAACTGGCGAATGAGACGGCGTTGATTGAGCAGGAAACCGCGCTGTACAAGTCCCGCCGCGACAGTCTGGAAAAAGGCATGTCGGGTCTGGAGGAGGGCATTCTGCTGGTGCAGCGTGAGCTGTCGCTTACCGAGCCGCTGATCAAACAGGGCGCGGCCAGCAATGTTGACGTGCTGCGTCTCCAGCGGCAGAAAAACGAGCTGGAGAATAAAATCGCCGAGATGAAAAACCAGTATTACGTGCGGGCGCGCGAAGAGCTGGCGCATGCCAATGCGGAAGTCGAAGCGGAACGTTCGGTCATGCGCGGACGTGAGGACTCACTCACCCGTCTGACCTTCACCGCACCGGTGCGCGGCATTGTGAAAGACATTGATGTCACCACCGTTGGCGGCGTTATCCCGCCCGGCGGCAAGCTGATGAGCCTGGTGCCGCTGGATGATCAGATCCTGATTGAAACGAAAATTCTGCCGCGTGACGTGGCGTTCATCCACCCCGGCCAGAAAGCGCTGGTGAAAGTGACGGCGTACGATTACTCGATTTACGGCGGCATTAACGGCGTGGTGACGTTGATTTCGCCGGACACCATTCAGGATGAGGTTAAACGCGACGTCTATTTTTACCGGGTCTACATTCGCACCGACAGCAACCAACTGGTCAACAAGCAGGAAAAAACATTCCCGGTATTTCCCGGCATGATCGCAACGGTCGATATTAAAACGGGGAATAAAACGATTCTGCAGTATCTGCTGAAACCGCTGAACAAAGCGAAAGAGGCGCTGCGGGAACGATAGAGCGGGGGGGGGCTTAATACCCCGGCAGGCATCCGTGTCGCCGGGGATATTAACGGAGGGCTTTCGCCGCCCCGGTCCAGGAAAGGAACTCGGTATATCCTTCATACTTCAGGCTGCAGATGCGTTAGCGCCTTCCTGCAACCCGAATTATTCAGGGTATTTAAATACAGTAATTAGAACGTTTTCTTGAAGTTCAGCATCATCCCCTTATCGCTGATGCCGTCCTCCTTCCAGTGGAACGCGTCAAGCTGCAGGGCACTGCTTTCGCCGCTGTACTTCACGCCCACCGTCGCGAGACTGTTAACGCCGCCGCCGCTCTGGCCGTCGTCCACCGCAAAGCGCTGGCTTCCGGCACCCGCCAGTGTCGCACTGCGCTGGCTCTTCGAATAGCTCAGGTTCGGGCCGCCTTCCAGGGTGGCGCTCGCTCCCCAGCCATCTTTCCCGGCATAATCCAGCTTCATCCCGACGATACTGTCCACCGCCGTTTCACTGCCGCTGTTCATGTTCAGGTTGAAGTCTCCGGCGTTACGCTCCTGATAACCGTCTTCCAGCGTATGGCGCAGTTTGACACCCGCATACGGGGTGACGGTCAGCGCCTCGCTCAGTTCAAACGTCTTCGCCCCTTCGCTGCGGAACTCCAGATACTGCTGTTTCGCGCTGCTGTCAGCGGTCTTGTTGGTGTCGCCGTAGGAAACAGAGCGGTTGCTGTCGAGGTTATGCACGTCATAACGCAGGGCGTTGTTCCAGCTCAGGCCGTTGTCAAACGCCATCTGATGCTTCAGACCGAAGAACTGGCTGTAGCCGCCGGTGATGCCGTTGTTACCGGCACTCTGGCTGCCGCTGCCATCAAGGCGCGCGATACCGTACTCCATCGTCAGGTTCTGGCTGTCCGTGAGGGCGAGTTTCTGACGCAGGGCCATCATGTCGTAGTCGGTGTTTTTACCGAGTTCGGCACGCGGGTCGCCTTTCGCCACCACGTTGAATGCCAGACCGCTGCTCACCTGCGGTGCCGCGTCGGCCAGCATGTCAAAGCGGTTGCCCAGCATCCGTGCTTCACGGAACACGTTCGTTGCCTGGCTGCCGCTCACCTGTTTCAGGGCGCTGTTGAGCTCTGCGGTGCTGCCGACGTTGAGGCTGCTGTACAGTTCATTGCTGGTGTAACCCGCGTCCAGCGCGGTCGCCACGCTGCTGACCGAACTGTCGGTTGCCACATCGGCATAGGCGTTTTTGGTCATGGTGACGTCCACGTTGCCCTGGGCATCAGTGCTGCCCTGCGCGTTCCACACCACCGAGGTGGAGGTGATGGCGTCCGCGTCGGTCAGGTTGCTGCCCTGCACCACGTTGTCGAAAGTCATGGTGGTGGCCGACGTGCCGGAGGTGAAACCGGTGTTGACGCTGACGCCGTCCATGCTGGCATTGCTGACCATCAGTTGCCCGGCACTGCCGTCAGCGTTGGTGCCGACCACGTAACCGTTCAGGCTGTTGCTGTTGTCGTGGCTGTAGTAGTGCACTTCGCTGGCGTTGCCGTCATTGCCGTTCAGCCCTTCGATGGTGGCGGAGTCCTGGGCAATCAGGCCGGAGCCGGTGACATCATCAGCGATATACACGGTGCCGTTGTTGACCACATGGCCGTTCGCACCGGCCTTGCTGAAGGCATACGAGTTGTCGGCATAAATATTGATGGTGCCGTTGTTCTCAATCACCGCGTCTTCGGTGGCGTCAGCCCCCAGCTGCATACCGATAAGCCCGGAGTCACTGCCGCCCTCGGTGCCGAGGTTAATGGTGCCGTTGTTGACTGCCTGGTTACTGCCGCCCACGTACATCGCCACGGATTTGTTGCCGCTGATGTTAATGGTGCCGTCGTTCTGCGCTGAGTAGCCGCTGCCCCCCATTTTGACGCCCCAGCCGTTGTTGCCGCTGAAGTTGAGCGTGGCGCCCTGCTGGTTCCAGAAGAAGGCATCAGTGGCTGAGCCTTCTGACACAATACCGTCAGCCACCCCGGTGACATTCATGGTTCCGGCGTTAATCACCTGGGCATTGCCGTTGAACCGCAGTGGCTTGCTGCTCTGTGCGGCGGTGAACTCCAGGGTCCCGGTGTTAATCAGCGAGGC